>CAWABG010000010.1:0-96657 GCA_963780245.1 uncultured Actinomycetota bacterium
TGCCGAGCAGCACGCCCAGCACGGTGCCGAGCATCGAGATCACCACCGACTCGAGCGTGATCATCAGCCGCAGCTGCCGGCGGGACACCCCGATCGCCCGGAGCAGCCCCACTTCCCGGGTCCGCTCGATCACCGACAGCGCGAGCGTGTTGACGATGCCGAGGACGGCGATCACCAGGGCCAGTCCCAGCAGGGCGTAGATGATCAGCACGAACTGGTCGATCGGGGCCCGCTGCTCCTCGGCGTACTCCTGCTGGTCCTTGACGGTCACGATCGGCTCGTCCTTGACGACCTCTTCGAGTCGCTCCTCGACCCCAGGCGATCCATCGGTGTCGATGATCAGCGTGTTGTCCTGTGCCGGGTAGCCCAGGTCCTCGAAGGTCTGCAGGGTGGTGAGGATCGGGAACGGGACGAGGGGCGTGTCGTCGTAGAGCCCGACGACGCGGAGCTCGGGGCCGCCGGCAGGCCCTGTGACCTCGATCGTGTCGCCGACCTCGTGACCCTCGTCCTCGGCCCACGACTCGCTGAGCAGCACAGTGCCGTCGATGAGGTCCCCTGAGCCGGAGACCACGTCCAGCCCGAGCCGGTCGAGGGTCGCAGGGTCGGTCGCCGACAGCCCGTCGCCGTCGCCGGTGAGCTGGAAGCGCTGCCTGACCACGCTGTCTCGACGCCTTCGACCTGCGCGAGCCGATCCGTGATGGACGTCGAGAACGGGCCACCGATGGCGCTGCTGACGACGTAGTCACCGACGAAGTTCCTCTTCACGGCGCGGTCGACGGACGCCTTGGCCGAGGCACCGACGATCGCCATGGTGCACGCGAGAGTGAGCGCGATCATCAGCGCGGACGCCGTCGCGGCGGTGCGCCTCGGGTTGCGCAGCGAGTTCTGGCCGGCGAGGTTGCCGACAGGTCCGAAGCCGCGCCGATAGAGCCGGTGCACCACGTGCAGCAAGGGACGACTGATCACCGGGCTGGCCGCGGTCACGCCGAGCAGGATCAGCAACACGCCGGTGCCGGTGCTGCGCACCGTAGGGCAGCGAGGAGAACAGCCCGATGCCCAGCACGACCACGCCGGCGGCAACGACCGCTGCGCCGAGCCAGAACCGTCGATGCAGGGAGCTCTCTGGCATGGCGATGTCGTCTCGCATGGCCTGCACCGGCGCGATTCGGGAGGTACGGCGCGCCGGCAGCCAGGCCGCCCCGACGGTCACCGCCACCCCGACGGCGTACGCGACGATCACGGTGCGCGGCGCGAAGAGGAGCGACTGCCCGGACAGGTCGAGCCCGAACCCGCCGAACAGGGTCCGGATCCCCAGCGCCAGCAGCACGCCGAGACCGAGGCCGATGGTCGATCCGACCACGCCGACCACGAACGCCTCGAGCAGCACCGACCCCGTCACCTGGCGCTTGGACGCGCCGAGCGCCCGGAGCAGGGCCAGCTCGCGGCTGCGCTGGGCGACCAGGATCGAGAAGGTGTTGACGATGAGGAAGGCGCCGACGACCAGCGAGATGCCGGCGAAGATCAGCAGGAAGGTCTGCATGAACCCGATGGCCTGCCGCAGCTCCGAGGCCGTCTCGTCGGCTGCCTCGTCCCCGGTCACGGCTTCGTAGCCATCCGGAAGCACGTCCTCGACCCGGTCGCGCAGCTCCTCCTGCGAGACACCGTCCTCCGCGGTCACCCAGATGTCGGTGAACGCGTCGTCGCCGTCGAGGAAGAGATCCTGGGCGGTGCGGGTGTCGAAGAGCGCGAGCGTGGCGCCGTTGAGCGACCCGCCCTTCCGGAAGTCGGCGATGCCGACCAGCGTCGGCTCGAGCCTGGACGTGCTGCCGGCGGTCAGGACGGGGACGCGGTCGCCCACGTCGTAGCCGGCCTTCTCGGCAGTGCGGGCGTCCAGCACCACCTCGTCGCGGCCTTCCGGCTCGGTGCCCTCGACGATACTCAAGCCGTCCAGCCCGTGACCCGCCGGCGCGGTGGTCCAGTTGGAACCGAGGGCCGGCGGACCGAACGACCCGATCACCTTCCCTTCCGGGCTGACGACGTAGACGCCGAACGCCGTCACGTTGCCGTCTGCCCGGGCCGCGCCCGGGACCTCGGCGAGGCTGTCGACCAGATCGGCCGGCACCGTCAGTGCCGACGAGGTGAGGGCTTCCGCGTCGCCATCGCCCGGGCGGACTTACACCACGTCACCGACAGTGGAGGCGAACAACGCCGTGAAGCTGCGGTCCAGGGTGTCGGTGAAGATCAGGGTTCCACTGACGAACGCGACCCCGAGCACGATCGCGAAGGTGCTCATCAGCAGGCGGAGCCTGCGACCGAGCAGGCTCCGGAGTGCGGCCTTGATCACGGCGCGGCCATCCGGGTCATGATCTCGAGCACCTGCTCCTGGGCCGGCTCGCGCACCTCGTCGACCACCCGACCGTCGGCCAGGAACACGACGCGGTCGGTGTACGCCGCCGCGATCGGGTCATGGGTCACCATCACCACGGTCTGACCGTGGTCGTCCACGCTCCGGCGCAGCAGGTCGAGGACCTCGGCGCTCGCGCGAGAGTCGAGGTTGCCGGTCGGCTCGTCGGCAAACACCACCCGCGGCCGGCTGACCAGAGCGCGGGCCACCGCGACCCGCTGCTGCTGACCGCCGGACAGCTCGTTGGGTTTGTGGGTGAGCCGGTCGCCCAGACCCACGGTGGCGATCACGGCGTCGTCCACGCGGGGTCGGGACGGCGGCCCGCGATAGCGAGCGGCAGCATGATGTTCTCCGCGGCGGTGAGCGTCGGCACCAGGTTGTAGGACTGGAAGACGAAGCCGATCTCGTCGCGCCGCAGGGCCGTGAGCTCGCGGTCGGACATCCGGCCCAGGTCTACCAATGGTCGCCGACGGTCACGACCCCGCTGTCGGAGAAATCCAGGGCCGCGCACACGTGCATGAGCGTCGACTTGCCCGAGCCGCTCGGCCCCATGATGGCGGTGAACTCGCCGGCGTACAGATCGAGCGTCACGTCGTCGAGCGCGCGCACCAGCGCGTCGCCGCTGCCGTAGGTCTTGGTGAGCTCGACGACGCTGACGGCGGGGGTCATGTCCCCAGCCTCGCCGCCGACTCCAACTCGCCGCTACCGGGTGCTGCCCTGAGTCCGACCCTGGTCAACGACCCTGAGAACCTGCTCGAACATTTGTTCGATTCTGTCGTACTCTGAGCGCATGGACTTCCAGAGCACGCTCTTCGAGGCTCCGGCGACGGGCCTGGGCGGCTTCGCGGGGATCGAACGGCGCGAGCTCGGCTCCGGCGCCTGGGTCGACCTGATCCGCTCCTGGGTGCCGGGCGCCGACGACGTCTTCGCCACCCTGGTCGACCAAGTGCCGTGGCGGGCCGAGCGCCGGCAGATGTACGACCGGGTGGTCGACGTCCCCCGGCTCGTCTACACCTACATGATCGGCGAGGATCTCCCCCATCCGGTGCTCGTCGAGGCCCGCGACGCGCTGAGCGAGCACTACCTCCCCGAGCTCGGCGAGCCGTTCCGCACCGCCGGCTGCTGCTACTACCGCGACGGCCGCGACAGCGTGGCCTGGCACGGCGACCGGATCGGCCGCGGCAACACCCACGACACCATGGTCGCGATCGTGTCGTTGGGCGACCCGCGCAAGCTGGCGCTGCGCCCGCGCGGCGGTGGCCCCTCCAGCGCCATCGAGATGGGGCACGGCGACCTGTTGGTGATGGGTGGGTCCTGCCAGCGCACCTGGGAGCACGCCGTACCCAAGGTCGCCACCGCCGGACCGCGGATCTCGGTCCAGTTCAGGCCGCTCAACGTGTTCTGACATCGCAGCAGCGCGCGAGGAACGAGCGCGCTGCGTGGGCGATGGCAGGTCGAGTGGCCGCGCGACCGAGGAACGAGGTCGCGACCGGCTGTATCGAGACCCGGTGCGTTCGAAGATCGGTGCTGCGAGTGGTCTCGATACGCGCTCGCTCGTTCCTCGCTCGCGCTACTCGACCAACGTTGGCGTCGCTCGCGCTACTCGACCAGGGTTAAAACTCGATGCTGGGCGCGTTCTGTTGGCCCTCGGGGGCGTCGTAGAACTCGCGCTTCTCGACCTTCGCGATGCCAGTGAGAAACATCCACGGGATCGTGACGACCAGCTTGTTGAGCGTGGCCACGGCGTCGTTGTAGTACTGCCGTGCGAACGAGATCTGGTTCTCGGTCTCGGCCAGCTGCTTCTGCAGGTCCTGGAAGTTCGCGTTCGCCTTGAGGTCGGGGTAGGCCTCCGCGACCGCGTTCAGGTTGACCAGGGCACCGGCCATCTGGGCATCGGCCGCGGCCTTGTCCGGCACGCTGTTGCCGGCGGCCGCGGTCTGCAAGCGGGCCCGCGCCTTGGTGATCTCCTCGAAGACCCCCTTCTCGTGTGCGGCGTACCCCTTGACGGTCTCGACCAGGTTGGGAATCAGGTCGGCACGGCGAGTGAGCTGTACGTCGATGCCACCCAGGGCCTCGTCGGCCGCCACGTCGCTGGTGCGCAGCTTGTTGAAGCCGACCACCACGAAGGCCACCAGGAGCACGAGCACGACGATGACGATGATCACGATCAACATCCGACTACCTGCTTTCTCGAAGTTGGGTGAAGCGTAGTGATACCAAGGACCAAAGCGGTCCGGCTCACCAGAACGCGTCGTGGAACTCCATGACGCCGTAGGCCTCGGCGAGCTCCGGCCCGTCTCCCGTGGACGTGGGCAGACGGCCCGTGAAGGTGCCGAACGGCTGGCGGTAGCGGCTGCGGATCAGCCCGTAGTTCTCGTTGCGTGACCGCACCGACTCCGACCGGAAGCTGAGTCCGTCGACCCGGCCGAGGTCCGCGGCGAAGTCGCTCGGCGGCGGTTCGTCGACGTTGCCGCCCACCCAAACGGTCCGTTCGCTGGAGGAGTCCGGGTCGTTGACGCCCTCGACCAGGTTCCACGCGACCGGGCGGCCGTCGGTCGCTATGCCTACCCCGGCCGACCAGTGCCAGCGAGTGTGCCGCGCGTGGTAGCCGGCGGTGTCGTCGATGACCGCGCGCGACTCGATCCGGCGTTCGCTGCCACCCACCGTCACGGTGCCGACAGCCGCGACCCCGCCCTGCTTCCGGGTCCAGGCGTACGACGACCCGCTCGGACACACCGTCTCGATCCCGGCGCCCTCATCGAGGGCGAGCGTGATCCGCACGTCACCGTCGTCGACCACGACGCGGCCCTCGGTGAGGTCGACCGCACCGTGCCGTCGGCGAGTTCGTTCGTGCAGGCGACCGTCTTCCCGGTCCCAGATCGCCCAGAACTCCTGACGAAACGGGCCGATCCGCACGCTGCCGACGCAGAGCATCAGCTCGGGCCCGTAGACGCCGACGTACCGCCACTGCTTCAGCGGTCGGGTACCGCGCCGGCCCGGCATCGGCGCCGGCGGCAGCGCCAGCCCGTCGAGCTCGGTCGGACGCGGACCCCGTACTCGCCCCGGAACGGGGCGATCACCAGGAGCCGCCGCCTCCGCCGCCGCCACCACCGCCGCCGGAGAAGCCGCCGCCACCACCGCCGCTCGACGAGGACGACTGCGTGGCCTGGTACGACGAGATGGCGCTGCTCACGGTGGAGTTGAAATCGCTGACCATCGAGTCGACGTACGAGCCGGCACCTGCCCCGGCGTAGGCGCTGCCGAAGTAGTGCGGCACCGGCGGCTCGGCGCCGGTCTCGGTGCGGTACTTCGCCGCCCACTCATCGGCCACGCCGAACGCCACCGCCCACGGGATGTACGCCGTGTAGAGCTCCTCGCGGCCGGAGAAGTCGAAGCGGTCCTGACTGGAGGGCGTCGACAGCACTCGCTTGAAGCCGCCGGCCCGCGACCAGAGGTCGCGGCCCGCGTGGGTCCGCTTCGTGGTCGCACCGGTTTTCAGCAGCGGCGCGCCGAACACGAAGAACGCGGCCGGGATCATGCCCACGATCGACATCGAGAAGGGATTCCAGATGACGGTGGCGATCGCGCCGACGAGGCCGAGCAGAACGAGCAGACCGCCGAGCCCGCCTGGTCCGGCCTTCGTGAGGTTGCCCGAGGTCATCGCCCAGGCCTTGGTGTTGGCCTCGAAGAGCGCGACCTCTTCCTTCAGGCGCTCGCCGGCAGCCACGTCCTTCTTGCCGGCGGTGAACGACGTCCCGGGTCCGGACAGGATGTGGGCGACGCCGCCGGTCACATCGTCCAGGCCACGCCACTTGTCGGGACCTCCCGTGTCGGTGATGGTCCAGCTGTCGTCGCCCTTCTGCAGGTTGATCGCTCCGTGCTGGGCCGCGTGCATCAGGGTCGCGACGTACGCCTCTTGGTCGATGCCCTCGGTGAGGATGTACTTCGCCTGCGCTGGGCCGATGCCGTCGGGTGGGCCGTACATCAGCGGGAACTGCGGGTTCCGCTCGTACGTCATCCGAGCCAGGATCATGGCGAGCAGGCCGACGCCGGCGACGATCGGCCAGCACGATGCCCAACGTGACGGGGCTGGTGCTGAGCACGCGGTCGAAGCGGGCCCCCCACGGGGGGCTGGTACCCGGTTCCGGGGTGGAGAGGTCCAGGCCGACCTTGAGGCTGACCGGAGTGTTCCGCGGCAGCGCACCGGTGTCGATCCTGAGCTCGTCGGTGCCCTCGCCCTTGATCTCGCACGGGTCGGGCGGGTCGTCGAAGCCGATGCCGCATTGCACGTCCTCAGCCGTCCTCGGCAGCTTCACCGTCAGGTGCGCCTCTTCGATGTCCTGCGCCCAGCCTGAGGGGATCAGCTGCCAGTACCACTGGCTGTCGGTGCTGACGTCCTGGCCGGGCTCGATCGTGCCGTCGATGTGGTACTTGATCTCGTAGACGTGCTCGCCGGTGCTGACGAACTCGTCCGGGTCGCCGATCCGGGCCACGTCGAAGCGCCCGTGGTCCTCGGTGCTCATCTCGACCTGGGCCTCGTCGCCGTCCTGCGTCACCTCGACGTCCTCGACCAGCCGGCGGACCTCGCCGTTCTCCTGGTCCACGCGGTCCCAGAACCGGAAGATGCCGTGCCGGTCCCCGGACGGGAAGTTCACCGTCAGCGTCTCGACGACGTCCAGGTCGCCGTTCTCGGAAAGCTCGAACACGGCGTCGTAGTTCGTGATGGACGTGGGCTCGCTCACCACATCGTCGTTGGCGACCTCGTCGTCGTCCGTCCAGGCGAGCGACGGGATGAACATGATGGCGGCGAACACCCCAAGGCTGATCACGATCCACACGAGCCGTTTCATGGCTCGAACACTAGGGGTCCGGCCACTCGGGGTAGGCCGATTTCGGCTCAGGCGCGTACAAGTATCCAGACCAGCAGCGCCACCAGCAGGAGCGCCGCGAGGGCCGGTTTCCAGTAGCTGCGCAACAGCACCGGCACCACGGTGGTCCCGAGGTTGATCGCGTCGTCGGAGATCCGCGGTGGCAGTTCCGGCGTTGAGACCGCTGCGGTGGCCGCCTCCTGGGCGGGTCCCTCGTCGTCGACGCCGGTCGCGAAGCGCTGCTCGAGGCAGTCCACGAACTGCCCGAGCAGCTTGTCGGACACGTCCTGCATCACGCCGCGGCCGAACTGGGCCGGCTTGCCCGTGACCGACAGGTCGGTGAGCACCTCGACGTGCGTCCCGCCGTCGGCACCGGTCATGGTCAGGGTGACCGTCGCCCCCGCTGTACCGTTGCCGCGCTTGTCCTTGCCCTTGGCCTCCACGACGAAGCGGTGCGCCGCATCGTCCTTCTCGACGAACGTGCCGGATCCGTTGTAGAGCAGCGCGATCGGTCCGAGCTTGACCTTGACCGATCCGCTGAACGTGTCGCCCTCGGCCGAGGACACGGTCGCGCCGGGGAAGCACTCCGCGACGCTCGCGACGTCCTTGAACTCCGCCCAGGCATCGTCGACCGGGACCGGGACTGTGAACTGGTGCGCGAGATCCATCCGGGTCAGGCGCCTGCCGCCGCCAGGACCGCCCGCCGGGTGAGCACCGTGGCCAGGTGCCGGCGGTAGTCGGCGCTCCCGTTGAGGTCCGACGGGGGGTTGGCACCCTCGGCCGCCCGCGCCGCGGCGGTGCGTACGGCGTCCTCGGTCGCGGGTTGGCCCGTCAAGGCCTCCTCCACCCCGCGTGCCCGGATCGGGGTGTTGCCCATGTTGGCGAACGCGACCCGAGCCTCGCTGATCGTCCCGCCGTCGACCCTGACCGCAGCGGCGACCGCGACGATCGGCCACTGGTGGGCGATCCGCACGAACTTCTCGTGCGCTGCGCCCCAACCGGTGTGCTTCGGGACCCGGACCTCGGTGAGGATCTCGTCGTCACCGATCGCGGTCTCGAACAGGTCGACGAAGAAGTCGTCCGCCTCGACCGTGCGGGTGCCTCCCGAGCCGGCGATCACGAACTGTGCTCCCAGCGCCAGGACCGGTGGGCCCAGGTCGCCGCCGGGGTCGGCGTGGGCGAGTGCACCGCCGAACGTGCCGCGGTGCCGGATCTGGGCGTCGGCCAGATGCTCGATGGCCTTGCCGATCAGGGCGGCATGCTCGGCCACCAGCGGGTCCTTTCCCACGTCTGCGTGCGTGGTCATCGCCCCGATCACGAGCGCGTCGCCGTCGTCGCGGACGCCGCGCAGCGACTCGATCTTGCCGAGGTCGATCACCATCTCGGGCGCGTTCAGCCGCATCCGCAGCACCGGTAGCAGGCTCTGGCCGCCTGCGATGATCTTCGCGCCGTCACCGTGCTGAGCGAGCGCCGCCAGCGCGTCGTCCACCGAGGTGGGAGTCAGGTAGTCGAATGCTGCGGGGATCACTGGCCCGCTCCTTCCGTGCTGTCGGGCCCCGGTTCGGACTCGTCGAAGTGCGGCATCGCCGCCTGCTCCGTCTCGCCGCCACTACCGCCGCCCTGGATCGCCTGCCACACCCGTTCGGGCGTGCACGGCATCTGGATGTCGTTGACCCCGAACTGCCGGACCGCGTCGACGATCGCGTTGACCACGGCCGGGGTGGACGCGATCGTGCCCGCCTCTCCCACGCCCTTGGTGCCGAGCGAGTTGGTGGTGCTCGGCGAGGTGGTGTGCGCAAGGTCGAAGGTGATCGTGTCAGCCGCCGTGGGCAGCAGGTAGTCCACGAACGAGCCCGAAACGAGGGTGCCGGCGTCGTCATACACCGCCTCCTCCCAGAGTGCCTGCGCGATGCCCTGCACCAGCCCTCCGTGGACCTGGCCGGCGACGATCAGCGGGTTGATGATGGTGCCGATGTCGTCGCAGGCGACGTACTTGCGCATCTGGACCGCGCCGGTCTCGGTGTCGACCTCCATGGCGCACAGATGGGTGCCGTGAGGGTAGGAGAAGTTGACCGGGTCGTACGCCGCGTCCGAGTCGAGCGTCGGCTCGACCCCGTCGGGCAGGTTGTGCGCGGCGAAGACGGCCGTGGCGAGCTCGCCGATCGCCAGGCCCTGGTCGGTTCCGCGGACCGAGAACCTGCCGCCAGTGAACTCAAGGTCGTCGACGGACGCCTCCAGCAGGTGGGCGGCGATGGGCCGGGCCTTCTCGATGACCTTGTCTGCAGCTCGCACGATCGCCTCACCACCGACGACGAGCGACCGGGACCCGTAGGTGTCCAGCCCGCGGGGCGCCACCTGGGTGTCGCCGTGCAGCACCTCGACGTCCTCGAACGCGACGCCGAGGCGGTCGGCCACGATCTGACTGAAGGCGGTCTCGTGTCCTTGCCCGTGGGCGCTGGCCCCGGTGACCACCTCGACCTTGCCGGTCGCCGTCATCCTGACGCTGGCGTGCTCCCAGCCACCGGCGCCGTAGTCGAGGCTGCCGAGCACCCGGCTCGGCGCGAGGCCGCACATCTCGGTGAACGTCGAGATCCCGATGCCGAGCTGGACCGAGTCGCCCGAGTCGCGGCGCTGTTGTTGCTCGGCACGAAGGTCGTCGTACCCGAACATCTCCTTGGCCTTCGCCGTGGCCGCCTCGTAGTTGCCGGAGTCGTACTCGAGCCCGGCGACGGTCGTGAACGGGAACTCCTCGTGCTTGATCCAGTTCTGCTCGCGGATCGCGAGCGGGTCGACGCCGACCTCGACGGCCAGCTCGTCCATCATCCGCTCGATGGCGTACGTCGCCTCGGGTCGGCCGGCTCCGCGGTAGGCATCGGTCCACGTCTTGTTGGTCAGCACGGTCTGCACTGCGAAGTGGTACGCCGGGAACTTGTAGATCGCGTTGAACATGAAGGCGCCCAGCACAGGGACGCCGCCGCCCACGAGCGAGACGTAGGCACCCAGGTCGGCGAGCAGCTCTACCTTGAAGCCGGTGACGGTGCCGTCCTTCTCCGCCGACAGCGTGAGCTTCTGCCACTGGTCGCGGCCGTGGTGCGCGCTGACCAGGCTCTCGCTGCGGGTCTCGGTGTACTTCACCGGCTTCCGCAGCCGACGGGCCACCGCCCAGGCAATGAACTCCTCGGGAGTGGTCTGCAGCTTGCCGCCGAACCCACCGCCCACGTCCGGCGCGATCACCCGGATCTTCGACTCGGGCACGCCGGTGGTCGCGGCCAGCGCGAACCGGAGGATGTGCGGGATCTGGGTGGCCGACCACATGGTCAGCTGCTCGCCCGTCGGGTCGACGACCACCGATCGCGGCTCCATGAACGCCGGGATCAGCCGCTGCTGGCGGTACTCGCGCTCGATCACGATGCCGCCGTCGCGAGCCTTGGCGATGGCGTCCTCGACGTTGCCGCCGGTGCCGGCCTCCGCGGAGTCGAAGACCCAGAGGGCCGACTTGTTGGTGCCGAGGTCAGGATGCGCCAAGACCCTGTCCTCGGCGGCTTCCTTGAGGTCGAGAGCGGCCGGCAGCTCGTCGTACTCCACGTCGACGAGCTCGGCCGCGTCGCGCGCCGCGGCCGCACTGCGAGCCACCACGACGGCGACGATCTCGCCGGCGAACGCCACCCGGTCGCTCG
Organism: uncultured Actinomycetota bacterium; assembly: GCA_963780245.1. Classification (GTDB taxonomy): domain Bacteria; phylum Actinomycetota; class Actinomycetes; order Propionibacteriales; family Nocardioidaceae; genus Nocardioides. The sequence goes on from CAWABG010000010.1 coordinate 10,950, forward strand.
GCATCGGCAGGTGCGCCGGGGTCACCTGCTCGGGCGTGATCGGCCAGGCGTTGATGTTGACGCCCTGGCCCTCGCCGAGGTCGGCGCCGGTGAGCACCGAGACCACGTTGGGTGCCGCCGCCGCTTCGGCGGTGTCGATCGAGGTGATCGTGGCGTGCGCGAAGGGACTGCGCACCATGGCCAGGTGCAGCATCCCGGGCAGGGTCAGGTTGTCGGTCCAACGGGTCCGGCCGGTGATCAGCCGCTCGTCCTCCTTGCGCCGCCGGTCCCGGCCGATCTCGGCCTGAGGGGCGTCCTGTACGGCGGTCACTGGGCACCGCCCGCAGCGTGCTGCACAGCCTTGACGATGTTGTGGTAGCCGGTGCAGCGGCAGAGGTTGCCCTCCAGCCCGAGCCGGATCTCCTGCTCGCTCGGGTGCGGGTTCTCGTTGAGCAGGTCGACGGTCTGCATGATCATCCCCGGCGTGCAGAAGCCGCACTGCAGGCCGTGGCACTCGCGGAACGCCTCCTGGACGGGGTGCAGCTCACCGTCGGCCGCGGCGAGGCCCTCGATCGTGGTGACCTCGGCGCCGTCGGCCTGGACGGCCAGCACGTTGCAGGACTTCACCGAGGTGCCGTTGAGATGCACGGTGCACGCCCCGCAGTTGCTGGTGTCGCACCCGATGACCGTGCCGGTCTTGCCGAGCCTCTCGCGGAGGTACTGGACGAGCAGCATCCGGGGTTCGACGTCGTCCGAGACCTGGTCTCCGTCGACGGTCAGGCTGATCTGCGTCATGGCGCTTGCTCCCTGGGGCCGAAGATCTGTGACCCCAGTCACGCTAGGAGGGCGTGGTTGGGAGGAGGTTGGCCTCGAGGAGAAGGTCGCGGATCAGGTCGTTGCCCTGCTGCGAGGGATGCGTGTGGTCGGACGCCAGCAGCTCGCCCGCGGGTCGGCTGCCGTCGGGCCCGTTGAACGCCGTGTAGAGGTCGATGCATGTGGCGTCCAGTTCGTCCGCAATGGTGCAGAGCTCGTCGCGCCAGCTCCGCACGGCGTACGCGATGGCCTTCAGCGCGGCTTCTCGAGCCGCGTCCGGCGCGCTCTCGATCGACGGCCAGCCGAGCCAGAAGTTGTACGGCGGCATCACTACGACCTCCGCGTCGGGTGCCTGCTCGTGGACAGCGCCCACCGCCTCGGTCGCCCACTCAGCCAGCCGCTCCGTGACCCGGTCCATGCATCCGGTCGTGGTGGCGGCCAAGTCGTCGACGGCCTCGACGAAGGTGTCCGGGTCGTCGACCCGGCACGGCTGGTAGTCCTGCCGGTACGGCGGCTGGTCGTTGCCGCCGAACGACACGATCACCAGGTCGGCGTCCTCCAGCTCCTCCGCGAACGCCCCTTCACCGACCTCGCCGGCAATGGCCCCAGTCAGGGCCCCGCCCCGGGCGAGGTTGACGACATCGGCCCCCACGGAGTCCGCATAGCTATCGACGAAGCCCTCGCAGCCCGGGCAGTCCGTCGGGGCGTTGAGCGGGATCGAGTCGCCCAGGGCGACGACCTTGGGCCCCGCCGACTCCACGGACTCGCCCTCATCGGAGCACCCCGCTGCGACAAGTGCGACGGCGATGAGTGCGGCGACGATCCTGGTGCGGCTCACGGGGCCAGATCCCACCACACAACGCTGACCCGTCACCAACTCTTGGGTTCTAGGCGTGGTCGCAACACCTGAGTTGATCGGGAGTTGCGGATGGCGGAGTCGTTTGGGCGCCGTGCCCCTTCGGGACGGGTCAGCGTTCTGGCGACGGGTCAGCGGGTGCGGATGATGGCGGCGGCTGCCGCCGCGAAGCCGAGGGCGTTGAGCCCCCAGGCGACGCCGTCGAGGGTGTGGTTGGGGACGATGACCGCGGCGACGAAGTGCAGCGGCTGCGAGACGATCGTGATGATCGCGGCCCAGGCGGGCACCACTCGCGAGCGCAGCATCGCCGCACCCAGCAGCACGGTGCCGACCACGTGGCCGACGACGAAGATGCCGGTCGCGATGGCGTACGACGGGTGCGCGGCCTCGAGCACCGCGACCGCCGCGTCCTGACTGAGCCCCGCCTCGGCGGCCAGCCACACGGGGTGGTCGAGGCCGGCGAGCATCGGCAGCATCAGGTAGCCGGGCACGGCCAGGGCAAGCGCGACGGCGGTCAGCCGCGGCGCACCGGGCCGGACGAACCGGCCGATGGCGATGGAGCCCGGCACGATGGTGAGCGCGGCCACGAGCGAGAGCCAGAGCACGAGAGACATGGCGCCGGGGTCGGCGTACGTCTCGCGAACGATGTCGGTGGTGCTGTCGGTGGTCTCGTACGGGAGGACGAACCGGAGCACGGCCACGGCCAGCGCCCCGATCGGAGCGAGAAGCGCCAGTGCGATCCAGGCGCCCCGTCCCTCGACGACGCGATGGGTGCCGACGGCCTGCGTCGTGGCGGTCATACCGTCACGACCCGGCGGGTCCCGGCCAGCGCGAGAACAGTGCCCAGCACGGTCAGTGCAACGGTCGCCGCCACGGCCACGCCCGCGCCGTCGGGCGCGTCATCGACGAAGAACACGGGCAGCGCCAGCAGCGCCGACAGCAATCGGGAGCCGAGCAGACCGGAGAGAGCCTGCCGGTTGCCGCGCCAGGCGGCGGGCAGGCAGCCAAGCGAGACCAGGCCCAGGCCGAGACTGATGATGGCGACCCACATGGGCGGGTGGTCGCCGTCGGTGACGAACGGCAGGCTCAGATCACTGAGCGACAGCAGGGCCAGCAGGACCAGCCCGGCCTTGTGTTGAGCATTCACGGGAATCTCCTGAGGTGAGGTGGTCGATGCCCCCACGGTGGCCGCGCGACCCGCCCACCACAGGGGTGCTGCTGCCTCCGCAGCCGGGAGATCGCCCGGCTCACCCGGGAACGCGTTCCCTGCCGCGGCGGCCCCGAGGCGAGCACACTGAGGCCATGACCGTGGGCCGGATCCGCACCGCCGTGGCCGCGGCCGTGGTGACGGCCGAGGTGGTCACCGCTGTGGTCCTGACCCTGGTCCTGGGGCTGAGCTGGACCGAGGCGCTGGAAGGCTTCGTGGTCACCAACGCGTTGATGGGGCTGTCCTTCGGCCTGTGCGGCGCGGTGATCACGTGGCACCGGCCGCGGAACCCGGTCGGCTGGCTGCTCGTGGCGGACGGGATCGGGCACGCCACCACGGCGATGGCGGCGCCGCTCGCCGCCGTACTCGCCGAGCAGGGCGCGCCGCTGGTCGCCCAGCGCCTCGCGGCGACGGTCGCGGCCTGCGCCTGGCCGTGGTCGATCGGACTGTTCCTGCCGTTGGCACTGCTGCTGTTTCCGACCGGCCGACTGCCCTCACCGCGCTGGCGGCTGGTGGCAATCGCGTACGTCGCGACAGCGCCGCTGTTCGTCATCGAGCTTGGCACCGAACCCGAGCCGATCCTGGCCGGTACGCCGGCCAGCTACGTCAGCTTCGAGGGTCATGACGACTGGGCACCGCTGTGGATGGTCTCCGAGCTGCGGGTGCTGACGTTCATCGCGCTGGCGCTGATCGCCCTCGTGATCCGGTTTCGGCGCGGCGAGGCTCGCGAACGCAGCCAGCTGCTCTGGCTGCTGACGGCAACCATCACCGTGCTCGTGGTCGTCATTCCGTGGTCGCTGGTCGCGCGCACGCCCGTGCTGGTGCTGTTCGCGATCCCGCTCATCCCCGTTGCGATCGCGCTCGCCATCGTGCGGCACCAGCTGCTCGACATCCGGGTGGTGATCTCCCGAGCGCTCACCTGGGCGCTGCTGTCGTTCGGGGCGCTGGCCGCCTATCTGCTGCTGGTCACCCTGCTGGACCGGCTGCTGTCGGAGTGGACCGGCCGCTCGGTGCTGGCCACGCTCGTCGTGGCCCTGCTGGTCGGCCCGCTCTACCCGCGCCTGCAGCGCCTCGTCGAGCAGGCGACGTACGGCGAGCGGCGCGACCCGGCGCGAGTGATGTCGTCCGTGGCGGCGCACCTGCACGCCGACGGCTCGTCGATTGCCGCGGTCGCCGCATCCCTGGCCGACACACTCCGGATGCCGTACGTCGCGGTGCTGGACACCGCGGGCCGGTCGCTCGGCGATGCCGGGCGTCCCGACGGGCATCGACACGAGGTCGAGCTCCGGCATGCAGACCGTGCGGTGGGCACGCTAGTGCTGGGACTCCGCCCGGGCGAGCGGACGCTGTCCGACAAGGACGCTCGCGGCGTCGCGTTGCTGACCGCCCCGTTGGCCCTCGCCCTGCATGCCACGTCGCTGACCGAGGAGGTCCGGGTCTCGCAGGAGCGGATGGTGACCGCCGTCGAGGATGAGCGTCGAAGGCTCCGCCGCGAGCTGCATGACGACCTCGGGCCGGTACTAACCGGCCTCGCGCTGTCCTCCGACGCGGCCGCGAACCTGCGCGCGACCGACCCCGAGCAGGCCGACGTGCTGGTGGCCCGTACGCAGCAGGAAGCGCGGCATGCCATCGACAGCGTGCGACGGGTGGTCGACGGGCTGAGGCCGCCGGTACTCGACGAGCTCGGGCTGGTGGGCGCGCTCCAGCAACGGGCCGAGGAGCTGTCCTACCGCAGTGACGGCAGCCGGCTCGCCGTCCAGCTCGACGCCGATGCGCTGCCCGCGCTGCCCGCGGTCGTGGAGGTCGCCGCCTACCGGATCGCGACCGAGGCGCTCACGAACGTCGCCCGGCACGCCGATGCCTCCCGGGCCAGCATCACGCTGCGATGCGGCGAGGAACTCGAGGTGCGCGTGGTCGACGACGGAGTGAACGGCACCACCTGGCAGCCCGGCGTCGGCCTGACTGGGATGCGGAAGCGGATCGACGCGGTCGGCGGCCGGCTCGAGGCCGGACCCGGTGAGAGCGGCGGCAGCGTGGTGGCGACGTTCCCACTGGCGGTGGGCCGATGAACGCCATCCGGATCCTGATCGCCGACGACCACCCGGTGGTCCGGGACGGGCTGCGCGCGTTGCTCGGCTCGGTGCCCGGGTACGACGTCGTCGCCGAGGCCGCGACCGGGGCCGAGGCGGTCCGCGAAGCCGTGCTGCACACCCCCGACGTGGCCCTCGTCGACCTGCAGATGCCGGACCTCGACGGCTTCGCGGCCACCCGCGAGATCGGCAAGACGGCGCCGTCGGTGGCAGTGCTCATCCTCACCATGCATGACGACGACGACTCGGTGTTCGCCGCGATGCGGGCCGGGGCGAGGGGCTATTTGGTCAAGGGAGCGTCGCAGGACGAGATCCTCGGTGGGATCACCGCGGTGGCGCGGGGCGAAGCGATCTTCGGGCCGGGCGTGGCCCAGCGCGTGCTGGCGTTCTTCCAGGCCGGGCCCAGCGTCGCCGAGCCGGCGTTCCCCGAGCTCACCCCGCGGGAGCGCGAGATCCTCGACCTGCTGGCGGCGGGGCTGCCGAACGCGGTGATCGGCGAGCGACTGTCGCTCGCGCCGAAGACCGTCGCCAACAACGTGTCGTCGATCTTCGTCAAGCTGCGGGTCGCCGGCCGGCCCGAGGCGATCGTCCGGGCCCGCGAGGCCGGACTGGGGCTCAACGAGCCGCCGCGAGACGCCCCTTGAGCAGCGGCTTGGCCGGGTGGTGGCGGGCGCCGAGTGCAGCCAGGCAGCGCTCGACCACCTCGACGTCGTACGGCGCCAGGTCGGCGTAGCGCAGCACGGCGTCCGGCTGCGGATCGGCGAGCAGTGCCTCCCGGACCGCGACCGCGACATAGTCGGCGAGCTCGGTGAGCGCCGGCGAGTTGGTGCCGGGCAGGAGGTCGCCGCCGTACGCCTCCACCGCGGCCGCCACCTGACCTGAGCGGAGCAGCGAGAGCACGTGGTCGACGTCGGTGGCCAGCGGCATCAGCAGCCGGTAGGGCCGCGACCCGAGCTGCCCGCCGAGCGCCGAGCGCAGGTGCGACACCTCGGCCTTGAGCGTTGAGAACGTGACCGCCTGGTCGCCGTACAACATCGCGTGCAGCTGGTCGAGCGACAGCCCCTCCGGGTGCAGCGCCAGCAGCGCGAGCACCTCGGTCTGGCGCCGGTTGAGCAGCAGCCGCTGCCCGTCGAGGCGGACCTCCGCGGTGCCGAGCAGGGTCATCACGAGACCCGGGTCGTCGGTGTCGTCGCCGCCCAGCGCCGAAGGGTGGTACGCCGACCGCGGCATCGCCGACTCGATCAGCCGGGCCATCACCCGGGCGGTCGCGAGCCCGATCGGGTGGGTGCGGTCCCAGGTCGTCGACAGGTCGATGACGCCGAGCTGCCGGCCGGTCACCGGGTCGTGCACCGGGGCCGCCCAGCACACCCAGTTGTGCACGATCGACGCGTAGTGCTCGGCGCTGAACACCATCGCCGGCTCGGCCAGCCGGTTGGCCAGGTCGAGCGCGTTGGTGCCGACCGACCGGTCGTCCCAGCGCCCGCCGGGCACGAAGTTGACGGTCTCCGCCTTGCGCCGCATCACCCGGCCGCCGTAGGTCCACAGGATCCGGGTCTGCGCATCGGTCACGGCGAGCACCAGGTCGCCGTCCTCGGCGGTACGACGCAGCTCGGCCTCGACACTCTCGACGGCCACCTGCAGCGGGGAGTCGCGCCAGATCGAGGCGGTCTCGCCCTCGTCGGCGAGCGGCGCCTCGCGGACGTCGGTCGAGATCGCCGCCTCCGAGCGGGTCCAGCTGGTGAGGATCTCGGGACGCACCGCCGCGGCAGCCTCGTCGCCCGACTCGACGAACGAGGTCCACGCGCGCAACGCCTCGAGCTTGCGCGTCTGCAGCTCACTGCGGCCCATGCCGGCTCCCGATCGGTCTCGTGCTCGTCACGCTACACCTGGGTCAAGCGCCCAGCCGCCGGCGCAGAAAGCGCACGGTCTCCACGATCGAGGCCTCCCACTGCGGGATGAACGTGTGGTGCTCGCCCTGGTAGGCCTCGAGCCGGCTGTCGGCACCCACCCCTTCCAGCAGCTGTTGCGTGGTGGTCGCCCAGGGGAAGGGACAGGTCTCGTCGGCGCTGCCGTGGTGGATCAGCAGCGGGTCGCTGATCCGGTCGAAGAACGTGCGCGACGACAGCTCTCGGTAGAACCTCGGATTCTCGCCGGGCTCGCCGAAGCGGTCGAATAGCGCCCGGACCGCCTCCGGACGGCTGCGGGCGGTGAAGTGCCGCAGGTTGTCGAGGTACCGCGAGCTCACCGACGCGTAGATGACGGCCGCCTCGACCAGGTCGGGGTAGGCGACCAGGGCGTTGAGAGTGACGCCGCCGCCCATCGAGCGGCCGAGCATCGCCATCCGGTCGGGGTCGACGTACGGCTCGCGCTCCAGGGCGAGTACGGCGTTGATCGCGTCTCGCGCGTAGCCGAGCCGCGCCTCGCGGTCCAGCGGCGCCGCCGGGTCGCCGGCGGCATGCCCGCGGTAGTCGGTGTGCAGAACCGCGAAGCCAGCCCGGGCCAGCCAGTCCTGCTCGCGGACCAGGCCCTGGCCGGTGACGTAGATCGACGGCTCGATGTAGCCGTGGTTGAGCACTATCCCCGGGAACGGGCCGCGGCCGTCGGGCCGGAGCAGCACGCCGGAGACCGTGACATCGCCACTGCGGTAGGTCACCTCGAAGCGGGAGTACGGCGCCGCCACCGGCACCTGGCGCAGGACCCGGATCCGGCTCGCCCGGAACTCCTCGCGCATCAGCGCGGGCAGGGACACCGGATGGTGGACCGGTGGGAGCGGCGACGTCGGCTCCGGATCCTCGTGATCCTCCGGTTCGTCCGTGCGCGTCGCGGCGCTGGGAGCCGACGAGCTCGGTGCCGCGCCGGCGGGCTCGTCCGGCTCGGCGGGCTCGGAGCACGCCGCCAGCAGGACGAACGTCAGCAGCAGTCCCGCGACCCGCATCAGTGGTGGATCCGGCCCTCGCGCTCGGCCAGAGGTCGTCCTGACCCGCCCCAGCGGCCGGCGATCACCTCGGCCGCGATGCTGATCGCGGTCTCCTCCGGCGTGCGGGCGCCGAGGTCGAGCCCGATCGGGCTGGACAGCCGCTCCAGCTCGACCTCGCTCAGCCCGGCCTCGCGGAGACGTTCGAGCCGGTCGTCGTGGGTACGCCGCGAGCCCATCGCCCCGACGTACGCGACGTCGGGCAGGCGCAGCGCGACCTCGAGCAGCGGGATGTCGAACTTCGGGTCGTGGGTGAGCACCGTGATCACCGTGCGCCCGTCGATGCGGCCCTCGTCGCGCTCGGCCTCCAGGTAGCGGTGCGGCCAGTCGACGATCACCTCGTCGGCCTCGGGGAACCTGGTCGCCGTCGCGAACACCGGCCGGGCGTCGCACACGGTCACCTGGTAGCCGAGGAAGCCGCCCACCTTCGCCACCGCTGCTGCGAAGTCGATCGCACCGAACACCAGCAGCCGCGGCCGTGGCGCGAACGCCCACGCGAACACCCGCATCCCCTCGCCGCGGCGCTCGCCGTCGGGGCCGTAGGTCAGCGTCGCGTTGTGGCCCGAGGCCAGCAGGCCGAGCACGTCGTCGCGCACGGCGTCGTTCGCGCGCGCCGACCCGAGCGACCCCACCACGTCCGCGTCGGGGCGGATGATCATTCGGCGGCCGAGCCAGGAGGGGTCCGGGTGCTCGATGACGGTGGCCAACGCGACCGGACGGCCGGACTCGACGTCTGCGGCCAGCTCGCCGAGCTCGGGGAACGTCTCCCGTGACACCTTCTCCACGAACACGTCGAGGATCCCGCCGCACGTGAGCCCGACGGCGAACGCGTCGTCGTCGGATACGCCGTACCGCTCGAGGGCCGGCACGCCCGACTCGACGACCGTCATTGTCAGGTCGTAGACGGCGCCTTCGACGCAGCCGCCCGAGACCGAGCCGACGGCAGTGCCTCCCGGGCCGACCAGCATCGAGGCGCCGGGAGGCCGAGGCGCCGACTGGAACGTCGCCACCACGGTGCCGACCCCGATCGTCTCGCCGGCCTCCCACCACTTCATCAGCTCCGGCAGCACGTCACGCACGACCGATCACCTCCAGGACCTTCGCGTACGTCGCGAGCGAGTGGCCCGCCACGAAGTCGTCGACATGCGGGAGCACCGCGACCACTCCCCGCTGGACCGCCTCGTAGCCGTCCTTGCCGCGGTGCGGGTTCACCCACACCACCCGGTGCGCGACCCGCCGGAGCCGGCGCATCTGCTCGCCGAGCAGCTCGGTGTCGCCGCGTTCCCAGCCGTCGCTGAACACCACGACCACGGCCCCGCGGGCCATCCCGCGGCGTCCCCATCGATCCAAGAACGCCCGCAGCGTCTCCCCCAGCCGGGTGCCGCCGGACCAGTCGGGCACGGTCTCCCCCGCGGCCACCAGCGCGCGCTCGGCGTCGCGGCTGCGCAGCGCCCGGGTCAGGTGGGTGAGCCGGGTGCCGACCGTGAAGACCTCGGCGCGCGGGTTGGTGCTCACCACCCGGTGCGCCAGCCGCAGCAACGCGTCGGCGTACCCGCTCATCGACCCGGACACATCGACGAGCAGCACCACTCGCCTCGGTCGGACGGCCCGCCGGCGCCACTCGACCTCGGCCGGCTCGCCCATCCGGCGCAGGCTGGCCCGTAGCGTCCGCGAGGCGTCGACCTCACCGCGGTGCCAGCGCTGCTGGCGCGCGGTCCGGCGCAGCGGCGGTCGGGGCCGCAGCGTCGCGAACATGCCGGCCAGCCGCTGTCGCTCCGCGGGGGACAGCGAGGCGACGTCGCGGTGCCGCAGCACCTCGGTCCGGCTGGCCATCGCCCGCACCGGCTCCTCCTCCGATGCCGCACCGCCACCGTCGTCATCGGTGGCGGGCAGGTCGGTCCGGGCCAGTGACGCCGGTGGCTCGGGACGCGGGCGGGGCAGCCCGTCGCGCGCGTTGAAGTAAGCCTCGAAGACCTGGTCGTAGCGGGCCAGGTCGTCGGGCGAGGCGCACAGCGTCGCTCGCCCCGCGGTGTAGGTAGCCCGTTGGTCACCGAGCCCGACGAGTGCTGCTGCGGCCAGGAAGCCATGTGCGCGGTCCTGGGTCACCGGCAAGCCGGCGGCACGGAGTGCGCGGGCGAATCCGAGCAGGAACTCGTCGGGCTGGGTGCTCATGTGCGAAGCAACCGGTCCAGGGCCTGTCGGACCCGATCGGCGTCCTCGCGGTACTTCACCAGCGCCCCGAGCGTCCGAGCGGCCGACTCGAGGTCGAGCTCGCTGGTGCCGAGGTGCTGCAGGGCTCGTGCCCAGTCGAGGGTCTCCGCGACCCCCGGTGGCTTCTCCAGGTCGTCGCGCTCGCGCAGCTGCTGCACGACGCCGACGACCTGCCGGGCCAGCGCGGCGGACACCTCGGGCGCGCGGGAGCGGACGATCGCCACCTCGCGCTCCAGCCCGGGGTGGTCGATCCAGTGGTAGAGACACCGCCGCTTCAACGCGTCGTGCAGCTCGCGCGTGCGGTTGGAGGTGAGCACCACGACCGGCGGGGTGGCCGCCCGGATGGTGCCCAGCTCCGGGATGCTCACCTGGTACGTCGACAGCACCTCCAGCAGGAACGCCTCGAACTCGTCGTCGGCCCGGTCGACCTCGTCGACCAGCAGCACCACCGGGCTCTGCTGCAGCGCGGCGAGCACCGGTCGGGCCAGCAGGAACCGTTCGTCGTACAGGCTCTTCTCCGCCTCCTCGGGGTCAGCGCCGCCGGCGGCCTCGAGTGCCCTCAGGTGCAGGATCTGGCGCGGGAAGTCCCAGTCGTACAGCGCCTGGGTCGCATCGATCCCCTCGTAGCACTGCAGCCGGACCAGCGGCAGCCCGAGCCCCTCGGCGATCGCCTCGGCCAACGCCGTCTTGCCGGTGCCTGGCTCGCCCTCGAGCAGCAGCGGTCGCTCCATGCTCAGCGCCAGGAACGCGACCGTGGCGAGGTCGTCGTCGCAGAGATACCCCGTGTCGCCAAGTCGGGCGGCGACGTCAGCGGGGGACGACGGCTGCATGGATCAAGGCTACGCGGCGGCGCGTTGGCCGCCGGTTGGTCAGTCGTGGATCGGCTCGTCCACGTCGAGCCCGGTCGCCAGGTCGCCGCACTCGACCTCGACCAGGGCGTGGTTGGCGAGGTAGTCACGGGCACCCCGGTCCCCCACCGCGGCCGCCTGCACCCCGAACCAGTGTTCGCGACCGATCACGACCGGGTGCCCCGGCCGACCGTCGTACGTCGTCCGGATCAGCGCGTTCTTGTCGGCTCCCGCTGACAGCACCCGCTGGACCACGGACTCGGTGACGTCGGGCAGGTCGACCAGTGACACCAGGGCCGCGTCCGCGTCGGTGTCCTCGAGCGACTCCAGACCAACTCGCAGCGACGCGGACATGCCCTCGGCCCAGTCCTCGGCCACCACGACCGTCGTCCCGTTCGGCACCAGTGCCTTGGCCTCGTCGGCGGCCGCGCCCAGCACCACCGTCACGTCGTCGCAGCCGCCGTCCTGCAACGCAGCCACGCCACGAGACAGCCAGGACGTGCCGTCCTCGTCGACCACGAGCGCCTTGGGCTGGCCCATCCGAGTGCCCGCGCCGGCCGCGAGCAGGAGCCCGGCGACGCTCATCCGGCGCGGCTGGCGACCGTGAGCAGCACGACGCTGTCGGTGATGGCCTCCAGATCGTGACGCACGGGAGGAATGACGAGGTAGTCGCCCTCGGCGCCTTCCCATGACTCTGCTTCCGCATGCAGCCGAACCCGGCCACGCAGCACTTGGAGGCTGGCCTCTCCGGGAGAGTCGTGCTCGCCGAGCGAGCGGCCCTCGACGAGTGCGATCAGGGTCTGGCGCAGGTCGTGCTCGCGGCCCCCGAACACGGTGACGGCGGCCCGGCCGCTGCCGGCCTCCCTGGCAGAGGCGAGCTGCTCCTCGCCGAGCCGGGTCAACGATTCACCCTCCATTGTTCTCCCTCTTCTCCAAACGATGGCCGTCCGTCCCCACCATGGCAGGGTGTAGGAACGTGCGACAGCGGTCCCGGCCACCCGAGGGTGGTCCGGGACCGTCGCCGCTCCTCCCTCCCAAGAGGAGCCCCCTCCCTAGAGAAGCGCTCCTACGGTGACGAAGCCTGCGGCGAGAACCGCCAGGATCGCCACGAGCGGAAGAACGAACCGTAGGTACTGGTCGTAGCGGACCTTGGCCAGCGCCAGGCCACCCATCACCACCGCCGAGGTCGGGGTGATCAGGTTGACGAGACCGGAGGCCGACTGGAACGCCGTGACCACCACCGACCGCTGCACATTGGCGAAGTCGGCGAGCGGCGCGAGGATCGGCATCGCCAGCGCGGCGTGGCCCGAGGTCGACGGCACCAGGAACGCCAGCGGAAGGTTGATCAGGAACATCAGGATTCCGAAGAGACCGGAGTTGGTGTTCGCCACGACGCTCTCCATCGCGTGCAGGATAGTTCCGGTGATCTCGGAGTTGTTCATGATCACGGTCACGCCGCGGGCCAGCACGATGATCAGGCCGACCCCGACGAAGTCCCCGGCACCCTTCACGATGGTGTCGGTCATCCCCTTCTCACCGAGACCGCCGACCAGGCCGACCACGATCGCCATCACCACGAAGAGGGCGGCGAGCTCGGGAAAGTACCAGTCCAGTTGCCAGCCGAAGCTCGCGGCGTCCGGGCCGTTGAAGACCTGGGCCCAGGGCACGATCGCGTAGATCATGAACGCGAAGGTGGCTCCCACCAGTGCGAGCACGGTCTTCTCCCGGCCCTTGAGCTTCGGTACGTCGCGCAGCCCTTGGGCGCGCAGCTCGTCATCGCCCTCGACCGCACCGACCCTCGACGTGGACGGATCGGCCTTCACCTTGCGTGCGTACCTCAACACCCACCACACGGCGACGGGCACCATCACCAGGTACATCGCGAACCGCAGCCCGATGCCGTCACCGATGGAGATATCGGCGGCCCCGGAGCCGACGCCGGTCGCGAACGGGTTCACGGTCGAGGCCAAGGTGCCCACGCCGGCGCCCACGAGGATCGTGGCCGCTGCGACCATCCGGTCGTACCCGAGGGCCAGCATCAGCGGGATCAGTAGTGCGTAGAAGCCCAGCGTCTCCTCCGCCATGCCCTCGGTGGTGCCGCCGATAGAGAACAGCACCATCAGCACCGCGATCAGGACGGTGCCGCGGGTGCTCATGCGCTGGGCGATCCGGGCGACCCCGTTCTCGATCGCACCGGTGCGCATGGCCATGGTGATGAAGACGCCGATCGCCAACACGAACAGGAACACACCGGCCGCGCCGTACAGCTCACCGGACTCGTAGGGGCCGATGTATCCGTCCGGGTTGATCACGCCGTACAGACCGTTGATCGGGGCCAGGAACAGCTCCATGAGCCGGTCGCCGAACGACAGTCCGGCGTCGGTGCCCTCATAGCTCCCCGGGATCGGCCGGCCGCTCTCGGCGTCCGTCTGGTAGGTGCCGGTGGGGACGATGAACGCCAACAGCCAGACCGCGATGGTCACACCGAACAGCACGGTGAACGCACTGGGGAAGCGGAACCGCTTCGGTGGGGTAGCGGCTTCGGACTTCTTGGGTGCCGCGACCTTCGGCGCGGCCGGGTTCGTGATGGCCATGGTGCTGCCTCTCGTCGATGGAGCCTTATCTGACGTGCTCACCGAACCATCGGCCCGGGTCCCAGCAGAGGTGTCGATCGGCCCCAGGTCGCGGGACCTTCTGCCCTCTCGTCAGCGCGCCGGACAGCGGAGGGTGGGAGCACCGAGAGAAGCGAGAGGACCCCATGATCCTGCATGTCGACTCCGAGGTCGGGCGCCTGCGACAGGCGATCCTGCACCGGCCGGATCTCGAGCTGAAGCGACTGACACCGAGCAACCACGACGAGTACCTGTTCGACGATGTGCTGTGGGTCAAGCACGCGAAGCAGGAACACGACGCGTTCGCCGATGCGCTGCGCGACCGGGGCGTCAAGGTCCACCTGCTCGATCAGCTGCTCACCGAGTCGTTGGCGATTCCCGAGGCGCGCAAGCACATCATCGAGGCGACCTTCGACGAACGGGTCTACGGCCCGATGGCATTGGATGCCCTGCATGCCCAGTTCATGGGCATGGACGCGGCCGAGCTGACGACGTGCCTCATCGGCGGGATGACCAAGCGGGAGCTGCTCCACCGGATCGAGGAGCCTGCCTCCGTGGTCGTCCAGGCGCTCGATCTCGATGACTTCCTGCTCCCCCCGTTGCCCAACCACCTCTTCACCCGCGACACCTCGGCCTGGGTGTTCGACGGTGTCTCCATCAATGCGATGCGCAAGCGGGCCCGGATGCGCGAGACGGTGCACTACGAGGCGATCTACCGGTGGCACCCCGCATTCGCGAACGCCCGGTTCAACGTCTGGGCGGAAGGGACTGCCAACGGAGTGGCGACGACCGAGGGTGGCGACATCCTGGTGCTCGGCCGCGGGGCGGTGCTGGTCGGCATGAGCGAGCGCACCACTCCGCAAGGTGTGGAGCGCCTGGCACGACGACTGTTCGATGCCGGCAGCGCCACTAAGATCGTGGCCCTCTCGATGCCCCAGACGCGGGCGTTCATGCACCTCGACACCGTGATGACGATGCTCGACGAGGACACGTTCACCAAGTACGTCGGCCTCGGGATGCTGCCGTCGTACACGATCGAGCCGGGCGCCACCGACAAGGAGCTCAAGGTCACCTCGCACGAGCCCGAACGGATGCACGAGGCGATCGCCGCTGCCCTCGGGATCGACTCGATCAACGTGCTGACGGCGACGCAGGACGTGCACGCCGCCGAGCGCGAGCAATGGGACGACGGCTGCAACGTGCTGGCCGTCGAACCCGGAGTGGTCGTCGCCTACGAGCGCAACGTCACCACGAACACCTACCTGCGCAAGAACGGGATCGAAGTCGTCACGATCGAGGGCAACGAGCTCGGCCGCGGCCGCGGTGGCCCTCGGTGCATGACCTGCCCCATCGAGCGAGAAGGGATCTGAACCATGGCGTTCAACCTCCGCAACCGCAGCTTCGTCAAGGAGCTCGACTTCACTCCGCACGGAATGGAAGTTCCTCATCGACCTGGCCGCCGAGCTGAAGGGCGCGAAGTACGTCAGGGACCGAGCGACCGCGGCTGGCGGGCAAGAACATCGCCCTCATCTTCGAGAAGACGTCGACCCGGACGCGCTGCGCCTTCGAGGTGGCGGCGTTCGACCAGGGAGCTCGGGTGACCTATCTCGACCCGAGCGGGTCGCAGATCGGTCACAAGGAGTCGATGGCCGACACCGCCCGAGTCCTTGGCCGGATGTACGACGGCATCGAGTACCGCGGCTCCGCCCAGACCAACGTCGAAACGTTGGCCGAGTTCGCCGGCGTCCCCGTGTGGAACGGCCTGACCGACGAGTGGCACCCCACCCAGACGCTCTGCGACATGCTCACCATGCGCGAGCACAGCACCAAGCCCGACGGCGAGATCGCCTTCGCCTACCTCGGGGACGCCCGCAACAACGTGGGCAACTCGCTGCTGATCGCCGGTGCACTGATGGGCATGGACGTGCGCATCGTCGCCCCGAAGTCGCTCTGGAACAGCCCGGGCGTCATCCATCGGCGCAGAAGCGATCGCCGAGCGAACCGGCGCCCGAATCACCCATACCGACCGACGTCGAGGACGGCGTGGCCGGGGTCGACTTCCTCTACACGGACGTGTGGGTCTCGATGGGCGAGCCCAAGGAGGTGTGGGCGCAGCGGATCGAGCTGCTGAGGCCCTATCAGGTGAACGCCGACTTGGTGAAGGCGACCGGCAACCCGCAGGTGAAGTTCATGCACTGCCTCCCGGCCTTCCATGACCGGAACACCAAGGTCGGCGAGGAGCTCTTCCAGAGCACCGGCATGGATGCCCTCGAGGTGACCGACGACGTCTTCGAGTCAGATCACTCGATCGTGTTCGACCAGGCGGAGAACCGGATGCACACGATCAAGGCCGTCCTCGTGGCCACCCTGGGGGGCTGAGATGCGCATCGTGGTCGCACTCGGCGGCAACGCGCTGCTGAGGCGCGGGCAGAAGCCCGACGCCGACGTGCAGGAGGCTAACGTACGCCGCGCGGTCGACGCGCTGGCTCCCCTGGCCCACGAGCACGAGCTCGTCGTGACCCACGGCAACGGGCCGCAGGTCGGCGTTCTGGCGCTGCAGAGCGCCTCGGACCCGCACCTGACCACGCCGTACCCCTTCGACGTGCTGGGCGCTCAGACCCAGGGGATGATCGGCTACTGGCTGCTGCAGGCGATGCAGAACCAGCTGCCCGGCCGTCAGGTCGCCGCGATCGTCAACCAGACCCTGGTCGAGGCCGGCGACCCCGCCTTCGCGGACCCGACCAAGTTCGTGGGCGAGATGTACACCCGCGACGAGGCCGCGCGGCTGGCCGCCGAGCGAGGCTGGGCGGTCAAGCGCGGACGGCGACGGCTGGAGGCGCGTCGTCGGCTCCCCCCGACCACAGCGGGTCGTCGAGACTCGGCTGATCCGGCTGCTCCTCGAGAGCGGCGCGGTGGTGGTCTGCGCCGGCGGCGGCGGAGTGCCGGTGATCCGCGACGCGGCCGGCGAGCTGCAAGGGTGTGGAGGCCGTCGTCGACAAGGACCTGACGGGCGCTGTGCTCGCCGACGCCCTGGACGCCGACTTCCTGATGGTGCTCACCGACGTACCGCACGTGCTGCGCGACTTCGGGACCCCGAGCGCAGCAGCCGCTGTTGCGGGCCACGCCCCGGCAGCCTGCGCGAGCTGGACTTCCCGGCAGGGTCGATGGGGCCCAAGGTCGACGCCGTCTGCCGCTTCGTCGAGCTCACGGGCGGCGTCGCCGCCATCGGCACGCTGGACGACGCGGGTGCGATCCTGCGCGGGACGCCGGCACGATCGTCACGCCGAGCGCCGAGTACGACGGGATCCCGACCACGCTGGCCTCCCGCCGCGTTCTCCGGGTCGCGGCGTCATGAGCACCGGCCTGCGGGCGCTCGTCGTGTACGAGTCGATGTTCGGCAACACCGCGAAGGTCGCCCGCGCCGTAGCGGACGGGCTCGAGCTCGAGGGAATCACAGTGGCTGTACGCGCCGTCGGGGAGGCACCCCAGGCGACGCGTGTCGACGTCGACCTGATGGTGATCGGCGCGCCGACGCACGCGTTCTCACTGAGCCGTCCAAGCACCCGCGCCGACGCGGCTCGTCAGGGCGCGCTGATCTCGGGCGCGGCAGCTCGGCATCCGCGAATGGCTCGCCGTCCTCCCGCACGCGGACGGCACCGGCCTGGCGACCTTCGACTCGCGGATGTCGAAGGTGCGTCACATCCCCAAGGCGGCCGGACCGCGCGCGGCGCGGATCGCCCGCAAGAGAGGCTTCGTCCTGCTCAGCAAACCGGTCGGCTTCCTCGTCGACGACATCCGGGGTCCCTTGGGACCGCACGAGCTCGAGCGCGCGGTCCAATGGGGTCGCTCCCTGGCCGGAGTCACGCGGGTCCACGCGGCCTCCGAAGCGGACCGCCGCAACGTCAACCGGTCGTGACCGGCACGGACCACAACAGCGTGGCGCCATCCCCGGGCGCAGTCACGATCTCGAACGACCCCCCGTGTCGTTCGGCCCGTTGCCGGATGTTGCCGAGGCCGGACTCCACGACGTTCTCCGGCAGCCCCTTGCCGTCGTCGCGCGACGGTGAGCGCGATCTCGTCGCCGGCCGCCAGCACGAACGTCGACCGTGCGCGGCCTGCGCGTGCCGGCTGGCGTTCGAGAGCGCCTCGCCGAGCACGGCGAGGAGGTCGGGCGCCACCGCGGGGCTGACCAGCGTCCGCACCGGCCCCTCGAAGGTGACCGTGGGCCGGAACTTCAGCGTGCTCGGCGGCACGCTCGACCATCCGGGTCACCTCGGTCTGGATGTCCGAGGAGGCGTCGGCTGAGCCGAGCGCGAAGATCGACCGGCGGATGTCCTTGATCGTGGCGTCGAGGTCGTCGACCGCCTGCTCGAGGCGTTCGGCGACCTCCGGCCGGTCGGCCAGCCGGGCGGTGCTCTGCAGCCCGAGCCCGACGGCGAAGAGCCGCTGGATCACCAGGTCGTGCAGGTCGCGACCGATCCGGTCCCGGTCCTCGAACAGGGCCAGTCGCTCGCTGGTCCTCGCGCGACCGCGTCGACCTGGAGCGCCAGGGCCGCCTGCTCGGCGAAGCTGGCCGGCAGACTGCGCGTCGAGCGCGCGGTAGACCGTCGAGCGGTCCAGCGTCCAGGCCAGCGCCAGCGCTCCTTCCCGCTTCCCGCCCGGCACCCAGCGGCACGACGATCGCCGGGCCCAGCGGCGGCCACCCGAGCAGGGCGCGAGACGTCGAGCGCCCGCGGGTCCGTCGGCGAGGTTCTCGACCGCGATCGGCTCGCCCTGTCTCGACCACCTCGCGGGCCAGCGAGCGGTCGAGGCACGGACCTCAGCTCGAGCCGGGTGATGCCGGCGTCGTACCCGGAGACGACCCGCAGGCTCAGCGTCGGACGCGGTCGCTGGCCGACACGATCCAGGCGACGTCCGCCCCGGCCACCTCGCGGGCCCGGTCGGCGACCGTCTGCAGGCGATCCGCGTCCGGCTCGGTCTGCGGACAGCATGGCCGATGATCTCCGCGGTCGCCGCCAGCCAGGCCTCGCGCTGGGCCGCCTCCTCGTAGAGGCGGGCGTTCTCGATCGCGACACCGGCCGCCGCGGCCAGCGCGATGACGATGCTCTCGTCGCTCGTCGGTGAAGTCGCCACCGCCCCGCTTCTCGGTGAGGTAGAGGTTGCCGAAGACCTGGTCGCGGATCCGCACCGGGACGCCCAGGAACGAGCTCATCGGCGGGTGGTTCGGCGGGAAGCCGTACGACGCGGGGTGCTCGGCGATGTCGTGCAGCCGCAGCGGCTCGGGATGGTCGATGATCAGCCCGAGCAGCGCCGTGGCCGGTCGGGCAGGTCGCCGATCTCGGCGACCTGCTCGTCGTCATGCCGTGGTGGATGAACGTGCGCAGCCGGCGCTCGGGGCCGGCGCCGAGCACGCCGAGGGCGGCGTACTCGCGCATCGACCAGCGTGCTCGCGATCGCCACGATCCGGGACAGCACGCCGTCGAGGCTCAGGTCGGCGGCCATCGTGACGACGGCGTCGAGCAGCAGCCGCAGCCGGGCCTGCTCGTCGAGGACGCCGTGCATCCGATCCAGGACCTCGCGCAACAGGTCGTCGAACTCGACGATCGTGCAGCTGACCGTCCGCCGCGGTTCTTAGCGGTCCCTCGTCGTCCACCATCACGTTCCGTGGCTCAGTCCTGGCGTCGTGCTTGATCGCGAAGATCGCGGCCTGGGTGCGGCTGGTCAGCCCGAGCTTGGCGAGCAGCGACGAGACGTAGTTCTTCACCGTCTTCTCGGCGAGGAACATCTCGCTCGGCGATCTGGCGGTTGGTCAGGCCCTCGCCGATCAGGTCGAGGATCTTCTGCTCCTGCTCGGTCAGCGCCTCGAGCTCCTTGTCGACCGGCGGCCCGTTGCGCACCCGCTCGAGCACCTGCGCGGTCACCGCCGGGTCGAGCATCGACTGACCGGCCGCGACCCGGCGCACCATGTCGACCAGGTCGTTGCCGCGCACCTGCTTGAGCACGTAGCCGGCGGCGCCGGCCATGATCGCGGAGAACAGCGCCTCGTCGTCGTCGTACGACGTCAGGATCAGCGCCTTGATCTCGGGGTCGCGGGACCGGACCTCGCGGCACACGTCGATGCCGGAGCCGTCGGGCAGCCGCCCGTCGAGGATCGCCACGTCCGGCCGCAGCGCCGGGATCCGGCGCGCGGCCTCCTGCGGCCAGGCCGGACTCGCCGACCACGACGATGTCGGGCTCGCCCTCGAGCAGCTCCCTGATTCCGCGACGGACGATCTCGTGGTCGTCGAGCAGGAAGACGCGGATCGGCTCAGCGTCATCGCGGATCGTGGAGTCGCTCACCCTTTGAACGTACTCGCCCTCCCCCTCGCGGGCGCTGGCGCGCGGCCCTGCATGTCCGGGACCTAAGGCCCTGGGACTGAACGCGTCCACCGGCGACCGTGGAGCCATGACCCTACGCGCGTCCGCCCTCGACCCGGGGCGCGGCTGTCTGCCGTACGCCGAGGCCAGGCGGATCGTCGAGTACGCGAGCGCCGCCCCGAGCATGCACAACACCCAGCCCTGGGCCTGGCGCATCGACGGTGACGTCGTCGAGCTGTACGCCGACCCCTCCCTCCGCCTGCTCGCCGAGGATCCCGTGGGCCGCAACCTCGTGATCAGCTGCGGCGCGGCCCTGCACCACCTGCAGGTGGCCGCGAGCGCGCTCGGCTGGACGACCACGGTCGACCGGGTGGCCGGCACCTCGAGCCCGGCACTGCTCGCCAGGATCCGGCTGTCGCCGTCCGGGCAGCCCGTTGACCAGGGGCCTCTCACCACGCTCGCCGAGCGGCGGACGGACCGGCGGCGATTCACGTCCTGGCCGGTTCCGGACAGCCGGCTCCACCACCTGGTCAGCGAGGCCAACGAGTGGGGCTGTCACGCGGTCGCCCTGCTCGACGACGGGGTGCGGGTCCGGATGGAGCTCCTCGTCGAAACGGCGCGCGCCTCGGCGGCCGCCACGAACGAGCGCGGACTCGCCGTGGGCCAGTCCGACCTCGAGAGCTCCGACGGGATCATCGTGCTCTGCGGAACCGCCGACGACGCGTCGGCGTGGCTGCGTACCGGCGAGGGCCTCAGCGCAATGTGGCTCGCAGGCGACCAGGGGCAGCCTCTCCGTCCTCCCCCTCTGCCAGCCCATCGCGGTGGAGCAGACCCGGCTGACGCTGCGCCGCGAGATCCTCGGCGGACTGCTGATGCCCCATCTCGTGGTGCGCATCGGCTGGCAGGCCATCGGCCGCAGCGAGCAGCCACCCAGCCCGCGCCGTCCGGTCGACGAGGTCATTCGCCCCTAGGGCTCAGCGCACCGGACGCAGCTGGCGCGGCAGGTTCAGCAGTACGTCGTCCAGGTCAGCGAGGCGCACCTTCGCGTCGACCACGGCGCACGTTGCCGCACCCACCATCACGGGGTTCAGATCCAGCTCGACCAGCTCCGGCACATCAAGCGCCAGCCGACCGACAGCGGCGACCAAGCGGGCCAGCCCGTCCGTGTCCACCGGCTCCGTGCCACGGAAACCGTCCAGCAGCGGCCAGATGCGCAGAGTGCGCAACGCCCGCGCCGACTCGGCAGGTCCGAACGGCGGCATCAGGAAGGCGTGGTCCTGCCAGACGTCCACGGCCACCCCTCCGGCGGCCACCATCACGAGCGGCCCGAGACTCGGGTCGCGGACCATGCCGACGGCGATCTCGACGCCACCGACCATCGGCTGGACAAGCACGTCCGTGGGCCCGCGCCGGAATGCCTCGAACTCGGCAACGACCTGCCGCACCTCGGCGGGACCGCCGATCCCGGTGCGCACCAGCCGGTGCTCGGTCTTGTGCACCACGTCGGCGTCGGCGACCTTGAGCGCGACCGGGTAGCCCAGCTCGTCGGCGGTGCTCGCGGCGGCATCGGGGCCGCCCACGACCCGACCCACGATGTCGATGCCGTAGCTGCTCAGCAGGTGGGTGGCGTCCTTCGGAGCGACCCAGCCCTCGGCCCGGGGGCCGAGCAGGAGCCGCCGGGCCTCGGTCCGGGCAGCATCGGCCGCGCTGGGCGCCGTCGGCTCGGGAGCCGTGGTCTCGGCTCGCCGCCAGTCGGCGTACGCCGCAGCGCGGCCCAAGGTGTCGAGCGCGGTTGCAGCCGTGCTGAAGGCCGTCACGCCTGCCACCGTGCTCAGCTGAGCGCCCAGCGCCACCACGATCACGGGCGCGTCGGGATGCCCGGTTCGCACCTCGGCCAGCTGACGCACCATTGCGCCGATGTCGTTGTCGCCGGTCGAGACGAGCAGCACCACTATGGCGTCGACCTCTCCGGAGGCAAGCACGGTGTCGATGATCGCCGCCATCTGGTCGCCCTGAACCCCCGCCCCGGCGTCGACCGGGTTCGCCGTGCCGATCGTGCCGTTCACGAGTGCGCCGAGCAGCGACTGCAACGGAGCGGAGAACTCCACGACGTCGAGCCGCGCGTCATCGGCGGCGTCAGCCGCCAGGACGCCGAGACCGCCGGCGTTGCTGACGACGGCGAGCCGTCGACCAGCGGGCAGTGGTTGCCCGTCGAGCAGCCGAGCAGTGTCGACCAGCTCTTCGGCGTCGGCGCAGCCGATCACGCCGGCCTGGGCGAACAGGGCACGGACGGCGACATCCGGCGAGGCGGCGGCCGCGGTGTGCGAGGCACCACCGCGGCGACCACCAGACGAGCGGCCGCCCACGACCGCGAGGAGCGGCTTCCGCTCGCTGAAGGTCCGGGCGAAGCGAGCGAACTTGCGGGCATTGCCGAAGGACTCGAGGTAGAGCGCGGCGCAGGTCACCTCGGGGTCGTCGTACCAGGCGGCGAGGAGGTCGTTGCTCGACACATCGGCCTTGTTGCCGAGCGAGACGAAGTAGCGCACACCCAGGTCGGTCCTTCCGGCCAGGTCCAGCAGCACGATGCCCACTCCACCGGACTGGCTGGCCACCGCGAGCCCGCCCTGAGGCGGAAGGGTGCTGTTGAAGGTGGCGTTGAGGCGCACCTCGTCGGTGTTGCAGACCAGACCGAGACAGTTGGGGCCGATGACCCGCATCCCGAGAATGCGGGCCTGGGCAGCGAGACGCCGCTGCAGCTCGGCTCCCTCGGCGCCCATCTCACCGAAGCCGGACGAGATCACCACCGCGCCCGGGATCCCGGCGCGTCCGGCGTCCTCGAGGGCGGCTTCCGCCCTCGTTGCCGGGACGGCGATGACCGCCAGGTCGATCGAACCGGCGTGCTCAGCGGCCGACGGCAGAGCCTGTACGTCGCCCAGCTCGCGCGCCTCGGGGTGAATGGCGAGCACCTCTCCGGCGTAGCCGCCGCCCTGGATCGCGCGCAGGACCGTGGCTCCGATGCCGGTGCCGTCCCGTCGCACGCCGTAGACCGCAACGGATCGTGGCGCGAGCATCCGGGCCAGCGAGCTGGTCTCTGCCCGGAACTCCCGCTGGTCGGCGGCCTTCTGGACCGCACGCGTGACGGACGTGTCCAGGTTCAGCAGCTGGACGCCGGACTCGACGCGTCGGACGGCCTCGAAGCCCGCGCCGGCGAAGACGTCGAGCATCCGGTGGTTCTCGGGGAGGACCTCGGCCTCGAAGCGCCGGATACCTCGGTCGCTGGCCAGTGCAGCCAGATGCTCGAGGAGCAGTGTGCCCAGCCCATGTCCTCGAAGGTCGTCATCGACGAGGAAGGCGATCTCACTCGACTGGGGATTGATCGGCTCGGCCGTGGCCAGCGCGACGATCCGGCCGCGCACCTCTGCGACGAGCGCGATCGCGTCCGAGGAGGCGAGCAGGTGCTCGACGTACGCGTGCCCCGAGCTCCGGGAGAGTGCGAAGAACCGCAGCCGGACCGACTCGTCGGACACTCGGTCGTGCAGGGCGTGCAGTCCGTCCCGGTCGCCGGGCTCGAGCGTTCGGACGACCGCCAGGGCACCGTCCGTGAGCAGCACGTCGGCCGCGCTCATCGCCAGGCCTTCCGCACCGTCATCGGCACGAGCTCGCCGGCCCCGAGCTTGCGGCCGGTGACCTCGTCCCAACGAAGCCGGATCCAGACGTCGCGCCCCGATACCCAGGACGGCGGACCGGGTGAGCCTCGCTCGGAGATGGTCAGCTGCCCCTCTTCGATCCGCTCGCCGCGCCCCCGGGCGACCACGGACCAGCCGTGCCAGCGTTCATGGTCGACCTGGTCCACCTCGAGCAGCAACGACGCGCCATCGGCATGACGGTCGAGGAGAGAGCCGACGGGTGTCCGGACCAGGACCGCATCCCCCATCACCGAGTAGTTGACCGGGATGACCTCCATCCGGTCGGGCGTCGAGAACCCGACGCGCCCGAACACCGCCGCGCGGAGCAGTCGTTCGCACTCATGGGCGGGGAGCGGGACCAGGAACGTCATGTCTCGATCGTCGGTCCGGGCGAGGGCTCCGGGGAGGGTCCTTGGTCCCGTCCGATCCGGGCACTCGGCCGGTGGTCGCCACGAGACCCGCGGCGCACGATCGAACCATGACAACCACACCGATCACCCCGGGCAGCATCGTCGTTGCCGTCGACGGCTCCAAGCACTCGCTGCGCGCTGTGAACTGGGCGGCGGAGCAGGCCCATCTGGAGAAGCGAACGCTCACCATCGTGCACGCGGCCGGCGAGGGCGATGTCCGTTCCGCCGCCATGGCCTACAACGAGGGAACGCGTCCGTATGACCTCCCCGACCTCATGCACAGGTCCCGGGAGATCATCGACGTAGCCATGGAGCTGGCCCGCGGGATGCGCCCGGACCTCACCCTCGAGAGCCACTCTGCGATCGGCCATCCCCGCCAGGTCCTCGTCGACATCTCCGAACGGGCCTACCTCATCGTCATGGGCTCGCGTGGCCGTGGCGCCGTACACAGCAAGCTGATGGGTTCGGTGAGTGCCCACGTGGCCAAGGCCACCCATTGCCCGCTGATCGTCATCCGCCCGGATGCTCCGGGCATTCTCAAGGACGGCGTCGTCGTGGCCGCCGACGCGACCGCCGAGTCGCTGCCGGTCGTCGAGTTCGCCTTCGCGCAGGCCGCCATCCACGGAGCGCCACTCACCATCCTGCACTGCGTCTCGGACCACGCGGAGGCCCCGATCGAACACGCCCGTTTCCTGGCGGAGTCGGTCGCGGGCCTCGGCGAGAAGTACCCCGATGTGCACGTCACCCGGGAGATGAGGGACGGGCCGGTCGATGAGTGCCTGGCCGCGCACCCGCGCCCCTGGAACCTCGTCGTCGTTGGCCGGCACCCGGTCCACGGGCTCGGTTGGCTCACGAGCTCGACCGCCGTTGACGTGATGGAGCGCTCCACGAGCCCGATCGCGGTCGTCCCCGAGGCCGCTCCCATCGGCTGAGTTGTCCCGGACGCACGGGACCAACTACCTCCCGACGTTCGGTCTCACGACTCTCACGAGAGTCGGCGGGAACCACGAGTCTGAAGTCAGAAGCACAACCAGGGGCCATGACGGCCCCCAGAAAAGAGGGAATCATGACCACCGTCCACAACCACGTGAACACCGACGTCATCGTCGAGCAGGACATCGTCACCCACCAGGGCGCGCGGCGCGGCCTCGCGGTTCTCCGGATCGCCTTCGGGGTCACCTTCCTGTGGGCCTTCCTCGACAAGCTGCTCGCCCTGGGCTACGCCACGGGCAAGAACGCCGAGACCGGCGCCGTCGACCGCTTCGGCCCCGACGCCTGGCTCAACGAGGGCAACCCGACCCTCGGGTTCCTGAGCTTCGGCGTCTCCGAGGACAACTGGTTCCACGGCTTCTTCACCGGCATCGCCGGCGACGCCTGGACCAACTGGCTGTTCATGCTCGGCCTGGCGGGTATCGGTATCGCGCTCATCTCGGGCGCGGGCATCCGGCTCGCGGCGATCACCGGCGCGGCTCTGTACCTGATGATGTACGCCGCCTCGTTCCCGCTCGAGAACAACCCGGTGCTCGACGACCACCTGGCCGGAGCGATCGTGCTGCTCGTCCTGGCACTGACGCTGGCCGGCGACACCTGGGGCTACGGCAAGACCTGGGCCAAGAGTAGCTACGTGCGGAAGTTCCCCGTCCTGCGGTGAGCGACCGACGACCCGAGCACCCCCGTCGGCCTTTCGAGGCCGGCGGGGTTCGCCACAACCCGAGTCGCCGACGATGTGGGCGACCGTAGGAATGGAGGGGTTATGAACGAGCCCATGGATCTCAGCGATAAGGAATGCCTGGACCGCCTGTCAGGTGAGGCCTTCGGACGAATGGCGATCACCACACCCCGCGGTCCGCGGATCGTGCCGCTCAACTATTCGCTGGTCGACGGCGCCATCGTCTTCCGGACCACGCCGTACGGCGAGGTCGCAAGGTTCGCCGTCGGCAACGCCGCCGCCTTCGAGGTCGATCACGTCGATCAGGCGACTCACACCGGATGGAGCGTCGTTGCCGCGGGGATAGTCGAGGAGTTGGATGCTGGCTTCACGGACCTACGCCAGGCGTGGGTACCGAGGCCCTGGCCCGGCGGCGTCCGCAATCTCTATCTGAAGCTCACCTGGTGCGAGCTCACCGGCCGGCGGCTCCACGACGACGTCACTCAGCCGCTGAAGGCCTTGGTGTAGAGCGCCGCCAGCTCGGTGCTGAACGGAGCGCTGAACCCGCACAGCGTCACCCGGCTGTCGGTGGCTGAGACGAGGTACCGCTCGCCCTCGCGGAAGTCGACTGCGGCCAGCAGGGCCTGCAGGTCGCCGTCGGGGGCCTTCACGACCACCACGTCAGTCTCGTCGCCGGTGTAGAAGCGGGACGGAACCAGGGTCGCCTGCCCGCCGGTCACCGACCGGACCACCCCGTCGAAGGCCAGCTGCTGCTGCCTCAGGATCCGCACGTTGGGCAGCATGCAGCGCTCTGTGGACGGTTCGGCGACCAGCTCGACGGTGTTCGGGACATCCGCGCCCGATGGAGCGTCGGAGAGGGACTCGTCGTCGTCCTCGCCTTCGAGCAGCGCGAACAGCGTCGCCCCCACGATCACCAGCACCACGGCGATCGCGACCAGCCAGGTCAGCGGGCTCCGGCCGTGGGTTCCGGTCCGGCGCGACTCCTCGGTCAGTGTGTCGTCGTCGGGCACGTGTCCACGGTGCCACATCCGCCACAGAAGTATGCGCCGCGGCCGAGCACGGCACCGAAACCGACGTCAGCTTCGCTCCGTCACCTGACGAGAACGGCTACAACACCTACGAGCTGCCACCGATCGGCAACGCTGAGGACCCGCGCGCGGGCGACGGCGGCGCCGATCCGGCCACCCTCACCGAAGGAGGTGAGGACTGGGTGCTCCGCATCCCCGCAGATTCTCCCGCTCAGAACCGACCCATCGTGATCAGCACCTCGTCCGACGGCGGGTTGATGGTCGCGTTCGACGCGAACAGCCCCGGCGCGTACTGCGCGTTCATGTCGGTCGGCGAGAGTGGCTGACCGTCTGACGCAAGCAGCAGGGCCCCCGCCTCACGGCGGGGGCCCTGCTGTTGGTGGATGAGTGAGAGCGCTGGACTCAGAAGTCCATGCCGCCCATGCCGCCCATGTCGCCACCGCCCGGCATGGCCGGGGCCTTCTCGGGCTTGTCGGCCACGACGGCCTCGGTGGTGAGGAACAGCGCCGCGATGGACGCGGCGTTCTGCAGGGCGGAGCGGGTCACCTTGGCGGGGTCGATGATGCCGGCGGCGATCATGTCGACGTACTCGCCGGTGGCCGCGTTGAGACCGAACCCGGACTCGAGACCGCGCACCTTCTCCGCGATGACGCCACCCTCGAGGCCGGCGTTGATCGCGATCTGCTTGAGCGGGGCCTCGGTGGCGTAGCGAACGATGTTGGCACCGGTCGCCTCGTCACCCGTCAGGTCCAGCTTGGCGAACGCCACCTCGGCGGCCTGCAGCAGCGCGACGCCACCACCGGCGACGATGCCCTCCTCGACGGCAGCCTTCGCGTTGCGAACGGCGTCCTCGATGCGGTGCTTGCGCTCCTTGAGCTCGACCTCGGTGGCCGCGCCGACCTTGATCACTGCAACGCCGCCGGCCAGCTTGGCCAGGCGCTCCTGCAGCTTCTCGCGGTCGTAGTCGGAGTCGGACTTCTCGATCTCCGCACGGATCTGGTTGACCCGGCCCTCGATCTGGGCGGTGTCACCCGCACCCTCGACGATGGTGGTCTCGTCCTTGGTGATGACGACCTTGCGGGCCTGGCCGAGCAGCTCGACACCAGCGGTCTCCAGCTTGAGGCCGACCTCCTCGGAGATCACCTGGCCGCCGGTCAGGATCGCGATGTCCTGCAGCATGGCCTTGCGGCGGTCACCGAAGCCCGGCGCCTTGACGGCGACGGACTTGAAGGTGCCGCGGATCTTGTTGACGACCAGCGTGGACAGGGCCTCGCCGTCGACGTCCTCGGCGATGATCACCAGCGGCTTGCCCGACTGCATGACCTTCTCGAGCAGCGGCAGCAGGTCCTTGACGTTGCTTACCTTGGAGTTGGCGATCAGGACGTAGGGGTCCTCGAGCACCGTCTCCATGCGCTCCGGGTCGGTGACGAAGTAGGCCGAGATGTAGCCCTTGTCGAACCGCATGCCCTCGGTCAGCTCGAGGTCCAGACCGAAGGTGTTGGACTCCTCGACCGTGATGACACCTTCCTTGCCGACCTTGTCCATCGCCTCGGCGATGATCTCGCCGACGCTGGTGTCGGCCGCGGAGATGCTCGCGGTCGACGCGATCTGCTCCTTGGTCTCGATGTCCTTGGCCATGCTCAGCAGCTGCTCGCACACGGCCTCGGTGGCCGCCTCGATGCCGCGCTTGAGGCCCATCGGGTTCGCACCCGCGGCCACGTTGCGCAGGCCCTCGCGAACCATGGCCTGAGCCAGCACGGTCGCCGTCGTCGTACCGTCTCCGGCGACGTCGTCGGTCTTCTTGGCGACCTCCTTGACGAGCTCGGCGCCGATCTTCTCGTACGGCTCCTCGAGCTCGATCTCCTTGGCGATGCTCACACCATCGTTGGTGATGGTGGGCGCGCCCCACTTCTTCTCGAGTACGACGTTGCGGCCCTTGGGACCCAACGTGACCTTGACGGCGTCGGCGAGCGTGTTCATGCCACGCTCGAGCCCGCGCCGGGCCTCCTCGTTGAAAGCAATCAGCTTCGGCATAACTCCGCGATTCCTCACGCTTAGAGTTCGGTGTCCGGTGCGATGGGCTGCCCGCGACGGACGGTCCCGCTCGACTCGGGCGATCCCTTCTCGCCCGACGCTGAGGACCTCAGCTGGCATCACGCCGGTTTTGTCACTCTCATGGTACGAGTGCCAGTTCCATGTTTAGCACTCGCCCCCCACGAGTGCAAACGATCCGGCGCCGTCCGCGAGTGCGACGCACTTGTCGCCTGTGAACTCAGAGGCGGCGGAGCACTGCCTCGGCGAACGGCCCGGCGTTGTCGGGCAGCACGTCCAGGTACAGGCCGGGCTCGGTGACCTCGACCTCGCTGACCATGAGTACGCCGTCGTGGCGCATCAGGTCGATCCGCGCGTAGACCAGGTCGGCGTCGAGGATCGCTGCGCTCGCCGCGACCGCGTCGGCGGCGATCGAGGCCGCCTCCTCGGTCAGGGTCGAGGGGTACGTCGCGCCGCCGTACTGTTCATGGACCCGGATCTCACCCGCAGCCGGCTGCTTACGCACCTGACTGGTGGGGCGACCATCGATGACGAACACCGAGATCTCGCCCTCGGTGCGCACACTCGGGACGAGGGGCTGGGCGAGCATGGTGCCCGGTCGCGGGGTTTCCGGCTCCTGGGCCTCCGTGACGATGACGACGCCGCGGCCGCCCGCCCCGATCCGGGGCTTGACGATGCAGTCGCCCCACCGGTCGACGGCAGCGCGGAGGTCGGCGAGGTCGTCGACGGTCACGGTCGGCACCACCGGCACCCGGCCGCTGCGAGCCAGCTCGACGAGGTAGGCCTTGTCGGTGTTCCACCGGAAGACATGGGCGCCGTGCATCAGCTTCGGCCCGACGCGCTCGGCCCAGCCCAGGAACTCCGGGAGCCGGACGTCGTAGTCCCAGGTGGCGCGGACCGCCACCAGGTCGGCCGCTGCCCAGTCGACGGCCGGGTCGTCCCACGCCACCCAGCGGCTGTTGATGCCGCGCGCGGCGAGAGCCGCGTCGAGCCGCTCGGCCGCAGGTTCGCCGTGAGGCCAGCTCGTGCAGGTGGCCAGGAGTACGTCGCCGGTCAGGACTTCCCCAGCCGCTTGATCCGGGCGGGGACACCGACGATCATGCGGCCCGCCTTCCAGGTGCTGCTCGAACGTACGGCGGCCAGCTCGGCCTCGGCCGCCTCCGCTCGCTGCTCGGCCTCGGCGGCACGCTTCTCGGCCTGCCGTGCGCGGCGCTCGGCCCGGCGGACGTCCTCGATCATCACCTTGTGCAGCTGGCGGCTGGTCTTCACGCCGTACTTGCGGGCGTTCTTGAGCTCGGTGTCGAGGCGCCAGACGATCTTGCGGATCTCCGGGTCGACCGTGCTGGTCTCCGGGAGCTCGGTCACGACTTCCTCCAGTAGACGCTGGCCCAGTCGATCTCCACGAGCTCGTCCTTGATGCCGTGCTCGTCCATGTAGTCGTGGATCGCCTTCGCGCAGGCCGGGACCGCGCCGTAGTCGTCAACGATGACGTAGCCGCCCGGCGTGACCTTCTCGTAGAGCGCGTTGAGGGCGTCCATCGTCGATGCGTACATGTCGCCGTCGAGCCGGAGCACGGAAATTTTGTCGATCGGGGCGGTCGGAAGGGTGTCGCTGAACCAACCCTTGAGGAACTTCACCTGGTCGTCGAGCAGGTCGTAGCGGCGGAAGTTTGCCTGCACCTGCTCGACCGAGATCGCCAGGTCGCTCTTGGTGTGGTGCTGGTCGCCGAGGTCGGCGTCGTAGCGACCGTCGTGCGCCGGCAGTCCCTCGAACGAGTCGGCGACCCAGACGTTGCGGTCGGTGACGCCGTACGCCTTCAGGATCGCGCGCATGTAGATGGTCGCGCCGCCGCGCCAGGCACCGGTCTCGATCAGATCACCGGCGATGTCTTCGCGGAGCACACCCTCGACGCACTCGCGGATGTTGCGCATCCGCTTCATGCCGATCATCGACTCGGCGTCAGCGGGCCAGTCCTTGCCGATCTCGCGACGCTCGGCGTCGAACTCGGCGGCCTCCACGATCCGGATGTCGCGGCCCTTGGTGGCGCGCCGCATCAGCTCCCACAGGTAGGACTCGTAGGCGCGAGCGTCGAACTTCACCGTCACGCTCCGGCCCTCGAAGTCGTAGCGGGTGAGCATCTTGGCCACGATGTCCAGATAGAGGTCCGCGGCAGGATTGGGCGTCAAAGTCACCCGGTGATCCTAGAGGTCACCGCGCCTCTGGCCGAACCGGCGCATGGTGGCCGCACCGCGGCGAGCTGCTGCGCGGCGGCCAGCTGCCGCGACATCGAGCGCTCTCACCGCGAGGATCGGCGGGCGTCGCTGTGAGTCAGTCGAGCACGCGCGCCCTGACCGCCAGGAAGGTCTCCTCGTCGGCGATCATTTCGGACCAGTCGATGGCCACGCTGCGCGGGACTCCCTGCTCGCTGTAGCGCACCCACACGTGAGCGGCCTCCCGGTAGCCCTTCCGCAGCAGCCGGAAGACCCGGTCGACCGGCCATCCGCGACGCCAGCCCACGGCCTTGTCGTCGGTCACGTTCCGCACCGACACCAGGCGACCACGCCGCACCTCGGTCCGGATCGCGGGCGGCGGGCCCGGGCACTCACCACACGCCGGTTGGACCCGGGTGGCGTAGTGCGGGCCGCGAGCCTTGACCCAGCGCTTCCACGCGGCACGCAACCGCGCATTGTCTGACGGCCGGGGTTCGAATTTCTCGACCTTCGGCCCGAGCCGCGCGGCGTCCGAGCCGTCGTCAGCGGCAGGGGCCGGGGCGGCCGTGCCGAGGGCTGCCACTGCGGCCAGGGCTGCGAGGTAAGCGAGGAGGCGGCGCATGATCAGCACCCTCCCGCTACCGCGGGAATTACCGAGATCTGGGTGCCATCGGGGGTCGGCGTCTCCAGGTTGTCGAGGAAGCGGACATCGTCGTTGCCGACGTACACGTTCACGAAGCGGCGGAGGTTGCCCTCGTCGTCGAGCACCCGCGCCTTGATGCCGGAGTAGTTGGTCTCGAGGTCGTCGAGCACCTCGGCGAGGTTGGCGCCGGACGCGCTGACCTCGGACTCGCCGTCCGTGTAGGTGCGCAGGATGGTGGGGACGCGGACGGAAACGCTCACTGGTTGTTCTCCTGGAGTCCGGTTGCGGTGAAGGCGGTGTACGTCGGGTCGATGGTCGCCGCGGGACCGACCTCGTCGGCCACGGCGTCGAGTGTCTTGAGGCCCATTCCGGTGTTGATCACCACGGTCTCGAGCGTCGGGTCGAGCTGGCCGGTCTCCACGAGCTTCTTCAGGACCCCGACGGTAGTACCGCCCGCGGTCTCGGTGAAGATCCCCTCGTTGCGGGCCAGCAGCAGGATCCCGGCGCGGACCTCGTCGTCGGTGATGTCCTCGACCGCACCGCCGGTACGCCGGCAGATGTCGAGCACGTAGATGCCGTCGGCGGGGTTGCCGATGGCCAGGCTCTTGGCGATGGTGTCGGGTTTGACCGGGCGGATCACCTCGGTCTCGTCCTTGAAGGCCACGCTGACCGGCGAACAGCCGGTGGCCTGGGCGCCGTACACCTTGTAGGGCTTGTCCTCGACCAGGCCGAGCTTGATCAGCTCCTGGAAGGCCTTGTCCACCTTGGTCAGCTGGGAGCCGGAGGCCACCGGGATCACGATCTGGTCGGGCAGCCGCCAGCCGAGCTGCTCGGCGATCTCGTAGCCGAGGGTCTTTGAACCCTCCGCGTAGTAGGGCCGGACGTTGACGTTGACGAACGCCCAACCCTCCTCCTCACCCGCGATCTCGGAGGCGAGCTTGTTGACGTCGTCATAGTTGCCGTTCACCGCGACGAGCGAGTCGGTGTAGACGGCGGAGTTGACCTGCTTCGGCTTCTCCAGGTCGGCCGGGATGAAGACCACGGTCTTGATGCCGGCCCGGGCGCCGGCCGCGGCGACCGCGTTGGCGAGGTTGCCGGTCGAGGGGCAGGCGAACACCTTGCTGCCGAACTCGGTGGCGGCGCTCAGCGCGCACGCGACCACGCGGTCCTTGAAGGAGTTCGTCGGGTTGGTGGAGTCGTCCTTGACCCAGAGGTTGTCGATGCCGAGCTCGCGGCCCAGGTTGTGCGCCCGCAGCAGGCGGGTGAAGCCGGGCTCCATGTTGGGGCTCTGCTCGATGTCGGTCGGCACCGGCAGCAACGCCTTGTAGCGCCAGATGTTGGGCGGCCCGGCCTCGATCTCCTCGCGGGTGATCGCGGGGAAGTCGTAGGCGATCTCCAGCGGACCGAAGCACTCCGGACACGCGTAGTGCGGCCCGAGCTCCACCTCGTGTCCGCACTCGCGACAGGACAGGGCGGTGGCGTTGCCGAACGCGCCTTCCCTGACCTCGCGAGGCCCGATGGACCTCGGGGACGCGGCCTGCTCGGCGACTACGGCGCTCATGAATCCTCCTTCTCATCTTCCCCGGGGCGACCTTCGCGCCGGGCCGGAATTAGCACCGTTTCCACGACTGCTTCCCTTGACGGGAGGCAGGGGGCTCGTGGCGGTTGCCGGGACTTCACTGGGCCGTTCCCTCAGTCCCTCTGGATGAGCTGACGCAAACACTACGGGGTGCCGTCTCACGATGCGTACTCGGGTACCACCATCTGGACGGCGGGAATCACAGGTTTCAGGCGCGGGAGTCGCGGGCGTCCGAGGCGAACTCGCGGAGCAGGTCCAGAACGCCGTCGGGGCCACGTACGACGACATCGGAGCGCCCGGCGAGGGCGTTCTCCTCGTCGGAACCCGAGCAGACCAGCAGCGTGGGCAGCCCCCTCTTGGAGAGCGACTCCACCGCGTCGAACGCGTCGAGGTCGCCCAGGTCGTCGCCAGCGAAGAGGAAGCCGCCGATCTCGAGCTCCTCGGCCAACAACTCGACGACCACACCCTTGTCGACCCCGGGCGACCGCACCTCGATCACGCTCCGGCCGGGCTCGACGATCAGGTTGTTGCTGGCCGCGAGATCCCGGAGCACTGGCAGTAGCCGCGCGAACGCCGCCTCGGCGTCCGGCAGCCGCCGGGTGTGTACGGCGACCGCGAGGCCCTTGTCCTCGACGTATGCGTCCGCAGCCTCGGCCCGACGCAATACCCGTGGCAGCTCACGCTCGAACGCGGAGAGGCCGGCCGGCGGCCGGGGGCTGATGATCCGCCGGTTCGTCGAGGTCCACCGTTCGTTGCCGTACTGGCCGAACAGGAGCAGCTCCTTGCCCGCGTCGCCGATCGCGTTGCCGACCTCCTCGAGGCCGCCGAGGTCGAGCGCCTGGCGGGCCGGCCGGCCGGTGATGACCGCGATCGCGGCGACCTGGCCGGCCAGATCGACCAGTACGTCGCGCGCGTCCGGGTGGATGTGCGCGGCCGT
The DNA here is from genome assembly GCA_963780245.1 of uncultured Actinomycetota bacterium. GTDB lineage: Bacteria > Actinomycetota > Actinomycetes > Propionibacteriales > Nocardioidaceae > Nocardioides. Next base: position 45,111 of record CAWABG010000010.1, read on the forward strand.
CGGATCGTCGACGATCGGCGAGAGCGTGCCGTCGAAGTCGAGGCCGACGACGGCTCCGGCCGCGGCCCGCACCAGGGCGGCGTACCGCTGCTCGCCCTCGGCGGACACGAACTCCACCCGCTCAGCCAATCACGGGCGGCCCCGCGGCGCTGAAGTGCCTCTACGGCTGCGCGGTGAGGATGACCGTGAGCCGGTCGAGCAGCATCGGGTCGACGGCGGGCGCGGTGCGCTGGATGCCGAGGTCGAGGGCCAGCAGCTCGGCGGCGGCCTTCAACGGCTTCGGGTAGTAGACGGTGTTGGCTGGGATGGTGCCGTACCAGTTGTCGGCGCCGACCACGCTCCAGCCCGCGTCGGTGGCCAGGCCGGCGACCTCGCCGGCCAGCCCGGTGATCCCGGAGTTGTTATAGACCATCACGGACGTCTCCGCGCGCTTGATCGGCGGCGGCGGCGGCTTCGTGGTCTCCTCGACGGTCGGCGTCGAGCTCGGCGTCTGCTCGGTGTCACCAGGCTCGGGGTCACCAGTCCCGGTGTCACCGGTCTCGGGATCCTCGGCGACGGTCGTGACCTCGCGCTCCGTGGGCTCGTCGCTGCGGGTCGCGACGAACGCGATGCCGGCCATCACCACCGCGATGATGCTGAGCATCACGACCGGGGACGGGAAGACGGCACCCCTGTCGCTGCCCCTGTTCATGGCGCGAGTCATCGGTCGACCGTCAGACCTCGAAGCCGAGCCGGCGCGCGGAGCGCTGCCGCTGACGCTGGGAGCGCAGCCGGCGCAGCCGGCGGACCAGCAACGGGTCGGCGGCCAGCGCCTCGGGCCGGTCGATGAGAGCGTTGAGCACCTGGTAGTAGCGCGTCGAGCTCATGTCGAACTTCTCGCGCACCGCGGTCTCCTTGGCTCCGGCGTACTTCCACCACTGCCGCTCGAAGTCGAGGATGTCGCGGTCACGGTCGCTGAGAAGCGCATCGGCCGCCGGGCCGGGCGCTGTCTCCCGCTGTGGTTGCATCCGCATCTCCCGCAAGGTCGTCGTCTACGTCCACTGTAGACAACGAATCACAGGAGTGTCATTCGCCCCGCCGAGCGGGACACACGGGTTGCTAGGCGGCAGTGGCGGTGGCGGACGGCGCGCGGCGGCGACCGGTGACCCAGGTCTGCTCGGAACCGCACCAGCAGCCGAACCGGACGACGATGCCGGCCTCGCTGTTGGTCACCGAGGTGACCTGGCTCGGAAAAATCAACTGGTGCTTGCCGCACGACGTGCACTCGTGGTCGAACATCTCGGGACCTCCTTCATTGATGGTGTCCCACCAATTATTACGGACCAGTAGCCAAAGGGGTAGCCTGACTTTCCAGAGGAATCCGAAGGAGAAACCTATGCTTTCCCTGCACCAGCTGCGCTGCTTCATGGCGACCTACGAGCACGGCTCGCTCACCGCCGCCGCCGAGGCGCTCGGCTACGCGCAGCCCTCGATCTCCGAGCAGGTCCGGGCGCTGGAGAAGACCATCGGGATGCCGCTGTTCCGCCGGGTCGGCCGGGGGATGGTGCCGACGACGGTGGCCGACACACTGCGACCGCATGCCGAGCGCACGCTGTCCGAAGCCGCCGAGGCGCTGCGGGTGGCGCAGAGCGTCTCCGCGCTGGAGACCGGGACCATCCGGTTCGGCATGTTCGGTTCCGCCCGTCTCTACACGAGCACCGCTCTCGTGGCGGAGGTATTGCGCCGGCACCCGGGTGTCCGGGTGGAGCTGGTCGGCCAGAACTCCATGGACGTGCTCGAGGACATCAGGCGCGGCCGGATAGAGGCGGCCCTGATCGCGCTTCCGCAGGTCACCAGCGAGGGCATCGAGGTCACGCCGGTGGCTCGCGACGAGCTGGTCTACGTGAGCGCGAACCCCGAGCACGTGCGTTCGCCGGCAACCGCCGCCCGCATCGGCCAGGCCCAGCTGGTGATGGCCGAGACGACGTGGCGCGACGTCGACTCGACCCGGGTGGTTCTGCGCCACATGCTGCACGCCGCGGGCCAGAACCCGCGTACGCGGATCGAGGTCGAGGACATCGAGACCGCCATCGAGATCGTGGCGCTGGGCCTCGCCGACAGCGTGGTCCCCCGGGCCGCCGCGGAGACCCTCCTGCCCCGGCTGGCGCCGAACGCCGGCTTCGTCTCGTTACGACCGCGGCAGTACGACATCATCGGCATCGTCCATCGGTCCGGAGCGAACCTGTCGACCGCGGCCCGGCTGATGATCGAGATCGCCACCCGCGAGATCCGCGACGTCGCGGAGGCGATCTAGGCGGAATCTGCCCGCATCGACTCGCGGCCGTTGAGCATCGCGTGTGCCGTACCGCCGTGCACCGCGGCGACCGCTCGCACCACGAACGGCAGGGTCAGCAGGGCGAACCCACCGAGGCCGAGGTTCAGCCAGATCTCCGGATCGCGACGAACCCGACGATCCCCCACAACGTGTCCAGCCACGACTGGGCGCTGCGCAGCGGGGTGAGCAGGCGGCGCAGCGGACTCGCGTCCGGCTCTGCCCTCGGGTACGAAGGCGCCGGTGCCACCTGGCCCTGCAACGAGCGCAGCCGGAGCCGCTCCAGCTGCGCAAAGCCTCGCGCGACCAGCACCGTGCCGACCAGCACCGGGAGCCCGACCCAGACAGCGACAAGCCCGGCACCCGCGGAGAGGCCGGTCACCATCGGCGCGAAATTCAGGACCCCGATCGGCAGCGCCGTCACGGTGTACGCCGAGTCGCGCAGCAGCCTCTGAAGAAGCGTCGGTCGCGCCGCGGTGGCGTGCCCGGTCGCGGTCCGGTGGCTGATCGGGATCTGCAGCGTTTCGTTCATGGGAAGGACGCTACGGAGACGGGGTACCGGCGGACATGGTGCTAGCACCACCCTTCCGTGTGGCTCCCCGACTACCCCCTAGGGTGACCCCGTGTCCGCTCACCTGGTGATCGTCGCCAACCGACTGCCCGTCGACCGGGTCGAGCTGGCCGACGGGACTCCCGGCTGGCGACGCTCCCCCGGCGGCCTGGTCACCGCCGTGGAGCCGGTGATGCGGGCCAACGACGGCACCTGGATCGGCTGGCCCGGCGGTACCGAGACGAGCCTCGAGCCGTTCGAGGACGACGGTCTGCACCTGGTGCCGATGAGTCTCGACGCCGGGGACATCGAGGAGTTCTACGAGGGCTTCTCCAACGCCACCATCTGGCCGATCTACCACGACCTGGTGGCCAAGCCGGAGTTTCACCGCGAGTGGTGGGACGCCTACGTCTCGGTCAACCACCGGTTCGCCGAGAAGGCGGCCGAGGTCGCCGCCAAGGGCGCAACCGTCTGGGTGCACGACTACCAGCTCCAGCTGGTCCCCCAGATCCTGCGCGAGCTGCGGCCCGACCTGCGGATCGGTTTCTACCTGCACATCCCGTTCCCGCCTGCGGAGCTGTTCCAACAGCTGCCGTGGCGGCGCCAGATCCTGGAGGGCCTGCTCGGGGCCGACCTGGTCGGGTTCCAGATGCCCGGGGCCGCCGCCAACTTCGTGCGGCTGGTCCGGCAGCGGGTCGGTCACAAGACCCACCGCGACCTGATCTACCTGCCCGACGGGCGCACTGTGCGGGCTGCGGCCTTCCCGATCTCGATCGACGCGGCCGGGTTCGAGGAGCTCGCACAGTCCGAGGCCGTCGCGGACCGGACCAAGGCGATCCGGGACGCGTTGGGCAACCCCGCAAAGGTGTTCCTGGGCATCGACCGGCTCGACTACACCAAGGGCATCTATGCCCGCCTCCGTTCCTACAGCGAGCTGATCAAGGACGGGCTCATCGACGTCGAGGAGGCGGTGTTCGTCCAGGTGGCGGTGCCGTCCCGCGAGCGGGTGGAGCAGTACAAGATCCTGCGCGACGACATCGACCGCCTGGTCGGCCGGATCAACGGCGACCTGGGCCGGATCGGCCGGCCCGCGATCAGCTACCTCCACTCGTCGTACCCCCGCGAGGAGATGGCCGCGCTCTACCGCGCCGCCGACGTCATGGTGGTCACGCCGTACCGCGACGGCATGAACCTGGTCGCCAAGGAGTACGTCGCCTGCCGGTTCGAGGACGACGGCGCCCTGGTGCTCTCGGAGTTCGCCGGCGCGGCGGCCGAGCTGCGGCAGGCCTGGCTGGTCAATCCCTACGACATCAACGGGATGAAGGCGGCGCTCCTCGAGGCCTGCCGGGCTGACGAGAAGGAGCTCACCCGCCGGATGAGGGCGATGCGCAAGACGATCAGCCAGCACGACGTGAAGGCCTGGGCCGAGAGCTTCATGACCGAGCTGGCCGGCAAGCGGTCAGCCCACACCAAGACGCTGCGCAAGGCAGAGCCGTCCTGAGGCTCCGCGATTAGCGGTACTTTTCGGGCATGGACCTGAATCCGCTGCGCCTGGTTCCTGGGCCGGATCAGGTCGCCGCCGCCGCGAACAACGTGGCGCACAAGATGTTCTACGGCGGGCTCGCCGACCTCCGCCTGATGCCGCGGACCCTGATCGACGAGGGCACTCTGCGCGAGGTCTACCACTACCGTCCCGCCGCGAAGGTGCAGGAACAGGGCGACCCGGTGCTCCTCGTGACGCCGCTCGCGGCGCCCGCCCTCTGCTTCGACCTGCGGCGCGGCTGCTCTCTCGTGGAGCACTTCGTCGGCGAGGGCCGGCCGACGTACCTCGTGGAGTACGGCGAGGTGTCGTTCCGTGACCGCGCCCTCGGTATGGAGCACTGGATCGACGAGGTGGTGCCCACCGCGATCCGCGAGGTCTCCGAGCACGCCGGTGGCCGGCCCGTGCACGTGATCGGCTGGAGTCTCGGCGGGATCTTCGCGCTGCTCTCCGCGGCCGACAGCCCGGACCTGCCGATCGCGTCGGTGACGGCGGTCGGCTCGCCGTTCGACGTGAGCCTGGTGCCGCTGGTCGCTCCGCTACGTCCGCTGCTCAACTTCACCGAGGGCCGGGGCCTGATCACCCGCAGCTACCAGGCGTTCGGCGGGGCGCCGAAGCCGCTCGTGAAGTGGGCCTTCCAGCTGTCGTCGTTCCAGAAGCTCGTGACCAAGCCGATCGCGATCGCCACCCACGTCGACGACGCCGACTTCCTGGCGCAGATCGAGGCCGTGGACCGGTTCACCGCCAACATGATCGCCTACCCCGGCCGGACGTTCGGGCAGCTCTACCACCGGTTCGTGAAGGGCAACGTCCTCGTCACCGGGACCTTCGAACTCGATGACCGAACCATCTCGCTCGGAGACATCGGCGCCCCGGTGCTGGTGTTCGGCGGAGCGACCGACGGGATCGCACCGGTCCCGGCCGTGAAGGCCGTGGTCCCGCTGCTCACCGGATCCCGCGAGGTGCGGTTCGAGATCGTTCCGGGCGGTCACCTCGGCATGCTCACCGGCCGCGGCGCCCGCACCACCACCTGGCGGGTGATGGACGAGTGGATCACTCGTTGGTCCACCGACGGGAACCAGGACGACGAGGAGCCCCCGGCGCCGGCCGACGACGAGCCGGGGATCGGCACCAACAAGGCGCGCCGGCACCGCTCGGGTTCGTCGCGCTCGCTGGCTCGCTAGCTCGCCAACAGATCGGCGTACTCCTGGTGACGCTCGATGTAGCCGCGCACGAACTTGCAGGTCGCCATCACGTCGAGACCCTCGGCGCGTGCCTGGTCGAGCGCCTGGCTGACCAGGGCGCCGCCCACGCCTTTGCCCTCGTAGGCGTCCTCGACGACGGTGTGGGTGAACTCGATCCGTCCGTCGCTGAGGCGGAACTCGGTGAAGCCCGCGACTTCGCCGTCGATGATCGCCTCGAACCGGCCGCGCTCGTCGTTGCGGGTGACGCTGATGTCGGAGCTCATGGGGCGAGCGTAGTAACCGTCTCCAATGTGTAGGAGCCCGCGTCGGTGCCCAGGCCCTGGGCGACCTGCGCCGCGGTTGCGCATCCCAGTCGAGCCGCGTCGGCGGGGCTGCGGCCGAGCGACAGCCCGCGCAGGAACCCCGCGGAGAAGGCGTCGCCGCACCCGGTCGTGTCGACCACCTCGATGGGGTACGCCGGCACCTCGACCACGTCACCGGCGGTGACGACCAGTGCCCCCTTGGCGCCTTGGGTCACCGCGACGCACCCGGCTCCGGCAGCGACCAGGGCACGGGCACCGTCCGCGAGATCGGTGGCGCCGGTGAAGCCGAGCACCTGTTCGTCGTTCGGCAGCAGGTAGTCGGTGTGCGGCAGAGCGTCGGCGATCCAGGCGAGCATGTCGGGATCACCGGGAGCCAGGATGTCGAGCGACGTGACCGCTCCGTGCTCCCGCGCGCGGGCGAGCAGCGTCCCGGCCGCCTCGCCCCCGAAGAACTCCGGGCCGCCGAGGTGCACGAAGTCGAAGTCGTCGAGGTAGGCGAGCGGCGGCAGGTTGTCGAGGCTCAGCGCGCCGTTGGCACCGATGCAGTGCCATGCCGGTCGGTCGCCGTTGGGCCGCACGGGGATCACCGACGACGAGGTCTGGTGCTCCTTCGACACGAGCACCCCGAGCGTGTCGACCCCCTCGGCGCGCAGCAGGTCGAGCAGGACGAACGACAGCGCGTCCTCCCCCACCAGGCCGAACGTGCGCACCTCCGCGCCGAGCCGGGCGAGGATCACGGCCGTGCCACCCGCCGTACCCGCTGGGGACATCCGGATCGTCTCGACCAGCTGGCCGTCGGACCCTTCGGGGATCGACTCGATACCGATCACGTGGGTGTCGAGGACGTGTACGCCGACGGTGGCGATCTTCATGCGTTCTCCTGGGTGGTCCCGTAGCCGCGCCGGAGCGCCGCCTCGATGACTGCGGACTGCTGGGCCTCGGTGAGGACGTGCGGCGTGCCGAGCGCGCTCGCGCGATGGTGCAGGGTGGCCAGCCACTCGAGCAGGAGCGCGTGTTCGACGGCCTGGTCGATGATCGCCCCGACAGCGACCGAGCCGTGATTGGCCATCAGCGCGGCCTGGCGGCCGTCGAGCGCGGCCCGGACGCCGGCGGCCAGCTCGGGCGTGCCGAAGGTGGCGTACGGCGCCACCCGGATCGCCCCACCGAGCAGCAGCTGTTGGTAGTGCAGGACCGGAAGCTCGTCGAGCACGCACGCGATGGCGGTCGAGTACGGCGCATGGGTGTGCACCACCGCAGCCGCGACGGTGTCGGCGTAGACCCCGAGGTGCAGCTCGAGCTCGGAGGTCGGAACCAGGTCCCCCTCGATGACGTTGCCGCTGAGATCGACGACGGTGACGTCGTCGGCGCGACACCTTCCGAGCACGACGCCGGTGCCGGTGACCGCGATCCGGTCGCCGTCCCGGGCGCTGACGTTGCCCGCCGTACCGACGAGCAGGCCTTGGTCGGCGAGCCGGCGCGCGGCGGCGGCCACGAGCTCGCGGTTCATGCGGCGTACCTCTCGAGGTAGGCGGTCATCAGCGTGATGCCCTCCTCGAGCAGCTCCCGGTCGCCGGTGGCCTGGTGCTCGAAGGCCAGCTGGAACACACGGTCGCCGATCTCGACGGCGAGCAGCGCGACCCCCGGGGTGAGTCGTTCGTCGGCCAGGCTGCGGTCGAGCGCAAACGCGCGCAGCGACTCGGCGATCCGGGCGTTGTGGTCGCGACCGAAGCGGTTGACCGCGGCGTTGGTGCGACCCCTCAGGTAGATCTCGACGAACGCCGGCCGGCGGTGGTAGACGGCGACGAACGCGGTCATCACGGTGCGCACGAAGTCGGCAACGGTCGGCTCCTCGAGGCGCGTGACGTCGGCGGCGACCTGCTCGTCCATCTCCGCCATGTCGCGTTCGGCGAGGGCGAGCAGCACGTCTTCCTTGTCGGCGAAGTACTGGTACAGCGACGCGACCGGCACCTCCGCCGCCTCCGCGATGGCGCGGGTCGACAGGTCCTCGACCCCGCTGTCGACGACCAGTGCCGCCGCCTCGTCGAGGATCCGTTGGACCCGCACCCGGCTCCGCTCCTGGGCGGGTACCCGGCGCTGGACAGCCCTGGGCTGGCTGACGCGTTCCACGGACACGCTCCGCAGTGTAGGGTACGAACCCGAACCTGACACATCTTCAGATATTGCCCCCGGGGAGACCGCATGACCTTGTCGTCCGTGACCCGTCGCTCCGTGCTCGGCGGTGCGTCGCTCGGAGGTCTCGCGCTCGGCGCGGGCGGCCTCTCCGAGCTGAGCCTCGCCGCCCCGCGGGGGCTGCAGGGCTCGCTGCCGCGCCGGGTCGACACAGTGGTCGTCGGGGCCGGCATCGCCGGCCTGATGGCGGCGCGCCGGATCGCCGCCAAGGGCCGCTCGGTACTCGTCGTCGAGGCCCGCGACCGGGTCGGCGGCCGGGTGCTCAACCACCGGCTGCGCCACGGCGGCGTCATCGAGGCGGGCGGGGCGTTCGTCGGCCCGACCCAGAACCACATCCTCAAGCTCGCCGACCGGCTGAAGGTGCCGACGTTCAAGGAGTACGCGACCGGCAAGAGCGTCTACGTCTCCGAGCTGCTCGGCCGAATGGAGTACTCCGGCACCGTCCCGCCCGACCCCACGATCCTGCTCGACGCCGCTGTGCTGCTCGGCAAGATCGACGACTACGCCGCGCAGATCGACGTCGACGCTCCGTGGAAACACCCGCAGGCCAAGAAGTGGGACTCGATGAGCGTGGGTGACTTCATCCGAGGCGAGTCGCTGCTCAACCCCGATGGGGTGTCCAACCTGATCGAGTGCTGGACCCAGCCAGGTTTCGGCGCCGACCCCGATCGGCTCTCGCTGCTCTTCGTGCTCTGGTACGTCGCCTGCAGCGGCAACGAGAAGACCGTCGGCACCTTCGCCCGCAACTCCGACACCATCAACGGCGCGCAAGAACAGCGCTTCGTCGGTGGCTCCCAGCTGATCCCGCTGCGGATGGCCGGCCAGCTCGGCGACCAGGTGGCGCTGCGCGCGCCGGTCTCACGCATCGACCAGGGTGGGGAGCACGTGCGGGTTCACACCGGGCGCGGGATCGTCGAGGCGCGGCGCGTGGTGGTCGCCGTACCCCCGCCCCTCGTGCTCGACATCGACTGGTCCCCCGGTCTCCCCGACCAGCGGCGCCGCCTGATGCGCTCGCTCGACATGGGTCGCCTGATGAAGTGCGATGCGGTCTACAAGACGCCGTTCTGGCGCAAGGACGGCCTCAACGGCTTCGGCATCAGCGACAAGGGCGCGACCCGAGCGGTCTTCGACAACTCCCCCAAGGACGGGTCGCCGGGCGTGCTGCTCGCCTTCGTCGGCGGCTCGACCTGGCGCCAGTTCGGCCGGATGCCGAAGGCCGACCGGCGTCGCCACGTGCTCGAGGGCTTCGCCGAGATGTTCGGCCCGCGGGCGCTGCGTCCGATCGAGTACACCGAGCAGGACTGGACCCGGGAGCAGTGGAGCGTCGGCGGACCGACCGCGATCCACGGTCCGGGCACGCTGACGAAGTTCGGCCCCGCCATCCGCCGTCCGTTCGGCCGCGTCCACTGGGCCGGCACCGAGACGTCGACGTACTGGGCCGGCTACATGGACGGCGCGGTGCGCTCGGGTGAGCGTGCCGCCGCGGAAGTCCTGGACAAGCTGCAATGAGGCGCCTGATCGCCGCCGCCCTCGGGCTGGCGTTGCTGGCCCTGCCCGCTCCCGCCGAGGCGGAGCCCACCAAGTGGCAGACCGAGGTGTTCGCGCAGATGCCGGCGCCCGGCTATCCCGCGCACGTCTACAAGCACCGCAACGGCAAGGTGTACGCCGGCAGCTACATCGCCAAGGGCAGCAAGCGACCGTCGAAGGTGTTCGAGTGGTCCGGCGCCGGCAAGCGGCTGCGGTCGTGGACGGTCCCCCGGCAAATCATCGGCGACCACGGTGTGCAGGCGGCCAACCAGACCCGTGACGGCAAGCTGCTGCTGCTCGAGACCTCGCGCGCGGCCGTGCTCACCCTCGATCTCGAGACCGGTCGGTTCCGCACGGTCGCCCGACTGCCGAAGGGCTCGGTCCCGAACTACGCGGCCTGGGGACCGGGGCCGGCGCTCTACGTGACCGACTACGCCAAGAGCACCATCTGGAGAGTTCTCCCGGCGACCGGCCGGATCGTCAAGTGGTTCTCCTCCGACGAGCTCGAGGGCGTCGCCGGCTTCGGGACCACCGGCATCGCGTTCCGGCCCGGCCGCGGCGACCTGTTGATCACCCAACAGACCGCGCCCGGCCTGTTGCCGCTCGGTCACCTCTACAAGCTGCCGATCAAGGCCAACGGGAAACCCGGCAAGCTCACGTCGATCTGGACCTCGCGGCCCGGCGACCTCCCCGACGGCTTCGGCATCGGACGCTCCGGGCACATCTATATCGCGAACGCCGGCCTCTCCGCCCAGCTCGTCGAGCTGTCGGCCAACGGTGCGGAGCTGGACCGGTTCCCCGACGCGCCGCTCACGGGCGACAACGGATCGCCGATCCCGTTCGACACCCCGTGCAACGCCACCTTCCACGGCACCAAGGTGCTGGTCGCCAACCAGTCGGCGATCTTCGGCACGACCGCCAACCAGGCGATCCTCTCGGTCGAGGTCGGCGAGCGCGGCCGGATGCCGTACCTACCCGAAGGCGCGGTCTTCGGCGGCTAGTCTGCGGCGCGTGAGCGCTCTCGCGGGGCTGGTGGAGAAGGGGCTGATGGCCCCGGACTGGGCCGAGGCGATGGCGCCGGTCGACGACCGGATCGCCCGGATAGGGGCGTTCCTGCGCGAGGAGATCGCGGCCGGCCGGCACTACCTGCCCGCCGGCGACCACGTGTTCCGGGCGTTCCAGCGGCCGCTCGCCGACGTACGCGTGTTGGTGGTCGGGCAGGACCCGTACCCCACGCCGGGGCACCCGATCGGGCTCAGCTTCGCGGTAGATGCGCACGTGCGGCCGATCCCGCGCAGCCTGGCGAACATCTACCAGGAGCTCAGCACCGACGTCGGCGTCGCGCCGCCCGCGCACGGCGACCTCACCGGCTGGGCGGACCGGGGCGTGATGCTGCTCAACAGGGTGCTCACCGTGCAGCCCGGTGCTTCGGCATCGCACCGCGGACGCGGCTGGGAGGAGGTCACGGAGTGCGCGATCCAGGCGTTGGTACGCCGCGTGGGCGCTGGTGGGCCGGCCGCAGCAGCGATCCTCTGGGGCCGCGACGCCCAGTCGCTCAAGCCGATGCTCGGGCAGATCCCTTGGGTGGAGTCGGTGCACCCCTCGCCCCTCTCCGCGAGCCGTGGGTTCTTCGGCTCGCGACCGTTCAGCCGGGTCAACAAGCTGCTCACCGATCAGGGCGACGAACCGGTGGATTGGGCACTGTGAGTTATAGTTGAATCGTGAATGACCTGATGCCCGCGCTCTACATCGGCCACGGCGCACCGCCGCTGCTGGACGACCCGGTGTGGTCGGGCGAGCTCGCCGCCTGGGCCACCGATCTGCCCCGACCGAAGGCGATCCTGATCGTCAGCGCGCACTGGGAGTCAGCGCCGGTCTCGCTGTCGGCGAGCTCGGCACCGTTGGTCTACGACTTCGGCGGCTTCGAGCAGAAGTACTACCGGATGACCTACGAGACGCCCGACGCGACCGCGCTGGCGCAACGGGTCGCCACGATGATGCCAGACACCGAGCCGGTGCATCAGCACGCGACCCGGGGTCTCGACCACGGCGCCTGGGTGCCGCTGAAGATCATGTACCCAGCGGCCGACATCCCGGTCCTTCAGTTATCGCTGCCGACCCAGGACCCGGAGCGGCTGCTCGAGCTCGGCCGGCGGCTGCGCCCGCTGCGCGAGGAGGGCGTGCTGATCATCGGCTCGGGCTTCCTCACCCACGGCCTGCCGTTCCTGCGTGAGTTCCGGATCGATGCAGACGCGCCGGGCTGGTCGAGCGACTTCGACGCCTGGGCGGGCGAGGCGCTGGCCCGCGGCGACGTCGACGAACTGGCGGCGTACCGCTCCAAGGCGCCGGGGATGCCGTACGCCCACCCGACCGTCGAGCACTACACGCCGCTGTTCGTCACGCTGGGCAGCGCGACCGACCCGGGCACGCCGGGCACCCAGATCATCGACGGGTTCTGGATGGGCCTGTCGAAGCGATCGCTGCAGGTCGCCTAGCCCAACCTGGCGCGAAGCCGCCGGTTCTCGTCCTCGAGCTCGAGCACCCGCGCGATGCCGGCGAGGTTCAGGCCGTCAGCGAGCAGATCGCGGATCCGGTGCAACCGTTGGATGTCGTCGTCGCTGTAGAGCCGAGATCCCCCTGGCGTGCGCGCCGGGTCGACGAGGCCGCGGCGTTCGTAGACGCGCAGGTTCTGGATCTGCATGGACACCATGTCCGCCGCGATCGAGATGGCGAAGACACCCTGCGAGCTGCGCGTCATGCGTCGATCCTACTTGACATTTCGAGATCAGTTAATCTATATCAATGGTTACAGGTCTCAATCCTGTCCCATCGCAACCAAACGAGGAGGAGACACCATGTTGCTGCGCAACACCGACCCGTTCCGCGACTTCGACCGTCTCACCCAGCAGCTCCTTGGCTCGACGAACCGCCCCGCGGTGATGCCCATGGACGCCTGGCGTGAGGGCGACTCGTTCGTGATCGAGCTGGACGTTCCGGGGGTGAGCCCCGAGACGATCGACATCGACGTCGAACGCAACGTGCTGACCGTCCGCGCCGAGCGGGTCCCCCGCAACGGCGACTGGGAGATGCTGGCCTCGGAGCGCGCCAAGGGAGCGTTCAGCCGCCAGCTCGTCCTGGGCGACAACCTCGACCTCGACCGGATCGAGGCGGACTACGACGCCGGCGTGCTGCGCCTGGTCGTGCCCGTCGCCGAGCGGGCGAAGCCGCGCAAGGTCGAGATCGGCACCGGCTCCCGAGACACGGCCGCGATCGAGTCCTGATCACACCCTGCGTTCGCTGGCCCGTCACTTACGCAGGGACGGGTCAGCGGATGCGGGTTTTTCGCATCATCTTCAGCCCGGACAGCATGCCTTTGACGTACTTGTCGTAGTCCTGGCCGGGCCGCGGGCCCATCACCTGCTTCTTGAGGACGGCCAGGTTCTGCACGTCGGTGTACTTCAGCAGCCCCTGGTCGCCGTGTCGCGCGCCCACCCCGGACTGCTTCACGCCACCGGACGGCGTGCCCTTCGAGGCGAAAGCGGTCGCCAGGATGTCGTTGACGTTGACGTTGCCGGACTCGATGCGGGCACCCACCTGACAGGCGGTCTTCACGTCGCCACCCCACACCGAGGCATTGAGGCCGTAGTCGGTGTCGTTGGCGAGGGCGATGGCCTCGTCGACCGAGTCGTAGGAGTAGAGCGACACCACCGGTCCGAAGGTCTCGGTGTGGCCGGCCAGCATGTCCTGCGTGGTGCCCTCGAGAATCGTCGGCTCGAAGAACGCCGGTCCGAGGTCGGGCCGCGCCTTGCCGCCGGTCACGACCGTCGCACCCTTGGCGACGGCGTCCTCCACGTGCGACTGGACCCGGTCCTTGTGGTCCGGTGAGACCAGCGAGCCGACGTCCATGCCGAAGTCGTACGACGCCCCGACCTTGAGCGCCTCGGTGGCCGCGACGAACCTGCTCTTGAACTCCTCGTAGCGCGTCGCGGGCAGGTACATCCGCTCGATGTGCATGCAGATCTGGCCGGTGTTGCCGAAGGCCCCGAAGATCGCGCCGGGCACGACCTCGTCGAAGTCGGCGTCCTCGAGCACGATCATCGGGTTCTTGCCGCCGAGCTCGAGACAGCAGCCGATCAGGTTGCGGCCGGCCCGCTCGCCGATCACCCGTCCGGTCGCGGTCGAGCCGGTGAACATCACGTAGTTGGCGTTGTCGATGAGCGTGGGCCCGACGTCGGGACCCTCACCGCAGACGACCTGGAACAAGCCCTTCGGCAGCCCGGCCTCCTCGAGCATCTGGATGCCGTAGAGCGGCGAGAGGGCAGTCTTGTTGTCGGGCTTGAGCACGATCGCGTTGCCGGCCATCAGCGCGGAGATGGAGTCGGAGATGCTGGTGGCGAACGGGAAGTTCCAGGGAGCGATGATCCCCACGACGCCTTTGGGCTGACGGATCTCGGTCGAGGTGGACAGCATGGGGACCGGCCCACCGCGCTTCTTGGGAGCCAGCAGCTTCGGCGCCCGCTTGAGGTAATGGCTCATCACCATCACCGGGTCGCAGGTCTCCTCGATCGCCATCCGACGGTTCTTGCCGCTCTCGACCTGGATCAGGTCGGTGGTCTGCTCGGCGTTGTCGATGAACAGCGTGTGCGCCCGCTTGAACACCGCGAGCCGCTCGGACAACGGTCGCACAGCCCACTCGCGCTGCGCGGCGCGCGCGGTCGCGAAGGCCTGCTCGATGTCGGCCGGTGTCGACTGCGGCAGCTCGACCAGGACCTCACCGGTGTAGACCTCGGTGAGCTTCCAGGTGCCGCCCGCGGTCGACGGCACCCGCGCGACCAGCTTCTGGAGGAACTCATCGGTGATCGAAGCAGGTCGCTGCAGTGCCATGGTCAGCCTCTTCCCAGGATCAGGTCGGATGCTCGTTCGCCGATCATGATCGCCGGCGCGTTCGTGTTGCCGCCGGTGATCGACGGCATGATCGAGGCGTCGGCGACGCGAAGGCCCTCGATGCCGCGGACCCGGAGCTCGGGGTCGACGACGGCGAGCTCGTCGACGCCCATCCGGCAGGTGCCGACACCGTGGTAGACCGAGGTCGCCCGGTTGAGGATCGCCTGCCGCAGCTCGGTGCCCTTCAGGTCGGCACCCGGGTGGATCTCGCTCTTGATCGCGTCACCGAACGCGGCACCGCGAAATATCTCGCGGACCATCTCCGAGCCCTCGGTGAGCAGGTCGAGGTCGGCGGACTCGGCGAGGTACTGGAAGTCGATCAGCGGAGTCGCGGTCGGGTCGGCCGAGGACAGCCGGAGAGTGCCGCGGCTGCGCGGGTAGATCAGCGTGGTGAGCACGGTCATCGCCGGCCGCGGGTCGACGTCGTGGCGGACCGGCTCGTCCTGGTTGGGCGAGACGTAGGCCCAGGGCAGCAGGTGCAGCTGCAGGTCGGGGATGTCGGTGGCGAGAGAGGTCTTCAGGAACCCGACCGACTCGAAGACGGTGTTGGCCAGGAAGGTCTTGCCTGGCCGCATCAGCTCCTTGGCCACCCCGCGCGCAAAGAACATCGCGTTGCCGCGCATCTTCGAGTTGGTCGCGTGGAACGTGAGCGCGTGGAACATGTGGTCGTGCAGGTTGTCGCCGACCGGCAAGTCGGCGAGCACGTCGATCCCGTGGTCGCGCAGGTGCTGCGCGTGGCCGATGCCGGAGAGCATCAGGATCTGCGCGGAGCCGACGAAGCCGGCCGAGAGGACGACCTCCTTGCCTGCCCTGATGACGCGGGTGGAGCCGTCTTTGTCCGTCACCTCGACGCCGGTGGCGCGGCCGTTCTCGATGACGACCTTGGTGGCCAGCACCTCGGTCTGCAGCTGCAGGGTGGCCGGCGCCAGGTGGTGGATGTAGCCGCGCGAGGCGCTGTACCGCAGGCCGCTGTGCGCGTTCTGCTGCATCCAGCTGACGCCTTCTTGGGAGGCGCCGTTGTAGTCGTCGATCATCTTTGCGCCGAGGGTGTCCGCGGCCGCCTGGAGGAACTGGGTCGAGCCCTCCTGCGGGTTCTTGTTGTTGCGGGTGACCTTGATCGGGCCGCCCGCGCCGCGGAACTGGTTCTCGCCGTCCTCGAAGTCCTCCATCCGCTTGTACGCCGCATTGACGGAGTCGGCGTCCCAGCCCTTGTTGCCCTCGGCCGCCCAGGAGTCGAAGTTGGCGCGGTTGCCGCGCACGTAGACCATGCCGTTGATGGAGCTCGAGCCGCCGACGACCTTGCCGCGCGGCACCGGCATCTTGCGGTCCAGGATGTGCTTCTGCGCCGTGGAGTAGTACCCCCAGTCGACGGTGCGCTTGATCTTGGGCTCGGCGTGCATCGGGCCGACCATCCCGGGCTTCTTGACCAGGAACTTCTCGTCTGTCTTGCCCGCCTCGAGCACGATCACGCGGGCTCCGGACTCGGCCAGCCGGCTGGCCACGGCGGCACCGGAGCTGCCCGATCCGACCACGACGTAGTCGGCGTCGTTCCAGTAGTCCTTGCGCTTGACCTGCTTCGCCATCGGTCCTCGCTCGCTCGTGCCGCTCTGATTGCCCGCACAACTGTAACCTGTTCTAGTTTGCGGCGTACAGGCGTCCGACGGGACGATCTCGACGTGCGCATCCTGTCGATCCAGTCCTCGGTGGCCTACGGCCATGTCGGTAACTCCGCGGCGGTGTTCCCGCTGCAGCGGCTCGGCCACGAGGTCTGGCCGGTGCTCACCGTGCACTTCTCCAACCACACCGGGTACGGCGACTGGCGCGGGCCGCTGCTCACCCCCGCCGACGTGGCGGACGTCCTGGCCGGGATCGAGGCTCGCGGCGTGCTCGCGTCCTGCGACGCGGTCCTGTCCGGCTACCAGGGCGACCCGGCGATGGGCTCGGTGATCCTGGACGCGGTGGCCGCGGTGAAGGAGGCGAACCCGGCCGCCATCTACTGCTGCGACCCGGTGATGGGCGACGTCGACCGGGGCATGTTCGTTCGGCCCGGGATCCCGGAGTTCATGCGTGACGAGGTGCTGCCGCACGCCGACATCCTCACGCCCAACCACTACGAGCTGGACTTCCTCTCCGGCCGGACCACGACCACGCTCGACGAGGTGCTCGCGGCGGTGGACGCCGTACGCGAACGGGGGCCGCGCGACGTGCTCGTGACCTCGGTGCTGCTCGCCGACCGCGCCCCGGACACCCTCGACGTGCTGGCGGTCTCCGACGCCGGCGCGTGGGCGGTGACCACCCCGATGCTGGCGCTGTCACCGAACGGCGGCGGCGACGTCACCGCCGCGCTGTACCTCGCGCACCTGCTCGAGTCCGGCTCGCCGGCCACGGCGCTGGCACGCACCACGTCGTCCGTTTTCGCGATCCTCGAGGCGACCCTCGCCACCGGCTCCCGCGAACTCCGGATCGTCGACGCCCAGGACGCCATCGCTCGCCCGGCCGACCGCTTCGAGGTCCGGCAACTGCGCTAGAAGGATTTCCCATCCGCGTAGCGCTCCCGCCGCCAGTGCCGGCCGCGACCTCGGATCCGACTCTTGTACGTCGGCAGCTGCGAGTCGCAGTTGGGGCAGACCAACCTCAAGTTGCTGCGAGCGTTGTTTGTCGAGTCACCGTCGATGTGGTCCAGGACGAAGGCGAGCGGCGAGCCATTCCACGTTGCGGTCATCTCACAGATGGCGCAACGTTCGGCTTGGTCTTGAAAGATGTAGGTGCGCACATAATGTCCTTGCCGCGTCCCGGCGTAAGCAACGCCCGATTCAAGCCACGCCGCGATCTTCGTGCGACGTTCGAGGGCCCGCTGACAGGCGTTGCTGCAGTAACTGATCTGGTGGCGCTTCAGCAGCATCACGCCACACCCGAGACACGTGCGCATGGATGAAAACTAGGCGCGACCGCCGACAGAGCCGCGTAGGAGAGTCGAACTCCTGACATTCCGCTTACAAGGCGGACGCTCTGGCCATCTGAGCTAACGCGGCAGCGCCGCACAGCCTAGTTGGCGAGGTCGTCAGGCCGCAGGCCGGAGGAACGTCTCCAGCGAGCGGGCGATGCCGGTGGCGTCGAGGCCGTGGGCCGCGATGTGCTCCTCGGGACGTCCGTAGTGCCGGTGCTCGGTCCGGGGTACGCCGAGGGCGAGCAGTCGGTGCGGGCGGTCCTGAAGGGCCCCGGCGACGTGCCGGGCCGAGGTGCCGGCCAGCCACGGCTCCACGAGGATGACCTCCGGGCTCGCCATCACTGCGCGCACCCCCTCGGCGTCGAACGGCCGGATCGTGTTGGCGTAGAGAACGGTGACGTCGCGTGCCACGGTGGCGGCAAGCACGTCGTCCAGCACCGGGCCGACTGCGATCACCGTCGCACCGCCGCCGCGACGGACCACATGGAACCGGCCCGGCGTGAACCGATGGGTCTCGCTGTTGGCTTGGCCGACCACTCGCACGTAGTGCAGCCCCGATCCGCCGGCGGTCGCCCGCAGCGCGGCGTCGACCTCCACGGCGTTGCCCGGCGCGTGGATGGAGATGCCGGGCAGCGTGTCCAGCAGTGCGACGTCACCCGGCACCTGATGGGTGCGGCCGGCCGACGAGATGTCGAACGAACCGCCTGAGCCGACGAGCACACCGCCGACGTCCTGGTGCCCGAAGCCGAGCTTGATCTGCTCGAAGCCGCGCTCGACCAGGAACGACCCGAACGTGTGTACGATCGGCCGCATCCCGGCCAGCGCCATCCCCGCCCCGACGTTGACGAGCAGCTGCTCGCGAATCCCGACGTTGACGACCCGGTCGGGATGCCGCCGCTTCACGTCGCCGAAGAACTGCCCAGAGATCTCGGCGTAGACCAGGGCGACCGACTCGTCGGTCTCGACCAGCTCGGCGGCGGTCGTGGCGAACTGCGTGCGGGCATCCATCAGAACGTCTCCTCAACGGTGGCGACGACGACGTTCGGCCGGCCGAACTCCCGGTGCGCCAACGCCTTCTCAAGCACGTCATGGCCCCGGCCGTCCACGGTGACCGCATGCCATCCCTCGGTGGCGAAGCGCTGCTCGATCCGGCCGCGGACGGCGTACGACGACGACCCGTTGTCGATCACCACAACGGTCAGCGCAGCCAGGGACAGCGCCGTGGCCAGCTCGATCGCCTCGTGGTTGCTGCCCTCGTCCAGCTCCGCGTCTCCGACCAGCACCACCACCCGGGACGCGATCCCCTGGGCGCGTAGCCCCAGGGCGGTACCGACAGCGAGCGGCAGACCGTGACCGAGCGAGCCGGACCCGATCTCTACTCCCGGCACCAGGTTGCGATCGGGATGGAAGCCGAGCGGGCTGTCATAGGCGCCCCAGCCGGTCAGCCAGTCCTCGGGGAAGAATCCCTGTTCGGCGAGCACGGCGTAGTACGCCATCGGCCCGTGGCCCTTGGAGAGATAGAAGCGATCGCGCGCTGCGTCACCGACGGACTCCGGGGACACCTTGAGCACCCGCTCGTAAAGAACCCGGATCACGTCGAGGGTCGAGGTGGCCGCCGACGAGTGCTTCTCGTCCCCGGTCAGCAGTGACATCAGCTCTTCGGTGCGACTCATGCACCCCAGCATTCAACTTCAAGGTAACTTGAAGTCAAGTACTCAGCTCATGCCGCCATCGAAGGCGAGAATGGCGCCGGTGATCATCCGGGCCTCCTTCGAGGCAAGGTAGACGATCGCGGAGCCGAGCTCGGCGGGCGTGATCGCCCGTCCCGGCAGCATCATCATCAGCCGGTCGAACAGCCGCGGGTCGAGGTCCGCCGGCATGATCTCGGCGACGTGCGACACGATCGGGGTGTCCACGGTGCCGGGGCAGATCGCGTTCACCCGGATGCCCTCGGGAGAGAGCTCCAGGGCCAGCGCCTTGGTCAGCTGCGTGAGGCCGCCCTTCGCCGCGGCGTACGCCGTTGCGTAGGGCTGGGCCGCGTTGCCCGCCACCGAGGAGATGTTGACGATGTTTCCCTTGCAGACGCGGATGTGCGGCAGCGCCGCCTGGATCACGAAGAACGGGCCCTTCAGATCGACGGCGTGCACCCGGTCCCACTCGGCCTCGGTGATCTGCTCGAACCGGCCGAACTGCACGATGCCGGCCACGTTCGCGAGGACGTCGATCCGGCCGTGCTCGGCACACCTCGCGATCGCGGCGTCGGCCGCGGTCTTGTCGCCGACGTTGCACTCGACGTAGGTGACGCCGTCGGGCACGCTCGGCGCGATGTCGAGCCCATAGACGATGTCGCCGAGGTCGCGGAACAGCTCGGCGGTCGCGAAGCCGATGCCGGACGCGGCACCGGTGATCACGACGACGCGGGGGTCAGTCATGAAATGCCTCCAGGGTTGATGAGGAGATGGCGCGAGAGGTCACCGGTGCGGCCGATCCGGAAGCGGCGCTCGGTGAAGTACCAGACCCCGTCGTCGCAGGCGAACGTGTCGACGTACTCCCCCGTGATGATCGGCTGCAGCGGCAGGTCCGGGAGGGCCTGGAGTACGACGAACGCCGACGTCGCGGTCACCGAGCCGTCGGACGCGGGCTCGGAGAACGACGTGTTCGCTACGAGGTGCTGGGTGCCGGGCGTGCCATCCGCGTGCCGTCGCGTCGTGGCGGCGTACAAGGCGGTGACCTCGTCCGCGCCCGTCGCCACCACGTGGCCCTGCTCGTCCGCGAGGGTCGCCCGGGCCATCAGCTCGCCCACGGCCTCGAAGTCACCAGCATCAATCAGCCGGCAGTAGGTGCCGAGCAGGCCGCGGATGCGGTCGCCGTCGGTCAGGTGCACGGAGGGACAGTACCAAGGCCCACTAGAACGTGTTCTAGGAACGGATTTGAAGTGAACTTGAAGTCCAGGCAGGCTGGCACGCATGAGCCTGACGATCGGACAGCTCGCCGACCGCTCCGGGGTGGCCACCAGCGCGCTGCGGTTCTACGAGTCGCGGGGACTGATCTCCGCGGAGCGCACCACCGGCAACCAGCGCCGCTACCTCCAGTCGACGTTGCGGCGGGTCGCGTTCGTCCGCACCGCGCAGCGCGTCGGCCTGAGCCTGGAGGAGATCGGCGAAGCGCTGGCGACCCTCCCCGACAACCGGACCCCGACCAAGTCCGACTGGCATCGGCTCAGTCAAGCCTGGCGACCGCGACTGGACGAGCAGATCCGGCGGATCGAGCTGCTCCGCGAGCGCCTGGACGGCTGCATCGGCTGCGGCTGCCTCAGCCTCAAGAGCTGCGCGCTGATGAACCCGGGCGACGAGCTGGCGGTCGCCGGCCCCGGCGCGGTCCGGCTCGAGCCGTGACCGATCACCAGCTGCACGAGCCGCACCACGACGGGTCGCCGCTCTACCTGTCGGACGAGGAGCCCGCGCTCGACAGCGAGGTCGAGGTCCGGATGCGCACCGATCCCGCCGACCCGGTGGAGGCGGTCTGGATCAGGACGACGTACGACGCGGAGCCGGTCTACCACCCGTGCACCGTGGAGCGCCGCGACGAGAGCGCTGTCTGGTGGAGCGGACGGTTGCCGGTGCACAACCCGGTCACCCACTACCGGTTCCTGCTCGACGGCGGCCGGCAGCGCTGGCTGACCGCTGCCGGCGTGACCGAGCACGACGGACCGGACACGTTCGACTTCCGGCTGAGCATCCACCCGGCCGCCCCCGACTGGGGCCGCGACGGCGTCGTCTACCAGATCTTCCCGGACCGGTTCGCGCGATCGGCAGCGGCGGCCGCAGGTCACCCGGCCCCGGCGTGGGCGGTGCCAGCGGGCTGGGACGACGCGGTGGCGTTCGAGGGCACCGACCCGCGCACCCCGACCCAGCTGTACGGCGGTGACCTCGACGGCATCGCCGAGCACCTCGACCACCTCGAGCGAGTGGGCGCGACGATCGTCTACACGACTCCGGTCTTTCCCGGGGAGAGCAACCACCGCTACAACGCATCGACGTTCGACGCCGTCGACCCACTGCTAGGTGGCGACGACGCCTTCACGCGGCTGAGCGCAGCGGTGCACGCCCGCGGCTGGCGGATCCTCGGCGACCTGACCACCAACCACACCGGCGACACCCACGAGTGGTTCGAGAGACACCGCGACTGGTACTACTTCCACGCCGATGGGACCTACGAGTGCTGGATGGGCCACCCCACTTTGCCCAAGCTCAACCATGCGGTGCCTGAGCTGCGCCGGGCGATGGTCGAGGGACCCGACAGCGTGGTGGCGCGCTGGCTGCGGCCGCCGTACAACGTGGACGGCTGGCGGATCGACGTCGCCAACATGACCGGCCGGCTCGGCGGGCTCGACGTCAACCAGGAGGTGGCCCGCGCCGTACGCCGGACCGCCGAGGCGGAGCGCCCGGACGCGCTCGTCATCGGCGAGCACAACCACGACGCCTCGGGCGACCTCGACGGCGACGGCTGGCACGGCACGATGGACTACTCGGGTTTCTCGTGGCCGGTCTGGTCGTGGTTGCGCGACCCGGCCTCCCCCGCGCGGCCGTTCGGCCGCCCGGTGCCGGTGGCCCGTCGCGACGGCCCGGCGGTCGTCCGGGCGATGCGGGAGTGGAGCGCACGCAACGGCTGGCTCGCCTCCGCCTCGTCCTGGAACATCCTCAGCTCCCACGACAGCGCCCGGATCCGCACCGTCGTGGGTTCGAGCGAGGCGCATCAGGTCGCTGTCGGTCTCCAGTTCACGCTGCCGGGTGTGCCGATGATCTTTGCGGGCGACGAGATCGGGCTCGAGGGAGTCAACGGCGAGGATGCCCGCCGCCCGATGCCGTGGCACCGTCCGGAGACCTGGGATCACGAGACGCATGCGACGTACGCCGCCCTGGCCGCGGCCCGGCGCGACCACGTCGCGCTTCGGCGTGGCGGACTGCGGTGGGCACACGTCGGTGCGGACACGCTGGCGTTCCTGCGGGAGCATCCCGAGGAGACCCTGCTCGTCGTGGCACGGCGGGCGCCCGGTCCCCTGTTGGACCTGCCGATCGCAGTCGTTGAGCGGATCGTCGCCACCGCCGACGACCCGCATGCCAGCGGTGTCTCGGTCTATCGGGTCTAACGTTGCCGCCATGGCGCTTCACGTGGTCGCCACCCGGCCCGACCCGGCGCTGCTGACGCTGCCCTGGTCGACGCCGCTGGAGGAGTGGGGCGAGGAGTACGTCGTCCCACTGCCCCGCGGGCTGTCGCGTCACGTGGTGCGGATCATTCGGCTCCAGGACCGCGTCTACGCGGTGAAGGAGACCGAGGAGCCGATCGCGTTCCGCGAGTACCGGCTGCTGCGTGACCTGCAGCGCATGGGTTTGCCCGCGGTGGTGCCGCAGGGCGTGGTCACCGGTCGGACCGACGAGGGCGGCGAGGCGCTGCCCGCGACGCTGCTCACCGAGCACCTGCGGTTCTCGCTCCCCTACCGGAGCCTGTTCAGCCACGGCCTGACCGCCGACAACCTGCCCTCGCTCGTCGACGCGATGGTCGTGCTGCTGGTCCGGCTGCACCTCGCGGACTTCTACTGGGGCGACGTGTCGCTGTCCAACGTGCTGTTCCGGCGCAGCGCCGGCGGGTTCGCGGCGTACCTCGTCGATGCCGAGACCGGGGAGCTCCAGCCGACCCTGTCGCCGCGGATGCGCGAGCACGACCTGACCATCGCCACCGAGAACGTCTTCGCCGAGCTGCTCGACCTGCAGGCCAGCGAGTCGCTGGACCAGGAGGTGGAGGCGCACGCGATCGTCGAGCTGTTGACCGAGCGCTACCAAGCGCTGTGGTCGGAGCTGACCGACGTCGAGGAGTTCGGTTCCGACGAGATGTGGCGGATCGAGCGGCGGATCGAGCACCTCAACGACCTCGGCTTCGACGTCGACGAGCTCGACATCGTCACCGACATCGACGGCGACGTGGTTCGGATTCAGCCCAAGGCGGTCGAGCTCGGGCACCACTGCCGCGAGCTCCAGTCACTCACCGGCCTCAACGTCGAGGACAACCAGGCCCGGCGGCTGCTCAACGACCTGGCCGCCTTCACCGCCCACCACGATCTGGGCCGGGAGGACCGCAGCCTGGTCGCCAACCGCTGGCTCACCGAGGTCTACGAGCCGATCATGCGCAAGATCTCTCCCGAGGTCCGGGGCAAGCTCGAGCCCGCTGAGATCTTCCACGAGATCCTCGAGCACCGGTGGCACCTCTCCGAGCGGGCCGGCCACGAGGTCAACATCTTCGACACCGCCGACGACTACTTCCGCACCGTGCTGCCGTCCCGCCCCGACGAGGCGCTGGCGACCTGACGTGCTGGGAAGTTTCACCGGTTATGCGGTGAAACTTCCGGTTCTGTCATGAAGGTTCATACAAGAAGGGTCAGATTCACCGGTTAACCGGTGAATTGTGCCTAGCGGAGCAGGTCGCGGCCGATAACCATCCGCTGGATCTGGTTGGTGCCCTCGAATATCTGGGTCACTTTGGCGTCGCGGAACAGCCGCTCGACGGGGTACTCCCGGATGTAGCCGTTGCCGCCGAACACCTGGATCGCGTCGGTGGTCACGCTCATCGCGGCGTCGGTCGCGGTCAGCTTGGCGATGCTGGCCAGCCGGTTGATCGGCTTGCCGGCGTCCTTGAGCCGGGCCGCATAGAGGTACGTCGCCCGGCCGCGCTCCACGGCCGCGGCCATGTCGGCGAGCATGAACTGCAGCCCCTGGAACTGGCCGATCGGCTTTCCGAACTGCTCCCGCTCCTTGGCGTAGGCGACCGAGTGGTTGAGCGCGGACTGAGCGATGCCGGTGGCCACCGCCGCGATCCCGAGCCGGCCGACGTCGAGGGCTGAGAGCGCGACCTTCATGCCCGCGCCCTCCTCACCGATCCGCTGGGACGCGGGAATCCGGGCGGCGTCGAACATCACCGTGGTGGTGACGTCGCAGTTCATGCCGAGCTTCTTCTCCGGCTTGCCGAAGCTCACGCCGGGCATCCCGTCGGGAACGATGAACGCGGACAGGCCGTGCTTCGGGTCGTCGCCGGTGCGGGCGAACACGATGTAGTAGTCGGCATGCGAGCCGTTGGTGATCCACTGCTTGATGCCGGTGAGGACGTACTCGTCGCCATCGCGCACCGCCCGGGTCTGGATCGCGCTGACGTCGGAGCCGGCCTGCGGCTCGGACAGGCAATAGGCGCCCAGCCACTCGCCGCTGAGCATCCGGGGCAGCCACTCCTGCCGCTGCTCCTCGGTGCCGTTGGCGCCGACAACGGTCACGGTCAGCGCGTGCACGCTGACGCCGACCCCGACACTCGGCCAGGCGGTGGCGATCTCCTCGAGCGCCTGGAGGTAGACCTCGTAGGGCTGGCCGCCGCCGCCGTACCGCTCAGGGAACGGCAGGCTGAGCAACCCGGTCTTGCCCAGCAGGCGGTACGCCGCCTCCGGGAACTCCGCGCGCTCCTCCATGTCCGCCACCTGGGGAGCGAGCTCCTTGGTCGCGATGTCCCGAGCCAGCTTCAGCAGTGCCTCGGCATCCTCGCCGGGCAGCAGCCGAAATACTTCCGTTGCCATGGCTTGAGTCTAGGTCGCTAGCGCCGCGCCTCCGCGATCGCGTAGAGGACCACCGACGCGGCCACCCCGGCATTGAGGGACTCCAGCCCGTTGGCCATCGGGATGGACACCAGCCGGTCGCAGGTCTCGGCCACCAGGCGGGACAGTCCCTCGCCCTCGGAGCCGACGACGACCACCAAGGGACCGCGGCCGTAGTCGGGGTCGGCCACGAGGTCGGGGAGCGACAGATCGCCATCCGCGGCCAGGCCGACCACCGTGCATCCGGCGTCCTGGTAGGCCTTGAGCTGGCGGACCAGGTTGACGGTGCGGGCCACCGGGATCCGGGCCGCGGCGCCGGCCGAGGTCTTCCACGCGGCGGCGGTCATACCAGCAGCGCGTCGTTCGGGTACGACGACGCCGTGCGCGCCGAAGCCGGCCGCACTGCGGACGACGGCACCGAGGTTGCGGGGGTCGGTCACCGAGTCGAGGACCACCACCAGCGGCGGCTCGCCCTGCTCCTTGGCCCGGTCGAGGAGCTCGTCTGGGTGGGCGTACTCGTAGGCCGGGATCCGCGCGGCCAGGCCCTGGTGGACCGCCGCGCTGGTCATCCGGTCGAGCTCGCCCTTGCTGACCTCGAGCAGGCTGATGCCGCGGTCGGCAGCCAGCCGGAAGGCTTCGCGGAGCCGGCCGTCCTTCTCGGCGCCCACGGCCACGTAGACGCCAGTGACCGGGACGTTCTCGCGCAGCAGCTCGACGACCGAGTTGCGCCCTGCCACCCACTCGTCGTCGCCACCCTTGGCCTTGCGCGGCCGGGCGGCGGCCTTCTTCTGCGCGCGCTGCTCGTTCTTGTGGGTCTTGTGGTACGGCCGGTCCTTCGCCTTCGGCGTCGGGCCCTTGCCCTCCAGCCCACGGCGTACGCGGCCTCCCGAACCAGAGGTCGGCTTCTTGCTCGTCTTGCGCACCGAGCCCTTGCGTTGCGAATTACCAGGCACGTCAGTGTCCTCTTCGGTGGTCGAGTAGCCGGACGTGAAGGACGAGCGCCCGGCGTATCGAGACCCCGGGCATCAGCTCAAGCTCCATTTCGGACCGGATGGGGTGTCTTCGACCTCGATGCCGGCGGCTTTGATCTGGTCGCGGATCGCGTCGGCGGCGGCGAAGTCCTTCTCGGCGCGGGCCCGGGAACGCTGCTCGAGCAGCCCGGTGATCAGCGCGTCGACGGCGGCGGTCAGCCGGGCGTCGGCCTTGTCGTCACCGGCCCAGGCGGGGTCGTCGGGGTTCAGGCCGAGGAGGTCGAGCATCCCGCGCACCGATGCCGCGAGCGCCGCGACGGAGGAGGGGTCGCCGGCCAGCGCACTGTTGCCCTCGCGCACCGTGTCGTAGAGAACCGCTATCGCTGCCGGCGTACCAAGGTCGTCATCCATGGCCGCGACGAACGCCTCGGGGAGAGCGGGGGCGACCTCGTCGCCTCCGGCCCGCTCGAGGAAGTTCTCGATCCGGCGGAAGCCCGCGGCGGCCTCGTCGAGCGCCTCGAAAGAGAACTCCACGTGGGAGCGATAGTGCGCCGCCACCATGTAGAACCGCAGCTCGATGCCGCGCACCCGCTGCAGGACCGCGGGCACCAGCAGCGAGTTGCCGAGCGACTTTGACATCTTCTCGCCGGAGGTGGTGATCCAGGCGTTGTGCATCCAGTACGTCGCGAACGGGTGGCCGGCGGCGCGCGACTGCGCCTGCTCGTTCTCGTGGTGCGGGAACTGCAGGTCGATGCCGCCGCCGTGGATGTCGAACGCGGTGCCGAGGTACTTGCCGGCCATCGCCGAGCACTCGATGTGCCAGCCCGGCCGGCCGGGTCCGTACGCCGACGGCCAGGCGGCCGTCTCCGGCTCCGAGTCCTTCTTCCAGCCCTTCCACAGCGCGAAGTCGCGCGGGTCGCGCTTGCCGCGCGGGTCCGCGTCGCCGGCGTCCTGCATCTCGTCGACCTTCTGCCCGCTGAGCTCGCCGTACGACGGCCACGAACGGACGTCGAAGTAGACGTCGCCGGAGCCGTCCTCGGCGGCGTACGCATGGCCGCGCTCGATGAGCGCGGCGATCAGCGAGAGCATCTCGGGGATGTGGCCGGTCGCGCCGGGCTCGTAGGTCGGCGGCAGCACGTTGATCGCAGCCAGCGCCTGCCCCAGCGCGCGGTGCATGTCATAGGCGAGGTTGAACCACGGGCGGCCCTGCTCGGCCGACTTGGCGAGGATCTTGTCGTCGATGTCGGTGACGTTGCGGATGAACGTGACGTCGTACCCGCTGTGGGTGAGCCAGCGCCGGAGGACATCGAAGTTGACGGCTGAGCGGACGTGCCCGACGTGCGGCTCGGCCTGGACGGTCAGCCCGCAGACATAGATGCCCGCCCGTCCCGCCTCGAGCGGGACGAAGTCCTGGACCGCGCGGGTCGCGGTGTCGTAGAGCCGGAACGTCACCCGCGCAGTCTAGGAGCGGAGGGCCCTCCTCCCCCAAAGGACGACGCGCCGGGCCGTGTGACGGATGGGACGTGTGTGACTTACCGTGGATGGATGCGCTTCCCCGCCGCTGCTGCCGTGTTCGCCGTCGTCGCAACATCGCTCGTCGCGATCCCGGCGGTGCCCGCCGCGACCTCCGCACCGGAGCCGGCAGCCCGGGCCGCCGAGCGCCGGATCAACTACACCCAGTGGGACACCGGGGACCAGTGGCGCAACGGCACCCTCTCCGGCGTCCGGGTCAGCCGCGGTCGGCTGCTGATCAAGGGCACCGCCGACTCGGGGTACTGGAACTCACCTTGGACGCAACCCGGCTTCGACCTCACCCGGCTGATCGCCTCGTGGTCGGCGGTGACACCGGGCGACAGCCGGATCGAGGTGCGGGTGCGCGGCCGCGACGCGTCCGGCCGTACGTCGAGCTGGGACGTGCTGGGTCGATGGGCAACGGGCGACCGTTCCTTCGAGCGTCGCACCGTCTCCGGGCAGGGCGACGACCTCGCCGACGTCAACGTCGACACCTGGGAGACCGCGGGGCTGCGGTCCTACCAGCTTCGCGTCACCTTGGTGCGCCACGCCCACGCTGACTACACGCCCGCCGTCGACGCGGTCGGCGCGATGTCTTCCCGGCTGCCCGCGAGCGCCGGCGCCGTGTCGAAGCCCGGCCCGGCGGCCGGCACCACGCTCGACGTACCGAAGTTCTCGCAGATGGCGCACAGCGGTCACTTCCCGCGCTGGGGCGGAGGCGGGCAGGCTTGGTGCTCGCCGACCTCGACGTCGATGGTGCTGGCCTACTACGACGCACTGCCGCCCGCCCGTGCCTACGCCTGGGTCGGTGACCACACCCAACCTTGGGTCGACCACGCGGCCCGGATGACCTACGACTACGACTACGACGGCGCCGGCAACTGGCCGTTCAACACCGCGTACGCCGCCCCGCTCGCGGGCAAGGCGTTCGTCACCCGGCTCCGGTCCATGCGCGAGGCGGAGCGCTTCATCGTCGCCGGCATCCCGGTCGTGGCGTCGATTGCGTTCGGCCCCGGCGAGCTCGACGGGGCGCCGATCTCCTCGACGTCGGGGCACCTGCTGGTGATCGTCGGGTTCACGAAGACCGGCAACGTGGTCGTCAACGACCCGGCCGCGCCCGCCAGGTCGGGAGTGCGACGGGTCTACGACCGCGGCCAGCTCGAGCGGGCCTGGCTGGCCGGCTCCGGCGGGACGACGTACGTCATCCGCGACAAGGCGCACCCGCTGCCCGGAGGCACTCACTCGAACTGGTGACCCCCTCGGCAAGATTCACCGGTTATGCGGTGAATCTTCCGCTTCTGTCACGAAGGTTCGTACAAGAAGGGTCAGATTCACCGGTTATGCGGTGAATTGCCTCGTGAATCAGACCCCGTAGCCGCCGTCGACGTCCAGCTTCTGCCCGGTGATGAAGCCGGCCCGGTCGGAGGCCAGGAAGCAGACCGCCTCCGCGACGTCGACCGCGTTGCCGAAGCGCCGCATCGGAATGTTGCCGTGCGCGGCCTCGAGGTCGGCGTCGGACAGCTCGCCCGATGAGATCAGCCGCTCGGCCATCCCGTCGGTCAGCATGCCGGGGCCTACGGCGTTGACGCGTACGCCGAACCGGCCCTCCTCGGCCGCCAGGCCACGAACGATCGCCTCGACCGCGGCCTTGGGCGCCGACGACAGGCCGTCGCGGACCGGGAAGCGGGAGGTGGCGGCCGTGGTCACCGCAACGATGGAACCCTTGCTCTCGCGAAGCGGTGGGAGCCCGGCGTGGGCGATCGCGAAGAAGCCGGCGGCGTCGGCCGCGAGCTGCGACGCCATCTGCTCGGGGGCGACCCGGGACAGGTGGGTCATCGGGACGAACGGGCCAGCGGCGTACACCAATGTATGGAGCCCGCCGTGCTCGGCAACCACTCGCTCGACGACACCGGCCGGAGCACTCGTGTCGTTGAGGTCCAGGTCGTAGGCGGCCGTGCTGTCCTCGGGCGGGCGGGTCCGGTAGGTCACCGCGACCGTCGCGCCGCGTTCGGCCAGCAGGTGCGCGATCGCGCGACCCAGCCCCCCGCTGCCACCCACGACCAACGCGGCGCCGACCCGGCCGGCGAAGTCCCCCGTCATCCGCGGGCCGAGAAGTCGACGGAGTGCCAACCGGTGGCGCCGTCCGGAAGGACGTCCTGCACATCTCCGGTCTGCACGAGCCCATCCTTGTCGGTCGCGCGGACCTGGACGAGGTGATCGCCGGGATCGACGTCCACCACGGCCTTCCACTGCACCCAGGTGTCGTCGTTGGGCACGCCGCCGAGCTCCGCTGCCACCCAGTCGCCCTCGTCGACGGACACCTCCACGGCGGCGATCCCGGTGGTCTGCGACCAGGCCATCCCGGCGACCGTGACCTGCCCGGCCGGCACCTCGTCGCCCGAACGGGGGACGTCGACCCGCGAGGACATCTTCACCGGACCCATCTCGGACCAGCCCTTGTCGGTCCAGAAGGCGGTGATCTGGTCGAACGTGGTGACCTCCATCTCGACCACCCACTTGCACGCCGACACGTACCCGTAGAGCCCCGGCACCAGCGTGCGCACCGGGAAGCCGTGCTCGATCGGCAGCGGCGAGCCGTTCATGGCCACGGCCAGCATCGCGTTGCGGTCGTCGGTCAGCGCCTCGAGCGGCGTGCCGCAGGTCCAGCCGTCGTCCGAGGTCTGGAGTACGGCGTCCGCTTCCGGATCGGGGCCGGCCAGCGCCAGCAGGTCGGCGAGCCGCACCCCGCTCCACCAGGCGTTGCCGATCAGGTCGCCCCCGACCTCGTTGGAGACGCAGTTGAGGGTCACCCAGCTCTCGGTGATCTCGTGCGCGACCAGGTCGTCGTAGCTGAGCTCGATCTCCCGCTCCACCATCCCGTGGATCCGGATGCTCCAATCCTTGGGCTCGATCGTCGGCACGATCACGGCCGTGTCGATCAGGTAGAACTCGTTGGCCGGGGTCATCCAGGAGCTCACGCCGTCGACGCCCACCTTGGTCTTGCGAGGGACGCTCGGCTTCGTCACGCCGGCAAGCCGCAGCAGCCGCCGGGCCTCCTCGACCTTCCGTCGCCCGCCACCGGCGACGCGTCCGAGGACGCCGACGATCCCGGCTACGAGCGCGACGCTGCCGGCGCCGATCAGGAATCCGCGTCGGCTGTGCTGCTGCTCCTCGGTGAGCGGGGGCCAGGGTTCGTCCTCGGTCGCCTCGGTGGAATCGGGTAGCGCCTCGAGCCGTCGCAGCCGCTCCCCGAGCAGGAAGAGCACGAGCAGCCAGGTGGCCAGGCCGACCAGGATCGGGAAGAGATCGGAGGCGGCCGAGGCCTCCTTGGCCATGATCGCGATCGCCCCGAAGCCCGCGATCAGGGCGAAGAGCACCACCGCTGCCCACCACCGACGCCGGGCCAGCCAGCCGGCCACGGCGAACAACACGGACAGGATCACCAGGATGCTGATGACGAGAACCGGCTTGTCCTTGTGCCCGAGCACGTCGATCGCGCTGCGGGCCACTCCTCCCGGGGTCTCCCGGATGATGAGCTCCGCGACCGCCACGACCGGCGCCTCGCGAATCTTCATCAAATTGGCGGTCAGGTAGCTGGTGGCCAGGCCCGCCGAGCCAGCAACAAAACCGGCGAGCCACCACGCAACCTTGGACGTCCTCACATCATGATTGTGACTCAGGCATCATCAGGATGTGCATGACGGACTTCTCTCGCCGCTCATCGGTGTCGGCACCGACGTCCATCGGCTCGTCGACGGCATTCCCCTGCAACTGGCAGGACTGACCTGGCCGGACGAGCCTCAGGGGCTCGAGGGGCACTCTGACGGCGACGTCGCCGCGCACGCCGCCTGCGACGCGCTGCTGTCCGCCGCGGGACTCGGCGACCTCGGCTCCCGGTTCGGCACGGCCGAGCCGGAGTGGGCCGGCGCCGCCGGTGCCGCCCTGCTGGCCGAAACCGCCCGCCTGGTGCGCGAAGCCGGCTACGCCGTCGGCAACGTCGCCGTGCAGATCATCGGCAACCGACCGCGGATCGGCCCGCGTCGCGACGAGGCCGAGGCCGCGCTGTCGGCGGCCGTGGGTGCGCCGGTCCGGGTCTCGGCCACGACCACCGACGGGCTGGGCCTTACCGGTCGGGGCGAGGGCATCGCCGCGATCGCCACCGCCCTGATCGTGGCGAGCGGCGACGGGAGCGCGCGGTGAAGACGTACGACGGGCTCGAGCTGCATGTCACCACCCATGGACCCGATGAAGCCGCCGTCACGGTGGCGCTAGCGCACTGCTGGACCGCCGACGAGGCTGTCTGGCACAACCAGGTGCGCGACCTGCTCGACCGGTTCGGGCACGAGATCCGGACCGTCACCTGGGACCACCGCGGTCACGGCCGCTCCCAGGGCTGCGCCGCCGACGCGTGCACGATCGACAACCTGGCCCGCGACATGGGCGATGTGCTCGACCAGTACGCGCCCTCAGGACCCATCGTCCTGGCCGGTCACTCCATCGGGGGCATGGCGATGACAGAGCTCCCGACCTGCCGGCCGGACCTGCTGGCCAGGATCGCCGGGGTCATGTTCGTAGCCAGCTCCTCCGGCCGGCTCAACACGGTGACGCTCGGGCTGCCCGAGACCGGCAAGTTCGTCCGCGCCCAGCTCCCCAGGCTCCTCGCGATGCGGGCCCGGATGCTGACGCGCGGTAGCCGGCGCGGCTCACCGCGGATCGAGCGCCAGGTGGCGCAGCGGTTCTTCTTCGGGCGGGATGCCCGCGCTCGCGACATCGGCCTGGCGGTCGACCAGATGATCAACTGTCCACCGGAAACCTGGGCGGGCTACTACCGGGACCTGATGCTCCACGAGCGCACCTCCACCCTGTCGGCGTACGACGGCATCCCGACCACCGTGCTCGTCGGCAGCCACGACCTGCTCACGCCGCCTCGCCATGGCCGCCGGATCGCCGGGAGCATCAAGGGGGCCAGGTTCGTGGTGGCCCCTGATGCGGGCCACTACCTCCCGCTGGAGCGCCCCCGCCTGGTCTCCGACGAGCTGATCGACCTGGTCGAGAAGGCGCTCCAGGATCAGGCGGCCACCGCCTTGCGGTGACCCACCATCACCACGCCCTCGACGACCTTCACGTCGTAGGCGGGCACCGACACCTGGTCGTCTTCCAGGCAGCGTCCGGTGCGAAGGTCGAAGGCGTGCCCATGGGCCACGGGCGCCACGCACGGCACGCCGTCGCAGACGAAGACGATGCCACGGGCCAGCACGGACGCCCGCGCGAAGGGGTCGTGGTTGCCCACCGCGTAGACCTGGTCGTCATCGGTCCGGAAGAGCGCCACCGCCTGGCCGTGCACGAGCGCTGCGACCCCGCGGCGTACCTCGAGCTCCGCGAAGCGGCACACCGGGTGCCACTCCTCCGCGTGCGGTGACCGAGGCGTCATGCCCGGAACCTAGGTACGGCGTGTTCTCGCACTGTCTCCGTGGTGTAACAGCGGTGAAAACACCGGTTCATACACTCACGGGGTGTCCGTGGCCGTGGTGATCGTCGCCGCCGGCGCCGGCGCCCGCGTCGGGGCCGGCGTCAACAAGGTCCTGCTGCCGCTCGGCGACCGGCCGGTGCTGGCCTGGTCGGTGAGCGACGCACTGGCGGCCGCCGACGTGACCCGCGTGGTGGTCGTGGTGCGACCGGGTGAGCAGGACGCCGTCTCGGCCGCGCTCGCCCCACACCTCGGCGGCGGCGAGGTGCTGCTGGTGCCGGGCGGGGCGACCCGCCACGCCTCGGAGTGGGCGGCGATCCGGGTGCTCGCACCCGCGATCGAGTCGGGCGACGTCGACGTGGTCGCGATCCACGACGGAGCCCGGCCCCTGGCGGGCGTGGCCCTGTTCGACGCGGTCGTGGCCGCCGCGCGCGAGCACGGCGGGGCGCTGCCGGTGACCCCCCTGGTGGCGGTGCTGCCCCGATCGGATCGGGAGCTGGTCGCCGTACAGACGCCGCAGGCCTTCGCCGCCTCGACACTCCTCGCGGCCTACCGGGCCGCCGAGGCCGACGGCTTCGGGGGCACCGACACCGCCAGCTGCCTGGAGCGGTACGCCGCCCAGGTGCCGATCGCGGCGGTCGGCGGCAGCGCGCGCAACCTCAAGGTCACCTACCCCGAGGACGTCGCGTTAGCCGTTCGGCTCGGTCAGCGCCGCTAGCACCGCTACATCGTCGTCGGAGAGGACGCGGCGCGCCTCGGCGGGTGCCTCGACCCGCTCGACCGGGAAGCGCTCGGCCAGCGACTCCACGAGGGCCGCGAAGTCGAGGTCCGGGGTCCCGTCCAGCGCCGCCACCACTGCGGCGGGCAGCACGACGGGCGAGCAGACCAGGGCCAGGCCGGAGCGGTCCACGGTGTCCCCGAGGCGACCACCCTCGAGCACCTTGACCGTGTCGGTGACCGGCCGCACGCCCACGACGACACTGCCCCCGGCCACCGCCCTCGCCAGGCAGTCGGCGATGAACGTGGGCGGAGTCATCGGACAGAGCGCGTCGTGGAGCACGAACGGCTCGCCGGAGGCTTGTACGCCGGCCCACTCGGTGCCGATGTCCACCGGCGTGACACCGGCCTCGCCGAGCGCCCACACCGCGGTGGTCACCAGCGCCTCGCCGTGGATCAGCGCGAACGGCAGGCTGCCGCGGCCCTCCTCAACCACGGTGCCGAGAGCGGGCGGGGCGTCGTACCAGTCCGAAGTCATGGCGACGTCACCGTATGCCGTGGGCGCGGCCGAAAAAACGGAAGGCCCCCGGGAGCTCGTCCCGGGGGCCCACCAACAAGCTCGTTCAGCTGGCGAGAACCTCGTCGAGGATGGCCTCGGCCTTGTCCTCGTTGGTGTGCTCAGCGAGCGCAAGCTCGGAAACCAGGATCTGCCGGGCCTTGGCCAGCATCCGCTTCTCGCCTGCGGAGAGGCCGCGGTCACGCTCGCGACGCCACAGGTCGCGAACAACCTCGGCAACCTTCATCACGTCGCCGCTGTGCAGCTTCTCCAGATTGGCCTTGTAGCGGCGCGACCAGTTGGTCGGCTCCTCGACGTGTTCGGCGCGGAGCACGTCGAACACACGGTCGAGGCCCTCCTTGTCGACGACGTCACGTACGCCCACCAGATCGAGGTTGCACGACGGCACCCTCACGACCAGATCCTGCTGGGCAACGATCCTCAGTACGAGGTACTCCCGGTCCTCTCCCTTGATCTTCCGCATCTCGATGTCCTCGATGACTGCGGCCCCATGATTGGGGTAAACAACCGTTTCGCCGACGGTGAAAGACATATGTGATGAACCCCTTCCTAGGCGTTCATTCTATCACGCTCGAAATTCATCTCCGGCCGCGTTTCCGCAGGTCAGAACGTACATAGCGGGCTTGACAGGATGCGCTTCCTGTGGTCGACCGGCGCCCCCGGGAATCGGTTCCGGTTGAGTGGTCAATACTGCTCGGCATGGGGAGATGGCAGCGTAAGAAGGAACGCGACAGCGTAGGGGAGGGAGCTGACACGATGGTCGCCGAGGTAGGCGAGCCCGCGCCCAAGCGGGGCGAGGAGCCCGGCGGCCGAGCCGGTCGGCGACTCCGGGGAGAAGGCCGGGTGTCGGTACGCCGGGTCCGCGATTTCTGGCCGCTGCTGATGATCCAGGCGGCGCACCCGCGCCAGGCCGTGGCCACCGCGGTCGGCGTCGCAGCGGCCGCCGCGATCGCTGGCCGACCTACCCGTGAGGTCGGCGTCGTGGCGCTCACGGTGCTCGTCGGGCAGAGCATCCTGGGCTGGCACAACGACATCGTCGACCGAGAGCGCGACTCCCGTCACGAGATTCCCCGCAAGCCGATCGCCGACGGCCGGCTCGACGCCGGGACCGTCTGGTACGCCGTGACCATCGCGGTGCTGCTGCTGGTGCCGCTGTCGATCTCCACTGGCGTCGTCGCCGGGCTCAACTACCTGATCTGCGTGATGATCGGCCTGCTCGCCAACGTCGCCCTTCGACAGGGCCTCTTCTCGTGGGTGCCGTGGGCGCTGTCGTTCGCCCTCTACCCCGCCTACATCTCGTACGGCGGCTGGGGCGGCGACGCGGAGGGCCCGGCGCCCGAGGCGGTGATGACGCTGCTGGCGGGCCTGCTCGGCATCGGCGTCCACTTCCTCCGCTCGATCTGGGGCCTGGTGGCCGACAACGAGGACGGCTGGCGCTACCTCCCGCTCCGCCTCGGGCTGAAGCTCGGAGCGACCCGGCTGCTGGTCCTGACGTCGACGTACGTCGTCCTGGTCCTGGTCGGCCTCGCGGTGGCCGGCAGCATGGCGGGGCTCTCGCAGTAAGGGGGCGTGCCGCGATCAGCCCTGATCCCGCTAGGCTGTGGCCCGCTCGATCATCGACGTACTGACGACCTCAGCGAGGGCCTCTTCCGATGCCACACCTGCGACTAGCGCTCGCCGCCGGCGGGCTTCTGCTTGCCGTTCCCGCCCTGGCCTCCTGCGGCTTCGACTACCCCACCGAAAGGGTCAACACCGTCGGCGCCGGGGTGACCGACCATGACGCCGAGGTCGACGTAGGCAGCGCGCTGATCGTGGCCGGACAGGCCGACAGCGGCACGCTGATCGGCACCCTGTCCAACAACACCGAGAACCCGATCAGCCTCACCTCGATGACAGGCGGCGAGAAGGGCAGCGTCGCCGCTGACGAGCGCGACGCGATCGAGGTCCCGGGCCAGGGCTACGTCAACCTGGCCACCCTCGCGGAGGACGGCGACGGCCTCACCGTCACTGGCGAGTTCGACGCGGGCGACTTCGTGACGGTCACGTTCGTGTTCGACAACAACGAGTCCGTGACCATGGAGATCCCGGTCATGAAGCCCTGCTACCAGTTCGAGGGCCTGGACAACACCTCGGACGAGCCGTCGACGGAACCGCTGTACTCCTGCGAGGCAGGCGACGCCGAGGCGCCCGCGGAGCACTAGGAATGCCCTACACACTGGTCCTTCTCCGCCACGGCGAGAGCGAGTGGAACGCGAAGAACCTGTTCACCGGCTGGGTCGACGTCGGCCTCACCGACAAGGGTCGGGCCGAGGCAGTGCGCGGGGGTGAGCTGATCAAGGCCGAAGGGCTGGCGCCCGACGTCGTACACACCTCGCTGCAGCGGCGCGCGATCAACACGGCCTGCATCGCCCTCGACGCCGCCGACCGGCACTGGATCCCGGTCCGCCGCTCCTGGCGGCTCAACGAGCGGCACTATGGCGCGCTGCAGGGCAAGAACAAGACCGAGATCCGCGACGAGTACGGCGAGGAGCAGTTCATGCTCTGGCGCCGCTCGTTCGACGTGCCGCCTCCGGCCATCGACGACGACTCCGAGTACTCCCAGGCGGGCGAGGCACAGTACGCCGACCTCGGCGAGGAGCTGCCACGCACGGAGTGCCTCAAGGACGTGATCGCGCGGTTCCTGCCCTACTGGGAGGCGTCGATCGTCCCCGACCTACGGGCCGGCCACACGGTGCTCGTCGCCGCGCACGGCAACAGCCTCCGGGCGCTGGTCAAGCACCTCGACGGCATCAGCGACGAGGACATCGCCGGGCTCAACATCCCGACCGGCATGCCCCTGGTCTATGAGCTCGACGACGCGCTTGCCCCGATCGTCGCGGGAGGGCGCTACCTCGACCCAGCTGCGGCCGCGGCCGCCGCCGCAGCTGTGGCAGATCAAGGACGCTAGGGCACCGTCCGGGCCAGCGCACCGTCACAACCGGCGCAATCGCGCGGAATGGGACGAGTCCGGGCCAGCGCACCGTCACAACCGGCGCAATCGCGCGGAATGGGACGAGTCCGGGCCAGCGCACCATCACAACCGGCGCAATCGCGCGGAATGGGACGAGTCCGGGCCAGGGCACCATCACAACCGGCGCGATTGCGCGATTCCGACGAGCTAGGCGTCGACCGCAGTCGGGTACTGGCCGGTGACCACGAAAACCACCCGGTTGGCGACCGAGACGGCGTGATCGGCGATCCGCTCGTAGTAGCGCCCGAGCAGCGCGATGTCGACGGCCGCCTCAACGCCGTACTCCCAGCTCGGGGAGAGCAGCTCGGTGAAGCTGGTCCGGCGCAGCCGGTCCATCTCCTCGTCGTCTCGCCCCAGGGCGATCGCGGCCTCGACGTCGCGGCCGATGATGATCTGGGTGACCCGGGCCACCATGTCCTCGGCCACCTGGGCCATCCGCGCGATGGTGGGACGCACCTGCTCCGGTACGGCGAGGTCGGGCACCCGGAGCCGGGCGATCTTGGCGACGTGCACCGAGAGGTCACCCATCCGCTCCAGCTCGCTGACCATCCGCAGGGCGGCAACGACCGTCCGTAGGTCGCCCGCAACCGGCGCCTGGAGCGAGAGGAGCTCGAAGGCGGTCTCCTCTACCTGCTCGCGGGCCCGGTCGATCTCGATGTCTTCGCTGATCACCTGCTCGGCGATCGTGACGTCACCGGTCACCAATGCCTCGGTCGCCTTCGCGACGGCCGTCTGCACGCTGCGGCTGATGCCGGCCAGGTCGTTGAAGACGGAGTCGAGCTGCTCCTCGAATACCTCTCGCATGTCGACGAACCTAAGTGGGACAGGTGTCCAGTCGGGGCGGAACCGTGAACGCGCGGTGAACATCGCGCGAGCAACCTCGTTCTGACCAGGGTCGAAGGGCCGAGTCGCCGTACGATCGTCGTTGTGGAGCCGACAACGCAAGCGTTCCTCGCGGCGCTGATCGGTGCACTCGTCGCGGGTGGTGCGGTCCTTGCCTGGCACATCAGTGACCGCCAGCAATCCCAGCTACCGCGCGCTGACGAGCCGGTGGTTCCGCCAGGGGTGACCGGTGTTCTCTCGGTGCTCCGCAGTAGCGCCCTCGTCGTCGACGAGAGCGACGTGGTGCTCAAAGCCTCGGCGCCTGCGTACGCCATGGGCCTGGTCCGCGGCACCTCCGTGGTCTCCGACGAGCTCGCCGACCTGGTCCGCGAGGTGCGACGCGACGGGCAGATCCGGGAGACCGAGCTGCTCATGAATCGCCCCGGAGCCCCGGCGCGACACGTGACGGCGCGAGTCGCCCCGCTCGGCTCGCGGCTCGTCCTCGCGCTGGTCGAGGACCGGACCCGCGAACGCCGGGTCGAGGCGGTGCGCCGCGACTTCGTCGCGAACGTCAGCCACGAGCTCAAAACTCCCGTCGGCGCTATCCGGCTGCTGGCGGAGGCGGTACGCGACGCCGCGGACGACCCCGATGCGGTCATCCGGTTCGCGGAGCGGATGGTCACCGAGAGCGACCGGCTCACCCGGCTCGTGCAGCAGGTGATCGAGCTGTCCCGGCTCCAGGGCGACGAGCCACTGGAGTCCCCGACCCCGGTCTCACTCGACGATGTCGTGGCCGTGGCCGTCGACACCAGCGCGATCGATGCGGGCGACAAGCGCATCGCCGTGGTCGCCGGTGGCACCAAGGGCCTGAAGGTGCACGGCAACGAGGAACAGGTCAGCGCGGCCGTCGCCAACCTGGTGGCCAACGCGGTGGCGTACTCCGAGCCGGGCTCGACCGTGCTGGTGACCACGAAGGCGGAGGAACACACCGTCGAGATCTCGGTGGTCGACCAGGGCATCGGCATCCCCAACGACGAGATCGACCGGATCTTCGAGCGGTTCTACCGCATCGATCCGGCCCGACACCGTTCCACCGGTGGTACCGGACTCGGCCTGTCCATCGTCAAGCACGTCGCCGCCACCCATGGCGGCGAGGTTCGCGTCTGGTCCGTCGAGGGCCAGGGGTCGACGTTCACGTTGACACTTCCGCGGCCGACCACCCCCACAGAAGAAGAGGACCCCGCATGACACGGGTACTCGTCGTTGAAGACGAAGAGAGCTACAGCGAGGCACTCGCCTACATGCTCCGCAAGGAAGGCTTCGAGGTCGCGATCGCGGCCGACGGCAACACCGCACTCGAGGAGTTCGACCGTCGCGGCGCCGACATCGTGCTGCTGGACCTGATGCTCCCGGGCATCCCCGGCACCGAGGTGTGCCGCACCATTCGTCAGACCTCCAACGTGCCGGTGATCATGGTGAGCGCCAAGGACGACGAGATCGACAAGGTCGTCGGGCTCGAGCTCGGTGCCGACGACTACGTCACCAAGCCCTACTCCCCCCGCGAGCTGGTGGCCCGGATCCGCGCCGTACTCCGCCGCGGCCTCGACCCCGACCTGCTGCCGGACACCCTCGAGGCGGGGCCGGTGCGGATGGACGTCGAACGACACGTGGTCACGGTCGACGGGACCGAGCAGCGGCTGCCCCTCAAGGAGTTCGAGCTCCTCGAGATGTTCCTGCGCAACCCCGGCAGGGTGCTCACCCGCGGCCAGCTGATCGACCGGGTCTGGGGCTCCGACTACGTCGGCGACACCAAGACCCTCGACGTGCACGTCAAACGACTTCGCGCGAAGCTCGAGCCCGAGCCGAGCGAACCGAAGTACCTCGTGACGGTTCGGGGGCTCGGGTACAAGCTCGATCTCTGAGCCCGGCCGTCAGGGCAGCAACCCCAGGTGCTTGAGGGACGCCCTCATCAGCGCCGCCCGTTGCGAGGCACCTGAGACCCCTTCGAGGCCGAGGCCCGTGTAGACCGTGTCGTCGGTCGTGACGATCGGGGTCTCCACGAACGGCGCGGACTGGGCGCGTTCCCAGCCGGTGACCGGGTCCGCAGTACCGGGCGGCGGGCCGGGCGTGGCCCAGCCGTCCAGCCCGGTCTCGAACGACGGGTCGGCGCTGTTGATCGGCGCGTCGTCCGCGCCTCGCATCGACACCTGGTCCACCCAGGCACCGAGACCCTGGACCGCCGGGTCGCTGACCACGGAGATCGAGACCTCGACCTGCTGGCCGATGTACTCCGCGGGGATCGGCATCTCCCAGTCCTGCCAACCTCCAGAGTTACCGGTGGCGGCGTTCCACGCACCCGAGGTTCCTGTCGGGTCGCAGCTGTCCCCGCCATCGGTGATGGTCTGGTAGTGCGCCAGGAACGGGTGCAACACCTGCCAGTTGGAGCCGTCCCCGGTTGTCGGGCAGGAGAGGCCGACGTCGTCCGACGTGTGCCCGTTGTCGTCCGCCAGCGTCGTCCAGTCGTCCTGACCGACGGTGTGGATCTCCACGAACAAGTAGTCGTAGTCCGGCTCGAGGTCGAAGGACGCTGACAGGTCCAGGGTCGCCCCGGTCTGACCGGTGAGGTCGAACGTCTTCGACAGCCGCTTGTACGCCGCGTCCGCGGCTCCGGCGGACACGAACCAGTCACCTTCGACGGGGTCGAACGGTGCCGCGAACGGTCGCTCCCAGGCGGCGACGGAGCGGGAGTCCGCGAACAGCGGGTACTCGGTCGGGTCGAGGATCGAAGAGGTCACCAACAGGGTCGGCGCTTGGTCCGCGTTGCCTGCCGAGTCCGCGCCGTTGACGGTGAGGTCAAGTGCGTCGAACGGCGCCTCGGTGCCGTGGACCTCGAAGACCGAACCGTCCTCGGGATGTTGGCCGGCGCCGGTGATGTAGGTGTAGGCGCCGAGCCAGTACTGCAGGAAGTCATTCTGGACGACGATGCAGGTCGGGTTCTGGTTCTGGCAGTAGGTGCCCTCCTCGTCCTGGAAGGGGTTGTACTGGTACCCCTCCGCGAACACCCGTCCGGCGTTCTTGCCGCTGTAGAAGAGCTTGCCCCCGTCGTTGAGGAAGTCACGCACGTTGTTCTGGGTCTCGACCGCCCCCTTGGTGATGCCGGATCCACCCGGGGCGTCCGGCTCGCGGGGAACATAGTCGTCGCCGGTGTACCAGACGACGTGGGTGAAGTGGTCGAGCACACCAAGAGGGTGCGGCGGACGGCGGTCGTATGCGTCCACGTCGTAGACCTCGTACTTCACGCCCGCGGCCTTCAGGGCTGCGGTGTAGTAGTTGAGATACTGCGGGCCGCCGAGCGGCGCGGGGTTCGGCTGCACGCCGGACCAGTCCTCGTTGGCCAGCACGAGCACCCGCTTGTTGGACTCGACCCTCGCCCGGTACCGGAACGCGTCCGACTCCTGCTTGCCTGCGGAGAACCAGACCTTGACCCTGTCGCCGGGCTTGGTGCCCTTGACCACACCGCGCACGCGTCGGTAGTAGACACCCGGGTCGTCGTAGTAGCGGTCCCCGCCGTGGTAGGCCTTGACGTCTTTCGTCTTGGCCTTCTTGCCCTTGATCTTGTAGTGCAGCTTCACCTTGCCGAGCGAGCGTTTCACCACGGCACCGACCGGTTGCGGATCGCCGTAAGAGTCCGTGAAGGAGTCCACGACGAACGGCTCAGCCTTGTTGCCGAGGTGCGAGGTCGGCGTGGCTGGGTGCAGGCTCGAGTGAGCGAGGTCGAGGGCGAAGGGCAGGTGGCGTTGGAACTCCTGAGCCACCTGAAGGGGGGAGTCGGGGTACTCGAACCCGGTCACGCCGGGGTCCTCGGCGGAGGTGCCCTCCGGCGTGAAGGACAGCGTCTTCTGCGAGTTGTAGGCCCAGTCGGTGAAGTCGCCATTGGTGATGTAGAGGCCGGCCGACAGCTCGGGCAGGAAGCCCGGGATGGCCGGCTTGAACGGGTCTCCGGCGAGAGCTGTGAAGATCTCGTGGTCGGCTGTCGGCGTGTCCTGCTGGAACCCCTGCGGGTAGAGGAGCAGCTCCGCCGCCGTGTGGTCGTTCTTCTGGAAGACCGGGTGGATCTCCTCGAAGAGGGCCTCCATGGCCATGGTCTCCGGCTCCGACGCCGCTGACGGCCCACGGTAGGTCTCAGAGGCGGGGTTCGGTGAGCTGCCCTCTTCGTCAAACCCCCAGTGGCCGGAGAAGTTGCGGTTCGGGTCGACCCCATCGCCGGCGCCGATCCCGCCGTCGCCGTTGTTGTCGCGCAGGTTCTTGCGCCACAGGCGGTTGCCGGGGGTGAACGTGAACTCGTAGCCGTCGGGGTTGTTCACGCACACGAACCAGAGCTCGGTCGTGTTGACCAGACGGGTGACCTCGAGACCGGCGCTGGTGCCCTTCCCGTAGTTGCGGGTGAAGTAGTCGAGTGTGCGCCGGCAGGTCTCGCCCGCCAGCCACTCGCGGGCGTGCTGCATCGCGTTGTAGAGGACCGCGGGGCGCCTGGGGATGTCCGACCCGGTAGCGCCCTTGGTGATCTGGAGGGCGATGATCTCGCGGCCGCCGTAAGTGGTGCCGGTGACGCGCTTCTTCGCGATCGAGGGGTAGTCGGCGACGATCCGGTCGTAGGTCTCGGTGTACTGCTCCTTGTCGTCGTCGGGCACGGCGTCGTACTTCGTCCAGACGGTCCACCCGGCGTCGCTGGCGCCGTCGGTGGGCGCCGCCTGCGTGCGGGCCGCACTGGCGGCAGGGGCGCGGTACGACGACAGCTGCCGGGCGTCGAACCGGGCGAGGTCGTCGCCGTAACCGACCACGTCGACGGTGCCGCGGTCGAGGTCGCGGCCCTCGGTGACGTCGTACCCGGCGAGGGCGAGTGCACGAAGGTTCTCCGCGGTGGCCTCCACCCGGTAGGCGTTGAGGGTGTCGTCGACGGTGGCTCGTCCCGGGTCCGGCGGGGCGGCCGCGGCCGAGGGTAGGAGCGGGGCCACGAGGGCGACAGTGGCGGTGACGACGAGCAGTCGGTAACGACGCATCGGATCTCTCCCGAGTGTGACAAAGCGGTCGCACGGGCGTGACGGCCTTGGGCGGAGCATAGGCCGGTACCGCGACCGGCGCTATGCCCCCGACGACCGAAACAGACTGGCGGGAAGTCGTGTAACGACGTCCGATAACCACGTGTCAGCTGTCGGCGGCGCTGCCTAGGCTCCGTACGTGAGCAGCACCGCACCAACCCGCACCTGGCTGCCGATCGCCGCGGTCGCGTTCACGCTGCTCACCTGGTCCTCGGCGTTCGTGGCGATCCGGCACCTCGGTGAGGACGTGCCGCCCGGATCCCTGAGCCTGGGCCGGCTGGTCGTCGCGGTCGTTGCTCTCGGGGTGATGGTCCTGGTCTCGGTCCCGTCGGATCGGCGACGACCGCCCAGCCGGCGGGAGTGGCCGCTGATCGCGCTGGGCGGCGTTTCCTGGATCGGCATCTACAACGTCGCGCTCAACGAGTCCGAGCGCCGGATCGACGCCGGCACTGCCGCCCTGATCATCCAGATCGGGCCGATCATCGTGGCCCTGCTGGCCACCTTCTTCTTCAAGGAACGGCTGAGCCGCTGGCTCATCATCGGCCTGGCGGTCGGCTTCGCCGGTGTGATCATCATCGGCCGCGCCTCGTCCAGCGGCGGCAACGGCGACGTGATCGGCGTACTCCTCTCGACCCTGGCGGCGGTCACGTTCGCGGTCGGAGTGATCACCCAGAAGAAGCTGCTCGGCAGCGGCATGACGGCGCTGGAGATGACGTTCTGGTTCTACGTCGTGGGCACGATCGCCTGCCTGCCGTGGTCGGTCGAGCTGGTCGGCGTCGTGCGAGACGCGAGCGCCTCCGACCTGCTCTGGATCACCTACCTCGGGGTGGTGCCGAGTGCTCTCGCATTCGTCACCTGGGCCTACGCCCTCAACCGGTCGGA
The DNA here is from genome assembly GCA_963780245.1 of uncultured Actinomycetota bacterium. Taxonomy (GTDB): domain Bacteria; phylum Actinomycetota; class Actinomycetes; order Propionibacteriales; family Nocardioidaceae; genus Nocardioides. The sequence continues at coordinate 89,314 of CAWABG010000010.1, forward strand.
TGCCGGCAAGTTCGCGCTCACCACGTTCCTGGTGCCGTTCATCACCACCCTGATGGCGTGGGTGATGCTGGCCGAGGTGCCGCCCGCCCTGGCGTTCGTCGGTGGGGTGCTCTGCATCTCGGGCGTCCTGCTCACCCGCCGCAAGCCCCGAGTCACCGAGCTCACCCCGGAGCCGGCCGGCACCTGAGCGGGGTCAGCGGTCGCGCACCCGGCCACTCACCCAGTCCCTGCGCGACCGCGGGACCGCGTGCACCTGCAGTGTGACCCTTTCGCGTCCCTCAGCACGGTCGTCGACCCGCACCGGCAGCCGCAAGAGCACGCAGTGGTCCTGGCCGGGGTTCATCTCGCAGAACGAGAAGTAGTTCTGCCCGGCGTAGAGTCGGTGGGGGCGGGTCAGTCGGTCGGGAAAGCCCCACGACTTCACGAACTCGCGGTCCAGGTCGCCGATGCGCAGGCGGTTCTGAGGGGTGCCGGCCACGGGGAAGGCGTCGACCCCCGTCCAGTAGCCGACCGGCCGGGCCAGCCGCGCTTCGAACACCAAGGATTGGCCCTCGGTGACTGGCGTGACTCTGACCGAGGTCCGCAGCGCAGGCGTCGGATCGTCGTCGATGATCCGCAGGGCTCCGACGTACGAGGCCGGCATCACCCCCGAGATCGGGTAGGCGTTGACCGTGAGGGTGCGGTTGAGGTCGTCGAGCCGGTTGGCCGGCACCTCGAATGTCACCGATCCTCCGGTGCTGCCCGCGGGCACCGTCACGTTCATGGCGGGGCCGGAGACTGGGTAGCCCTGCCGACCGATGCGCGTGGTCGCGATCCGGATCTGCCCGTCGACGCCGGCCGGGCCGCTGACCACGTAGGGGAGCTCGACCTGTCGGTCGGCGCCATCACCTTCTGTGATCTTGAGCCGGTCGAAGCTCAGCGTCCGCAGCCGCTCCTCTGGAACGGACGGCAGCGCACCGGATGTCACTGCGGCGAGGTCGAGCACCCAGGCCCGGCCGCTTCCGCCGCGCGCGACCAGCGTCACCGAGCGGAGGTCGGTGGCGTCCAGAGCAGGATCGAGGCCGGTGGTCGGCACCCGGAGCACCTGCGCGACCGCGGTGCCGCCGTACTCACGCAGGGGCTCCGCGGGGAGCTCCTCTCCGGCTCCGAGCACGACGGTGTCGGTGTGGCCGGCGCCGTCGGTGAAGTTCACGTCGAAGCCGGCGGCGTCGGCGCCCAACGGCAGCAACGTGCGCACCTCCAGCCGCGCGGCGCCGGAGACATCCAGCGGTTCCGCCAGCAGGAGTCGCCCCTCGGGATCCGACGCGGTCCAGGTCAGCTCGACCGCCTTGCGGCTGGGGAACCCCTGCCCCCCGAAGCCGGTGAAGTGCGGCGTGCTCCAGGCGACCTCGCCGTCGGGATCGAACCCGAGGCAGTCGTTCGGCCGATCGCCTATCCGACCGACGCACAGCCGGGTCGAGGGGTCCGTCGGATCCGCGTCCAGACCCGCACCCGGACGGCGTACGTCACGGCCGGCGCCGAGCGTGTGGCTGCGGATGTCGAAGTCCGAAGTCGGCGTGACCCGCGCACCGGAGCCGTCGAACAGCGGGAGGTAGTCCGCCGAGCCGCCGAAGGTGGCGACGGCAGCCGCCAGGTAGGCGGCTCCCACCTCACGCTGCTGCTCCGCGCTCAGCCGAGTGGCGGTACCGGGTTCGCACGGGCCCGCGGTGTCTCCGTTGTCGTCGAACGACGGGGCGGCGGAGATGCCCGGGGTCCACTCGGTGTTGAAGAAGTTGTGGTTGGCGCCCATCACCAGGACGGTGCTGTGCAATGCGTCGTCATCGGCCGCGGCGTCGCGCGCCACGTCGGTGAACAGCTGGCCCTGCAGGTCCGACACGTCGCCGTCGCAGAACGGCAGCACCGACACCGTGGGCACGTACGCCGCGGCCTGACGGCCGAAGTTCGTGGGCCCGAGCAGCACCTGCCCCACCACCCGGTACGGCGCCTCGAGCGGGATCGTCTCGGCCGCCCGGTTGACACCTTCCCCGCCGCGGCTGTGGCCGATCAGCACCACCCGGTCCAGGTCCGCAGTGACGCCGAGGTCAGCCAGCGCGCTCAGGTCCTCCAGCGCGTCGAGGTGTCGACGGACGAGGGCGGCGCGGGCGTCGGCCCCACCCTCCTCGAGCATGCCGTCCTGCCCGTTGATCCCGTTGGCAGAGACGGAGACGGTGAGGTAGCCCTGGCTGGCCAGGAGCTCCTGGACGTAGGTATAGCCCAGGTGGCTCGGGACCGGAATCGACGGGGACTGGCACGGCCAGTCGTAGGCTCCGCCGTTCTGACCTTCGGGGACGTAGCACCAGTCGTGGCGGCCGTGCAACAGCAGCACGACGGGCCGCGGACCCGGCGCGGTCACCGGCGCGACGACGTGGCCGACCATCTCCAGCTGCCGCATCCGGCCGAACCTGAACGAGGGCAGCTGGTAGTCCGCGTCGGCGACGGCGTACGGGCCGGGGACGGTGGGGTCGTCCGGCAGGATCGGCCCGGCCGGCGCCGGGTCGGCGGCGGCGCGCGGCGCGGTCGGTGGCGCGGGCTCGTCGAGCAGCCGTCCCGACAGCTCCACGTCGAGGTCGGCCGGGTCCGGCGGCACCGTCAGCGGATCGGCCAGCCGGAGAGTGCGTCCGTCCGGATCCATCAGCACCGGTCCGAGTGCGACACCGTCGAGCAGGAACTCGGGTCGGGCTCCGCCGACCGGCAGCACCTCTGGTGAGGTCCAGGTGACGCTCGCGCCGCCGTCCGGCGCGGGCTCGATGGTCCACCGGCCGGGGTCCTGGGGCTCCGACGCGGACGGCACTGAGGCAGGCATCGATGCGGTGGCCGGCGATGCAAGACCGGACAGCCCAGCAGTCCCGATCACACCTACCAGGGCAGCGGCCACGCCGTTGCGCCACGAGAACACTGACATCTACGTCTCCTTCGACCAGCGGCGGACGGGGTCACGCTATGCGGCCCCCGACATGGGAGACGCGCGAACGCTCCAAGAGGTTGCGACCCGCACCTGCCATGCTGACGAGCATGGACACCGTCGCGATCGTGCTCGTCGTGCTGGTCGCGGCGCTGCACCTCTACTTCCTGGTGCTCGAGATGTTCCTGTGGACCAAGCCGATGGGTCTGAAGACTTTCGGCAACGAGCCGGAGTTCGCCGAGGCGAGCAAGGTGCTGGCGGCCAACCAGGGCCTCTACAACGGGTTCCTGGTTGCCGGCCTGGTCTGGGGCCTGGCGTCCGAGCAGGACGACGTGCAGATCTTCTTCCTCGTCTGCGTCATCGTCGCTGGAATGTACGGCGCCGCCACGGTCAGCGTCCGGATCCTTGCCGTGCAGGCGTTCCCTGCGCTACTCGCTCTGGCCGCGGTCCTGCTCGCTCGCTGACTCGGCGGCGTCCTCGGCCTCGAGCCAGCCCCGGAACGCCTCGAGGTTGTGGGTCGGCTCGCCGCGTAGGCGCCGCCACTCCCACTCCTTGCGGATCGAGGACGCGAAGCCGAGCTCGAGGATCGTGTTGAAGGACTCGTCGGCGTACGACAGCACCGAGCCCAGCAGCCGGTCCAGCTCCTCGGCGGTCACCGATCCCAGCGGCAGCCGCGCGTCGAGGTAGATGTCGCCCAGCGGGTCGACGCCGAACGCCACGGCGTACATCCGCAGGTTGCGCTCGAGCAGCCAGCGGTAGACCTGCTCGTGGTTCTCGTCGGGCTTGCGGCACACGAACGCGTGTACGCCGAGAGCGTGCGGGCCGACGTCGAGACGGACCGCGGTCTGCAGCTTCTTCTCACCCGGCAGCGCGAACGAGAACACGCCGTCAGGGACCTCGTCGTACTCGATCTCGCTGGCGCCGAGGTAGCCGCGGATCGCGTCGGTGGGGCTGGGGGTCACGCCACCGACTCTCGCATGGACGACCGCGCCCGCTCGTAGACCTCGAGGGTTCCGGCGGCCGTGGCGTCCCAGGAGAACTCCTTCGCGTGCTCAACGGCGCCCACGCGGAGCCGGTCGAGCAGATCCTGGTCGTCCACGACCCGTCGCAGCGCGGCCGCCCACGACCCCGCCTCGTGGTCGTCGAGAAGCAGACCGCTCACACCGTCGCGGACCACCGTGGTGAGCCCGCCGACGGCGGCGGCGAGCACCGGGGTGCCGCACGCCTGGGCCTCGACGGCGACCAGGCCGAATGACTCGTTGTAGGAAGGGACGGCGACCAGGGTCGCGGCGGCGTACCACCGGGCCAGCTCGGGCTGGGCGACCGGCGGCACGAACCGCACGACGTCGTCGATACCGAGGTGCTCGGCCAGGCCGGCGAGCGCGGTGGGTCGCTCGAGGCCGGTACCGGACGGGCCACCGACGACCGGCACCACGAGCCGGGAGCGCAGGTGCGGCGCCCGCTCGAGCAGCACGGCGACCGCGCGGAGCAGCACGTCGGGAGCCTTCAGCGGCTGGATCCGGCCGGCGAACATCAGCACCAGCGCGTCCTCCGGGAGCCCGAGCTCGCGGCGTACCGACGACCGGTCGAACGGCCGGAAGGTCGCCAGGTCGACGCCGGGGTGCACCACCTCGACGCGTCCGGGGTGGGCGTTGTAGAGGTTGATCAGCTGCTTGGCCTCGACGTCGGTGTTGGCGATCAGCATGTCGGCGGCCTCGACCACCTGGTCCTCGCCGATGATCCGCGCCTCGGGCTCGGGGCTGTCGTCGGCGGCCAGGGCGTCGTTCTTGACCCGGGCCATCGTGTGCATGCTGTGCACGAGTGGCACGCCCCAGCGATCCCGGGCCAGCGCGCCCACCTGCCCGGACAGCCAGTAGTGGGAGTGCACGGCGTCGTAGTGGCCGACGGGGTGCCCGGCCTCGCTGCGCAGCACCTCGCGGGCGAAGACGCACAGCTGCGCGGGCAGCTCGTGCTTGGTGAGCCCCTCGAACGGCCCGGCATGGATGTGCCGCACCGAGACACCGTCAGCGACCGGGACCATCGGGTCGAGGGCGGAGTTCGTCGCCCGCGTGAAGATGTCGACCTCGATGCCGCGCTTGGCCAGGCGGCGGGCCAGCTCGACGACGTAGACGTTCATCCCGCCCGCATCGCCCACGCCGGGCTGGTCGAGCGGGGAGGTGTGCAGGCTGATCATGGCCAGCCGACGAATGGACTCCACACCACCGCAACCGCGGAAATCGGTCAGTGATTCCCGTGGACTGGGCGGGTGAGGAATGCCACGAGGGCAACCACGACCCCGACGGCCCCGAATATGCCCTCGACGGAGCGGTCCGTGCCGGCGTCCTTCGCGATCTCCAGGACCGACCACACCAGCAGCGGGAACGCCACCGCGACGAACACGCGCAGTGGCGGTGCACTGCTGCTCACCAAGGCGGCTCCGGCGGCGGCGGCCCCGATGCCGAGCAGGGCGAAGCCGGCATACCCCAGCACCTCCTGGTCGGAGAACGCCCGGATGACCCAGCACAGGCCGCCCACCAGCGCGAACGCTGTGGCGACGGATCGCAGGCTCATGAGGAGGCAGTGTGCCAGCGGAAGAGACACCTCGGCCACACTGGGCGGATGACCAGCATGTCGTCCGGTTCCCCGCGAACTGCCGTCGTCACCGGGGCCAGCAGCGGGATCGGAGCCGCCACCGCCCGCAGCCTGGCGGCCGCCGGCTTCCACGTGATCTGCGCGGCCCGCCGCTCCGATCGGGTCGAGGCACTGGCCGCCGAGATCGGGGGTACGCCGGTCACGTGCGACGTGACATCCGACGTCGATGTCACCGCGCTTGCCGCGCTCGTCGGCCCGACGCTCGACGTACTCGTCAACAACGCCGGAGGCGCGTTCGGGTCCACCCCGGTCGCGGAGGCCGACACCGACGACTGGCAGCGGATGTACGACGTGAACGTGATCGGCCCGGTGCGGGTGACGAAGGCCCTGCTCCCCGCTCTCATCGCCTCCGGCGCGGGGGTGATCCTCAACGTCGGCTCGACGGCCGGCCGGATCGCCTACGAGGGCGGGGGCGGTTACACCGCCGCCAAGCACGGCACCCAGGTGGTCACCGAGACCCTGCGGCTCGAGCTCTACGACCAGCCGGTGCGGGTCTGCGAGATCGCGCCGGGGATGGTGAAGACCGATGAGTTCGCACTCGTCCGGTTCGACGGCGACCGGGAGCGGGCCGATCAGGTGTACGCCGGCGTCGCCGAGCCGTTGGTGGCCGAGGACGTCGCCGACGCGATCACCTGGATGGTCACCCGCCCGCCGCACGTGAACATCGACAGCCTGGTGATCAAGCCCCGCGCCCAGGCCGCACAGCACAAGGTCCATCGCACCGAGGCATGACGAACGAATAGCGCAGTACCGATGGAGATCGAGCGAGTCGTCCGGCTGAGGCACGAAGCCGGAACCGACGGGTCGAGATCCGGTGAGCTTCAAGGCGACCTCATTCGCCCGGTCCGTGGCAAACTGCCGCCGTGCAGACGATCGGACTGATCGGCGGGATGAGCTGGGAAAGACAGCGCCGCCTACTACCAGGCCCTCAACGTCGGGGTGGAGAAGCGGATCGGCGGGTTCAGCTCGGCGAAGACCGTGATGACCTCGGTCGACTTCGCGGAGGTCACCGCGCTGCAGGAGGAGGAACGCTGGGACGACGTCGCGACCATCCTCGCTGACGCCGCGAAGGGCGTCGAGCGAGCGGGCGCCGACTTCCTGATGCTGTGCACGACGACGTTCCATCGGGTCGCCGAGCAGGTCGAGGCCGCGATCGACATCCCGTTGCTGCACCTGGCCGACGTCGTCGCCGAGGCCTGCAAGGCGCAGCGGCTGGACACGGTCGCGCTGATCGGGACGACGTTCGCGATGTCCCGGGAATTCTTCACCGACCGGATCGCCAGCCACGGGCTCCAAGTGCACGTCCCCGACGAGCGGCACCACGAGACGATCAACACGATCATCTACGACGAGCTGGTGCACGGGAAAGTGCTCGACAACTCGCGGCGCACGATCGTCGGCCTGATCGAGGAGCTCTGGGACGGCGGCGCCGGCGGTCTGATCTTGGGCTGCACCGAGCTGGAGCTGCTCGTCCATCAGACCGAACTCCGAGCTTCCGGTCTTTCCGTGCACGACGCTGCACGTCGAGGCGGCACTCGACCGGGCGCTGGCCTGAACTGGGACGTCGACAGGAACCAGGACGCCGGCGAGGGGTGGTCCGCCACGTGGAGCACCCCAATTGGCCTCGAATGGGGTGCCGTGGGTGGCGGACTACCCGCCGACGTCGATTCGTCAGTCGGCGGGCCCGCGGTCGAGAATTGCGCCATGCCCACCCGTTCCGATCTCCGCAACGTCGCGATCGTGGCGCACGT
>CAWABG010000011.1:0-108205 GCA_963780245.1 uncultured Actinomycetota bacterium
ACCCAGTCCGTGGTCAGCCGCCTCGACCAGGCCCGCGTCGACAAGTTGCTCGCCGAGCACGACCCGTTCCGGTCCGTCTCCTGACCCATCCCCCGAACGCTGACCCGTCGCAAGAGTCTGCGACGGGTCAGCGTTTCGTTGCGGGCAGTCAGGGCACCGAGGGGCCATGGACCTCACCACACCTTTCAAGCACCCCTTCGACACTGGACTGAAGGCCATGGGCTGGTCGATCGGGGTGGTCCGCAGCGGCGTCGTGGCCGCCGCCCGCCTCGCATTGCCCGAGAAGAACGACGATCCCGCTCCCCGGTTCGACGGGGCGCCGGAGGCAGCACCTCCCCCGGAGCCCCCGCGCACACAGGTTTCCGGTGACCTGCCGACGGCCACCGACCTCGCGCAACGGGTGTCCGGAGCCGACGAGGTGACAACTCCGGTCGGCACCACCGGTGCCGGGACGGCGTACAACCCCGACACCTCGGACACGGACCTGCAGCAGCCCGGCACCGAGCCCATCATGGACCCCGCCACGACGAAGACGGTCGCCGCAGAGGCCAAGATCGGCGCCCTGGGGGCCGACACGGACAAAGGCTGAGCGGTTGGAACGGCGTGCTTGAATCGGCGCAACGACCTGCCGCCGAGTGAGGGAGCTCCGAATGTCCGGATCCGTTGTCGACAGCTTCATGAAGAGCGTGACCGGGGCAGTCAGGATCAGACGGGACATGGGGGGTCGGGCCGCGACGACGGCCGGGCCGGCATTCGTCAGCACCGTCGAGGCCGTACGCAGTCGACTCACCGGCCCGCACCCCAAGCCGCCGACGTCACCGACTCCGGACAGCGAGTTGCCGGACTCCGCGGCCGACGTCCCGACCCCGGCGACCGTGGCGAAGAACATCGCCAAGCACGACCCGGCGACCGAGCCGACGATCCCGAAGCGGAAGCCGGCCAAGCGATTCGGCCACCGGGAGCCAAGCTCCCGGCACCGAAGCGCCCTTGAGGACGCCTACTTGAGCTCGGAGCTCGACAGCCCGAGCACCCGGCGCGCCACGATCAGCTGCTGGATCTGCTGGGTGCCCTCGAAGATGTCGAGGATCTTCGAGTCGCGCGCCCACTTCTCCAGGAGCTCGGTCTCGCTGTAGCCGACGTACCCGCACAGCTCGACGCAGCCCAGGGTGATGTCGGAGCCCACGCGGCCGGCCTTTGCCTTGGCCATGGATGCCTCGAGGGAGTTGGGCTGGCGGTTGTCGGCCATCCAGGCCGCCTGGAGGGTCAGCAGGTACGCCGCCTCCCAGTCGGCCTCCATCTGCATGAAGCGCGCGGCCGCGGCCGACTGCACGTGCGCGGGCCGGTCGTAGTCGACCTCGAAGCCCGCCTGCTGCAGCAGGTCGCGGGTCAGGTCGAGGGAGGCGCGGGCACAGCCCACGGCCATCGCCGCGACCAGCGGGCGGGTGTTGTCGAACGTCGCCATCGCACCGGCGAAGCCGCCGTTGGTGTCGACCTCGGGCGAGCCGAGCAGGTTCTCGGCCGGCACCCGGCAGTTCTCGAACCGGATGGTCGCGGTGTCGGAGGCGCGGATGCCGAGCTTGTGCTCGAGCCGCTCCAGCTCGATGCCCGGCGTGCCCTTGGCGACCACGAACGACTTGATCGCGGCCCGCCCGAGGTCCTTGTCGAGGGTGGCCCAGACAACGATGTGGTCGGCGCGGTCACCCGAGGTGACGAAGATCTTCTCGCCGTTGAGCACGTAGTGGTCGCCGTCCTTCACCGCTGTCGTGCGGATCGGCGGAGTCCGAGCCGAACTCCGGCTCGGTGATCGCCATCCCGGCCGACACGCCCTCGAACCGCTTGAGCTGCTCGTCGTCCGCGACCGAGGCGATCGCGGAGTTGCCGAGGCCCTGACGCGGCATGGAGAGCAGCAGGCCGACATCGCCCCAGCACAATCTCGGCGATCGACATCACCGAGGCCAGGTTGGCGCCGTTCTTCACGGTCTTGTCGCCGTCCTCCTCGTCCCGGCGAACACCGGCGGCGCCGGCACCCTCGCTGGCGCCGGACTCCGACAGCCCATCGATCATCGCCGCGAGCATGTCGAGCTCCTTGGGGTACTCGTGCTCGGCGAGGTCGTACTTGCGCGAGATCGGGCGCAGCATGTTCATCGCGACCTGGTTCGCCTGGCCCACGAGGGCCCTGAACTTCTTGGGGTCTTCGAGGTTGATCATCAGACCAGCACGCTTCCTTCCATGACGCCGATAGCTCGCAGGTCGCGGTACCAGCGCTCCACCGGGTGCTCCTTGACGAAGCCGTGGCCGCCGAGCAGCTGGACGCCGTCCAAGCCGATCTGCATGCCCTTCTCGGCGCACAGCTTGCGGGCCAGGGCGACCTCGCGGGTGAAGTCCTTGCCGGCGGCAGCGCGGCCGGCAGCCTTGTAGGTGAGCAGCCGCATCGACTGCAGCTCGATGGCCATGTTGGCGACCATGAACGCCACCGACTGGCGGTGCGCGATCGGCTCACCGAATGCGTGCCGCTCCTTGACGTACGGCGTCACGTAGTCGAGCACGGCCTGGCCGGTGCCGACGGCGAGCGCACACCAGGCCAGGCGGGACAACCGCACGCAGTCGGCGTACGTCGTGCCGTCGGTCTCGCCGAGCACTGCCTCCCCGGGGACCTGGGCGTCCTTGACAGCAGCCGGCGTGAGCGACGCTGCCCGAACACCCATCGCCGGGTCGCCCTCGATGGTGAGTCCCTCGGTGGACGACTCCACCAGGAACAGGACCGGCTTGCCGTCGAGCATCGCGCCGACGACGAACAGTTCGGCACTGGCGCCACGCGCCACCAGGGTCTTGGTGCCGTTGAGCGTGTAGCCGTCACCGCTCTTGGTCGCGGTGGTCGTCGGTTGGAAGACGTCGAAGAGGACGGCCGGCTCCATCAGTGCCAGGGCAGCGGCGGGAACGTCGGCGCCGGTGAACGCCGGCAGGTAGGTCTGCTGCTGCTCGTCGGTGCCCCACAGCCCCAGCGCGGTGGCAACGGAGCCGGGAGCCAGGCTCGCCACGGCGAGCCCCATGTCCCCCTTGGCCAGCGCCTCGGCGACGAGCGTGCCGGCCATCGCCGACCGCTCCTCGGAGATGCCCCCGAGCGACTCCGGCACCCCCAGGATCGGCAGTCCGATCTCGAGGCTGGCCTTCAGGAGGTCGTCGGGCGCCTCGCACTTCTCGTCCGCCTCGGCGGCGGCGGGCGCACCATCTCGGTGGCGAACTCGGTCACCACGTCGACGAGCATCTGCTCGTCCTCGGTCGGGGTCAGGTCGAAGACGCCCTTGGGCTGGGCCGCCGGGACCCGCACGCCCTTTTTCGTCCCCGCTTGCCGGATCGGGAGAAGGTCCGACTGGCGTTGGTGGCGGTCTTGAACCCGCTGCGAGTCACGGTGAAGACCACCTGCTCGGCCTGCTTGCGCAGCCGCACCTTGTCGATCAGGTCGCTCTGAGTGAGCCGGTTGAGCCCGGCCACCAGGTAGCCGATCGGGTCGCGCGAGGCGGATCCGGGCACACCGTGACGGCCACCCGGCTTGAGGCTGTTCATCAGGGACATGCAGATAATGTAACTCCCAGTTACACATACCGCTACGGCACCACGAGTGGGTCCGGGGTTCAGCGTGCAAACGGCTCACGTCTAGGCTCCGCGCCATGTCTGAGGAGGTGCTCGCGCCGCACGGTCCCCTGCCCATGGGCGGGACGGTCCGGCCGATGACCCGTTGGGGCGCGCCGGTGATGCACCGGCCCCAGCAGCGAGTGTCGTCGTACGACGACGCGCTGCGCGCCCTGGCCGCCGACATGGTCGCCACGATGTACGCCGCCGACGGGGTCGGCCTGGCTGCGTGCCAGATCGGCGAGGACGTGGCGATGTTCGTGTTCGACTGCCCGAACGCTGACGGTCAACACGTCGTCGGCGTGGTCTGCAACCCGGTCGTCACCCTCCCGGAGGGCAAGGACCGCGAGCTCGAGGAGTCCGAGGAGGGCTGCCTGTCGTTGCCCGGCGCCTTCATCGAGTGCGCCAGGCCGGACTACGCGACGGTCGAGGGGTTCGGGCTGGACGGCGAGCCGGTTCGCTACGCCGGCGACGGGCTGCTGGCCCGGTGCCTGCAGCACGAGACCGACCACACCATCGGGACCGTGTTCGGCGACCGGCTGCCCACCAAGCAGCGCAAGAAGCTGCAGAGGGCGCACGAGAAGGTCGCGGAGGACTTCCCGCCGGACTGGCCGGTCAGCGCCGAGCGGTGACGTAGCACGCGACGGCCGTCGCGGCAGCGACGTTGAGCGAGTCGATCCCTGCACGCATCGGGATCACCGCACGACGATCGGCGCTCGCCTCCCACCGCTCGGACAGGCCGTGGCCCTCGGAACCCAGCACCAGAGCCACCTTGTCGACGTCCTGCACGGCTTCCTCGATCGGCACCGCGTCCTCGGCCAGGGTGAGCGCCACCGTCGTGAACCCGTGCGCGGAGAGGGCGGGCAGAGCGTCGTACCAGTCCGGCACCCGGGTCCACGGGGTCGTGAACACGGCGCCCATGCCCACCTTGACCGCGCGGCGGTAGAGCGGGTCGGCACATCGCGGCGAGAGCAGCACCGCGTCGAACCCCAGGGCGGCGCCGCTGCGGAAGATCGCGCCGACGTTGGTGTGGTCGACCATGTCCTCGAGCACGAGGACGGACCGCGCTCCGTCGAGCACCGTGGCGACGTCCGGCAGCGGTCGCCGGCGCAGCGAGGCCAGCGCACCCCGATGGACGTGGAAGCCGGTCACCTCCTCGGCCAGCGCCTCCTCCACGACGTAGCAGGGCGCGTCCGAGCTATCGAGTATGTCGGCGAGACCTTCGAGCCAGCGCGGCGCCATCAGGAACGAGCGCGGCTCGAAGCCGGCCTCGACCGCACGGCGTACGACCTTCTCGCCCTCGGCGAGGAACAGCCCGTGCTCGGCCTCGAGGTGCTTGCGCAGCGTGACGTCCCGCAGGTCGCGGTAGTCGGCCAGCCGCGGGTCGTCGGCTCGCCGGATCTCGACTCGCTCGGCCATCAGCCGAAGCGCTCGGGGTGCGCGACCGCGACCACCTGTCCGATCACGATGATCGCGGGTGGTTGTACGTCGGCAGCGGTGAGCTCCGCGGCCAGCGAGCCCAGGGTCGCAAGCACGGTGCGCTCGGTCGGGCATCGTGCCGTCGCACACCACCGCGACCGGCGTATCGGATGGTCGGCCGCCCGCTATCAGGGCCTCGGCGATCGCCGGGGCGTTCTGGACCGCCATCATCAGGATCACGGTGCCGCGCAGCCGGCCGACGGCATCCCAGTCGGTCAGGGACTCCGGGTCTCCGGGCGGCAGGTGCCCGGAGATGACGGTGAACTCGTGGGCGACACCGCGGTGGGTGATCGGGATGCCCGCGACGGCGGGCACGGACACCGGGCTGGTCAGGCCGGGGATCACCGTCACCGGCACTCCCGCCTCGCGGCAGGCGATGACCTCCTCGAAGCCGCGCCCGAAGACGAAGTTGTCGCCGCCCTTGAACCGCGCCACCCGCTTGCCCGCGAGCGCGCGGTCCACGATCAGCCGGTTGATCTCGGCCTGCTGGGCCGACCGGCCGCGCGGCAGCTTGGCCACGTCGATCAGCTCGACGTCCGGCGGCAGCTCGCCGAGGAGCTCGCGCGGGGCCAGCCGGTCCGCGACCACGACGTCGGCCTCCATCAGCGCCTTGCGGCCGGCGATCGAGATCAGGTCGGGGTCGCCGGGCCCGCCGCCGACCAGGGTCACGCCGGGAACATGCCCGCGCTGGTGACGCGCGGTGATGGTGCCCTCCCGCAGCCCGGCCAGGATCTCGTCGCGGACCGCTGCCGAACGCCGCGGATCGCGGTTGCCGAGGACCGCGACCGTCACGCCGGCTGCCGAGCCCACAGCGGGAGTCCACGCGGTCGCCTTGGTCGCGTCGTCGGCGCGCACGCAGAAGACCCGGCGCTCCTCCGCTGCGGTGGAGACGCCGGGCGTTGACCTCGACGTCGTCGGTCGCTGCCACGGCGTACCAGGCGCCATCGAGGTCCTCGGTCTCGAACCCGCGCCGCAGCCAGGTGAGCTCGCCGGCGCCGGCCATCCCCTCGATGGACGGCGTGACCCGGGGCGAGACGACGTACACATCCGCGCCGGCGGCGATCAGCTGTGGCACTCGGCGCTGGGCGACGTGCCCGCCGCCGACCACGAGCACCCGTCGACCCTCGAGGCGCAGCCCGGAGGGGTACGTCGGCAGCTCGTCCACGCTCGCCATCATCCCGGATAGACCACCGCTGCGGCCCGTGACGGGTTCCCGGGTCGCGGACTACGGTTGCCGTCATGAACTCGATCGACCCGTCAGCCGCAACCCCTACGAGCTGCTCCCGCAGGTGCCGTCGTTCGGCGTGACCAGCGCCGACGTCGCCGACGGACAACCCCTCAAGGACGACCAGGTGGCGGCCAAGGGCGACACCTCGCCACAGCTCTCGTGGACGCCGTGCCCGAGGCGCAGAGCTACACCGTCACCTGCTTCGACCCGGATGCGCCGACCCCGAGCGGGTTCTGGCACTGGGTCCTCGTCGACCTGCCCGCCGACGTCACCTCACTCGACACCGGCGCCGGTGCCGAGGGCGCCGGCCTCCCCGGCGGCGCTTTCATGTGCCGCAACGACGGAGGAGGCAAGGCGTTCATGGGCGCCGCGCCCCCGGAGGGCGACCAGGTGCACCGCTACTTCTTCGTGGTGCACGCCGTGAAGGAACCGGCCCTCGGCGTCGACTCCGACGCCTCCCCCGCAGTCGTCTCGTTCAACCTGGCGTTCAAGACCGCCGCTCGCGCGATCATTCACGGGACCTACCAGCACTAGTGCCCACCCGCGGGACACTAGAGTCCCGCTTGTGAGGGTGACGACCGGCGGGGTCTCGGTCGGCGTCGGCGCGCTCATCGTGGGGACCCTCGCCATCGCGGGCGTGATCGTGCGAGACGAGAACGATGGCCGAGACGACTGCCGCCGAGTCTTTCGAGGTCGCGAAGGCGGCCACCCAGGCGTTCACGGAGGAGTACCTCCACTCGGACAGCGAAGACTCCTCGGCAACGGGGGCGATCGTCATGCCGTTGGGTCAGGCGCGCGACCTTGTGGACAAGGCCACTTCCGTTCCCGAGTGGACCGGCAGCGGCTACGTCGTCATGGCGGACTACGACCCGGCGACAGACGAGCCGCCCCCGACCGAGCTGTTTCGACGACACCCCGGTTCTCTTCGTGAATCCGACGCGCGGCACGGGCTGAACCCGCTCAGCGCTCTTCGGCCCGCCGTAGCAGCTCCTCGAACGGCGTCGGCTCGGCGAACTCGTCGTCTACCGTGCGCCGGCGACGCGCCGTGGGGTCGACCTTGCCCATCAGCGCCGCCAGCTCTCCGGCGGCCCGCTCGAGCGCCCGCGAGACCGGAGTCACCGAAGTCGTCGGTCGCGGCGAAGACGCCGGTCGGCACCACCACCGCGTGCAAGTAGGTGAACAGCGGCCGGAGGGCGTGCTCCAGCACCAGGGAGTGTCGCGCGGTGCCGGCGGTCGCGGCCACCAGAACCGGAGTTCCGTCGAGTACTCCCGCCTCCAGCACGTCGAAGAAGTTCTTGAACAGCCCGGAATAGGACGCCGAGAACACCGGCGTCACCGCGATCAGCCCGTCGGCCTCGCGCACCTTCGCGATGGCCTCGGCCAGCTCGCGGACGGCGAAGCCGGTAAGCAGGTGGTCGGTCAGCTGGTGTGCGAGGTCGCGGAGCTCGATCACGTCGACCTCGACGTCGCCAAGCGCCTCCACCGCCGCGGCTGTCAGCCGGTCTGCGAGCAGCCTCGTGGACGACGGCACGGACAGCCCGCCGGAGACCACGACCAGGCGGGTCATGCGTCCACCATCGTCTTCGCCTCGACCAGCGAAGCGTGGGTCGGCGCTTCCGGTACACGGGCGGGCCGGCCCTCGGCGAACCCGGCCCGCAGGTCGGGAAGGATCTCGCCGAGCAGGTCCAGCTGTTCGAGCACGGTCTTCAGCGGCAGGCCGGCGTGGTCGACGAGGAACAGCTGGCGTTGGTAGTCGCCGGCGTACTCCCGGAACCCCAGGGTCCGCTCGAGCACCTGCTGCGGCGACCCGACGGTGAGCGGGGTGGCCTCGGTGAAGTCCTCGAGCGACGGGCCGTGCCCGTAGACCGGCGCATTGTCGAAGTACGGCCGGAACTCGTTGACCGCGGCCTGGCTGTCGCGCCGCATGAAGAACTGCCCGCCGAGACCGACGATCGCCTGGTCGGCCGTCCCGTGGCCGTAGTGCTCGAACCGGCGACGGTAGAGGTCGACCATCTGCCGGGTGTGCGAGACCGGCCAGAAGATGTGGTTGTGGAAGAACCCGTCGCCGTAGTACGCCGCCTGCTCGGCGATCTCGGGGCTGCGGATGGATCCGTGCCAGACGAAAGGCGCGACACCGTCGAGCGGGCGCGGCGTCGAGGTGAAGCCCTGCAGCGGGGTCCGGAACCGCCCCTCCCAGTCGACGACCTCTTCGGTCCACAACCGGTGCAGCAGCGCGTAGTTCTTCGATCGCCAGGTTGATGCCCTCGCGGATGTCCTTGCCGAACCACGGATAAACGGGACCGGTGTTGCCGCGGCCCATCATCAGGTCCACCCGGCCGTCGGTGAGGTGCTGCAGCTTCGCGTAGTTCTCCGCGATCAGCACCGGGTCGGTGGTCGTGATGAGGGTGGTCGCGGTCGACAAGATGATCCGCTCGGTCTGCGCCCCGATGTAAGCCAGCGTCGTGGTCGGCGCGGACGCGATGAACGGCGGGTTGTGGTGCTCCCCGACTGCGACCACGTCCAGGCCGATGTCCTCGGCCTTCTTGGCGATCTCGATGGTCGCCTTGATCCGCTCGTGCTCCGTGGGCGCCTGACCCGTGGTGGGGTCGGGCGTCACATCGCCGACGGTGAAGATCCCGAACTGCATGTCGCCCTCCGGCGATAGTTGAATTGCGGACTACTCAGTCAACCCGGGTTGGGCCCGGACTATTCCGGCGCGGTTCGGCTCAGGATGAGGACGGCGCGGTCGTCGGCGCCGTTGCCGACCTTGCGGATGATCCGGTGAGCCGCCCCCGCGAAGCCACCCTGTACGGCACTCCGGGCCGTCTCCCGCAGCCACGCGATGCCGTCGTCGATGTCTTCCGTGCGCGACTCCACCACCCCGTCGGTGTAGAAGAGCAGCGCCTCGCCGGGGGCCATGGTCCCCTCGCTGGCGTGCAGCTCCGGGTCGGGCATGATCCCGAGCGCCGTACCGCGGGCGTTGTCGATGGCCCACTCACCGTCCGGCGCGCTGTAACGGAGCGCGGGCGGGTGCCCCGCACTGGTGATCGTGTACTCCCCGCTGACCAGGTCGACGCGCAGGTGCACCGCGGTGGAGAACGACTCGTCGGACATCTGGCGGAGCAGGAACGTGTTGGCCGCCTTCATCAGCTTCTGCGGCGAGAGTGAGCCCAACATCCCGCCCAGCGCGCCGGCGAACTGGAGCGCCTGCGGCCCCACCGCCACACCCTTGCCGCACACGTCGACCAGCACCATCTCCAGCCGCCGGCCCTCGATCACATCGGCGACGAAGAAGTCGCCGGCATAGCCTGCTCCGGCCGAGGACCGCATCGCGGACTGCGCCTCCCACCCATCCGGCAGCGGAGGGATCACACTCTGTCGCTGTAGCCGGTTGCGCAACTGGGTCAGCATCGCCTCGCTGAGCGGCACCGGCAGACCACTGCGCTGCCGGCTGGACTGGTAGAGGATGACAGCAATCACGATCATCATGCTCAGCACCGCACCGGACCGGGCGCCGACGATCATGCCGTCGTGGCGCAAGGAGACGACCGCGGCGACGAACACCACCCCGGAGAGCACGGCGAGCGGGACGAACCGGAGCAGCAGCATGCCCACGAGCAGCCACACGAAGTACGTCGCGAGCGGCATCCACTCGTAGGCATTCCAGGAGACCACAAAGGCGACGACCACACAGCCGAGCAGGATGAAAAGGACCATGACCTGCCCCTCGCGGGAGCCCGACTGCCAGCTGCGGACCCGGCCGCCGACGTACGCGCCGGAGCGCGCGAGAAGGCCCTTTCGCGGTCCAGGCACGGGTGCAGGGTACGCGTCAGCGGCGGGTCAGGCGTCACTTCAGTGGAGCGGCCAGGCTGATCGTTACCTGATGCCGCTCCCCCGCGACGTCCACCTCGAATCCGCCGTCGGAGAGGTCGGCGGCCGTCACCGGCCCGTCGCTGCGCAGCAACGCCAGGCCGACGGACGCGCCGACGGTCTCGCCCCACGCCGCGCTGGTGACCTGACCCGCCGGGGCGCCGTGGCGGAGCAGCAGCTCACCGCCCCACAACATCGGCGCCGGATCCGTGACGACGAACGAGACGACGCGGCGCCGCGGCCCGCCGTGGGCGAGTAGCTCACGGTGCGCCAGGAGAGCTGACCGGCCCAGGAAGTCCTTGTCGCCCTTCAGGGCGGTGGCGAAGACCAGCCCCGCCTCCACCGGCGTCAGGTCGGGCGTCAGCTCGCGACCGAAGGCACGGTAGCCCTTCTCCAGGCGCAGCGACTCAATCGCGTAGTAGCCGGCGTTGACCGCACCCCCAGCGGTCAGCGCAGCGTGCACCGCGCCGGCGTCAGAGACCGCGACCATCAGCTCCCAGCCGAGCTCACCGACGTACGTCATCCGGGTCGCCCTCAGCCGCGCCCCCGCCAGGGTGAGCTCCCGACTCGTGGCGAACGGGAACTCCTCGTCGGCCAGTCCCTCCCCGCCGAGACCCGTCAGCAGGTCGCGCGAGTCGGGGCCCATCACGCCGAGCACCGCATGGTCCTCGGTGATGTCGCGCAGCGTCACCCTCGCGCCCGCCGGAGTCTGCCGCTGCAGCCAGTCGAGGTCGCGGATCGTGGTGGCCGAGCTCGACACCAGGAGGAACTCGTCCTCCGCCACCCGCGTCACGGTCAGGTCCGCCTCGTACGTCGCCCGAGAGTTGAGGAACGGCGTGTACACGCATGATCCCGGCGGTACGTCGACGTCCGCGGCACAGATCCACTGCAGGACGTCCAACGCATCAGGGCCGCTGACGACGTACTTGCTGAACGAGGTCTGGTCGAACACCGCGACGCCGGTGCGGGTGGCGCGCTGCTCCGCGGCGCTCGCGGCCAGCCAGGACGGCTTGCCCCACGAGTACTCGAGTCCGCCGGGGTGGAACACGTTGGGCCGCTCCCAGCCCATCCTGGTGCCGAAGACGGCGCCGGCAGCGGTCAGCGTCTCGTGCAGCGGCGAGACCCGCTGCGGGCGGCCCGACTCGACCTCGCGGTTCGGCCACGGCACCGCGTAGTGCAGCCCCAGCACCTCCGCCACCCGCGACCTGAGCCAGGCGTTGGCGCCGTGGAACGGCGCGAACCGGCGAACGTCGACGCCCACCAGATCCATCGTCGGCTCACCCGCGACGATCCACTCCGCCAGCGCCAACCCGGCCCCACCGGCCGAGGCGATCCCCACCGAGTTGAACCCGGCACCGACGAAGTAGCCGCCGAGCTCCGGTGCTGCCCCGAGCAGGAACTGGTTGTCGGGCGTGAACGACTCCGGGCCGTTGTAGAACTTGCGGATGCCGGTCTCGGCCAGCGCCGGCACCCGGGTCAGGGCCTCGTCCATCAGCAGCGAGAAGTGCTCCCAGTCCTCCTCGAGCAGCTGGAACTCGAACGGGTGCGGCAGGTCGTCCGGCGCGCGCCAGGGCTTGGCGTCCGGCTCGAACCCGCCGACGACCAGACCCCCGACCTCCTCCTTGAAGTACGTCCACCCGTCCGGGTCGCGCATGATCGGCAGGTCGGGGTGGGTGCCCGCCACCGCCTCGGTCACGACGTAGAAGTGTTCGGCCGAGTGCAGCGGGATCGTCACGCCGACCTGGTCCCCCAGCGCCTTCGCCCACTGGCCGGCGCAGTTGACCACGATCTCGGTCTCGACCCGCTGCTCGTCGCCGTCCCGCTCGACCCGCACGCCGGTGACCCGGCGGCCACGCGGCGACTCGTCGACGTCCACACCGAGGACTCGCGTCTTCTCGGCGATCGTCACGCCCCGCATCCGCGCACCCTTCGCCAGCGCCTGGGTGACGTCGGTCGGGTTCACCTTGCCGTCGCCGGGCAGCCAGAGCGCCCCGAGCAGGTCGTCGACCCGCATCGCCGGCCACAGCTCCTGCGCGCGGTCCGGACCGACGAGCTCGCACTCCATGTCGTAGGCGATCGCGTTGGAGGCAGTGCGCCGCAGCTGGACCATCCGGTCCTCGGTCCGCGCCGACCACCACACCGCCCACGTTGCGGTAACCGGTGGCCTGCCCGGTCTCGGCCTCCAGGGAGGCGTAGAGCTCGGCGGAGTACTGCACGAGCTTGGTGCCGTTCTCCGTCGCCCGCAGCGGTCCGACCAGGCCGGCCGCGTGCCAGGTGGTGCCGCCCGACAGGTGTCCCTGCTCCACCAGGAGTACGTCGGTCCAGCCCAGCTTGGCCAGGTGGTAGGCCACCGAGCAACCGATGATGCCGCCTCCGACGACGACGACCCGAGCGCGCGCAGGGAAGATCGGTCACGAAACGACGTCCTCCAGGAGGGTGACGAAGTCGGGCCCGCGGAACGTGGCCGCGGCCTTCTCGTAGCGCTCCATGCCCCACGAGTGGAAGTCGAAGTCCATCGGGCTCGACGCCGCCTGGATGAACCCCCACAGCGACCAGCCGTACGCGCTGCATAGCGCGCCGAGCCGGACCCGAGCCAGGTCCGCGGGCGTCGGGTCTCCGACGTACGCCTCGGTCCAGGCCTCGACCTGCTCCGGGGTGAAGTCGCACTCCGTGGCGGTGTTGCCGAGCTCGAACGCGGCGTCGTTGTTGCCGGAGTACTCGTAGTCGATCAGCCAGACCCGATCGCCGTCGTCGATGAAGTTCGCGGCCAGCAGGTCGTTGTTGCACGGAACCGTCGGACTCGGGCGGCTCGCCAGGCCTGGCGGACGGACTCCCAGTCGTCGGCGTGGTCGTCGTACGTCGGCGGCAGCGGGAACCCGCGCTCGGCCACCGTCTGTCGGTACGTCGCCTGGCGCTGGAACATGTCGAAGTCACCGGTGAACCGGGGACCGGCGTGCAGCCGCCTGGTCGCGTCCGCTGCCCGGGCCAGCACGCCGGGGTCGGCGAAGTCGGGGTTCTCCAGGCTCCGGCCCTCGAGGAAGCCGATCGCGAGCATCCGCAGATCCGGCCGATACTCGATCACCGGCGCACCCACCCCCGCCTCGGCCGCGGCCTGGGTGTTGACGTGCTCGTTGTCGCGATCGATGCCGAGCAGACCGGCGTCGTTCTCCGAGCAGCGGACCACCATGTCGAGCGCCGGACCCTGATCAGCGGAGTCGGTCGTGGTGACCCGGACGTTGTGGTTGGTCAGCCCGCCCGGCAGTTCCGCGACGCGCCAGGACCGCCCCGCCAGTACGGCGAGGCGGTCCAGGTCGGCGACCGGGTCCCCCACTCAGTCGTCGAAGGCTTCGACCACGTCCGGGTCGATGGTGTGTTGAGGTCCTGTGAACCACTTCTTGGCCGACACGCTCCACCACACGAACAAGATGACCAGAGCACCGATCGTCAGGATGGGTGCGTAGTTCACGAACTTCCAGGAGAAGTCGTCGTTCAGGGGGTTTCCCTGCGGGACGAACGGCAGGATGAAGTAGACGCTGATGATGACGATCTCGGCTACCGCGATCAGGTTCATCCACTTGTACTTCGAGCCGTTCGTCCAGCTGCCGGGCACGAAGTCGTCACCCATCCGCCAGCGGAGCCAGATCGGGATCAAGAAGGCCAGGTAGAGGCCGATGACCGCCACTGAGACCACCGCGTAGAACGCCGTCGGCACGATCAGTGGATCTGCCTCGGTGCCGATGTTCACCTCGACCAGGGCCGGGATCGTGATCAGCGCGGCGACCACGGCCACGAGCAGTACCGCGTTGGCGGGCACCTTGTTGGCGCCGACCTTCGACCAGATCGAAGATCCCGGGATCGCCTTGTCGCGGCTGAAGGCGAACGTCATCCGGGAGGCACTCGTGAGACAGGCTGTCGTGCAGAAGAACTGACCGACAGCAGAGACGAGCAGGATGGTTGCAGCGAGATCCGTGTCCAGAGCCGACGTGAAGATGTAGGCCACTCCCCCGCCACCGACCCCGGCATTGTCGGGGTTGCCGGAGGCGTCGTCGGGAATCGCGAACAGGAAGGCAAGAAGAATGATCCAGCCGCCGATCGCGCTGTAGAAGATCGACCGCCAGATTCCCTTGGCCGCACCCTCCGAGGCGTCCTGGGTCTCCTCCGAGAGGTGGGCCGACGCGTCGAAGCCGGTGATCGTGTATTGGGTCAGCAGCAAGCCGAAGGGCACCACCAGGAACCAGTACATCGCCGAGCTGCTGGAGCCGTCGGAGTACCCGGAGTTGTTGAACCGCTCCGTGAAGACGTAGCTGAAGCTCTGGTGGTTGTCGGGCACCACGAACAGGATCACGATGATGAAAGCGGCGCCGAGAACGTGCCACCAGACCGAGATGTTGTTCATGACAGCCATCAGGTGACCGCTGAAGATGTTGAGCGTCGCTGCGATGGCCAGGACGATCAGGAAGATGATGAACACCCGGCTCAGCGAGTAGTCCGCAGCGAACGACTCGGAGAACGTGCTCAGCGTGAGGTCGATGAACGTCGCGCAGCCGTAGCCGACTGACGCGGTCACGGCGACCAGACCGATCAGGTTCAGCCAGCCGGTGAAGAATCCCGCGCGCGGACCGCCCATCTTCGAGGCCCACCAGTAGATGCCACCCGACGTCGGGTAGGCCGAGACCAGCTCGGACATCGTGAACCCGATGAGCAGGATGAAGGCGGAGACGATCGGCCAACCCCACGAGATGGCGACGGGGCCACCGTTGTTGAAGCCCTGGCCGAACGTCGTGAAGCACCCCGCCAGGATCGAGATGATCGAGAACGAGATCGCGAAGTTGGAGAAGCCGGACCAGGTCCGGTTGAGTTCCTGCTTGTACCCGAGCTTGGCGAGGAGCGCTTCGTCCTCGTTGTGGATCTGTTGGTCAGTCATGCGGCATGAGACCTTCCCGGGTGAGTACGACGGGTCAGCAGGAAACTAGACCCCCCTTGCGCGGGGTGTAAACAGGTCATCGAGAATTGGTTTGAAATCAGACCATTGACCGGCTGGATGCATTGACAGTGCGATCCAGCTCTCCCGAGGATGACGACATGACCGGCGCCCGTGCCTCGCAGCTGCCCGACGTGGTGCTGCGGCCGGTGCGCGGGCACCACGCGTTCGAGGCGTGCGTCGAGCAGCTGGCCGCCGCCATCCGCCTGGGGGTTTACCCTCGCGGGACCGCGCTGCCGTCCGAGCGGCACCTCGCCGAGCGGCTCAACGTCTCGCGCGCCACCTTGAGGGAGGCGATGGCGGCTCTCCGGGAGGCCGGACTGGTCGAGACCACTCGCGGCCGCGGTGGCGGCACGGTCGTGACCCTCAGGCCGCGCACGCCCTCCGGCCGGGCCGCGGCGCGGATCACGGCCGCCAAGCGGCGAGACTGGCTGGACTCGCTGGAGTTCCGCCGGGTCGTCGAGCCCGGCGCGGCCCAGCTGGCCGCACAGCTCCAGCCCACCGGCGTACACAAGGAGCAGCTGGAGCAGGCCCACGCCGAGGTGGCGTCGGCCCGGAAGCCGGCAGCTCACCGCCAGGCGGACTCTCGCTTCCACCTGACCGTCGCGGCACTCAGCGAGTCGCCACGGCTGGTCGAGGCGGTCACGTCGGTCCAGGCGACCCTGCACGAGATGCTGCTGGCGATCCCGGTCCTCGAGGCCAACATCGCCCACTCCGACCGTCAGCACGCACGTCTGGTGAGCGCGATCCTGGCCGGAAAGCCCGATCGCGCGCGGCGCGTGATGGAAGAGCACTGCGACGACACGGCGGCGCTGCTGCGCGGCCTGGTCGGATAGGAAGACGCAGGCCCAGGAAATGACACTCCGTAACGACCGGCACCTGATCATGGACGGGCTGGTGGCCCTGATCGAGGACGGCTCCATCGACACCGTGGTCGTCGCCTTCACCGACATGCAGGGCCGGCTCCAGGGCAAGCGGCTGCACGGCCGCTACTTCGTCGACCACGTCGTCGGCCACGGCACCGAGGGCTGCAACTACCTGCTCGCGGTCGACGTCGACATGAACACCGTCGACGGCTACGCGATCTCGTCGTGGGAGCGCGGCTACGGCGACATGGAGTTCGTGCTCGACGACCGGACCATCCGGCTGCTGACCCATCTGCCGGCGACGGCGATGATCCAGTGCGACCTCGTGTGGCCTCCCAAGAGCGGGGAACGCACTCCCCCGTGGTGCAGTCACCACGGTCGATCCTGCAGCGTCAGCTCGACCGCTGCGACGAGCGCGGCTGGACCGCGCTGGCCGGCACCGAGCTCGAGTTCATCGCGTTCGAGGACACCTACGAGCAGGCCGCCACCGACGACTACCGCGACCTCACGCCGGTCAACCAGTACAACGTCGACTACTCGATCGTCGGCACCACCCGGGCCGAGCCGCTGCTCCGGGCGATCCGCAACCACATGTACGACGCCGGCCTCGACGTCGAGGGCGCGAAGGGCGAGTGCAACTTCGGCCAGCACGAGATCGGGTTCCTCTACGCCGACGCCCTCACCACTGCCGACAACCACAGCGTCTACAAGACCGCCGCCAAGGAGATCGCCGCCCAGCAGGGCAAGTCGCTCACGTTCATGGCGAAGTACAACCAGCGCGAGGGCAGCTCCTGCCACATCCACCTGTCGCTGCGCGGCACTGACGGATCGCTGGTGTTCTGGGACGAGGAGGCCGGCGGCCGCACCGCGCTGTACGACCAATTCGTGGCCGGCGTACTGGCCACGATCGCCGACTTCACACTGCTCTACGCCCCCAACATCAACTCCTACAAGCGCTTCGCCGACGGCTCGTTCGCCCCCACGACGATCGCCTGGGGGCTCGACAACCGCACCTGCGCGGTCCGGCTGGTCGGTCGCGGCGCCGGAGCCCGGATGGAGAACCGGGTGCCCGGAGCCGACGTCAACCCCTACCTCGCGCTGGCCGCGATGCTGGCCGGCGGCCTGCACGGCATCGAGAACGAGCTGCCTCTCGAGGACGAGCTCGTCGGCAACGCCTACGCCTCGGACAACCCTCGGGTGCCGACCACCATGGCCGAGGCGCGCGACCGGTTCGCGGCGTCGGCCGTGACCCGCAAGGCGCTCGGCGACGACGTCGTCGACCACTACGTCAACATGGCGGACGTCGAGCTCGCCGCCTACAACGCCACCGTCACCGACTGGGAGCTGCGCCGCGGCTTCGAAAGGCTCTGAGCACCTCTCCATGACCGACACCTACACCGTCATCAACCCGGCGACGGCCACTCCGGTGACCGACGTCGCGCTCGCCTCCGTCGCCGACACCGACGTGGCGATCGAGCGCGCGCACGAGGCGTTCCTCTCCTGGCGCGACATCGCACCCGGAGAGCGGGCCGCGTTGCTCCGGCGCTTCGCAGCCGTCGTAGACGACCACATCGACGAGCTCGCCGAGCTGGAGGTCCGCAACGCCGGGCACACCTGGGGCAACGCCACCTGGGAGGCCGGCAACGTCCGCGACTGCCTGAACTACTACGCCGGCTCCCCCGAGCGGCTCTTCGGGCGGCAGATCCCGGTGGCCGGCGGCGTCGACCTGACGTTCTTCGAGCCCCTCGGCGTGGTCGGCATCATCGTGCCCTGGAACTTCCCGATGCCGATCGCGGGCTGGGGCTTCGCGCCCGCACTCGCTGCGGGCAACACGGTCGTGCTCAAGCCAGCGGAGCTCACCCCGCTCACCGCGGTCCGCCTGGGTGAGCTCGCCCTCGAGGCCGGCCTGCCCGAGCACGTGCTCACGATCATCCCCGGCAAGGGCTCGGTGGTCGGCGAGCGGTTCGTGACGCACCCTCTCGTGCGCAAGATCTGCTTCACCGGCTCCACTGAGGTGGGCAAGCGGATCATGGCGGGCTGCGCCGACCAGGTGAAGCGGGTGACCCTCGAGCTCGGCGGCAAGAGCGCCAACATCGTGTTCGCGGACGCCGACATCGCCGCAGCCGCCGCTGCCGCGCCGTCCGCCGTCTTCGACAACGCCGGGCAGGACTGCTGCGCCCGGTCCCGCATCCTCGTGGAGCGGTCGGCGTACGACGAGTTCGTGTCGCTGCTGGAGCCTGCCGTCACCGGCTTCCGGGTCCTCGACCCGAGCGACAGGACCAGCGAGATGGGACCGCTGATCTCGGCGCAGCAGAAGGACTCGGTGCAGGCGTACCTCGACGAGGTCGAGGTGGCGTTCGCCGGCTCCACGCCGGGCGGCGACGGGTTCTGGGTGCCGCCGAGCGTGGTCGCTACCGAGGACCCGCAGGCGCGGATCTGGCGCGAGGAGGTGTTCGGGCCCCTGGTGGCGGTGATGCCGTTCGACGACGAGGCGCACGCTGTGGAGCTCGCCAACGATACCGAGTACGGCCTGTCCGGCTCGATCTACACCAACGACCTGGGCCGCGGCCTCCGCGTCGCCCGCGCTGTCGAGGCCGGCAACCTCAGCGTCAACTCGCACTCGTCGGTGCGCTACTGGACTCCGTTCGGCGGCTACAAGCAGTCCGGCCTCGGCCGGGAGCTCGGTCCGGACGCCCCGATGGCGTTCACCGAGGAGAAGAACGTCTTCATCGCCCACTGACTCGAAAGGCATCACCACCATGACAGGACGCATCCAGGACCGGGTTGCGGTCGTCACCGGCGGCTGCTCGGGCATCGGCCTGGCGACGGTCCGGCGCTTCGTCGCGGAGGGCGCCAAGGTCGTCATCGGCGACATCGACGACGAGAGCGGCAAGGCTCTCGTCGAAGAGCTCGGCGGGCCGGACACGGCCATCTACCAGCACGTCGACGTCACGGACAAGGACCAGGTCGACGCGCTCTTCCGCGCCGCCAAGGAGACCTTCGGCTCGGTTGACATCGCGTTCAACAACGCCGGGATCTCGCCGCCCGAGGACGACTCGATCCTCGACACCGAACTCGACGCGTGGCGCAAGGTGCAGGAGGTCAACCTCACCTCGGTCTACCTCTGCTGCAAGGCGGCGCTCCCCTACATGCTCGAGCAGAAGCGTGGCTCGATCATCAACACCGCGTCCTTCGTGGCGGTGATGGGTGCGGCCACGTCGCAGATCTCCTACTCCGCCTCCAAGGGCGGCGTGCTGTCGATGACGCGTGAGCTCGGCGTCCAGTTCGCGCGTGAAGGCGTCCGAGTCAACGCCCTCTGCCCCGGACCGGTGAACACCCCACTGCTCAAGGAACTGTTCGCCAAGGACGAGGAGCGCGCGGCCCGGCGGCTCGTGCACGTGCCGATGGGCCGGTTCGGTGAGCCCGAGGAGATGGCGTCCGCGGTCCTGTTCCTCGCGTCCGACGACTCGTCGTTCATGACTGCCAACACGTTCTTGGTCGACGGCGGCATCTCGGGCGCCTACGTCACGCCACTCTGATGTCCGCTCCGGTCATCGGGCTGACGACGTACCGCGAGCAGGCGGTGTACGGCGTCTGGAACCAGCGCGCCGACCTGCTGCCCACGGAGTACGCCGAGGCGGTCACCGCCACGGGCGGGATCCCGGTGCTGCTGCCGCCGATCGGCGAACCCGGCGCGGCCGATGTCGTCGTGGCGCGCCTCGACGGGTTGGTGATCAGCGGCGGCGCCGACGTCGACCCGACCCGGTACGACGCCGAGCCGCACGAGCGCACCGCCGCCTGGCGGCCCGACCGGGACGCTTGGGAGACGGCGCTGCTCACCGCCGCGGAGGCCAGCCGGCTACCGGTACTCGGCGTCTGCCGCGGGATGCAGCTGATGGCCGTCCACGGCGGCGGCACCCTCGACCAACACACCCCGGACCTGGTCGGGCACGAGGAGCACAGTCCCGGCGGCGACGTCTACGGCACGGTCCGGGTGTCGACCGAGCCGGGCTCGCGAGTGGCCGGCCTGGTCGGCGACACGCTCGTGGTCAGCTGCCACCACCACCAGTCCGTGCGGACCCACCCGGGCTTCGTGCCGGTGGCGCGAGCCGACGACGGCACGCTGGAGGCGATGGAGGCTCCCGGAGACCGGTTCTGCGTGGCCGTTCAGTGGCACCCCGAGACCGCCGCCGATGTCGGCCTGCTCGCCGGACTGGTGCGCGCGGCCGCGGAAGCCGCTGACAGACTGGACGCATGACGTCCACGCCCATGGTCGACGTCCTCGGTGAGCCCTGGCTGGCGGAGACGATCGGGCTCCCGCCCGACGACGAGGGATCCGTGGTCGCCACACTGGTCAGCCGACGTGCCGAGAAGCCCACCTCGCGCGCGGTGCTGCACGTGCACGGGTTCGCGGACTACTTCTTCCAGACCGAGTACGCCCAGTGGTGGCTGGACCGCGGCTACGACTTCTACGCGCTGGACCTGCGCAAGTACGGCCGCTCGATCCGGCCGCACCAGACCCCGACGTACGTCGCCGACCTGCACGAGTACTTCGCGGAGATCGACCTGGCCATGTGGCGGATCGCCGAGCGCGACGGCCACGGCCAGGTCATCGCCTCGGCCCACTCGACCGGCGGGCTGACCTTCCCGCTCTGGGCCGACGAGAGGCAGCCGCCGCAGCTGGCCGGGATGGTGCTCAACTCCCCCTGGTTCGACCTGCCCGGCAAACCGTTGCTGCGCTCGCCCGCGGCCGGCGCGTTGCTCGACCGGGTCGGGCGGCGCCAGCCGATGCGCGAGATCCGCCGCGAGGTGACCGGCTTCTACACCCGCAGCCTGCACCGCGACCACGAGGGCGACTGGGACTTCGACCTCACCTGGAAGCCGGTCGAGTCGTTCCCGGTCCGGGCCGGCTGGCTGCGAGCGATCCGGCAGGGTCACGCCCAGCTGCATCGCGGCCTGTCGGTCGCCTGCCCGGTGCTGGTGCTGTCCTCGGGCGGCACCAAGCGCCCGCCCGAGATGGGCGAGGACGTCCACTCCCACGACGTCGTCCTCGACGTGCCGCAGATCCGGCAGTGGGCGCCCGCGGTGGGGCCGCACGTCACCTACGTTGCGGTCGCCGGCGCTCGGCACGACGTCGTACTGTCCCGCCCGGAACCGCGGGCGAAGGTGTACGACGAACTCGAACGCTGGCACTCGGCGTATGTCACCACCCGCTAATCTCACGCTCATGAACCCCGTCACTCTGCTCTCGCTCGGCCGCATCGCGGTCGGCGTCGCCTCGATCGCCAAGCCGGATCTCGTCGCCAAGCAGATGTGGGGCTCGGCCCAGGACCCGCCGGTGCTCACCCAGTGGTTCGGCAACCGCGAGATCGCGCTCGGCCTGGTCACGCTCGTGGCCCGCGGCGGGCACCGGCGCACGCTGGTCCTCGCTGGTATGGCGGTCGACGGGGCCGACGCGGCGACGGCGTACTCCGCGATGAACAGCGGTTCCCTGGAGAAGAAGCTCGCGATTCCGGCCATCGCCGTCGCGGTCGGCGCCGTCGTGGGAGGACTCCTGGGGCTGGGCGGAAAGACGAAGACCAAGAAGGCCGCCGCAGCGCAATAGTCAGTCCGGGGTCTTGTGGGCATAGGTCTTCGTGCCTGAGGCTGTGGCCCATGAGCGAACAACCTCCCCCGCCCCCACCTCCCCCGCCGCCGACCCCCGGTCCCGCCGGCGGACAACCCGTCGCCGGCGTCCCGCGTCCCGGTGAGCTCCTCGATCGGTTCCTGGCCCGCCTGATCGACGGCATCGGCCTCGGCATCATCTACGGCGTGCTGTACGCCGTCCTGGCCGGGATCTTCTTGAAGGGACTGACGTACTCGACCGGCGAGTACCTCCTCTTCTACCTGTTCTTCTCCGTGATCACCACGGTGATCTCGCTCGGCTACTACGCCTTCCTCGAGTCCAGCCAGGGCGCGACCTTCGGCAAGCAGCTCATGAAACTCAAGGTGGTCGGTCCGGACGGCACCAGCAACCCGACCATGGAGCAGGCCGTCCGCCGCAACATCTTCCTGGCCATCGGACTCGCGTCGATCGTGCCGATCATCGGGCCGATCGTCGGCGGCCTCGGTCAGCTCGCTGCCGTGATCATGATCGCGGTCGGCATCAACAGCGACACCGTGGCCCGTCAGGCCTGGCACGACAAGTTCGCCGGCGGCACCCGAGTCCTCAAGATCGGCTGACCCCTCGGCCTAACGCACCAGCAACACCGTCAGGGCGGCGACACCCACCACCACGATCACGACGCGCAGAGCGACTGGTGGGAGTCGCCGCCCGACGCTCGCCCCGAGCAGTCCGCCGACCACCGACCCCAGCCCGATCAGGCCGACGATCGCCCAGTCGACGTCGGCCACCAGCGCGAAGAGCACGCCGGCGACCCCGTTGACGAACGCGGCGAGCACGTTCTTCGCCGCGTTGGAGCGCTGCAGCGTCTCCGCGACCCCGATGCCCAGGATGGCCATCAGCAGTACGCCCTGAGCGGCGCCGAAGTAGCCGCCGTACACCCCGGCCAGCAGCACCGCCGGCCACACCCACCAGGCGCCGTGGTGGTCGAGCGTGGTGCCCCGCCGCTCGGCCCGTCGGGCCACCCAGGCCGAGAGCCGGGGCTGGAAGATCACCAGCAGCACACCGACCAGGATCAGTGCCGGCACGACTGCCTCGAACGCGCCCGCGGGCAGGGTCAGGAGCAGTACGCCGCCGGTGAAGGCACCGATCACCGATGCGCTCGCCAGCCGCAGCACCCGTGACCGCTGCCCGGCCAGCTCCCGGCGGTAGCCCCAGGCGCCCGCGACGGATCCGGGAACCAGGCCGAGGTTGTTGGAGACGTTCGCGGTCACCGGAGGCACCCCGAACGCCAGCAGCGTGGGGAAGGTGATCAGCGTCCCGGATCCGACGACGGTGTTGATCGTGCCCGCCGCCATCCCGGCGGCCAGGATCGCGACGATCTCCCAGGCCGACACCCGCTACTGCTACTGGGCCGGCGGTGGTGCCGGCGGCTCGGGCGGAGCGTCCTGCTCCGTGGCCGCGGGCTTCGATCCGGACCGGCCGCCCATCTCGGCCTTCGCCGCTTCGGCGATCGCGGCCTGCACCGCTTCCTGAGCGCTGGAGTCTCCGGAGCTTTTCGGGGTCTGCGGCTCCGTCGGACCCATGTCCACGCGCGTGCGAGGCCCGGTGCTCTTCTGCGGTATCCCGGCGATCTCGTGGATCGACGAGCCCAGGCCTTCGAGCGCCTTGGTGATCTCCGAGGGGATGACCCACACCTTGTTGGCGTCGCCCTGGGCGATCTGCGGCATCATCTGGAGGTACTGGTAGGCGAGCAGCGACTGGTCCGGCTGGCCGTCGTGGATCGCCTGGAAGACGGTCTGGATCGCCTGGCCCTCACCCTGTGCCCGCAGGATCTGCGACTCGCGGTCGGCCTGGGCGCGAAGGATCAGCGCCTCCCGGTCACCCTCGGCGTTCAGGATGGCCGACTGCTTGTTGCCCTCCGCGGTGAGGATGGCCGACTGCCGCTGCCCCTCGGCGGTCAGGATCAGCGCGCGCTTGTCCCGGTCGGCGCGCATCTGCTTCTCCATCGCATCCTTGATCGACGGCGGCGGGTCGATGCCCTTGATCTCCACCCGGTTGACCCGGATGCCCCACTTGCCGGTGGCCTCGTCGAGCACGCCGCGCAGGCCGGTGTTGATCTCGTCGCGGCTGGTCAGTGTCTGCTCCAGGTCCATGCCGCCCACGATGTTGCGCAGCGTGGTCATCGTGAGCTGCTCGACGGCCTGGATGTAGTTGGCGATCTCGTAGGTCGCCGTCACCGGGTCGGTCACCTGGAAGTAGATGACCGTGTCGATCGACACGACGAGGTTGTCCTCGGTGATGACGGGCTGCGGGGGGAAGCTGACGACCTGCTCGCGCAGGTCGATGAGGTAGCGCACCTTGTCGATGAACGGGATCACGATGTTGAGGCCGGCGGGCAGGGTCTGCTTGTACTTCCCGAAACGTTCCACGATCCCCGCTCGCGCCTGCGGCACGATCCGCACGGTTTTCGCGAGCAGGGTGATCACGAACAGGAACAGCAGGCCGAGCAGGATCAGCACGATCATGTGCGTCTCTCTTCTACGCGTCGAGGCTGGGGATGGGGTGGACGTACGCGGTGGCGCCCTTGATCTGGAGCACCTCCACGGTCTCGCCGGGGGCGATGGTCACGTTGTCGTCGTAGGGAGCCGCGGACCAGATCTCGCCGCCGAGCTTGATCCGGCCGACCTGAAGCCCGGTGATCTCCTCGGTCACGACGCCGCGCTGGCCGACCAGCTTGCCGTGGCCCTGGACGAGGTCGGGACCGCCGTGCAGGCGCTTGGCCAACGCCGGCCGAACGAGCCCGAGCATCGCGACGGACACGCCCGCTGCCACGAGCATCTGCAGGGCGATCGGTGCGCCCGCCACCGCGAGCACCATGCCCGCCACCGCGCCGGCCGCGACCATGATCAGGATCAGGTCCAGGCTGAGCATCTCGGCAACGCCGAGCAGCACCGCAGCGCCGGCCCATGCCGCCCAGATGTTGTCGCTCAGCCAGTCCATGGTCGAAGCCTAGACGAGAGGCGCCTAGCGTCGTCGCGTGCGGCGGCGGGCGGCCCAGCGCCCGTCCTCGTGCTGCAACGCCAGTGGCATCCCGAAGGTCGAGGACAGCGCCTCCGGGGTGAGTACCTCGTCGAGGACGCCCTGGGTGACCACCCGGCCGTCCCGCATCAGCAGGGCGTGGGTGAATCCCGGGGGAATCTCCTCCACGTGGTGCGAGACCAGCACTGTCGCGGGCGAGTCCGGGTCGACGGCGAGCACCGACAGCGTGGACACCAGGTCCTCGCGACCGCCCAGATCCAGGCCGGCGGCGGGCTCGTCGAGAAGCAGCAGCTCCGGGTCGACCATCAGGGACCGGGCGATCTGGACGCGCTTGCGCTCCCCCTCGCTCAGGGTTCCGAAAGTGCGGTCCGCGAGGTGCTTCACGCCAACCTCGATGAGCAGCGCATGGGCGCGCTCGTGGTCGAGGTCGTCGTAGTTCTCGCGCCACCGCCCGATGACGCCGTACGACGCCGACACGACGACGTCATGCACCCGTTCATGACGCGGGATGCGCTCCGCGAGCGCCGCGCTGGTGAGCCCGATCCGGGGCCGCAGGTCGAAGACGTCGACGGCACCGAGGGTCTCGTCGAGGATCACGGCGACCCCCGAGGTCGGGTGCAGCTGAGCCGCCGCCACCTGGAGCAGGGTGGTCTTGCCGGCCCCGTTGGGACCGAGGATCACCCAGCGATCGTCCTCCTCGACCACCCAGCTGATCTGGTCGAGCAGGATCGCCTCGCCACGCCGCACGGAGACCTGATCGAACTCCAGGACGGCGGACATGGCGCCACCATACTGACCGCTCGTGACACCGGGATGCGTATCGTCCACTGGCGTGAACAACCCCTTGCCCGTGTCCGCCAGGCTGGCCTGGTGGGGAACATCGTGGTTGCGCGGAGAGGTGTCTCCGGACGACCTCCTGGACGCGGTTCTGGGCGGTGATGTCTCGCACCAGGTGGACGGCCAGTCGCTGCTCACCTCGCTGGTCGCGATGCGTTCGGCCGGGGCGACCGGGTTCGGGGCCGCGTTCCCCCGGGAGGGAATGCCGGCCGGGCTCGGCGGACCGAGCGACTTCAACGCGGCCGCCATCGAGGCCGGGGAGGCGGTCGTGGCACCGGGCGTCGAGACCGGGCTGGTCCCCCGTCGGGTGGGCCCGACGGTCGAGTGGACGACGTACCCGGCCGCGCGGCGGCAGGTGCAGGACATCGGCGAGGCCGACCGCGAACTCCGGGTGACGCTGCTCACCTCGGCAGCTGCGCTGGCCGATCTCGACGTGGCGCGGTGGCGACCCGAGGTCGCCGACGAGCTGCTCAACCTGCGACGCCTCAGCGTCCCCAAGGTCCCTGTCGGGGTGCCCGCCCGGTGCGCCGAGCTGGCAGCGCGCGCGTTGCAGGCGGTCGGCATCGCCGACCTCGCGCTGGCCGACGAAGGCGGGGCGCTCAGCGCCTCCGCCGCCGAGCAGCGGCGGGCCGCGATCATGCCACTGGACCTGGCCGGCCGCCGGGCGCTGGTCGCGGCCTGCTCGCCCGAGGCGTGGCCGGACTAGGCCGTCGCCCAGACTGCGAGCTCGTTGCCGCTCGGGTCGGTGAAGTGGAACCGCCGCCCGCCCGGGAACTCATAGGGTCCGCTCGAGACGGTGCCGCCGGCCGACTTCACCGCGTCGACACTGGCGTCGAGGTCGTCGGAGTGGAGGATCACGAGCAGTCCGCCCGGAGCGGGCTCGCCCTGATCTGTCGCGTTGATCCCGCCGGCCTCGCCGTCACCGTTGGCCGCCTTGATGCCGGCGTACTCCGGGCCGTAGTCGTTGAACTGCCAGCCGAACGCGGCTCCGTAGAACGCGGTGGCGGCCGCCAGATCGCGGGCATTGATCTCGAGGTACTCGATTGCGTGGTGAATGTTCGCCATGGACACGAGGATGGACCCGGCCACCGACAGTCGTCCGGACGGATAGCCTCGGGATGCGATGAACGCGCCCAAACAGCCCAAGCCTGAGACGCTGCTGATCACGCTGACCGGGAAGGACCGGCCCGGGGTCACCTCGTCGATCTTCGCCACCCTGGCGGCCGCCGGCGTCGAGGTCATCGATATCGAGCAGATCCTGCTGCGGCGCCGGCTGATCCTCGGTGTGCTGGTCACCGTCCCGCGGGACTGGAAGAAGCTCGAGGCAGCGGTTCACGAGACCGCGGCGGCCCTGGACATGTCGGTCGACGTCGACCGCGGGTCGGGCGACAACAGGTCCCGGCGCGATGGCCGGTCGCACGTGACGATCATCGGCAGCCCGCTGAAGGCCTCGGCGATGGGCGCGATGGCCGGCCGGGTCGCCGACTGTGGGGGCAACATCGACCGGATCGAGCGGATGGCGCGCTACCCGGTCACCGCGATCGACCTCCATGTCTCCGGCGTCGACCCCGACGTGCTGCGCGGCCTGCTTGCCGCCGAGGCCGCGATCCAGGGCGTCGACGTCGCCGTACAACCCGCCACGCTGATGCGCCGCGGGATGCGCCTGATCGTCCTCGACGTCGACTCGACGCTGATCCAGGGCGAGGTCATCGAGATGCTCGCGGCACACGCGGGCCACGAGCCCGAGGTGGCCGCCGTCACGGAGCTGGCCATGCGCGGCGAGATCGACTTCGAGCAGGCCCTGCGATCCCGGGTCAGGCTGCTCAAGGGCCTGGATGCGTCCGTGCTCGACACCGTGTACGACGACATCGTGATCACCCCGGGCGCGCGCACGATGGTGCGCACCCTGCGCCGGCTCGGCTACCGGTTCGCGATCGTCTCCGGCGGGTTCACCCAGATCACCGACCGGCTCGCAGAGGATCTCGGCATCCACTACTCGCGCGCCAACGAGCTCGAGATCGTCGACGGCAAGCTCACCGGCGAGATCATCGGCAACGTGGTGGACCGGGCCGGGAAGGCGCACGCCCTGCGCGAGTTCGCGGAGAAGGTCGGCGTGCCGGTCGAGGCCGTCATCGCGATCGGCGACGGAGCCAATGACCTGGACATGCTCAATGCCGCCGGGCTGGGCATCGCCTACAACGCCAGGCCGATCGTCCAGCGCGCGGCCGACACCTCGGTGAACGTCCCCTACCTCGACGCGATCATGTACCTGCTCGGCATTTCGCGTGAGGAGATCGAGGCCGCGGACGCCGAGGCGGGCTTCGTCACACCGGCGCCACCTGTCTGAGGGTCTGCCGCGCTCGGCCGTCAGGGCGTCGGGGGGCTGTCGTTTGGTCCCCAACGGCAGGAAAGCGACCGCAAAACCTGTCGTTGGTGACCAAACGACAGGTCCGCAGCCGCTACCCGCGCCCCACGTGGAACGCAGTGAGCCGAGCCGCCTCCAGCTCGGCCCAGGAGCCATTGAGCTCGAAGACAGCGACCGCGCTGGTGGGGAAGCCGCCTGCCATCCGCTCGCCGGCCTCGGCGTCCCCCTCACCGTCGTCCAGCAGCTGGGCGAGCATCTCCATGGTCGGGTTGTGGCCGACGATCACGGCGCAACGGCAGTCCTCGTCCAGGGCGCGCAGTACGTCGAGAGCTGTGTCTGGGCCCGCCGTGTAGAGCCCGCGATCGAGGTCGGCCTCGACGGACCAGTCGGCGCCGGCCGCCAGCGCTTCCCAGGTCTGCGCGGCGCGGGGTGCGGCCGAGACGAGCGCCTGATCGGGAGCCACACCGGCCCCGGCCAGCCACGCGCCGGCTGCCGTCGCGTCCGCGCGACCGCGGCCGGTCAGCTCACGCTCGAAGTCGTTCGCCCCGGTCTGCTCGGCCTTGGCATGACGGATCACGGCGAGGACATGGTGCTGGTCGGGCATACGTGCAGCCTAGGCTGGCCCGCATGTCCCGTGGACCCCTCATGATCATCGGTGGCGCCGAGGACAAACTTCGCAAGCGCGCGATCCTGCAGGAGTTCGTGCGTGCCGCCGGTGGCCTGGACGCGCGGATCGCGGTGATCCCGACGGCGTCGTCGATCGGCACCGAGGTCACCGAGGTGTACGACGCTGTGTTCCGCCGCGAGGGCGCCGTCGAGGTGGCCGCCGTACGCCCCGAGAGCCGCGAGGACGCACACGACCCGCGGCTGGTGGCGGCGCTGGAGGATGCCACGGGCATCTTCATGACCGGCGGCAACCAGCTCAAGCTCTCGGCCATCGTGTGCGGCACCCCCTTGGGCGACGCGATCGTGGCCGCAAACCGGCGCGGTGTCGTGGTCGGCGGCACCTCGGCCGGGGCGAGCATCCAGTCCAGCCACATGCTGGCCTTCGGCGGCCCCGGTGCGACCGCCAAGCAGCGGATGACCCAGATGGCGGCCGGCCTCGGGCTGATCGACTCGGTCGTGGTCGACCAGCACTTCGATCAGCGCAACCGCTACGGTCGCTTGCTGATGATCGTTGCTCAGTCACCTCAGCTGCTCGGGATCGGTGTGGACGAGGACACCGCCGCCGTCGTCGAGCGCGATCCCGAAGAGCACGACGTGCTCCGGGTGATCGGCCGGGGCTCCGTGACCGTGATGGACCCGTCCCGCATCGTCACCAACGCCCACGAGGCCAAGCGGTCGGCTCCGATCCTGGCCAGCGGGGTGTTGCTCCACGCCCTGCCCGCCGGCAGCGCGTTCGACCTCACCACGCGCTCGTTGATCCCCCAGCCGGACGAGGTGGATGCCGACGACCTGGCCGAGATCGCCGAGGCGACGCGTGATCTCCGCGGGATGGCCCGCGACATCGCCGCCGCCGACGCCTCCCCCGGCGCTCTGCGCCGGCGCCTGGCCCGCAGCAAACGACGGACGGAGTGACGCCATGAGTCAGCGCCCCACACCCGACCTCACGATCACCGAGACCCGTGTCTATCGCGGCGCCAACATCTGGTCGTACGACAAGGCGATCCACCTGGTCGTCGACCTCGGCTCCCTCGAGGAGTTCCCGACCAACACGATCCCCGGCTTCACCGACCACCTGCTAGCGATGCTGCCCGGCCTGCGCGAACACTCCTGCTCCCGCGGCAAACGCGGCGGGTTCGTCGAGCGGCTCAACGAGGGCACCTGGCTCGGCCACGTCGCCGAGCACAGCGCGCTCGCCCTCCAGCAGGTGGTCGGCCACGACATCCGGCGCGGCAAGACCCGTGGCGTGAAGGGGCACAAGGGCCTCTACAACGTGATCTTCGGGTATGCCGACGAGCAGGTCGGTCTGGCCGCGGCCCGGCTCGCCGTACGCCTGGTCAACCACCTCGTCGAGGCCGACCCGGAGTTCGACTGGGACGAGGAGCTCGAGGGGTTCATCCTGCGCGCGGAGCGTACGGCGTTCGGCCCCTCCACCCAGGCGATCCTCGACGAGGCAGTCTCCCGCGACATCCCGTGGATCCGGCTCAACCAGTACTCCCTGGTCCAGCTCGGCCAGGGTGTCCACGCGAAGCGGATCCGGGCCACGATGACCTCGGCCACCTCGGCGATCGCCGTCGACATCGCCTCCGACAAGGACCTCACGACCCGGCTGCTCTCCGCCGCGGGTCTGCCGGTGCCGAAGCAGGACACGGTGCGCACCGAGGACGCGGCGGTCCGCGCCGCCGAGCGGATCGGCTTCCCTTGCGTCCTCAAGCCGCTCGACGGCAACCACGGCCGCGGGGTCTGCATCAATCTCGCCAGCGAGGAAGAGGTGCGCGCCGCCTTCCCGATCGCCCAGGAGCAGTCCCGGCGCGGCGTCATCGTGGTCGAGTCCTTCATCACCGGGAAGGACTATCGCTGCCTGATCATCGACGGCCGGGTGGCCGCGATCGCGGAGCGGGTCCCCGCCTCCGTCACCGGCGACGGCACCTCGACCATCGAGCAGCTCGTCGACCTCGCCAACGCCGACCCGCGCCGCGGCGTGGGCCACGAGAAGGTGCTGACTCGGATCAAGGTCGACGATGCCGCCGTCGAGCGGGTGCGCGACCAGGGGTTCGAGATGAACGACGTCCCGCCCGCGGACACCGTCGTCCGCCTCGCGCTCACCGGCAACATGTCCACCGGTGGCATCTCGATCGACCGCACCTTCGAGGCGCACCCCGAGAACATCGAGATCGCCGAGGAGGCCGCACGGATGGTCGGCCTCGACATCGCCGGCATCGACTTCATCTGTCCCGACATCACCGAGCCGGTGCGCGAGACCGGCGGCGCGATCTGCGAGGTCAACGCGGCGCCTGGCTTCCGGATGCACACTCATCCGACGATCGGCGAACCTCAGTTCATCGCGAAGCCGGTTGTCGACATGCTCTTCCCGCCGGGCGCGACCTCCCGGATCCCGATCGTGGCCGTCACCGGCACCAACGGGAAGACCACCACGTCCCGGATGATCAGCCACATCTTCAAGGGCATGGGCCGCAAGGTGGGCATGACCTCGACTGACGGTGTCGTCATCGACGAGCGGCTGCTGATCCGGTCCGATGCCTCCGGACCACGCTCGGCGCGGATGGTTCTGCAGAACCCCCGCGTGGACTTCGCGGTGTTCGAGGTGGCGCGGGGAGGGATCCTGCGCGAGGGCCTCGGCTACGAGCGCAACGACGTGGCCGTCGTGCTCAACGTCCAGCCCGACCACCTCGGCCTGCGCGGCATCGACACGGTCGAGCAGCTGGCCGACGTCAAGGCGGTCCTCGTCGAGGCGGTCCCGCGCAACGGCCACGCCGTCCTCAACGCCGACGACCCGCTGGTACGCGAGATGCGACGGCGCTGCTCCGGCCAGATCGTGTGGTTCTCGATGGACGAGCCCGGCACCGAGACCCGAGACATGATCGACGCCCACTGCCGACGCGGCGGCAAGGCCTTGGTGCTCAACCCCTCGGATCGCGGCGAGATGATCGTGGTGAAGCACGGCCCGCGCGAGATGCAGCTGGCCTGGACCCACCTGCTGCCCGCCACGTTCAGCGGCCGGGCCCGGATGAACGTCCAGAACGCTCTGGGTGCCGCGGCCGCAGCGTTCGCCGCGGGCGCTCCCCTGCACGACATCCGGCAGGGGCTTCGCACCTTCGCGACCAACTACTACCTCTCCCCCGGCCGGCTCAACGAGGTCGAGGTCAACGGGATCAACGTCATCGTCGACTACTGCCACAACGCCCCGGGCATGCGGATGCTGGGCGACTTCGTCGACCGGACCGGCGAGTCGCTCGAGACGTCCCACGAGCTGGCCCGCCCCTCGCGGATCGGGGTCATCGCCACCGCGGGCGATCGGCGCGACGAGGACATGCGCGAGCTCGGCGAGGTCGCCGCCCAGCACTTTGACGTCGTCATCGTGCGCGAGGACGAGGCGCTTCGGGGACGCGAGCGCGCCGAGGTGGCCGGATTCGTCGTCGAGGGAGTACGCCGCGCCATGGACGCCGGCGCCCGGTGCAAGCAGGTAGAGATGGTGCTGGAGGAGATCGAGGCCGTCCGGCACGCCATGGCTCGAGGAAACGCCGGCGACCTGCTGGTGTTGTGCGTCGACCAGCACGCCGCGGTGATGGCGGAGCTGGAGCAGTGGTCCTCGCAGGCCCAGGCGGGCTCGGGGGTCTCCTCGGACGCCCCGGTCGCCGACCCGGACTACGTGGCGCCCAGCGAAGCCTGATGGGAACCCCGCGGGCGTCTGCGGTGTAACTGCGGCAGACACGGACGGAGTGCCGATCAACGGGTCCGACACCGACGCGACGATCGTCGCCCGCGTGCGCGCGGGCGACCGGGAGGCGTACGCCGAACTCGTCCGGCGGCACGCACCTGTGGCGCTGCGAACGGCGGCCCTGCTCGGCGCCGGACCGGATGCGGAAGACGTCGTACAGGAGGCATTCGTGAAGGGGTACGCGCGGCTCGACACGTTCCGCGAGGGTGCCCCGTTCCGTCCCTGGCTGCTGCGCATCGTTCGCAACGAGACCCACAACCTGCACCGTGGCGACGGGCGCAGGCGGGTCCGCGAACGACTCACCTGGGAACGGGCCGAGCGGCTGCT
The DNA here is from genome assembly GCA_963780245.1 of uncultured Actinomycetota bacterium. GTDB lineage: Bacteria > Actinomycetota > Actinomycetes > Propionibacteriales > Nocardioidaceae > Nocardioides. The sequence continues at coordinate 32,630 of CAWABG010000011.1, forward strand.
TCGCGAGGTGGAGCCGCTCGAGTCGGCGCTGTCGGCTGAGCGTCGGGAGATGTTGCTCGGCATGCTCAGGCGGCTTGCGGAGCGGGACCGTCAGGTCGTGGTGTGCCGGTACCTGCTCGACCTGGACGAGGCCGAGTCGGCGGCGGTCCTCGGCTGGCCACGCGGGACCGTGAAGTCGCGTTCGAGCCGGGCCATCGCCCGGCTCCGGGCCATGATGGAGGAGGGGCTGCATGCCTGAGCACGACGAACTCCGCCACGACCTCGGGGAGCTGGGTCGCTCGGTTCCCACTTCCGGCGCGATCGGCATGGACGAGGCGGTGCTGGCTCGCCTTGCCGGGGCGGCACCCATGCCAACGAGAGGGCCTCGCACGCTGCTGCGGGTGGCTGCCGTCGCGTTGACCACCCTGCTCGCCCTCCTCCTCGTGCCGCCCGTCAGAGCGGCGATCTCGGACTGGTTCGGCTTCGGCTCGGTGATGGTGCGTGATGGTGACGGGACCGGCGAGGTGCCTACCGGAACTCCCTCTCCCTCCGGTCCCAGCACGTCGCTGCGGGATGCGGCGGCCCAGGTGACGTTCACGGTCGTGGAGCTGCCGACCCTAGGTGCACCGCAAGGCGCCTGGGTGGCCCCGGACAAGCGGGTGCTCATGCTCCTGTGGGCAGACGGCATCCGGCTCGACCAGTCGAGCAGCCTCTCCTACACGTTCGCCAAGACCGCCGACTCGTTCCAACGGGTGTTGGTCGATGGTCGGGACGCCCTGTGGTTCGGGGATTCCCATGAGGTGGCGGTCGTCGGGTCGGACGGGCGCGAGGTGCGCGAGACCCGGCGCCGGGTCGGCAGCACCCTGGTCTGGATGGTCGGCGACGCCACCCTGCGGCTCGAGGGCGAACTCTCAGTGACTCAGGCCATCGCCCTGGCCGAGTCGGCCCGCCGCTTCGAATGACCTGGGAACCCTTGCGGCGTCTGCGGTGTATCCCCCCGCAAGGGAAGAGGAGAAGCCCATGATTCGACGGATGACGCTCGGCACGTTCGCCGCTCGCACTGGCCCTGCTGGTCCTAGTCAGCCCACCGGCCACCGCCAAGGGTCCGAACCAGGTCGAGGTCCACGACCTGAAGACCGGCACCATCACGCTGCTCACCGAGGAGCGCACCGAGACCTGGGCACTGATGCAGCTGGTGGAGTGGCCGCACACCACCAGAGAACCGCGCGGCGTCGCTACCGGGAAGCTCGAGCACGTCGTCACGCTCAGCTGGCAGCTCCCCGGCGTGGACCCTGTCTGGACCGATCGGATCTACTCCGATGGAGGGGGCACCACCTGGGTTCAGCGACACGACCAGCTCTCCGAACCTGCGACCACCACCTGGGGCCGGATCCGAGCACCCATGGCTCTCGAGGCGGTGCTGGCTGGCCTCGAGCGAACCGCGAAGGCACCGACGGTCAGTCAGGACAAGGCCGCGACCGTCGCCGCACCCGCGCCTCCTCGTGCGAGCGCCGACGGGTGGGATGGCGCGTCCTTCGGCTGGGGCGCCGGGAGCGCCGGGATCCTCGCGGCCGGCCTGCTCTGCGCGTGGAAATGGCGTCAGCGCTCGGTGGCCGCGTCGCGGAACTCGCGGGTGAGCATGCCTGCGGCTTCGTAGTCCAGGTCCGGAACCACCAGGGTGATCTGAGCCGACGTGGTGGCGTTGGCCCACGCACAGGTCAGGCCGTCGACCCCGTACTCCGGCGGCAGCGTGCCGCAGGCGAGCGCACCGCCGACCTCGTCGGCGTCCAGAGCCTGGCGGTCGGTGATCCCCGCGTCCGCCAGCGCGACGTCGACGACGACCTCGGGCTTCGCGGCGAGCAGGCCACCGGCCGCGCTCGCCGGGTCGACATTGAAACCGAGGAAGGCCATCGTCGCGCCGTCGGCGCGCTCGTACTCGGCGAACAGCGGCGTCGTCCCCGGCTCGGCATCCTCCTCGGCGCGGATGAGGTACGCCTCGGCGTTGTCCTGTGCGGCGTCCGTGGTGACTCGGGACCACTCCCCCGCGCTGTCGGGCGGGACCAGCGTCGGATAGTCGAGGGCGGCCGAGGTCGACGCGTCGTCACCGGGACCTTCGGCGTCAGTCCCGCCGGACCCGCCGCACGCAGCGAGCAGGGGGAACAGCAGCGCGAGCAGGGTAAAGCCCAGCGTGCGATCCCCATGTCTCACCCCAGGCATTGTGCAGCACCGCGCTCGCAGGGGCGGAGCCACCCGAGTCACCGGGCGTCCCGCACCTTGCCGGCCAGATCGTCCGGGGAGTCCGGAGTCCCGCCCGATGCCTTGATCCAGTCGTAGACCTCCTGGCGCTCGGCGTGGCACATCAACCCCACCACATCCCCGGGCAACGCCTGTCCGACCAGGGCGGACAGGCAGGCGACCTCGGTGGGGTACGCCGGAATGCCCGTCACCCCGACCCGCTCCGCGCCGGCGCGCAGCAGTGCGTCGAGCTCCTCGATGGTCCGACCGCGCAGGTAGCGCTCCTTGTGGCCGATCGCGATCACGTCGGTGTCCCGGGCGGCGATCTCGGCGAGCTTCTCGATCAGGTCGTCCTGCCGATCGCCCACGACGCCCAGCCCCAGGAGCAACCGAGCATCAGGGCGGCGGACGCCGTTCATGATCTCGATCAGGGCCTCCAGGCCCGCCTCGTTGTGCGCGAGGTCGATCACCACGGTGACGTCGCCGATACTGAAGAAGTTCATCCGGCCCGGGTTGTGTTCGGCGTCCGGGCGGAACGGGCGCAGCCCCGCCACTACCACGTCGCCTGGGATCCCGATGGCCAGCGCAGCGGACACGGCGGCCAGGGTGTTCTCGACGTTGAACCGCGACAGCCCCGCGAGCGTCATCGGTACGTCGACCAGCTCGATCAGCGGCTCGGGGTCGCGGCCCGGGCGGAGCACGGTCACCCATCCGTCGATCACGGTCGTGGCCCGGCCTTCGTCACCGAGCGTCTCGCGGATGGCCGGGGAGTCGGGCTCGCGGCCGAACACCCACGGCTGCGCCTTGATCACCGCGCGCATCGCGTAGACCCGCGGGTCGTCGGCGTTGAGCACCGCCCAGCCGTCCCTTCGGGTGATCCGGGGTACGACCGCCTTGACTTCGGCCAGCTGGTCCACGGTGTCGATGCCCTGCAACCCGAGGTGGTCGGCCGACACGTTGGTGACGACGGAGACGTCGTTGCGGGTCAACCCGATCCCCTTGAGCAGGATCCCGCCGCGCGCGGTCTCGGTCACCGCCAGCTCCACTCCCGGGTGCTCGAGCACCCGGCCGGCGCCGCTGGGACCCGAGTAGTCCCCCTCCTCGACCATCTCACCGTCGACGTAGATCCCGTCGGTGTTCGACCACCCGACCAGCCGCCCGTCGGTGCGGCCCAGGTGCGCGATCATCCGGGACGTCGTGGTCTTGCCGTTCGTCCCGGTCACTGCGACCACGGGCACATGGGGCTTGATCGTGTGCGGCGCGTCGCCGCGTTCGGCGGCCGCCACCCGTTCGGCCGCGCGGCTCACCGCGTCGTCAAGCCCTCCGGACGGAATCGAGTCGAGTACCTCGGCCACCGCCCTTCCCAGCTCCTGGGCCCGCTCGCGGTTCCGCCACGGGTAGGCCACGACGAGCTGCTGCGGGTCGCTGGTCGGTCGCACCCGGACCGCCAGCCGCGACGTACCGGACTCCTTCGCGACCGCCCGCACCAACCGCTCCACCGCCCGCATTGCGAAGCGGGTCCGGAACCCCGATTCCGGCGCACCCGGGCGCGAGGTGGCCAGGCCGATCCGGGCGGCCAGCCGCGACACGGTCTCCTCGGACGCGGTGGCCAGCGCGCCGATGTCGAGCGTCAGCTTGATCGCGGCGCGCGGGAAGTAGAGGTTGGGCCCCTCCAAGACCCTGAGCTCGACCAGCGACGAGGACAGCTCAGGCGCCCATCGCGTGAAAGCCGCCGTCGACGTGCACGATCTCGCCGGTGGTCGCCGGGAAGAAGTCCGACAGCAGGGCGCAGACGGCCTTGGCGGTGGGCTCGTAGTCGACGTTGTCCCAGCCGAGCGGCGACCGGTCGCTCCACATCGCCTCCAGCTCCCCGAACCCGGGGATCGCCTTCGCGGCCAGGGTCTTCAGCGGGCCGGCCGAGACCAGGTTGACCCGGATCCCGTCCGGTCCGAGGTCGCGGGCCAGGTAGCGCGAGCAGGACTCCAGGCCGGCCTTCGCCACGCCCATCCAGTCGTAGGCCGGCCAGGCCACCGCACGTCGAAGGTGAGCCCCACGACCGAACCGCCCTCGCTCATCAGCGGGCGGCACGCCTGGGTCAGCGACATCAGGCGAGTACGCCGACACCTGGACCGCCTGGGCGACGTCGGGCCACGGGCCGGTCAGGAACTTGCCGCCGAGCAGGGTCTCGGGGTTGCCGTAGGCGATCGAGTGCACGACACCGTCGAGTCGGTCGACGTGCTCGCGCACCTGGTCGGCGAGCCCGGCCAGGTGGTCGTCGTCGGTGACGTCGAGCTCGAGCACCGGCGGTTCGACGGGCAGCCGCTTGGCTATGCGCTTGGTGATGCCGAGCGCACGGCCGAAGTTGGAGATCAGCACGGTGGCGCCCTGTTCCTGGGCCACCTTCGCCGCCGCGAAGCCGATCGAGCTGTCCATGGTCACGCCCGCGACCAGGATCCGCTTGCCCTCGAGGATGCCGGTCATCTCAGTGCCCCATTCCCAGTCCGCCGTCGACCGGGATCACGGCCCCGGTCACGTATGCCGCTCCGTCGCCCGCCAGCCAGGTCACTGCCGCCGCCACCTCTGCGGGAGCGGCGTACCGCTGCAGCGGCACCTGTCCCTTGATCGCCGCCTGCTGCTCGTCGGTGAGCACCGCGGTCATGTCGGTCTCCACGAAGCCAGGCACCACGACATTCGCCGTGATCGAGCGCGACCCCAGCTCCCTGGCCAGGGAGCGGGCCATGCCCACCAGGCCGGCCTTCGAAGCCGCGTAGTTGACCTGCCCCGGCGAACCAGCAGTCCCACGACGGAGGAGATGAAGATGATCCGGCCCCGGCGCAGCCGCAGCATCCCCTTCGCGGCCCGCTTCGCCAGCCGGAAGGACCCCGTGAGGTTGGTGTCGATCACCGACGCCCAGTCGTCCTCTGACATCCGGAGCACCAGGGTGTCCTTGGTGATGCCGGCGTTGGCGACCAGCACCTCGACCGGCCCGTGCGCCTCCTCGGCCGCCTTGAACGCGGCCTCGACGGCGCCTGGGTCGGTGATATCGCAGCGCAGGTCGAGCGCGCCGTCGGGGGCGTCACCGTTGCGGGTGGTGACCGCCACCTTGTCGCCCTCGGCAAGGAAGGCCTCGGCGATGGCCCTGCCGATGCCGCGGTTGCCTCCGGTGACCAGGACGGATCGTGGTTCGCTCACGGTCAGCGACGCTAGCGCTTACCGCTGGGTAGACCGAAACGGAGCACGGTCAGTCATCTTCAAGGCGGAAGCCCTTCATGCCCACCTGGAAGTGCTGTACGCCGCCGTCCTTCACCTGCCCCCGCACCTGGGTGACCTCGAACCAGTCGAGGTGGCGGAGCGTGCGAGCGGCACGCTCGATGCCGTTGCGGACGGCCGCATCGATGCCGTCGGGAGAGGTCCCGACGATCTCGGTGACGCGGTAGGTGCGGTTAGACATGGGGCCTCCAAATGGCGGGTGATCTGCTGCGATCGTAGCGACGTAGAGTGGAGGCATGGCCAAGGACCAGGCACGGTCCGAGGGGCCCGTGCGGATCACCACGGCGGCGGCCAGCCGCGACGACGACATCCGTATGCGTCAACGCCGCTACATCATCTCCATGGGCATCCGGACCGTCTGCTTCGTCGCAGCCGTGATTGTCGGCCACGGAGTGATCATGTGGCTGCTGATCGTGGCGGCGCTGCTGCTGCCCTACGTGGCCGTGGTGATGGCCAATGCCGCCTCGAGCAAGGCAGACGATTTCGCGCTGCGTGAGGTCGGCCGGCCCGAGCTACCACCCGCTCAGCGGCCTCAGCTCTGATGGATTCCGACCTCTGCTCGGCGAAGGGATGTCAGGCGGCCGCGGTCTGGCAGGTCCGCTGGAACAACCCCAAGCTGCACACGCCCGACCGCAGGAAGATCTGGCTGGCCTGCGACGAGCATCGCCAGTCACTCTCCGACTTCCTGGCAGCACGCAACTTCCTCAAGGACGTGGCTCCCCACGACGAGGAGCAGTCAGCTGCCGATGGCCGACATGGACCGCTGCGGCTGGAGGAACGCTGGATCGTCGATCTCGTGGCCGGCCTTCTTGCCGAGCAACGCCACGCGCCAACGGTCGGCCAGCGCCGCGTCCGACTCGCCTGCGGAGTGGTGTCCGGAGATCAGACTCCTCGCGAGCGAACAGGCAGTTGCGCACCGCGCCACAGCGGTCAGGCGGACCCGGTCGCAGTCGCCACAGAACGGGCGGGTCACCGAGGCGATCACGCCGACCCGGCCGGGGCCGCCGTCTACCAGCCACGTCTCGGCCGGCGCGCTCCCCCGCGGCTCCTCGCGGGCTCGAGACGTCGAACTTCGCGGTCAGGCGCTCGAGGATCTCGTCCGCGGTGATCATCCGGTCGCGCAGACCAACCGTGCTGGGCGTCGAGCGGCATCTGCTCGACGAAGCGCGCTCGTAGGCCGCTCCAGGCACCAGCGCAGGAGCTCGGCGCCCTGGTCGTCGTTCACGCCGCGCATGAGCACGGCATTGACCTTCACCGGACTCAGTCCTGCCGCAGCGGCGGCCGCGAGCCCGCCGACGACGTCCGTGAACCTGTCGCGGCGGTTATCTCGGGGAACGTGTCGCGCCGGACGGTGTCGAGGCTGACGTTGATCCGGTCCAGCCCTGCGGCGGCCAGCGGACCGGCGATCTTCGCCAGGCCCAGCGCGTTGGTGGTCATCGAGATCTCGACGTCGGGGTCGATGGCGTGGGTCTTCGCGACGATGTCGACGATCCCGCGGCGTACCAGCGGCTCCCCGCCGGTGAACCGGACCTCGCGGATGCCGAGCTGCTCGACGCCCACTCGGATCAACCGGACCACTTCGTCGTCGGTGAGGACCTCCTCGCCGGGCAGCCAGTCGAGGCCCTCGGCGGGCATGCAGTAGGAGCAGCGCAAGTTGCAGCGGTCCGTGAGCGAGACGCGCAGATCGGTCGCCACGCGCCCGTAGCGGTCCGCGAGCCCGGTCGTCGCCATGCTGGCCTCCATGCCCCCCAGCATAGGCACACGGTTAGCGTGGCCCCGTGAGGTCGTTCCGGTTCCTGCTCAGCAGGCGCTGGCTGCTGTTCGCCCTGGCCATCGTGGTCGTAGGGCTGGCCACCTGGTGGCTGGGAAACTGGCAGTTCGACCGGCTCGACGACCGCAAGGAACGCAACGCCGTGGTCCGCGCCAACGAGGACAAGCCGCCCGCGCCGGTGGCGGACGTGTTGGCGCCGGGCGAGGGAGTCGCAGCGGACGAGGAGTGGCGCCAGGTCACCGCCACCGGCAGCTACGCGACGCACGAGACGATCATCGTGCGCTATCGCAGCAACGATGGCGCGTCCGGCGTCGACGTGGTGGAAGCCCTGGTGACTGCTGATGGTCGAGGGTGCCGTCGATCCGCGGCTCCGCGGGACCGACAACAAGCTGATCGACGGGTCCGAGGTTCCCCGGGCGCCTATGCGAGGCGACCGTGACGGCGGGGGCGCGCCGACGGCATGGGCGACAGCAGCGCGGTGAACGACGAGTCCACCTGGGCGGTCTCCAGCGAGAAGATCGGCGCGGCTCTGGGTCGCGAGGTCATGGGGCGGTTCCGCGGAGCTTCGGTCCGAGGCACCGGAGCCTGCTGAATTTCGCCGCGCCGGTCCAGCCGCTGAACTCGAAACGGACCATCTTCAATGGCTGCAATGGTGGTTCTTCGGCGTCCTCTCTGCTTCTTCGGGTTCGGTGACCTGGCTGACGATGAGTGGCGCGCATCGGTCCGCGCGGCCCGCAAGGTCGAGAAGCGCCAGCATGCCGCCATCGACGGTAAGATCGACCTGGGGGAGATGAACGAATGCCGCCGGGGAGAGCAGGAACGCTCCAGCCCGGCCAAACTCCTCAGGCTCGCCGTAGCGGCGAGCGGGATCGTTGTGATGCCGCGTCCCGGGCCGCGCGGCATCCCCCGTCGCGGCGTCGAGCTCGGCCATCCGCTCGGTGGCGACTGATCTGGCAGCAGGCGGTTGACGCGCACGCCGCGCGGACGATGCTCGGCGAGAGCCTTCGCCACCATCGCGAGGCCGGGGTCGTAGGCCGTTGGAGATGGCCATGTCCGCCAACGGGGTCGGACACTGGACGACAGCACCAGCGCGAGCGAGCCTCCTCGCCGAGCTCCTGCGCCATCTCGCGGGCCAGCTTGACGGCGCCGAGGACACCGTGCCGAACGCGGCGGTCACTGCTCGTCGGTGATGCCGTTGACCGGCCCCTTCGGCGGGCCACCGATGGTAGATCAGGTCCGTCGAGCCGGCCCAGCGCCGCGCGGCGGCGATCAGCCGGGCGGTAGTGGCATCGGCGTCGTCGGCAGCGACGACCGCCGCGTCGCCCAGCGCGACGGCTTCGAGCGCGTCCGCTGCGTCCGCACAGACCACCGAGCACCGTACCGGTGACCAACACCGGCAGTGGCCCGGCCCAACTCCTGGCTCCCCGGGGTGACGACGTACAGAATGCCGCTCAGTCCAGATCGGGGGACCGACCCAGGCGTGGACCTACTGCAGGGTCATCCTCGGCCTCACTGTTCACGAAGTTGTTGTGCCACACATGAGCCGCGCGGCGAGACCGCCGTTGTACGCCTGCCTGACGATGACCGACATGGTCAGCGTCCGACAGTTGGGCGCAGAATACTCGGACGAGCAGGGGCTGTTGGAGCAGCAGCTGGTCATGGTGCGGATCTGGTTGACCGACTGGTCTCGTCGATGGTGCCGAGGATGTCGTCGGCCAGGCCGACTTCTTCGTACAGGCCGACGCCGGCCACACAGTCGATGCCGTCGAACGTGCTGGCGAGGTTGAGGGTTCGGGCGTCGGCGATGCGGGCCTGGCTGATCGTGCCGCGACGGCGTCGATCGTGGAGCGTGCTGCCGTTGGCCAGTCGGCATCGGCGTTCCAGACCCGGCATCCGCCGCGCTCGTCGGGGTGCAGCCGCCGGCCTGGATCGGAGCCTGAGTGGTCCGGGATCGGGGACGGAAAGGTCTGCACGCAGTATTGTCCACTGGGTGTCGGCGAGACTGTGTCGCGGATCGCGGTCGAACGTCAGCAGCGGCGCCCACTCCTTGTCTTCACGGCCGACATGCTGCCAAGGTGAAGTTGCTGGCGGCGTTGCTGCCGTCGTTGTTGCAGTAGTCCTTCCACGACTACGGCGAGAAGAAGGAAGTCGGCCACGCACGTCGCCACGATGTCGGCGAAGTCGAAGTCGTTGCCACCGATGGACACCACAACCATCTTCATGTTGTGCGTGCCGGCGAAGGTCTGCAGCGCCCCGGCCTGGGCCGAGGTCTGGCTGTAGCCGCTGTAGAAGTCGAGACCGGGCTCGAAGTTCGTCCCGTCGAGGTCGACGTTCGCGCGCCGTAGAGGGCCAGGTCGAGACCGTCGACCGCCGCCGACGTGGACTCCCGCGCCGCGACTGTGGGGAAGCGCCTCGACCGCCTCGCCGGTCCCGGAGGCGTTGTCGAGACGCTGTGGAGCCGACGCGTCCGCATGCCGCCGCTGGAAGTCGACGATGCGATCCATTCCGGCCTCTCCGGAGACGAAGGAAGGACCTCATCCAGCACCACCCATGGGGTGCGGAGCCAGGACCGTCGGCGCGTGCCGGCGGTCCGACCAGGACGGTGAACGGGACGATGACAGCGACCACCAGGGCCGTGGCGAGCTGTGGATCGATGAAGTCGTCGCCTACGCGTGCTCCCTACCGCGAGCAAGCGCAATCAGCGACAACGTCACGGTGTCGAGTACCGTGCCTGCGGACGCGACCGGCACGTCCTGCACGAACTGGGTCCGGTACAGGTCGGCGTAGAAGCCACCTCGGGGCGAGCAGGTGTCGTGGGTCCGGACTCACGATCCGGCCCTCGTCGACCACCAGGATCGGTCGGCCTTGCGCACCGTCGACAGGCGGTGGGCGATCACCAGGGAGGTACGGCCCTCCAGCGCGGCGTCCAGGGCCCGCTGCACCGTGGACTCCGACTCGCTGTCGAGGTGCGCGGTCGCCTCGTCGAGCACCACGATCGACGGCGCCTTCAGCAGCAGCCGCGCGATGGCCAGGCGCTGCCGCTCCCGCCGGAGAGGCGGTAGCGCGGTCGCCCACGACGGTGTCGAGGCCGTCGGACAGCGGGTGCACCAGGCGGGCCACTGGGCGGCCTCCAGGGCCGCCAGATCTCCACCTCGTCGGCGCCGGGCGGGCGTAGAGCAGGTTGGTCCGGATGGTGTCGTGGAACATGTGGGCGTCCTGGGTGACGTAGCCGATGGCGTCCTCGAGCGAGTGCGAGGGTGACGTCGCGGACGTCGTGCCCGCCGACCCGCACCACTCCGGAGCCGGCGTCGTAGAGACGGGCCACCAGGTGGGTGATGGTGGTCTTGCCCGCACCGGAGGGGCCGACCAGGGCCACCATCTCCCCCGGAGCCGCGGTGAACGAGATGTCGTGAAGCACCTGCTCGTGGTCGCGGGAGATGCCGCGGGCCACGGTCTCGAGCGACCCGAGCGAGATGTCGTCGGCGCGCGGGTAGGTGAACGAGACGTGGTCGAGCTCGAGTCGCGCGGTACCCGCGGGCAGCTCGACGGCGTCGGGCTTCTCCTCGATCAGCGAGGGAAGGTCGAGCACCTCGAAGACCCGCTCGAAGCTGACCAGCGCGGTCATCACGTCGATGCGCACGTTGGAGAGACCCTGGAGCGGGCCGAGCAGCCGGAGCAGCAGTGTGGCCAGCGCCAGCAGCGTGCCGACCGTGAGGGTCTGGTCGATCGCCAGGTGCCCGCCGACGCCGTAGACGAGGGCGGTGGCGAGCGCCGGCACCGCCACCATGGCGGCGCCGAAGATGCGGGTGATGAGGGTGATGCGGACGCCGAGGTCGCGGACGTAGCCCGCCTTGTCGGCGAAGAGCTCGTCCTCCTCGGTGCGGCGGCCGAACAGGCGCAGCAGCATGGCGCCGCCGACGTTGAACCGCTCGGTCATCACGTTGCCGAGGTCGGCGTTGCCATCCATCTGGCGGCGGGTGAGCCCGGCCAGCCGGCTGCCGACCCAGCGCGAGAGCAGGAACAGGAAGGGGAACAGCGCCAGGCACAGCAGCGTGACCTGCCAGCTCAGGGCCAGCATCGCCACGCCCACCACGACGACCGCGATCGAGTTGGAGACGGTGCTGCCCAGCGTGGAGGTGAAGGCGCGCTGCGCGCCGATCACGTCGTTGTTGAGCCGCGAGACCAGCGCGCCGGTCTGGGTGCGGGTGAAGAATGCGAGCGACTGCCGCTGCACGTGCCCGAAGACCCGGGTGCGCAGGTCGAAGATCAGTCCCTCCCCGATCCGGGAGGAGAGCCAGCCGCCCAGGATCGCGCGCCGGCGTTCAGGATCGCGACGCCGGCCATGGCCAGGGCGACGTTGGTGACGACGCCGCGGTCGCCGGCGATGATGCCGTCGTCGATCAGGTACTTCACCAGGAGCGGCAGCACGACCACCATGCCGGCGTCGACCACGGTGACGCCGAGGAACGCCGTGATCAGGCGGCGGTGCGGGACGGCGAAGCCGAAGACGCGCCGCACGGTGCCGGGCTTGACGCGGTTGTCGACGGCGCTGCGGTCGGAGCGGAGGTGCCGCCAGGCGGCGGCGTTGGGGTGCATCGAGGACATGGGCGTCCTCCCGTCGGTGTCAGTTCGGTTGCATGAGTCCGGTCAGCTCGCGGAACCGGCGGCCCTGGGCCTCGCGCTCGAGTCGTCGTTGCTCGTCGAGGGGCCGGCGGGCACCGTCCAGCAGCAGTGCCTTGGTCTCACGGACCGCGCCCGGGAGAGGCGCGGTGAGGGCATGGACCAGATCGGCGACCGCGGTCCAGGTCGGCCTCGGGGACGGCGGCCAGCGCGATGCCGATCCGCACCGCCTCCTCGGCGCCGACCATGCGCGCCGTGGCGCAGATCTCGAGTGCTCTCGGGTACCCAACGCGCTCGAGCAGCGGTTGTGTTCCCGTGAGGTCGGGGACGAGCCCGAGGGCGGCCTCCTTCATCGAGAACTGGGCGGTGTCGGCGGCCACGATGAGGTCGCAGGAGAGGGCGAGCTGGAACCCGGCCCCGATCGCGTAGCCCTGTACCGCTGCGATCGACACGAACCGGGGGTCGCGGAGCCAGGTGAACCCGCGCTGGAAGGTGTCGATCGCCGTGGAGACCTGCTCGTCGGACTGGCTCATCAGCGCGACCACCGAGCCGTCGCCCCCCGTGGCGGGGTCGAGCAGCGCGCGGTCGAGCCCCGCCGAGAACGTCGGCCCCTCGCCGCGCACGACCACGACCCGCACCTCGTCGCCCAGCGACGCGCCGACGTCGGCCAGGGCGTGCCACATGGCCGGCGTCTGCGCGTTGCGCACCTCCGGCCGGTGGAGCGTGACGGTGGCCGCGCGCCGTCGACGGCGAGCCGCAGCCCGGCGGCGGCAAGCTCTTCTGGAGTCATGGCCGGAGTCTAGGTGCGGCCACGGACGGCTCAGGCGAGCGCCACCAGGTCGGCGTACTCGGCGTTCCACAGGTCCTCGACCCCGTCGGGGAAGGATCAGCACCCGGTCCGGCTCCAACGCGTGCACGGCGCCCTCGTCGTGGGTGACCAGCACGATCGCTCCCTCGTAGCTGCGGATCGCGGCGAGTACCTCCTCGCGCGATGCGGGGTCGAGGTTGTTGGTGGGCTCGTCGAGCAGCAGCACGTTCGCACTGGAGCCCACCAGGATCGCGAGTGCCAGCCGGGTCTTCTCGCCACCGGAGAGGACCGACGCCGGCTTGTCGGCGTCGTCACCGGAGAACAGGAACGAGCCGAGCACCGACCGGGCCTCGGTGTCCGCGAGCTGCGGCGCGGCCGCGTGCAGGTTCTGCAGCACCGTGCGCGAGGTGTCAAGGGTCTCCTGCTCCTGGGCGTAGTAGCCGATCTTGAGGCCGTGACCCGGCGTGACCGCACCGGTGTCCGCCCGGTCCACGCCGGCCAGGATCCGGAGCAGTGTGGTCTTGCCGGCGCCGTTGAGGCCAAGCACCACGACCCGCGAGCCGCGGTCGATCGCGAGGTCGACGTCGGTGAAGACCTCGAGCGAGCCGTAGGACTTCGACAGCTCCGCCGCGGTGAGCGGGGTCTTGCCGCACGGGGCCGGGGCCGGGAACTTGATCCGAGCGACCCGGTCCTGGCGGCGCTCCCCCTCGACTCCCGCCAGCAGCTTCTCGGCGCGCTTCAGCATCGATTGTGCCGCCTGCGCCTTGGTGGCCTTCGCCCTCATCCGGTTGGCCTGGTCGGTGAGTGTTTTCGCCTTGTTCTCGGCGTTCATCCGCTCGCGCTTGCGTCGCTTCTCGTCGGTCTCCCGCTGGGTGAGGTACGACGACCAGCCCATGTTGTAGACGTCGATCTCGGCGCGGTTGGCGTCCAGGTGCAGCACCCGGTTGACGGTCGCCTCCAGGAGCGCGGTGTCGTGGCTGATCACGACCAGGCCACCCTGATGGGACTTCAGGAAGTCGCGCAGCCAGACGATCGAGTCGGCGTCGAGGTGGTTGGTCGGCTCGTCGAGCAGCAGGCTGTCGGCGCCCGAGAACAGGATCCGGGCCAGCTCGACCCGGCGCCGCTGCCCGCCCGAGAGAGTCTTCAGCGGCTGACCGAGCACCCGATCCTCAATGCCGAGGCTGTGCGCCATCTGCGCGGCCTCCGACTCGGCGGCGTACCCACCGCCTGCGTGCAGGTCCGCGTCAGCGCGGGTGTAGCGACGCATCGCCCGGTCACGCCGTTGGGCTCGTCGCTGCCCATCTCGACCTCGGCCTCGCGCAGCCGTCGTACGGCGTCATCGAGGCCGCGCGCGGACAGGATCCGCTCCCGGGCCGACTGTTCGGGGTCGCCCGACCGGCCGGGTCCTGCGGCGGATACCCACGGCACCGGTCGCCTGCACCGTCCCGGAGGCAGGCAGCGCCTCGCCGGCCAGGATCTTGGTCAGCGTGGTCTTGCCCGCGCCGTTGCGACCGACCAGACCCACCTTGTCGCCCGCACCTACGCGGAAGCTGACGTTCTCCATGAGCAGTCGTGCCCCGGCCCGGACCTCGAGGTGGTGGGCGGTGATCATCGTGGTGAATAGTCTATGGAGCCGGGTGCGGCTGACCCGGCGTCGCCCCGGGACTCACCGACCAGGGACTCGCGATGAAGTTCAATCCCAAGGCCCGCCTCGACCGCGGACGCGTCAAGGACGCCGGCCGGGGCTCAGGCAGCGGGTTCCCGGGTGGCAGCAGCCGGCGGATCCCGATTCCAGGCGGTGCGGCCGGTGGCGGCATCGGCGGCATCCTGGCATCGTGGTGCTGATCGTGATCGTCAACCAGCTCATCGGAGGCGACGACGGCAACGGCGGGGCCGGTGCCAGCGGCTACAACCAGTCCCGGCTGAGCGACAGCGCGGACACCGGTCGCTACGACAACTGCAAGACCGGGCAGGACGCCAACGAGAGTCAGGACTGCGCCCGGGTCGCGGTGGAGAACTCGCTGACCGACTACTGGGAGGACGAACTCGGGGGCAAGTTCCGCCCCGAGGGGGCGCTGGTCACGTTCACCGGCGGTATCGACACCCAATGCGGTCCGGCGACCTCGGACGTGGGCCCGTTCTACTGCCCCACCGACGAGTCCATCTACCTGGACACCGACTTCTTCGCAGAGGTGCTCGAGCGGCAGCTCGGCGGCCCGAGGGGCGGCTTCGTGGAGTTCTTACGTGCTGGCCCACGAGTACGGGCACCACATCTCCAACCTGCTCGGCTACTTCGGCCAGGTGCGCACGCAGCAGGGCCCCACAGTCCGACGCCGTACGACTCGAGCTGCAGGCGGACTGCTTTGCGGGCATGTGGGCCAACCACGCCACGGGCACCGAGGACGCGCAGGGCGAGGTGCTGATCACGGACCTGACCCGAAGACGACATCGACCTGGCTCCCTGGCGGCCGCGGAGGCCGTGGGCGACGACCGGATCCAGGAGAAGACCCCAGGGGTCAGGTCACCGAGGAGACCGTGGACGCACGGGTCCGCGGAGATGCGGAAGAAGTGGTTCGGCGACCGGGCTACCAGACCGGCGACCTGCAGGCCTGCGACACGTTCGCGGTCGGCCAGGTCTGAGCGTCAGGCGCCCACCAGCGCCTCGATCTGGGGGAACTGCCGCTGGAGCGCGCGCAAGTGCGGAGCGACCGAGGGGTGGCGGTACTTCCCGGCCAGCGCCCCCTCGCCGCCGGCGACCCGCGCGAGCGCCCACTCCGCCCGGTTGAGCGCCGTGTAACGCGGTCACCCGCGCCCGAGGAGTACGTCGCGGTCGGGCGAGCCGCGATCCCGTCCGGCAGCCCCATCAGGTAGGCGTCGAGCAGTGGTTCGAAGGACTCCCGAGAGGCCAGCGAGTAGTAGCCGACGTCGCCGCCGACCGGGCCGGTGCCGAGCGTGCCCCAGTCGATGGCCAGCACGTCGTCGCCGTCGCGCCCGGGGAGGTTGGTCGCCGTCGGGTCGCCGTGCTGCGGAACCTGCGGCAGTGCCTCGACCAGGTCCAGCATGGTCCCCCGTCGCTCCCAGAGGTGGTCGGCGACATCGGCGACCGTGGTCCGGGCCAGGGTCGGCCATCCCCCGCGTCGCTCGACCCGCGCCATCCGGTCCCGGAGCTGGTGTCGCGACAGGAACTTCGGTCGATGCAGGTCACCGCCCGCGAACCGGCCGAGCGCCATCGCGACGAACAGTCCCGTGAGCGCCGCGTCCTCGATCCACTCCCGAGTGATCGTGATCCCGTGCGCGTCCTCGTCGACGGCCGCCACGACCGCGCGCAGCCCCGGCGTGGCCGCCACCAGGCCAGTGGTCAGCACGTCGGCCTCCCGCCGCCAGTACGACGCGTGGCCGGGGTCGCTGAGCTCGCCCGGGTCTTCGGCGGTCGGCAGCGCCAGCCGCTTGATCACGACCGGCCGACCGCCCTGCGCTGCCCGCCAGATGCCGACGGTGGAGGCGCCGGTACCGCCAGGAAGCGGATGCCAGCCCGGCTCGGGCTCCCACATGGCCTCGACGCTAGTTGATCTGATGCCCAAATCAGCGGATGTCGAGGGGGCCGCCCCGATCCGCGCAGATGAGTGCGTTCGCACGATGAGGTGCTGGTGCCGTCGTAGATGCCGGCCTGGGCGCGTTTCGTCCGTCACCGGATGACGGCCTCCAGGATCATCCGCGCCAGCCACCTTTCGTAGCGCTTCGGGGACCAGCCGTAGTCGCCCATGAGCATGTCGGCGACCTGGGGGCTGTAGAGGACGTAGAGGGTCGCGGCGGCCTCCTCGTGGCTCACGCGCAGACCGTCGGGACCGGCGATGATCCTCGCCGAGGCGATCATCTCCCTCCGGCGTGCTGCTTTGACCGCCTCCATCATCGCGGCCAGTTCAGGATCGGAGGCCGCGGCCTCTCCCGCGACCCGCACGATGGGTGCCACGCGTTCGGTGATCGACCGACTCAAGGCGGCGTCGAGCGCGGCCCGCCGACGGGCGTCCGGTTCGGCGGCGACCGTCTTGGCCTCTGCCCGCTCGGTGATCGGCTGGGGCTCGTCGTCGCCGGTGATCGTGGTCTCGATCAGCTGCCGCAGCAGCTCGCGCTTGTTGCCGAACACGGCGTACACCGTCTGGACGGCGACGCCGGCGCGCTCGGCGATCGCCTGGATTGTCGTGGCGGCGTACCCAGTGGCGACGAAAAGCTCCAGGGCGGCATCGAGGATCGAGCGGCGGGTGTCTCGGGCTTGGGCTTCGCGCTTGGCGGAGGAGTAGGACCTCTTGACAGACACGTGGTAAGAGTAGCAGTCTAATGAATAGAGAAGCACTCTAAGGAAAAGGAGAGGGCAATGGCCTTCGCAACGCTTATGGAGTTCGACGTCGATCTCGATACCCACATCAAGATCGGTGAGTCCGTCGGCGACGCGCCGGTCAAGGGGCTCATCCTTCACGGCGGCGGGCCCAGCGAACGCGGCGTGTACAGCCTCGACGTGTGGGAGAGCAAGGAGGACTCTGAACGCTTTTTGCCGAGCGGATGGTGCCGGCGCTACAGCAGCTGGGCCTCGAGGGCGGTCCGCCGCTGAGCTACCAGGAGTTCGAGCTGCCTCACCTGTTGCGGGGTTAGCTGCGACAGACCTGGGTGGCGCCGGCTAGATGCTCGGTTCCTCAGCTGCGATCACCTGGACGCTCGGCGCGAGCTTCACACGGACGACTTCACGCCGTCGGTGCACAACGTGACGCGGGCATTGAGACACGCGCTCACATCGGCAGAAGCGCGAACCCCGGCGGGTCGAGACGCTGGCAGATGGTTTGAGGTAGATCGCGGCGTGACCCGTGCCCCGAGCCGGGGCAGCCGGTGGGCCAGGTTAAGGGCGTGGGCGATCGACTGCTCCCCAGCCCCGGTGGACCGCCTGATCCGAGCGCCCAGCTCCGCCGGTGCGAACGAGGCGACCTCCGAGTGCCGACGCCGCCGTACCTCCTGGCCCTCTCCCGACCCGGCAGCTTGGCCTGCTCCGGAACGATCGTTTCCGCCCCGTTGACCACCGCCCATTACGCCGCCACCACCAACAGCCGCGCCTCGGCCTCCAGAATCGTCCGGGCGAGCGCGTCGGCGGTGTCGAGGAGCTCCGCCTCCGACGTCTTGTCGATCCCACCCGAGAAATCCATGGACCCATTCCAGCACCGACAGCAGGCGCCGCGCTCGGCGCGTGGACGGTAAGTGGCGCGTCCCTTTCACGCCGTGCGGTCAGGCGTTGGTGACCTCGACCCGCAGCCCGGAGGCATCCGCGATTGCGCCGTCGAGCGTGGCGCGCCGCGGCTCCGGCACCGGAAGCCATGGCCCGACCACCCGGAGGATCGCCAGCCGCGGATCCGTCAGCACGGCCTCGACCGCGGGACGGTCGCCACCGGTGACCACCGGCATGGTCGCGGACAGGATCCGCGCGGCATGCTCGGCGGCCGCCTCATAGGCCTGCCGCGCCTGGTTGTCCCGCCGCCGGGCGAAGCGCTGCTGGGACTGCCCGCCCGCCTTGGTCCGGCCCTGGACGTGTCGCTGCCCGACCTTGGACTCCACGACCTTCTCCCCCGCCAAGCGGGCGATCGCGAAACCACCCTTGCGCACCAGCAGCACGCCCCAACGAGCCGGGAGTTCGAGGCTGTCGGCGAACGCCCGGGGGTCGGCCGGGCCGTGATAGCCGACATCCAGGGGCAGCAACGCGGCGAACGACGAGCCGTCCTCGGCCCGGCCGGTCAGCGCGCCGGCCTCGACCGTGTACACCGTATCGCCGTGCCTGGTCGTGAAGTTCTCGATCGATCGGTCCCACCGGGAGCGGGGAACGGCGATGCTGGGCACGTGGCTGACGGTAGCGGGGAACCGAACCGGACGCCGCCGCGTGTTACTGGCATGGAGCACGAGGTCGCCGCGATCTATGCGGCGTCGTCCCGTCGGCTGATCGGTCTGCTCACGGTCATGGGCGGTTCGGCGGTCGATGCCGAGGAGATCACGCAGGACGCATTCGTGAAGCTGCTCGAGAAGTGGCCACGGGTGCGGGACTACGACGACGTCGAGGGCTGGCTGCGCACCGTCGCGGTGCGGATGCTGATCTCGAGGTACCGGCGTCGCAGGGTGGCGTCGGGAGGGCTGTTGAAGCTGTCCGCCGGCGCCAGAACCATGGTGTCCTCGGACTCGGCCGACAGCCGGGTCGACCTGGCCGCCGGGTTGGCCATGCTTCCGGTCAGCTATCGCGCGGCCGTGCTCCTCCACCACGTCCACGACCTGCCGGTCGACGAGGTGGCCACGATCCTGCGGGTGCCGGTGGGGACGGTGAAGTCCCGCCTCTCCCGAGCGCGGGCCGCCCTCGCCCCGCTGGTGGCCGAGGACATCGAACCGGAACGGAGCACGTCATGAGCCACCACGATCCCTCCCTCGAGGACATCGTCGACCGGGCCACGCCCGACTCCGCACCGCCCTTCGGCGACGTACTCGCTCGCCGCGGCCGGCGTCGTACCCGCCGGCGTGCCGCAGCCTCGGGCGTTGCGGCGATCGCGGTGGTGGCGGCCGTGGCTGCCGGTTCCAACCTGCTCGGCAACGGAACGGACAGCACGCTCGATCCGGCTCCCGCACCCACGGTCACCGACCCGAACAACAAGCCCGCACCCGAGCAGGCCGCCCCCGACTGGGACGGTGAGGGCGTCCCGCCGCTCACGCTCATGCTGGACGACCGGATGGTCGTGATGGCTCCTTGGTCGTACTGCTACGCGAACGCCTGCATCGACGGCATGCCGCCGGAGGGTCTCGACCACGTCGGCTCCCCGGACGCGGTGCGGTTCTCGTTCCCGGAGCCCGGGTGGACCTTCGAGGCGACCTTCAAGGAGGCGGGCGACGAGTGCGGCCGCAGCATCACCATCCCCGCCGAGGCGACCGACGGCCACGAGTTCGAGGTTCCGGCAGCCGGGCCGGCCGACGACTGGGAGGTCGACCTGTTCGGCCGTGGCCCGGGAGGCGACGTGATCTATACGTTCGGCTGGACGACACCCACCCTCGGCACGCTGCCCGAGCCGGACGGCTACCTCGGTCTCATCTCCGTCAGCGGCGACGAGACACACGTCTACGGGGCCGAGCTGTCCATCAACGACCTGGCGAGCACGCCCGCGAACGCCACGGCCGTGATCACCCTCACCGCCGCGAACGGCGCGACGCGCACGCTGGCCCCGATGCATCCGACCCGCGACTGCATGGGCGAGGGGCAGCTGTTCTTCAGGGGGCCCGACTCCCTGGTCCAAGGCCTCGAGGACCTCGGGCCCTTCCCCTACTCCTACACCGTGAAGCTGACGATGGACGGCACGACGTACACGGGGACGGCGGTCTACCCCGACGACGAGATCAAGGACCTTGAGCCCTACACGGCGCTCACGTTCGACCCGCCGCTGCCGGCATACATGGGATAGGAGCCGCTACTCCGACTGGTAGACGACCCGGAACCGCTCGCACACGACCGGCATGTCCGGCTGGAAGCCGTGGTCGTGGGTGGCGACCTCGGTGAAGAACTGCTGGTGCACCTCGCGCCAGAACTCCAGCGAGAGGTCGCCCTCGCCCTCGAGACGCGCGTGCTCCTCGTCGACCTCGTCGAACGGCACCACCTCGATGGCCGTGCATTCGATCAGCGCCCGCGGGTGACCGCGGCCGTCGAGGATGATGCTGAGGCCGCCCACCTCGGGCAGCTGCTCGTCGTCGCTCTCGAAGTCCCACAGCGCCCCGGCGGTCGCGGTCTTGGTGCCGTCGAGGACCAGGGCCAGGAGCGCGTCGGCCTGCTCCTCGTTGGCGCCGAAGGACCACGCGGGTGGGGGCACCACTTCGAGCGTCGTGGGGCCGAAGTACGTCGGCGCGACGTTCAGTCTGGCGTGGAACCGGGCCAGCTCCCAGAACGCTTCTACGGGCGAGTGATCAGACATTGAAGCCGAGAGCGCGTAGCTGCTCGCGGCCATCCGGGGAGATCTTGTCCGGTCCCCACGGCGGCATCCAGACCCAGTTGATGGCGACGTCGTTGACCAGGCCCTCCAGCGCGGTGTTGGTCTGATCCTGGATCACGTCGGTGAGGGGACAGGCCGCAGAGGTCAGCGTCATGTCGATGACCAGGTTGTGGCCCTCGTCGATGTGCAGCCCGTAGACCAGGCCGAGGTCGACGACGTTGATCCCGAGCTCGGGGTCGACGACGTCCTTCATCGCTTCCCTGACGTCGTCCTCGGTGACGGTCGCGGTGCCGCCGCCGCCCGAAGACACAGCCTCCGGGACCTCAGGCAGATCTCCGTGGTCGATCGGTACAGCGTCAGCCATGGGAAAGCCTCTCGTTCGATGCTTGTGCGGTTGCGTCCTTCCAGGCCATCCACGACAGTAACGCGCACTTGACCCGGGCCGGGAACTTGGCGACGCCCGCGAAGGCGACACCGTCCTCCAGCACGTCCTCGTCGGGCTCGACCTGTCCCTTGCCCTGCATCAGCGCAAGGAACTGCTCGTGGATCGCCATCGCCTCGTCGACCGGCTTGCCGATCAACAGCTCGGCCAGTACCGAGGTCGACGCCTGCGAGATGGAACAGCCGATCGCGTCGTAGGACACGTCGGAGACCACTCCCTCGGCGAGGTGGACCCGCAGGGTCACCTCGTCGCCGCAGGTGGGGTTCACGTGGTGCACCTCGGCCTCGAAAGGCTCGCGGAGTCCCGCGTGCTGCGGGTTCTTGTAGTGGTCGAGGATGATCTCTTGGTAGAGCGCATCGAGATTTGTCGTCACCAGCTGCACCTCCCTCAAGACAACTTGAAGTAGCTGCGGGTGTATTCCAGGCCCTCGACCAGCGCGTCGATCTCGGCCGGCGTCGTGTAGAGGTACGACGACATTCGGGTCGAGCTCTGCACGCCGAACCGCGCGTGCGCCGGCTTCGCGCAGTGGTGGCCGGCACGCACGGCGACTCCGCGGGAGTCGAGGACCTGGGCGATGTCGTGCGGGTGCACGCCCTCGAGCTCGAACGCGATCGCGCCGCCCCGCTCGGTGGCGTCGAGGGGACCGAGAACGGTCAGCCCGGGCACGGTGGCCAGGCCATCGAGGGCGTACGCCGTGATCGCCTGCTCGTGCTCGTGCACGGCGTTCATGCCGATGTGGCCGAGGTACTCCACGGCCGCGCCGAGACCGACGGCCTCGACGATCGGCGGGGTACCGGCTTCGAACTTGTGCGGGATGCCGGCGTACGTCGAGCGCTCCATGCGTACGGTCTCGATCATCTCGCCGCCACCGAGGAACGGCGGCAGCGCCTCGAGTACCTCACGACGTCCCCAGAGCACGCCGATGCCGGTGGGGCCGACGACCTTGTGGCCGGTGAAGGCGAGGAAATCGATGTCGCTGGCGGCTGGACCACTGAGGTCGACCGGTAGCTGTGGCACCGCCTGCGAGGCGTCGACGACGACCAGCGCGCCCACCTCGTGGGCCCTGCGGGCGATCTCGGCGATCGGGTTGATGGTGCCGAGCATGTTGGAGACCCAGGTCAGGGAGACGACCTTGGTGCGCTCGTTGATCAGCTCGTCGATGTTGGAGAGGTCCAAGCGGCCCTCGTCGGTGAGCCCGAACCAGCGCAGCTTGGCGCCCTTGCGCTCGGTGAGCAGCTGCCACGGGACGATGTTGGAGTGGTGCTCCATCTCCGTGATGACCACCTCGTCGCCTTCGCCGACCCCGAGCGGCCCGCGAGCCCAGGCCAGCGTGTTGGCCACCAGGTTGAGCGCTTCCGAGGCGTTCTTGGTGAACACGACCTCGTCGCGCGACGGAGCGCCGATGAACCCTGCGACCCGGTCGCGGGCACCCTCGAACGCCTCGGTCGACTCCGCTCCGAGCTGGTGCATGGCGCGGGCGATGTTGGCGTTGTGCCGCTCCAGGTGGTCGACCATCGTGTCGATGACCACCTGCGGCTTCTGCGAGGTGTTCGCGCTGTCGAGGTAAATCAAGGGAAGCCCAGCGCCGTCATTCCCGGGAGCATGCGCTCGAGGATCGGGAAGTCCTTGCGGATGACTTCCAGTTCGGGGAGCAGGCCGGGCAGAGACATGGTCAGACCGTGCTCTTGACGTACTTGTCGTAGCCCTCAGCCTCGAGCGCCTCCGCGAGCTCGGGTCCACCCTGCTCGGCGATCCGGCCGTCCACGAACACGTGCACGTAGTCGGGCTCGATGTAGCGCAGGATGCGCGTGTAGTGGGTGATCAGCAGGACGCCCTTGCCCTCCTGGCCACGGAACCGGTTCACGCCGTCGGCGACGATCTTCAGCGCGTCGATGTCGAGGCCGGAGTCGGTCTCGTCGAGGATCGCCATCTTCGGGTTGAGCAGCTCGAGCTGGGCGATCTCGTGGCGCTTCTTCTCACCACCGGAGAAGCCCTCGTTGACGTTGCGGGTGCCGAACGTCGGGTCCAGGTTGAGCTGCTCGAGGGCGGCGTTGACGTCCTTGACCCAGGTGCGAAGCTTCGGCGCCTCACCGTCGAGGGCGGTCTTGGCGGTCCGCAGGAAGTTGGACACGGAGACGCCCGGGCACCTCGACGGGGTACTGCATCGCCAGGAACAGCCCGGCCCGGGCCCGCTCGTCGACGGTCATCGCGAGGACGTCGGCGCCGTCGAGGGTCACCGAGCCGCCGGTGATGTCGTACTTCGGGTGCCCGGCCACGGAGTAGGCCAGGGTCGACTTGCCCGACCCATTGGGACCCATGATCGCGTGCGTCTCGCCGTCCTTGATGGTCAGCGTGACGCCCTTGAGGATCTCCTTGGGGCCGTCGTCGGTGGTGACCGAGACCCGCAGGTCCTTGATCTCGAGAGTGGTCATGATGGGGTGACTCCGTTCAGGGTGGTGGAGGTGTCGACGTAGACGCCGTCCTCGCGGACTTCGACGGGAAACGTCGCGACGGGTTCGGTGGCGGGCAGCCCGGTGGGCTTGCCGGTGCGCAGGTCGAAGCGGGAGCCGTGCAGCCAGCACTCGACCGTGCACTCCTCGACCTCGCCCTCGCTGAGTGCGACCGCGGCGTGGGAGCACAGGTCCTGGATGGCGAAGAACTCCTCGCCGTGCCGGGCGATCGCCACGTCGTAGCGACCGATGGTCGACGCCGAGCGCCTCGTCCTCGGGCACGTCGGTGGTCGCGCAGGCGAGCTCGAAGGTCATCACCGGGGCTCTTCGGTCGTCGAGTAGTCGCGAGCGCCAGCGAGCGGCGTATCGAGACGCAGTACGTTCTTGGCGAGCTCGTCCTCCACGGTGGCCATCAGCTTCTCCTGGAGGGCCGGCACGCCGACCTTGCGGATCAGGTCGTTGAAGAACCCGTGCACGACGAGGCGGTGCGCCTCGGCCTCGGAGACGCCGCGTGAGCGCAGGTAGAACAGCTGCTCGTCGTCGAATCGGCCGGTCGCCGAGGCGTGGCCCGCCCCCTTGATCTCGCCCGTCTCGATCTCGAGGTTGGGCACCGAGTCGGCCTGGCAGCCGTCGGTGAGCACCAGGTTGCGGTTCTCCTCGTAGGTGTCGATGCCCTCGGCGACCTTGCGGATCAGCACGTTGCCGACCCAGACCGTGTGCGCGCCCTGGCCCTGAAGCGCTCCCTTGTAGAGGACGCGGCTCTTGGTGTGCGGCGCGTTGTGGTCCGCGAACAGCCGGTGCTCGAGGTGCTGGCCATCGTCGGCGAAGTAGAGACCGAGCAGCTCCGCCTCGCCGCCCGGGCCGTCGTACTCCACGTTGGCGTGCATGCGGACCAGGTCGCCACCGAAGGAGATCGCGGTGTGCCGCACGAACGCGTCGCGACCGACCCGGATCGCGTCGCGACCCAGGTGGACCGCGTCGTCGTCCCAGTCCTGCAGCGTCAGCACGTTGACCCGGGCGCCGTCACCGACGAGCACTGAGGTGGTGGCGCAGTAGCGCGCCGACCCGGTGTGCTCGATCACGATCGTCACGTCGGCGTGGTTGCCGATCCGCAGCACCAGGTGGCCGTAGACCAGGTCGTCGACCGAGGACCCCTTGAGCCGCAGCCAGACCGGATCCTCACCGGTGTGGTCGGCGGGTACGTCGAGGAGCACGGCGCCACCGCTGTTGGCCACAGCAAGTGCGGCCGGCCGATCGCCGGGCGCGAGCTCGCCGAGCTCGATCGCCTCGGCGGCGCTGATGTCGGTCAGCGTCACACCCTCGGGAAGGGTGGTCTGCCAGTCCAGCTTGCCGGTGGCGGCGGGGCCGTCGAGGATCCCGAGGAGCCGCTTGAGCGGCGTGAACCGCCAGATCTCCTCGCGCCCGTTGGGCACCGGGTGGTCCGCAAGGTCGTACGACGGTGGTGGGTTGAGGTGGGAGACCGGGGCAGTCTCGACCGCCCCGGCCGCCGCCGGGGTTTGGGTGAGCGTCATCAGCCGACGGCTCCTTCCATCTGCAGCTCGATGAGCCGGTTGAGCTCGAGGGCGTACTCCATCGGCAGCTCCTTCGCGATCGGCTCGACGAAGCCGCGGACGATCATCGCCATCGCCTCGTCCTGCTCCATGCCGCGCGACATCAGGTAGAAGAGCTGGTCGTCGGAGACCTTCGAGACGCTCGCCTCGTGGCCCATCGACACGTCGTCCTCGCGGATGTCGACGTAGGGGTAGGTGTCGCTGCGGCTGATCTGGTCGACCAGCAGCGCGTCGCAGAGCACGTTGGACTTCGAGCCGTGCGCGCCCTCGTTGATCTGGATCAGGCCGCGGTAGGACGTCCGGCCGCCGCCGCGGGCCACCGACTTGCTCAGGATCGAGCTCGACGTGTGGGGCGCCGCATGCACCATCTTGGCGCCGGCGTCCTGGTGCTGGCCTTCGCCCGCGAACGCGATGGAGAGCGTCTCGCCCTTGGCGTGTTCACCCATCAGGTAGATGGCCGGGTACTTCATCGTCACCTTGGAGCCGATGTTGCCGTCGACCCACTCCATGGTCGCGCCGGCCTCACAGGTGGCGCGCTTGGTCACCAGGTTGTAGACGTTGTTGGACCAGTTCTGGATGGTCGTGTAGCGGCACCGGCCGCCCTTCTTCACGATGATCTCAACGACCGCGGAGTGCAGCGAGTCGGAGGAGTAGATCGGCGCGGTGCAGCCCTCGACGTAGTGCACGTAGGCGTCCTCGTCGACGATGATCAGGGTCCGCTCGAACTGGCCCATGTTCTCGGTGTTGATCCGGAAGTAGGCCTGCAGTGGGATGTCGACGTGCACGCCCTTCGGCACGTAGATGAACGAGCCACCGGACCACACCGAGGTGTTCAGCGCGGCGAACTTGTTGTCGCCGACCGGGATCACGGTGCCGAAGTACTCCTGGAACAGCTCCGGCTGCTCGCGCAGCGCGGTGTCGGTGTCCAGGAACAGGACGCCCTGCTCCTCCAGGTCCTCACGGATCGAGTGGTAGACCACCTCGGACTCGTACTGCGCGGCGACACCGGAGACCAGGCGCTGCTTCTCCGCCTCGGGGATACCGAGCTTGTCGTAGGTGTTCTTGATGTCCTCGGGCAGGTCCTCCCACGTAGCGGCCTGCTTCTCGGACGACCGCACGAAGTACTTGATGTTGTCGAAGTCGATCGCGCTCAGGTCGGAGCCCCAGGTCGGCATCGGCTTGCGGTGGAAGAGCTTGAGGCCCTTCAGGCGCAGGTCGAGCATCCACTGCGGCTCGTTCTTCAGCGCCGAGATGTTGCGGACTACGTCCTCGCTGAGACCGCGCTGCGCGGTGGCGCCTGCCTCGTCGCTGTCGGACCAGCCGAACTGGTAGCGGCCGATCCCCTTCAGCTCCGGGTTGAGCTCTTCGATGGAGGTCATCGAGTGACCCTCTCCTTCGTAGTGGTGGTGGTCTGCGTCGTCTGGGACTTCTGTGGATAGGGGATGCAGGTCGTGCAGACCCCATCCCCGTGAGCGATCGTGGCCAGCCGCTGGACGTGCCGACCGAGGACCCGGCTGATCGCCTCGGTCTCGGCCTCGCAGAGCTGGGGGAACTCGTGGGCGACGTGCGAGACCGGGCAGTGCTGCTGGCAGAGCTGCTCGCCCATCGGGAGGTCGCGCACCGTGGCGGAGTAGCCCTCGTCGGTGAACACCTGCGCGAGCACCTCGGCCGGGCTGAGGTCGGGGCGCAGCTGCATCACCTCGTCGAACTGCTCCTCGACGAATCTGACGCGGCGCTGCGCGAAGGCCTTGACGGCCTCCTCGCCACCGGTCTCGGCCAGGAACCGCAGTGCGTCGACGGCCAGGTCGTCGTACTGCTGGTCGAAGCCGTCGCGACCGTGCTCGGTAAGCGCGAACAGCTTCGCCGGCCGACCCCTACCGCGAGCGGCCAGTGAGCGCGGCTCGCGGGGCTCCACAGCCCCCTCCTCGACCAGGTGGTCGAGATGCCGGCGTACGGCAGCAGGGGTCAGGTCGAGTCGCTCGGCGAGTGCCGCGGCGGTCGACGGCCCGTTGTCCAGGATCGACCGCGCGACGCGCTGGCGCGTCGACTGGTCCCCACCGTGCTGGTGGTCGTCCTGGAATTCCACAACACCAGTGTGCCCTTATTGCAAAGGGGGCTTCAAGCAAGGCCACCCTTACCTACCTGTGAGGCGCTCAGCCCTGCCAGGTCCAGGAGGTCGTCCAGGATCAGGTCCATCTTGTTGATGAGGGAGAGATGTCCCTCCCCGTCCACGAAGTGCACCCGCGCTCCCGCGACGTTCGCGGCCAGCCACTCGGCGTGCGCGAACGGCACCATCTTGTCCTCCCGGCCCTGCCAGACGGCCACCGGCACGGTGATGTCACCGACGCTGAAGCCCCAGGGCCGTACGTGGGTGAGGTCGTCGTCGCGCCAGCCGACGATGCCCTGGGCGCCCGCATGCCGGAGGCTGGCCGCGAGGTACTCCGCCAGCTCCCCCGTCAGCGCCTCCCGGTCGACCTGCGGAACCAGGTCATCGCCCAGTGAGTCGGCAACGCCGTCGGCAGTCGCGGTGAACGCATCAGAGTGGCTGGTCAGGAACTCCTCGAGCGCTTCCCGCCCGGCGAATGCCGCGGTGTACTCCTCGACGTTCCCCGCGCCCATCCCATCGCGGACGTCGCCGTCGAACTCGGCGCGCGGCGCGATCCCGACGCCGCAGGTGGCCGCCCGGCAACGCTCGGGCAGCATCGCGGCGCAGGCCAGCGACCGTGGCCCGCCGCCCGACCACCCGAGCGTCACGAACTCGTCGTAGCCGAGGTGGTCGAGGATGGTCGCGACGTCCGTGGCGTCGTCGGCCACGGTCGCCGTGGTGGCGCCGTCGGACCGGGGCGTCGAAGCGCCGTAGCCAGGTCGCGAGTAGGAGATGACCCGCAGGCCCCGCTCGATCGCGGGTCGCTCCAGGATCGGATAGGGAACGGCGCCCTGCGGGGTGCCGTGATGGAACACCAGCGGGAACCCGTCGTCAGGTCCGGCGAGCAGCACCTCGAGGTTCCGACCATCGGGCGTCGTTACGGATTCCATCGGCTCATTCTGCGCTTCGCACGTGGCGGAGCCAGGCCAGGCCGGCGAACGGCAGCACCAGCGGGAAGTACGCGTAGCCCTGGCCGAAGTGCGACCAGACCGTCTTGTCGGGGAACAGGTCGGTCGCGATGTAGCTGAGCGCCCCGACCGACACCACCCCCACCAGCTCGATGCTGCAGGCCATCACGGCCACCGCTCGGGCACGCCGACCGCCGGCCAGCAGACACGTCGTGGCGACCAGGTAGATAACGGCGGCGGCCAGGGACAGCGAGTACGCGAGCGGCGCCTTGTCCGCGTCGGTCCCGAGCTGGACCAGTGACCGGCCGGTCGCGGCAACCGCGAACACGCCGTAGGCGAAGACCAGGGCGCGGCCCCAGCCCGAGGACAGGCTCGGTCGCTGCTCAGGCACCGGCGCCACCCCAGATCGCGTCCAGCCGGAGCTCGAGGCCGACGACGGTCAGGGTCGCGAGCAAGAGCACCGCGGTTCCCGCCCGGTTGCGCTCGGCGAGCGACCAGAACACCCCGATCGGCAGCGCCAGGGCTACTCCGATGAGGTAGCTCACGAACAGCGTGCCCGACACATCCCGCTCGGTTCCCGCCAGAGCCACGCTGCCCACGACCACCTGGACCAGGAGCACGAGTTCGCCGAAGCCGAGGAGGAGGTACATCCCGTCCTCGGCAACGCGGTCGCGGATCAGCTGGACGACGGCGAGCAGGGCCGCGATCCCGCACAGGGCGAGGATCACACCGAAGACCCAGGGGTTCACGGCCGCCAGCGTAGGGGGCGATGTCGCCCCACTACACTCCCCGGGTGCCCGAGCCTGCCGCCGTACAAGTGGACGGCCTGGTCATGCGGTACGCCGACAACGTGGCGGTCGACGACCTGACGCTGACCGTCGAGGCGCACACGATCACCGCGGTTCTCGGACCCAACGGCGCCGGCAAGACGACCACGCTGGAGACCTGCGAGGGCTATCGCAAGCCCCAGCGCGGCTCGGTGCGGGTTCTCGGGCTGGACCCGGTGCGCGATCGGCGCGCGCTGCTCCCCCGGATCGGCGTGATGCTCCAGGACGGTGGGGCCTGGAGCGGCGTCCGGGCGATGGAGATGTTGCGGCACATCGCCCGGCTGCACGCGCATCCGCTCGACGTGGACCTGCTCTCGGACCGGCTCGGCCTCGCCGACTGCGGCCGGACGCCGTACCGACGGCTCTCGGGCGGCCAGCAGCAGCGCCTCGGAATGGCGATGGCGCTCGTCGGTCGACCGGAGCTGGTGTTCGTCGACGAGCCGACGGCCGGGATGGACCCGCAGGCACGACGCACCACCTGGGAGCTGCTCGAGGAGCTCCGCGCCGATGGCGTCACCGTCGTGCTGACCACGCACTACATGGAGGAGGCCGAGCGGCTGGCCGACCAGGTGCACATCATCGACGAGGGTCGCCTGGTTGCTTCCGGGTCGCCGCTCGAGCTGACCCGCGGCGGCGGTACCTCGACGATTCGCCTGGTCGTCACGGAGCCGTTCCCGACGACCGCTCCGGAGTCCCTCAAGGCCGCGCTCGGCCCGGACACCCAGGTGACCCAGCTCGACTCACTCAGCCTGCTGGTCACCGGCCCGGCTGACGCCTCCACGCTCGCGCGGGTCTCGGCGTGGTGTGAGGAGCACGGGGTGACGCCGGAGTCGCTGACCCTGGGCCAGCGCAATCTCGAGGACGTGTTCCTGAAGCTGACCGGCCGGGAGCTGGCCCCGTGACCTTCTCTCCCCAGCCGGGTGCCGCGCCGGTGCTCCGCCAGATCCAGGCCCAGGCGTCGATGGAGGCGCGGCTGATGCTGCGCAACGGCGAGCAGCTCCTGCTCGCGCTGGTGATCCCGGTGATCGTGCTGATCGGCGGCGTCGCCGGCGCCGACAGCGTTGGGCTCGAGTTCTCGCGACCAGCCGTCGACATCCTCACCCCCGGCGTGCTTGCACTCGCCGTGATGTCCACCGCGTTCACCTCCCTGGCGATCGCCACCGGCTTCGAGCGCAGGTACGGCGTGATCAAGCGCCTTGGCACCTCTCCCCTGTCCCGGACGTCCCTGCTCGCGGGCAAGGCCGGTGCACTGCTGGTCGTCGAGGTGATCCAGCTCGTCGTCATCGGCGCGGTCGGGCTCGTCATGGGCTGGGAGCCGGACCCGAACCTGCTGGCGGCGGCCGCCGCAGTGCTGCTCGGCACCGTTGCCTTCGCCGCCCTCGGCCTGCTCCTCGCCGGCTCCCTGCGCGCGGAGGCGACCCTCGCCGCCGCGAACCTCGTCTATCTGCTGCTGCTCGCCGGTGGCGCCGTCGTACTCCCCGCCTCGGAGTACGGCGGCTTCGGCGACGTTGCCCGGTGGCTGCCCTCCGGCGCGCTGGGCGAGGCGCTGCGCGACGCGCTGGAGCGGTCGGCGTTCAGCCCCCGGGACCTGGCCGTGCTGGCGGCCTGGGCGGTGCTGGGCGGAGTGCTCACCTCGAGGACGTTCAAGTGGGAGTAGCAGGGTTCGTCCGTCCTCTCGGCTGGGCCACCCTCGTGGCCAACTGCGGGCTCGTGGTCACCGGCGGAGCGGTCCGGCTCACCGGCTCCGGCCTCGGCTGCCCGACCTGGCCACGGTGCACCGACGAGTCGTTCACGCCGCACGGCGCGCTTGACCTGCACGAGGCGATCGAGTTCGGCAACCGGATGTTGACCTTCGTGCTGTCCGCGATCGCGATCGCCACGTTCGTGGCGGCCTGGCAGACCGGCCGGCGTGACCTGCGGCTCCTCGCACTGGGCCTCGGGCTGGGCATCCCCGCGCAGGCCGTCATCGGCGGCATCACCGTGCTGACCGACCTCAACACCTGGGTCGTCTCGTTCCACCTGCTCTGCTCGCTGGCGATCATCGGGCTCGCCGTGCTCTTCCTGCGGCGAATCGACCAACCCGCACCCACCCCGGCTGCCGGCGCTGCCGTCGTCCTCGCCTGGGTCACGTTCGCCGCGGCCTGGGTGGTGCTGTACGTCGGCACCGTGGTCACCGGATCCGGCCCGCACGCCGGCGACAAGGACGTTCCTCGCAACGGCATCGACCCGCTCCAGGTGAGCCAGCTGCATGCCGACGCGGTCTTCCTGTTCGTCGGCCTCACGATCGGCCTGCTGCTCGCCGTTCACGCCGTCGGCGGGACCGCCGAGGCGAAGCGCGCCGTCGTCGTACTCCTCGGCGTCGAGCTGGCGCAGGGCACGATCGGCTTCGTGCAGTACTTCACCGACCTGCCCGAGCTGCTCGTCGGATTCCACATGCTCGGGGCGGCGCTGATCTCGGCCGCGGTGACCTGGGTGCTTCTGGCGGTCCGGAGCCCTACGACCCGAACTTGATCAGCGGGTCGATCGCTACCGCGACGAACAGCAGCGACAGGTAGAGGTTGGAGGAGTGGAACAGCCGCATCGGCTGGATCACCGCGAGGTCCTCGGTGCCACGGGCCCGGGCCCACATCCGGTGCGCCTCGACCAGGAAGGCCGCGCCGAGCACCCCGGCGGCGACCGGGTAGACCGGCCCGGTCCCGGCGACCGGCCAGAGCAGGAGCGAGGTCGCGACCATCACCCAGCTGTAGAGCACCACCTGACGGCCGACCTCGCGGGCCGGCTTCACGACCGGGAGCATCGGGACGTCGACGTTGGCGTAGTCCTCGCGGTAGCGCAGCGCCAGCGCCCAGGTGTGCGGCGGGGTCCAGAAGAACACCACCGCGAACAGCACGATCGGCACCCAGGAGAGCTCGTTGGTGACCGCGGTCCAGCCGATCAGGGCGGGGAAGCAGCCGGCGATGCCGCCCCAGACGATGTTCTGGGTGGTCCGCCGCTTGAGCAGCATCGTGTAGCCGAACACGTAGAAGGCGTTGGCGAGCACCGCCAGCGCCGCCGAGAGCGGGTTGACCCACACCCAGAGCACCACGGTGGAGAGCACCCCGAGCGTGGTCGCGAAGACCAGCGCCGCGGTCGGCGTCACGATGTGCCGCGGGAGTGCGCGCCGGCGGGTCCGGCGCATCTGCTCGTCGATGTCGCGGTCGTAGACGCAGTTGTAGGCAGACGCCGAGCCTGCCGAGAGCGCGCCGCCGATCACCGTGGCGACCACGAGCCCGAGCTCCGGCACGCCCTTCGCGGCGAAGAACATCACCGGCACGGTGGTGAGCAGCAGCAGCTCGATGACCCGCGGCTTGGTGAGGCTGACGTACGCCGTCAGCACGTCCTTCACCCGGGCCGGTCGGACGACGTCGTGCCGCACTGCTGCACGCGCAGACTGGCCGACGTACGTCACGGGGTCCTCGGGTTCGAAAGGGTGCGGAACGGGCTACCGGAGCGGGTGTGAGTCTAACGGCAGGGATGAGTAGGCTCGCCAACGAGGCAAGCCCAACTGATAAGGACGCTCGTGACACTGGACTGGACCGCCGAAGACGAGTTGGCAGTGGACACCGTTCGGGTGCTCGCGATGGATGCGGTGCAGAAGGTCGGCAACGGCCACCCAGGCACCGCGATGAGCCTCGCACCGGCGGCGTACCTGCTGTTCCAGAAGGTGATGCGGCACGACCCCGCCGACCCCGACTGGATCGCGCGGGATCGCTTCGTGCTGTCGGCGGGCCACTCGTCGCTGACCCTCTACATCCAGCTCTACCTCGGCGGCTTCGGGCTCGAGCTCGACGACCTCAAGGCGCTGCGCACCTGGGGCAGCAAGACCCCCGGCCACCCCGAGTACCGTCACACCGCGGGCGTCGAGACCACCACCGGGCCGCTCGGCCAGGGCGTCGGCAACGCGGTCGGCATGGCGATGGCCGGTCGCCGGCTGCGCGGCATGCTCGATCCAGGCGGGCACCAGTCCCCCTTCGACCACCAGGTCTACGCGATCGCCAGCGACGGTGACATCGAGGAAGGTGTCAGCGGCGAGGCCTCGTCGCTCGCCGGCACCCAGGGCCTTGGCAACCTCACCCTGATCTACGACGCCAACAAGATCTCGATCGAGGACGACACCGACATCGCGCTCAGCGAGGACGTCGCGGCCCGCTACGAGGCCTATGGGTGGCACGTGCAGGTCGTCGACTGGACCAACGACGGCAAGGAGTACGTCGAGGACGTCGCCGCGCTCTACGACGCCCTTGAGGCCGCCCGGTCCGTCACGGACCGGCCGAGCTTCATCGAGCTGCGCACGATCATCGCGTGGCCCGCACCCCACGCCCAGAACACCGGGGCCGCGCACGGATCGGCGCTCGGTGCCGAGGAGGTGGCGGCAACCAAGAAGGTGCTCGGCTTCGATCCCGAGCAGACCTTCGAGGTGCCGACCGGCGTGCT
Organism: uncultured Actinomycetota bacterium; assembly: GCA_963780245.1. GTDB lineage: Bacteria > Actinomycetota > Actinomycetes > Propionibacteriales > Nocardioidaceae > Nocardioides. The sequence goes on from CAWABG010000011.1 coordinate 66,121, forward strand.
CGAGCACACCCGCAAGCTCGGCGAGCGGGGTTCGACCGCTGGAGCCGAGTGGGACAAGAAGTTCGAGAAGTGGCGCGACAAGCATCCCGACGGCTTCGAGACGCTGATGCGCATCAAGGACCGGAGCCTCCCCGATGGATGGGCCGACAAGCTGCCCAGCTTCGAGCAGGACCCGAAGGGACTGGCCACCCGCAAGGCGTCGAGCAAGGTGATCAACGCGATCGCCGCGACGGTTCCCGAGTTCTGGGGCGGCTCGGCCGACCTGGCGGAGTCCAACAACACCACCATCGAGGACGCCGCCTCGTTCGCGCCCAAGGAGAGGTCGACGGGCATGTGGTCGGCCAACCCCCAGACCGGCCGGGTGCTGCACTTCGGCATCCGCGAGCACGCGATGGGCTCGATCATGAACGGCATCACCCTGCACAGCGGGTCGCGCGTGTTCGGCGGCACGTTCCTCACGTTCTCCGACTACATGCGCCCGGCGGTGCGGCTGGCCGCGCTGATGGGGCTCCCGGTCACCTACGTCTGGACCCACGACTCCATCGGGCTCGGCGAGGACGGCCCGACCCACCAGCCGATCGAGCACCTCGCCGCCCTGCGCGCGATCCCCGGCCTGGACGTGGTCCGGCCGGGCGACGCCAACGAGGTCACCGCCTGCTGGAAGGCGATCATGGAGAACACCGACCGCCCCGCCGGTCTGACGCTGACCCGGCAGAACGTGCCGGTCTTCCCGCGTGGCGAGGATGGGTTCGCCGACACCACGGACGTGCACCGCGGCGGCTACACGCTGCTCGACGTCGATGGCGGCCAGCCCGACGTCGTACTCATCGGCACCGGGTCCGAGGTCCAGCTCGCGGTCGAGGCGCGTTCGATGCTGGCCGAGGACGGCATCCGGGCCCGGGTGGTATCGATGCCGTGCCGTGAGTGGTTTGCCGAACAGCACGAGTCCTACCGGGAGCGAGTCATCCCGCCCATCGTCAAGGCGCGGGTCTCGGTCGAGGCCGGCATCGCCCAGGGCTGGCACGAGATCGTCGGCGACCACGGCCGGATCGTTTCCATCGACACCTACGGGGCGTCCGCGGAGTTCTCGCGCATCTTCGAGGAGTACGGCATCACCGCACGCGCGGTCGCTGACGCGGCTCGCGACAGCATCCGGGTGTCCACCGGCTGAGAACCGGCCGGAGACCGCCCACCCCGATCCGAGGAGGAACCCATGAATGATCGACTGCAGGAGCTCAGCGACGCGGGCGTTTCCATCTGGCTCGATGACCTCTCGCGAGAGCGCATCGAGACCGGCAACCTGGCCGAACTGGTCAAGGAGAAATCGGTGGTCGGGGTGACCACGAACCCCACGATCTTCGCGGCCGCTATCGCCGACGGGGAGCGGTACGACGAGCAGGTGCGCAAGCTGGTGGAGGACGGGGCGTCCACGGACCGGGTGATCTTCGAGGTGACCACCGAGGACGTTCGCGACGCCTGCGACGTCCTGGCGCCGGTGCACGCGCAGAAGCCCGCCGACGGCCGGGTCTCGATCGAGGTCGAGCCCGACCTGGCGCACGACACCGGGGCCACGATCGGCTCCGCACAGGAGCTCTGGCGGGCGGTCGACCGGCCCAATGCGCTGATCAAGATCCCGGCGACGCCCGAAGGCCTGCCGGCGATCGCCGCTGCCATCTCCCAGGGGATCTCGGTCAACGTCACGCTGATCTTCGGGATCGACCGCTACCGCGGGGTGATGGACGCCTACCTCACCGGGCTCGAGCAGGCCCGCGACTCAGGGCTCGACCTCTCGAAGATTCACTCCGTGGCGTCGTTCTTCGTCTCCCGTGTCGACACCGAGGTCGACCCACGGCTCGAGGCGATCGGCACCGAGGAGGCACTGGCCCTGCGCGGTCGAGGCAGCGGTCGCCAACGCGCGGCTGGCCTACGCGGCGTTCGATGAGGTCATCGCGAGCGACCGATGGCGCGGCCTGACCGAGGCGGGGGCGAACCCGCAGCGGCCGCTCTGGGCCTCCACCGGGGTGAAGAACGAGGACTACCCGGACACCCTGTACGTCACCGAGCTGGTGGTGGCCGACACCGTCAACACGATGCCGGAGAAGACGATGGAGGCCTTCGCCGATCACGGCGAGGTCCGGGGCGACACCGTCACCGGCCGCGCCGACCCGGCCCAACAGGTCTTCGACCGGCTGGCCGCCGTCGGCGTCGACTTCGACGACGTACTCGACGTGCTCGAGCGTGAAGGCGTGGAGAAGTTCTCGAAGTCGTGGGCCGAGCTGGTGCAGACCGTCGAGGGACAGATGGAGCGTTCTCGGGGATGACGGCGGACCTGTGGATGAGCTGCCCGGACGACGCGGCTTACGAACGGGTCCTCGGCGACCTGATCCGGGACAAGGTCGCCAGCCGGATCGCCGCCAGGGACCGCACTCTGTGGGGTGAGGCGGCCGAGGCGGAGGCCGGCAAACGGCTTGCCTGGGTCTCCCTCTCCGAGACGTCTCGCGGCCTGGTGCCGGACGTCGCGGCGCTCCAGGTGCAGCTGCGCGAACAGGGCCTCTCCCATGTCGTGCTGTGTGGGATGGGCGGATCGTCGCTGGCCCCGGAGGTGATCTGCGAGACCGCCGGGGTGGAGCTCACGGTGCTGGACTCGTCCGACCCCGACGCGGTCCGGACGGCCGTCGAGGACCGGCTCGCCGAGACCGTCGTGGTGGTCTCCAGCAAGTCCGGCGGCACGGTGGAGACCGACAGCCAGAAGCGCGCCTTCGAGAAGGCCTTCACCGACGCCGGAATCGAATCCCGCACAGCGGATCGTGGTCGTCACCGACCCCGGCTCGGCGCTGGAGCAGTCGGCGCGCGATGCGGGCTATCGCGTCTTCCTCGCCGACCCCGACGTCGGCGGCCGCTACTCCGCGTTCACCGCGTTCGGGCTGGTCCCGAGCGGCCTGGCCGGCGCGGACATCGACTCCCTGCTCGACGGTGCCGAGGAGCTCCGTCCGGCGTTGGAGGAGGACTCCGAGGACAACCCCGGCCTCCGGCTGGGCGCCCTGCTGGGTGCCGCCGCGGTCGCCGGCGTCGACAAGCTGGTGCTGACGGATGCGGGGGCGCCGTACGCCCACCTCGGCGACTGGATCGAGCAGCTGGTCGCAGAGTCGACCGGCAAGGACGACAAGGGCATCCTCCCGGTCGTCGTCGAGGGCCGCGACGCGGCCAACTTCGACCCGAGCACCCCCGACGCGGTGCTGGTCAGCTACGGCCCGGACGACGTGGCCAAGGAGCCGGCCTCGGGCTGGCACGCCGCGGTCGACGGGACCCTGGGAGCCCAGATGCTGCTGTGGGAGTACGCCACCGCGGTGGCGGGCCGGGTGATCGGCATCAACCCGTTCGACCAGCCCGACGTCGAGAGCGCCAAGGCCGCCGCGCGGGAGATGCTCGAGGGCGGGGGCAGCAGCGCCGACACCGGTTGTTCGTCGACGGCCCGGTCACCGTCTACGCCAGCGACGGCTGGCTGCCCGAGGATTGCGCGACGGTGACCGACGCCGTGGCCGCGCTGCTCGAGCAGCTCGACCCCGACCACGGGTACGTCGCCATCCAGGCCTACCTCGACCGGCACCGGGACGCGGCATTCGCCGGTGCCCGCGAGGACCTGGCCCGTCGTACCGGCCGACCGGTGACGTTCGGTTGGGGTCCGCGCTTCCTGCACTCGACCGGCCAGTACCACAAGGGCGGGCCGCCGACCGGGGTCTACCTGCAGGTCACCAACCAGCCCGTGGCCGACCTGGCGGTGCCCGACCGACCGTTCACGTTCGACGAGTTCCTGACCGCTCAGGCCGTCGGGGACGGGCGGGTGCTGGCCGACAAGGGCCGGCCGGTGCTGCGGCTGCACGTGAGCAGCCCCGCCGACCTGGAGGTCGTACGACGGGCCCTCGTCTCGTGAGCTACTCCAACCCGCTCCGTCAGGAGGAAGACCGGCGTCTCCCTCGCATCGCCGGCCCCTGCGGGATGGTGCTGTTCGGGGTCACCGGCGACCTGTCCCGCAAGAAGGTGATGCCGGCGATCTACGACCTGGCCAACCGCGGACTACTTCCGCCCGGGTTCTCGCTGGTCGGGTTCGCCCGACGCGACTGGGCCAACCAGGACTTCGCGCAGATCGTGCACGACTCGGTCAAGACGTACGCGCGCACCGAGTTCCGCGAGGAGGTCTGGCGCCAGCTCGCCGAAGGATTCCGCTTCGTGTCGGGTGACTTCGACGACGACGTGGCCTTCGACAACCTGCGCCGCACCATCGACGAGCTCGACCACGTCCGCGGCACCGGCGGCAACCACGCGTTCTACCTGGCCATCCCGCCCGGCTTCTTCGGCGTCGTGGCCCAGCAGCTCAAGGAGCACGGTCTGGCGGAGTCCGACGACGCGTGGCGCCGAGTAGTGGTCGAGAAGCCGTTCGGGCACGACCTCGAGTCGGCCCGCGAGCTCAACTCGACGCTCGACGCGGTCTTCTCGCCGGGGTCCATCTTCAGGATCGATCACTACCTCGGGAAGGAGACGGTCCAGAACATCCTGGCGACCCGGTTCGCCAACACCATGTTCGAGCCGCTCTGGAACGCCAACTACGTCGACCACGTGCAGATCACGATGGCTGAAGACGTGGGGATCGGTGGCCGCGCCGGCTACTACGACGGCATCGGCGCCGCCCGCGACGTGATCCAGAACCACCTGCTCCAGCTGATGTCGCTGGTCGCCATGGAGGAGCCGACGTCGTTCGACGCCGAGGCGCTGCGGGTGGAGAAGCAGAAGCTGCTCGCCAGCATCAGGCTGCCGAAGCGGCTCGACCTCAACACCGCCCGCGGCCAGTACGCCGCGGGATGGGCCGGCGGCGTCCAGGTGCCGGGCTTCCGCGAGGAGGAAGGGATCCCCCAGCGGTCTCGGACCGAGACCTACGCAGCCATCAAGCTCGAGGTCGAGACCCGTCGCTGGGCCGGGGTGCCGTTCTACCTGCGTACCGGCAAGCGCCTCGGTCGCCGGGTCACCGAGGTCGCCGTGGTCTTCAAGCGGGCCGCGCACCATCCGTTCTCGGCCACGTCCGTGGAAGATCTCACCCAGAACGCACTGGTGATCCGGGTTCAGCCCGACGAGGGCATGACGCTGCGGTTCGGCTCGAAGGTGCCGGGCACCCAGATGGAGATCCGTGACGTCAACATGGACTTCGCCTACGGGGGCTCGTTCACCGAGGCATCGCCAGAGGCCTATGAGCGGTTGATCCTCGACGTGCTCCTCGGCGACCCGCCGCTGTTCCCGAGGCACGAGGAGGTCGAGCTCTCCTGGAAGATCCTGGACCCGATTCTGGACCGCTGGGAGGCCAAGGGCACCCCGGAGCAGTATCCGCCCGGCACCTGGGGCCCCGAGTCTGCGGACGCGATGCTCGCGCGTGACGGACGGGTCTGGAGGCGGCCATGACCTCACCCCACGAAATCCTTGGCCTCCCCCGCTTCGCTCCTCCGCCCAACGATTCCGCAGGGACCCCGAGATGATCGAGCTCACCGACACCAACTCGTCGGCGATCGCGGCGGAGTTCGTCCGGGCCCGCACCCGCGCCGGCAGTCCCGCGATGGGCATGGTGATGACGCTGATCGTCGTGGTCGACGAGGACCGTTCCGAGGAGGCGATGGACAACGCCCGCAAGGCCACGCACGAGCATCCGGCCCGCGTGCTCGGGATCGTGCTGGGCGACGCCCGCGGCGCCCCGGAGGTCAACGCCCAGGTCGGCACCGGCGCCGGTTGGGGTGGGGAGGCGGCGGTCATCCGGCTCGAGGGTGAGGTGGTCAAGCACGCCGACTCGGTGGTGCTGCCGCTGCTGCTGCCCGACTCCCCCGTCGCGATCTGGTGGCCGCACGATCCGCCGGACGACCCCGCGGCCGACGCCCTCGGACGGCTTGCGAAGCGACGGATCACGGATGCAGCGGAGGTCACCCGCGGAAAGACCAAGGCGCTGGCCGTGCAGTGTTCGTCGTACGTCGCCGGCAACACCGACCTGGCCTGGACCCGGCTCACCCCCTGGCGGGCCCTGCTCGCGGCGGCCCTGGACCAGCACGCGCTGAAGGTGACGTCGGCGAAGGTGTCGTCGGAGCGGATCTCCCCCAGCGCCGAGCTGCTGGCCGCCTGGCTGAAGAACCGCCTCCGCATCGAGGTCACGCGGTCGGGCACGGCGGGTCCCGGCATCACCGAGGTGGTGATGGAGACCAAGGAAGGGCCGATCCGGATCTCGCGGGCCGACGGGCGGCTGGCGACGTTCACCTCACCCGATCGTCCCGACCGGCCGATCGCCCTGAAGCGCCGCAAGCTGCCGGAGCTGCTCGCCGAGGAGCTCCGGCGCCTCGATGAGGACGACGTCTACGCCGCCACGATCCGATCCCTGAAGCGTGGGCGCTGATGCCTGAGCCGCGGATCGAGGTCCAGCCGGACGCGACGGGGCTCGCGACCGCGGTTGCCGGTGAGCTGCTGTCGCGGCTGGCCGATGCCCAGACCGCCGGCCACGTACCGCAGATCGGGCTGACGGGCGGCACCATCGCCGAAGCCGTCCACCGGGAGGTCGCTCGCCTCTCCCCCGGCTTCGATGTCGACTGGAGCAGGGTCGTGGTGTGGTGGGGCGACGAGCGCTTCGTCGCCCGCGACTCGGCGGACCGCAACGCGCGCGACGCCCGGGCCGCCTTCCTCGACGCCGTCGGGGCCACCGAGGTCTACGAGATGCCGGCGACCGAGGACGCGGCGGACGTGGACGCCGCCGCGACGGCGTACGCCCGCACGATGCGCGAGCACGCGGCCGGCGAGTTCGAGGTGCTGATGCTCGGCGTCGGTCCCGACGGGCACGTCGCATCCCTGTTCCCGGGCCATCCCGCCCTCGACGTGGACGCGATCGCGGTGGGTGTCACCGACTCCCCCAAGCCGCCGCGAGAGCGGGTCACGCTGACGCTGCCCTGCCTGAACCGGTCTCGCTCGGTGTGGTTCCTGGTGGCCGGCGATGCGAAGGCCTCCGCCGTCGCCGCCGCACTGGCTCGACGCAGGGGGACCTGCACGACGTCCCCGCCCGGGGGGTCTCCGGGCGCGAGGAGACGATCTGGTTCCTCGACCACGCCGCGGCCGCGCGTTTGTGACTTGCCTCGCCGCCCGACGTCCGGCGAGGATGACGCAATGGCCACGGACTCGGACGTCGACGCCGTCAAGCGCGGCGCGTTCAGCTCGCGCAAAGTGTTCATCCTGGCGGCGATCGGTTCCGCGGTCGGGCTGGGGAACATCTGGCGGTTCCCGTACGTCGCCTACGAGAACGGCGGCGGCGCGTTCCTGATCCCCTATCTGATCGCTCTCCTGACGGCCGGGCTGCCGTTCCTGCTGATGGACTACGGCCTGGGCCACAAGTTCCGTGGCTCGGCGCCGCTCTCGTTCGCCCGGCTGCGTCGGGGGACCGAGTTCCTTGGCTGGTGGCAGGTGGGGATCTGCTTCATGATCGCCATCTACTACGCCGCGGTGATCGCCTGGGCGCTGCGCTACACGATCTTCTCGGTGGACAAGGCATGGGAGGACAACCCGGAGGGGCCGGCCGGGTTCTTCACCGGCGACTTCCTCCAGGTCGGCCCCGTGGAAATCAGCACCGACGTCGTCGCCGGGGTGCTGGTTCCCTTGATCGTGGTCTGGGTGGCAGTGCTGGTGATCATGGCCATGGGCGTCGAGAAGGGCATCGGCACGCTTTCGATCGTCCTCATCCCGGTGCTGGTCGTCGCCTTCCTCGCGCTCGTGGTCCAGGCGCTCACTCTCGACGGCGCGACCGACGGGTTGGACGCGTTCTTCACCCCCGACTGGGGTGCCCTCACGGAAGGGAGCGTGTGGATCGCGGCTTTCGGCCAGATCTTCTTCTCGCTGTCGATCGGCTTCGGGATCATGATCACCTACTCCTCGTACGTGGACCGGAAGACCGACATGACCGGCTCCGGGCTCGTCGTCGGGTTCTCCAACTCCGGGTTCGAGCTCCTCGCCGGCATCGGCGTGTTCGCCGCGCTCGGCTTCATGGCGCAGGCGCCCGGCGTCTCCGTCGACACCGCCGTCGGCGAGGGCGGGGTCGGGCTTGCGTTCATCGCGTTCCCCACGATCATCAGCGAGGCACCGGCCGGCGCCCTGCTGGGTGTGCTGTTCTTCGGGTCCCTGGTGATCGCCGGCCTCACGTCCCTGGTCAGCGTCATCGAGGTCGTGATCTCGGCGGTGCGCGACAAGTTCGAGATGACGCGGATCGGCGCATCGATGGCGGTGGGCGTCCCGGCAGCGGTCCTGAGCCTGGCGCTGTTCGGCACCGCGAGCGGGCTCTACACGCTCGACACGGTCGACCACTTCGTCAATCAGTACGGAATCCTCGTGGTCGCGGTCGTCAGCATGCTGGTGGTGGCCTGGGGGGTGCGCGCGCTACGCATTCTCGCCGCCCACCACGACGTCTACGGGTCCCTGAAGCTCGGACGGACCTGGATCGCGCTGGTCTCGGTGATCACGCCTGCGGCGCTCAGCTGGGTGCTGGTGGACTCGTTCCTGAACGAGCTCGATGCACCCTACGAGGACTATCCGGGGTGGCTGCTCAACACCTTCGGGTGGGGCAGCGCCGTGGCGGTGCTGGTCTTCGGTGTCCTGGCCTCGCTAGTGAAATGGCGACCTGACACCTCGCTCGAAGCGCCACCAGACGTCACCGAGGGGGCGAACCGATGAGTGCAGACGCCGTGATCATGATGCTGGTGGCGATGGCCATCCTGTGGGGTGGCTTGGTGGTCGCGATCATCCGACTGAACCGGCACGACCTGCCGTCGGCCGACGAGGTCCGGCGGGACCTCTGAGAGCGACGGCTGCTCGTTGGTCGCGTAGCGCGGTTCGTTGGTCGAGTAGCGCGAGCGACGAAGCAGCGAGCGGCGTATCGAGACCCACTCATGCGCGGGTCTCTCAGAGCTCGTCGGGTCTCGATACACCGCGTCGCGTCTTCGGTCCTCAGCCGCGGCGGCACTCGACCTGCCCGCGCCCACGCAGCCCGCTCGTTCCTCGCGGGCTGCTGCGCGGTCAGAAGATGATCTCCCCGGCCTTGCGGCGGGTGCGGAGCAGCTGGAGCGCCTCATCGAGGATCACCTGCGCCTCGGCGTCGGAGCGACGCTCCTTCACGTAGGCCAGGTGGGTCTTGTAGGGCTCGATCTTGGGAGCCGGCGGAGGGTTCTCGGAGTCGAGCGATGCCGGTAGGCCGCACTTGGGGCAGTCCCAGGATTCGGGCGCGGTCGCCTCGACCGAGAAGGTCACCACCGACCGGTGCTCATGAGAGCAGAAGTACGTCACAGCCTGGCGAGGCGCGGACTCCCCGCGCTCTGCCTCGCCCATCGGCCCAGCACCGACACGGCTGCCTCGAATCGCGTTTCCACCACCGGCCATGCTGTCGACTCCTCAGTCTCAGTAGGCCAGCAGAAGGCCCAGGGCGATCACACACGCAAACCAGATGACGCCAATCCCGACGGTGAAACGATCGAGGTTCCGTTCAGCAACGGATGAACCGCCGAGAGAACTGGAGACGCCGCCGCCGAACATGTCCGAGAGTCCGCCGCCGCGTCCCTTGTGCAGGAGCACCAGCAGGATCATGATCGCGCTGGTCGCGATGAGCAGGATGGTAAAGATGAGTTCCACGGTCGGGAATCCTACGTCAGGTCTTTCCGAATCAGCGACGGGGCCGACACTCGGTCACAACATGGGCATGTCGTAGAACCTGCAGATGCCGCCGAACTCGTCCGCATCGAGGCTGGCGCCGCCGACGAGACATCCGTCAACGTCCTCTTTGGCCATGATCCCGGCGACGTTCGCGGCCTTGACCGAACCGCCGTACAGGATGCGTACGGCGGCGGCTGTCGACTTGTCGTGGGTCTCGCCGATCCGCGAACGGATCGCCGCGCAGACCTCCTGCGCGTCGTCAGGAGTGGCCACCTCGCCGGTACCGATCGCCCAGACCGGTTCGTAGGCAACGACCAGACCCGCGACCTGCTTGGCGCTGAACCCGGCGAGCGAACCCTCGACCTGGGCCAGCGTGTAGGGCACCTGCTCGCCTGCCTGGCGTACGTCGAGCCCCTCGCCCACGCACACGATCGGCGTCATCCCGGCGTCCAGCGCCGCGTGCGCCTTGGCGTTGACGACGTCGTCGGTCTCGGCGTGGTACTCGCGCCGCTCGGAGTGACCCACGACCACGTAGGAGCAGCCCAGCTTCGACAACATCCCCGCGGAGATCTCGCCGGTGTAGGCGCCGGACTCCTTCGTGGAGACGTCCTGGGCGCCGTACCTGATCGACAGCCGGTCGCCGTCGACGAGCGTCTGCACCGACCGCAGATCGGTGAACGGCGGCACCACGCAGACGTCGACCTTCGCGAAGTCGTGCCGCTTGTCGGTGAGCGTCCAGGCGAGCTTCTGCACCAGGACCACTGCTTCCTGGTGGTTGAGGTTCATCTTCCAGTTGCCCGCCATCAGCGGGATCCGGGTCGGTGCGGCCATCAGTCCTCCAGAACCGTGATGCCGGGCAGTTCCTTGCCCTCGAGGTACTCCAGGCTGGCGCCGCCGCCCGTGGAGATGTGTCCGAACGCCGCCTCGTCGAACCCGAGCGCGCGCACCGCGGCCGCGGAGTCGCCGCCGCCGACCACCGAGAGGCCGTCGATCTTGGTGAGCGCCTCGGCCACCGCGCGGGTGCCGCCTGCGAACACGTCGGTCTCGAAGACGCCCATCGGGCCGTTCCAGAACACCGTGCGGGCGTCGGTGAGCGCCGCGGTGAACGCGGCGGCGGAGTCCGGACCGATGTCCAGGCCGAGACTGTCGGCCGGGATCTCCGTGGCCGGTACGACGACCGGCAGCGGCTCGCGCCCGTCGGACGGGAACTCCTTGTCGACCACGATGTCGGTCGGCAAGACGATCGCGACGCCTGACTCCTCGGCACGCCGCAGGTAGCCGCGGACCGTGTCGAGCTGGTCCTCCTCGAGCAGGCTCTTGCCGACCTCGAGACCCTGGGCCTTGAGGAATGTGAAGACCATGCCGCCGCCGATCAGCAGCCTGTCGGCCTTGCCGAGCAGGTTGTCGATGACCCCGAGCTTGTCGGAGACCTTCGAGCCCCCCAGCACGACGGCGTAGGGACGCTCCGGAGAGTCGGTCAGCCGGCGCAGCACGTCGATCTCGGCGCGCACCAGGCCGCCCATCGCGTGCGGCAGCCGCTGCGCGACGTCATACACGCTCGCCTGCTTGCGGTGCACGACCCCGAACCCGTCGGAGACGAAGGCGTCCGCGAGCGCGGCCAGCTGGTCGGCGAACGCGCCGCGCTCGGCATCGTCCTTGCTCGTCTCGCCCGGGTCGAACCGCACGTTCTCGAGCAGCGCCACCTGCCCGTCCTCGAGCTTGATGACCGTGGCCTGCGCGGAGTCACCGACGGTGTCGGTGGCGAACGCGACCCCGGCGCCGAGCAGCTCGCTCAGCCGCGTGCCGACCGGTCTGAGCGAGTACGCCGGATCCGGCGCCCCCTCCGGCCGACCCAGGTGGGCGGCCACCACGACCCGGGCACCGGCTGCGGTCAGTTCTCGAATGGTCGGGAGACTGGCTCGGATCCGGCCGTCGTCCGTGATCTCGGTGCCGTCGAGCGGCACGTTCAGGTCGGACCGGACCAGGACTCGCTTGCCTTGTACGTCGCCGAGGCCGGCGTAGTCTCCCACGCCGGTCAGAGGCTCTCGCCGACGTAGGTGATCAGGTCCGCGAGGCGGTTGGAGTAGCCCCACTCGTTGTCGTACCAGCCGACGACCTTCACCTGGTTGCCGATCACCTTGGTGAGCGGCGCGTCGAAGATGCAGGACGCCGGGTCGGTGACGATGTCGCTCGAGACGATGAGGTCCTCGGAGTAGCGCAGGTAGCGCCCGTCAGCAGCCTTCTTCACTGCGGCGTTGACCTCCTCGACCGAGGTCTCGCGGCCGGCCTCGATCGTCAGGTCGGTCGCCGAGCCGGTCGGGATCGGGACCCGGAGCGCGTAGCCGTCGAGCTTGCCCTTCAGCTCCGGCAGCACCAGGCCGATCGCCTTGGCGGCGCCCGTGGACGTCGGCACCACGTTGATCGCGGCGGCCCGGGCCCGGCGCAGATCCTTGTGGATGTTGTCCTGCAGGTTCTGGTCGGCCGTGTAGGCGTGCACCGTGGTCATCAGGCCCTTGACGATCGTGAACTCGTCGTGGAGCGCCTTGGCCATCGGCGCCAGGCAGTTGGTCGTGCAGGAGGCGTTGGAGATCACGGTGTGCGCCTCGGGGTCATAGGTCTCGTGGTTGACGCCCATCACGACGGTGACGTCCTCGTTGGACGCGGGCGCCGAGATGATGACCTTCTTCGCACCGCCGGAGTCGACGTGCGCGCGGGCCAGGGTGGCGTCGGTGAAGAACCCGGTGGACTCGACGACCACGTCGGCGCCGATATCGGCCCACTTCAGGGCGGCGGGGTCGCGCTCGGCGAACGCCCTGATCTCCTGGTCGCCGACGCGGATGGCGTCCTCGGTGGACGTCACGTCGGCGTCCAGCCGCCCCAGGATGGTGTCGAACTTCAGCAGGTGGGCCAGTACGGCGTTGTCGGTCAGGTCGTTGACGCCGACGATCTCGATGTCCGCGTCCCCTTGAGCCTGCAGAACACGGACGGCGCGGAAGAAGTTCCGGCCGATCCGGCCGAACCCGTTGATCCCTACACGAACGGTCACTGGAATTGCTCCTGCTAGTCGAGTTGCTGGGCACTCCGACCCTATCGGGCCGGTTTCAGCCGATCATTCGAGCGTCCGGGGTACGTGCCGGTAACTCAGGCCTCGTCGGCGAGCATCTCTGGGGTCAGCGACGACTCGGTGTCGGGGATCCCTAGCTCTTCGGCGCGCTTGTCGGCCATCGCCAGGAGCCGCCGGATCCGACCGGCGATCGCGTCCTTGGTGAGCACCGGCTCGTGCAGCTGACCGAGCTCCTCCAGCGAGGCCTGCTTGTGCTCCAGGCGCAGCGCGCCCGCCATCCGGAGGTGGTCCGGGACCTCCTCGCCGAGGATCTCCATCGCCCGGTCGACGCGGGCGCCCGCAGCGACGGCCGCCCGGGCGGACCGGCGCAGGTTGGCGTCGTCGAAGTTCGCCAGCCGGTTGGCGGTGGCCCGCACCTCGCGGCGCATCCGTCGCTCCTCCCAGGCCATCAGCGTCTCGTGAGCGCCGAGCCGGGTGAGCAACTGGCCGATCGCGTCGCCGTCGCGGATCACGACGCGGTCGACACCGCGCACCTCGCGGGCCTTGCCCTGGATGCCGAGCCGCCGCGCGACTCCGACCAGCGCAAGGGCGGCCTCGGGACCCGGGCAGGTGACCTCGAGCGACGACGAGCGGCCGGGCTCGGTCAGCGAGCCGTGTGCGAGGAAGGCACCGCGCCAGGCAGCGACCGCGTCGCAGCCGCCGCCGGACACCACCGCGGGCGGGAGGCCGCGCACCGGACGACCGCGCTGGTCCACCAGGCCGGTCTGCCGGGCCAGCGCTTCGCCGTCCTTGACGACGCGGACGATGTAGCGGCTGCCCTTGCGGATGCCGTTGCCCTGCACCATCACGACATCGGACTCGTGGCCGTAGACCTCGGAGATGTCGCGGCGCAGCCGACGGGCCGAGGCACCGGTGTCGAGCTCGGCCTCGATGACGATCTTGCCGCTCACCAGGTGGAGTCCCCCGGCGAAGCGCAACATGGAGGCCACCTCGGCCTTGCGACAGCACGTCTTGGTGATCTGGGTGTTGGCAAGTTCCGCCTTCACTTGCGCCGTCATCGCCATGGGGCCGATCTTCCCACGCGCGTCAATCACCCTCGGCCACGATCTTGGCGTACGCCGCCGCCAGCTTGTGCGGGTCGTGCCGAGCGGTGCCGTCACCCATCGCGACGTCGTCGACGACCAGTCGGAATCCCGACGCGTCGACGACCTCCTGGAGTTCGGCGAGCTCCCCGGCAGGGGCCCCACTGTCGACGAGCACGGCGTACACGCGGAGGTCCGGCGCGTGCTCAGTCAGCACGGCCAGATGGTCGGCCGGGCCGAAGCCGCCGGTCTCGCCGGCCTGCTCCTCGAGGTTGAGTACGACGATCATCCGGGCCACGGTGCCGACCAGGGCCTGGCGCAGCGCCGGGACCATCAGGTGCGGGAGCACCGAGCTGAACCACGAACCCGGACCCAGCACCACCCAGTCGGCATCGCGGATCGCAGCGATGGCGTCGGGGCTCACCGGCGGATCGGCGGGAACCAGGCTGATCGAGGAGATCACGCCGTCGGTGGTGGCGACCTCGACCTGGCCCCGAACGGTCGTCAGCTCGTCGGGATCCTCGCCCACGCCGCGGACCTGCGCGGTGATGTCCATCGGGGTAAGCGCCATCGGCAGCACCCGTCCCTTGGCGCCGAGCAGCCGGCCCACCCAGTCGAGCGCGTCGACGTGACCATGTCCATCTTTGGCGAGCAGCTCCCAGAGCCCGACGATAAGGAGGTTGCCGACCACGTGGCCGCGCATCTCCCCTTCACCCTGGAACCGGTGCTGCAGCAACCTGGCCCAGGTGTCGCCCCACTGGTCGTCGCCGCACAGCGCGGCCAGGGCCATCCGCAGGTCGCCGGGCGGGAGCACGCCGAACTCACCGCGCAGCCGTCCGGACGACCCGCCGTTGTCGGCCACGGTGACGATCGCGGTGAGCTCGTCGACGGTCAGGTCGTCGACGAGCAGCCGCAGGGCCGAGAGCGACGCATGCAGGCCGTGCCCCCCGCCGAGCGCCACCACCGCCTGGGCCCGGTCGGCCCGCTTGAGTCGTGGAAGCTTCATTCGCGTCCCAGGTCCCGATGGCTGACCTTGGCGTCGTAGCCGACCACGCGCAGCCGGCGGACGATCTCCTCGCTCATCGCCACGCTGCGGTGCTTGCCGCCGGTGCAGCCGATCGCCACTCGCATGAACCGCTTGCCCTCGCGCAGGTAGCCCTCGCCGACCCCGGCCAGCATCGGTACGTAGGCGTCAAGGAACTCCGCGGCACCGTCCTGCTGCATGACGAAGTCGGCCACCGGCTGGTCGCTGCCGGTCGAGGCGCGGAGCTCGGGCACCCAGTAGGGGTTGGGCAGGAAGCGCATGTCGGCCAGGAAGTCGGCGTCGACGGGGATGCCGTACTTGAACCCGAAGCTCACCACCGTGACCTTGAGGCTGGTCGTCTGCGGCGACCCGAACGACTCGGCGATCCGTTCGGTCAGCTGGTGCACGTTGAGCGCGCTGGTGTCGATCACCAGGTCGGCATCGCTGCGCAGATCGGCCAGGACTCCGCGCTCACGGATGAGCCCGTCCAGCAGCCGACCGGTGCCCTGCAGCGGGTGCGGGCGCCGGGCTGCCTCCTGGCGGCGGACCAGCACCTCGTCCGTGGCGTCCAGGAACACCAGGGTGGTCCGGCGCCCGGTCGCCCCCTGGGCCAGCTGGGCGTGCAGGGTGTGGAAGAACGAGCCGGAGCGCACGTCGACGACGACTGCCATCTTCTGGTCGCGGCCGAGGTTCTGGTCAACGAGCCGGACGGCGTCGGGCAGCAGGCTGGGCGGCAGGTTGTCGACGACGTAGAAGCCGAGGTCCTCGAGCTCCTTGGCCGCGGTGCTGCGCCCCGCGCCGGTCATCCCGGTGACCACGACCAGGTCGCCCTGGGGCTGGCCGTCTGCGTCAGCCGTCATCCGAGATCTCGCCGGTTGCCGTGTTCACGGAGACAGTCTTGCTGGTTGTGGGCATCGCCGTGACCGCTTCCTTGATCGCGGTTGCCGTGCGCGGGCCGATCCCGGGCACCATCGCGATCTCGTCCACGGAGGCGGCCCGCAGCTTCTTGAGGGAACCGAAGTACTTGAGCAGGGTCTTGCGGCGCACCTCGCCGAGCCCCGGAACCTCGTCGAGCAGGCTCTCGACCATCGACTTGGACCGTCGCGACCGGTGGTGGGTGATCGCGAACCGGTGTGCCTCGTCGCGGACCCGCTGCAGGAGATAGAGGCCTTCGGACGACCGCGCCAGGATGACCGGATCCTCCTCGTCGGGCAGCCACACCTCCTCGAGCCGCTTGGCGAGGCCGCAGACCGGGATGTCGTCGATGCCCAGTTCGTCGAGGGCCCGCTTGGCCGCGGCCACCTGCGGCGGACCGCCGTCGACGACCACCAGCCCGGGGGCGTAGGCGAACTTCCGCGCCCGGCCGGTCTCGGGGTCGACCAGCATCGGTGCGGTCGCCTCGGCCGACGTCTCGGCATCGGTGGTCGTGTAGCCCTCGCGAGAGACGAGCGAGGGCGTATCGAGACCCTCGTCGAGCAGCCGCCGGAACCGACGGGTGATCACCTCGTGCATCGAGGCAACGTCGTTTTGTCTCCTCGACGCCGCGGATCACGAACCGCCGGTATTCGCTCTTGCGGGACAGCCCGTCCTCGAAGACCACCATCGAGGCCACCACCTCGGTGCCCTGGAGGTTGGAGACGTCGTAGCACTCGATCCGCAGCGGCACCTCGTCGAGGCCGAGCGCCTGCTGGATCTCCTCGAGCGCCCGGTTGCGGGTGGTCAGGTCGCTGGCCCGCTTGGTCTTGTGGAGCGCCAGCGCCTGGGCGGCGTTGCGGGCCACGGTCTCCTGCAGGGACTTCTTGTCGCCGCGCTGCGGCACCCGGATCTGCACCCGGCTGGATCGCGAGTCGCTGAGCAGCTCCTCGAACGTGGCCGCCTCCGGCGGCATCTCCGGGACCAGGATCTCGCGCGGGATGGAGTCGGCCTCCGCCGGCGTAGAGCTGGAGCAGGAAGTCCTCCACCAGCTCGGCGGTGCCCGCGTCCGTCACCCGGTCGGCCACCCACCCGCGCTGGCCGCGGATCCGGCCGCCGCGCACGTAGAAGACCTGGATGGCCACCTCCAGGGGGTCTTCGGCGAGCGCGATCACGTCGGCGTCGGCGCCGTCGCCCAGCACCACCGCCTGCTTCTCCAGCGCCTTCTCCATGGCG
The DNA here is from genome assembly GCA_963780245.1 of uncultured Actinomycetota bacterium. Taxonomy (GTDB): domain Bacteria; phylum Actinomycetota; class Actinomycetes; order Propionibacteriales; family Nocardioidaceae; genus Nocardioides. The sequence continues at coordinate 83,144 of CAWABG010000011.1, forward strand.
GCGAGGTCATCGCGCAGGCGCGCGGCCCGCTCGTAGTCCTGCGCCTCGGACGCGGCGTACATCTGCGTCTCGATCCGCTTGATGAACGGCTTGGTCCGGCCGGCCATGAACTCGCAGAAGTCGTCGACGATCGCCCGGTGCTCCTCGGCGGTCACGTTGCCCACGCAGGGCGCGACGCACTTGCCGATGTAGCCGAGCAGGCAGGGGCGGCCGATCTGGCCGGACCGCTTGAACACCCCGTTGCTGCAGGACCGCATCGGGAAGACCCGCAGCAGGATGTCGACGGTCTCGCGGATCGCCCAGGCATGGCTGTAGGGGCCGAAGTAGCGGGTGCCGCGCTTCTTGGCGCCGCGCCCGACCATCACCCGCGGGAACTCGTCGCCCAGCGTGACCGCCAGCCAGGGGTAGGACTTGTCGTCGCGATACTTGACGTTGTAGCGCGGGTCGAACTCCTTGATCCAGGAGTACTCCAGCTGGAGCGCCTCGACCTCGGTCTTGACCACCGTCCACTCGACGCTGGCGCCGGACGAGACCATCGCGGCGGTGCGCTGGTGCAGGTTGCCGATGTCCTGGAAGTACGACGACAGCCGGGAGCGGAGGTTCTTCGCCTTGCCGACGTAGATGACCCGGCCCTTGGCGTCGCGGAACCGGTAGACGCCCGGCTGGGTCGGGATCGACCCGGGCGAGGGACGGTACGACGCGGGCACGCCTCAACCCTACGGGCGGGCGCGGACAGCTCAGGCGGACAGGATCTTGTCGCCGTCGACGGTGATCTCGACCGCGGCGAGCGGCGACGGAGCCGGACCGCCTTGGACCGAGCCGTCCGTGATCGAGAACTGGCTGCCGTGACAGCTGCAGTTGATGGTTTCCTCGACGCCCGCGACGAGGCAGTTCTGGTGCGTGCAGATGGCGGTGAAGGCCTTGAAGTCGCCTTCCGTGGGCTGGGTGATGACGATCTTCTCCTCCTGGAGGATCAGTCCGCCCCCCACCGGCACCTCGGAGGTGGTGGCCAGCTCGGTGCCTGCGGCCGTTGTCGGCGCGTCATCCGTGGCGCTGTCGTCGCCGGAACTGCAGCCGGCAAGGGCCACGGCGGTGCCCAGGGCACCGAGGCCCTGGAACGCGATCCTGCGACTGATGCCGAAGGTCTGCTCGGTCAAGACTCACTCCTCGATTGGTTCGATGGCGGTGGTGACTGGCTAGGCAAGGTTGATGGAGCCGCTCTCCACGATGACCTTCTTGGCGGCCAGCCCCGAGGGAGCGGGGCCGCCGACGACCGAGCCGTCCTCGATCGAGAACCTGCTGCCGTGGCACGGGCAGTTGATGGTGGCGCTGACCGAGTTGACCGTGCATCCCATGTGGGTGCACGTCGAGGAGAATCCCTTGAAGTCGCCCTTCGTCGGCTGGGTGATCACCACCGCCTGCTCGGCCAGGATCAGCCCACCGCCGACCGGCACTTCGCTGGTGCTCGCGATGCCGCCAGCGTCGTCCTTGGGCGGCGGCTCGGTCGCTTCGGTCTCTGTGGTCTCCGGCTCCTGGGGAGTGTCCGACGCACTGGGGCTTTGCGTGCTGATGTCCGAGGCGGACTCTGGCTCGTCCTCTCCGCAGGCCGCGAGGACCGGAAGGGCCACCCCGAGCGAGGCGGCGCTGGTCAGAGCGCCCCGACGACTGACTCCGGTCCGTTCCATTGACCCTCCATCCGAGCAGCGGATAGTTGAAATCGACCCTAGACATCAACCCTGAGACACAGGTGAGAACGGAAACCGAGCCCCAATGGTTCAAGCAGAGCGGTTCAGGCCGACTTCTTCTTGGCTGCCGACTTCTTGGCAGGCGCCTTCTTGGCGGCGGGTCGCTTCCGCGCCGCCGCCTTCTTCGCGGGCACCGTTGCGGCGCGACCCTCGAGCAGCTTGGCGAGGTACTGCCCGGTGTAGCTCGCCGAGTCGGCGGCCACGTCCTCCGGGGTGCCTTCGGCGATCACCAGGCCCCCCCGCGAGCCGCCCTCGGGACCCATGTCGATCAGCCAGTCGGCGGTCTTGATCACGTCGAGGTTGTGCTCGATCACCAGCACCGTGTTGCCCTGGTCAACCAGCCGGCCGAGCACCAGCAGCAGTTTGCGGATGTCCTCGAAGTGCAGGCCTGTGGTCGGCTCGTCGAGCACGTAGACGGTGCGTCCGGTGGACCGCTTCTGCAGCTCCGTGGAGAGCTTCACCCGCTGCGCCTCGCCACCGGACAGCGTGGTGGCCGGCTGCCCGAGGCGGACGTAGCCGAGACCGACCTCGACCAGCGTCTTCATGTGCCGGGCGATCGCGGGCACCGCCGCGAAGAAGTCCAGCGCCTCCTCGATCGGCATGTCGAGGACCTCGGCAATGGTCTTGCCCTTGTAGTGCACCTCGAGCGTCTCGCGGTTGTAGCGCGCCCCGTGGCAGACCTCGCAGGGGACATAGACGTCGGGCAGGAAGTTCATCTCGATCTTGATGGTCCCGTCGCCCGAGCACGCCTCGCAGCGACCGCCCTTGACGTTGAACGAGAACCGGCCCTGCAGGTAGCCGCGCATCTTCGCCTCGGGAGTCGAGGAGAACAGCTTGCGGATGTGGTCGAAGACGCCGGTGTAGGTCGCCGGGTTGGACCGCGGCGTCCGGCCGATCGGCGACTGGTCGACGTGGATCACTTTGTCGACCTGGTCGGTGCCGGTGATCCGCTGATGCCGCCCCGGCACGGTCCGGGACCGGTAGATCTCCTTGGCCAGGGACGTGTAGAGGATGTCGTTGACCAACGTGGACTTGCCCGACCCGGACACCCCGGTCACGGCCACGAACAGGCCGAGCGGGAACGTGACGTCGATGTCGCGCAGGTTGTGCTCGCGGGCGCCCTTGACGGTGAGCTCCCGACCGGGCGTCCGCGGGCGGCGTACGGCGGGGACCGGGATCTCGCGCCGACCCGAGAGGTACTGACCCGTCATCGAGTCGGGGTGCTCGAGCAGGCCCTGCACAGCGCCGCTGTGGACGACCTGGCCGCCGTGCTCCCCCGCCCCGGGGCCGATGTCGACGACCCAGTCGGCGTGCCGGATGGTGTCTTCGTCGTGCTCGACGACGATCAGCGTGTTGCCCAGCTCCTTGAGCCGGACCAGGGTCTCGATCAGCCGGTGGTTGTCGCGCTGGTGCAGCCCGATCGACGGCTCGTCCAGGACGTAGAGCACGCCCACCAGCCCGGCACCGATCTGGGTGGCCAGTCGGATCCGCTGCGCCTCACCGCCGGACAGCGAGCCGGACGGGCGGTTGAGAGACAGGTAGTCGAGGCCGACGTCGAGCAGGAAGTTGAGCCGCTCCTGGATCTCCTTGAGCACCCGCTCGGCGATCTGTCGCTCGCGGGCGCTCAGGTCGATGCTGCGCAGGAACTCGGCGGTCTCGTTGATCGGCAGCGCGCACACCTCGGCGATGTTGCGCCCTCCGAGGGTGACCGCCATCGAGACCGGCTTGAGCCGGCTGCCGGCACACGCGGGGCACGGCACCTCGCGCATGAAGCCCTCGAACCGCTCCCGGCTGGTGTCGGACTCGGCCTCGCGATGCCGGCGTTCGATGTAGGGACGGACCCCCTCGAACTGGGCGTAGTAGGCCCGCTGCCGGCCGTAGCGGTTCTTGGTGACGACGTGCACCTTCGTCGGGTGACCCTCGAGCAGCGACCTCTGCGCCTTGGGGGTCAGGTCCTCCCACGGGGTGTTGAGGTCGAAGCCGAGCTCCTCACCCAGCGCCGCCATCAGCTTGAGGAAGTAGTCGGCGACATGGGCCTGGCTCCACGGCTGGATCGCGCCCTCACCCAGCGTCGCCGTGGCGTCGGGCACCACCAGCTCGGGGTCGACCTCCATCCGGGTGCCGAGGCCGTGGCAGTCGGGGCAGGCGCCGAACGGCGAGTTGAACGAGAACGACCGCGGCTCCAGCTCGTCGGTGTCGATGGGGTGCTCGTTGGGGCAGGCCATCCGCTCGCTGAACCGCTGCTCGCGACCCGGGTCCTTCGCCGGCAGATCGACGAAGTCGATCAGCACCAGCCCGCTCGCGAGGTTGAGCGCGGTCTCGACCGAGTCGGTCAGCCGGCGCTTGGACGACCCGGCCACCTTGAGCCGGTCGATGACCACCTCGATGGTGTGCTTCTTCTGCTTGTCGAGCTGGGGCGGGTCGTCCAGGGTGTGGGTCTCTCCGTTGACCCGCACCCGGCCGAAGCCTTGGGTCTGCAGCTGCTTGAAGAGCTCGATGTATTCGCCCTTGCGGCCGCGGATCACCGGCGCCAGCACCTGGAACCGCTGGCCCTCCTCGAGGGACAGGATCTTGTCGACGATCTGCTGCGGGGTCTGCCGCTCGATCGGTGAGCCACAGGCCGGGCAGTGCGGACGGCCGGCCCTGGCGTAGAGCAGCCGGAGGTAGTCGTAGACCTCGGTGATCGTGCCGACGGTGGATCGCGGATTCTTGGAGGTCGACTTCTGGTCGATCGACACCGCCGGCGAGAGGCCTTCGATGAAGTCGACGTCGGGCTTGTCCATCTGGCCCAGGAACTGCCGCGCGTAGGCCGACAGCGACTCGACGTAGCGCCGCTGCCCCTCGGCGAAGATCGTGTCGAACGCCAGCGACGACTTGCCCGAACCGGACAGCCCCGTGAAGACGATGAGGGAGTCGCGTGGGAGGTCGAGGGAGATGTCCTTGAGGTTGTGCTCCCGGGCTCCCCGGATGACCAGCTGATCCGCCACTACCGTTCCTCGAGCTAGAGCATCGTTGTTCGAACAAGTGTTCGCTATCGTACCGGTCGGCACAACCCGCCGCGCCGACTCGAGCAACACTCTCACGGGCCGCCGACAGCCCGCCTGTAAGGATGTGGACATGGTCGACCAGACGCACCTCGAGGAGCTCACCGCGGCCACCCGCCGGCTGGTCCGCACGGTGGACACGATGGAGGATCCGGCGTACGCCGAGCCCTCGCTGCTTCCGGACTGGTCCCGCGGCAACGTCGTCGCCCACCTGGCTCTGAACGCCGAAGGCCTGGCCGCCGCTCTGCGCGGGCTGGGCGACGGCCGTTCGGTGCCGATGTACGTCTCCCAGGAGGCCCGGGACTCCGACATCGCCGCCCTCGGAGCGGCCGAGCCGGAGGCGATCCGGAGCCGACTGCTGGGCGCGGTCACCGATTTCGGGCACGCCGTGAAGGCGGTCCCTGAGGAAGCCCAGGAGGTCGAGCTCGAACGAACTCCGGGCGTGCCGGCGTTCCTGGCTGGAGAGGTGCCCTGGATGCGGCACCGCGAGGTGGAGATCCACCACGCCGACCTCGGTCTTGCTTACACCCACGCCGACTGGTCGCCGGCGTTTGCGGTCCGACTGATCGACTCGATGGCTCTGCGTGAGTTCGAGAAGCCGTTCACGGTGCATGCCACCGACCTGGACCGCACCTGGCACCTGGGCCGCGAAGGAGAGGCCGGTCCGGCCATCAGCGCCACCGCCGCCGACCTGGGCTGGTGGCTGACGGGCCGCGGAAACGGCGCCGGGCTCTCTTCCGACAACGGGGCATTGCCCAGGATCGAGGCATGGTGACCTACACCGGCAACGTGACACCGGGCGGCGCGCCCGACGTGCGCGAGCTCACCCACCTGACCGTGACCAAGGTGGCGGTGGACAAGGAGATGTCCAACAACGCCTACCTGCTCCGCTGCCGGCACACCGGCGAGCAGGTCCTCATCGATGCGGCCGCGGAGATCGACGTACTGCTGCCGCTGATCGGGGACGCCGGGCTCACCACGGTGGTCACCACGCACCAGCACTGGGACCACCACCGTGCCCTCGCCGACGTCGTCGCCGCCACCAGCGCCGACGTCGAGGCGGGCGAGCCCGATGCCGACGAGATCACCGAGCAGACCGGCGTCGAGGTCACCCGCCGGCTCACCCAGGGCGACACGATCCAGGTCGGCAACTGCCTCCTCGAGGTGATCGCGGTGGCCGGCCACACCCCCGGCTCGGTCGCCCTGTTGTACGACGACTCCTCATCCCCCGACGGACACCCGCACCTGTTCACCGGCGACTCGCTGTTCCCCGGCGGCGTCGGCAACACGTTCGGCGACGACGCGGCCTTCGCCCAGCTCATCGACGACGTCGAGACCAAGATCTTCCAGCGGCTCCCGGACGACACCTGGTTCTACCCCGGCCACGGCAACGACTCGACGCTCGGCGTCGAGCGCCCGCACGTCGGCGAGTGGAGGGCACGCGGCTGGTGAGGGGGATCTCCCCCGACGACCCCGACCCGTGTGTCAGGATCGTGGCCGTTATGCAGCCCCTTCCTTTCTCTCGGACCGCATCCGCCCGCGCGATCTTGGTCCTGGGCGTGCTGCTCAGCGCGCTTGCGGCACTTCTGGTGAGCCCGCCGGCACAGGCGCAGCAGCCGGACCCCTCGCACGACTACTACCAGATCCCAAAGGGCTGCGCCGGGCCGGCGCGGACGGCGCCCCAGGTGCCGAAGGGCTGCCGGCTGAATCGCCAGGACTGGGTGCCCGGCCGGGCGACCGTCGTGCTCTGGGGCGACTCCCACGCCTGGCAGAACATTCCGGCGCTGAAGAAGGCGGCCCGGGCCGCCGACGTGAACCTCACCGCGTTCGTGATGGGCAAGTGCCCGCCGTCGAAGATCCGGATCCAGAGCCGCTACCCCGGCCAGTGCGAGCGGTCCAACGCCTTGGCCCTGGAGTACGTGCGAACCACCTCGCGACGGCACCCGGTGCAGGTGATCCTCGGCTCGCACTGGGCCGGCTTCGCCCAGAAGGTCGCTGAGTTCGAGAGGACCGGCGTCCCGCCGGCGGGGTACAACGACTTCGACATGCGCATGCTGGCCCTGTTTCGCGACCGCACGCCGAAGCTCTTCCCGGCGCTGCTCAACACCCGGGCCCACCTCGCCGTGATCGGGCAGACGGCGACCTGTGAGAAAAGCCGGCTCGGAGCGCCGTTGCACTGCACGCTGCCACGCTCCGAGGCGATCCTGCACGAGACTCGGACCCGCAAGGCGTTGGCGAGGGTGAGTGACAACGCACCCCAGATCGACCTCAACCCGCTGTTCTGCGGACCGGCCAAGTGCCGCGGCCAGGTCGATGACGACTATGTGTTCTGGGACTGGGGCCACCTCAGCAAGACCGTGAACTCCCAGATGGCGGGGTACTTCAAACCGCTGCTGCACGACCTCCGGGACTGACGGATGCCCCTCGACTGGGCCGTCCCGGAGTTCCCCCATCAGCCGCAGGACGAGCCGGAGCTGCTCACGGTCGACGACGCGTTCCTCACCCGGACGAGCAAGGGGCAGCTCCGGACAGCTCAGCCGCCGAACCGATGGATCCGTGGAGCCGTTCACGACGCGCAGGGCCAGCTGCTGCCGGTCTCGCAGAAGGTCGGCGGGCTAGGCGGCAACCAGCTGGCCCAGGCGGACCCCGCCAGGGTCCGCCCCAAGGCCGATGCCGACCGGCTCGAGGGCACCTGGCTGTACGGCGGGCACTGGATCGGTCACTTCGGACACTTCTTCACCGAGACGGTCACCACCCTGTGGCCCGAGGACCAACAGGTCGACGGGCTGGTGTTCCACGCCTACTTCGGCGGTGACGTCGGGATCAAGCCCTGGCAGGCAGAGCTGATGGGACTGACCGGGTACGGCGACCTGCCGATCCAGGTGGTCGACAAGCAACCGTTCTGGGTCGATCGGCTGGTGCTCCCCAGCCGCTCGGTGGTCGTGAACGGGTGGGCTCATCCGGGTGCGGTCGCGGTCTGGGACCGGATGCTCGCGGCCGCCGGAGGCCCGAAGCCCGACGGCCCGCAGCTCGTCTTCTTCTCTCGGACGGCGTTCAACGCCGCGCTGCGGGCCGAGGGCAAGCCGACCCGCAGCCCCGCCGAGCGGGATCAAGCCCTCGACGAGGTGTTCGCCGCGGCGGGGTACGCCGTGGTCACTCCCGAGACCCTGCCGGTCCTCGACCAGCTCCGGCTCGCCGCCGGCGCCACGGTGCTGGCCGGCTGCGCCGGCACCGCCCTGCACCTGTCGGCGTTCGCACCCGGTGGCACCGGGATCATCGAGATCGGCGACACCCGCTCGCCCGACGTACAGGTGCCGCAGCAACAGGTGATCGACCACCTGCGGGACCACCCCTCGGCGTTCCTCCCGGCGCGCCTGGAGCCGGACGAGATCGCGATCGCGCTGGCCGACCTGGGGGCTAGGAGTAGCTGACCTTCACCGTGTCGGTGAGTGGCAGCGACTGGCAGCCGAGTCGGATCCCGTCGTCGAGGTCGTCCTGGTCGAGGACGTCGTTGTTGAGCATCCGCACCTCGCCCTGCAGCAACCGGATCGCGCAGGCCGAGCACTCGCCCTCGCGGCAGGAGTACGGCGCCTTCACGCCCTTGCTCTCGAGGAAGTCGAGCAGCTTGGTGCGCGGGTCCCAGTCGTCGAACGTGTAGTCCTGGCCGTCGAGCTCGACCTCGACCTTCACGGGACCGCGGGATGCGGCGGCTGCGTCTGCGGCGGCGTCCTCCTCGTCGGTCTCCGCGGAGCTGATCTCCTTCTCGGCGACCTCGATGTCGTGCAGGTCTCCGAACGGGTTGCCGCCCAGCGAGACGAACTTCTCCTGGTGCCGGCGCGGCCGCGGGAACTCCAGCTCCTTGAGCGCATCGACGGTCATCTTCATGAACGGCGCCGGGCCGCACACGAACGCGTCCCACTCGAGCCGGTCGGCGGCGAACGCCTTCATCTGCGCCTGGGTCGGCAGGCCCTGCACGCTCTCGAGCCAGTGCACCACCTGCAACCGCTCGGGGTACTGCTCGGAGAGCTTGCCGAGCTCGCGGGCGAAGATCACCGACTGCTCGTCGCGGTTGGCGTAGAACAGCACGATCCGTCCCGAGCCCTCCGCCAGCGCGGTCCGGGTGATCGACATGATGGGGGTGACGCCGCTGCCGCCGGCGAACAGCAACAGGTCGGCGTCGAGGGAGGCGGGGGTGAAGATGCCGCTGGGAGGCAGCACCCGCATGGTGTCGCCGGGCTTGAGGTTGTCGACGACCCAGTTGGAGGCGTAGCCGTCGGCGGTGCGCTTGACCGTCACTGTCAGCGGGCCGCCGTCGTGCGGGCTGCTGGACAGGGAGTAGCAGCGCGCCGCCACTCCGGTCTGGTCGCTCGGGATCGCGAGCGTGAGGAACTGTCCGGGCTTGTAGACGAACGTCTCCTCCTGCCCCTCGGGCACCTCGAAGGAGATGGACCGGGCGTCACCGGTCTCCTCGACGATGTCGAGGATCTTCAGCTCGTAACTCTCGGTCTCCATAGCGGCGGTCAGTATCCGTCCTCGGCGCCGATCGGGAGGATCCCGTCTCGCGCCGCGGCCTCGATGCTCGCGGCCAGCCGAGAGCAGCCCTTGTACAGCGGCCGGCCGTCCGGCGTACCGGTCATCCGGGTGAACTCCGGGCAGGCCCGAACGGCCTCGTCGCTCCACTGGATGGAGAGGTGGTGCTCGCTGTTCTTCTTCACCCCGACCTTGGCCAGGCAGTCGAGGCAGGCCACCTCGGTGAGCCGGGCGGAGGTGTAGAGGCGCTGGTCCTCCAGCGTCTCCTCGCTGGTCGGGACGAAGCTCGCCATCAGGCGTCCGCGGTCTCGGACTTCTCCGCCTGCTCGGCTGCGGCGTCCTCCTCGGCCTTGCGGGCGAGGTTCGCCGCCACCTCTTCGTGCCAATACTCGTTGGCCTTGGTGGTGTCGACCTCGAACTCGAACCGGTCGGTCATCTCGGGCTTGATGTCGGCCTGGTCGACGTAGAACTGCTCGTACCAGCGACGGAGCTGGTAGACCGGCCCGTCCTCCTCGCACAGCAGCGGGTTCAGGGCGGGCACCTTGTTCTGCCAGATGTGCACATCCTGGAGGAAGCCTTCGCCGAACATTTTGGCGTACTGCGTGCCGATATAGGCCACGGTCTTCTCGTCGAGACCCTCGGGCTTCTTGACCGTGATGCCGTACTGGAGGGTGAACGAGCTCGGCCCGGTCGGGATGTGGCAGTTGATCAGGATGACCTCGGTCTCGAAGCCCTTGTAGTCGACCCACAGCCAGTTGATCATGTACGACGGCCCGTAGTAGGTGGCCTCGGACTTGAGGAACAACTCCGGCGCGCCGTAGCCGCCGCTCACGTCGGGCCGGCCCTTCGACTCCATGAACTGGGTCGCCCGGTGGCCCTCGAAGATGTTCTGGAAGCTGGTCGGGAACGAGAGGTGCACGTAGTAGAAGTGCGCCATGTCGGCGACGTTGTCGATGAGCTCGCGGCAGTTGGAGCCCTCGATCGGCACGACCTCCCACACCCAGTCGGTGTAGGCATCGGTGCTGACGCCCGGCAGCTCGGGCGGCAGGATCTCCAGGTCGGGCTCGGCGCCCTCCGGGTCGTGCCACACCAGCAGCTGGTCGTTGCGGACCACAGTGGGGTACTTCTGGGTGCGGGCCCGCAGCGGCACCCGCCGCGCGTAGGGGATCGCCTTGCACTTGCCGTCGCCACCCCAGCGCCAGTCGTGGAACGGGCACGCCACCTCGTCGCCCTTGACCGAGCCCTGGGTGAGGTCGCCGCCCATGTGCCGGCAGTAGCCGTCGAGGACGTTCAGCTCACCCTTGCTGTCCTGCCAGACCACGAGCTTGCTGCCGAAGCCTTCGATCGCGTGCGGCTTGCCGTCCCGGAAGCTGTCCGCCAGGCCCAGGCAGTGCCACCCGCGGGCGAACCGCGTGGGCGCGATGCCCTGGTCCAGAGCCCGCGTATTACCTGGGGTGTCGCTCATGACTCACCTCTCGTCGGCCGTGCCTGCCTACAGGTCGAGGCTAGCCGAAAACGAGAACACGTTCTAGTCTGGCGCCATGCACATCGCCCTCGATCCCGAGCACCTCGCACTGCGCGCGGAGCTGCAGGAGTACTTCGACCAGCTCGTCACCCCCGAGCGTAAGGCCGGGCTGGCGTCCGCGACAGGCGAGTTCGGCGAGGCCAATGTCTACAAAGAGGTCATCCGCCAGATCGGCACGGACGGCTGGCTCGGCATCGGCTGGCCGAAGGAGTACGGCGGTCAGGCCCGCTCGATGGTGGAGCAGCTGATCTTCACCGACGCCGCCGCCGTGGCGGGCGTACCCATCCCCTACCTGACCCTCAACACGGTCGGGCCCACGATCATGCGGTTCGGCACCGACGAGCAGAAGGAGTACTTCCTCCCGAAGATCCTCGCCGGCGACCTGCACTTCTCGATCGGCTACTCCGAGCCCGGCTCCGGCACCGACCTCGCGTCGCTCAAGACGAGAGCGGTCCGTGAGGGCGACGAGTGGGTGATCAACGGCCAGAAGATGTGGACCTCGCTCATCCAGTACGCCGACTGGATCTGGCTCGCGTGCCGGACCGATCCGGAGCTGCCCCGGCACAAGGGTCTGTCGATGATCATGATCCCGGCGCAGGCGCCGGGCGTCTCTTACACGCCCGTGCACACGGTCGCGGGCGTCGGCACCAGCGCGACGTACTACGAGGACGTGCGGGTCCCGGCTGACAACCTGGTCGGCGAGCTCAACGGCGGCTGGGCGCTGATGACCAACCAGCTCAACCACGAGCGGGTCTCGCTCACCTCCGCCGCGCCCACCATCCACTCGCTGAAGCTCGTGCGTGAGTGGGCCCAGCAGACCAAAGCGCCGGACGGGCAGCGGGTGATCGACACCGAGTGGGTGCAGATCGCCCTGGGCCGCGCGCACGCGCGGGTCGAAGCACTCTCGCTGCTCAACTGGAAGCTGGCCGCCGACGCTGACGCAGGGGTGTCGCTCTCCCCCGCCGAGGCCTCCGCGATCAAGATCTACGGCTCCGAGCTCAACACCGAGGTCTACCGGACCCTGATGGAGATCGTCGGCCCCAACGCCGGGATCACCGGCGACTCGGACGGCGCAGTGCTCGCCGGTCGCCTCGAGCGGTTCCACCGCTCGTCGCTGGTGATGACGTTCGGCGGCGGCACCAACGAGATCCAGCGCGACATCATCGGCTACGTCGGACTCGGCCTCCCGGCCGCGAAGCGATAATCAAAGGGCATGGACTGCGACATGGACTTCACGTTCACCCCCGAGCAGGACGAGGCCGCGAGCCTCGCGGCCACGATCCTCACGGACAAGACGACCACCGCCCGGATGACCGAGGTCGAGCAGGGCGGCGACCGGTTCGACCGCGACCTGTGGCGCGAGCTCGGCAGTGCCGGGCTGATCTCGCTGTCGCTGCCCGAGCAGCACGGCGGAGCCGGGCTCGGCCTGACCGAGCTGTGCCGGGTGCTCGTCGAGGTCGGCCGCACCGTGGCTCCGGTACCGCTCGCGGTGCACGGACCGGCCGCGATGCTCCTGGCCGAGGTCGCCGGTGACGAGGTGGCCGAGCAGTGGCTGCCCGGTGCCGCGAGCGGCGAGCACGTGCTCACCGCCGCGGTGGCCGAGGACCGGACCCACCTGCCGGCCCGTCCGACCGTGACGGCGACGCCGTCCGGCGAGGGCTGGCAGCTCTCCGGCTCCAAGAGCATCGTCCGGGCCGGGACCAGCGCCCAGCTGTTCCTGGTCACCGCCACCACTGACGAAGGCGTCGGCGTGTTCCTCGTCGAGCCCGGCGAGCCCGGCGTGGAGGTGGTTCCGCAGCGGACCAGCGACGGCGACGCCGTCGCCCGGCTCGACCTCGCGGGCGCGCCCGCGCAGCTGATCGGCGCCCCTGACGGGAGCGCCGCCCGCCGCCTCGGCGAGCTGCTGACCGTCTGTGCGGCGGCGGAGCAGCTGGGCGTGACCGAGGGAGCACTGGCCCTGACCGCGGCGTACGCGAAGACGCGGGAGCAGTTCGGCCGTCCGATCGGCACCTTCCAGGCGGTGTCGCAGCGGCTGGCCGACGGGTTCATCGACGTGCTCGGCCAGCGGCTCACCCTCTGGGCAGCCGTCGACCGGCTCTCCCAGGGTCAGCCGGCCGAGGTCGAGGTGGCCACCGCGAAGCTGTGGGCCGCCGACGCCGGGCACAAGCTGGCGCACACCACGGTCCACGTGCACGGCGGCGTGGGCATCGACATGGACGGCGAGGCGCACCGCTACTTCACCAGCGCCAAGCGCTTCGAGTTCTCCTTCGGGGGCGCCACCGAGCAGGCCCTGACGATCGGACGCGCGCTCGCCGCCGAACCCGCGTGAGCGAGACGGTTCGCGACCAGCTCCTCGCCCGGGTCGGCGACGACCGGCCGGGGCTGCTGTTCGAGGACCGCTCGTGGACCTGGGACGAGGTGGTTCGTGAGTCGGTCGTGCGGGCCGCCGCGCTCGGAGAGCTCCTGCCGCCGGGCCTGCCGCCGCACGTCGGCGTGCTGCTCGAGAACACTCCTGAGTTCTCGTTCCTGCTCGGCGCCGCCGCCCTGGGCGGTCAGGTCCTGGTCGGGCTGAACCCCACCCGCCGGGGCGCGGCGCTCGCCGCAGACATCGAGCGATCGGACACCCAGGTGGTGCTCACCGACGCGACGTACGCCGACCTGCTCGGCGACACCGACGTGCCGGTGGTCCGCCTCGACTCACCCGAGTGGGAGGCCCTGCTCGAGCGCCACGCGGAAGCCGCGGCCCCCGACGGTCGAGGTCGGACCCGACACGCTGATGATGCTGATCTTCACGTCCGGCACCTCGGGCGACCCGAAGGCGGTCAACATCACCCAGGCCAAGGTCGCCTTCCCCGGCAGCTTCCTGTCCGAGCGCTTCGGGCTGGCGCCGGGTCAGGTCGCGTACGTCTCGATGCCGATGTTCCACTCCAACGCGATCATGGCCGGCTGGGGACCGGCGCTGGCCTCCGGCGCCACGGTCGCGCTGGCCCGGCGGTTCAGCGCTTCCGGCTTCCTCGACGACGTACGACGGTACGGCGCGACGTACGCCAACTACGTCGGCAAGCCGCTGGCCTACATCCTGGCCACACCGGAAGCCGCTGACGACGCCGACAACCCGTTGCGGATCGTGTTCGGCAACGAGGCCAACGAGCGGGACATCGACCGAGTTCGGACGCCGGTTCGGCTGCGTCGTCGTCGACTCCTACTCCTCCACCGAGAACGCCGTCATCGTGCAGCGGGTGCCGGAGATGCCGCCCGGCAGCCTCGGCCGGCCCCTGGACGGTGTCAAGGTCCTCGACCCCGAGACGATGGCCGAGACGTCCGATGCGGAGTTCGGGCCGGACGGGCGGCTGCTCAACGCCGATGCGGCGACCGGCGAGCTCGTCAACACCCAGGGTGCCGGCGCGTTCGCCGGCTACTACAAGAACGCCGACGCCGAGGCCGAACGGATGCGCGGCGGCATGTACTGGTCCGGCGACCTCGCCTATCGGGACGCGGACGGCTTCGTCTACTTCGCAGGGCGCACCTCCGACTGGCTGCGCGTGGACGGCGAGAACCTCGCGGCCGCACCCATCGAGCGGATCCTGCTGCGGCTCCCGGAGGTCTCCGAGGCCGCGGTGTACGCCGTGCCGGACGAGCGCGTCGGTGACCAGGTGATGGCTGCCCTGGTGACCACGGCGGCGCTCTCGCCGGTGGAGCTCGAGGCGTTCCTCGCCGACCAAGCCGACCTCTCCCCCAAGGCCTGGCCGCGCTACGTCCGGTTCGCCGACACGCTGCCGCGGACCGCCACCAACAAGGTGGTCAAACGCGAGCTGTCCGCCGAAGGTCCCGTCGCCGGCGACGGCGTGCTCTGGGAGCGCGAGCCGCGAGGCTGGTCGTTCAGTGTCCGGGCAGGAGCTGCTGGACGCCGTTCGTGAGCCGCACGACGTAGAAGCCGCTGGAGCCATCGGTGTACCAGATCGAGTTGCTGGCCGGGTCCCAGGCAGGCTGGGACAGCGCGCTGGCGCCGCCCTTCGATGGCATGTTGAAGTAGGCGACCTCGACGGGGTGTTCGACGTCGCGGATGTCGAAGACGCGAAGGCCCGAGCCGATCATCGAGCAGGCAGCAAGGTTCGGAGCATCGCGGGTCGGGACCGAGCAATAGTGCGCGGCGTAGCCGCCGGTCGGGAGGCTGGCGCCCGGGTCGGACATGACGTCCTCTGTGCGGTTCTCCTTCTGGTGGACTTCGAGTCGGATGTCAGAGACCAGGGTCGGCAACGTCGGGTCGGTGACGTCGATGATGCGGGCTCCACCCACTGGGCGGTTGCGGAAGTCGATGGTCCAGCTGTCGCCGAACCAGTCGGTGAACTCGTCGACCTCGAGGACGTACTCGCGCCCGTCTCGGTGGAACGGCTCGGCGACCTGCGGTATCCCGATGCCTGGCCACGCGAGCTCGCCGAGGATCGAGATCTTCGCGTTCTTGGTCCGGGTCTGCACCTGCGAGACGTCGAAGATCTGCAGGCTGGCGTGATCGAGGATCGAGTTCGCCGACGGTACGCCCATGTTGGCGACGTACATGATGTTGCCGTCATCGGAGAAGCGCAGCCCGTGCGCGACTAACCCGGTCTTCGTGAGCAAGGTGCGCGGCCGCCGCGGATCCGTGAGGTCGACCGCGGTCATGGTGAACCCCGCGGCGCCCGCTGTCCAGAAGGTCTTTCCGTCGGGCGCAAAGCCGCTCTCGTGGCCGAACACACCGGACAGGGTGGTCGAGAGCAGCTTCGGCTTGCGGCAGTTCGTGCGTACGTCGTAGACGTCCAGCACGCCCGGAGCCGTCGCGAGGGTACCCATGACGCCCACCAGCAAGCCGCGTTCCTGGTTGACGAGCAGTGACTCGTGCGGACTGAGCATCGCCGGCGTGATCAGGTTGGCGGTCTTGCGCGGCTTCGCCGGCCTGGACATGTCCAGCACCACCACACCAAGACCGGTGCCGTTGAGCAGGTTGCTGACCACGTCCGGCCCGAAGATCCGCGTCGAGTCGTAGAACGCGCAGGTATGGCCTTGAGCATCGGTGTAGCGCAGCGCCTTGAAGCCACCGCTCGTACCGTGACGACCCACCTGCTCGGTGTTGCAGGTGTAACCGCGTAGCGCCCGACCCGAGTCGAAATCTGCCTTCGGCACCCGACCTTGCAGCGTGGTCGTCTCCGGCTGCGAGCCGGGACCGCAGGCCGCCTTGGGGACCGGCTGCGGCTGGATCGGATCCTCAGCAGCGGCGAGGGTGCCGCCGACCAGCACAGTCGCAGCCGCCAGTGCGACAGCCATCCGGCGCCGTCGCGGATCACCGATCAGTACTCGCAGAGCGCCCATGGTCACTGCCCCCGCTCAGCTTCCGGCGATCTCGGCCAGGCGTTTGACCGACTGCTCGAACTCCGAGACCAGGTCGGCCATCACCTCGGCCACCGGGCGGACATCGTTCATCCGGCCGACGATCTGGCCGATCGGCATCGAGATCACATCGGGGTCACCGGAGGCGTTGATCCGGTTGTGCGCATCGCTGACCAGGATGTTCTGCAGCGGCATCGGCAGGGGTGCGGGTGCGTCCTCCTCCGCCCAGGCCTCCGTCCACTTGGTCTTGAGCAGCCGGGCGGGCTTGCCGGTGTAGATCCGGGTGCGGACGGTGTCGCTGGACGTGGCCCGCGTGAACGCCTTGGTCCAGCCGGCGTTCGACTGGAGCTGCTGGTACTCCTCGGTCCCGAGCCAGATCGAGCCGGTCCACACGCCCTGGGAGCCCATCGCCAGTGAGGCTGCGACCTGCCGACCCGAACCGATGCCGCCCGCGCCGAGCACGGGTACGCCGGGTCCGACGGCGTCCACGATCTCGGGGGTGAGCACCATGCTGGTGACCTCGCCGGTGTGACCGCCGGCCTCGAAGCCTTGGGCCACGATGATGTCCACGCCGTTCTCGACATGGCTCAGCGCGTGCTTGGCCGCGCCCGCCAGGGCGGCGACCTTGATGCCGTGCTCGTGGCAGGTGTCGATGACGTCCTTGGGCGGGGACCCGAGTGCGTTCGCGATCAGCACCGGCCGGTGGTTGAGCGCCACGTCGAGGTGCGACCGGGCCACGGAGTGCAGCCAGCCGAGTACGGCGTCCCGACCCTCACCCTGAGGTAGCGGGGGTACGCCGAGCTTCTGGAGGGTCCGCTCGACGAACGAGACGTGCTCCTCGGGGATCATCGCCTGCAGGTCGATCTGGGTGCCCTCGGTCGGGATCTTCATCGGCATCACGATGTCGACGCCGTAGGGCTTGCCGTCGGTGTTGTCATCCAGCCAGGACAGCGCGGCCTCGAGCTCGTCGGTCTCGTTGAACCGGACACAGCCGAGGACCCCGAGCCCACCCGCGCGGGACACAGCGGCGGCCACGTGCTCGGACGGGGTGAACGCGAAGATCGGGTACTCGATGCCGAACTCGTCGCAGAGTGAGGTGCGCATCAGGCCGGGGCCTCCGCGCCGGTCTCGGTGGCGTTCCCCGCGAGCGCCATCTCCTTGGCGGCCGGGTACTGCGCCTTGCCGGTGGCGTTGCGCGGGATCTCGGGCACCAGCGTGAGTGCGCGGGGCAGCTTGTAGCCGGACAGGTGCGCGCGGAGGAACTCGCGCAGCTCCTCGAGCTCGACCGTCTGTCCCTCGCGGGGCTGGACCACGGCAGCGACGGCCTGGCCGTACTTCTCGTCCGGGATCCCCACCACGAGGCAGTCGTAGACCGCGGGGTGACCCTTGATCTGCATCTCGACCTCTTCGGGATAGACCTTCTCCCCGCCGGTGTTGACGCAGTTGGACCCGCGGCCTAGCAGGGTCACCTTGCTGTCGCCCTCGATCCGCGCGAAGTCGCCCGGCACGGAATAGCGCTGGCCGTCGATCTCGAGGAACGTCTTCGCCGACTTCTCCGGGTCCTTGTAGTAGCCGACCGGAACCGACCCGCCTCGGCCGAGCCGGCCGATCTTGCCGATGTCGGTGGCCACATCGAGCACGTTGTTGTCGTCGTCGATCACGACGCTGCTGGGGCCGAGACCGACCACTGGACCGTCGGGGCTGATGTGCTGCCGGTCCTGCATGCCCATGCCCTGAAAGCCGGTCTCGGAGGCGCCGATCGAGTCGGTGAAGATGCTGTCGGGGAACGCCGCCATCCAGCGCTCCTTGACCGGCGGGCTGAAGATCGCGGCACTGCTGGAGATAGCGAACAGGCTCGAGCCGTCGTACGGCGTGCCGGCGGCGGCCTGGCGCTCGAACTCCTCGATCAGGGGTCGAGCCATCGCGTCACCGGTCATGAAGATCAGCTGGACCTTGTTGGCCTCGATGATCTGCCAGGTGCGCACCGCGTCGAACTTCGGCTCGAGGATCGTGAGGTGCCCCGCGAAGAGGTGCATCAGCAGCCCGGCCTGGGCGCCGCCGTGCATCAAAGGGCTCAGCGGGAAGGTCACCATCCGCGGTTCGTTGGCCTGCTTGGACTGGTCGAACTCCTCGAGCGGCTCGCCCGTGTAGAAGTCGATGCCGCCGCCGAGCACCCGCCAGAAGTCCTCGTGGCGCCACATCACGCCCTTCGGGAAGCCGGTGGTGCCGCCGGTGTAGATGATGTGCAGGTCGTCCTGGCTGCGCTCGCCGAAGTCGCGGTCGGCGCTCTGGCTGCCCAGCGCCTCGGCCCAGAGCACGCCGCCGTACGACGACACGTCGGACTCGTCGTCGGGCTCGATCGCGTCCGGCATCACGACGACGGTCTGCAGCTTGTCGTGCTCGGGGAAGGTCGCGGCCACCAACGGCGCATAGGGGCGCTCGTGGAGCAGGGCCACCACGTCGGCGTTCTCGAAGAGGTAGTTCAGCTCGCCCTCGACGTACCGGTAGTTGACGTTGATGTTGACCGCGCGGATCTTCACCACGGCCAGCACGGCCACGACGTGCTCGATGCTGTTCTTGGCGTAGATGCCCACGTGGTCGCCGGGACCGACGCCCCGGGAGGTCAGAAAATGTGCAAGTCGGTTGGCGTCCGCCTCGAGCTCCGCATAGGTCACCGTGCGGTCACCCACCCGCACTGCTGGGTTGCCCGGGGCCGCGTCGACGGCATGTTCAAAGAGGTCGGCGATGTTCAAGGCCACAGCCCCGAGACTAGAACACGTTCTTGTTTTTCGCTAGCGTCGGGTCCATGAGCAGCAACGACGTCACCGCCCCGCACTGCCTCGTGGAGCAGGTCGGCCACACCCTGGTGGTCACCATGAACCGCCCCGAGGCGCGCAACGCACTGTCCGGCGAGATGCTCGCGATCATGAGCGACGCCTGGGACCGGGTGAACTCCGACGACTCGATCCGGGTGTGCATCCTCACCGGGGCGGGCGGCTACTTCTGCGCCGGCGCCGACCTCAAGTCGATGTCCAAGCGGCCGCCGTCGGAGAGCTTCGAGTCCGGCGAGTACGACCCCTCGGTGATCAAGGGGCTGCTCAAGGGCTTCCGGCTGACCAAGCCGCTGATCGCGGCCGTCGAGGGTCCGGCCATCGCCGGCGGCACCGAGATCCTCCAGGGCACCGATATCCGGGTGGCCGGCGAGTCGGCGAAGTTCGGCATCTCGGAGGCTCGCTGGAGCCTCTACCCGATGGGTGGGTCCGCGGTCCGCCTGGTCCGGCAGATTCCCTACACGGTGGCGGCCGACCTGCTGCTCACTGGCCGGCACATCCTCGCGCCGGAGGCGAAGGAGCTCGGGCTGATCGGCCACGTCGTCCCCGACGGTCTGGCGCTGGCCAAAGCCCATGAGCTCGCCGAGCTGATCTCCGCCAACGGCCCGCTTGCCGTCCAGGCGATCCTGAAGACGATGCGCGACTCCGAGGGCAAGCACGAGGACGACTGCTGGAAGGACGACGCCAAGGTCGGCGCGGCCGTGTTCGCGTCCAACGACGCGAAAGAAGGGCCGCGGGCGTTCTCCGAGAAGCGCGCGCCTCAGTTCACCGGCAGCTAGAGGAGCCTGCAAGCAGCCCGCGTCGGAGCACCAGGCCGACGTGGACGGCCAGCGCCCCGAAGAACGCGCAGTGACCAGCGACGTGCAGCGGCAGCACCGAGTCGTCACTAGACAGGACAAGCCACAGACCGCTCAGCGCGGGATGACGTACTGCGTGGCGATCAGGGTCACCCTCGGTGGCGTGGGCGACCTTCCGATCAACGGCGCTGAGCCGCGCATCCCACGGCGGGAGGGGTGTGGCTATCCGCCAGGCGGTGCGCGCGATGGCGAGGGCAAGGATCGCCAGCCCGAGCAGGACGTGCAGGTCGACGCGATCCAGGAGCCATCGAAAACGGCGTAGTCGCCCTCGTCCTTGAGGGCGTCCTCCTGCCGGTCGACCGCGTCCTCGCAACGCTCCTCGGGCGGCATCGTTCTCCGACCCGCACGCATCTCGCGGGCGTCCACCACGTCGTCGGCCCGGTCGACCGAGGCGTCGGCATCCATCCCGTAGCCGATCATGAACTGCGCGCATCAGCGCCAGCGTGCGGCCGGTGGAGCGCCTTGGTGACCAGGCCGTAGCCGTGATCGTCGTTGCGCGGGGGCTGGCGAAAAGGTCAACCCTGCATAGGCCGCCTTGGCCAGTTCGATGTTCTCGCCTTGTCCCATGGTGCAGTTCTCCCTTTGGCCCAACGGGCCTCCCGGCCATCGTGCGCCCGCAATCCAGGCATGTCTGTAGCCGGTACGGACCGGGGGTATCAGAGAGTCGAAGACTGCGCAACGAGTCGCTCGGCACCGACCATCAGCATCCATGGCTCAACGAGCGTGGTGACGACGCGTCGTTCTCGTTCCCAGGGGTCGTCGGCAAGCCGGCGTCGTACGTCATCCTCGCTGTCGGCCTCCACGATCAGGAGCACCCGGATCCGGTCCTGCTCGGTGCCGCGAGCGGGCCGGCGAAGACCGCGAAGCCCTCCTCTGACGAGCCCGTTCATGAAGGCGGAGTGGTCAGCCACGCCGGGCTGCTCGAAGGCACCCTTGCCGTCGGTCCAGTCGGGACCGGCTTCACGGGTGATCGCGTAGAGGCTCACCGGTTGGCCCGGATCGTCCAGGTCGACGACCCGAAGACGACACCGTCGTCGCCGTGGTGCGCGGCGATGGTGGCCCGCAGATCACCAATCGCTCGCTCGCGACCCTCGTCGTCGAGCCCGCCCAGCATCCAGCCGAGCACGCCGAGGATGAACCGC
Source organism: uncultured Actinomycetota bacterium (assembly GCA_963780245.1). Classification (GTDB taxonomy): domain Bacteria; phylum Actinomycetota; class Actinomycetes; order Propionibacteriales; family Nocardioidaceae; genus Nocardioides. The sequence goes on from CAWABG010000011.1 coordinate 104,179, forward strand.
TCTGCCTCGTACCGGGCTCGCACCGAACCACATCCCCGCACTCGATGGATCGAGCTGGACATCGGTGAAGCCGGCGTCGCCGAGGAGGCTCCGGACCCGGTTCGGATCGGAGAGGGAGAACGGACCCGGTGCCGAGGGCGGTGGCATCGGCAGATCACGCCCAGCTGCCATCGCCGAGGACAGCTCGCGGATCCATTCGTTCGCGTCGGGTCCCTGCCAGACGAGGAGCCGCAACCGACCGCCGGGGCGCAGTGCGCGCGCGATGTTGCTGAAGGCGGCGACCGGATCGCCGAAGAACATCGCACCGGTGCGGCTGATGGCGACGTCGAACTCCTCAGGCGGGAACGGATGGACCTGGGCGTCCGCTTGCTCGAAGCCAACGTTCTGCAGGCCCTCGCGGACAGCGACCTCTCGCGCGTGCTCGATCATCCGTGCGGACAGGTCGACCCCGAGGGCCTGGCCGGAGCCGACGGCTCGGGCCGCGTCTCGGGTGGTCTGCCCGGTGCCGCAGCCGATATCGAGCACTCGATCCGCGGCCTTGAAGTCCGCAGCGTCCAGGAACGCGGCGTGGTAGCCGGCGATCGAACGATCGAAGGAGTCGGCGATGCGCCGCCCACACCGCGCCCTCGTCACCGTCCCAGGCCTTCGCCTGCTCGACGTTCGTCGGGTCGACCAGGCGATGTCACCGCGTCAACCATGAGCCACCTCCGATATAGTCCAGATAGGACCAATATAGTCCTAGGAGGACTAAATGCCAAGGGCCAGCAACAAACTGACTACCACGTCGTTCGCGATGCTCGGCATGCTCGCGATCCGACCGTGGTCGACCTACGAGCTCGCCAAGCACGTCGATCGCAGCCTGCGCCCGCTCTGGCCGCGAGCGCGCAGCAATCTGTTCAACGAGCCGAAGAAGCTCGCGGCGCACGGCCTGGCCGTCGCCACCGAGGAGACCGTGGGTCGCCGCCCCCGCACCGTGTACGCGATCACCCCTGCCGGCCGAACGGCGCTCGAGGCGTGGCTCGGCACGCCCGGCGAAGGGCCGATTCTGGAGTTCGAGCAGCTGCTCAAGGTGTTCTTCGCCGATCACGGCACCAAGGCGATCGCCCTGAAGGCGGTGCGGAGCATCAAGGAGTGGGCCCGTCGAACGCGAGCCGAGAACATCGCCGTGCCCGCGGCTACCTCGATGGCACCGGCGCCTTCCCCGAACGCGCCGCCGTGCTGACGTCGTCGGACGGTTCCACGCCGACTTCGCCGACATGGTGAACGCGTGGGCCGACTGGGCCGCGCCACCATCGACGGCTGGCCGGACGACCCGAGCGCCGCGACGCCGGACGTAGAACTCTGGAGGAGGGTCGCTAGACGGGAGTGATCGGCAGCGACCGGCGCGGTTCGAACGCGAAGCCGGCGCCGGTGCTCATCCGGGTCACCTGCACCTCCTCCGGCTCGGCTGCCGGGTCCAGGTTGGTGATGGACCGTACGACCTCCGGGTCGTCGGCCAAGGAGAGCCAACCGCCGTCCGTCGCGCCGCCGGCCTCGACGTAAGCGAGCGGGTTGCGAGTCGGGTGCAGGCCGAGCACGCGCTCATTGCCCTCTGCGGTGCGAGGGAGGTCCAAGGCCGCGCGCAGCCGGTCGGCGGCCAGCCCAGCGATGCCGATCAGCTGTTTGCGGGCGATCCGCGCGACCTCCTCGGTCGCGACCTTCTGACGTAGGCCGTACCGGAAGCCGAGGTCGAGCAGGTGCATCTGCAGGCAGATCTCGTCGGCCATCCGCACCAGCGCCGAGTGCGAGAAGCTCGCGAAGTCGACGTCGGACATCAGCGGACCCGCATAGTCGGCGGCGCCGTCGTCCGTCGGGTCGATCGGGTCGAGCTCGACACCGGCGGCAACCGAACCGCGTACCTCCCGGCAGCCCTCCGAGTCCGTCACCGCCGGGTGCGCCTCGTCGATGACCACGGTCCACGCGCAGTGCGGTTGGCGGTTGGCGGGCGTGCGCGGCGGCCGGTGGATCGGCCGGATCTGTGCCTTGGGGTTCGTCGCGACGGCGGTGGCGTCGAAGGTCGGGTCCTCGATGTCGTGGCACATCGAGACCACGTAGTCCTCGCCCATCGGCTCCACGTCCATCAGCGCACCGCAGTGATCGAGATGGAACTCGCCGTGCCAGCGGTCCTGGACGGCGTACCGGAAGTCCATGAACTGCGGCGGCGCACCGATGTCGAGCTGGAGCCCCTTGAAGATCGTGATGACGTCGGTGCCTTCGTAACGCAGGGCGCGCTGCATCCGCGGCGTGTAGATCGGCGACGCCGCCATCCACTCGTCGATGGCCACCTCGGCCATCCCCTGGCGGCCCAGGGCGCCGATCGTCCAGGCCATCCCGGACCGGTCGATCAGGTGCCCGATCAGCAGCAGCTCGGGGACGAGCGTGGCGAGCTCGCCCCTCGAGAGGCCGGCGTAGTTGCTAGCCAACCGCTCGCTCGCCCGTCCAGTACTGCGCGCGAAGCGCCTTCTTGTCGGGCTTGCCGAGCCCGGTGAGCGGCAGCGCGTCGGTGGCGATGATCTGCTTCGGCACCTGCACCGAGCCCTTGCGGTCCTTCACCATCTGCTGGATCTCCGCCACGACGTCGTCGGTGAGCTCGTGGCCGTCGCGGAGTACGACGATCGCGGTCACAGCTTCGCCGAACTTCTCGTTCGGAGTACCGATCACACCGACCTGCGCGATCGCGGGGTGCTCGGCGACGACGTCCTCGACCTCGCGCGGGAACACGTTGAAACCACCGGTGACGATCATGTCCTTGGTCCGGTCGACGATGAACCAGAATCCGTCCTGGTCCTCACGGGCAATGTCACCGGTGCGCATCCATCCGTCGCGAGAAAGTCTCCGCCGTCTCGTCCGGGAGGTTCCAGTAGCCGCCGGCCAGCAGGCTCCCGGCCACGCAGATCTCGCCCGGCTCCCCCACCGGCACCGGCTGCCCGTCCTCACCGAGCAGCGCCGTTCGGATGAACGCCGACGGCCGCCCGCACGACGCCAGCCGCGCGTCGTCGTGGTCGCCCTTGGGCAGGTAGGTGATCACCATCGGGGCCTCGGACTGCCCGTAGTACTGCGCGAAGATCGGCCCGAACCGGTCGATCGCCTCCTTCAGCCGCACCGGGTTGATCGCCGAGGCGCCGTAGTAGACGGTCTCCAGCGAGCTGAGGTCGCGGGTGTGGGAGTCCGGGTGGTCCATCAGCGCGTACAGCATCGACGGCACCAGCATCGTCGCGGTGATCTTCTGCTCCTCGATCGTCCGCAGCACCTCGGCCGGGTCGAACTTCGAGAGGACGTAGAGGCAGCCACCCTTGAGGACGGTCGGCACGAAGAACGCCGCCCCGGCGTGGGACAGCGGGGTGCACATCAGGAACCGAGGGTTCTCCGGCCACTCCCACTCCGCGAGCTGGATCTGGGTCATCGTGGACATCGCGCCAGAGGTGCCGATAACGCCCTTGGGCTTGCCGGTCGTGCCGCCGGTGTAGGTGATCGAGACGATGTGATCGGGCGGGAGCACCTTCGCGGTCAGCGGCTGCGGCGCGAAGCCTTCGGCGGCCGCGACCAGGTCCTTGCCGACCTCGGCCAGCTGCTCGGGAACCGGGCCGATCGTCAGCACCTGGGTCAGCCCGGGGCACTTCTCGAGCAGCGCCAGGGCCCGGTCGACGAAGTACGGGTCGATCACCAGCGTGGTGATGCCGGCGTCGTTGATCACGTAGGCGTGGTCGTCCGCCGAGCCGAGCGGGTGCAACGACGTACGCCGGAAACCCTGGGTCTGCCCGGCCCCCAGGATGAACAGCACCTCGGGCCGGTTCAGCGCCAGCAGCGCCGCGGAGGTGCCGGTCCCGGCGCCGAGCGCCTCGAACGCCTGGACGTACTGGCTGATCCGCTCCGCCACCTCTCCCCCGGTGAGCGTCACGTCGCCGAGGTACATCACCGGCTTGTCCCGGTGCCGCTTGAGCGCGGCCACCATCAGGTTGCCGTTGTGTGTCCCGGTGCGCATGGGGTC
>CAWABG010000012.1:0-59132 GCA_963780245.1 uncultured Actinomycetota bacterium
ACGTCGATCTGGTGCTCGACCCAGTTGCTGATGAACTGGTCGATCGTCAGCGTGCGGGGTACGCCGTCGACCAGGGCCAGCATGTTGGCGCTGAAGTTGGTCTGCAGCTCGGTGTGCTTGAGCAGGTTGTTGAGCACCACACGGGCCACCGCGTCGCGCTTGAGCACGATGACCAGCCGCTGCCCGGTCCGGTCGGAGGTGTCGTCGCGGACGTCGGCGATGCCCTGCACCCGACCGGAGTCGGCGAGCTCGGCGATCTTCAGCGCCAGGTTGTCGGGATTGACCATGTAGGGCAGCTCGGTGATCACCAGCTGGGTGCGGCCCTTGGCGTCCTCGTCGACCTCGATCACCGCACGCTGGGTGACCGAGCCGCGGCCGGTGCGGTAGGCCTGCTCGATGCCCTCGCGGCCGACGATCAGCGCGGCGTTGGGGAAGTCGGGGCCCTTGATCCGCTCGATCAGCGCGTCCTGGAGCTCCTCACGGGTCGCGTCCGGGTGCTCCAGCGCCCAGCGCGCACCGTCCGAGACCTCGCGCAGGTTGTGCGGCGGGATGCTGGTGGCCATGCCGACCGCGATGCCGGCCGAGCCGTTGACCAGCAGGTTGGGGTACCGCGCCGGCAGGACGGTCGGCTCTTCGCCGCGGCCGTCGTAGTTGGGCTGGAAGTCGACGGTCTCCTCGGTGATGTCCCGGACCATCTCCAGCGCCAGCGGCGCCATCCGGCACTCGGTGTATCGCATCGCCGCCGCGGAGTCGTTGCCCGGCGAACCGAAGTTGCCCTGGCCGCCGATCAACGGCGCCCGCATCACCCACGGCTGCGCGAGCCGGACGAGGGTGTCGTAGATCGCGGTGTCGCCGTGCGGGTGGTACTGACCCATCACGTCGCCGACCACCCGCGAGCACTTCGAGAAGCCGCGGTCGGGCCGGTAGCCGCCGTCGTACATCGCGTAGAGCACCCGGCGGTGCACCGGCTTCAGCCCGTCGCGGACGTCGGGCAGCGCCCGGCCGACGATGACGGCCATGGCGTAGTCGATGTAGGAGCGCTTCATCGACTCCTGGAGGTCGATCTCCTGGATCCGGTTGCCGCCGTCGCCGCCGCTGATCAGGTTGCCGGTCTGCTCTGTCACGTCTCTGTGTCTCTCTCGTCTCTTCTATCGATATCTAGGGTTAGCGCTAGACGGTCGGATATCGAGGATTAAATATCGAGGAACCTGACGTCCTTGGCGTTGCGCTGGATGAAGGACCGACGCTGCTCGACGTCCTCACCCATCAGGATCGAGAAGATCTCGTCGGCCTGGGCGGCGTCCTCCAGCGTCACCTGCAGCAGCAACCGCTGGTCGGGGTCCATCGTGGTCTCCCACAACTCCTTGGCGTTCATCTCGCCGAGCCCCTTGTAGCGCTGCACCGGGTTCTCCTTGGGGAGCTTCTTGCCCTCCTCCAGACCGGACCGCTGCAGCGCCTCGCGCTCGGCGTCGGAGTAGACGAACTCGTGCTCGGCGGGCTTGTTCCAGCGCAGCCGGTACAGCGGCGGCTGGGCCATGTAGACCCGGCCGTGCTCGATCAGCGGCCGCATGAACCGGAACAGCAGGGTCAGCAGCAACGTGTTGATGTGGTGGCCGTCGACGTCGGCGTCGGCCATCAGCACCACCTTGTGGTAGCGCAGCTTGTCGAGGTCGAACTCCTCGTGGATGCCGGTGCCGAGCGCGGAGATGATCGACTGGACCTCGGTGTTGCCGAGTACCTTGTCGATCCGGGCCTTCTCGACGTTCAGGATCTTGCCGCGGATCGGCAGGATCGCCTGGATCCGCGGGTCCCGGCCCTGACGCGCGGAGCCGCCGGCCGAGTCGCCCTCGACGATGAAGACCTCGCACTCCTCGGGATTGGTCGACTGGCAGTCCGAGAGCTTGCCGGGCAGCCCGCCGCCGCCGAGCAGGCCCTTGCGGGAGCGGGCCAGGTCGCGCGCCTTGCGGGCCGCGATCCGGGCCTGCGCCGCGGCCTGCGACTTGCGGATGATGTCGCGCCCCTCGGCGGGGTTCTGCTCGAGCCAGGCGCCGAGCTGGTCGTTGACGATCTTCTGGGTGAAGCCTTTGGCCTCGGTGTTGCCGAGCTTGGTCTTGGTCTGGCCCTCGAACTGCGGGTTCTCGAGCTTGATCGAGATGATCGCGGTCAGGCCCTCGCGGATGTCGTCGCCGCTGACCCGGTCCTCGCGCTTCTTGATCAGGCCCCACTCCTCGCCCCAGTGGTTGACCAGTGAGGTCAACGCGGCCCGGAAGCCCTCTTCGTGGGTGCCACCCTCGTGGGTGTTGATCGTGTTGGCGAAGGTGTGCACCGACTCGGTGAACGAGGTGTTCCACTGCATGGCCAGCTCGAGGCTCATGGTGTTGTCGTCGGTGACCGTCTCGGCCTCGAAGTTGATGATGGTCGGGTTGTGCTTGTCCTTGCGCCGGTTGAGGTGCTCGACGTAGTCGACCAGGCCCCGGTCGTACTTGAAGACCTGCTCCGAGCCGCCGCCCTCGCCCTTGCGGATGGCGTCGGCACCCGAGGCGTCGACCTCGTTGTCGACGGTGCCGTCGTGGACGGCCTCGACCAGCTCCTCGGCCGCGGGACGCTCGTCACGGATGACGATCTCCAGGCCCTTGTTGAGGAAGGCGTACTCGCGGATCCGGGTGGTGATCGTCTCGAGGGAGTACGTCGTCGCCTCGAAGATGTCGGGCGACGCGTAGTAGGTGATCGTGGTGCCGGTGCGCTCGTCGGGCTCGAGCTCGCGGACCTGCTCGAGGCCACCGTCCGGTACGCCGACCGTGAAGGTCTGCCGCCACATGTTGCCGCGGTTGCGGACCTCGGCGATCAGGCGCGTCGAGAGCGCGTTGACCACGGAGATGCCGACGCCGTGCAGGCCGCCGGAGACCTTGTAGCCGGCGCCACCGAACTTGCCGCCGGCGTGCAGCAGGGTCAGGGCCAGCGTCAGCGCCGGCAGGTCCTGACCGGCGGCGGTGTCGGTCGGGATGCCGCGGCCGTTGTCCTCGACCCGGACGCCACCATCGGCCATCAGGGTGAGCACGATCCGGTCGCAGTAGCCGGCCAACGCCTCGTCGACGGCGTTGTCGACCACCTCCCAGATGAGATGGTGCAGGCCGCGCTCACCGGTCGACCCGATGTACATGCCTGGGCGCTTCCGGACCGCCTCGAGGCCCTCGAGAACCTGGATGGCCGTGGCGTCGTAGCCGCCGTTGCCGTCGGGCGCTGGGATCGGTGCCTGGGGTGTGCTGTCGGACTCTCGGGGGGTGGGACTCTCGTCGGACACGCACACCTCTTCACCTGTGGAACTGACACAAAGAAGGTCGCTGCACACGGTGCGAACGACCAACCCCCATGATACCGCCCCGAAGGCCGTTATCCACGTTGCCGTCCACAGGAATGGGGGGATCCGCGCCGAATAGTGGCCCTGTGGCGTCCGTAGGCGTGGCCACGAGCGCCGAACAGGGGGTCGGCTAGGGCCCGGTACGCGGAAACCCCCGCCAGATCGTCTCTGCGGTAGCGGGTTGGCTCAACCGTAGGTGTCTCGCGGACCCCGGCCGTCGCGGGCCGAGCGCGGGCCCTTCTTCCAGGTCGGCCCCTGCGGCCCGAGGACGTCGATCACCGTGACGGTGCCGTCGCCCAGCTCCTCGTTGAGCCGGCGTACCAACGTGGGCAGGAGGAGTCGCAGCTGCGTGGCCCAGGCGGTCGATCCGGCACGGATCACGAGCTTCCCGTCGACGAACGACTCCGGCGTGCAGTGGTCGGCGACCTCCTCGCCCACGAGCTCCGGCCACCGAGCGAACACCCCGCGCATCCGGAGGTCGAGCTCCCAGCCGCGGTCCTCGACGAGTCGCGAGACCTCGCCGCCGAGTAGCTGTGGGTCGCGGTCGTCGGGGTAGGCACCGGTGACCCGACCGCGGGTCTGGCGGTCGCGGTTGCGTTGCCGCCGACGTTGCTTCGGGGTCGCCCCGGCAGTCGCCTTCGTCAGGGACTTGGCCAGGTCGAGACCATCATCAGCGTGGTCGCCTTCCGTCATTGGTGCGTCGGGGTCTTCAGTCGAGGTCACGTCTGTTCACCTCCCCATCGGCCACCATGAACGTCACGCCGGCCAGAGCGGTGGGTACGTCGGCGGCCACCGCCGCGGTCACCAGCACCTGCTCGGCGCCGGCGACCAGCTCGGCGAGCTGGGTGCGCCGATCGGTGTCGAGCTCGGCGAAGACGTCATCGAGGATCAGGATCGGGTCGTCGCCGTCGGCACGCAAGAGGTCGTACGACGCCAGCCGCAGCGCCAGGGCGAAGGACCAGGACTCGCCGTGCGAGGCGTACCCCTTCACCGGGAGATCCTGACCGCCGCCGGCGAGGGTCAGCAACAGCTCGTCGCGGTGCGGCCCGACCAGCGACAGGCCGCGATCGAGCTCGTCGTTGCGGCGCCGCTCGACCTCGGCGAGCAGCGCCTCGGCCAGCTCGGCCGGGCCGGGGCCGGGCAGCTCGAACGACGGGCGGTACTCGATCCGGGCGTCTTCACGGGACGCCCCCCGAGCGACGGTCTCGTAGGCCTTGCCGACGTAGGGCCGCAGCTCCTCGACGAGGCCCAACCGCGCCGAGAGCAGTTCGGCGCCGACCCTGGCCAGGTTCTCGTCCCAGACCGTGAGGGTGTCCAAGGCGACGTTGCGTGAGACGCGGGCCGTCTTCAGCAGGGAGTTGCGCTGCTTGAGGATCCGCTCGTAGTCGGCGCGGACACCGGCCATCCGTGGCGTTCGGAGCACGAGCAGGTCGTCGAGGAACCGTCGTCGGTCGGCGGGGTCACCCTTGACCAGCGTGAGGTCCTCGGGGGAGAAGACGACGGTGCGGACCAGGCCGACGATGTCGCGCACTCGCGAGAGCGGTGACCGGTTGACCCGGGCCCGGTTGGCGCGGCCGGGGTTGAGCTCGACCTCGAGCACCGCCGTCCGGCCGTCCTTCACCACGGCCGCGCGCACGATCGCCTGCTCCGCTCCGGCGCGGACGAGGGGCGTGTCGGTAGCGACCCGATGTGACGACAGCCGCGAGAGGTAGTCGATCGCCTCGACCAGGTTGGTCTTGCCCTGCCCGTTGCGCCCGATGAACGCCGTCACTCCGGCGTCGAGGGCGATGTCCGCGGCGGCGTACGACCGGAAGTCGTGGAGGGTGAGGTGCGAGACGTACAAACGGTCAGCTCTCCGCTGGTTCGTCGCCCGAGCCGGCGCCCTGCTCCTCTGCGGCATCGGCCTGGTCCGGTGACCCGCCGCCTTCGGCGTCACCGCCCTTGGGCGCCGAGGTCTGCATCGCGTGTCCGCCGAACTGGTTGCGCATCGCTGCGACCGCCTGCATCGCCGGGCTGTTGTCCTGGCGAGAGGCGAAGCGTGCGAACAGCGCACCCGTGATCGCCGGCATCGGGACGGCGTGCTCGATGGCGGCCTCCACGGTCCAGCGGCCCTCGCCCGAGTCCTCGGCGTAGCCGCGGATGCCCTCGAGCCCGGGCTTCTCGTCCAGCGCTGCGACCAAGAGATCCAGCAGCCAGGACCTGATCACGGTGCCCTCGCGCCAGGAGCGGAACACCTCGGTGACGTTGTCGAGCATCTCAGCCTTCTCGAGCAGCTCGAAGCCCTCGGCGTAGGCCTGCATCATCGCGTACTCGATGCCGTTGTGAACCATCTTCGAGAAGTGCCCGGCGCCCACCTTGCCCGCGTGCACCGCACCGAAGTCGCCCTCGGGCTTGAGCGCGTCGAACGCCGGCCGGACCTTCTCGACGTCGGCGGCCTCGCCGCCGTACATCAGCGCGTAGCCGTTCTCCAGACCCCACACTCCACCGGAGACGCCGCAGTCGACGTACCCGATCCCGGTCCCCTCGAGCCGCTCGACGGCGGCGAGGTCGTCGGTCCACCGGGAGTTGCCGCCGTCGACGATCACGTCGCCGTCGCCGAGCAGTCCGGCGAGCGCCTCCACCGTCTGCCGCGTCGGCTCGCCGGCCGGCACCATCACCCAGACCACCTTCGGGCTGGGCAGCTGCTCGACCATGGCCTCGAGACTCTCGGCGTCGGACACCTCGGGGTTGCGGTCGAAGCCGACCACCGTCAATCCGGCGTTGCGCATCCGGGTGCGCATGTTGCCGCCCATCTTGCCGAGGCCGACGAGTCCGATGTGCATGCGTGCTCTCCTCCGAGAGGTGGGATCAGGACAGCAGGCGTCGGGGCATCAGCAGGTAGCGGAAGCCGGAGTCGGCGCCGTCTTGCGAGTCTTCCACCGACCCGGACATCACCACCGGCTTGGACGCCTGGGTGAAGGCCAGCTCGACGACCGCCTCGTCGATCGCGGTCAGCCCGTCGAGCAGGAACTGCGGGTTGAAGCCGGTGGTCAGGTTCTCACCTTCGATGGTCGCCTCGATCGACTCCGAGGCCTGGGCCTCGTCGCCCGAGCCCGCGTCCAGGGTCAGCACCCCGTCGCTGAAGGCCAGCTGCACGGCGGCGTTGCGCTCGGCGACCAGCGCGACGCGCTTGACCGACTCGATCAGCGCGGCCTTGTCGACCTTGGCCACGGTCAGCCGCTCCGCGGGGAAGAGGCTGCGCACCTTGGGGAACTCGCCGTCGAGGAGCCGCGTCGTCGTGCGTCGTACGCCGCCCGGGCCGGTGCCCTCGAACCCGATCAGGCCCTCGCCGGACCCGGTCGCGGCGAGCGCGATGGTCACCTCACTCCCGGCGGTGAGTGCCTTGGCGGTATCGCCCAGCACCCTCGCCGGCACCAGGGCCGCGAGTGACTCGTCGGTGCTGTTGGGCTGCCAGCGGAGCTCGCGTTGGGAGAGCCGGAACCGGTCGGTGGCCAGCAGCGTGATGGTCGAGCCCTCGATCTCGATCCGCACTCCGGTGAGCACCGGCAACATGTCATCGCGGCCGGCGGCCGTGACGGCCTGGGCGACTGCGTGAGCGAAGACGTCGCTCTGCACGGTGCCGGTGGCCGTCGGCATATCAGGGATCCGGGGGTAGTCCTCGACCGGCATCGTCTGGAGGCTGAACCGGGCCGAGCCACAGGTGAGACTCACCCGGGAGCCGTCGAGCACCATCTCGACGGGCTTGTCGGCGAGGCTCCGGCAGATGTCGGCGAGCAGGCGCCCACTGACTAGTGCGCTGCCCTCGTCGGACACCTCCGCCGACAGGGTGGCGCGGGCCGAGGTCTCGTAGTCGAACGTCGAGAGCACCAGGCCGTCGCTGCCCGCCTCGATCAGCAGGCCGGCGAGCACCGGGGCACTCGGTCGGACGGGGAGGCTGCGAGCTGCCCAAGCGACGGCGTCGGCGAGCACGTCGCGTTCGACACGAAACTTCACGATGGTGATCCTTCGGTTCGGGAGGGTGAATCCTGCCACGAGGAGCCGACCGGGACGAGGGGAGCGCCCGCCGGTGGCGAGGTCATCCCCAGGTCGAGGGCGAAGTGGACGTTCACAGGTGATCGATCCAGGTAGAGGTAGGTAGTAGTCATAGCGTCGGTGGAAACTGTGGATGAGCCTCGTCGGTGCAGGTCAGGTCGCGAGTCTCGCGTCCACAGGGGGTGTGGATGACCGATGGCGAACACGGCCCGGCCTGTGCGACTGGGTCGTCGTCCCGGACGGATCGTCGCTGAGTCCACAGATCCTCCCCGTGTAGTTCGGACCGTGTGGCGTCGGTTGTACACAGCGGGGCCGTCTGGGTGCGGGCTAGCTCTGCCGGGCCGCGAGCTTGACCCGGTTGGTGAGCTCACTGACCTGGTTGAAGACCGCGCGGCGCTCGGCGAGGAGCTGGTTGATCTTGCGGTCGGCGTACATGACGGTCGTGTGGTCGCGATTGCCGAACTGGGCACCGATCTTGGGCAACGACAGGTCGGTGAGCTCGCGGCACAGGTACATCGCGATCTGCCGGGCCATCACCAGGTGCCGCCCGCGGCTGGGTCCGGTGAGCTCCTCGATGGAGAGGGCGAAGTACGCCGCGGTCTGGGCGATGATCAGGGGAGCGGTGATCTCCGGCTCGCCACCCTCGGGGATCAGGTCCTTGAGCACGATCTCGGCCAGGGTCATGTCGACCTCCTGGCGGTTGAGGTTGGCGAACGCGGTGACCCGGATCAGCGCACCTTCGAGCTCGCGGATGTTGGTCTGGATCTTCGAGGCGATGAACTCGAGGACGTCCGGGGGAGCGGTGAGCCGGTCCATCGCGGCCTTCTTGCGGAGAATCGCGATCCGGGTCTCGAGGTCGGGAGGCTGGACGTCGGTGATCAGGCCCCACTCGAACCGGTTGCGCAGTCGGTCCTCGAGCGCCTCGAGCCGCTTGGGGGCCCGGTCGGAGGTGAGCACGATCTGCTTGTTGGCGTTGTGGAGGGTGTTGAAGGTGTGGAAGAACTCCTCCTGGGTCTGGGTCTTGCCCTCCAGGAACTGGATGTCGTCGATCAGGAGCACGTCGACATCGCGATAGCGGCGCTTGAACCGGTCCTGCCGGTCATCGCGGATCGCGTTGATGAACTCGTTGGTGAACTCCTCCGACGAGACGTAGCGGACCTTCACCCCGGTGTAGAGGCTGCGGACGTAGTGGCCGATGGCGTGCAGCAGGTGGGTCTTGCCGAGTCCCGAGTCGCCGTAGACGAGCAGTGGGTTGTAGGCCTTGCCCGGTGCTTCTGCGACGGCGACCGCGGCGGCGTGCGGGAACCGGTTGGAGGAGCCGATCACGAAGGTCTCGAAGGCGTACTTCGGGTTCAGCCGGGTCTCGGGGGCCGGCGGCTTGGGTACGCCCTGGTCGAAGCTGGGCGTGAGGGGCGCCTCGTAGCCGGGCTCGGCCACATGTTGATTTGTCGACAAGTCGCTATGGAAACTTATCGAGTGGTCGACTTCTTGGACGGGGACGGGAGGCGGCGCGGGGGACTCGTCGGACTCCAGGGCCACATTCACCGTCACCGCGATCCGGATCTCTCGAGCGAACGCCTCGGTGAGGGCGTCCTCCAGCTGACCACGAAGCCGGCCCTCGAGCTGGGACCGGGTGAACTCGTTGGGCACCGCGATGATCGCGGTGTTCTCGTGGAGGGTGACTGGTTGGCTGTCGCGGAGCCAGGCCTGTTGATGCGGCTGCAGGTCCTGGACCACCTGCTGCCAGGCCTGGTCGAGGTCGCCCTGCTCCGTGTCCACCCGCTGTTCCACCGGCTCCCGCCACCTTCCGTTGTCAGCCGTACCAGAAATGGCACGACTTCTTGCTAGACCAGTACTGGTTCCACAACTTTGTCCACAACTTGTGAACCCGGCTCCGAGACTGTGGATAGAGCCGCTCCGAGTCACATCAGATCGCTGTCCGGTCCGGTGTTGTCGCAGGTCAGAGACCCTTTTGCCACGGATGTGGCGGGGGTCACAGGCCCGCACGGACTGGGGACTTCCGGTGATGGCGGGGAACCTCGGTTGCGGCGAACCTAACCTTCGGACGAGGGCCCCGGCAAGCGGTTCTCCACAGGTTGTCCGGTGTCATTTTCGGGGCAGGGGTCGCGAGTTTGACCCTGTCTCGCGCGACCACGTACCGTTGGCCGGTCACCCGGTGTCGACGGGTGCCGCATGTCCATGGGATTGGTGCCTTTGTTGGGTGTCCGTGGGTGGGCGGTGCCGGCCGAACGCGCGCAGGCACCGATTGCCCGGGACTGGCGCCGATTCCGACGATCGAAGGAAAATCCGTGAGCAAGCGTACGTACCAGCCGAACAACCGCCGCCGGCACAAGGTGCACGGCTTCCGCCTGCGCATGCGCACGCGCGCGGGCCGAGCGGTCCTGTCCAACCGGCGCCGTAAGGGCCGCAAGAGCCTCGCCGTCTGAGGCGGGCTCCTCGGCCCGGCCGATGTCCCTCATCGGCGCGACTGTGGTACCCGCGTCCCAGCGACTCACCGATCCGGAGGCGTTCCGGCAGGCGAGCCGCCAGGGACGACGTACCGCGTCCCGCACCTTGGTGGCGCATCTGTGGACCCCGGACGGTGACGACTCACCGCGCGTGGGGTTCGTGGTCAGCCGGGCGGTGGGCAACGCCGTCGTCCGCAACCGCGTGAAGCGCCGTCTCCGGCACCTGGTCCGGGAGCACCTCGTGTCGCTCCCGGGCTCCGCCGTGCTCGTGGTTCGCGCCCTGCCGGCCGCGGCAGCTGCCTCGTCCTCGGAACTCGGCGCCGACCTGACCCGTTGTCTGACTGCGTCCACCCAGAAGGAAGGCGCATGAAGTATGTCTTGATCGGACTGCTGCGCGCCTACCGCGCATTAATCAGTCCTCTTTACGGTCAGGTCTGCCGCTACTACCCCTCGTGCTCGGCCTATGCACTCGACGCCGTGCGCGAGCACGGGAGCATCAAGGGCAGCTGGCTGGCCGTCCGGCGCCTGGCGCGCTGCCACCCGTGGGCTGCTGGTGGCGTCGACCACGTTCCGCCGCGGAAGCACGCCCGCGGTGTCTCGCACTCAACGCATCACCATCAAGGAGCCTGACCCGTGGGATTCTTCAGCGCTATCGGCAGCTTCATCATGACGCCGCTGTACTACGCGATCTCGGCGATCATGCTGGCCTGGCACAAGCTGTTCACGCTGATCGGCCTGGACGCGGAAGGCGGCGCATCCTGGGCACTGTCGATCATCGGGCTGACCCTGGTGATCCGGGTGCTGCTGATCCCGTTGTTCGTGAAGCAGATCAAGGCATCGCGCAACATGCAGCTGATCCAGCCCAAGGTGAAGGAGCTGCAGAAGAAGTACGGCCACGACCGGCAGCTGCTGGCCGAGAAGACGATGGCGCTCTACAAGGACGCAGGCACCAACCCGTTCGCCTCCTGTCTGCCGATCCTGCTGCAGATGCCGATCTTCTTCGCCCTGTTCCGGTTGCTCGATCAGGCCGCGAAGCACGGCTCGGATGGTGGCGGTCGTGGTTTCCTCACCGACACGCTGGCGGAGAAGTTCGGCAACTCGAAGCTGTGGGGCCACATCCCGATCTCGGAGAGCTTCTGGCAGGCGCGCACGTGGGGCCCCGAGGGCGATGCCTCCGTGATGATCATGGCGCTGATCCTGGTGTTGGCGATGACCGCCACCACCTTCACCACCCAGCGCCAGCTGATGAGCAAGAACATGCCGGCCGACGCGATGTCCGGGCCGTATGCCCAGCAGCAGAAGATCCTGCTCTACGTCCTGCCGGTGGCCTTCGGCCTCGGTGGCGTGGCGTTCCCGATCGGCGTGCTCCTCTACTGGACCACCTCGAACCTGTGGACGATGGGCCAGCAGTTCTACGTGATCCGCAACAACCCGGCGCCCGGGACTCCCGCCTTCAAGGCGAAGGAGGACCGCGACCGCACCAAGGCCGCCAAGCACGGTGTCGCGACCGTTGAGGAGTCGGCCGTCGAGGCGCCGCCCGAGCCCGATCGCCGCCCGGCTCAGCGGCAGCAGCCGAAGAAGCAGACCCGCGCCCAGCGGCAGAAGGGCAAGGGCAAGCCCGGCACCCCACCGTCGAACAAGAGGCCGCCGACGGACCCGACCGCCCCGCTCGACCCCCCAGACCCGAACGAGCCGAACGACCCGAACAAGGGAGGCACCAAGTGAGCCCCGAGCTGGACACGGACGTGAACGAGACGTCCGACGAGGCCATCGAAGAGACCGCTGTCGTCGAGGACGTCGAGGACGCCAACGACGAAGCCGACGACGAAGCGGACGACGAGGAGCAGGCGGAGGACGACGAGGAGTCGACCCCGGACCAGCTCAAGCTGCTCGAGCAGGAGGGCGATATCGCCGCCGACTATCTGGAGGAGCTGCTGGACATCGCTGACCTGGACGGCGACCTGGACATGGACGTCGAGGGCGATCGAGCCGCGGTGTCTATCGTGGGCGCGGACCTCTCGCAGCTGGTCGGCAAGGACGGCGAGGTGCTCGAGGCGCTGCAGGAGCTGACCCGGCTGGCGGTCTATCGCGAAACCGGCGAGCGGTCCAGGCTGATGCTGGACATCTCCGGCCACCGCGCCGACAAGCGAATGCGGCTTGAGAAGCTGGCTGCGGAGCTCGTTGACCAGGTCAAGGCGTCGGGGGAGCGGGCCGAGCTCGAGCCGATGTCGGCCTTCGAGCGCAAGGTCGTGCACGACGCGGTGGCCGCGGGCGGTCTCACGTCGGAGTCCGAGGGGGCGGAGCCGCGCCGCTTCGTGGTGATCCTCCCGGAGTAGACGCAGATGTCGGATGTTTCACGTGAAACGCCCTCCACGCCCGACGCGGCGCGGGGGGCGTTTCCGTCTGCTCGCTTGGAGCTCGCCGAGCGCTTCGCGGAGATCCTGGCCACGGACGGGGTGCTGCGCGGCCTGATCGGCCCCCGGGAAGCTCCGCGGCTCTGGGATCGCCACCTGCTGAACTGCGCGGCGATTGCGGGCGTGATGCCCGAGGGGAGCGGCGTGTGCGACGTCGGGACCGGCGCCGGGCTCCCGGGCCTGGTGCTGGCGATCGTACGACCGGATCTCGTGGTGGAGCTGGTCGAGCCATTGTTGCGGCGGACCACGTTCTTGGAGGAGACGGTGGCATCGCTCGGGCTCGACAACGTGACCGTGACCCGAGCACGGGCCGAGGGACTGCATGGCCGGCACCAGTACGACGTCGTGACTTCGCGCGCGGTGGCCCCGCTGAGCCGGCTGCTGGAGTGGTCGATGCCGCTGGTGGCGCCGCGCGGCGCCCTGGTGGCGATGAAGGGATCGTCGGTTTCCGTCGAGATCGAGGAGGCGAGCGAGACGCTTTCGAGGCTGGGCTGCGCGCCGCCTGAGATCGTCGATCTGCCGAGCCTGGACGACTCATCAACAACGCGGGTCGTACGGGTATCGTGGGCGGACCCGGCACGGGTATCTTTGCCCCGCGTGAGTGGGTCGTCGAAGGGCCGTGGCAAGGCTCGGGGATCCGGAGCAACATCGAAGCGGAGGCGCCCGACGTGACCGACGAATTCCGTCCCCAGGACGGATTATCCACCGGTCCGGATGCGTCCCCTGAGCCTGACTCTCCACAGGTATCACCAGGTTATCCACAGGCACCGTCGGGCGATGTTTCACGTGAAACAACGGCGTCAGAGGCCGAGGTCGAGGCGCGGCGGGTGCGTACCGCGGCTGAGTTGGCTGCGATGGGTGACGACTACGAGGACCACGCGACGCCGTTGGCGCGGGAGGCGCAGCACAGCGTCCTGGCCCGACAGAGCGCGCAGAACCGCCCACAGCTTCCCCGCCCGGAGGCGACCCGGGTGTTCGTGGTGGCCAATCAGAAGGGTGGCGTCGGGAAGACCACCTCTACGGTGAACATCGGTGCCGCCCTGGCCCAGCTCGGGCAACGGGTGCTGGTGATCGACCTGGACCCGCAGGGCAACGCGTCGACCGCGCTGAGCGTGGAGCACCACCGGGGGATTCCGTCGAGCTATGACGTCCTGGTGGATGGCGCCCCCCTCGCCGACGTGGTCCAGCCCTGCGAGGAGGATGCCGACCTGTTCGTGGTGCCGGCCACCATCGACCTGGCGGGAGCCGAGATCGAGCTGGTGAGCGTCGTGGCCCGCGAGGGCCGGCTCAAGAAGGCGATCCTGGCCGAGCCCAAGGTCGGGACCGCCGCGGTGGCGGGCGACGAGCGCTACGACTTCGTCCTCATCGACTGCCCACCCTCGCTGGGCCTGCTGACCTTGAACGCACTGGTCGCCGGCGACGAGATGATGATCCCGATCCAGGCCGAGTACTACGCCCTCGAGGGGCTGGGCCAGCTCCTGGAGACGGTCGAGCTGGTCCGCGCGGACCTGAACCCCGGGCTCGCCGTCTCCACGATCCTGGTCACGATGTACGACGCCCGCACCCGGCTGGCCGCCGGTGTCGCCGACGAGGTCCGGGAGCACTTCGGCGACCAGGTGCTGAAAACGTCGATCCCGCGCTCGGTCCGAGTGTCCGAGGCGCCGTCGTACGGCCAGACCGTGATGGCCTACGATCCCGGCTCTCCGGGGGCGCTCTGCTACTTGGAGGCGGCCAGAGAGATCGCGACCAAAGGAGTGCCGGCATGAAGGCGACCCAGCGACGTGGCCTGGGCCGCGGGCTCGGCTCCCTGATCCCGCCGGCCCCGCCGCCGGGGGACGAGCAGGCCAGCGCCGAGGCGGGTGCCGAGCAGCCTCCCGTCGCCGGCGCCTTCTTCGCCGAGCTGCCGGTCGGGCAGATCGTCCCCAACGCCGTGCAGCCCCGCCAGGTCTTCGACGAGGACGAGATGGCGGAGCTGGTGCACTCGATCCGCGAGATCGGTTTGCTCCAGCCAGTGGTGGTCCGTCGAACCGGTCCGGATGCCTACGAGCTGGTGATGGGGGAGCGCCGCTGGCGGGCAACGCAGGCGGCCGGCCTGGACACGATCCCGGCGATCATCCGCGAGACCGATGACATCGACATGCTTCGGGACGCGTTGCTGGAGAACCTGCATCGCTCCCAGCTGAACCCGCTCGAGGAGGCGTCGGCCTACTCGCAGCTGCTGACGGACTTCTCCTGCACCCATGAGGAGCTCGCCTCGCGCATCGGCCGGTCCCGGCCTCAGATCAGCAACACGCTGAGGTTGCTGAAGCTCAGTCCGGCGGTGCAGCGCAGGGTGGCCGCCGGGGTCATCTCGGCCGGCCATGCCCGGTCGCTGTTGGCGGTCGAGGACCCCGAGCACCAGGACCGGCTGGCCCAGCGAGTGGTCGCCGAAGGCATCAGCGTCCGAGCCCTCGAGGAGATCGTCGCAGTCGGTGACACCGGGAGCTCCGGGGCCTCCCGCAGCGCCCGACGGCGCCCGACGGCGCCCGGCCTCTCCGAGCTCGCGGACCGGCTGTCTGATCGCCTCGAGACCCGGGTGAAGGTCGACCTCGGACAGCGCAAGGGCAAGATCACCATCGAGTTCGCCTCGCTCGATGACCTGCGCCGGATCGTCGACATCATGGACCCGCGAAACCGGGTCGACAAGCCGATCTAGCGCTTTGTCGACATGGGGTTTTATCCCCCTGACGACTTGGCTCGCCGGCGCTCCGCCCGCGCTCGCTTCTCCTCGGCATCGAGCCGCGCCGCCTCCTCGAGGGTCGGCGCGGAGCCGCCGTACTCGGCCGGCAGCCACCAGGATCCGGGCGGCTGCTCATCGGCCGGATAGGCCCGGATCGACTCGTCGAGCAGTGCCGACATCACCTTGTGCAGCTCGGCGGTCTCGGCGACCGGATCGTCGCCGGTCGGGTGCAGCGGCTCGCCCACGTTGATGGCGATCGTCTTGCCCCGGGAGAGGTCCTTGGGGTGGTCCTTGGTCATCATCCGCTGGGTTCCCCAGAGAACCACTGGCACGAGCGGGACGCCGGCCGCGGCCGCGATCCGAACGGCGCCGGTCTTGAACTCCTTCAGCACGAAGGCGCGGGAGATCGTCGCCTCCGGGAAGATGCCGACCGCCTCACCGTCGCGGAGGTACTTCACGGCCTGCTCGTACGACGCCACGCCGTCGCCGCGATCAACCTGGATGTGGTGCATGGAGCGCATGACCGGGCCGCCGACCGCGTTGTCGAAGATCTCGCGCTTCGCCATGAACCGCACCTTGCGCCTGGCCGGGTTGGCGGCCAGGCCGCCGTAGATGAAATCGACGTATCCGATGTGATTGACCGCGAGCAGCACACCGCCCTTGCGCGGCACGTTCTCGGCGCCGGTCCACACGAACCGCTGACCGAGCAGCCGGAACGCCGTCTTGGCGGTGAGGATGATCGGCGGATAGGTGATGTCGAGCATGCGACGACTCCAGAGTTGGTCAGCGTTGGATCAGCGGCGGGTGGCGAGGAACTCGGCGATCCGGCCGATCGCCTCTTCGAGCACCTCGACGTCGGGGAGGGTGACCAACCGGAAGTGGTCGGGGTCCGGCCAGTTGAAACCGGTGCCGTGGGTGACCAGCAGCTTCTTCGAACGCAGCAGCTCGATCACGAAGGCCTCGTCGTTCTCGATCGGGTAGACCTCGGGATCCATCCGCGGGAAGCAGTAGAGCGCCCCCTTGGGTCGCACCGAGGTGACCCCGGGGATCTCATTGAGCAGTCGGTCCGCGAGCATGCTCTGCTCGTAGAACCGCCCGCCCGGGACGATCAGCTCCTGGATGGACTGGTAGCCGCCGAGCGCGGTCTGGATGGCGTGCTGCGCCGGCACGTTGGCGCACATCCGCATGTTCGCGACCAGGGTCAGGCCCTCGAGGAAGTCGGCAGCGATCTCCTTGGGACCG
This sequence comes from uncultured Actinomycetota bacterium, assembly GCA_963780245.1. Classification (GTDB taxonomy): domain Bacteria; phylum Actinomycetota; class Actinomycetes; order Propionibacteriales; family Nocardioidaceae; genus Nocardioides. Next base: position 16,234 of record CAWABG010000012.1, read on the forward strand.
GAGATCATCACCCAGCCCGCGCGATAGCCGCAGACTCGGTAGGACTTGGACAGGCCGCTGAACGTCAGGCACAGCACGTCGTGACCGGCGGCCTTCGCGGCATGGTGGTGGACCGCGTCGTCGAAGAGGATCTTCTCGTAGATCTCGTCGGCGAACACCACGAGCTGATGCCGCCGGGCGATGTCGATGAGACCCTCGACGATCTCCTTGCTGTAGACCGCGCCGGTGGGGTTGTTGGGGTTGATCACGACCAGGGCGTGGGTGTTCTCGGTGATTTTGGCCTCGATGTCGTCGAGGTCCGGGTTCCAGTCGTTGGCCTCGTCGCACAGGTAGTGCACCGGCGTGCCACCGGACAGCGTCACCGCCCCCGTCCACAGCGGGTAGTCCGGCGCGGGGATCAGGATTTCGTTGCCGTCGTCAACAAAAGCCTGGAGCACCAGCGAGATCAGCTCGGAGACGCCGTTGCCGATGAAGACGTCCTCGACCTCGACCTCCTGCAGCCCCTGCTGCTGGTAGAACTGCGCGACGGCCGTGCGAGCGGAGTAGATCCCCTGCGAGTCGCTGTAGCCCTGCGACTCGGGGAGGTGGTGCATCACGTCGGCCAGAATCGCCTCGGGCGCCTCGAATCCGAACGGTGCGGGGTTGCCGATGTTCAGCTTGAGGATGCGATGTCCCTCTGCCTCGAGCCGCTGCGCTTCCTGCAGGATCGGACCGCGTACGTCGTAACGCACGTTGTGGAGCTTGCGACTCTGCCGGATCTCACGCACGGACGCATTCTCGCAGGCAGCACCGCGCTGCTACCGGGGTATCTCGCGCGGGCGCACAATGGAGACATGTCGCGCAAGGTCGTCCGGCTCACCCTGGACCATCTCGACGCCCTGCCCGCGCCGTGCCGGCACTGCCTGTTCTGGGAGCTGGACCCGGTACGCCGGGCCCGCATCGACGACGAGGAGACCGCGGCCGCGGAGAAGGACGCGTGGCTCTCGCAGGTACTGCGCGACTGGGGGTCGTGCGGGCGGGTGGTGCTCGTCGAGGACCAGCCGGTGGGCTACCTGATCTATGCGCCCGCGGCGTTCGTGCCCGGGGCCGCGGCGTTCCCGACCGCTCCGGTCTCGCCGGACGCGGTGCTGCTGACGACGGCGTACGTCGTGCCGGAGCACGCCGGCGGTGGGCTGGGCCGGATGCTCGTGCAGGGGATGGCGCGCGACCTGATCCGCCGCGGCGGCATCCGCGCGGTGGAGGCGTTCGGGTCCAGCAGAGGCACCGGTCGTTGCGTGGTGCCCAGTGACTTCCTCGGCGGGGTCGGGTTCAAGACCTACCGGCCACACCCCGTGCATCCGCGAATGCGGATGGAGCTGCGCTCGGCGCTCACCTGGCGCGACGAGCTGGAGGCCGCGGTGGAGCGGCTGCTCGGCGCGGTACGGCCGGCTCCGAAATCACCGAACCCGGCGCGGCATACGCCACGCCGGGTCGAGTGAGTCGGATCAGCAGACGTCAGGCGAGGAACTCCTCGAGCTCCTTGAGGATCGCGGCCTTCGGGCGGGCGCCGACGATGCTCCGCACCACCTCGCCGCCTTGGTAGACGTTGATCGTCGGGATGCCGGTGACCCGGTAGGACGCGGGCGTCACGGGGTTCTCGTCGACGTTCATCTTGCGGAACTCGAGCTTCTCACCGTGAGTGGCAGCGATCTCGTCGAGGATCGGGTCGACCTGGCGGCACGGGCCGCACCATTCGGCCCAGAAGTCCACGAGAACCGGCTTCTCGGACTTGAGCACCTCCGCGTCGAACTCGGCGTCGGTCACGGCTGCCATGTTTGCGCCCACTGTCATCCCCTTCTTCTGAAAGTCTGGTCAGAGTATTGAACACCCGACCCCGGACGGGCATTCCCGCGCCGGGCCGACGAGGTCAAGCAGTGAATGCCGGTGGGAACGGTTCGCCCCGGAGCTCTCGGCCTTCCTCGGCGCGGTGCTCGTTGTCGCGGAGCCGGGGCTCGTAGTGCGTGAAGAACACCTTGCCCACGAGATCCCGCCGACTGCGCACTCCCGTCTTGTCGAAGATGCTCTTCAGATGCTGTTGCACGGTATGCGGGGACAGCACGAGCTCGTCCGCCATCTGCTGGGTCGAGGATCCTTCGAGGACGAGGCGCGTCACATCGCGCTCGCGGCCGGTCAGACCGTAGACCGAAGCGAGGAGTGGATGGATCCGGGCGGGGTGGGCGGGAGCCAGGATCACCGCAACCTGCCCGGAGTCAGCCGGCACCATCGAGGCGCCATGCAGGACCAACCAACGGCCATCGGTGGTTCGGACCCGGGCCATCGCGACCGCGATGGACGGGTGCAGGGATTCGCGCTCGCGCGCCCGCGCTGCCACCGCGAGTACGGCGGTCGGCAGCCGCGACTCGTCGCCGTCGGGCATCCGCTCGAGGAGCTCCTCGACCCCCGCGGTGGCGGACGCCAGCCGGCCGTCGACGTCCAGGACCACCATCGCCGGCGCGTCAGGTCCGTCGGGATCGAGCGCTTGACCGAGGAGGAGCGCGCGCCGCGCGCCCTCGGCCAGGTGCGGCGCCAGAGCGCGGACGAAGGCCTTGTCGGCATCGTCGAACAGCGGCTGGTCGACCGACCGGTAGAGCCCCAGCGCACCCCAGACCTCCCCCGTGCGGGTCCGCAGGGCAGCGATCAGCTCCTGGTCGCCACCGAGCTTGCTGTTCTCGTGCCAGCGCGGGCTGCTGCTGGGGTCACCTCCCGTCGCGTCATGGAGGGTCGAGAGCCCGCTGGTCGAGCGGGCCACCGTCGCGAGCTGATTGACGTCGTCCTCGACGTACTCCGCATCGAGCCATTCGGAGGGGAACTGCGCCATCTGCTCGTTGACGTGGCTGGTGATCAGCAGTGATGCCGGGTCGAGGGTGTACCAGCACGGCGACCAGTAGTGGGGCAGCGTCTCTACCAGGATCTCGCCGGCGCCACGCCAGAACCCAACGAGGTCGTGGACCCGCCCCGACATCAAGGCGACCCGTTCGACCGCGCGACGACGACGCTCGGTGGCCATGGTCGGCAATCTAGCGCCGACGGGTACACCGACAAGTACCACTTCTCTGGGATGGTGTCCCCGACCGCCTGGCTGGACGCTCGTCCCATGAGCACCGAAATCGCGGGACCCCGCATCCTGACCGCCACTGATGGTGACGTCAGTCCACCCGCTCCCGTGCGGGATCGCTTCATGATCGATGGCGACGACACCGATGGCCGGTTCGCCCTGGTCCAGCACATCTTCGAGCCGAAGGCCCTGGCCGCGCCGGTCCACCGCCACCATCTCGAGGACGAGTACACCTACGTGCTCACCGGCCGGATCGGTGCACTTCTCGGCGACGCCGAGGTGGAGGCGGGCCCTGGAGACCTGATCTTCAAGCCCCGCGGGCAGTGGCACACCTTCTGGAACGCGGGGGATGAGTCCGCGACGGTACTGGAGCTCATCGCTCCGGCCGGCCTGGAGCAGTTCTTCCGATCGCTGGCGACGATGGGCTCCGAGCCGGATCCGGACGAGCTGGCCCGACTCGCGGCTCCCTACCAGTGCGACGCGGACGTGGCCGCGACGATGCCCCTGGTGGAGCGGCTCGGCCTCGTCTGGTGAGCTCAGGCGCCTGTCGTCTGCACCATCTCGGCCTCGGTGGCGGCGACGGAGCCGGCCGAGGAGCCGTGGTGGTCGAGGAGCGCCAGGTAGCGCTCGGCGTCGAGCGCGGCCGCGCAGCCGGTGCCGGCGGCGGTGACGGCCTGCCGGTAGTGGTGGTCGACCAGGTCGCCGGCGGCGAAGACGCCGGTCAGGTTGGTGGCGGTCGACGGCTGCTTGACGAGGACGTAGCCGTTGTCGTCGAGGTCGACCTGACCCGGCAGCAGCTCGGAACGCGGGTCGTGCCCGACCGCGATGAACAGCCCGGTGGCCGGCAGCTCGCTGGTCGCTCCGGTCACGGTGTCGCGCAGAGTCAGGCTCTCGAGCGACTCGGTGCCGTTGATCGCGGCGACCTCGGAGTTCCAGATGACCTCGAGCTTCGGGTCGGCGAACGCGCGCTCCTGCATGATCTTCGAGGCGCGCAGCTCGTCGCGCCGGTGGATCAGGGAGACCTTCGACCCGAACCGGGTCAGGAACGTCGCCTCCTCGATCGCGGAGTCGCCACCACCGACGACGGCGATGTGCTGCTCCTTGAAGAAGAAGCCGTCACAGGTCGCACACCAGGAGACGCCGCGGCCGGAGAGCGCCTCCTCGTTGGGCAGCCCGAGCTTGCGGTAGCCCGAGCCCATGGCCAGGATGACGGCGCGCGCGGTGTAGGTGTCGGTGGCGGTCTTGACGACCTTCACCTCGCCGGTCAGGTCGACCTCGACGATGTCGTCGGCCACCAGCTCGGCACCGAAGCGTTCGGCCTGGGCGCGCATCTCGTCCATCAGGGCCGGGCCCATGATGCCGTCGCGGAAGCCGGGGAAGTTCTCGACCTCGGTGGTCGTCATCAGCGCGCCACCCGCGGTGACGGAGCCTTCGAACACGAGCGGCTGGAGGCTGGCGCGGGCGGCGTACACCGCTGCGGTGTAGCCGGCCGGCCCTGAGCCGATGATGATGACGTTGCGGGTCTCGGACATGCATTGCTCCTTGGTCTCCTGCGTTCCAACCGATCGTAGGCGCTGGAGATTCCCGCCGGTGAGCGGTGTCAGGGCAGCGGGATCGTGGTGGAGCGGACCACCTCGGCGCTGCCGCACTGGAGCAGCTCGACGGTCTGGGTGTCGCCGGCCGCTGGGCGATAGGCGAGAACTGCGGGAAGCCCGTTGTAGCGCACCGCCAGCAGCTTGCCGGCGCCATAGGCTGCCGGGCCGCAGGAGAAGTCCATCCGCTGCGCGGCAAGGTCGCTGCCGTCCATCAAGGCATCGGAGGAGGCGTAGCTGAGTACGCCGGGCCGGTCCTGCAGGCGGCGGACATCGGCCGCGAAGGAGTCCGTGGAGAGCTTCGCTGGCTCACCTAGCGCCTCCAGGTCCTTCTGATCCATCGGAGCATCTCCCGGACCCGCCGGCGCGGCGCCGTCGGCTGCGTCTTCTCTCTCGAGACTCGTCCCGCCGCTGTCGGCAGCAGTGTCGTCATCGCCGCTGTTGGGCCCGATCACCTGGCCGATCCCCACGCCGGCCACGACGACGGCGGCGGCGGCGACGAGGAGGGTGGCTGCTCGCCGTCGACGACGAGCGGCGATGTCGATCACCGGAGCGACCTGTTGGTCCGGACCGGCGATCTGCTCGCTCGCCATCCCGGCCAGCACCTGGTCGAGCCGCGCCGCGACCTCGGCGGGGATCGGTCCATCGGCGCGCGCGTCCGCAAGCAGGCGGGCCACGCGGGCCTCCTGCTCGGGCGTCAGGTCGCGCTCGTCGGACATCGGCTTTCCCAGCTGTCGGGGTCGTTGGTCTTGTTTGTCGGGCTCAGCCCTCGACAGGTGGGCCTCGGGAGGGCTGCGTGGTTGGGACGGTGCGAGTGGCGATCTGGTTCCCCGGCGTGGGGTTGCCTGGGTCACCCTCGTCCGCATCCATCAGGCCCTCGAGCAGTACGGCGAGCCGGGCGCGCCCGCGCGAGCAGCGGGATTTCACGGTGCCGACGGCGCACTCCAGCATCAGTGCCGCCTCGGCCACCGGGTAGCCCTCCATGTCCACGAGCACCAGCGCCGCGCGCTGCTCCTCGGGCAGGGTGCGCAGAGCGCCCAGGACCTGTCGCTCCCGCTCGCCGCGCTCGGTGAGGTCGGACGGGTCCTCGGTGTCGTCGGTGGCCGAGATCGACGAGCCGCGGTCGCCGTACTCCTCCAGGTCATCGGGCAGGACGTCGGCGCGTCGCACCTTGGCGGCCCGGATCCGGTCGAGGCACGCGTTGACCACGACCCGGTGCAGCCAAGTGGTGACCGCCGCCTCACCGCGGAACGACCCGGCCCGGCGGAAGGCCGCGACCATGCCGTCCTGCAGCCCGTCGGCGGCGTCCTCGGGGTTGCTCATGGTGCGTAGCGCAACCGCCCACAGCCGATCGCGATGCCGCGAGAAGAGCTCGCCGAACGCCTCGTGGTCGCCTGCGACGTGCGCGGCCAGCAGTTCGGCGTCGGACTTGGCGTCGGGACGATGGTCCTCAAGCACCACGCACCACCACCTCCGCCACCGAGCCCCGGAACTGATCGCCCGAGGGGGGAAGGGAAGTCAACCAGACGATGAGGTACCGCCCCTGCGCCGGACGGCTCACGGGGATCGCGACCTGGTCGTCGCCGGCGGTCTCGCTGGCGATCGGGGTGAGTCCGACGACCCCGTTGGGTGGGTCGTCGGTGAGGTAGAGGCTGACATCGGTAGGACTGCCGCCGAGGGCGAGGTCGACCTCGGTCACCCTGCGGTTCTCGCCGAGGTCGATGACCAGGCCCACGCCGGTCTTGAGGCCGGGGGGCGGCCCGAGTTGGTCGTTGTACGACGACGTGGACCAGGCGGTCCCGAGATCACCGTCGACGGCGAGCCGGGCGTCAGCGGGGTTCTCCTCGGGTGGCTGGCCCTGCGGGTCGAAGTCCGCGGCGACCAGGCCGGTCAACGCGGCGGCGGACGGGCTGATCGTGGATCGGCTCGGGGTCGTGGTGCCCCCGTCGTTGTCGGGTTCCTGGCCGAGCAGGGTCTTTCCCCGGCCGAGATTGAACGCGACCACGACGGCGAGCAGAAGGAGCACGCCGGCGGCGATGCCGAGGGCCAGCCGGAACGAGCTCCGGCCAGGCACCTCTTCCTCCTCGCCGACCGCCTGAAGCCCAGTTCCGGTGCCGCGTCCGGTGCTCGTCTCCCACGGCCAGTACTCCGGTCCGTGAGGCGGCGTGGAGCCCGGTGGGAGAACCCGGGACCGGCGCACCGGTGAGCCTTCTTCGGGCGGAGGTGCAAACAGTGGGCGCTCGGGCGGCTCCTCGAACGGCGGCGGTGGCGGCGCCGGGGTGCGGCGCGCCTTGAACCACTCGACCTCGTCCTCGTCGTCGTCGAAGATCGGCATCCCGGCTTCGGTGGGCAGGTCCTCGGGTGGTCGGCGTCGTCGACGTCGTCGGCGGTTCCGGTTCCGACGCGGGCTCGGGTTCCGGCTCAACGGTGACCTGCGGGATCAGGTCGGACGTGTCGCGCGCCGGGATCTCCGGCACCTGGGGAAGCACGATCAGCTCGTCGGGGCTGAGCTTCGGCAGGCTGGCGATCAGCGCCGCCTGGAGCCCGGTCGGGTCGCCGACGACCTCGGTGAGGTAGGCGGCGATGCCACGCGCGGTGTGCACCGGCGCCCCGGAATCGTCGGCCGGGTCGTGGAGCACCTGGTCGCAGAGCTCGTCCAGCGGCCGGGGCACTCCGGCCCGGACGCGCCGCGGTCGGAGCACCCGGCCGTGATGGGTGGGTGCGGACGCGACCGCCGAGCCCGACGCGCCGGCCCACTTCGTGGTCAGCGAGCAGTAGAGCAGTCCGGCCAGGTCGACGATGTCGACCTGCTTGCGTCCCGGGGGCAGCCCATGCAGGGCGGCCTCCACGCAGAAGCCGATGATCCGCACCTCCCCGGACTTGTCGATCAGCACGTTCTCCGGCGCCAGCCGGCCGTGGGCGACGCCGGCGGCATGCGCGTGGGCGATCGAGTCGGCCACCTCGGAGACCAGCCAGGCCGAGCGCCGCGGGCCGAGCGGGCCGGAGCCTGCCACCAGGATGTCGAGCGAGATCCCGGAGCCCCACTCGTTGACGACGTAGCAGATGCCGTCGCGGGTCTCGACGTCCAGGACGCGAAGGATCCGGCGGTCCAGGACGGTGGCCGATGCGCGGGCAGCCTCCTGCAGTCCGGGCGCTCGCGGGTCCTCGGCGTCGATCACGTGCAGGGCGACGTGCCGTTCGAGGACTCGGTCGTGGGCTCGCCAGAAGCGGCCACCCTTGCTCTCGGTGAGCAGGTCGATCAGTCGATAGCGACCGGCGAGGACCTCACCGGGCCGGATCGAGTGCGGCACCTGTTCCTCTCTGCCATGAGTCGGTCCTCAGTGCGTGTTTCATGCTAGTCGGGCGAGGGCGCCGGATCAGGCGTCTCGGGAACGTGCGAGGCGGCGCGTCACGGCGTCGAGTACGGCGGTCACCTCGCGCATCTGCATCGCCCGTGCGAGCACGACGAACAGGACGGCGTCGGCGGCGGTGATCACGGCGGCGATCCCGGCGGACGTGACCCAGTGCGGATGGTCCAGCCAGGAGTGCAGCGCCGCGGCGACCCCGAGCGCAGCGGCGGTCGACGCCCCGACCGCGATGACGAGGCGGCCGAGGAACGGCAGCGACCCGGCGGTACCGAGCCCGCCGAGCCGGCCGCGGAGGACGACGTACGACAGCACCGACCCGACGGCGTACGCCGCGGTGTAGGCGAGCACCAGCGCCGGCGAGGTGTCCTCGGCGTCGGCCTGGGCCACGAACACCACCGCGACCACGATGTTGGTGGCCGCGACACCGCACTGGATCCAGAACACCGTGCGGGTCGCCTCGAGCGCGTAGAACCCGCGCAGCATCAGGTAGTGGACCGTGAAGAAGACCAGTCCGCCGCCGAACAGCGACAGGGTCGGCACGTACCGGTCGTAGAGATCGGCACCGGCGCCGTGTCCCCAGATCACGTTGGAGACGTCGTCGGCGATCACCGGCAGCAGCGCTGCGAACGGGACGATCACCACGAGCGCAGCGCGCAGCGTCGACGACAGCGAGCGAGCCAGCCCCGCGAGGTCGCTGTCGGCGGCCAGCGCGGAGAGCCGGGGCAGTATCGCGGTGGCGAGGGAGACCGTGATGATCGAGTGCGGGACCATCATGATCAGGAACGCGTTGGAGTAGATGGTGATGCCGGTGCCGTCGCCGCCGCCGGCAGTACCTCCTGAGGCCAGCCGGACCACCACGACGTACGCCGCCTGGTTGACGATCACGAACAGCACGGTCCAGATCCCCAGCCGGAACGTGTGGCCGAGACCGGTGTGCCGGAAGTCGAAGCGCGGCCGGTAGTGGAAGCCCGCCGCACGCAGGTACGGCAGCAGGATCAGCAGCTGCGCCACGATGCCGGCCGTGGACCCGAGGCCGAGCAGCAGCTCTTGGTTCGTGCTGAACGGGCCGACCTGCTCGGCGGTGGTCGCGGGGCCGAACGAGACGAGGTAGACGACCAGCACCCCGATGGCGATCACGTTGTTGGCGATCGGCGCCCACATCATCGGCCCGAACTTGCCGCGGGAGTTGAGGATCTGACCGACCAGCACGAACATCCCGTAGAAGAACACCTGGGGCAGGCAGTAACGCGCGAAGTCGATCGCCGACTGGCGCTGCTCGGCGAGGTCGGCCTCGCCGTACTCCTGGTTCAGCATCACCGCCATCACCAGCGGGGCCGCGACGACGAGTACGACGGTGACCACCGCGAGGAACATCCCGGCCAGCGTGATCACCCGGTTGGTGTAGGCCTCGCCGCCATCGGGGTCGTTGCGCATGGCCCGGACCAGCTGCGGCACCAGGACGGCGTTGAAGACGCCGCCGGCCAACAGGATGTAGAGCATGTTCGGGATCGTGTTGGCGATCGTGAACACGTCGGCGTGCAGCGAGACGCCGAGCGCCGCGACGAGCAGCGTGGAGCGGACGAATCCGCTGAGTCGCGACACCACCGTGCCCGCGGCCATCACCGTGCTGGAGGCGAGTATCCGATCGTCGTCGGCCGTGGTCATGGCAACGCCGCCGGCTCGGCCGCGTCCACTTCCATCTCGGGTCGGTCGTGCCGGCCACGGATCCGGCGCACCAGGCGGAGCAGGATCGCGACGAACATCAGCAGCAGGCCAGAACCGATGATCACCCAGATCACGTCGCTCACCTGGGCCGAACGGATCGGCAAGGTGTCCGTCGAGCCGAGCGGCGTTCCGTCCGCATCGGTGAGGAGCAGGGTGACGTTGTTGACCGACGCCTCCGTGGTACGGGCCTGGAGTAGCACCGACGTCCGGCTCCTGGCCTCGAGCTCGACCGGCGCGGTGGGAGTGATCTCGATGCCGTCGCCGGACCGGGCGAGCACCGAGACGGTGACGGGCTCGTTGAGCCGGTTGGTGATGGTGGCGACGAACTCACCGCTGGCGCTGGACAGGGTCACCCCGGGGGGCGCGCCGATCTCTACCGCGCGCAGCTTGTCCTGGACCCAGTCGCCGGCCCGGTTGAGTCCGGAACGGGCGACGAACTGCGACTGCCGGGCGGCGTACGACGTCCCGGTCAGCGCCTCTTCGGTCAGCTCGCCACCGACCCGGTCGTTGAGGGTCAGCAGGTTCTGCAAGGCGTTGCCGTCGGCGATCAGCTCGTCGGCGGCCCGGAACGTGTCGGGGTCCAGCTCGAACTCGTCCTGGCGCACGGGGTAGTCGATGGCGTCGGCGTCGACGACCTCGCCGACGCGAGCGGTCGCGCGGGTCAGGGTGGTGAGATCGAGCCAGGGCGCGTCGAGGCCGGCGAAGAAGTCCGCGGCGTCCTCGGCAGTGCAGCCGGCTCGGCAGCACGACCACCAGCGGGTCCTGGTCGGGCTCGAGCATCCGCAGCGCCGCCTCGCTGAGGATCCGCTGCCGCAGCGCGATACCCCCGATCCGAACCCCCGGTCCCGGCCCACCGCTCGCGGCCGCGGAAGAGGCGACGACCAGCTTGTGTCCGTCCAGGTCGGCGACCGTGGGTGGATCGCCGACGAACGCCGCGTCCGACATCAGCACCGGCGTCTCGACATCGCTGGCGTCGATGGTTCCGACATCCATGTAGCCGCTCGGGGAGCCGATCACCGGCGTGCCGGTGATCCCCCACTCCTCCAGGACGGCACTCGCCTGGGTCCCGGCGAGCTCGATCAGCTCGGGGTCGTGGTCGGCGGCGCCGGCGAGGTCGATGTCGGCGTACGGAAGCGTGAGCAGCTGCTGCGCCCGGAGCAGCGGCTCCAGCTCGGTGAGCCAGTCGGCGGCGGTCTGCTGTTCGGGCGTGACGAGCTCCGCCTCCTCGGGCTCCTCGCCCTCGTCCGGATCCTCGGTAGGAGACTCGGACGGGTCCTCGCCGGGGTCCGCCGGCACGATCGTCGGCGCGAGTGATCGTGGCGGGTTGCCGGCTGCGAGCCTGCGAACGGCGTCGAGCAGCGCGGGATCGACCAGCCAGCTGAGCTCGCCCGGTCCGGCCGCTTCGGCGAACTCCACTGCTTCGCGCAACCGGCCACCCTCGCTGAGGGACCGGTGCCAGGCCTCGGGGTCGGAGAGCGACCCGTCCGGCTCATGGCCCAGGAACCGGCGCAGGGGTAGCACCAGCGAGGCCTGCACCGCCCGCTTCGTCGTCTCCGGTATCAGCGGCAGAAAGGTACGGGCGCGGCCGTCGGCGAACGTGTCGCGCGGCACCTCGACGCTCTCGCCTGTGGCGTGGACGCCGAACCAGTAGACCCCGGGGTCGCCGGTGCCGATCTCGGTGGCGAGGGCGTTGCGCGGCACCGTGATCGAGAACGTAGCGGAGGCGCCTGGCTGGAGCTCCTCGACTTGGTCGAGGTAGTCGGTGAGCCGGTCACCGACGGGCTCCTCGTCCGACAGCGCCGCCGCCTCAGCGAGCTCGGACCGAGAGGTGATCGGGCTGCTCGAGATGAACGGAGCGAGGTTGATCGCCTCCCAGGCCACGCTGTCCTGGTTGGTCACCGTGCCTTCGATCCGGATCGGCCCGCGCACGGGGACCGACGACGGGGTCATCGAGTCGATGTTGACCAGCAGCGGAGTGTCCACGAGGGCGGTCGCAAGGCCGGGCGCTGATCTCGCCGAGGCCGTCGCCGGCCAGGCGACCAACAGCATCGGGAGCCCGATCAGCAGCGCCAGGGCGCGCGTGAACATCGGGCGTCGGACCACGGAGGCGAGCCTAACCGTCGGGCCGGCCCGCTACGGGGCGGGACCTGTCCACACCTAGACTGCTCGGTCGTGCCCGAGTCCCCGCCGCCGCCGCTGCAGATCGCCGACGTGCAGCGGGCCGTGAGTGCGGAGCTGGACCGGATCGCGCCGGTGATCGACGAGCTCGGCCGGCTGTTCGAGGATGCCGGGCACGAACTAGCACTGGTCGGTGGGCCGGTGCGCGATGCGATGCTCGGTCGCCAGCACAACGACCTCGACTTCGCGACGTCGGCCCGGCCCGAGGAGACCGAGAGGATCCTCAAGAAGTGGGGCGACGCCACCTGGGACATGGGCCGCGACTTCGGCACCATCGGCTGCCGCAAGGACGAGTGGATCGTCGAGGTGACGACGTACCGCTCCGAGTCCTACGACCCCACCTCCCGCAAACCGGTCGTGGACTTCGGTGACTCACTGGCCGGTGACCTCGGCCGCCGGGACTTCACGGTCAACGCGATGGCGGTGCGGGTGCCGAGCCGCGACTTCGAGGATCCGTACGGCGGCGTGGTCGACCTCGCTCATCGAGTGATCAAGACACCGGGCCGGCCGGAGGACTCGTTCTCCGACGACCCGCTGCGGATGATGCGGGCCGCGCGGTTCGCGGCGCAGCTGGGCTTCACCGTCGACGACGGGGTGGTCGGCGCGATGCGCGACATGGCCCAGCGGATCGAGATCATCTCCGCGGAGCGGGTGCGCGACGAGCTGGTCAAGCTGGTCTGCGCGGCGTACCCCCGGCTCGGTCTGACCCTGCTGGTCGACACCGGTCTCGCCGACATCGTGCTGCCGGAGCTGCCGGCGCTGGCCCTGGAGCGCGACGAGCACCATCGGCACAAGGACGTCTACGACCACACGCTGCAGGTGCTCGAGCAGTCGATCGACCTCGAGTCGCGGCTGAACCCTGAAGGCACCCCTACTCCCGATTTCGTGTCTCGGTTCGCGGCGCTGATGCACGACGTCGGCAAGCCCAAGACCCGGCGCTTCCTCAACGACGGCACGGTCACTTTCCACCATCACGACGTGGTCGGCGCCAAGCTCACACGTCGGCGGATGAAGGCGTTGCGGTTCTCCAACGACGACATCGACGCGGTGAGCGCGCTGGTCGAGCTGCACCTGCGCTTCCACGGCTACGGCTCGGGTGAGTGGACCGACTCCGCGGTACGCCGCTACGTGCGGGATGCGGGCGACCAGCTCGAACGGCTGCACGTGCTCACGCGGGCGGACTGCACCACTCGTAACCAGAGGAAGGCCGAGCGGCTTCGTCGCACCTATGACGACCTGGAGGAGCGGATCGCGCGCCTCTCGGAGCAGGAGGAGCTGGCCTCGATCCGGCCCGACCTCGACGGCAACCAGATCATGGAGATCCTCGGCATCGGTCCCGGCCGCGAGGTCGGCGATGCCTACAAGTTCCTGCTCGAGCTCCGGATCGACAACGGGCCGATGACCGAGGAGGACGCGCGCGCTGCGCTGCAGGACTGGTGGGCCACCAGGTGACCAGCCTCGCCGAGCGCTGCCCTGGGGTGGAGCACGTCGCGCTCGGCAGTGGGCCGACCCCGGTGCGGCCGCTCGACCTCGACCTCGGCGTGGAGACCTGGCTCAAGGACGAGTCGGTCTTCGGCGACGGCGACTGGGGCGGCAACAAGGTCCGGAAGCTCGAGTGGATCATCCCGGAGGCACAGCGCCGCGGGGTCTCCACGCTGTTCACGGTCGGCGGCATCGGTACGCACTGGGGCCTGGCCTGCGCGCTGTACGCCGGCCGGCACGGGCTAGAGACCGTGCTGGGCCTGGTCGACCAGCCGGTCGACGACCACGTCCGCGAGCAGCTTGCGCGGCTCGAGGCTTCGGACGCGAAGCTCTATCGGTTCGCCTCGCCGGTGCGGCTGAAGCTCGTGGCGCCGTACATCTTGGCCCGGCACCGGCCGTGGTACCTGCCCGCCGGCGGCTCCAATGCCTTCGGCACCTTGGCCTATGTCGACGTCGCCCTGGAGATCGCCGAGCAGGTCGCCTCCGGAGTCCTGCCGGAGCCCGCGACCGTCGTGGTGCCGGTCGGCTCCGGTGGCACCGTCACCGGACTCACGCTCGGGCTGCGGATGGCGGGCCTGGACACCGCGGTGCTCGGGGTCGTGGTCAACGACATGATCCGGCTCGACGCGCCGGCGATGGCGCGGCTGGCCACGAAGACCACCAAGCTGCTCACCGAGCGCGGAGCCGCCGACGTACCCGTGTTGGCTGAGGGCGACTTCGACCTCCGTACCGACTGGCTGGGCGCGGTGTACGGCGACCCCACCCCTGCCTCGCTGGCCGAGGTGGACCGGGCGGCGGCGGAGGGGTTGGTGCTCGAGCCCGTCTACACGGGCAAGGCACTGGCCGCGGTCCGCGAGCTCGGGCCGACGCTGCCCGGACCCGTGCTCTGGCTGAACACCCATGGACCGCGGTGACACCGTGTCGCAGGCATAAGTAGGCTCCCGGACATGACGACGGACCAGAAGCCCGCCCAGCTCGAGGCGACCATCGAGATCGTCGCTGCCCCCGCCCGGGTGTGGGCGCTGATCAGCGACCCGCGCCGGATCGCGGCGTTCAGCCCGCAGGTCGTGAAGACCTTCGTGCGCGGCAGCGGTCCGGTGACCAAGGGCACCAAGTTCGTCAACATCAACCACCGCGGCCCGGTGTTCTGGCCGACCCAGGCGATGGTGGTGCGCTGCGAGCCGCACGCGGACTTCGCGTTCCGGATCAAGGAGAACTACACGATCTGGTCGTTCGCGCTCGAGCCGACCGCTGCGGGTGGCACCCGGGTCGTCCATCGCCGGGAGACCCCGAAGGGCATCTCGCAGCTCTCGTTGAAGTCGACGGCGATCGCCATGGGCGGCGTACCCAAGTTCACCGGTGAGCTGCAGCAGGGCATGCACCGGACCCTCGAGAAGATCAAGGCCGCCGCTGAGGCATCCTGACCGGATGACCGACGACCCTCGGGCCCCCGAGCTGGTGGCCACCATCGAGATCGACGCAGGGCCCGAGAAGGTGTGGGCGCTGGTCTCCGACGTCGAGCGGATGTCGTCCTGGAGTCCGCAGGTGGTCCGCAGCGCTGTCAACGGCGACACGATCGCGCTGGGTACGACGTTCGCCAATGAGAACCGGCAGGACGACGTGGAGTGGCCGACGAACGCGAGGGTCGAGCGCTTCGAGCCGCCTCGCGAGTTCGCGTTCAAGGTCAAGGAGAACCGGCTGATCTGGTCGTTCCTGCTCGAGCCGCTGCCCGGTGACCGGACCCGAGTCACCCAGCGCCGTGAGTCTCCAGACGGCATCACGGATCTCTCGATCCACTACACCGAGGCCTACCTCGGCGGCGTCGAGGCGTTCACCGAGCGCCAGCGCGCCGGCATGCGCGAGACGTTGGAACGGCTCAAGGCCGAGGCCGAGCGCTAACCTCCACCATGCGGTTCTGGGATCCGGCCGACCCCGCCATCGCGGCTGCCGATGCGGAGCCGTGGGACGGCCCGCTCTCCGGGACTGTGCGCCCGGTCTCGATCCGGGTGCTGACGCGTCTCTACGTCGCCGGGACCGCGCTTGCCGTGCAGTCCGGAATCGCGGCCGTCGTCATGAGCTACGCGGCGGAGGAAGAGATCGCGCATCCCATCGTGCTCCGGATTCTTGGGGTGCTTCTGCTCGGTATGAGCCTGGTTCTCCCGGCCGGCCTGGCTGGCCTCACGGCGAGCACGTTCCGGAGGCAGGCGCCGCTCTCGGGGACCGCGATCGTGATGTCCATGGGCCTGGCCTCGACCGTCGGCATCTGGTCCGCGGGACCGGAGTTCGCCTTTGCCGTGGTCTTCTACTTCGAGGCGCTGCCCTTCGCGTTCTACCTGTTTCGGCTCGCGTGGGCCCTGCTCGCGGCCGCTAACGCTGCCGTCGGCTGTGGGCTCGTCCTGCTCCTGCAGGACGGCTGGCGTGAGCCGGTGCTGACCTGGCTGCTCGTGGTCACGACGCTCGTTGCCATGGCCTGGATCCTCGGCTTCCTCGCCGAGCGCGCGGAAGCGATGGCCGAGTCCGAGCACGAGGCAAGGGTGGAGCTGGCCGAGGTCAACCACACGCTGGAGGACCGCGTGGCGAACCAGGTGACCGAGATCGAACGGCTCGGCGAGCTGCGACGGTTCCTGACACCGCAAGTCGCGGACGCCGTGATGTCGGCGGACGCCGAGGCGATGACCCGCCCGCACCGTCGGCGGATCGCGGTGTTCTTCTGCGACCTGCGTGGGTTCACGGCGTTCACACGCGACTCCGAGCCCGAGGATGTCATCGCCAACCTCGACCAGTACTACCGGACCGTCGGCGAGGTGCTGCAACGGCACGGCGCGACGATCGGTGGCTATGCCGGCGACGGGATCATGGCCTACCTGGGCGACCCGGTCCCGCACCCGGAACCGGCGAAGGCAGCCGTGCAGATGGTGACCGAACTGCGCGGCGACCTGGCCGCGCTGGTGGCCGAGTGGCAGCACCGGGGTCACGACCTCAGTTACGGCATCGGCCTCTCCTACGGCTACGCGACGCTGGGAGTCGTGGGGTTCGATGGTCGCTTCGACTACACCCCGATGGGCGGCGTGGTGAACCTCGCCGCCCGGTTGTGCGACAAGGCCGGGGCCGGGCAGGTCCTGATGGACCACGCGACGTACGCCGAGCTGGACGGTGTGGCCACCTGCGAACCGGTCGACGGGCTCGAGCTCAAGGGCCTCGGCTCGCAGCGCGCCTACGCTCTGACCTGAAAACGACGCTGACCCGTCGCAAACTTTGCGACGGGTCAGCGTTGTTCAGCGTGAGTTTGCGACGGGTCGGCGCTTACTCCTCGCCGCGGATGAAGGCTTCGACGCGGTCGCGGCCCTCGTCGTCGGGGAGCTGCACCGGCGGGGACTTCATGAGGTACGACGACGCGCTGATGATCGGGCCGCCGATGCCTCGGTCGAGGGCGATCTTGGCGGCGCGGATCGCGTCGATGATGATGCCCGCGGAGTTGGGGGAGTCCCAGACCTCGAGCTTGTACTCCATGTTCAGCGGGACGTCGCCGAAGGCACGCGCCTCGAGGCGGACGTAGGCCCACTTGCGGTCATCGAGCCAGGCGACGTAGTCGGACGGGCCGATGTGCACGTTGCGGGCACCCATGTCGTGGCCGATGTTGGAGGTGACGGCCTGGGTCTTGGAGACCTTCTTGGACTCCAGGCGCTCGCGCTCGAGCATGTTCTTGAAGTCCATGTTGCCGCCGACGTTGAGCTGGTAGGTGCGGTCCAGCACCACGCCGCGGTCCTCGAACAGCTTCGCCATCACCCGGTGGGTGATGGTGGCGCCGACCTGGCTCTTGATGTCGTCGCCGACGATCGGGACGCCCGCGTCCTCGAACTTCTTCGCCCACACGGGGTCGGAGGCGATGAACACCGGCAGCGCGTTGACGAACGCCACGCCGGCGTCGATCGCGCACTGGGCGTAGAACTTGTCGGCCACCTCGGAGCCCACCGGGAGGTAGGAGACGAGAACATCGGCGCGCGAGTCCTTCAGCGCCTGTACGACGTCGACCGGCTCAGCGTCGGCCTCGTCGATGGTCTCGCGGTAGTACTTGCCCAGGCCGTCGAGGGTCGGGCCGCGCTGCACGGTCACACCGAGCGGCGGTACGTCGCAGATCTTGATGGTGTTGTTCTCGGACGCCGCGGTCGCCTCGGAGAGGTCGAAGCCGACCTTCTTCGCGTCGACGTCGAACGCCGCGACGAACTCCACGTCGGAGACGTGATACGGGCCGAACTCGACGTGCATCAGCCCGGGCACGTTGCCCGCTGGGTCGGCGTTCCGGTAGTACTCGACGCCTTGGATCAGGGAGGTGGCGCAGTTGCCCACTCCCACGATTGCTACTCGAACCGAACCCATCGGCCGTCCCTTCATCGTGGTCTTCTGTGTCATTTCGGTCACTGCTGTGCCTGCTCGGTGGGCGCGTTGCGCTCGGCGTTGATCAGGTCGGACAGCCACTGCACTTCGCGCTGTGCCGACTCGACGCCGTGCCGCTGGAGTTCGGCCGAGTACCGGTCGACCTCCTTCTCGGTCAACGAGAGCTGCGACTGGACGCGGTCCAGACGCTCCTGGAGTCGGGTACGACGGCCCTCGAGCACGCGCAGCCGGATCTCCATGTCGGTGCGGCCGAAGAACGCGAAGCGGATGTCGAAGTTGTCGTCCTCCCACGCAGTGGGACCGACCTCCGACATCAGCCGCTCGAACTCGTCCGTGCCCCGCTCGGTGACCTGATAAACGATCCGCGGTCGACGCGAGACCGCGGTCAATGTCGTGGTGGCTTCCTCGATGAGGTTGCCCCGCAGCATCTTCTTCAGCGCCGGGTAGAGCGAGCCATAGGAGAGCACGCGCCCCCAGCCGAGCATGAGGTTCAGTCGCTTCCGCAGCTCGTAGCCGTGCATGGGACCCTCGTGCAGCAGCCCGAGCACTGCTAGCTCAATGGTCTCTCCACGACGTGCCATGCGACCTATCGTAGCGATATATCTGCTGTACGTGAATTCTTGGCATCCCGAACGGGTACGCCCCGCCGTGCCGAATCGGTGTAAGCACCGGCCGTTGCGTACTCTGGGCAAGCGCTGGGGGAGCGGCGGCGATTCCCGCCCGCCCCGGCCGTCGAAGTTCCCGAGTCCCGGAGTGATGAAGTTTGGCTGGCAAGCGCAGGGCAGACGCACCGGCATCCAGCCGACCCTCGAAGACCTCCAAGAACGGCAAGAACGGGAGGCCCACGGAGCCGCTGACCGCCAAGCAGCGCGTGCTCAAGGTGCTCAAGTGGAGCGGCATCACGTTCCTGGTACTGACCCTGATCGCGGTCGGCGGCTTCATCTTCCTGTATCGCGCGATCGACATCCCGGACGCTGACGCCGACTTCGAGGCCCAGAGCACCATCGTCTACTACGCCGACGGGAAGACCACGCTCGGCAAGTTCGCCATCCAGGATCGCGACGCCATCTCCTACAACGAGATGCCGCAGAACATCAAGGACGCCGTGGTCGCCGCGGAGAACCGGTCGTTCTGGACCGACAACGGTGTCGACGTGAAGGGCATCATCCGGGCCGCGCTCAACAACGCGTCCGGTGGCTCCACCGAGGGCGCCTCGACGATCACCCAGCAGCTGGTGAAGATCCTCTACCTCAACCAGGAACAGTCCTACACGCGCAAGGTCAAGGAGGCGATCCTCGCCTTGAAGATCCAGCGATCGCTCAGCAAGGAGGAGGTCCTCACCGACTACCTCAACACGATCTACTTCGGACGGGGCGCCTACGGCATCGAGGCCGCGTCTCAGGCGTACTTGGCGACATCTCGGCGGAGCAGCTCAACCTGCGCCAAGCCGCGGTGCTCGCCAGCGTGCTCAACGACCCGAACGACCTGGACCCGGCCGACGGCAAGGACGCTCGAGCCGACGCGCGGATCGCTACGAGTACACCCTGGGCAGCATGGCCGACATCGGCGCCATCACCGAGTCGAGTCGGAGAAGGCGGCAGCGGAAGCTCCCGCCGTTCAAGAGGGAAAGCGTCCAAGACACGTACGGCGGTCAGAACGGTTTCGTGCTGACGATGGTCCGCCAGGAGCTGACAGGCTCGGCTTCGAGCGACGACGAGATCGATCGCGGCGGGCTCCGGGTCACCACGACGTTCACGAAGAAGGACATGGACGCGGTCGAGGCGGGGCGTGAAGGCCCAAGCCCGAGGGGTTCGGTGACACGTACCTGCACATTGGTGCCGCCTCGGTCGAGCCCGGCACCGGCGCAGTACGCGGCTTCTTCGGCGGCCAGGACTTCCTCAAGTCCCAGCTCAACTGGGCGGTGCTGGGCGGGCAGGCCGGTTCCACGTTCAAACCGTTCGCGCTCTCCGAGGCCCTCGAGCAGGGGTTCTCACTGAAGTCCACGTTCGACGGGAACTCTCCCCTCGTGCTCGCGACGACTCCGAGGTCGAGAACCAGGGCGACGTGGACTACGGCTCCCGGATCAGCCTGCTGAAGGCCACCGAGACTCCGTCAACACCGCCTACGTGGACATGGTCGACGCTCTCGACGACGGGCCGCAGGCGGTGATCGAGAAGGCCAACGCGATGGGCATCCCTCCGGACGATCCGACCAAGAAGACCCGGGGCTTCCCCAATCGCAGCCGCGGGCCTCGACCGATCACCGGTGTCGCCCTCGGGTCCCAGACCGTGAGCCCGATCAACATGGCCAACGCCTACGCCACCATCGCGAACGGCGGCATGGCCGCCGAGCCGTACATCATCGAGAGGGTCGAGGACGCCGACGACGGCGTCGAGCAGCACGAGGTGATCACGAACGAGGCGATCACCGAGGACCAGGCCGCCGACGTCTCCTATGCCCTGCAACAGGTCGTGAAGACCGGCTCGGGCACCGAGGCGCTGAACCTCGGCCGGCCGGCTGCCGGCAAGACCGGCACCGCCACCAAGACCGGCGGCGCGGTGTCGTCGTCGTGGTTCGCGGGCTTCACACCTCAGATGTCGACCGCGGTGATGTACGTCCGCGGTGTCGGAAACGGGCAGCTCGATGGCTGGCTGCCGACCTCGAGCGACGGCAAGCTCGGCTACTTCGGCGGCAACTATCCGGCGAAGACCTGGACCGAGATCATGACGATCGAGATGGAGGGGCTCCCGATCGAGGAGTTCCCGGAGCCGGCCCTGCTCGACGAGGAGGACCCGCCGTCCGACGAGCACGCGCCGTACACTCCGCCGCCCCCGCCGCCGAAGACGACCAAGGAAACCGAGCCGACGGAGACGGAGTCGACGAAGACCGAGCCCACGGAGCCGACCGAGCCCACGGAGCCGACGACGCCAACGGAGCCGACGACGCCGAGCGACAGCTGCTTCCTCAACCCCAGCGACTGCCCGAGCGATGAGCCGTCCGACGGTGGCGGTGGCCTAGGCGGGCGCAGCATCGAGGCTACTCGGGAAACCGCGGGCGGCCGGCGAGCGTGAGCACCGTCCGGTGACTCGTCCGGCTGGTGAGGAGGGCCACGCCCACCCCACCCAGGACGACAACGTGGTGGCGACCCTCAGCGAGGGCGTGGGCGGACCAGTCGGGCCCCGCGCCGGTCGCGCCCGCTGGTGGACGCCGGTGCGGGTGATCCTGGCGATGACCGCTGTGACCTGTGCGCTGGGCATGGTGCAGAAGGCGCCGTGCATCTCCGGCGAGCCGAGCGACCAGAACTATCGCTACTCGCACATGTGCTACTCCGACCTGCCGCCGCTCTACACGCTGCGTGGGCTGGTGCAGCACGAGTGGCCGTTCTCCGACGACGAGCAGGTGCGGGCCCGCTACGACGTGATGGAGTACCCGGTCGGCATCGCCTATTGGGCCTGGGGCGCTTCGTGGGTCACCCACTGGCTCAACGGCTCCCCCGACCTCGACGAGCGGTCCCGCCAGTCGGTCGGCGATCTCTCCGGCACCGACGAGGTACGCCGCGAGGTGGAGCTCTTCACCTGGGTCAACGCCGTCGGCTTCGCGGCAATCGCGCTGCTGGCGGCGTGGCTGCTCAGCCAGGTCAACCCGCGCCGGCCGTGGGATGCCGCGATCTTCGCGCTGTCACCGACGCTGGCGCTGACCGGGCTGATCAACTGGGACCTGCTCGCGGTCGGGCTGATCGCCGGCGCGCTCTGGGCGTGGTCGAGAGACCGGCCGGTGCTGACCGGCATCCTGATCGGCCTGGGCACCGCCAGCAAGCTGTACCCGCTGTTCCTGCTCGGCGGGATCCTGATCATCTGCATCCGCCGTCGCCGCTACGCCGACCTCGCGCTCACCGCGGTGTGGGCGGTCGCCGCCTGGCTGGTGGCCAACGCGCCGGCGTACCTCACCGGCAAGGAGCAGTGGAAGGTCTTCTGGAGCTTCAACGCCGACCGCGGACCCGACCTCGGCTCGATCTGGAGCGTGCTCGCGCAGGCCTCTGACAAGGCGATCTCTCACGAGACCGTGAACACCTGGTCGTGGCTGGTGTTCGGCGCCTGGTGCCTCGGGGTCCTGGTGATCGGACTGCGGGCGCCGGAGACGCCGCGGCTCGCGCAGCTCGGGTTCCTGATCGTGGTGGGGTTCCTGCTGGTCAACAAGGTGTACTCGCCGCAGTACGTGCTGTGGCTGCTGCCGCTGGCCGCGTTGGCCCGGCCCCGGTGGCGCGACCAGATCGTGTGGCAGTCGGGCGAGCTCCTCTACTTCGCGGCGATCTGGTGGTACCTCGGCGGCTTCCTCAACCCGAGCAGCGGCTCGGACGCCGGGTTCTACTGGGTGGCGATCGTGCTGCGGATGCTGGCCGAGCTCTACCTGGCCGCCGTCATCGTGCGCGACATCCTGCGGCCGGACCGCGACCCCGCTGCGAGACCCATTCCTGTGATCGACGCTGAAAGTAAGGCACCAGCATTGGAGTAAGGAATGAGCCAGGCGACGGTCACCAGCAAGGGCCAGATCACCATCCCCAAGGAAGTCCGCGACGAGCTCGGTATCAAGACGGGGACCAGGGTGTGGTTCGTCCGGACGCCGATGGGCTATTTGCTCAAGCCGCGCAACCTGAACCTGATGGATCTGAAGGGCATGTTGAAGTACGACGGACCGCCAATCTCCGGACGAGGAGATCGAACGGCGGGTGGGCGAGGCGCTGGCCGAGAAGTACCGCCCGTGATCGGCCTGGACACCAACGTCCTGCTGCGCTGGGTCCTTGATGACAACAACCCCGACCAGGCGGCGGCCGCAGCCGTGCTCATGTCCTCACTCACGCCAACCCGACCTGGCTTTGTCACCCAGGTCACGGTGATGGAGGCTGGCCTGGGTGCTGCGTTCGGGCTACGGCTTCTCAGCACCCGACATCCTGAACGTCCTGGATGGGCTGCTTCGCGCAGACGAGCTCGAGTTCGATGATGGCGAGATCCTCTGGGAGGCGGTCATGCACGCAGGCGGGGGCGCCGACCTCAACGACGCATTGATCGCAGAGACACTTCGCCTCTACGGCTGCGACGAGGTCGTGACCTTCGACCGCGACGCGGCGCGTCGGTTCGGCTGGCGGCTGCTCAGCTGATGTCGACGCGGTCGAACGTCGTCGCGGTGTAGCGGACCCGCACGTCGATCTCGTCGCCCACCTCGGGCACCCGGGCGCCGCCGGGCAGGAACAGCATCGAGGCCTGCATGTGCGGTGGCTCGGCGAACAGCCGCTGCTTGCCGTCGATCGAGAACGGCGACCGCACGAAGCCGGCCGCGTCCAGGCCGCCGCGCGCCAGGGTCGCGGCGCGCGCCTTCAGCGACGACTCCCCGGTCGGCGACTCCAGCCCGATCCCGTGCGCGGTCCCGCCGCTGACGATCAGCAGCTGCCCGGACTTCGGGGCGGTCCGGCTGCGGTAGCCGAACGCGTCACCTCGGGCCACCTCGTGCACGTCGAGGACGGTCGCGGTGACCCTGAGCGCCTCGCGGTCGCCGAGCCACAGAGCGGTGCCGACGCGCGGCCGGAACGTGAAGTCGGCGTACGACGCGCGCAGCTTGTCGAGCTCGTCGTCGGTCAGGTGGCTCACCCAGATCGCCGGCGGTCGTTCGAGCTCCATGCCGACGACGTCGTTGAGCAGCCGGGTCACCTCGGCCAGATGGGAACCCTGTGCCAGCGGGAGGTGCAGGGCGATGCCCTCGAACCGAACGCCCCCGAGCGCGCGGCGCAGCCCCTCGTCCCAGAGCTCGCGGGCGGTGAACCCGTGTCGCTGCATGCTGGTCATCCGCTCCACTACCAGCCGGGCCCCTGGTTGCCGGGCGACCAGCGCGTCGACGTCAGCGGGGCGGCTGACCGTGTGGATCACCCGGTCAGCGAGGGCCGGGTCGAGGCCGTCGACGAACGGCCGCCACGGGGTGAGCACGAGCAGGTCACCGTCGAACCGGGTGGCGACCTCCGGCAGCTCTTCGTAGGTGCCGACCGCGAGGGTGTCCAGGCCGAGCCACTTCGTCTTGCGCGCCAACCGGCCCAGCGTGAAGCCGTAGCCGTTGCCCTTGGCCACCGGCACCAGCCCCGGATGCCGGTCGGCGTAGCCGCGCAGGTGGGCCCGCCAGCGGTCGCCGTCGACGGTGAGGGTGAGCGCCATCAGCGTCGCCGCATGTAGGTGTCGAACGCCTTGTAGAGCACGCGGTTGAGCGGCAGGTCCCACTCGCCGGCGTACTCGACGGCCTCGCCGCCGGTGCCGACCTTGAACTGGATCAGACCCACGTGCGGGTCGTTGGGGTCGAGGGTGTCGGTGATGCCGCGCAGGTCGTAGAGGTCGGCGCCGGCCGCGAGCGCGTCCTGGATCATCGCCCACTGGATCGCGTTGGACCCACGCACGTCGCGCTTCTCGGTGGAGGAGGCGCCGTAGGAGTACCAGGAGTGTGCGCCCACCCGGATCGCGATCGTGGCCGCGACCAGGTCGCCCTCGTGCCGCGCGAACCACAGCCGGATCCGGTCGGGGCTCTCCGCGCGCAGCGCCTCGAGCATGGTGGCGAAGTAGCCCAGGGGGCGCGGGGTGAAGTGGTCGCGTCCGGCGGTGTGCACGTAGAGGTCGTGGAAGGCCTTGAGGTCCTCGTCGCCGCTGCTGTGGGTGACCTCGACGCCGGACTTGGCCGCCTTCTTGATGTTGCGTCTCCAGAGCTGGTTCATGCCGGCGAGTACGTCGTCCTCGGTGCGCCCGGCGAGCGGGATCTGGAAGACGTACTGCGGCTGGCCGGCCGCGAACCCGCCCTCGGCCTCCTGCCGGCGCCAGCCCAGCTCGGTCAGCTGGGCGACCACGCGGGCGCCGGTGGCGTCGCGGCTCTCAGGGGCGACGTCGTCGAGGCGGCGTACGGCGTCATCCGCGATGCCGGCCTTGATCTGCGCGGCGGTCCAGGTGCGGGTGACCACCGGCGGTCCCATCCGCACCCCGAAGGCGCCCTGCTTCTTCAGGTGCGCGGTCATCGGGGCCAGCCACTCGTCGAGCGACTCGGAGGTCCAGTCGAGCAGCGGCCCCTCGGGAAGATAGGCCAGGAAGCGCGTGACCTTGGGCAGCTGGCGATAGAGCACCAGCCCGGCGCCGACGAGGGTGGCGCCGTCGTACCAACCCAACGACTCGCGTCGCCACTCGCTCTTGACCGCTCCCCAGGCCGGCGTCTGCAGGAAGCTCGCCGACCGCCGGGACGCCACGAACGAGAGGTGCTCCTCCTCGGAGATCGGGCGGACGCTGAACCGATCGCTGGGCATGATCACCGAGGTTATCGGCCCGCTGTCAGAGACGCTCGCGCAGCCAGTCGAAGTCGGAGGTGTGCTCGGCCGCGCCGCCCGGGGTCTCGACCACGACCGGCGCCCCGGCATCGCGGACCACGGCCGCCAGCAGGTCGGGGTCGATCCGGCCGGCGCCCAGGTTGGCGTGCCGGTCGGCGCCGGTGTCGAACTCGTCGCGGCTGTCGTTGCAGTGCACCAGGTCGATCCGGCCGGTGATCTTGCGGACGTCCTCGACGATGGTCTCCAGGTCGTTGCCGCCGGCGTGCGCGTGGCAGGTGTCGAGGCAGAACCCGACGTTGTCGAAGCCCTCCGTGCCCGAGATCGCCTCGAAGACCCGGCCGATCCGGTCGAGGTAGCGGGTCATCGCGTTGTCCCCGCCGGCGGTGTTCTCGATCAGCAGCGGCAGCTTGAGGTCGGTGGCCTCGATCGCCTTGCGCCAGTTGTCGAAGCCCTTCTCCGGGGCGTCGTCGTTGTTGACGTGGCCGCCGTGGACGATCAGTCCCTTGGCACCGATCGAGGCCGCTGCGTCGACGTGCTGCTGCAGCAGCTTGCGGCTCGGGATCCGGATCCGGTTGTTGGTCGTCGCGACGTTGATCAGGTAGGGCGCGTGCACGTAGAGCGCGATGCCCGCCGCTTCCGCGTCGGCCCTCAGCCCCTCGGGCCCGCCGGCGTAGGCCCACTCCGGGCCCTTGTAGCCCTGTGGGTCGCCGAGGAAGAACTGCACGTGGGCCGCGTCGCGGGCCTTCGCCTCGGCGATGGGGTCGGTCTGGTCGACATGTGCTCCGAGGGCAATGCTCATGACTCCACTCTAGGAGGGCCCGCCGACGCTACGATCCCCGCAGACCACAGGCGCAAGGGGACACACGCATGGGCACCATCACGATCGATGTCGGCGGACAGACGTCGACATACGACGAGCCTCGGGTGCTCCAAGTGGGGCGCGAGCCCGGCTCTGACTTCATCCTGGACGCGCCCACCGTGTCCCGTCACCACGCGGAGTTCCGCCCCGTCGGCGACGGCTGGGAGATCGTCGACCTCGGCAGCACCCACGGCACCTGGGTCAACGGCGAGAAGGTCACCCAGATGACCCTCGCGGCGGGGACCACGATCGTGCGTTTCGGCCTGACCGAGGGCGGCGCGACCGCCCAGGTCACCCTCGCCGGCGCGGCCGGAGCGGACCGTCCCGAGTCCCCGGCGACGGCGGCCGCCGTACCACCCGCGGCCCTGGCCGCGACCATGCTGCCCTCGACGCCGGGCGCGCCCGGCATTCCCGGCGGGGGACCCGGACTTCTGGTGCGGACCCGCGCTGCCGACCTGCGGTTCGGCACGCACGCACCGGTCCGGATCGGCCGTGAGCCCGGCCTCGAGGTGACGATCGACGACGCTGGCGTCTCCCGCCAGCACGCGCTGGTGGAGCCGCGTCCCGACGGCTGGTGGTTCGTGGACCGCTCCAACAGCGGCTCGTACGTCGAAGGCGAGCGGGTCACCCAGCTGAAGCTGGAGGATCCGACGACCACCGTGCTGCTCGGGCACCCGACCGCCGGCTACGAGCTCGAGCTGGTCCCGGTCCTGGCCGCCGCCGCTGCCTCTGCGCAGATCGCCGGCCGGAAGCGCCGCAAGACCTTCGCAATCGTCGGCGCCGCAGTCGCCGTGCTCGCCGTGATCCTGGCCGCCGTCCTCGTGCCGGTGCTCCTCGATGACGACAACGAGACGTCCGCCGACAACGGCAACAACGACAACAGCGATGGCCCTGACGGCCGCCGAGCTGGACCGAGCCAAGCAGGCGAGCGTGCTGATCCTGTCCTTCGACGCAGGCCGGTGAGGTGCTCGGGAACGGGTCGGGTTCGATCATCAGCGACGACGGCCTGATCCTGACGAACGCCCACGTGGCCAAGCCGAGCGCGCCCGGCCTGGGGAGCGAGGATGTGGCCGAGCCCGCGAGCTACCAGATCGCGCTGGTCTCGGGTGCGGACGACGTGCCGGCCGCCCCGGAGTACATCGCTGAGACCATCGTCGCCGATGGCGTCCTCGACCTGGCGATCATGAAGATCACGGCCGACACCGAGGGCAACCCGGTCGACGCGGCGGACCTGGACCTGCCCGAGCCGTTGCCGATCGCTGACAGCGACGAAGTGCGCACGGGCGACGAGATCACCGCGCTGGGCTTCCCCGGAGTCGCTCACGTGGCGACCACCGAGCAGTTCGAGCGGCGCGCGCTGACCGTTACGCGCGGGGTCGTGTCGACGTTCCTCCAGGAGGTGCCGATCGATGACAACCGGGCCTGGATCGACAGCGACATCCGGATCGGCTCGGGCAACTCCGGTGGCGCCTCGATCAACCAGGACGGCGAGCTCGTCGGCATCAACACCGCCGTCGTCACCGAGGCCACCGTCGCCGACTCCGGTGAGGGCGGCAGCTTCACCGGCGGGTCGGCGCGGATCCGGCCGGTCAACTTCGCCCAGCCACTGATCGAGATCGCTGAGGACGGCGGCGACCCGAGCTACGTCTCGCCGCTCCTCGAGGAGATGCCGCAGCCTCCGTCCGACATGACCGCCGCGGAGGTGGTCGCCGCGGGTTGGACCGGAGACGGGCAGGGCAGCTGCACCGGAACCAGCGGCCTCGAGGCGCCGCAGGAGTACGCCGTACCGGACGTCGGCCAGGTGATCTTCGCGGAGTTCCTCGTCACCGGCATCGAGGACGGCACTCCGGTGAACTTCGACTTCTACGACCTCACGGGCGAGACGATCCTGTCGTCGGGCGGGCAGGTGTGGGACTTCGGGTCCGGAGAGAGCTGCATCTATGTCCCGTTCGAGGTACCCGAGGGTGCGAACGGGGCGAACGGGGTCTTCCGGGTCGGCGACCAGGTGCTCTCCCAGAACCCGGTGGTGTTCGTCGCGCCGTAGGTCGGGTCGCACGGAATTGGGCGCTCGGGCGCCCGCTGTTAACCTGACCTGTCTTAGCGATCGCCGATGGTCGCGACTACGCAAGCCCTCCTGCCGCGGAAAGCCCGCGGCCGCCGAGTCCAGAGGAGGTGGAGACCGCTTTGCGTGCATATGAAGTCATGGTCATCCTCGATCCCAGTCTTGAAGAGCGCACTGTCGAGCCTTCGCTCGACAAGTACCTCAACGTCATCCGCAAGGACGGCGGGACCGTCGACAGTCTCGAGGTGTGGGGCCGACGCCGCCTCGCCTACGAGATCGACAAGAACGCCGAAGGCATCTACGCGGTGATCAACCTCCAGGCCGAGCCCGACACGGTCAAGGAGTTCGACCGTCAGCTCGGCCTCAACGAGGCCATCCTTCGCACCAAGGTCCTGCGACCTACCGTTTGAGGCTGTGGACGAGCTCTTCCGCCCGTGGGCGGGGGCGGCTTGGATGAGCCCACCGACGTACCGAAACGAGTAGGGAGACCTGACATGGCAGGCGAGACGATCATCACCGTGGTCGGCAACCTGGTCGACGACCCGGAGCTGCGCTTCACCCCCTCGGGTGCGGCCGTGGCCAACTTCCGGATCGCGTCCACGCCGCGCTTCTTCGACAAGCAGTCCAACGACTGGAAGGACGGCGAGGCGCTGTTCCTGTCGTGCTCGGTCTGGCGTCAGGCTGCCGAGAACGTCGCGGAGTCCCTCCAGAAGGGCATGCGCGTCGTGGTGCAGGGGCGGCTCAAGCAGCGTCAGTACGAAACCCGCGAGGGCGAGAAGCGCACGGTGATCGAGCTCGAGGTCGAGGAGGTCGGTCCTTCCTTGAAGTACGCGACCGCCAAGGTCACCCGCGCCAGCCGTTCGGGCTCCGGGGGCTACAACCAGGGTGGTGGCCAGCAGCAGCCCGCCGGTGGCGACGACCCGTGGGCCACGCCGGCCCCTCAGCAGGGTGGCAATGCCGCCCCGGCTCAGGGCGGCGCCCCGCAGCAGGACCCGTGGGGTGCGCCGGGCGTCAGCTCGGACGAGCCCCCGTTCTAACCAAGACAAGCAACCCAACCGCAACCATTCCGGCGCGAGCCGGGCTCTTGAGAGGAGAGCTCCACAATGGCCAAGGCAGTAATCCGCAAGCCGAAGAAGAAGGTCTGCCAGTTCTGCAAGGAGAAGGCGACCGGTGTCGACTACAAGGACACCGCGCTGCTCCGCAAGTTCATCTCGGACCGGGGCAAGATCCGGGCCCGTCGGGTGACCGGCAACTGCGTCCAGCACCAGCGCGACGTCGCGATCGCCGTGAAGAACGCGCGCGAAGTCGCCCTGCTGCCCTACACCTCGACCGGCCGCTGAGAGCCCAGGACGGAGAGACGAGAGACATGAAGCTCATCCTGACCCAGGAGGTCGACGGCCTCGGTGCCGCCGGCGACGTGGTGGAGGTGAAGGACGGCTACGGCCGCAACTTCCTGATGCCGCGCGGCCTCGCGATGCGCTGGAGCCGCGGTGGCGAGCGCCAGGCGGAGTCGATCAAGCAGGCGCGCGCCTCGCGGGCCGTGCGCGGTCAAGACCACGCCGAGGAGATCAAGACCAAGCTCGAGGCAGAGCAGGTCGACGTCAAGGTCCGCGCGGGCTCCGGCCAGCGCCTGTTCGGCGCGGTCACCGTGACCGCGATCGCCGAGGCGCTGACCGAGGCATCCGGCGAGCCGGTCGACAAGCGGCTGATCATGGTCGCCCAGCCGATCAAGGCGCTGGGCTCCCACACGGTCTCGGTCAAGCTGCACGACGACGTGAGCGCCACTGTGGTGCTCAACGTCATCCCGGCCTGACCCACGCACCATTGCGACGGCCGGTCCCCTCGGGGGCCGGCCGTTCGTGCGTCTACGGGCCGAGGGCAAATTCACCGCTTAACCGGTGAAATGACCGGTTCTGGTACGAAGCTTCGTGACACAACCGGCAGATTCACCGCTTAACCGGTGAATCTTCCCCGTCCCCAGCCGGCGCCACGGGCGCCCCCGCCCAGACCCGACCGGAGTACTGGAACATCAGCCACACCAGGACGATGTAGACGATCTGTACGGCGAGGCTCGCCGGGTCCGCGAGCTCGTCGATCTCGCCGCCGAACACCAGCACCGGCAGCACCGCGACCACCCCGATGGCGATCATCAGCATCCGCAGCCAGTTCGCCGCCCGCAGGTCGTCGTCGGCGATCGCGGCGTTCGAGAGCGCGAGGCAGAGCAGCGCGCCGAAGGCGAACTGCGGCAGGTCGGCCGCCCAGGCCAGCGAGGGGTCCGCGTCGTCGAACGCGTCGATGACTGCGGGGATCCACAGCGGGATCGCGACCAAGCCGGCCAGCCAGCCGAGGTAGATCACGACGCCGCGTGAGGGCAGGTCGGCGGGAAGCTTGTAGACGCCGTACAGCACCAGCGCCCAGCCGACCGGGTCGGCGTACGCGTCGTATCCGTTGAACCGTGCGTACAGCGCGATGAAGACGTAGCCCATCGCGACGGACTGCAGCGGTTTCACCGGCACAGACTAAGGCGAACTGCGGCTCACACCCCGGTGACCAACCACCGGTCGCCCCGCGCCCGGACGACCAGCGCGGCGAAGCGGGCGCCGATGAAGAGCCCCGCGAACAGCACCCAGACCCAGACCAGCCCGCCGCCCGCGAGCGCGGCCAGCAGCACGAGGGGTGCGTAGGCGAGGAGCACCGCGGTGCCCGCCCAGGCCAGATAGCGACCGTCGCCCGCGCCGATCAGCACCCCGTCGAGCACGAACACCACCCCGGCGATCGGCTGGCCGAGGGCCGCGACCAGCAGCACCGGTACCAGTCGGTCGCGCACCTCCCCGTCACCTGTGAACAGCGCCCCGAGCCACGGGCTGGAGGCGGCAAGGGCGACGCCGGTTACGACGCCGCTGACCGCGCCCCACCAGACCATCCGGCGGGTGACGTCCCGGGTGGCGGACACCTCGCCAGCGCCGAGGTACCGCCCGGTGATCGCCTGTGCGGCGATCGCGATCGCGTCCAGCACGAACGCGAGGAAGCCCCAGATGGTGATCGCGAGCTGGTGCGCGGCCAGGTCGACCGCGCCACTGTGTCCATCGGAGGCGCCGGTGGCGCCGGCCGCGACGGCGTACGTCGTGACCAGCAGCGCGGCTCGCAGGGTCAGAGTGCGGATGACCAGCGCGACGGCGGCCCGCGCCGCGGCTCGGATGCCCGCCCGGTCCGGTCGCAGCGACGCGGCCTCTCGCCGGGCGGCGCGGACGACGACGGCCAGCAGGGCGGCGGCGCTGGCGACCTGGGCGAGCACGGAGCCGATCGCCGAGCCCGCGATGCCGAGGCCGTCGAACGACCCCACGCCGTACACCAGCAGCACGTTGAGGACGATGTTGAGCGCGTTGCCGGCCACGGCGACGACGAGCGGGGTCCGGGTGTCCTGCAGGCCCCGGAGCACGCCGGTAGTGGCCAGCATCACCAGCAGTGGAGTGGTGCCGAGGAAAGCGATCCGCAGGTACGTCGTGGCCTGCTCGCTCACGTCGTCGCCGGCACCGAACGCCGCCACCAGCAGGTCGGTCAGCCCGACGCCCGCGACCGTGACAACGACGCCGATCAGTACCGCCAGCCAGACGCCGTCGATGCCCTGGGCCAGCGCCCGGGCCCGGTCTCCGGCCCCGAGGAGCCGGGCCACGCTCGCGGTGGTGCCGTAGGCGAGGAAGACGCACAGCCCCACCGCGGTCTGCAGGACCACGGCGGCGATGCCGAGGCCGGCCAGCTCCGGGGTGCCGAGGTGGCCGACGATCGCGGCGTCGCTGAGCAGGAACAACGGCTCCGCGACCAGGGCCAGGAACGCCGGGACGGCCAGCCGCCAGATCTCCCGGTCGTGCTCCCTCCCCCGGGCGCCCACGCTCACCCGGCCAGCCAACCAGAGCCCCGCGGCGATCGTCCGGTGGATAACCCGCCCTTCCCTGTGGATACGCGTTCGAGGGCCCGGTTTGTCGACAAAACTCCCAGGAGTTGTCCAGATGGACGGGGGGTGAACGACATCAGGCCCGACAAATTTTGGATCCACACCCAGGGGACAGGGTTTCCGCAGGTCAGAGGCCCAATCAGCAGACCCGGGCCCGCTGATTCCACAGTCCTCTCCCCACGCTGTGCACAGCATTCAGCGTGTCGTCCACGCCCCTGGCCGGGTTATCCCCAGCGCCTGTGGATGCGGCTCTTCCCCGGGAGGCTCCGGCCACGTAACTTCACGCCTCGTCACCGGTGTCGGCGCCCCCGCCTAGCCTTCGAATACCTGTTCGACATCCGATCGCCTGGAGTTGTCCGTTGAGCCTCACCGAGTCCGCGTCGCGGGAGCCCTTCGACGCCCCCCGTGACGGCTGGGGCGATGGCCCGGCAGCCTACGAGCCGGGCGAGGCTCCACGAGGGCCCGCCGACCGCACCCCGCCGCAGGACATGGCGGCCGAGCAGTCCGTGCTGGGCTCGATGCTGATCTCCAAGGACGCGATCGCCGACGTCTCCGAGATCCTCCGCGGGATCGACTTCTACCGGCCCGCCCACGAGACGATCCACGACGCGGTCATCGACCTCTTCGGGCGCGGGGAGCCGGTCGACATGGTCACCGTCGCCGCGGAGCTCAACCGCCGCGGCGAGCTGCAGCGCATCGGCGGCGCGCCCTACCTGCACACCCTCGCCGCCAACGTCCCGATCGCCGCCAACGCGGGGTTCTATGCCGAGATCGTGCGGGAGAAGGCGATCCTGCGCCGCCTTGTCGACGCGGGCACCAAGATCGTCCAGATCGGCTACGCAGGTGAGGGGCAGGTCGACGACATCGTCGACCGCGCGCAGGCGGAGGTCTACCAGATCACCGACCGCCGGACCGCCGAGGACTACGCCCCGCTGAGCGAGATCATGACCGGCGTCCTCGACGAGATCGAGGCGATCGAGAACCGCGAGGCCGGTCTCTACGGCGTACCCACCGGCTTCGCCGACCTCGACGAGCTCACCAACGGCCTGCACTCCGGCCAGATGGTCATCGTCGCGGCGAGGCCTGCCATCGGAAAATCGACGCTGGCGCTCGATCTGTGCCGCGCGGCGTCGATCCAGAACAACCTGACCAGCGTCTTCTTCAGCCTGGAGATGACCCGCTCCGAGATCACCATGCGGCTGCTCGCGGCCGAGGCGAAGGTGCCGCTCAACCACATCCGAAACGGCCGGATGGACAGCGCCGACTGGGACAAGATGGCCAAGCACATGGGCCGGATCTCGGGCAGCCCGATCTTCATCGACGACTCTCCCAACATGACGATGATGGAGATCCGGGCCAAGGCCCGGCGGCTCAAGCAGCGCCACGACCTGCGCCTGGTCGTCATCGACTACATGCAGCTGATGACCTCGGGCGAAAGGTCGAGTCCCGCCAGCTCGAGGTCTCGGAGTTCTCCCGGCAGATCAAGCTGCTGGCCAAGGAGCTCGAGGTGCCGATCGTCGCGCTCTCCCAGCTCAACCGTGGTCCGGAGCAGCGCAGCGACAAGCGCCCGATGATGTCCGACCTTCGTGAGTCGGGTTCACTCGAGCAGGACGCGGACATGGTGATCCTGCTGCACCGCGATGACCTCTACGAGCGCGAGTCGACCCGACCGGGCGAGGCCGACCTGATCGTGGCCAAGCACCGTAACGGCGCGACTCGCGACATCACGGTCGCCTTCCAGGGCCACTACTCGCGCTTCGTCGACATGGCGCACTGACCGCCGGGATCGGCATCTTCGGAGCGCCTCCATTGACCGACCGGTCAGTCAATGGCTAGCCTCGACGCGTGCCGAAAGCGATGACCCGGGCGGAAACGGCCGCCCGCACCCGGGGGCAGCTGGTCGACGCCGGCCTGCAGCTGGCCGAGGGCGCCGGGATGGCCGGGCTGAGCGCCAACCGCGTGGTGGCCGAGGCAGGCGTCTCCAAGGGCACGTTCTTCCATCACTTCGGCGACCGCGCCGCGTACCTCGTCGAGGTCCACCGCACCTTCCACGACCGGCTGGCCGAGGAGGTCCGGGCGACCGCGGCCGATCTACCACGTGGAAGGGCGCGTCTTCTCGCTGCCACCACCACCTACCTCGACGTCTGTCTGCGCCAGCGCGGCGTCCGTGCGCTCCTCTTCGAGGCGCGCAGCGAGGATGCGGTCGTCGTGGAGATCGCCCGCCGCAACGAGATCAGCGCGGCCTTCCTGGTCAACGACTTCCGCGCCATGGGCCGCGCCCACCCGCTGGAGTGCGCCCGGCTCTGGGTGGGTATGACCAGGGAGGCCGCCGTGATGGAGTTCGACGCAGGCGGCGAGGTCGCGGCCCTCCGGGACGCATTGGCGGCGTTTGCAGCAGGGACCCCAACTCGTCACCGGGCCGCTCTAGCCTGAACCCATGTCGGAACTTCCACAGGAACGTCGCCTGGTCACCGAGATCCCGGGTCCGCGCTCGCGCGCGCTGCAGGAGCGCAAGGCCGCGGCCGTCTCGAGTGCCGTGGGCACGGTGATGCCCGTCTACGTCGAGGCCGCCGGCGGCGGGGTCGTGGTCGATGTCGACGGCAACTCGCTGATCGACCTCGGCTCCGGCATCGCGGTCACGACCGTCGGTAACAGCAACCCAAGGGTCGTCGAGGCGGTGTCCGCGCAGGTGCAGGCCTTCACGCACACCTGCTTCATGGTGACGCCGTACGACGGCTACGTGCGGGTCGCCGAGGCGCTCAACCGGCTCACGCCCGGGAGTCACGACAAGCGCACCGCGCTGTTCAACTCCGGTGCCGAGGCGGTCGAGAACGCGGTGAAGATCGCCCGCCACCACACCAAGCGCCAGGCCGTGATCGCGTTCGACCACGCCTACCACGGGCGCACCAACCTGACGATGGCGCTGACCGCGAAGAACATGCCCTACAAGCACGGCTTCGGACCGTTCGCGGCGGAGGTCTACCGGGCGCCGATGTCGTACCCGTTCCGCGACGCCGGCGTCGACGGCCCGGCCGCGGCGCGGCGTGCGATCGAGGTGATCGAGAAGCAGGTGGGCGCGCAGAACCTGGCCGCAGTGATGATCGAGCCGATCCAGGGCGAGGGCGGCTTCGTCGTACCGGCGCCCGGCTTCCTCCCGGCCCTGGTCGAGTGGTGCGCGGCCAACGGCGTCGTCTTCGTGGCCGACGAGGTGCAGACCGGCTTCGCGAGGACCGGCGACCTGTTCGCGTGCGAGCACGAGGACCTGGTGCCCGACCTGATCGTCACCGCGAAGGGCATCGCCGGAGGGCTGCCGCTCGCCGCGGTGACCGGCCGCGCCGAGATGATGGACGCGCCGCACACCGGCGGGCTCGGTGGCACGTACGGCGGCAACCCGATCGCCTGCGCCGCCGCTCTCGCCGTGATCGAGACGATCGAGGCCGACGGCCTGGTCGACCGGGCCCGCTCGATCGGCAAGACGATGCTCGACCGGTTGGGCGCCGTCCAGCAGCGCGACTCGCGGATCGGCGACGTGCGCGGTCGCGGTGCGATGGTGGCGGTCGAGCTGGTGCAGCCCGGGACCACCGAGCCGGACGCCGCGCTGACCGGGAAGGTCGCGGCGGCGGCCCACCAGCAGGGACTGGTGGTGCTCACCTGCGGGACGTACGGCAACGTGCTGCGCTTCCTGCCACCGTTGAGCATCCCGGACCACCTGCTCGACGAGGCATTCGGCGTCCTCGACGCGATCTTCGCGGAGCCTGATCTCGATACCCGCTCGCTCGTTCCTCGCTCGCGCTACTCGATCACCGAGGGGGTAGCGGTCGAGCTCGAGCACACCGAAGGGCAGGTCGGCCAGCCGGTGCAGGCCCGGCACCGAGTCCGGGGCCGCCCATGCGGCGACGACGTCGACCTCCTCGACCAGGTCGCCGCACACGTGCCGGCCGCTGTTGCTCGCGAGGATCCGGCCGTGCGCGTTGAGCACGACGAGACGGCTGCGCGCGGTGCGCAGGGCCGGCAGCACCCACTCCTCTGCGGCCTTGACGCGTACGTCGGCACCGGCGACGCCGACGAAGCGGTCGCCGAGCATCAGCGGCGTCGTGAACGTCAGCGTGTAGTCCTCGGTGCAGAGGTAGTCGACGTACGGGCCGGTGACGTGGCGGTGCCCGGTGTCGCGCGGCACGACGTACCACGGCAGGTTCTCGTAGTCGTAGAAGCCGCCGCCGTTCGGATCCGTCTCGACCATCAGCCGTTGCACGTTGCCGTCGTCGCGCGCGAACCACTCCAGCCACCAGGGCACGTCCTCGAACAGTCGGACAGCGGCCACGAAGCCGGCGCCCTGGATCAGCTCATCGGACCTCTCGACGAGGTCGACGGTGAGGTCGTCGATCCCCGCGAGGCTCGAACGTCGGGGTGGCTCGGCCAGCTCGAGCTGGCGCAGAGTGGCAGCGGCGATCGCCTCGACGACGTCGAACGCGCGCCCGGTGAGGTCGCCGAGCGCGTCGAGGGCCGCGGCGACGTCGGCGGAGACGTCGGCAACCGTGGGTAGTGTCATCGGAGCTCCTGACCGAGCCGGTAGTCGATGAGCCGGGCCGTCGAGTCGGCGACCCGTTGTTCGGCGGTCTGGCGCGCGACCTGGGCATCGCGAGCCTCGATGGCATCCACGACGGAGTTGCAGGTGGCGACCATCTGGGCGTGGCTGTCGTCGTCGCCGAAGGCGAGCCACAGCAGGGTGCCGAACTCGGCCTGCAGCGCGACTTCCTCATGGTAGAGCCGGGTCGACTGGGCGGCGACGGTCACTTCGATGTGGAAGTGCGCGTCGGCCCGCCGGCGGGCGTCCGGCTCCTCGGCATCGGCGAGGCGAACGGCCATCCGGCGGAGCTGGGCGACGTCTTCGGCGCTGGCTCGGCGGGCGGCGAGCGCGGCACTGGCGCCGGCGATCGCGGCGTACACGTCGCCGAGGTCGCGCAGCTCGACCAGGCTGAAGTCCTTGAGCCGGCGCCGCGCCAGGTCGGAGATGCCGTCCAAGGGGGCGCGCACGAAGCTGCCGCCGCCGCGGCCGCGCCTGGTCTCGATCAGCCCCTCCTGACGGAGCACGCTGAGCGCCTCCCGGATGGTCACGGTCGAGACCCCGAACTGGTGCGCGAGGACTGCCTCGCCGGGCAGCTGCCGGGTGTCCGGTAGCAGGCCGAGCGCGATGGCGTCGGTGAGCCGACGGGCCACCAGCTCCGAGCGGCTCGAGCTCTCCAGCGGCGCGAACACCGCTGCGGTCGCTCGACCGTAGAACTGGATGGCCACCTAGAAAGTGTGCCTCGCCCCTTGCGCTATGAAAACTGGTTTCATATGTTTTTCTCCGTCTGACCGGAACTACCCGAGGGGCTGACCATGGCGAGCGCCGAACGAACCGTGCAGAACGTCATCGACGGGAAGCCGTGCGACGCCACAGCGGGGCGTCGTACCGACCTGATCGAGCCGGTGCGCGGGACGGTCTTCGGCACTGCCCCGGTCTCGGACGCCGACGACGTCGCTCGGGCGTACGACGCGGCGGCGGACGCCAAGCAGGGTTGGGGTCGCAGCACCCCGTCCAACCGCCAGCAGGCACTCTTGAAGGTTGCCGACCTGATGGCCGAGCACGCCGATGACCTGGTGGACGCCGAGTCGCAGAACACCGGCAAGATCCGGTCGCTCACCAAGAGCGAGGAGCTCGACGTGGCGATCGACCAGGTCCGGTTCTTCGCAGGCGCGGCTCGGCTGCTCGAGGGTCGCGCGGGCGGCGAGTACATGGAGGGCTTCACCTCCTACGTCCGGCGCGAGCCGATCGGCGTCGTCGGCCAGGTGACGCCGTGGAACTACCCACTGATGATGGCGATCTGGAAGATCGCGCCCGCACTCGCGGCGGGCAACACGGTGGTCCTGAAGCCGAGCGACACGACGCCGGTGAGCACCGCGCTGCTGGCCGAGATCGCCCAGGAGGCGCTGCCGCCGGGCGTGCTCAACGTCGTCTGCGGTGACCGGGACACCGGCCGGGCGCTGGTCGAGCACCCGACACCCGGCCTCGTCAGCATCACCGGCTCCACCCGTGCCGGGATCGAGGTCGCCCGGTCGGCGGCCGCTGACGTGAAGCGCACGCACCTCGAGCTCGGCGGCAAGGCACCGGCCGTCGTGTTCGCCGACGCCGACTTCGACGAGGCGGCCGAGGGCATCGGCGTCGCCGGGCTGTTCAACGCCGGCCAGGACTGCACCGCTTCGTGCCGGGTGCTGGTCGAGGAGTCCGCGCACGACGCGTTCGTGGAGAAGCTGACCGGCTGGATCCGTGAGAACGCGCGGCCGGGCCTGCCCGAGGACGACGACGCGCTGTTCGGCCCGCTCAACAACGCCAGCCAGCTGGCTCGCGTGCAGGACTTCATCGCGACGCTTCCCGACCACGCGTCGATCGCGCTCGGCGGCGGCCGCCCGGATGGACTCCCGGATAGCGGGTTCTTCCACGAGGCGACCGTCGTGACCGGAGTCCGCCAGGACGACCGGGTCATCCAGGAGGAGGTCTTCGGGCCGGTCATCACGGTGCAGTCGTTCCGTACGGAGGACGAGGCGGTGGCGCTGGCGAACGGCGTTCCGTACGGCCTCGCCTCCTCGGTGTGGACCGCCGACTTCGGCCGCGCCACCCGGATGACCGCCGACCTCGAGTTCGGCTGCGTCTGGGTGAACGCGCACATCCCGCTGGTCGCGGAGATGCCGCACGGCGGCTTCAAGATGTCCGGCCACGGCAAGGACCTGTCGGCGTACTCCCTCGAGGAGTACACCCGGGTCAAGCACGTCATGGCCGCGACGGGCCGCTCGTGACCGACGTCCGATCGGTCGCTGACGACGAGGTCGCCGACAGCGAGGCAGCGCCGGCGATCAGCCTGCGCGGGCTGCGCAAGACGTTCGGCGACGTGACCGCCGTCGACGGGATCGATCTCGAGATCGCCAACGGGGAGTTCTTCTCGATGCTCGGGCCATCGGGCTCCGGCAAGACCACGGTGTTGCGGATGGTCGCCGGCTTCGAGGCGCCGACCGAGGGGTCGGTCTTCCTCGGCGGCGAGGACGTCACCCGGATGCCGCCGTTCTCGCGCGACGTCAACACCGTCTTCCAGGACTACGCGCTGTTCCCGCACATGACCGTGCGCCAGAACGTGGAGTACGGCCTGCGGGTCAAGCGCGTCGCCAAGGCCCAGCGCCGCACTCGCGCGCAGGAGGCGCTCGAGAGCGTGCGGCTGGCCGAGTACGGCGACCGCCGGCCGAGCCAGCTCTCCGGCGGCCAGCGGCAGCGGGTCGCCCTGGCTCGGGCCCTGGTCAACAGACCACGCGTGCTGCTGCTCGACGAGCCGCTCGGCGCGCTGGATCTCAAGCTGCGGCGCGAGATGCAGGTAGAGCTCAAGGAGCTGCAGCGCGAGATCGGCATCACCTTCCTGTTCGTTACCCACGACCAGGAGGAGGCGCTCACGATGAGTGACCGGATCGCCGTGTTCAACGATGGCCGGATCGAACAGGTCGCCCACCCGCGCGACCTCTACGAGCAGCCGTCGACACCGTTCGTCGCCGGCTTCGTCGGCACCTCCAATGTGATCGACGGGGACGTCGCCGAGCGCCTGCTCGACGAACCCGGCACCTACAACATCCGACCGGAGAAGATTCACCTGCACCTCGACCCAGAGGCCATCCCGGCAGCGCACACGGTCAAGACCACCGGTGTGGTGCGGGAGGTCGTTTACCTCGGCTCTGCGACCCAGAGCATCGTCGACCTCGACGACGGCGGATCGCTGATCGTCGTACGGCAGAACCAGCAGGACCCAGCCGAGGGCGACGTCGCCCGCCGCGAGGCCCGCGTGCACCTGAGCTGGTTGCGCGAGCACGCGGTGCAGATCGCCGCCTCCGACGCACTCCCTCCCACATCACCTCACAGCAAGGAACAGTCATGACCCACCGATGGACCAGGACCACCCGGATCACCGCGGCCTGTGCCGCGCTGATCCTTGCCGCCGCGTGCGGCACCTCAGATGACGACGGCGATGACGGCGGCGGCGGCGGAAACGGCTCCGGCGGCTTCTCTGCACCGGACCTGCCTCAGCTCGAGGAGCTCGGAGACCCCGAGGGCGAGGTCAACATCCTGGCCTGGCCGGGCTACGCCGAGGACGGCTCGACCGATCCGGCCGTCGACTGGGTGACTCCGTTCGAGGAAGAGACCGGCTGCCAGACCAACGTGAAGTACTTCGCGACCTCCGACGAGGCGGTCACGCTGATGAAGACCGGGGAGTACGACGTGGTGTCGGCCTCCGGTGACGCCTCGCTGCGGATGATCGCAGCCGGAGACGTCGAGCCGGTCAACACCGACCTGATCCCCAACTACGCCGACCTCTACGACTTCCTCAAGGACCGCGAGTGGAACTCCGTCGACGGTCAGCCGTACGGCGTCCCGCACGGCTACGGCGCCAACCTGCTGATGTACCGGACCGACGTCGTTGACCCGGCCCCCACCAGCTGGAGCGCGGTGTTCGAGGAGGACTCGCCGTACGCCGGCAAGATCACGGCGTACGACTCCCCGATCTACATCGCGGACGCGGCGCTGTACCTGATGAAGCACGAGCCGGACCTGGGGATCGAGCACCCGTACTCGCTCGACGAGGACCAGCTCGCCGCGGCCGTCGAACTGCTGAAGAGCCAGCGCGCGCAGATCTCGGAGTACTGGTCGGACTACCTCAAGGAGGTCCAGGCATTCGGGACCGGCGACTCGGTCGTCGGCACCACCTGGCAGGTCATCGCCAACGTGGCGCAGGGCGAGGGCACACCGGTCGAGGCGATCCTGCCCGAGGAGGGTGCCACCGGTTGGTCGGACACCTGGATGATCGGCAGCGAGTCGGAGCACAAGACCTGCGCCTACCTGTGGGCGAACCACATCATCAGTCCCGAGGGCAACGCTGCGGTTTCCGAGTGGTTCGGTGAGGCCCCGGCCAACCCGAAGGCCTGCGACATCGCCAGCGAGGGTCACTGCGAGACGTTCAACGCCGGTGACGAGGAGTTCGCCGAGCAGATCTGGTACTGGACGACCCCGATCGAGCAGTGCCTCGACGGTCGTGAGGACGTGACCTGCACGGACTACGGCGACTGGACCCAGGCCTGGACCGAGGTCAAGGGCTGATTCAAGAACGATGAGCACTGCCACCGAGGGCGCCCAGCGCCGCCGGTCAGGAGTCCTGCACCGCCACCCGCGGCTGCGACTGGGACTGCTGATCACCCCGCCGATGTTGTGGCTGGGACTCGCCTACCTGGGCGCCCTCGGGGCTCTGTTCATCACCGCACTTTGGGACCAGGATGCGTTCACCGGAGAGACCGTCCGGAACTGGAACCTTGACAACTTCCGGCTGCTCTGGGAGTCGGAGGTCTATCGGACGGTCGCGTTCCGCACGCTCGGGATCGCGGTTCTGGTCACCGTCGTCGACATCATCATCGCGTTCCCGATCGCGCTCTACATGGCCAAGGTGGCCTCGCCGCGGATGCAGAAGATCCTGGTGATCGCGGTGCTCACGCCGCTGTGGGCGAGCTACCTGGTCAAGGCCTATGCGTGGCGGATCATGCTGTCGGAGAACGGCATGGTCCATGACGTCGGCAACGCGCTCGGGATCGACACTCCCGGCTACGGGCTGGCCGCGGTCGTCATCACGCTGGCCTACCTGTGGCTGCCGTTCATGATCCTGCCGATCTACGCCGGCCTGGAGCGGCTGCCGAACTCGATGCTCGAGGCCTCGGCCGACCTGGGTGCCCGCACAGGGCACTCGCTACGGCGCGTGGTGCTGCCGACGGTGTTCCCGGCGATCGTGGCCGGGTCGATCTTCACGTTCTCGCTGTCGCTCGGCGACTACATCACCGTCCGGATCGTCGGCGGTGCCAACCAGATGCTCGGGAACGTCGTCTACGACAACGTCGGCGCGGCCAACAACCTGCCGTTCGCCGCCGCGGTCGCCACGATCCCGGTCGTCATCATGCTCGTCTACCTCGCGGCCGCCCGTCGTACCGGCGCGCTCGACAACGTCTAGGGGCTGACGCACACCATGGTGATCTCTCCGGCGTTCAAGATCGTGCTCCGGGTCGCGACCGGGCTCGCCCTGCTCGTGATCTACGTGCCGCTGATGCTGGTGGTGCTGAACTCGTTCAACGCCAGCCAGACGTTCGCGTGGCCACCCAAGGACCTCACCCTCGAGTGGTGGCGGCGGGCCGCGGACAGCACCGGCGTGCGCGAGGCGCTGTGGACCAGCGTGCAGGTCGCGCTGCTGGCCACGGTCATCGCGCTGCTGCTCGGCACCATGGCCTCGATGGCGCT
The DNA here is from genome assembly GCA_963780245.1 of uncultured Actinomycetota bacterium. Lineage (GTDB taxonomy): Bacteria > Actinomycetota > Actinomycetes > Propionibacteriales > Nocardioidaceae > Nocardioides. The sequence continues at coordinate 58,631 of CAWABG010000012.1, forward strand.
CCAGCGCTATCGCTTCTTCGGCCGCGACACCGTCTCGCTGTTGATCATCCTGCCGATCGCGCTGCCCGGTATCGTCACCGGCATCGCGCTCAACAACGCGTTCCGCACGATCTTCGGCTGGGACCTGGGCTTCATCACGATCGTGGTCGCGCACGCGACGTTCTGCATCGTCACCGTCTTCAACAACGTGATCGCGCGGTTGCGCAGGATGGGCACCAACCTGGAGGAGGCGTCGGCCGACCTGGGCGCTGGGGTGTTCACGACGTTCCGGCTGATCACCTTCCCGATGATGCGGTCTGCGCTCATCGCGGGCGGACTGCTCGCGTTCGCGCTGTCGTTCGACGAGATCATCGTGACGACGTTCACCGCCGGAGCGAAGGAACAGACGCTTCCGATCTGGATCTTCAACAACCTGTTCCGGCCCAACCAGGGCCCGGTCGTCAACGTCGTCGCCGTGGTGCTGATCGCGGCGTCGGTGATCCCGATCTGGATCTCGCAGAAG
>CAWABG010000013.1:0-458138 GCA_963780245.1 uncultured Actinomycetota bacterium
GTGATAACCGCTGAACGCATCTAAGCGGGAAGCACGTTTCAAGATAAGGTTTCCCACCACGTAAGTGGGTAAGGCCCCCAACAGACTATTGGGTTGATAGGCCGGAGGTATACAACAGCAATGTTCAGCCGACCGGTACTAATAGGCCGAGGGCTTGCCAACACAAACCCTCAACCAAAACCACAACCACACACACGTGCAAAAACAAACTCGCGTCCACAAGAAACAACCAGACCAACCACACCCACGACACCAACTGGGTAGCTGGTTCATAAAGTTACGGCGGCCATAGCGACAGGGAAACACCCGGCACCATCCCGAACCCGGAAGTTAAGCCTGCCAGCGCCAATGGTACTGCAACCGAGAGGCTGTGGGAGAGTAGGACGCCGCCGGACAAACATTAGGGTAGGGGGCCACCGCTAAGGTGGCCCCCTACTCATTTTCAGGCATTCCATAAGCAGAAGAGAGTGAGCCCTCGTGGCTGAGAACCGCCGTCCCGCCCGCAAACCGCAGCAGAAGCGGGACTGGAAGCGCCCCGCCGAGCAGCAGAAGCCGCGGACGGCCGAGCAGGCTGTGTACGACGGCCCCGAGCTGCCCGCCGACGTCACCGGCAAGGAGCTCGACCGGAGCATCGCCTCCCAGCTGAAGGGCCTGCCCGAGAAGCTGGCTGCCCGCGTCGCCCGCCACCTGGCCGCCGCCGGCGTGCTGATCGACGAGGACCCAGAGGCTGCCTACCAGCACGCCAAGGCGGCGCGATCGCGCGCGCCTCGGCTTGCGGTGGTGCGCGAGGCGCTCGGCGAGGCGGCGTACGCCGCGGGTCACTACGCGGAGGCCCTGGCCGAGCTGCGCGCCGCGAAGCGGATGAACGGCGCAACCGCCTACACCCCGATCATGGCCGACTGCCACCGCGCCCTCGGCCAGCCCGAGCAGGCGATCAAGCTGGCTCGAAACCCGTCGGTGGAGGGATTCGAGCCGGCCGCGAAGGCCGAGATGACGATCGTCGAGGCCGGCGCCCGCCGCGACATGGGCCAGCTCGACGCCGCCCTGCGCACCCTCGAGCTGTCACCGCTCAACAGCAAGAGCCGCGCCGCCTGGGTGGTCCGTCTGCGCTATGCGTACGCCGACACTCTCGAGGCCGCCGGCCGCGACAACGACGCGCTGGCGTGGTTCCACCGCACCCAGTCGATCGACAGTGACGAGATCACGGACGCAGCCGCCCGGGCCGAGCTCCTCGAGAAGCGTCAGTAGCTCGTCATCGCGCCGCGATCGACACAATGGCGGACGATCCCGCCTCTCGGGTGCCCCACTGGAGCCCCTCTCGGAAGCCGAGCCGGACCCGGTCGATGACCGCGATAGCGGTCTCGTCGCTGGACACCTCCAGCACGATGGAGTCTCCGGGGCCGAACGTCTGTCCCTCCGGGTTGATCAGCTCGCCGCAGAAGGCCTCCGGCTCGGTGGTTACCGATATCGACCCGTTGCGACACAGGTGCGGTACCACGTCGACCTGAGTGTTGGCCGTGATGTGCACCTTCACCCCGGACAGGTGCAGGATGCGCTCGAAGTCGTCCGTCGCCGCGAAGACGCCCAGGTAGACCGGCTGGCCGGCGACCGACGTCGCATTGACCTTGGAGTTCGAGATCGGCAGCGAACTGGGAGTGTTGACGTACCAGACTCCGAGGGCCACCAGGAGGGCAATTCCGACCACCAGGAGCACCCACCTCGACCGCCCCCGCTGGCGAACCACAAGGGCGGTCTGGGACATGGCGTCACTTTAGTGTCCGGATTCCCACGTCCTGGCGCGCTTCGCGCGCACATGGCACGCACCTCGCGTCGTTGGCGGCGTTGGACGTGCGCCCAGCATGCCTGCGCTCCGCCGCCATGCGATGCACACACCCTGAGCAGCCACACACACATAAGGACGTGCGACTCAGGACACTGGGAGACAGCGTGGGAGACTTCCGGCCATGAGCAACGTCAAACGCCCCGCACTCGAGGGGACCGTCGCGGTCCGCGATGATCGACGGCTCAGCTTCGCGGAGTACGGCTCTCGATTGGGCCCGGCCATCATCTGGATGCACGGCACTCCAGGAGCGCGTCGCCAGATCCCGCTCGAGGCCAGGACCTACGCCGAGGAGCGCGACCTGCGGATCATCGGGATCGACCGGCCGGGAATCGGTTCGTCGACGCCCCACCTGTACCCGAACGTTCTCGACTGGACCGGCGACCTGGAGATCCTGCTCGACACCCTCGCCATCGACAAGGTCCGGATCATCGGCCTCTCGGGGGGCGGCCCCTACGCGCTCGCCGCCGGCGCTGCGCTGCCGGACCGGGTTCACGGGGTGGGAGTGCTCGGCGGCGTCGCGCCGACCCGAGGCCCCGACGCGCCCGATGGCGGCGTCATCCAGCTGGCGGTTCGACTCGCGCCGCTGCTGGTCGCCGCACGCGTCCCGCTCGGGGTGGCGCTGACAGTCGCCATCCGGTTGGTCCGACCACTGGCCGGCCCGGGCCTCGACCTGTACGCCGCGGTACAGCCCCCCGGCGACAAGAACCTGCTCTCGCGGCCGGAGTTCAAGGCGATGTTCCTCGACGACCTGCTCAACGGGAGCCGGTTCCAGACCTCCGCTCCGCTCAGCGACCTGGTGCTGTTCACGCGGCCTTGGGGATTCTCCCCGGCGGACGTGACCGTGCCGGTGCGCTGGTGGCACGGCGACGACGACCACATCGTGCCCTTCTCGCACGGGCAGCACATGGTCGACCGGCTTCCGGACGCCACGCTGAGCGTGATCGACGGGGAGAGCCACCTGGGCGGCCTGGGGATCGCTCGCGAGGTCGTGGACACGCTCATGGAGCTCGGGCCCCGGCGTACCGCCAGAGCGACCCGCAAGTCTTAACTGCCGCGACATACCCCAATATCTGGTGCTCAGGGGCCTCATGGGCCACAATGGAGCCATAACTACACACGCGTCACTCGATGTCATCTGCTGACTCACCGAGACGAGACCGCCGGGGAAGGCGTAGCTCGCGCCGGAGGTGAAGGCAGAGGAGTCGCAGTGAGCATCAACACCAGCGCAACCAGGGGCGTGCTCTACGTCCACTCCGCGCCGTCAGCACTGTGCCCGCACGTCGAGTGGGCCGTGGGCGGCGTACTCGGTGTTCCCGTCAACCCGGTGTGGACGCCTCAGCCCGCACAGTCGGGCAACTACCGCACCGAGCTGTCCTGGGCCGGATCGGTGGGCTCCGCTGCCGGCATGGCCTCGGCGCTGCGCGGCTGGAACCACCTGCGGTTCGAGGTGACCGAGGAACCGACGCCATCGACAGAGGGCGCGCGCTTCTCGTACACCCCCGACCTGGGCGTCTTTCACGCGGTCACCGGCCCGCACGGCGACATCCTGATCCCCGAGGACCGGCTCAAGGCCGCGGTAGTGAGGGCGGCCCTCGGCGACAGCACGCTGCTGGTCGAGATCGACAAACTGCTCGGCAAGCCGTGGGACGACGAGCTGGAGACGTTCCGGCATGCCGGAGAGGGCGCTCCGGTGCGTTGGCTGCACCAGGTCGTCTGACCTACCTGGAGGCGACCGTCAAGGGCGCATGAGCCGGAAGGTCGACCGCTTCACGTAGCCGTCGATGTTGTCGGGGGTGGGGTCCCCGCTCTCCGGGTTCCAAGTGATCTTCATCTTGATCCGGTGCTTGCCGTAGACGGTGCTCGCCCTGCAGATCACCGACGACCAGCGTCGAGAGGCCTTGCGCGGTTCCGAGGCGTGGAAGATCACGTCGTGGGTGATGGTCCGGCCATTGCGGTTGATGAGGAAGATCTCGGCCGCCCAGTCGGGGACGTCGATGCGGTAGTGGTAGCGGTACCTGTGGCAGCCGTTCTTCAGCACCTGGTCGGGAGCGCGCGTGGCTCCCCAGGTCTTGGGATTGTCCACGTCGTAGCGCGGAGCTCCCATCGTGGTCGGCGCACTCGCTATCAGGCCGGTCGTGAGCAGCAGCACGGTCCCGGCGGTAGCGAGAGTCTTGCGTAGCGACATGGGCAGCCTTCCGCGGTGGTGTGACCTCCGTCATAACAACGGTGGGTCTCCGCCTCGGTTACGGCTGACGCCGGGTCTTAGAGCGGAATGTTGCCGTGCGCCCCGCGGCGTACGCCGTCGCTCTGGACGGCCTCGTGGATCGCCTGCGCGATCGCGGAACGGGTGCGCTCCGGGGTCACCACCTCGTCGACGACCCCGATCTCGACGGCCTTGTCGACGCCGCCCGCAATCCGCTCGTGCTCCGCGGCCAGCTCGGCCTCGACGCGAGGGCGCAGGTCCGGGGAGATCTCCGCGAGCTTGCGCCGGTGCAGGATCCGGACCGCGGCCACTGCACCCATCACCGCCACCTCGGCGCCGGGCCAGGCGAACACCTTCGTGGCGCCCAGCGAGCGGGCGTTCATGGCGATGTAGGCGCCGCCGTACGTCTTGCGGGTGATCAGGGTGACCCGTGGAACCACGCACTCGCCGAACGCGTGCAGCAGCTTGGCGCCACGGCGGACCACGCCGTCCCATTCCTGACCGACGCCGGGCAGGTAGCCGGGCACGTCGACCAGCACGATCAGCGGCACTCCGAAGGCATCGCACATGCGTACGAAGCGGGACGCCTTCTCAGCCGAGAGCGAGTCCAGGCAGCCGCCCAGCCGCAACGGGTTGTTGGCGACGACGCCGACGGTGCGCCCGCCGAATCGGCCAAGCGCGGTCACGATGTTGGGCGCCCAGCGGGCGTGCAGTTCCTGCATCGTGCCCTCGTCGAGGACCGTCTCGACGAGCGGGTGCACGTCGTAGGCCCGCTTCTTCGACTCGGGGAGTACGGCGGACAGGTCGCGGTCGACCACGTCATCGACGACCAGGCTGCCCTGGGAGCCGAGCAGCGCGGCGACGTCGCGGGCGCGGTCCAGCGCCTCCTGCTCGCTGTCGGTCAAGATGTGTACGACGCCAGACCGGCGGCCGTGGGGCTCGGGTCCGCCGAGCCGGAGCATGTCGACGGCCTCGCCGGTCACGGAACGCACCACGTCGGGCCCGGTCACAAAGATCCGACCCTCGGGACCGAGGATCACGACATCGGTGAGCGCCGGCCCGTAGGCCGCGCCACCTGCGGCGGGGCCGAGCACGACGGAGATCTGTGGGATCTTGCCCGAGGCCTGGGTCATCACCTGGAAGATCCGGCCGACCGCGTGCAGGGACAGCACGCCCTCGGCGAGCCGGGCCCCGCCCGAGTGCCAGAGCCCGATGATCGGAACACGGTCCGTCATCGCCCGGTGGTAGGCGTCGACGACCACGCGGCAGCCCAGGTCGCCCATCGCGCCGCCCATGACGGTCGCGTCGGAGCAGAAGGCCACGACACGGGTGCCGTCGACGGCACCGATCGCCGCGACCATCCCCGAGTCATCGTCGGGCGTGAACAGCTCCAGGGTGCCCTCGTCGAAGAGCGCGCGCAGCCGCGTGACCGGGTGCCGTGGGTCCTGGTCGCGCGGAAGCTTCTCGGGCTTGGCCGGTGCCTGCGCGGTGGTCACGACGCGGACCCGAAAGCCACGGCGACGTTGGCGCCGCCGAACCCGAAGGAGTTGTTCAGCGCGGCGATGTCGCCCAGCGGCAGGTCCCGAGCCTTGGTGGCGATGTCGAGCTCCACCTGGGGATCCTGGTCGTCGAGGTTGATCGTGGGCGGCGCGACCCGGTGGTGCAGGGCCAGCACCGTGGCGATCGACTCCAGCGCTCCCGCCGCGCCGAGCAGGTGGCCGGTCATCGACTTGGTGCTGGTCACCACCACGTTGGAGACATGGTCACCGAGAGTGGCGTGCAGCATCAGGCCCTCGGCGATGTCGCCCAGCGGCGTCGACGTCGCGTGCGCGTTGACGTGCGCGATGTCGTTCGCGGTGATCTCGCCCTCCTGGAGGGCGCGGAGGATCGCGCGCGAGCCGCCCCGGCCAGCTGGGTCGGGCTGCGCGATGTCGTGCGAGTCCGCGGTGATGCCGGCGCCGAGGACCTCGGCGTAGATCCGGGCGCCGCGGGCCCGGGCGTGCTCCTCGGACTCCAGGACGAGTACGCCGGCTCCCTCGCCGAGCACGAACCCGTCGCGCGCGGTGTCCCAGGGCCGCGAGACCGTGGTCGGGTCGCCGGGGTTCTTCGACAGCGCCATCATGTTGGCGAATGCCGCCATCGGCAGCGGATGTACGGCGGCCTCGGTGCCGCCTGCCACGACGATGTCGGCGCGGCCGAGCCGGATCTGGTCGACCGCCAGAGCCACGGCCTCGTTGCCCGATGCGCAGGCGGAGACCGGGGTGTTGACCGCGGCCCGGGCGCCGACGTACAGGCTGATGTTGGCGGCCGGAGCGTTCGGCATCAGCATCGGCACCGCGAGCGGGGACACCCGACGGGCACCCTTCTCCTTCAGCGCGTCGTAGTTGGAGAGCAGCGTGTGCACGCCTCCGATGCCCGAAGCCATGGCCACGCCCACGCGGTCGCCGTCGAGCTCGCCGGCTTCCTGGGCGGCCTCCAGGCCGGCATCGCGCCAGGCCTCCATGGCAGCGACCATCGCGAACTGCGACGACCGGTCGAGGCGGCGGGCCTTCACCCTCTCCAGAATCTCCGTCGGTTCGACCGCGGCGGTGCCGGCGATCTTGACCGGGAGCTCCTCCACCCACTCATCAGTGATCGTGCGGACACCCGAGCGGCCATTGACCAGACCGTCCCACGTGCTCGCGACATCGCCACCCAGCGGGCTGGTAAGGCCCAGTCCGGTGACCACGACTCGTGTGCGACTCATCTGTGCAGACTCGATTCTGGTTGGGGTGCAGGTAGCGAAAGGGCAGCCGTCAGGCCTGGGCGCGCTCGATGAACGCGACCGCGTCGCCGACGGTCTTGAGGTTCTTGACCTCGTCGTCGGGGATCGAGACGCCGAACTTCTCCTCGGCGGCCACGACCACCTCGACCATGGACAGGGAGTCGACGTCGAGGTCGTCGACGAACGACTTGTCGAGCTGGACGTCGTCGGCGTCGATGCCGGCGACCTCGTTGACGATCTCGGCGAGGTCGGCGCGGATCTCTTCAGTGGTTGCCATCGGGCGGTTTCCTTCTCTGTGGTTGGTTACTAGGGAACGGTGACGACCTGGGCGGCGTACGCCAGGCCGGCACCGAAGGCAATGAGTAGTGCGGTGTCACCGGACTTGGCGTCGCCCTCGGCGATCATCCGGTCCAGTGCGAGTGGGATCGACGCGGCCGAGGTGTTGCCCTGCTCGGCGATGTCGCGGGCAACCCGGACGGTGTCGGGAAGCTTCATGGCGCGGGCCATCGCGTCGATGATCCGCATGTTGGCCTGGTGTGGGACGAAGCAGTCGAGCTCGTCGGCGGTGATGCCTGCGCGGTCGAGCGCCTGCTGGCCGATCTTGGCCATCGCGAACGACGCCCAGCGGAACACCGGGTTGCCCTCCATGACCAGGTGCGGCAGGACCGCCTCGCCGGAGGCGATCGCGTCGCGCCAGTCTTCCTTCTGCCGGATCAGGTCGAACTGCTCGCCGTCGGAGCCCCAGACCACGGGCCCGATGCCCGGGGTGTCGCTGGGTCCGACCACGGCGGCGCCGGCTCCGTCGGCGAAGATGAACGCCGTCCCGCGGTCGCCGACGTCGGTCAGGTCGGAGAGCCGCTCGACGCCGATCACCAGCACGTGGCCGGCGCTGCCGGCCCGGACGAAGTCGCTGGCCATCGAGACGCCGTGGCAGAAGCCGGCGCACGCGGCGGAGATGTCGAACGCCGCCGCCTGGTCGGTGCCGAGCTCGTGGGCGATCGCGGTCGCGATCGCGGGGGTCTGGAACATGTGGCTGATCGTCGCGACGATGACTGTGTCGATCTGGCGGGCGTCGACGCCCGCGTGCTCGAGTGCCTTGCGGGAGGCCGCGACCGCCATCGACTGGACCGTCTCGTCCTCGGTAGCCCACCGGCGCTGCTTGATCCCGGAGCGCTGCTGGATCCACTCGTCGCTGGAGTCGATCGCCTCGATGACCTCGGAGTTGGGGATCACCCGCGAGGGTCGGTAGGCGCCGATGCCGAGGATGGCGGCGTACGGCGATCCGGTGCTGGCCTGCAACCCGGCGGCGGGGGCGCTCATGCGGCGCCCAGCGGGTGCAGGCGGATGAGCGGCTGGCCGGGGGAGACCAGGTCGCCGTCCTCGACGAGCCACTCGACGACCTCGCCGCCGTGGGCGGCGGTGACGGTGACCTTGTCGCGGGTGCTGGCCACGTCACCGATCTCCTGACCGGCGGTGAGCACCTCGGCACTGGCGGCGGCCTCGGCGATCGTGAACGTGCCCTTGCCGGGGGAGACCACCAGCCGCCAGGTCGGCGTGGTGTCGATGATCGAACCCTCGCCGTGCTTCTGGCAGAACGCGCGGGCATCGTCGAGCTGGTCGGGGGTTTTCAGGGCGAACGTCTCGACGCCCTTCAGCGCACGCTTGGCGATACCGGTCAGCGTGCCGGCCGGCGGCATCTCGAGGATGCCGGTGACGCCCAGGTCGCTCATCGTGTCCAGGCACAGGTCCCAGCGCACCGGGCTGGCGATCTGGCCGACGATCCGGCGGAGCACCTCGCGGCCGTCGTGCAGCACGTGGCCGTCGCGATTGGAGATCACCGGGATCCGCGGGTCGTGCACCGACACCGACATCGCGAGCCGGGAGACGTGGGCGACCGCGGGGGCCATGTGCTCGGTGTGGAACGCCCCGGCCACGGTGAGGGGCATCAGCCGGACCTTCGCCGGCGGGTTCTCCGCCAGCGCGGCCAGCTGCTCGAGGGTCCCGGCGGCCACGATCTGGCCGGGACCGTTGTCGTTGGCGGGCGTCAGGCCGTGCTCGGCGAGCGAGGCCAGGACCTCGTCGCGGTCGCCGCCGAGGATTGCGGTCATGCCGGTCGGGGTGGTCGCAGCGGCCTCGGCCATCGCCTTGCCGCGCTCGCGGACCAGCACCATCGCCTGCTCGGCGGTGATGGTCCGGGCGCCGGCGGCGGCAGCGAGCTCACCGACGCTGTGCCCGGCGACGGCGCCGATCTGATCGAACGCGTCGGCCGGATGCGGGAACAGCTCGAGGGCGGCCAGGAGCCCAGTCGCCACGAGCAGTGGCTGGGCGACGGCGGTGTCCCGAATCGTCTCGGCGTCGGCCTCGGTGCCGTAGTAGGCCAGGTCGAGTCCGGCCACGGACGAGAGCCACTCCAGGCGGAGAGCGAAGGTCTCGTCCTCGAGCCAGGGCGCGAGGAAGCCAGGGGTCTGGGCGCCTTGTCCGGGGGCAACGAGTACGAGCACGCCCCTACTGTGCCGAACAACGAGCCAGAACCGCGCCTTCGGCGTCCACGAAACTCGCGCGGAATTCTTTGTAGGATTCCTACAAAGACGCCGGATCGCGGCCGGACTGTCGCCCGAGGATCAGCGCGAGCTGCAACGCCAGGGCGTCTCGCGGTGTACCGGGGTCGAAACCGGTGAGCTCGGCACACTGCCGCAGCCGGTACCGGACGGTGTTGGCGTGCACGAACAGCTCTCGGGCGGCGCCCTCCAGGGAGGCGCCCGCGGCGAAGTACGCCGTCAGGGTCTCGACCATCGCCCCCCGGGCGCCGACCAGCGGGAGATAGACCTCCTCGATGAGGTGCCGGCGGGCGTGGCCGTCACCCGCGAGCGCGCGCTCGGGCAGCAGCTCGGAGCTGAGAGATGGCCGCGGGGCCTCCGGCCAGCCGGCGGCGGCGCGGAACCCCGCCAGCGCCGCCCGGGCGGAGATCTGGGCATGCTCTAGGTCGTCGCACACCGGTCCCACGATCACCGGCCCCTCGCCGAAGACCTCGACCAACGGCTCGGCGGCCATGCGGGAGGCGGTGACGCCGCCCAGCAGCACCACCAGCCGGTCGCCCTGCACGGCGCAGAGCGCGTCCATCCCGCCTTCCCGGGCCGCCCGGCGTACTTCCTCGAAGAGGCCGGTTTCGGTGCGCTCGCTCGGCGCCGTCCCGAGTACCGCCGCGACCTGGCCCCGGCCGCCCCAGCCGACGGCGCTGGCGCGCGAGAGGATGGTCTCGTCGGCTTCGGCGCGGAGCACCGCGTCGACCACCAGTGCCTCCAACCGGGCGTCCCAGGCGCCGCGGACCTCGGCGGCCCGCGCGTACACCTCGGCCGTCGCGAACGCGACCTCGCGGGCGTAGCGCAGGATCGCCGCGTGCACCTCGGGTGCGTCCTCGGGGTCGAGCAGCTGGTCGACGTTGGCCTCCACGACCTCAATCGAGAGCCGGACCAGATCCACGGTCTGCTGCAGGTTGATGACGCCGGCCAGCGCCCGCGGCGCCGCGCCGAACACCGACGACGCCACCTCGGAGCCCTGGAGCGGCCCGGATCCACCGGCCTGGAACCACTCGAGGAAGCTGCGGATGCCGGCCTGCACGATCAGCGCCACCCAGGACCGGTCCTCGGCGCTGAGCTCGCGGAACCACGGCATCTCGGCTTCCATCTGCGCCGTGGCCGCGGTGCTCAAGGTGCCCGAATTTCGGGCCAGGGAAGCGGCGGCTCGCTGGCGGGGCGTGTCGGGTGCGCGGGTCACGCGCTGACTCTAAACCCCCATGAATCAAGGGAAATCCGGTGAATTCTGGTGGATCCGGGTACTGGGATCCGGTGGCGTCTGCTTGAATCCTCAAACGTTCGGCGATCAGGAGGCTGCGTGCCCACCCACGAAGTCCAGTACGTCACGATCCACGGCCACCGCCGAGCTTTCGTGAAGACCGGCAACGGGCCGGCAGTTCTGCTGCTGCACGGTCTCGGCTGCCACCACGGCACCTGGGAACCGGTGATCGACACCCTGGCTCGCAACTACACGGTGATCGCCCCGGACCTCCTCGGGCACGGCGAGTCCGACAAGCCGCGCGCCGACTACAGCCTCGGCGGCTACGCCAACGCTATGCGCGACCTGCTCACCGTGCTCAACATCGATCGGGTGACAGTGGTCGGCCACAGCCTGGGCGGTGGCATCGCGATGCAGTTCGCCTACCAGTTCCCCGAGCGGGCAGAGCGTCTCGTGCTGGTCGCCTCGGGCGGGCTCGGCCCAGAGGTGTCGCCGGCCATCCGCGCGATCACTACGCCTGGATCCCACCAGGTGCTGGGCGCGCTGACGATGCCCGGCGTACGTCACGTCGGCATGGTCGGACTGCGGGCGCTGTCCAACACCGGCCTGAAGACCACCCGCGACCTGGATGAGGTCGCCGAGATCTATGAGTCCTTCAAGGACCCCGCTGCCCGCGCCGCCATCCGGCACGTCGTCCGAGCCGTCGTCGACTGGCGCGGCCAGATCGTGACCATGGCCGACCGCGCCTACCTCACCGAGGCGATGCCGATGGCCGTGGTCTGGGGACGCGACGACAAGGTGATCCCGGTCCGGCATGCCAGCAACGCCGCCGCTCTCGCTCCCAACGCGCGCGTCGAGGTGATCCCCAACGCCGGGCACTTCCCGCACAAGGACCACCCGGAGCGGTTCGCGAAGATCCTGCACGACTTCATTCGGACCACGCGGCCCGCGCGCTACTCGAGGGCGCGGGTCCGCCGCCTGCTCCGGGACGGCCGCGTCGGGCCGGTCAGCCCGCTCGCGAGCGTCAGCGAGATCGGGACCGCTTAGTCCACGTTGGGCGTATCGAGACCGGTGGTGGTCTCGATATGCGCTACTCGACCAACGTCAGGCGTCTCCGCCTTCTTGCTTCCGGTCGGCGACCGCGGTCGGGTCGTCGATGCGGTACTTGTCCATGGCTTCCTTGACCTTGCCCCGGTCGACCTGGCCGGCGTCGGCGAGCGCCTGGAGGGTCTGGACGACCACCGACTCGGCGTCGATGTGGAAGAACCGGCGGGCGGCGGGGCGGGTGTCGGCGAAGCCGAAGCCGTCAGCGCCCAGGACCCGGTAGTCGCCGGGCACCCAGCGCGCGATCTGCAGCGGCACCGCTCGCATGTAGTCGGAGACGGCAACGGTCGGTCCGTCGAAGCCGGCCAGCTTGTCGGAGACGTACGCCGTCCGCGCGGTCTCGTCGGGATGGAGCAGGTTCCACTCCTCGGCGGCGGCGCCGTCGCGGGCCAGCTCGTTCCACGAGGTGACCGACCAGAGCTCGGACTGGATGCCCCACTCGTCGGCGAGGATCCGCGCGGCGTCGTGGATCCAGGGGAACCCCACGCCCGAGGCCAGCAGCTGCACCTGCGCAGCGTCGGCGGTGTCGACTCGGTGCAGTCCGCGCAGGATGCCGTCGGCGTCGACGCCCTCGGGCTCTGCCGGCTGCCGGACGGGCTCGTTGTAGACGGTGATGTAGAAGATCACGTCCTCGCCCTGCGGGTGGTCCGAGGTCTCGCCGTACATCCGCTCCAGGCCGCTGCGCATGATGTGGCTGATCTCGTAGGCGAACGCCGGGTCGTAGTGCACGACCGCCGGGTTGGTCGCCGCCAGCAGTGGCGAGTGGCCATCCGCGTGCTGCAGGCCCTCGCCGGTCAGTGTGGTGCGACCGGCGGTCGCGCCGATCAGGAACCCGCGGGCCAGCTGGTCGGCCATCGCCCAGATCGAGTCGCCGGTCCGCTGGAACCCGAACATCGAGTAGAAGATGTAGAACGGGATCATGTGCTCGCCGTGGGTCGAGTACGACGAGCCGGCCGCCGTCGCCGACGCCATCGCGCCGGCCTCCGAGATGCCCTCGTGCAGCATCTGGCCCTGCGCGGACTCCTTGTAGGACAGCAGCAGCTTGCGGTCGACAGACTCGTATTGCTGACCGCCCGGGTTGTAGACCTTGGCGCTCGGGAACATCGAGTCCATGCCGAACGTGCGGTACTCGTCCGGCGCGATCGGCACGATCCGCTGCCCGATCTCCGGGTCCTTCATCCAGTCCTTGAGCAACCGGACAACGGCCATCGTGGTGGCGATCGAGTGCTTCTCCGAGCCCTGCTTGAGCTCGGCGTACATCCCGTCCCCCGGCAGGGTGAGCGGCTTCGCCCGGATAACGCGCCGCGGGATCGAGCCACCGAGCTGCTTGCGCCGCTCCATCATGTACTCGATCTCGGGGGACTTCTCGCCCGGGTGGAAGAACGGCGGCACGCCCTTCTCCTCGTAGGACCGCTCGAGGTCGCGGTCGGAGATCGGGAGGTAGAGCCGGTCCCGGTACTTCTTCAGGTCGTCCTGGGTCAACTTCTTCATCTGGTGCGTGGCGTTCTTGCCCTCGAGGGCATCGATCGTCCAGCCCTTGATGGTCTTGGCCAGGATCACCGTCGGCTGGCCGACGTGCTTTGTGGCGGCGTCGAACGCGGCGTACACCTTGCGGTAGTCGTGGCCGCCACGCGGCAGCTTCACGATCTGGTCGTCCGTCATGTGCTCGACCATCTGCCGCAGCCGCGGGTCGATCCCGAAGAAGTGGTCGCGGATGTAGGCGCCGTCCTCGGTCGAGTAGGTCTGGAACTGACCGTCGGGGGTGGTGTTCATCCGGTTGACCAGGACGCCGTCGACGTCTCGGGCCAGCAGCGGGTCCCATTCCCGGCCCCAGACGACCTTGATCACGTTCCAGCCGGCGCCGCGGAAGTTGGCCTCGAGCTCCTGGATGATCTTGCCGTTGCCGGTCACCGGGCCGTCGAGCTGCTGCAGGTTGCAGTTGATGACCCAAACCAGGTTGTCGAGCTCCTCGCGGGCCGCGATCCGGATCGCGCCCAGGGACTCGGGCTCGGCCATCTCGCCGTCGCCGAGGAACGCCCACACGCGCTGGTCGCTGGTGTCGGTGATGCCGCGGTTCTGGAGGTAGCGGTTGAACCGCGCCTGGTAGATCGAGTTGATGCCGGTGAGGCCCATCGAGACGGTGGGGAACTCCCAGAAGTCCGGCATCAGCCGCGGGTGGGGGTACGACGACAGCCCGGCGCCCTTGCCGTGCTGCACCTCCTGCCGGAATCGGTAGAGCTGCGCCTCGTTGAGGCGTCCCTCGAGGAAGGCGCGGGCGTAGATGCCGGGGGAGGCGTGGCCCTGGATGTAGATCTGGTCGCCGCCTCCCGGGGCGTCCTTGCCGCGGAAGAAGTGGTTGAACCCGACCTCGTAGAGGCTGGCCGAGGACTGGTAGGTGGCGATGTGGCCGCCGACCTCCAGGCCCTTGCGGTTGGCGCTGGAGACCATGACCGCGGCGTTCCAGCGGATGAACGCCCGGATCCGGCGCTCGGCCTCCTCGTCGCCGGGGAACCAGGGCTCACGCTCCGGGGGGATGCTGTTGATGTAGTCGGTGCTGCGCAGCGCGGGGACGCCCACCTGGGTCTCGCGGGCCCTCTCGAGCAGGCGCAGCATGACGTACCGGGCCCGGTCGCGGCCGCGTTCCTTGAGCAGGGCGTCGAAGGACGCCAGCCAGTCCTGGGTCTCGTCGGGATCGATGTCGGGCAGCTGGGTCGGCAGCCCCTCGTGGATCACCGAGGGCTGCGAGCCGGATCGCGTGCCGGAAGTGCGGGATGTCTCTTCGGTCACAGCCTCATCGTCGCACGCGAGCAAGGGGTCACCACAGCCGCGATGGCTACTACTTAGTAGGGCTTTCGGTGGACACGGGTTGCGTCTGTCGCTCTTCTCCGCTGGACTACTGCACACCTCGCGGCACCAGGCCGCGAGCCGACGACTGGAGGAACCCGGTGAGCTCGACCGCGGGTGGCGGGACCGCACAGACAGGACCCGCCGACCGGCTCGGTTTCAAACCGGGCATGGTGATCCAGGAGCTGGGCTGGGACAACGACACCGACGACGAGCTGCGGGTCGCTGTCGAGGACCTGATCGACGCCGACATGGTGGACGGCGACTACGGCAACGTGGTCGACGCGGTCATCCTGTGGTGGCGGGATCCGGACGGCGACCTGGTCGACGGCCTCGTCGACGCGCTCACCGATCTGGTGGGCGGGGGAGCGATCTGGTTGCTCACGCCCAAGATCGGCCGGTCCGGCGCGGTGAGCCCGACCGACATCGCCGAGGCGGCGCCGATCGCCGGTCTGGCGCAGACGACAACGGCCTCGGTCAGCCAGGACTGGACGGCCACCCGCCTGGTGGCGCCCAAACACCCGGCCTGAGGGCCGGCCCACCAGAAGGCGGCAACTCCTTGATCCAGAAGATCATCGCTAGAGCGGGCTCGGCCGGGACCAGCGTCAAGGTGCTCACCCAGGCCGGTGTGATCCGGCCCATCTCACCGATCAAGCTCGGCAAGGTCGGACTCGCGATCGCCAAGTGGGGCACGGGTCCTGCCGGCGGCTTCGCCTCACTGGCCGCCCGCTGGCCCGACCGCCCGGGGCTGGTCGACGAGCTGGGCACCCTCACGTTCGGCGAGATCCATGAGCGCAGCAACTCGCTCGCCCACGCGCTGCGCGAGATGGGCGTGGGTGAGAACGACAGCGTCGCGGTCATGTGCCGCAACCACCGCTTCTTCGTCGACGCGACCATTGCGGCTGCCAAGCTGGGCGCCGACATCCTCTACCTCAACACCGCGTTCGCCGGGCCGCAGCTGGTCGAGGTGCTCGAGCGCGAGGCTCCCGGCGCGGTCATCCACGACGAGGAGTTCTCCGGTCTGCTCGACAAGGCCGACACCGAGCGCCGGATCCTTGCCTGGACCGACAGCGACGTCGAGGGCGACACGATCGAGTCGCTGATCCAGGCGCATCCGACCACCGCACACGCCGCACCCGAGAAGCACTCGCGGGTCGTGATCCTGACCTCCGGCACCACGGGCACCCCGAAGGGCGCGCCCCGCAACGAGGCCGGCATCGACGCCGCAGTTGCTCTGCTCGAACGGATTCCCCTGCGAGCCGGCGTCCCGATGCACATCGCGGCGCCGCTGTTCCATACCTGGGGTTTCGCCCACCTGGCGCTCGGCATGCTGCTCGGCACCACCGCCGTACTCCGGCGGAGGTTCGACCCCGAGGACTGCCTGCGTGTCATGCAGGAGCAGGGCTGCCACTCCGTGGTGGTGATCCCGGTGATGCTGCAGCGGATCATGGCCCTGCCCCAGGAGACGCTCGACTCCTACGACCTGTCGACGGTGCAGGTCGTCTCGTCATCGGGGTCCGCGCTGCCGGGAGACCTGGCCACGGCCTGGATGGACGAGTACGGCGACAACCTCTACAGCACCTATGGCTCGACCGAGGTCGCCTACGGCAGCATCGCCACCCCGGCGGACCTCCGGGCCGCGCCCACGACCGCCGGGCGGCCGCCGGTCGGCACGATCGTCAAGATCTTCGATCAGGACGGCAAGCCCAGCCCCGAGGGCGAGCCCGGCCGGATCTTCGTCGGCAACAGCCTGCTCTTCGAGGGCTACACCGGCGGTGGCAACAAGGACATGCTCGAGGGCCTGATGTCAACCGGCGATGTCGGCCGGTTCGACCAAAAGGGTCTGCTCTACATCGAGGGTCGCGACGACGAGATGATCGTCTCCGGGGGCGAGAACGTCTTCCCCAAGGAGGTCGAGGACTGCCTGGCCCGGCACGACGCGGTCAACGAGGTCGCCGCAATCGGGGTCGAGGACGACCAGTTCGGCAAGCGGCTGAGAGCGTTCGTGGTGCGGAGCGACGAGTCGTGCAGCGAGGACGACCTCAAGGGCTGGGTCAAGGAGAACCTCGCGCGCTACAAGGTGCCGCGCGAGATCGTCTTCATCGACGAGCTGCCACGCAACGCCACGGGGAAGGTGCTCAAGCGGGAGCTGGCCGAGCGGGAGGACTGATGGGTCTCGCTCTGGGGGGCCCGGCCCCCGACTTCACGCTGCGCGATCAGTTCGGCCAGGACGTCACGCTGTCGTCGTACCGGGGTCGCAAGGCGGTCGCGCTGATCTTCTACCCGGCCGCGTTCTCGGGCGTCTGCACCGGCGAGATGTCGGGGATCCGTGATCGGCTTGCCGAGTTCCTCACCTTCGACACCGAGGTGCTGGCGATCTCCTGCGACACCGTCTACTCGCTGCGGGTCTTCGCCGACCAGGACGGCCTGAACTTCCCCCTGCTCAGCGACTTCTGGCCGCACGGAGAGGTAGCCCGGGCCTACGACATCTTCGACCAGAGCAAGGGGTCGGCCCGCCGGTCGTCGTACGTCGTCGACAAGGCCGGGAACCTGGCCTGGTCGGTCCACAACGCCTCGCCGGAGGGCCGGGATCTCGACGAGCACCTGCGGCAGCTGCACGCTCTCGTCTAGACCAGCAAGGGCAATTCCGTGAATTTCGCACCGATTTGATTTGCACCTTTGGCGGAGCCCACTAATCTTCTTCTTGTTGAACCGCTGGTGACCCGAGACGCCAGCGGTTCAACTCATTTTTCGAGGCTGCCGCTCGCGCGGGTAGTGTGCGTCCCGCTTCGCGGCTCAGGGCGTATAGCTCAGCGGTAGAGCACCTCCCTTACAAGGAGGTGGTCGGGGGTTCGATCCCCTCTGCGCCCACCCGTCACGTCGTACGACGCAGCTCCACCGTTCGACGTGGAGTCGTCCTGGATCACGATCCGCTCCCGGGTGGTGAATGCTCCGACGCCGCCACCAGCGACCCGATCACGAAAGCGGCGAGCGGGAGGGCGACGCCGAGGCCGATCAGGGTCTTAGGAGCGAGCCCATGGTGCGATGTTCGCCGCCGTACGTGGCTCCGCCGTGAGACGAGGGTGAGAGGACTCTGATCGGCCTTGAGCCTGGCTAAAGTGGCGAGGGTCAGCCATCGACGTAGGAGGAACCGTGTTCGTCCCGTTCAGCGTCTCCGACTTCATCGACCGGGCCGTGCAGGTCTACGGCGAGCGCATCGGTGTCGTCGACGAGCCCGACCAGCCCGCCCCATCGCTCGGCGACCTCACGTACGCCGAGCTGGGCGCGTTCGCACGCCGTCAGGCGGCCCGACTGGACGACCTCGGCATCGGGGTCGGTGACCGGGTCGCGGTGGTGAGCCACAACAGCGCGCGGATGATGAGCTCGTTCTTCGGGGTCACCGGCTACGGACGGGTGCTGGTGCCGGTGAACTTCCGGCTCCGGCCCGACGAGGTGCGCTACATCGTCGAGCACTCCGGCGCCCGGGTGCTGTACGTCGACCCCGAGCTCGACGAGGAGCTGAAAGCCGTCACCGCGGAGCATCGCTTCGTGCTCGGCCAGGACGAGCACCTGTACGCCCCCGAGGGCGCAGAGCCCAAGCCGTGGGAGCCCGACGAGGCTGCGACCGCGACGATCAACTACACCTCCGGGACCACGGCCCGGCCCAAGGGCGTGCAGATCACCCACCGCAACATCTGGGTCAACGCGGTGACGTTTGCGATGCACGCGGGCGTGACCGACCGGGACGTCTACCTGCACACGCTGCCCATGTTCCACGCGAACGGGTGGGGGATGCCGTTCTCGATGACCGGCCTCGGCGTCAAGCAGGTGGTGCTGCGCAAGGTGGACGGCGCCGAGATCCTGCGGCGCGTCGAGCAGCACGGGGTCACCGTGATGTGTGCGGCGCCTGCCGTGGCGGCTGCGGTCCTGGAGGCCGCGCAGTCCTGGGAGGGCGAGATCCCGGGTCGCGACAAGGTCCGGATCATCATGGCGGGGGCACCACCCCCGACGAAGACAGTGGTCCGGGTCGAGGAGGAGCTCGGCTGGGAGTTCGTCCAGATCTACGGCCTGACCGAGACCTCCCCGCTGCTGACCATCAACCGCACCCGGGCCGAGTGGGACGACCTTTCGGCCGAGGAGCGGGCCAACCGGCTGACCCGGGCGGGTGCTCCTGCGCTCGGCGTACGACTCAAGGTCGACCACGCCGAGGAGGGGACCGGCGAGCTGCTGGCCCGCTCCAACGTGGTCCTCGAGGGCTACTGGGAGCAGCTGGAGGAGAGCGAGCGGGCGCTCGCGGACGGCTGGTTCCACACCGGCGACGGCGCGGTGATCGGCGACGACGGGTACGTCACCATCCAGGACCGCAAGAAGGACGTGATCATCACCGGCGGCGAGAACGTCTCCTCGATCGAGGTCGAGGACGTGCTGTTCTCGCACCCCGCGGTCGCCGAGGTTGCGGTGATCGGCGTGCCCAGTGAGAAGTGGGGGGAGACCATCAAGGCGCTCGTCGTCCTCGCCGAGGGCGAGGAGGTCACCGAGGCCGAGCTGATCGCCTGGTGCAAGGAGAAGGCGGCGAGCTACAAGGCGCCCACAACGGTGGAGTTCCGCGGCGAGCTGGCCCGCACCGCGACCGGCAAGCTGCAGAAGTTCAAACTGCGGGAGCCCTACTGGGAGGGCTACGAGCGTCAGGTCAACTAGACGGCGTGGCTCCCGCTCCCCGGCCTGCTACGCGCCGCGCTGGACGCACGCTGGCGGCGTTGCCGTCGCTTGACGTGCGCCCAGCATGGCTTCGCTCCGGCGCCTTGCCATCGCACGCCCATCGCGGCGCTCGCGACGGCCCTGGAACGGGAGCCACGCCGTGCCCGCAAGTAGCCTGTCCGGCGTGCCCTCGCTGAACGAGCTCGTCGACCTGATCCATGGCTGGTACCCCCCGGAGACCGCCGACGAGTGGGACGCCGTCGGGCTGGTGTACGGCGACCCCGCGGCCGAGGTCAAGAAGGTCATGTTCGCCGTGGACCCGGCACCGGCCGTGGCGGCCGAGGCGGCCGAGTGGGGCGCCGACCTGCTGGTGGTGCACCATCCGCTGTTCCTGAAGCCGGTGCACGGCTTCGCCGCCACCACTCCCAAGGGCCGCACCCTCGCAACGCTCGCCGGCGCCAAGTGCGCGCTGCTGACGGCCCACACCAACGCGGACCAGGCGGTCGGCGGGGTCTCCGAGGCCCTCGCGACCGCGCTCGGGCTGACCGAGCTGCGTCCGCTGCGGGTCGCGCGCGGCGCGGCGGTGGACAAGCTCACGGTGTTCGTGCCGGCCGATGCCGCGGCACCGGTGCGCGCGTCGATCGCCGAGGCGGGAGCGGGCCGGATCGGGCGCTACGACTTCGCGTCGTTCTCCTCGGTCGGCGAGGGCCGGTTCCGGCCGCTCGAGGGATCCCAGCCGACGATCGGCACCGTTGGGAAGGTCGAGACCGTCGACGAGGTCCGGATCGAGGTGGTGTTCGAGCGGGTACTGAGAGGAGCAGTGGTAGCGGCGATGTCGGCCGCACATCCGTACGAGACGCCGGCGTACGACGTCGTCGAGCTCGCGGACCCCGAGTCCTCCGCCGCCGGCACCGGGCGGGTCGGTCTCCTCGAGCGCACCACGCTCGCCGAGTTCGCCAGCTCGGTGTCCCGGGCACTCCCGGACACGGCGCACGGGGTCCGGGTGGCCGGCAACCCGGAGCGCTCCGTACGCCGGGTCGCGGTTTGCGGCGGGGCGGGCGACTTCCTCCTGGACGAGGTGGCCCGGTCCGACGCCGACGTCTACGTCACGAGCGACCTGCGGCACCACCCCGCTTCGGAGTTCGTCGAGCGTGGTGGGCCCGCCCTCGTCGATGTCGCGCACTGGGCCGCCGAGTGGACCTGGCTGCCGGTGGTGGCGGCGCGGGTGCGTGAGACCCTCGGCGATAGCGTGGACACGCGCGTGAGCACCATCAACACCGACCCCTGGAACCTCAGATTGTGAAAGGCCGCCCTTGAAAGCCGACCCGGACGCCCAGCTCAAGCTGCTGGACGTGCAGGCCCTGGACTCCCGGGCCGACCAGCTCCGCCACCAGCGCGCCAACCTGCCCGAGATTGCCGAGATCGCCAGCTTCACGGCGAGTCGAGCCGAGCTCAACGACAGCATGCGGGACATGCGGATCGCCGTGGACGACCTGACGGCCGCGCAGAAGAAGGCCGACGCCGACGTCGAGCAGGTCAAGGTCCGCCGGGTCCGCGACCAGGATCGGATGGACCAGGGGCTGATCAGCAACCCCAAGGACCTCGAGCGGATGCAGCACGAGCTGGACTCCCTGAACCGGCGGATCACCACCCTCGAGGACGAGGAGCTGGAGGTGATGGAGGAGCTCGAGGAGGCCCAGGTGCGGCTGACCGAGCTACAGCGGCAGCTGGCGGACGCCGATGAGCGGCTGACGGCGCTGACCGTCGAGCGGGACCGGCGTACCGCCGAGATCGACGCCGAGCTCGCCGGTATCTCCGCCGAGCGTGCCCCCGCAGTGCAAGGCATGCCCACCGACCTGCTCGCGCTCTACGACAAGCTCCGCGACAGCAAGAACGGCGTGGGTGCGGCCGCGCTGCGGGGCGGGCAATGTGGCGGGTGCCGGTTGTCGATCGACCCTTCGGAGCTCTCCCAGATCAAGTCCTCTCCCGACGACCAGGTGATCCGCTGCGAGGAGTGCCAGCGGATCCTGGTGCGCACCTCAGAGAGCGGTCTGTGACCGACGGTCCCCGCCGGGTCATCATCGAGGCGGACGGCGGATCGCGCGGCAACCCCGGCCCGGCGGCGTACGGCGCGCTCTTGAAAGACGCCGACACCGGCGAGGTGCTCGCCGAGGACGGCACCACGATCGGCGAGGCCACCAACAACGTGGCGGAGTACTCCGGGCTGATCGCCGGCCTGAAGCTGGCCCAGGAGTTCGCCCCGGACGCCGAGATCGAGGTCCGGATGGACTCCAAGCTCGTGGTCGAGCAGATGTCGGGGCGCTGGAAGATCAAGCATCCCGGGATGCGCCCGCTCGCGACGGAGGCCAATGCACTGGCGCCGTTCGGTACGACGTACACATGGGTGCCGCGGGAGCAGAACAAGCACGCGGACCGGCTGGCCAACGAGGCGCTGGACGGCGAGCGCTCAGGCGTGACGATCGGGGGGTCCGAGCCGCCAGCGAAGCGCACCCGGAAAAACAAGGTCGCCGAGCGCGGATGGGCGCCGCCGACCGGAACCCCCACGACACTGATCCTGGTCCGGCACGGCGTGACCGCGCACACCACCGACAAGCGGTTCTCGGGCGGGCTCGGCAGCAGCAACCCAGGACTCATCGACGAGGGTCGCGAACAGATCCGGGCGACGGCCGAGTGGCTGAAGCCGATCTCCGACGATGTCGACGTCGTGGTGTCCTCGCCCGTACGCCGGACGCTGGAGTCCGCCGAGATCATCGGCGAGGTGCTCGGCCATCCGCTCGAGGTCGAGGCCGGCTTCGCGGAGATGGAGTTCGGGGCCTGGGACGGCCTGACCTTCGCGGAGGTGGCCGACCGGCACAAGGACGAGCTGGACTCCTGGCTCGGCTCGCTGGACCACGCGCCCGGCGGCGGCGAGTCCTTCCGCGCGGTGGAGGAGCGGGTGCTCGCCGCGCGCGATCGGGTGATCGCCGAACACAAGGGCAAGACCATCGTCGTGGTCAGCCACGTGACCCCGATCAAGACGCTGGTGGCGCACGCCCTTGACGCGCCGCTGTTGTCGGTCTACCGGATGGAGCTCGCGCCCGCGTCGGTCTCGGTACTGACCTACTTCGACGGTGGCCCCAAGGGGGACCAGCCGATGGCCTCGATGCGCCTCTACAACGCCCGCCCGATCGAGGCGCCCTTCCTTTCGCAGGCGCCGCGCTGATTCGTTGATCGAGTAGCGCGAGCGAGGGACGAGCGAGCGCGTATCGAGACCACCGCCGAGTGGTCTCGATACGCCCGGCCTCGCAAGCTCGGCCGGGCTACTCGACCAGCGAGGGACCGGCTACTCGGCCAGCGAAGAGACGATCACGTCGAGCCGGGTGCCCTTGGGGCCGGGCTCGACCTCGACCGTCCAGCCAAGGTCGCTCAGGATCGCGGCCAGCTTGGCGGGCGAGCGCGGGTCGCGACCGTCCTCGAGCAGAGCGCGCACGATCCGGCCCTTGGTGGCCTTGTTGAAGTGGCTGACCACCTGCCGCTTACCGGCCACCTCGTGCAGCACCCGCACCGTCGCCACCCGCTTGCCCAGCTCCGCCGACGGCCGCCAGAAGGCGGCGTACATCCCCGACCGGAGGTCGACCAGCAGCCCGGAGCCCATCGCCTCGGCCACCGCTTCGCCCAGCGCCGTGCGCCAGACGCCGGCGACCGGGCCGAGGCCGGGCAGGGCGGCGTCGCCGGAGAGGCGGTACGCCGGAATCCGGTCGCCCGGGCGGACCAGCCCGAACAGGCTGCTGGTCACCGCGAGCCGGGTGCCGGCGCGACGCTTGGCCGCGGGGGAGAGGGTGTCGAAGCCGAGCGCTTCGTAGAGCACGCCGGCGTACACCTTGTCGGCGCGGGCGGTCGCCGCCGTCTCGTGCTGGGCGTTGAGGTCGATGAGATCCAGCTGGCCGGTAGACAGGTCCAGGACCTTCGCGGCTCGCTCCGGGTCGTCCTCGCACAGCTCGACGAGTGCTCGCCGCACCGCGGCCCTGGCCTCAGCGAGCACCGGGAAGCTGAGCGTCGCGTGGTCGAGGGGCTTGCCTCGCCGCGGCGCGCTCTTGCCCTCACTGGGAGGTAGCAGGATCAGCACGGCCCGAACGTTAGTGTCGGTTCATGCCGAGCAATCCAGTGGTCCGGGTGAAGGGTGACAGCGACTCCGCGGTCGCGCAGGTGGTCCAGGAAGGCATCGCCCGGATCCAGGAGGAGCAGGGGATCACGCCGGAGTTCCCGGCGGAGGTCGAGGAGGCGGCTGCGGCGGCGGCGGCCAACCCGAGGTTGCCCGACCTGGACCGGACCGAGATCCCGTTCATCACGATCGACCCCGAGGGCGCCATGGACCTCGACCAGGCGCTGCACATCGAGCGCGCCGGCGACGGGTACCTCGTGCACTACGCGATTGCGGACGTGGCCGCGTTCGTGTCGGCCGGTGATCCGATCGACGTGGAGGCCAACAAGCGCGGCGAGACGCTGTACGGCGCCAGCAACAAGGTGCCGCTGCATCCGAAGGTGATCTCCGAGGACGCCGGCTCCCTGCTCGAGGGCGAGGTACGGCCCGCCCTGCTGTGGACGATCCAGGTGGACGAAACCGGCGAGGGGACCGACGTACACGTCGAGCGGGCGCTGGTGAAGTCGACCGCGAAGCTCTCCTACGTCGGTGCGCAGCAGCTGATCGACGACGGGTCGGCGAGCGAGGTACTACTCCTGCTCAAGGAGATCGGCGAGCTCCGGATCAAGCGGGACGCCGTGCGCGGCGGGGTGTCGTTGCCGCTGCCCGAGCAGGAGATCGACATCCAGGGGCAGCACTGGGCGCTGGAGTTCCGGCGGATGCTGCCGGTCGAGCTGTGGAACGCCCAGATCTCACTGCTGACCGGGTTCGGCGCCGCGACCCTGATGGTCTACGCCCGGGTGGGCGTGCTGCGCACCATGCCGCCGCCCGACCCACGCGACGTACAACGCCTGCATCGGACGGCCAAGGCACTCGGCATCGAGTGGCCGGCCGAACTGATGTACCCCGACTTCATCCGCGGCCTGGACGCCACGGTGCCCGCGCAGGCGGCGATGGTGGTCGCCTCCGCGCGGCTGCTCCGGGGCAGCGGGTACGTCGCGTTCGACGGCGAGCTGCCGGCCGAGTCGCAGCACTCGGCGCTGGTCTCGGAGTACGCCCACGTGACGGCGCCGCTGCGCCGGCTCGTGGACCGGTACGTGGGCGAGGTGTGCCTCGCGCTGTGCACCGAACAGCCGGTGCCCGACTGGGTGCTGACGGCGCTGCCCGCGCTGCCCAAGACGATGCAGCAGTCGGGCGGGCGGGCGAAGGCCTACGAACGCGCCGTCTTCGACCTGGTCGAGGCCGGGCTGCTCGCGCACCGGGTGGGGGAGACGTTCGACGCCGTGGTGATCTCGGTCGACGAGAAGGATCCGACGCACGGTGTGGTGATGCTCAAGGACCCGGGCGTCGAGGCGCCGGTCGTCGGCTCTGCGGCGCTGCCGCTCGGGTCGGACGTCCAGGTGACGCTGGCGTCGGCCGACGTGGCTGCCCGAAAGGTGGAGTTCCGGCTCTAGATCGTTCGCACGACGCGGGCCGGGTTGCCGACCGCCACGACGTTCGCCGGCAGGTCCTTGGTGACCACCGCGCCCGCGCCGACCACCGTGTTCTCCCCGATCGTGACGCCCGGACAGACGATCACCCCGCCGCCGAGCCAGACGTTGTCGCCGATCGTGATCGGCTCCGCGGACTCCCACTTCTCCCGCCGCGGCCCCGGCTCGACCGGGTGCGTGGGCGTGAGCAGCTGCACGTTCGGGCCGATCTGCACGTCGTCCCCGATGGTGATCGGGGCGACGTCCAGCGCGACCAGGCCGTAATTGGCGAACGTCCCGCTGCCGATCGTGATGTGGGTGCCGTAGTCGACGTACACCGGACTCCGGAGGAACGTGTCATCCCCGACCGAGCCGATCAGCTCCTCGAGAAGCGCGCGCTTGCCTTCCTTGTCGCGGTCCGGGGCCGAGTTGTACGCCGCCATCCGCTCCCGCGCGACGTAGGACGCCTCCTCGAGGTCGGGGTCATCGGCGATGTAGAGGTCACCGGCGAGCATCCGCTCGCGCATGGTGCGGGTGTCCGAGGTCGTCATGCGATGAGCCTACGGAGGTGGCCTCTACGCTGGGCTAGCCCTGATCGCGTGAAGGGGTCTTGCCCGTAGCGTCGCGACGCATGGGACTTTTCAACAAGCTGGGAGGTGGCGGAAACGCCACGCTCACTCTCGCGCCCGAGCCGGGAGAGGTCGCTCCTGGCGGTGAGCTCACGGTTCGCTACGGCGTCGGCGGGCAGCTCGACGAGAAGGACCGGGGTGTGCGCGTCGGCCTCCTGGGCTCCGCGACGTACAAGGTCAAGATGAGTCGCAAGAACACCGACGGCAACATCTTGACGACCGAGGAGTGGCAGAGCTACGAGCTCCACGAGGAGGAGCAGACCTTCCCGGCGCAGGCGGGACCCGGCCAGGCCACGTTCACGCAGCCGACCAACGTCCCGCCCAGCTCGGCCGGTGCGGTCGCCTGGAGTGTGTCTGCTCGCGTCGATCGTGAACGGGGCAAGGATGCAGTCGAGAGCTCGCCCCTCCGGGTGCGCAACCACATCGAAAGCCAGCCGGCGACGCGCGCCTATGCGCCGTCGAACGAGGGCCTCACGCTCGAAGACGTCCCGGCTGCGGTGCGGGGGGAGGCGCTCACCGCAACGCTGAGCGTCAACGTCAGCGTGACGGTGGTCCGGATCCGGCTGCACCGGCGGCTCGCGTACACGGCGGCCCCTCGGACCGATGGCACCGCGTCTCCGGGCGGAGGCGGCATCGGCGTCCTCCCCAGCAACGGGGAGACGGACGACGTACAGATGATGGAGCTCGACCTGTCCGACAAACGCGACTTCACGGCCGGCACGATCGAGCGGTTCCCCTTCTCGCTGCCAGTGAACGCTGCGACCGAGCCGACCACCGCCCATACGTACGCGACCGTTGATTGGCGCATCGAGGCGGTCCTCGATCGTCGAATGCGCGGCGAGCTCTCCGTCGAGGCGCCTCTGGTCGTCTTGTAGTCAGCCCTGCGCGGATGGTCTGGCCTGAAGACCGGACCCCGCGAATCGGATTGAGAAACGACGACTACTACCCTGCTCGGATGGTTGCTGCGGGGCTGCGAAGGGCCACTCGGAAGTTCGTTCCCGGCCGGGAGATTACTGACGGCGTATGGCTTCACCAGCGCCGGCCGGTGCCCCTGGAGGTCATTCCGTTCGGTCCGAGCGAGTTCGCCTCCTTCCTGCTCAGGGACTCGGGAGCCGTGTCAAAAGACGTACGCCGCTACCAGAACGCCCTGTCCATCCACCTCCGCGACCAACTGTTGGCTCATGCTCTGAAGCGCCAGAAGGTGAACGTGGTGCTCGACGTCGGCGCGCATCGGGGTGGCTTCGCCACGTTGTTGCGCGAGCTCGGCTACGCCGGCCGGATCGTGTCCTACGAGCCGGTCTCGGCCAACTTCGAGCTGCTGAGTGCCGCTGCCGCCGACGACCCCAACTGGCTGGTCCAGGGGTTTGCTCTCGGCGACGCAGAGACGCGAGCCGACATCAACATCTCGGCCGGCCGCGGCAAGTTGAGCTCCTTGCTGCCCGGCAGCGACTACGGGCGGGAGCGATTCGCGAAGATGCGCGCGGGAGCCACGCAGACCGAGTCGGTCCGCATCCGCCGACTCGACGCTGTCTACGACCGTGCGATTGCCGGGGTCGAGCAGCCACGAGTGTTCATCAAACTGGACACCCAGGGATACGACCTTCTGGCCTGGTCCGGCTGCGGCAGCCTGGTGAGCGAGTTCGTCGGCCTGCAATCCGAGATCTCCTGCATCCCCATCTACGAGGGCATGCCGCATATGACCAAGCAGATCGAGACCTACGAGCGATCTGGGTTCACCATCGCCGGGCTCAGCCCCGTCATGCGCGACCACAAGTCCCTGGCCGTGATCGAGTTCGATGTGCTGATGATCCGGCGCTGATCGCTGATCTGACCTGCGTTTCTCTGCCGTCATCCGCGGTGGGTTTGCCGAGTTCCGCTTCGGTCACCGGGGGCAATGCCGGAATATCCCCAGTTGCTGCACACCGTGCTCGACACCACGAAGCCGCGAGAGCTTGCCGAGTTCTACCGCCAATTGCTCAACCTGCAGTACGGACCCGGGGACGAACCGCCCGCAGACTGGGCTCGCGACGACGCGGACTGGTTGGTGCTGACGGACGCTGCCGGGACGAGGATGCTCGCGTTCCAGTTGGTCGAGGAGCTGACGCCGACCACCTGGCCGAACCACGCGGTCCCGATGCAGCTGCACGTCGACTACACGGTCTCGAGTGCCGAGGAGCTGGAGCGGCAGCGCCGGCGGGCCGAGGATCTCGGTGCCCGGGTGCTCTTCGATCGCACTGATGACCCGGATGAGGCCCTCTATGTCTTCGTGGACCCCTCCGGCCACCCCTTCTGCATCTTCGTCGCCGGTTTGCCGTGATCGGCATCGGGCAGCGGTCGACCTGAAACTGACTGGACCCGAGCCGCGCAATGCCTCGATGATGCTGATGGTGTTCGGCTTCGCTCTCGTGCTGGTCGTGCTGCTGGTCCGGCTTCGTCATTCTCTAGCTGCGCCCGTCCTCCGCGGTGTCCAGACGCCTGGATCTCAACTCAAGAGATTGGGTACCGGTCGGCACCGCACGACCCTTCTACCGACGGGCCGCGCGTCTAGATGTGGCCTCGCCATAGTCCGCACTGAAGAAGGAGACGCACATGAATACACGCACCATCGCCATTCTCGCTCTCGTGATCGCTGTCGTGGTGGTGCTCATCCTCGTCCTCTAGTGCGACGGAGGCACTCGATGCGATCGGTCGTCGTCAGCGCACAGCGAAGCCGAACCAGGATCCTAGGACGAGCGTGACGACGAGGATCTCGATGCGGCGGGCCCACGAGCTTGGGTAGAGATGACCTTCGAAGTAGTGCGCGATGAAGCCTCGCTCATCCATGTGTGGTCGGCCGGAACGAGCCCGTCCCCAGTTCTCGACCACCGAGAGCGGACAGGTTCGCCGCCAGATCAGCATCCGCGCCCCCCATGCGGTCGACGCGAGGTGGGGGACGAAGACCCACGGCACCAACCAGGCGAGGAAACCGCCCAGGACGGTGAACGCGACCACTAAGACGTGGGTGGCCAACGCGCATCGGGCGACCAAGCGTGGGGCCAAGCCTCCTCGAGGATTCGTCCGTGAGCTCACGTGGGCGGGACCTCCGCACTGATCGCGGGCGTTGTCGTTGCAACGACCTGGGTGATCCGGCGACCCTCCATCGCCGAGACTTCGATCCGATCATCGCCGACCTGGATGGCATCGCCGACCTCCGGTATGCGGCCGAGTCTGGCGATCACGTAGCCGGCAACGGTCTCGTAGTCGCCATCGTCGAGCGCGACTCCTGTCACCTCGGAGAAGTCCTCGATGGTCAGTCCCCCCGCCAGCGTCGCCCTTCCTGGCTCGTCCGCGTCGGTGACCGCGGGATGCTCCACGTCGTACTCGTCACGGATGTCGCCCACGATCTCTTCGACGATGTCCTCGAGGGTCACAATGCCGTCGGTGCCGCCGTACTCGTCGACGACCACGGCCAAGTGACTGCCGGCTTCACGCATCGTGGAGACCGCAGGGAGCACGCGGTTGGTGCCGGGGAGGACGAGGACGTCACGACGGACGTCGGCCACCTTGCGTGGGTCGTTGCTGCCGACACCCAGCACGTCGCGGACGTGCACGAACCCCGTGACTTCGTCGAAACTGCCCGCGATCACGGGATAGCGGGAGTAGGGGCGGTCGCGCACCCAGCCCGCGGCTTCGACCAAGGGCGTGTCCTCCTGCAGGAACTCGACCTCGCCGCGGGGGCGCATCACCTCTTTGAGGCTGCTCTGCGTCGCCCCGAACACGTCAGTCAGGATCCGTCGTTCGTCGTCGCCGAGGCTGTCGTGGGTGCTGACGATGTCGCGAAGCTCCTCGTGGCTGACCTGTTCGCCGGTCGCGTGCGGGTCGCCGCCCAGCAGGCGCACCAATGCGTTGGTCGAGATCGAAAGCAGCCAGATCACCGGTCGCATCAGGATGGCGAAGCGGTCGAGGACAGGTGCGGTCAACAGCGAGAGCTCCGCAGAGCGCTGTAGCGCGAGCCTCTTGGGGACCAGTTCGCCGAGCACCAGAGACAGATACGCGATGAGAAGCGTCATGGCCACGAGAGCCAGCGTGTCGGCGGCGTCGTCGCCGAGCCCGAGGTCGAGGAGGTACGGCGCCACGTCGGGAGCGAGTGTCGAGCCGCCGTACGCCGCTGAGAAGAAGCCCGCGACGGTCACCCCGATCTGAACGGCGGCCAGGAAACGGTTGGGATCGCGTGCGACGGACGCGACCCGCGCACCGCGCGCTCCGCGTTGCTCGAGCTGGCCGATCTGGCTGTCGCGCAGGGAGACCAGCGCAATCTCGGTGGCGGCGAAGACCCCGCCGACCAGCACGAACGCGACTACCAACCCGAGATTGACGAAGGTCTGGGTGTCGATCACCGTTCACCCCCTCTGTGGGGCAGGGATGAACGGTGGGGACATCGAGGGTCGTCCATGGCAGAAAGCATAGGTGCGGGTGTGCGATGCGGACGGCCTGGCCCGGCCTTCTAGTTGCCGTGCCCGTCGCTGGGGCCATTCCCCTCAGGCGGTTCGTTGCCCTCGTCGCCATCGTGCCCCTCGGCACCACGCTCGGGTTCATCGGCATCTTCGTGATCGGGCTCATCCATGGGCGGCAAGGGGCTGGGCGAGTCTGTTGGGTCCGGCGCCTCGCCGTCCCGCTCGGTTCCCAGTCGATCGAGAAGCTCGGCCGCCGCGCGGATGATCTCGTCCGCCTGATCCGCGGTGATACGTCCGTCCATCCGGGCCCGGGTGACCTCGTCGACCAGCGCCTCTATCGCCCGGCGAGCTCGATCGGGTCGATCGTCGGCGATCGCGGCGTCGACGCGCTCGAGGCGGTCGGCGAGCGCGGGGACCGCCTCGGAAGGAGGTGCGTCGCCCCCGCACGCCACGAGCGCGCTCGTGGTCGCGATCAAAGCCACCGCGCCGATGCCGTGGCGAACCGAGGACCTCCCACCCATTTCAGCCACCTCCGTGCACGGCGTCGTGCAAGTCGGCGAGGGGGTCGCGGAGTTCGGACGGTGTGTTGCCCGGCAGGTTGGCACCATCCGTTCCGCCCGTCCCACCGGCAATACCCGCGATGATCAGAAGCCCGATGATCGCGGCGCCGACGGCGATCAGCGCCCTTTGCTGGGACGAGAGTCGCGAGATCGACCACCCGACCATTCGAGCTCGGCGGCTGATCGTCTCTTCCGCCCGGTCGGCGACCGACATGGCCGGCCCGGTCTCCTGAAGCAGAGGGGTGGTCGCGGGATCCGCGGGGAATGCCTCGGTGGCGGGAATCACGCTGGTGTGCCAGGAGCGGATGCGAGCGGCGATTTCGGCAGGTGTCGGCCGGTTTGTGGGATCGAGGGCCGTCATCTCTCGGAGCAGCAAGGGCCAGGGTTGGGGGAGGTCGTCGCCGATACGAGGCTCGCGCAAGAGCCGGGCCTGCGCGGCGTCGAGGTCGGTCCCGTCGTACTCGCGCCTCCCGGTCAGGGCTTCGAGGAGGACCAGGCCGAGCGAGTACGTGTCGGTCGCGCCGGTCAATGTCTCGCCGCGCACCTGTTCGGGCGAGGCGTAGGCGACCGTGCCCATCGCGTAACCGGTGCGGGTGAAACCCGGGTCCTGGTCGATCAGGCGAGCGATGCCGAAGTCGGCGAGCTTGATCTGGCCGTTGGGGCCGAGGAGGACGTTGCCCGGCTTCACGTCGCGGTGGACGATTCCGCGACTGTGCACGAAGTCGAGGGTCTCAGCCACCTGGGCACCGACCGATTCCACGCGCTCGGGGTCACACGGCGCAGCGCAGACCTCGGCCAGGGTCGGACCCTCGACGAGCTCCATGACCAGGAACGGGCGCTCGGCGTCGAACCCAGCGTCCAGCACGGTCACCAGGCCGGTGTGCGACAACCCCGCCAGTATCCGTGCCTCGGCGATGAAGCGATCTCGCCCTTCGCTCCCGCCGGCGATCGGGCGAAGCATCTTGACGGCGACCTGACGATCCAAGGCCTGGTCGGTCGCGCGATGCACGACGGCCATTCCTCCGGCGCCCAACAGTTCGCCGAGGCGATAGCGGTCGCCGATGACCTCGGACTCACTGCCACCGGACGTCGCCGTGGTCACAGTCGTGGTGCCTGGCGGTCCTCCACGACGTGGGTGGCACGGGAGCGCTGAGCGTTCACGATCAACGAGATGATGATGGCGAGCGCGCCCGCAACCAGCAGGATCCACCCCAAGGTCTCGGTGTCGACGGCGGAGGTGTCCCAGTTGACGACGTCGAGCACCAGGATCAACCCGGCGACGACGAGAACGATGCCAAGTCCGATAGCCATGTCTGTCCCTTCCAAAGCGGCACACTGAGTGCCAGGGCGTCGAACGCCCTGGCGACAGGTCCCCCGAGAGGGGGGCGGCTAAACGCCTGAGCACGCTAGTGCGGATGGGCTGGCCTGTAGGCCGGGTTCTGTCACCGATGCGAGACCGGCGGGCGACCATCCATCTACGACGACCGTTGCCGATCGCCTCCAGCAGTCCACCCGCGCACTCGGGCGAGCAACCCTCGAACGTGCGCTGTCTGACCTTGCTCCAGGTGGGGTTTACCTAGCTACGCCGGTCTCCCGGCGTACTGGTGGGCTCTTACCCCACCGTTTCACCCTTACCTTCCGTTCCCCCGAAGAGGGACGATGAGGCGGTTTCCTTTCTGTGGCACTTTCCCGCGGGTTACCCCGGGTGGGAGTTACCCACCACCCTGCTCTGCGGAGCCCGGACCTTCCTCGTGAGTCACCCCACGCGGTCGCCCGGCCAGCCCATCCGCGTCACCAGACTAGCGGCGCGGGGCGGCGGTGGGTGAGTTACCGAAAGTCGGCGCCGGACGGTAACCAAGTCACCGCGGATCGGGCGGGGCACGGGGCCGCGGTGCCGCAGTTACCGATTCCGGGCCGCGAACGGTAACCAGGTCACCGCCACCCAGCCTCCGCCCCAGACCTCAGGGGTTCGTGAGCACCTCGGCGCCGTCCGCGGTGACGAGCAGTGTGTGCTCGAACTGTGCGGAGCGCCGGCGGTCGCGGGTGACGACGGTCCAGCCGTCGTCCCACATGTCCCACTCGTGGGTGCCGAGGTTGAGCATCGGTTCGATCGTGAACGTCATGCCGACCTCGATCAGGTCGTTGTACATCGGCTCGTCGTAGTGCGGCACGATCAGGCCGCTGTGGAACGCGGTGCCGATGCCGTGACCGGTGAAGTCGCGGACGACGCCGTACCCGAACCGAGCGGCGTAAGTCTCGATCACCCGCCCGATGATGTTGATCCGGCGACCCGGCTTGACCGCCGTGATCCCGCGCTCGAGCGCCTCCCGGGTGCGCTCGACGAGCAGTCGGGTCTCCTCGTCGACGACGCCGGCGAGGAAGGTGGCGTTGGTGTCGCCGTGTACGCCGTCGAGGTACGCCGTGATGTCGATGTTGACCATGTCGCCGTCCTCCACCACCCGGCTGTCCGGGATGCCGTGGCAGATCACCTCGTTGACGCTGCTGCACAGCGACTTCGGGAAGCCGCGGTAGCCGAGCGTCGAGGGGTAGGCGCCGTGGTCGCAGAGAAACTCGTGGCCGACCCGGTCCAGCTCGTCGGTCGTCACGCCGGGTACGACGTGCGAGCCGACGAGCTCCCGCGCCTGCGCGGCCAGCCGGCCCGCCCGGCGCATTCGCTCGATGGTGTCCGCGTCCTTCACCTCGGGCCCGGTGTACGGCGCGGGCGCCGGCTGGTCGACGTACTCCGGACGCGGGATGTGCGCGGGTACCGCACGGCGCGGAGACACGGTCATCGGGGCCACGGGAGTCACGAGCGACGAGTGTAGTTTCGCCTCATGAAGTACTGGTACTGCGTGAAGCATCGCCGGGTCGAGACCGAGGACATCTGCCCTCCGATCGACCGCCTCGGGCCGTACCCGACGGAGGAGGAGGCCTCGCGCGCCCTGCAAAAGGCCGAGGAGCGCAACGAGGAGTGGGACAACGACCCGGACTGGAACGACGCCGAGCTGGAAGATTGAGCCGCCCGTGATGGCTCGACGGCGCCGGGTGCGCAGCCCGCGACCGGTCTCGCCGCGCCCGTTCATCGGCATGTCGATGCTGGTGGCCGCGCTCTTCCTCTACGGCTGGAGCGTGGCGGTGGTGCCGTGGTACGTCTCCGTGCCGTTGATCCTGTTCTGGCTGTTTCTGCTCCTCGTGAGCCTGGCCTGGTGGTCGCTGCATCCCGACCGGCTGCCTTGGGTCGCCGTCGTCGCGTACGTCGTGTGGTTCGTCGTGATCCTCGGCGGTGGGATTGCGTTCGACTGGGTCGACTAGCGGGGCCGGACCTTGAGCACGACGTCGGCGCCCCTGCCGTTGTCGGTGGTGATCAGCAGGCTCCCGTTGGGACCGTTGGTCACCGAGCGCAGCCGCCCGTACTGGCGCAGCGCCTCGGGTGCCCGGACGCTCATGAGCTTGCCGCTGGCGCTGAACTTGATGAACAGCAGCCGGTTGGCCGCAAGGCACGCCGTCGCGAGGGTGCCGTCGAAGCTGCGCCACTTGTTGCCGCGCACGAAGCTCGCCCCGGAGGTGGCCAGGGTCGGCTGACCGGACGACCACCGCGCGGCGTACTGCTTGCCGGGGAGGCCCTGGTCGGTCATCGGCACCGACTCGTTGTAGCCCGGCACCGGGTGCCAGCCGTAGTCGCCACCCGAGACCAGCTTGTTGACCTCGTCGTCGCGATAGGAGCCGTGCTCGATCGACCACAGTGAGCCGTCGCTGCGCTGGGCCAGGCCCTGGACGTTGCGGTGCCCGAAGGTGTGCACGTAGCGGCGCTTGCCTTCGGCCTTGATGAACGGGTTGGTCGGCCAGGGCGCGCCGGTCATCCGGTTGAGCCGCAGCGTCTTGCCGCCCAGGGAGTCGAGGTTGCGCGGGTTGGTTCCGACGGCCGCGTCGCCGGTCCCGACGAGCAGGGCGCCGTTGCGGGTGATCAGCAAGCGGCAGCCCCCGTGCCGGCCGGACGACGTGGGCAGCCCTTTCACGAGCGTCCGGATCATCGTGGCCTTGGTGGCCGCGTCATTGAGGCGCCACGCGATCGCGCGGACGTCGTGCCCGCCGCCCGGCTTGTGGTAGCCCTGGCAGGTGTAGAAGCGACCGCTCTTGGCAAAGCCCGGGTCGATCGCGAGGCTCATCAGCCCAGTCTCGCCGGAGACCCACACCTTGCCGCTCGGGAACCGCACCCGGCGCTTGCCGTCACCGTCTGCGACCATCAGCTGGGCCTCGTCGCGCTCGGTGATCAGCACTCGTCCGCCGCCGATCGGCTGCACGTCCCACGGGTGGTCGAGGCCCGTGACGAGCTTGGTGACCCGCAATCCGGGTGCGGCGCTCTCGGCGCCGCCGGACGCAGCCGGGACGTCGGTCGTGGCGACGGCCGGAGCCGTGGCGAGGACGAGAGCGAGCAGCAGACCGAGGCTCAGTGCGCGCATGCCGCCACGGTAACCCGGCCTCCGAGGCTCACTCAGGGGCGGAACCGAGGATGTTGACCATCCAGGGGACGCCGAACCTGTCGACCAGCATCCCGAAGGTGTCACCCCACGGAGCCGTCTCGAGTGGGACGGTGACCGTGCCGCCGTCGACCAGCGCGTCCCAGTAGCCGCGAAGCACGGCGTCGTCGTCGCCGCTCAGCGAGATCTGGGTCGAGGTCGCGGTCGGCTCACCCATGCCGGGTGCCGTGTCGGCACCCATCAGGTGCACGCCATGGTCGCCGGTCAGCTGGGCGTGCATGATCTTGTCGCTCAGCGAGGGGTCGCTGCCCGGCATGTCCGGCTGCTCGCCGAACGTGTTGACCTCGAGGCTGCCGCCGAAGACCGAGTTGTAGAACTCGAGCGCATCGCGGGCCTTGCCGTCACCGAAGCTGAGGTAGGGGTCGAGTTGAACAGGCATGAGTCCTCCTGGTGGGTGGGGGAGGACCCAGCATGCACCCAGCCGCCGACAGTCAGAAGGTGTGCTCCTGGCCGGGGAAGGTGCCGGCCTTGACGTCGGCGTCGTAGTCCTTGGCTGCCTGGAGGAGTACGGCGTGCAGGTCGACGTACTGCTTGACGAACCGGGCCATCCGGCCGGTACGCAACCCGAACGCGTCCTGCCAGACCAGCACCTGGCCGTCGCAGTCCGGGCCGGCGCCGATGCCGATCGTGGGGATGTCGAGCTCCTTGGTCACCTGGCCGGCGACATCGCCCGGCACCATCTCCATCACCACCGCGAACGCACCGGCCTCCTGGATCGCGTGCGCATCGGCCAGCACCCGGGTGGCGGTGTCGCCGCGGCCCTGGACCCGGTAGCCGCCGAGGGCGTGCTCGGACTGCGGGGTGAACCCGATGTGGGCCATCACCGGGACGCCGCCCTGGGCGAGCCGCTCGATCTGGGGCACCATCTCGACGCCACCCTCGAGCTTCACGGCGTGGGCGCCGCCCTCCTTCATGAAGCGCACCGCGGTCATATAGGCCTGCTCGGGGGAGGCCTGGTAGCTCCCGAAGGGAAGGTCACCCACGACCAGCGCCCGCTGCACGGAGCGGCTGACGGCGCGGGTGAGCGGGATCAGCTCGTCGACCGTCACCGGCAGCGAGGTCTCGTTGCCGAAGACATTGTTGGACGCGCTGTCGCCGACGAGAAGGACCTCGATGCCTGCCTCGTCGAACGTCGCTGCGGCGTACTGCTCGTACGCCGTGAGCATCGAGAACTTCTCCCCGCGCCCCTTCATCTCGTGCAAGTGGTGGGTGCGAACCCGCTTGACGGGGGTCTGCTTCTGGGCCGGGCCGCTGCCATAGGGCGCGGTCTCCTCGGGCGTGCTCACGATCGAGCTCCTTGCGGTCATCTCGCGGCTCCCTGATGGAGTCCACGGACTCGTATCCAGGCTAGCCCCGCAACGCCGTCCGGCGGTCTGTGTCGCTGGTCACGCAGGGGCACTGTCGGCGCTGCTCCGTGCTGTCGTTTGGTCACCAACGACACGAAATCGACCTGAAACCTGTCGTTGGGGACCAAACGACAGCCTCCTAGGCTGCCGGTATGACGCGAGAATGGGACCTGCGCGCCGATGAGCTGTCCGCCGAGGCGATCGGGAGCGGCGAGCCGACGGCGTGGTTCGACCGCCTGTACGCCGAGGGGCTGGCCGGCGAGATCTCGGTCCCGTGGGACCGCGAGGGCCCGAATCCGCAGCTCGCCGCCTGGACGCACGAGGTCGCGCTCGAGGGCGGTGGCCGGACGGCCGTCGTGGTCGGTTGTGGGCTGGGCGCCGATGCCGAGTTCCTCGCCACGACCGGCTTCGAGACGACGGGTTTCGACATCGCTCCGGCTGCGATAGCGGAGGCCCGCCGACGGCACCCCGACAGCAGGGTCGCGTACCGGGTGGAGGACCTGCTTGATCTCTCGCCCGAGGTGGCCGACGGGTTCGACCTGGTGGTCGAGATCTTCACGCTCCAGGCGCTCCCGGACCCGCCGCGTGCCCAGGCGGCGGAGGCCGTGGTCGGTCTGGTCCGCCCCGGTGGCCGACTCGTGGCCGTGGCCTTCCGCGCCGACGGACCGGAGTCGAGCGACCAGGGTCCGCCGTTCGCCCTCGGTCGCGACTTCATGCAGTCTCTCGGCGCGGGCACTCTCGAGCTCGAACGACTCGACGAAGTGGAGGGTCCGCGCTGGGTGGCCGAGTACCGCCGGAGGTGACGTTTGGTGGCGCTGGGAGTTGTCGTTTGGTCACCAACGACACGAAATCGACCTCGAAACCTGTCGTTGGGGACCAAACGTCAGCCCCCTAGGTGTACCTAGGCGGCGGAGTTGGCCGCCGCCTCCACCTCCGCGATGACGATCTTCCGCATCGTGAACATGGCGTCGCTGGCCGCCCGGGCGCGCACCGGGTTCGGGTCGGAGACGAGCTCGTAGAGGCGCTGCGGGACGATCTGCCAGGACAGCCCGAACCGGTCTTTCAGCCATCCGCACACCGACTCCTGGCCGCCGTCGACGAGCGAGTCCCAGTAGTAGTCGACCTCCGCCTGGTCGCGGCAGGTGACGCTGAAGGAGATGGACTCGGAGAAGCGCGCGTGCTCCGGCCCACCATTGATTCCGCGGAACGTCATGCCGTCGATCGTGAACTCGCCGGCCATCACCTTGCCCTGCTCACCGGGACCCGCGTCGGTGTAGCGACTCAGGTGACCGATCGATGAGCTCGGGAAGATCGCGGTGTAAAACGTGGCCGCCTCCTCCAGGTTGTCGTCGAACCAGAGGCAGGGGCTGATCGAGGTGTCCATGCCGGTTGTGACCGGCGCCGCGGCGCCGACTCATCGGTACGACGGGCCCTAGACTCGAATCGTGGACTTCTACTCGGCCTACGCCCAGGGGTTCGCGCGGGTGGCCGCGTGCACGCTGCCGGTGACGGTCGCCGATCCCGCCGCGAACGCCGCCGCCGTGCTCGCGGAGGCGCGGGCGTGCCACGACGAGAGCGTCGCGGTCGCGGTGTTCCCCGAGCTGTGCCTGAGCGGGTACGCGATCGACGACCTGGTCCTGCAGGACACTCTGCTCGACGGCGTACGACGCGCGATCGCCGAGATCGTCGAGGCCAGCGCCGACCTGATGCCGGTGCTGGTGGTCGGTGCGCCGCTGGTGCAGGGAACCCGAGTGCTCAACTGCGCGGTGGTGATCCACCGCGGCCGGGTGCTCGGGGTGGCGACGAAGTCCTACCTGCCGACGTACCGGGAGTTCTACGAGCGGCGCTGGTTCGCGCCCGGCGACGACCGGCACGGCCAGACCATCACGCTCAACGGTGCCGTGGTGCCGTTCGGACCGGACCTGATCTTCCGGGCCGAGGACGTCCCGGGGCTCGGCCTGCACGTCGAGATCTGCGAGGACATGTGGGTGCCGGTGCCGCCCAGCGCCGAGGCGGCGCTGGCCGGCGCGACCGTGCTGGCCAACCTGTCCGGTAGCCCGATCACCGTGGCACGGGCCGAGGACCGACGGCTGCTGGTGCGCAGTGCGAGCTTCCGGTGCAACGCGGCGTACGTCTTCGCGGCCGCCGGCCAGGGGGAGTCCTCGACCGACCTGTCGTGGGACGGCCAGACGATGGTCTACGAGTGCGGCGACCTGCTCGCGGAGACCGAGCGCTTCCCCGACGGGCCCCGCCGATCGGTCACCGACGTCGACCTCGACCGGCTCCGGCAGGAGCGACTGCGGCAGGGCACGTTCGACGACAACCGACGCGGCGCCGGGATTCCGGAGTTCCGCACGATCGGCTTCGAAGTCGCCCCGCCCACGGGTGACATCGGGCTCAAGCGCAAGGTGGACCGCTACCCGTTCGTGCCCGACGACCCCGCGCGGCTCGCGCTCGACTGCTACGAGGCCTACAACATCCAGGTCTCCGGGCTCGAGCAGCGCGTGCGGGCGATCGGTACGCCCAAGATCATCATCGGGGTCAGCGGCGGGCTCGACTCCACGCATGCCCTGATCGTGGCCGCGAAGGCGATGGACCGGCTCGGCCGCCCACGCACCGACATCCACGCGTTCACACTGCCCGGGTTCGCGACAGGTGCGGCGACCAAGTCCTATGCCACGCGGCTTTCCACCTCGCTCGGCGTCACGTTCGAGGAGATCGACATCACCGCCGCCGCCGAGCAGATGCTCAAGGACCTCGACCACCCGTTCGCGGAGGGCGAGGAGGTCTACGACATCACTTTCGAGAACGTGCAGGCCGGTCTCCGCACCGACTACCTCTTCCGGCTCGCCAACCACCGCGGCGGCATCGTGCTCGGCACCGGCGACCTCTCCGAGCTCGCGCTCGGCTGGTGCACCTACGGTGTGGGTGACCAGATGTCCCACTACGGGGTCAACGGCGGCGTGCCGAAGACCCTCATCCAGCACCTGATCCGTTGGGTGATCGACTCGGGCCAGTTCGAGCAGCAGACCAACGAGGTGCTCATCGAGATCCTGGACCAGGAGATCACCCCGGAGCTGATTCCGAACCGCGAGGACCAGCTGCCGCAACGCACCGAGGACTCGGTGGGGCCGTACGCCCTGCAGGACTTCACGCTCTTCCACGTGATCCGACGCGGCTACCGGCCGGCCAAGATCGCTTTCCTGGCCTGGCACGCCTGGCGCGACGAGACCGCGGGCGACTGGCCGCCGGGATTCCCCGAAGACAGCCGGACGGCGTTCGACCTGGCCACGATCCGACGCTGGCTGGTGGTGTTCGTCGAGCGCTTCTTCGCCAGCCAGTTCAAGCGGTCCGCGCTGCCCAACGGGCCCAAGGTGAGCTCCGGCGGCACCATGTCTCCGCGGGGTGACTGGCGGATGCCCTCGGACGCGAAGCCCACCGCATGGCTCGCCGAAATAGAGGCGAACGTCCCGACGGAGTAGCCGCCACTAGGCTGACGCCATGGGCAAGCAGGAAGACTTCGTACTCCGGGCGCTCGAGGAGCGGGACGTCCGGTTCGTCCGGCTGTGGTTCACCGACGTCCTGGGCTTCCTGAAGTCGGTCGCGGTGGCGCCCGCGGAGCTCGAGGGCGCGTTCTCCGAGGGCATCGGGTTCGACGGCTCGGCGGTCGAGGGCTTCGCCCGCGTCTACGAGGCGGACATGTTGGCCAAGCCGGACCCTGCGACGTTCCAGATCCTGCCCTGGCGCGGCGAGGGTCCGTCCACCGCGCGGATGTTCTGCGACATCGTGATGCCCGACGGCAGCCCGTCGTACGCCGACCCGCGGTACGTGCTCAAGCGCACCCTGGCGAAGGCGGCCGAGAAGGGGTTCACGTTCTACACGCACCCCGAGATCGAGTTCTACCTCTTCAAGGACGCGCCCACCGACGGCACCGACCCGGTGCCCGTGGACCGCAGCGGGTTCTTCGACCACACCGCACAGTCGATGGGATCGGACTTCCGCCGCGAGGCGATCACGATGCTGGAGTCGATGGGGATCTCCGTCGAGTTCAGCCACCACGAGGGCGGGCCCGGCCAGCAGGAGATCGACCTGCGGTACGCCGACGCGTTGACCACGGCCGACAACATCATGACGTTCCGCACGGTCATCCGAGAGGTAGCGCTGAGCCAGGGGATCTGGGCGACGTTCATGCCCAAGCCGTTCACAACGCACCCGGGCTCGGGCATGCACACCCACGTGTCGCTGTTCGAGGGCGACCAGAACGCCTTCTACGAAGCCGGCTCCGAGTACCAGCTGTCCAAGATCGGCCGCGGGTTCACGGCCGGGGTGCTCCACCACGCTCGC
The DNA here is from genome assembly GCA_963780245.1 of uncultured Actinomycetota bacterium. Classification (GTDB taxonomy): domain Bacteria; phylum Actinomycetota; class Actinomycetes; order Propionibacteriales; family Nocardioidaceae; genus Nocardioides. The sequence goes on from CAWABG010000013.1 coordinate 40,709, forward strand.
GAGATCAGCGTGGTGACCAACCAGTGGGTCAACAGCTACAAGCGGATGATGTCCGGCGGTGAGGCGCCGTCGTACGTCTGCTGGGGCCACAACAACCGATCGGCGATGGTGCGGGTCCCGATGTACAAACCGCTCAAGGGCCAGTCCACCCGGATCGAGCTGCGCACCCTCGACGCTGCCTGCAACCCCTACCTCGCGTTCGCCGCGGTGCTGGCCGCCGGGATGAAGGGCATCGAGGAGGGCTACGACCTCCCGCGCGAGGCCGAGGACGACGTCTGGAGCCTCACCGAGCGGGAGCGGGAGAGCCTCGGCATGGAGCCGCTGCCGAAGAACCTCAATGACGCGATCGAGGTCGCCGAGGGCTCCGAGCTGCTCGCCGAGACCCTGGGCGAGCACGTCTTCGACTTCTTCCTGCGCAACAAGCGCGCCGAGTGGGACGAGTACCGCGTCCAGGTCTCCGCCTACGAGCGCGACCGCATGCTGCCGGTCCTCTGAGGACGGCGCCGTGCCTGGCCCACGGGTGCTGGTGATCGAGCACGAGGCCGACTGCCCGCCGGCGCTTTTCGGAGGCTGGCTCGAGGACGCCGGCTGCGCCGTCACCGTCTGCCGCCCCTACGTGGGCGACCAGTTTCCCGCCCTCGCCGAGTACGACGCCTTGCTCGTGCTCGGCGGCCCGATGGCGGCCACCGACCCGCACCCGTGGCTGGCGCCGCTGCGCGAGCTGATCACCGACGCGGCGGCGACCGGCGTGCCGACGCTCGGCATCTGCCTGGGCCACCAGGTCTGCGCGGTCGCGTTCGGCGGCACCGTCGAGCCCAACCCGCGGGGCCAGCAGCTCGGCCTGCTCGACGTCGGTTGGACCGAGGACGTGGCCGAGGATCATCTGCTCGGCCCGCTGCGCACCCCTCGCCGCGCGGTGCAGTGGAACGACGACCTGGTCACCCGGCTCCCGGACGATGCCGTCGTACTCGCCGTCACCCCGGAGGGCGAGACCCAGGCCGCCCGGTTCGCGCCGACGGTCTGGGGTGTGCAGTGGCATCCCGAGGTCGACCGCGCGGTGCTCGACCTGTGGGCGCGCGACGACGAGGAACGGCACGTGGCCGCCGGCATCGACCAGGAGCGGGTGCTGGCGGACATCGATGCCGCGGCCGCAGAGCTCGAGGAGGCCTGGCGGCCGCTCGCGGAGCGACTCGCCACCCTGGCGGGGAGCCGCGCGTGATGCGGCCGGCCACCGGCAAGGGCAACTTGCTCCGGCTGGGCTTCCAGGACACCAACGCTGCGCTCGCTGACCTCCGTGAGCTGGGGCCTGAAGTGGAGGCACTGCTTGCGCCGCTCTCCCAGACCGCCGACCCGGATGCCGCGCTCGCGGGGCTGGTTCGGCTCCGCGACGCCGCGGAGGACGGTGAGGCGCTTGTCGACGCGTTGGTCGACGACGAGGGCACTGCGATGCGGCTGCTCAGCGTGCTCGGCGCCAGCCAGGCGCTGACCGACCACCTCGTGCGGCACCCCGAGCAGTGGCGCGAGCTCACCGATCCGCTGCTCGGCTCGACCCGCCCGCCGGCGTTCGCCATCAGCAATCGACTGCTGCATGCGGTCGACGGCCTCGACTCCGCGCAGGCAGCGGACGCGCTGCGGGTGGAGTACCGCCGGATGCTTCTGCGGCTCGCCGCCCGCGACCTGGCCCACGGCCTGGGCGTCGACGATGCCGCCGCCGAGCTAGCCGACCTGGCTGCCGGCGCCCTGGAGGCGGCGCTCGCGATCGCCCGACGCGAGGTGGGGGAGTCCGCCGACGTGGTCCGGCTCGCCGTGATCGCGATGGGCAAGTGTGGCGGCCGCGAGCTCAACTATGTCTCCGACGTCGATGTGATCTTCGTGCACGAGCCGGTGGACGGCGCGGACGAGACCAAGGCCGCGCGGGCCGCCACCCAGCTGGCCAGTCACCTGATGCGGGTCTGCACCGACCCCACCTCCGAGGGAACCCTGTGGCAGGTCGACGCCGCGCTCCGTCCCGAGGGCAAGTCCGGCCCGCTCAGTCGGACCCTGTCCAGCCACGCCGGGTACTACGAACGCTGGGCGCAGACCTGGGAGTTCCAGGCGCTGCTCAAGGCCCGCCCGGTCGCCGGCGATCAAGCCCTGGGCCGGGCGTATGTCGAGCAGCTCTCGCCAATGGTCTGGCGCGCGGCCGAGCGGGAGGGCTTCGTCGCCGACACCCAGGCGATGCGCCGCCGGGTGCTCGAACACATCCCGGCCCGCGACGCCGACCGGCAGCTCAAGCTGGGCGCCGGCGGGCTGCGGGACGTGGAGTTCGCGGTCCAGCTGCTCCAGCTCGTGCATGGCCGCGCCGACCAGACCCTGCGAGCCGGTGCCACCCTGTCCGCGTTGGCCGACCTGACCCGCGGTGGGTACGTCGGCCGCGAGGACGGCGAGGCGCTGCACGAGGCCTACACCTTCCTGCGCACCCTCGAGCACCGGATCCAGCTGCACCAGCTGCGGCGTACGCACGTGGTGCCCTCCGGCGACGACGCGATGCGTCGGCTGGGCCGGAGCATGGGCATGTTCAAGGAGTCGGAGCATGCCCTGGACCGGGCCTGGCAGCATCACCGCCGCGAGGTCCGCCGGCTCCACGAGAAGCTCTTCTACCGTCCGCTGCTGTCGGCGGTCGCCAAGATCCCCGGACCCGACGTCCGGCTGTCCTCGGAGGCCGCCGGCGACCGGCTCGCCGCGCTGGGCTACGCCGACCCGAAGGCCGCGCTGCGCAACCTGGAGGCGCTCACCAGCGGCGTGACCCGCACTGCTGCGATCCAGAAGGCGCTGCTGCCCGCGCTGCTGCAGTGGTTCGCGGAGGGACCTGATCCGGACGCCGGGCTGTTCGGCTTCCGGCGGCTCAGCGAGACCCTCGGCAGCACGCCGTGGTACCTCCGGGAGCTGCGGGACGAGGGTCAGGTGGCCGAGCGCCTCGCCCACCTGCTGGCCACGTCCCGCTACGTCACCGACCTGCTCGAGCGTGAACCGCAGGGCGTGCGGATGTTGGGCGAGGACCTGGTCCCGCTGAGCGCGCAGGCGATGACCGAGGAGATGCTGGCCAGTGCCGGCCGGCACCAGGACGATGCCGAGAAGGCTATCCGCGCCGTGCGCGGGGTCCGTCAGCGCGAGCTGCTGCGGGTTGCGGGCGGCGACGTGCTCGGCCTGGTCGACGTCGCCGACGTGGGGGTTGGGCTCTCGCGACTCACCGACGCGACCCTCGAGGCCACGCTCGTCGTCGCGGGGAGCGCCGTGCAGGCGCAGCGCAAGCTCGAGGCCGCGCCGGCCCGGATCGCGATCGTGGCGATGGGCAGATACGGCGGGTTCGAGCTCTCCTACGGCTCGGACGCAGACGTGCTGTTCGTCCACGAGGCGCAGGACGGTGCGGACGCGCACGAGGCGACGTCGTACGCCACCGCCGTGGCCAACGAGCTCCGACGGATGCTGGCCACTCCCGGCGGCGACCCGCCGCTGGAGGTCGATGCGGACCTGCGGCCGGAAGGCAAGCAGGGTCCACTGGTGCGCACGCTCGACTCGTACGCGGCCTACTACGCGAAGTGGTCGAAGGTCTGGGAGGCGCAGGCGCTGCTCCGCGCGGACGCGGTCGTCGGCGACCTCGACCTGCGCCGGCGGTTCGAGGAGCTGATCAACCCACTGCGGTTCCCCGAGGACGGGATCACCGAGGACGACGTGATCGAGGTGCGCCGGATCAAGGGCCGGATCGACAAGGAGCGGATGCCCAAGGGGGCCGACCCTCACCTGCACCTCAAGCTCGGGCGCGGCGGCCTCGCCGACATAGAGTGGACGATCCAGCTGCTGCAGATGCGGTACGCCGGCCGGGTGCCCGAGCTGCAGACCACCCAGACGCTGGCCGCGCTCGAGGCGGCGGCGGCGGCCGACCTGATCACCCGGGCTGACGCCGAGACGCTGGCGACCGGGTGGCGAATGGTGAGCCGGATGCGCAACGCGGTCACCCTGGCCCGCGGTAAGAGCGGGGACCAGCTGCCCCGCGACACTCGTGAGCGGGCGGCGGTGGCAGCGATCCTCGGCCACCCGCCTGGAGGCACCGACGTGATGGTCAACGACTATTTGCGGGCGACCCGGCGGGCTCGCGGAGTCGTCGACCGGGTGTTCTGGGAGTAACTCACGAGTACGGTGGACGACGCCGGACGTGCTCCGGCGCCGCCCCGGGCCCCGGTGGTCGCATCAGGAAGGTCCGTGATGGCTGCCTCGGAGGATGCTCGTCCTGCGGTGGCCGCGCTGGAGGACCTGTGCCGCGAGCTGACCGCACGCCTCGAACTCCTGGGTGCGGCGCTCAACCTGACGTCCGGGCGCGGCTCGGCCGGTGTGGTGGCGGCCTCCGACGAACGCTGCCGGCGCATCGACGAGTTGCAGTTCAGCGCGGGCGAGGGTCCCTCCTACGACGCCGTGAAGTACAGCCGTCCGGTGCTCACGCCCGATCTCGCTACCGACGAGGGTCGGTGGCCCGGTTATGTGTCCACCGCCATCGAGGCCGGCGTCGGTGCGGTGTTCGCCTTCCCGCTGCAGGTCGGCGCGCTGTGCCTCGGGGTGCTCGACGTGTACGCCGGGCGGCCCGGCTCCCTCTCGGACGACCAGATCGCCGCGGCGCTGGCGTGCGCGCGACGGGCGATCGAGATCCTGCTCGACGGCGCGCCCGGACTCGGGGACCAGATCGACCACCGGGCCGAGATCTACCAGGCCCAAGGCATGGTCATGGACGCACGTGGGGTCGATGCTGCGGAAGCCCTGGCCCGGATGCGTGCCCACGCGTTCGCCCACGGCCAGCCGCTCTACGCGCTGGCGTTGCTGATCTTGGCCGGTCACCACCTCCTGGAGGACGAATGACACAGATGGGTACCCCTAGACTCTTGGGAAGAAAGGGCGGGTCGAAATGATCTCTGCGCAACGGCTGTCACGTGTGTTCGTCGAGGTCGCTGACACACTCGTTGCCGACTTCGACCTGATCGAGTTCCTGCACAAGCTCACCGAGCACACGGCCGCCGTGAGCGATGCCGCATCGGTCGGGCTGATGCTGGCCGACGAGGGCGGGGAACTGCACTACCTGGCCGCCTCGACCGAGAGCGCCCGGCACCTGGAACTGTTCCAACTGCAGCACGACGAAGGGCCATGCCTCGACTGCTTCCGGACCGGCGAGCCGGTGACGATCGCGGACTTGTCGGAGGACGACTCGCGATGGCCGGCCTTCGCCGCGAGCGCCTTCGACGCCGGTATCCGTTCGGTGCATGCGTTCCCGATGCGCCTGCGGGAGCGGGTGATCGGTGCGTTGAACGTCTTCGACCAAGATCCCTTGCCGTTCCGCCCCGAGGACATCAAGGTGGTGCAGGCGTTAGCCGACGTGGCCACCATCGCGATCATGCAGGAGCGGGCGATCTCGCGCGCCGAGACGCTGACAGAGCAGCTCCAAGGGGCGCTGAACAGTCGGATCGTGATCGAGCAGGCCAAGGGAATGATCGCGCACCGCCACGGAGTCGACGTCGACACGGCGTTCGAGCGGCTGCGAGCGCATGCTCGCCGCAGTCAGTTGCGGCTGGCCGACCTCGCACGAGAGATCGTTGCGGGTTCGGCCGACATTCCTTCCTCCTGAGGCGCCTCGGGAGGTACATTCGAAGGTGAGCCGTCGCAGTTTTGCGACGACGTCGTCCCGGACCTTGGCGACATCGCTTCGATGTCCTGAGGAGACCCGGTGGCTGAGACCCTCGTCGCGGCCGAGCGTGCGCCGAACGCCCGGAGTCTGTACACGGACTTGGCGACCGAAATTCGCGGCAGCGGGCTACTCGGTCGTCGCTATGCCTACTACTGGACCCGCATCACTGTGACTGTGGGTGCCTTCGCGGGCCTGTGGGTCGGGTTCTTCCTCCTCGGAGACTCCTGGTTGCAGCTGCTGCTCGCCGGAGCCATGGGCGTGGTGATGACCCAGTTCGGGTTCCTCGGCCACGATGCCGCCCACCGGCAGATGTTCCGTTCCGGAGCCTGGAACACCGGGGCGTCACGCGCCCTGGCCGGGCTCGCCGGACTGAGCCACGCATGGTGGCGGGGCAAGCACAACGCGCACCACGCGGCTCCCAATCAGGAGACCAAGGATCCCGATATCGCCCCTGGGTACGTCGCCTTCACCCCAGACGCGATCACGCAGCGGCGGACCGCGCTCACCCGATGGCTCGGGCAGCACCAGGGATGGTTCTTCTTCCCGTTGCTGACCCTGGAGGGGCTCAACCTGCACGTGTCCAGCGTGCAGCCGGCGTTCGCGAAGGGCACCCCCAGAGCCCAGCGCATCGAGGCCGGGCTGGTGGCAGTTCGACTTTCGGCGTACGTCGCCGTGCTGCTGCTGGTGTTGCCCCTCGGAATGGCAGCCGCCTTCATCGCTGTGCAGTCGGCGATCTTCGGCCTGTGCCTGGGTGGCTCGTTCGCGCCCAACCACACGGGAATGCCGATCGTGCCCGCCACCTCGAAGATCGACTTCCTGCGGCGCCAGGTGCTGATGTCGCGCAACGTCCGCGGAGGTCTGTGGGTGGACTTCGCGCTGGGCGGCCTCAACTACCAGATCGAGCACCACCTGTTCCCGAGCATGCCGCGCCCGAACCTGCGCCATGCGCGGCCGATCGTGCGCGCCTACTGTGCGAAGCACAAGGTGAGCTACGACGAGGTCGGCCTGTGGGAGGCATACCGGATCGTCGTGGGCTACCTCAACAACGTGGGATTGCGGGCGCGGGGCCCGTTCGAGTGCCCGATGGTTCAGCAGCGGCTTCTGTTCGAGGCCGACGGGATCGGCCCGTGAGCGGCCCGAAGCCCGAAGCCGGCTGCACCTGCAGCCCCGAGCACCTCGACGCGGGCGGATTCGATCCGTGGTGCGAGGCGCACTCGAACGCTGCCGTCGACGCCTGAGACTCCGCAGGCCCCCGGTTCGATCGCCAGGGGCCTGCGGTCCGGGCGTTCTTGGTGCATGGGACCCGAGATCGTCCGAGGAGGCAGTGGCCGCAGTGCTGCTCCACAGCGGGTTCTGCTCCTGGGTCGACCCGATGACGACAACACGCGGCTGATTCTCGGGATCGGCGCCGCGGTGATCGCCGGCATCGCCGTGGTCGTCATCGTGGTCACCCCGGTCTCGGTGGTGCGCAGGAACCGGCGCCCACCGACGCACGGCCCGCCGCCGACGCACTACCCGCCGCCGTACCGACGAGTCTCAGACCGTCAGCGTGACGTCTTCTCCTGGGTCGAGCCAGGTCACCCGGTCGGCGTACGGCGAGGCGTTGATGATCGGCTCGGCGGACTCGCGGCCCTCCTGGAAGTGCGACCACCCCTCGTAGTGGACGGGTACGACGTGGGTCGGCTGCACCAGCTCGATCAGCTCGGCGCCCTCGCGGGCGTCCATCGTGTAGCGGAACCAGCCGGACAGGTAGCGGAACCGGACCGAGCCGAGGTGCATCAACATGGTGCCGACCTCAAGCCTCGACGCGACCTCGCGCAGCCTTGGGTAGAGGACCGTGTCGCCGGTGACCCAGAGCTCGCCGTGCTCCTGTCCCGGCCAGGCGAGCGAGAAGCCGACGACCGGCCCGGTGATCGGGTCGCTGCCTACGGGTCCGTGCCTGCACGGGGTCGCGGTGATCGTGATCGTCTCCTTGTCCGGGGCCTCCAGGGTCGCGGTCTCCCATGCGGCCAGCCCGACGCAGTGACCCCCGAGTTTGGCCGCGGCCTTCTTGGTCGTGAAGGTGGTGCCCCACGTCGGCAGCAGTGCGGCTGCTGAGGGGTCGAGGTTGTCGCCGTGGTGGTGATGGCTGACCAGCACGGCGTCGATCGGACCCAGGTCGCCCGCCGCGATCGACGGTCCGACGAGCTTGCGCGACGTCGTACCCCAGCCGAAGAAGTAGCGCTTTCCGGGCGGGTCGAACGTTGGATCGCTCAAGATCCGCCATCCACCGACTTCGATGAGGGTGGTCGGGCCGCCGATGTGGGTGATCTTCGTATCGGACATGCCCAGCAATCTAGGGCCGCGGTGCATGGGACGAGGTGGAGCGTGCGGCAGACTGCGCCCATGACCGCATCCCCGTCAGCGAAGTTCGCGCCGATTGGAGCACTCCGCATCGGCCTCGTCCTGCTTGTCCTCGGGGCGTTCCTTGCCTGGGGGCCGCTCGACGACGTACCGCGGTGGATCTGGCTCGCAGTTCTGTTCGCCGGTGGGCTGCTCGTGGCCGTAGGTGCCGGGATCAGGATGCTGCGCGAGGCCTAGGGTCTGCTGAGGTCAGGCGTTGGCGGTGAGCGCGGCGACGACCTTGGTCTGGACGTCCTGCGCGAGGCTGAGCAGCTCGTTCGCGGTGGCGGTGACCTGATCGACCACGTCGCTGGGGTCGGGCACGAGGTCGGTGACCCGCTCCAGCCCGGGAGCCTTGTCACGGATCGCGCCTCGCGCGGCGCCCACGACCGCATCGGCTGCGCCGACGGCCTTGGCGACGATGTCTTGGCCCTTGTTGGTCAGGTCGGATACGTCTGGCATGGCTGGCTCCTCGTGCTGAATCTGCTGCTCCTAGGGCAGCACCTCACGACCATTCCGCTCAAGAGGGTAGGAGCGTGCTTCCGCTCACAGGGCTGCGCGACGCCGGATCGCTGCTGAGCACTCGCATCGCGAGTGAAGTGGTGGCTTCCACGTTGAGGAAGCCGACCACCTGACTGACCCGGTCGAGGTCGAGAGGAAGCAGACCCGGGCTGCCGGGCACGTCCGGGGTCAGCCCGAGAGCCAGATCGTCGTGACCGGACATGATGCGCACATTGAAGTCGTACTGCTCGCGGGCGCCGGGCGCCGTGAGCCGCCGTACGACCGTTGCACCCAGGCGGCGTACGCCGGTCTCCTCGGCCCACCCGTCCAGGGTCGCGATCAGAGCCAGGCCGTCGTTGTGGTCGACGTCGGCCCAGACGGCCTGCATGGAGCCCGCCTGTTCGAGCAGGACGGCGGCGGTCTTCTCGCCGATGCCGGACACGCCCGGCAGGTTGTCGCTGGCGTCACCGCGTAGGGCGGCGTACTCGAGGTAGCGCTCAGCCGCGACGCCGTACATCGTGTACAGACGAGCCGGGTTGAGCAGTGGAGACGCATTGAGGCCGCCGTCGATCAGGCGCAGCACCTGGGTGTGGTCGCTGATCTGAGCGAACGCGTCCCGGTCGGAGGTGATGATCACGCAGTTCCAGTCGTGATCGCGTGCCCACGCCGCCGCGGAGGCGTTGACGTCGTCAGCCTCGAGGCCGGGAGGAGTGAGGGTGGCGAGGCCCAGCGCGTCGAGCAACGCGCCGGCGCGCTCGAGCTGCTCGACGAGCTCCGGGTCCTTCTCGGTTCGACCCGCCTTGTACTCGGGGTAGAAGTCCCTGCGCACGGAGGAAGTGCGGTCGTCGAGCCCGAAGATCACGGCGTCCGGGCCGAACCCGTCGATCGCCTCGATGATCTGGCGGAGCATTCCGTGCAGGGCCCAGGCAGGTCGGCCGGAACGGTCCCTGAGCAGGGTGCGTGCCCGCGCATGGTGGTTGCGATGCAGCAGCGACGGTGCGTCGACGACGAGCAGGAGCTTGCGGTCGCGTGATTCGGTGGGCGGCATGGTGATCGTCGCCAGCGTAGGCTCAAGCACCTGCTGGGGGTGAACCCAGCGGCCGAGTCCCGCCGCCGGCCTCGGCGCAGGCGGACCATGTCCATGACCGGATCGGTGCCGTACCGAAGGCCAGCAGAGAATTCTTCGAGGACGATGTCGAAGTCGCGGCATGCTGTTCGACGTGGGGGTGAGTCGGCCACCGAGGAGCGGTGGACACCAATGATGGAGGAGCGAGCAATGCCGCGGTTCATGGGTTTCGTCAGGATGGAAGAGGGCATCGGCGCGCCGCCGCAGGCGCTGTTCGATGCGATGGACAAGTACATCGGGGAGCAGGCCGGATCCGGGGCCTTCCTCGACGGCGGTGGCCTGTTCGGCACCGAGGATGCGGTCAACTTCGTGGTCCGCGAGGGTGAGACGACCCGGGTCGACGGGCCGTATGCCGAGGCCAAGGAGGTCGTCGGTGGCTGGGCACTTTTGCAGTACGCCAGCCTGGAGGAGGCGATTGCCGGGCAGAAGGAGTTCGCCGAGCTGCATGCCACGTACTGGCCCGAGTGCCAGATGGTCGCCACGTTGCGCCAGATCTCGGACGAGCCGCCGCAGGCACCCGACGCCTGAACGCTGGCCGGATCCGGCTATGCGGCCGCCCTAGGGTGGCCGCATGGCCGAGACCACCGCGGACGCCGTCACCGCCACCTGGCGTGAGCAGTCCGCGCGGCTGGTCGGCGCATTGACGCGGATGACCCGGGATCTCGACCTGGCCGAGGACCTGGCGCAGGACGCGCTGGTCAGCGCGCTCGAGCACTGGCCGACCAACGGCATCCCTGCCAACCCCGGCGCCTGGCTGATGACGACCGCCAAGCGCCGTGCCGTCGACACCTATCGGCGGACCGACAACCTGCGCCGCAAGACCGAGGAGATGGGTCGCAAGCTGAGGGAGGAGGAGGGTATGCCCGACCTCACCGCACAGGTGGACTTCATCGAGGACGACGTCCTCCGGCTTATTTTCCTGTCCTGCCACCCGCAGCTGACGCCGGAGTCCCGGGCAGCGCTGACCCTTCGCCTGGTCGGCGGCCTGACGACCGCGGAGATCGCGCGGGCCTTCCTGGCCACGGAGACCACGACCGGCCAACGGATCTCCCGGGCGAAGAAGACGCTCAGTGAGGCTCGGGCGGAGTTCGAGCTTCCCGTCGGGGACGAGCGTACCGCCCGGCTCGACGACGTGATGGCCGTGATCTACCTGATCTTCAACGAGGGCTACACCGCGACGGTCGGCGACGACTGGATGCGTCCGGAGCTGACCAACGAGGCGATCAGGCTCGCCAAGATGCTCGCCGACCTGATGCCGGACGAGTCGGAGGTGCACGGCCTGCAGGCGCTTCTGGAGCTGCAGGCCTCACGCGTCGCCGCCCGCATCGACGCCGAGGGACGGCCGGTCCTGCTCGATGACCAGGACCGCGGTCTCTGGGACGAGCTGCTGATCCGGCGTGGACTGGCGGCCCTGGCGCGCGCCGAGCAGCTCGCCGCGCGCGGGAGTCCGGTCGGTCGGTACTACCTGCAGGCGGCCATCGCCTCGCGGCACGCCCGCGCGACCACTCCCGGGGACACCGACTGGAGAGCCATCGCGGACCTGTACGACGTGCTGGCCCAGGCCGCACCCGGCCCGGTCGTGGAGGTCAACCGCGCTGTCGCTCGTGGGCGCGCGTCCGGCGCTGATGCCGGACTGGCAGTGCTGGACGACCTGCCAGAAGGCGCGCTCGCCGGCTCGCACCTGCTCCCCAGCGTTCGCGGTGACCTGCTGGGGCGGGCGGGTCGCCACGCCGAAGCGGCCGCGTCGTTCCGTGAGGCGGCGTCGCTGACCCGCAACGAGAGCGAACAAGCGTTGCTGCTTGACCGCGCTGCAGAGTCCGAGAACGCAGCGACGCGCCCCGGGCCAGCGGCTCGGGGCGCGTCATAAGGCTGCGGCGCGTTCGACTCACGCCATCGTCGCCGCGGGCCTCGAGCAGTGCCTCACCCCGTCCGACGAGGGTCTGGTAGGCGGCAACGCCAAGAAGATGGAGAAGCTCTTCCTCGCCCTCGCCTGAGCGGTCCGCGCCCCGAGACTCCGGGTGCTATCGGGAGCGCATCTCCTCGTCGATATGTTCGTGTGTCGGAGTAGGTGCCGGCTCATCACTCTGCGAACTGCTGTGGCGTCGGCGCCAGGCCATCGTCAGTGCCCCGAGCAGGATGACTGCGGGCAACAGCCAGCCCGGCGTTGCGGCGGCCCACGTGGCGACCGTGTGTTGGGCGGTGAACTCCAGATTTACTGTGTCACCGATGCCGAAGGCTCCGGTGATGCCGGCGGTGCCGTCGTAGCGGAGGAACACCACTCCGATGATCACGAAGAGGACGCCGGCCGTGGCGGATGTGGTGTGGACACGTAGCCGCCCCCAGGTCAGGGTGCGCCCGCGCAGCCAGCGGCGGCTGCCGAGATCGAAACGGTCCCAGATGGCGGCGAGCACCAGCAGAGGTGCTGCCATTCCGAGTGCATACACGGCGAGGAGGACCCCGCCTCGCCACGGTGTGCTCTGGGTGGCGGCAACGGTGAGGATGGCGCCGAGCACCGGACCGGAGCAGAAGCCGGCAAGGCCGTAGACCGCACCGAGGATCAAGGTCGAGACCCATCCTTCGCTGGTGCGGCTGTTGGACCAGCCCTGCAGGCGGCTTGCGAACGGCAGCGTGAAGCCCTTGCCGACCAGTTGCAGGACACCCAGTCCGATGATGGTCCAGCCGGCGACGGCGATGAGTAGCGGTCGGTGGCCGTAGATCAGCCGCGACGCGGCTGCGGCGCCGGTTCCGAGCGGCATCAGGGTGATCAGCAGGCCGACATAGAAGACCAGCGTCCGGGTCACCAGTGCGCGCTTGGTGGCGAACGCGTAGGCGAAGAACGACGGCAGCAGCAATGCGCTGCACGGTGAGAGGAGCGCGAGGACCCCGGCGGCGAACGCCGCGAGGACGCCGATCTCGATCATCCGGCGTCGGCTTCCTCGATGAGGTCCTCGAACACCTCGGTTGGCTGGGCGCCGATGACCGGGACGCCGTTGATCAAAAACGACGGCGTGCCACTGATGCCCAATGCCTGGCCTTCCTGGAAGTCGGCGTCGACAAGCTGTTCGCTCGTCTGGGAGTTCATGTCGGAACGGAACTGCTGCACGTCCAGGCCGAGCCGCTCGGCGATTCCCTCGATGTACTCCTGGTCCAGTTCGCCGCTGTTCGGGGGCAGCTGATCGGCGTACATCGCGTCGTGGAACTCCCAGAACGCCCCTTGTGCGGCGGCCGCACGGCCGGCCAGGGCGGCGGTCGTCGACTCCGGACCGAGGTAGGGAAAGTCGCGCCACTCGATGCGCAAGGTGCCGTCTGCGACGTACTTCTCCTCGAGAGTCGGGGCGGTGTCGCGAGCCCACTTGCCACAGAACGGGCATTGGAAGTCGGAGTAGGCGACGAGCACCACAGGGGCGTCGACGTCGCCCTTGGCCAGCGGGTCGTCGGCCGGCCGTCGCGCGAGTGAGTCGTCGCTCGTGCTCGACTGCTGCGAGGCACCCGGAGACCCGCTCGATTCGTCGACACCACCCTCGCCGGAAAAGGCGCCGGTGAGGGCAGCGACCAACGCGACGGCCGCGACGAGTGCCACGATCACGGGCAGGAGGGGACTCTTGCGGGTGGGGTGGGACTCAGGCATGAACTTCCTTTCGATCGGTCGGACAAGAGATCTCGCCGAGAAGGCGTCGCCTGAGCGCCCAGGCGAGGACAGCGATCGCCGCAATCTGCAGCAGCGGCTGGACGGGCTCGAACCAGGTCAGCGCCCCCGCGCTGCCCAGGGCGAGCAGCACGAGCTTGTTGCACACCGGGCAGCCGACGGCAAAGTAGGTCAACGCGCTGCCGATCCATCCGCCGCGCCTGGCCCGGCGGTCATCGGCCACGGGCTCCGCGGTCGCCACGTAGGACCCCACCAGCAGCCCAGCCAACGTCGAGGAGACGACGAGAGACGGCCAGGCCCACCACGTGGGTGGAACCTCGCGCCCGAAGATCGGGGTGTCGATCAGATCGGTGGGGATCCCTACTGCCAGGACGAACGCGGCACCAGCAGCGAGCGCCGTCAGCCACCGCCGAGCAGGCCACAAGTGAAGCGCCGCTATCACTGACCCACCGCCACCGGGAGCGCATGAGTTCTCCACTCCAACATCCCGTCCTCCAAGCGGCGGGCGTGGATCCCTTCGCCAGCCAGCAACCGAACGGCGTCGTGCGCGAGCACGCAGTACGCGCCTCGACAGTAGGCGATCACGTCGCCAGCGGCCCGCAGCTCCGCCACAGCGCCTGGCAGCTCGTCGAACGGAAAGCTGCGGGCGCCCGGGATGTGGCCCGCGGCGTACTCCTCCCGCGGACGGACGTCGACGACGGCTGCCCCACCGTCGAGCAGTTCGAGCAGCTCTTGCCGAGTCACGATGTCGATCTCACCTGACCCTGGAACGCCGAGGTAGGCCGCCAACGCCTGCTCGACATCGGCCGACCGGGTACGTGCCACCGTCAGCATCGCGCCGTACAGCGCCACGACGTCGTCACCCGCCAATCGGTAGTAGACGCGCGTGCCGTCCCGACGCGTCCGCACCAAGTTCGAGGACTTCAACACCTGCAGGTGAGCCGACACAGTGCTGAGCCCCATGTCGGCTGCGCGTGCCAAACTCTCGACCGTGCGCTCCCCTTGGGCGAGCAGGTCCACCAGCTCGAGTCGCTTGGCGCTGCCGAACGCCTTACCGACAACTGCCAGTTCGGCGAACAGCCCGTTCTTCGCGTCACTCATCCAGTCCTCCAAAGAACATTGGAGAATGCACCTTAACGGACCCTCGGGCGGCGACTACTGACAGGGGTCAGATCCGCTGCATCAGGTGTCGCGCGGACCGGGCCTATGGGATGCCTACGTCTCCGACGGCTGCGGCAACTTGCCCATAGGGCACGGCCATGCGACCCAGAGCCGAGTTCGTGCTGCTCGTCCTCAGTCCCGCGTGACGCCGAGGACGCGACCCAAGAGCTCGCGACGGCTGTGCACACCCGCCTTGGTGAATACAGACTTGAGGTGGTCCTGCACGGTGTTGGGCGTGATGAACAGGTGCGCCGCGGCGTCTGCCGTGTCCACCCCTCCGGCTAGGACGTCGAGAACCTCGCGTTCCCGGGGCGACAGCCCGTGGGCCCGGGCGAACACCTCGACCCGATCCGCCGGCGTTGCGCGCTCGATCGTCACGGCAAGCTGGCCAGATGGGGCGATCCGTGAAGCGCGCAGCCGCAGCCACACCCCGCCACCTACGTGGACACGACCGAGAGCGGGGGAGTCGTGGATGCCTGCCTCCCAGGCGAGGAGTTGCGCCGCGACGTTGAGAACGGCAGCCGGCACGGGTGCGGGTCCGGAGCCTCGTGGGAGCAGCCGCGACAACCACACCCCCGCACCCGGGGTGCTCCCCGTGATGACCAGCCCACGTTCCGGCGACGCGTCGAGCAGTACGACTGCCGGACTCTCCTCAGCAGCGTCGTCGCACCCTGCTCCGCCGCTTACCGAGGCAGCGAACGTCGACGCCTGGCACCCGCGCATCGCCGCGGTAAGCACGCCTTCCAAGTCGCGCAACAGCGCGAGCTCGCGCTCCGCATACGGACTGCGCGTCGACCACAGGTCGATGAAGCCCCAGCAGCCGTACCGGTCGCGCAGCGCCATCGAAGCAACGTCCACGATCCCGTGCGCAAGGATGTACTCATGCCACGGACCCCTCGCAGCCACCGGCAGCGCGGCTAGCGATACAACGTCGGTGAGGCTCGTCCAGCGGTGCGTGGCCGTGGTGTACTTCAGCGCGATGATCCGAGGGAGCTCGTCCAGGTCGGGAATGCTCGCAAGCGGATCGACCCCCACGCACGTCTCGGGGTCGGTGAGTACGTACGCGTAGGCGTCGACTGGCATCTCACGGCCGATCAGGTCAATGACTCGTGCCCGTAGTTCCCGGCCGTCGACGGTGCTAGCGCAGACGCGTCTGACTGCTGCCAGCAGCCGGGCGGAAGGGCTTGCGGACGGTCTGGTCGCCATACCGGTGAGCATAGAAGCGGAGTGGGCCGAGCCGCCGTCGCGAAGATCCCAGACTATTGGGATGGCCTCACCGAGAGCCGCTCGTCACGCTGGGCCACATGATCACTCTTCGCATCGAGCACCCCATCACCGACTTCACGGTCTGGTTTGCCGCCTTCAACCGGTTCTCCGAGAAGCGTGAGCGCTCCGGGGTTGTCGCACACCGCATCTGGCGGCCGGTCGACGACAAACATTTCGTCACCCTGGACCTCGAGTTTGCATCCCGCGCGCCCGCTGAGGCCTTCCTAGGGTTTCTTCAGGAACAGGTGTGGGCCGTGCCCGCGAACAGCCCCGCGCTCGCCGGTTCACCAACCACGCGAATCCTCGAGCCTGCTTCCTGAGCCGACGGACTCGCCTTCCGGGGCCGCGCTGTGGCCGCACGTGGAGTCAGATCAATGAAGAACGGCCCCTGACGGCAAGACGTGGACCGTGTCTTCGCTGGTCAGGGGCCGCTTCTTCGCGGCTTGCGTGGCGCGGGCCGCGGGTACAGCCATGCGAACTCAGATGTCGTAATACTGACTTACTGACCCATGCTGACCTGCGCAAACGTCGAGGATGACCGACCGTTTGTACCGGTCGCCGGGATCGCGGGTTCGAGATAGCCGGTGTCGACGACCTTGCGGCGTACCCGGACCTCGTGCGAGGCGCCGGTGAGCCGCGAGACGAAGCGGCGCTCGCCCAGGTAGTCGCAGTTGGGGAAGTACTGCACGCGACCGGTCGGCAGGAAGTGCCGGTGCATGGCGCGCTCGAAATGCGCGCAGATCTCGTCGCGACCGGCGAGCTCGTAGTAGCCCGCGTTCGTCCCCGCGCTGTCGAGCGTGCTGTGGCCCAGTTGCAGCGAGTTGATGCCGTAGAACGCCGAGGGCTGGTGCAGCCGCACGAAGGGATAGGCATCGACCCAGTGCCCGCCCGGCGCATGACGGCGGTCCACGATGGTGACGGTCGCAGCGCTGTGTGCGAGCAACTGATCGGTGAAGACCATCCCGCCGGCGCCCGCACCGACCACCAGATAGTCGGTCTCGAGCTCCTCCGCGCGCGTCACGAGGCGCTCACGCTCGCGCGCCCGTTCAGATGGCCAGCGAGATGGGCGGCCAGGTCCGCCGCGTCGGCGGACGCCCCGTCGATGAAGGTGGACCGGCGCCGCCGAAGCAGCGGCATGCCGATGACGTAGAGCCCGGGCCAGTCAGCCACCCCACCCTCGTGCTTGAGACGGCCGCGTACGTCGAACACGGGAACGTCCACCCACGAGTAGTCCGCCTTGATGCCGGTGGCCCACACGACCGACCGGATCTCCCCGCGCCAGAGGTCGGTCCCCAGTGGCACCTCCGTCACGGCCGTCGGCGCAGGACGCTCGCCGTCGCCGTCGCCGCCGGCGTACTCGTCGATCGTGTCGAGCAACCTGTTGAGCTTGAGGTCGGCGAGGGCACAGACGTTGCGCAGCGAGCCGGCGAACTGAGCCTGGCCGTCGCGGAGGCCACCCAGCCTGCCGACCATGCGAACCCCCAACGCCTGGAGCGAGTTGAGGTCGACCGTGTGATCGGAGCCGACCAACTGCATGGAGCGCAGGTTTCGGGCGCGAACCAGGTCGTCCATCTCTTCGGCCCGCTCGTCAAGGATGCCCGAAGCGTCCATCCACCAGAGGATGTCGCGCCCGCGGTAGCGACGCGGCACGCGCACGTGCTCGCCGACTGCGACCGTGACCGGCCGACCGCTGCGGTGCACCTCCTCGGCGATCTGTACGCCGCTGGCCGACGCCCCGACGACGAGAACCCCGCCGTCGGGCAGCTGCCCCGGGTTCCGGTAGTCGATCGCGGCGACCGACACGACCTCTGGTGGCAGCCGTGCCGCGAGCGGATGGGGCATCGAGGCCGTGGCGCCGACGGCGACCACCACCGCGCGAGCCGCCCACTCGCCGGAATCGGTCTCCACCACGAAGCCGTCCTCCGAAGGGCGGAGGGCGGTGACCATGATCCCGGTCAGGACCGGCGCCGCCGAGGCCGACGCATAGTCGCGCACGAGTTGAGCGACCTCGGCTGCTGACAGGTATCCGTCCGGCTCGTCCCCGTCGTACGCGAAGCCCGGAAGGCGAGTCATCCAGTTGGGGGTGAGCAGTCGCAGTGAGTCCCAGCGTTGAGTGAGCCACGAGTTTGCCACCTCTCCGCGCTCCAGGACCACATGGTCGATGGAACGCTCGGTGAGGAGGCGGCTCATCGCCAGCCCGCAGTGGCCGGCGCCGATCACCACCACGGTGGTCGTGGGCATCAGCCGACGCTGACCGTCACGTCGGTCGGGTTGGTCAGGACGGAGTAAACCGCGGATCGTTTCTGCGACTGGGCGACCAGTGCCTGGATCTCCGCAGGGGTGGCGTCGGCATCGACCTCGTAGTTCACCGTGACGCCACCGAAGCCATTGGGGACGTCCGGGTCGACACCGAGGATGCCCTGCAGGTCTTGCGAAGCCGTGAGCGTGGCCTTCACGGACCTGAGCTGGATGTCGCGCTGCGAGGCGACGGACGCGATGCCGCCGGTCAGGCAACTCCCCAGCGCAACGAGCACGTACTCGATGGGCGTGATCCCCTTGTCCTCGGCCGCGAACTGCAGCGGGTGGTCGGCATCGAAGCTGAACGAGGTGTGGTGTACCTGCTCGTCGTTGAGCCCGTAGAAGGACTCCACATCCGAGCGGCTGTGCGTGCCGTTCATCCACGTCACGGACGAGCGCCACTCGAATTCGGCGAGTTCGGGCGTTTCATTGATCGCGGCCCGGGCGTCGCGCAGCGCCTCGATGTTGACGCCGTTGTCGACCGCCGGCTGTCCTGTCGTCATGTTTCGATCTCCAATCTTCGGTCTGTCCGATTCTTTGTGCGGTGGACTTCGGTCTTTCGAGGGGTCAGCCGCCCTTGATCGCAGAGACGTCGAACTCGAGCTTGACCTTGTCCGAAACCAGGACGCCGCCGGTCTCGAGCGCGGCGTTCCAGGTCAGGCCCCAGTCGCGGCGGTTGATGGCAGCCTCGCCCTCGAAGCCGATCCGAACGTTGCCGTACGGGTCCTTGGCCGAGCCGGTGTATGTGAAGTCCACGCTGACCGGCCGGGTGACGCCCTTGATGGTCAGGTCGCCGGTGATCGACCACTGGTCGCCGTCGCCGTCGCGGTCAACCGAGGTCGAGACGAAGGTGATCTCCGGGTGCGGCTCACTGTCGAAGAAGTCTCCGGAGCGGAGGTGGTCGTCGCGCTGCTGCTGGCCGGTGGTGATGCTCTTCGCGACCATGGTGAGTGAGACCGAGGACTTGCTCGGGTCGGCAGTGTCGACGTGGGCGGTGCCGGAGAACTCGGTGAACGCGCCGCGGACCTTGGCCACCATCGCGTGCCGCGCGACGAAGCCGAGGCGGGTGTGTGCGGGGTCGATGCTGTAGTCGCCGGAGATGTCCTCCAGGACAGTGGTCGGAGCATCGAAAGTCTCGACTCGTGTGGTCATGGTCATGATGAAACTCCTTCGGGTGGTGATTCGTGGACGATGCCCACGCTCCCGGGGCGCGGTAGCGGTGACGTAGCGGCCGGATAGCGGAAGCGGGCACGATGTCCAGGTGGAGATCGACCTGCTGGGCAGGTTCGCCGTACGCCGCGGTGGCCGCGCGGTCGAGACCGCGGAGTTCGGTGGTCGGCGCGTCCGCCAGCTGGTCCGGATCCTCGCCGCCGAGCGCGGCCGCGTGGTGTCTCGGGACGCGCTGATCGAGGCACTGTGGGGAGAGCAGCTGCCGGCCGATCCCGCGACCAACCTCAATGTGGTGGTGAACCGGGCCCGCCGGGCGCTGGGGGAGCCCGAGGTCCTCCAGACCGCGAGCGGGGGTTATGTGCTCCAGAGCGGGACCGACGTCCTCGTCGATGTCGAGCGCTTCGAGGAGCTCGTCGACCAGGCCCGAGCCGCCAGATTGCGAGACGACGACGCCATTGCGGTCCGCACGTCGCAGGCTGCGCTTGAGCTGTGGGACGAACCCCTCGCCGAGGACGCGTACTCCGACTGGGCGCGACCGCACCGTGACCGGCTCGAGCGGCTCCACCAGGACGCCCTGGAGATCGGCGCGGGCGGACTGCTCGCCACCGGGAACGCCCGCGAGGCCGTCGCCCTGGCTGCACAGGCGGTGGCGCGCCAGCCGCTGCGCGAGGCGGCGTATTTGCTGCTGGTGCGGGCGTACGCCGCCGAGGGGGATCAGGCTGCGGCCGTCGCGGCCTACCTCGACCTGCGCCGGATGCTCGCCGACGAGCTCGGTATCGACCCCTCCACGGAGGCGGTGGCCCTCTACGACCAGCTGCTGCACGGGACACTGCCGGCCCGGACGGTGGCGCCGAGGCCGCGACCCCGGTCAGACCTGCCCCCGCTGGTCGGCCGAGACCGGGAGCTCGACGAACTTCTCGCGTTGGGCAGCCACCAGCGGATCGCGGTCGTCTCCGGCCGCTCCGGCTGGGGGAAGTCACGCCTCCTCGACGCCCTGTGCGGTCAGACCGCGCGGCCGGTGCTCCTCGCTCGAGCCGTCCTTCCGGAGCGCGAGGAGCCCTGGAGCTTGGCGCGGGCGCTGGTGCAGACGCCACCGGCGACCGAGGTGGATCCGCACCAGCTTCTGGGTGCCACCACCGTCGCCGCCCTAGCCGACGTTGTGCCCGACCTCGACCCGACGGGACCAGCTGCCGACCCCCAGTCCCGGCGGGCGCTGGTCCAGCAGGGTCTCCTCCGGATCATCGAGGCGACAGCACCCTCGCTGGTCGTCGTGGACGACCTCCAGTGGGCCGACTCGAGCAGCCTCGACCTGCTGGCGCTGCTAGTCGGGCGGAGCTCGGACGTGGCGATGGTCTTCGCCTATCGCCCTGAGGAGGTCGCCGAGGACACGCCGGTGTCCCGGTTCCTGACGGCGGTCGGCGAGACCAGGCCTGTCGAGGTGCCCCTTGGTGCACTCGACACCGGCGCGCTGGAGGATCTCGTCACCTCGCCGGCCATGGCCGTTGCGCTCTCCGAGCACACCGACGGTACGCCGTTCGCGGTGCTGCAGGTCCTACGCAGCCTGGAGGCCGAGGGCCTGCTGCGGCGCAACGCGTCCGGCGGCTGGGACGTGGTCGAGGAACCCCCACCGGACCGCGTGCGCGACCTGGCCCGCGCCGGCCAGCGGGACGCGGTGTGGCGACAGTTCGAGCGTCTTCCCCGCGATGCCCGCCGCCTGCTCGCGGCCCTGTCCTTGGTGGGGCGTCCAGTGCCGGTCCGGCTCCTGGCGGTTGCCGGCGGGGTGTCCGTGGACGATGCGATCGGGATGCTCCGCGACCTGGCCCGCAACCACATGGTGGGCCACGACGCCCAGGGCTTCCGGGTCGACCACGACCTCGTGGGCGAGACGATCCGCGACCGCCTTGATCCCGTGGAACAGGCCGGGCTCCACCATCGCCTCGCCATTTCTCTGGCTGGAGATGACGGGCCCGTGGAGGAGCTGGCTCGCCACCAGGCCGGCGCGGGCGACACCGCGGCCGCCGCATCGTCGTACGCGACGGCAGCGAAGGCACGCATCGACCGGTTCGCGGACGATGAGGCTGAGCAGCTCGCCTCCGAGGGACTGGCGCTCGACCCACCGTCTCGGGTCCGCGCCACCCTCCTGGAGGTGCGAGCCGAGACACTGGCCCGCAAGGGCGTCTTCGATGGGGCTCGCGATGACCTGCGTAACGCTCTCGCCGCGACGACCGAACGCCCTGCACGCTCCCGTCTCCTGACTCGGCTCGCCCAGTTGAGCTTTGGCGCAGAGGATCTGCTCCGCGCGCGCGAGCTGGCGGACCTTGCGCTCGCAGAAGCCGGTGATGATCCCGGTGCGCGGGCGCGCGCGACCTACGTCCGCGCGCTGGTAGACATGAACATAGGCCGGCCGGAGCTCGCCGAGGATGGATTCGACGAGGCGCTCGGTCTGTTCACCTCCGTGGGTGACGCCGCCGGGATGGCCGACATCGTCGAGGCCCGGGCGATGACCACCTTCGGCATTGACATCATCGGGGGCATCGAGCAGTTCGACCGTGCCGCCAGGCTCTTCACCGACAGCGGCAACCTGCTGCGCGTGGTGTGGCCGCGGTCGACCCGGGGATATGGTCTCCATTTCGCCGGCCGTCCGTTGGAGGGGTTGGAGGAGACGAGCGCAGCTCTCGAGCTCGCGCGCCGGCTCGGGTACGCCGAGGGTGAAGCGATGACGCTCTACCACCATGCCGAGGTGCTGGTCGGGTGCGGCCGCGCCGACGAGGCGCTCCTGAACGCTGAGGCCGGCCTGGCCCTCGGCCGGCGTCTCGGACACCATGCGTCGATGGCCACCACGTCGCTCGCGTTGGGTGTCGCTCATGCTGCTCTGGACCACCCCGTCGACGCGATCGCCGCGTTCCAGGAGAGCCTGCGGATCAGTGGCGCGCACCTCAACGTCCTGTTCCGGTGCTGGGGGCATGCCAGGCTGGCGCTGGTGCTGCTCGACCAGGGCCGTCTCGACGACGCCGCGACTCACATCGATGAAGCCCTCGCTCTGGGGCCGGACCTGGCGCAGTACGAGGCACGCCTCGCCCGATGCGAACTCGCGGTACGGCGTGCTGACGACGACGCGGGCGCGCTAGTGGACGGGGCACTCGAGCTCGCGGTCGCGGGTGGGCATGCCGTCACCGCAGCCCGTCTCGAGCAGCTGCGGAAGCTCATCATCCGACCTCGGTGAGCCCGAAGCGACCCGCACAGCCCGGATGAATCGTCGGAGCGTCACTGGCCGCCGGCTGGCGTGCGCGTCCGTCTCGAACGCCAAGGGCGTCATCAGCGGCTGCGACGGCAGAGCCGGACGCCTTCTCCAAATGCCGATGGCCCCGGGTGGTCCCGGGGCCATCGTGATCGAATATGAGTAAGGCAATCAGTTTACGACTTAGATGTCGTAATAGAGCTCGAATTCGTGCGGGTGCGGGCGCTGCTGCACCGGGGAGATCTCGTGCTCACGCTTGTAGTCCACCCAGGTCTCGATCAGGTCGGGGGTGAACACGTCGCCGACGGTGAGGTACTCGTGGTCCTCCTCGAGTGCCACGAGAACGTCGTTGAGCGAAGTCGGGACCTGGGCGATCTCGGCCATCTCGTCCGGCGGGAGCTCGTAGATGTCCTTGTCGATTGGGTCGGCCGGCTCGATCTTGTTCCTGATGCCGTCGACACCGGCGAGCAACAACGCGGAGAACGCTAGGTAGGGGTTCGCCGACGGGTCGGGGAACCTGGTCTCGATGCGCTTCGCCTTCGGGTTGGAGCCCGTGATCGGGATGCGCACCGAGGCGGAGCGGTTCCGCGACGAGTACACGAGCGAGATCGGCGCCTCGAAGCCAGGCACCAGACGGTGGTAGGAGTTCACCGTCGGGTTGGTGAACGCCAGCAGCGACGGGGCGTGCTTGAGGATGCCGCCGACGTACCAGCGGGCGGTGTCGGAGAGCCCGCCGTAGCCGGACTCGTCGTAGAACAGCGGGTCGCCGTCCTTCCAGAGGGACTGGTGGACGTGCATGCCGGAGCCGTTGTCACCGAAGATCGGCTTCGGCATGAAGGTGACCGACTTGTTGTTGTGCCAGGCCGTGTTCTTGATGATGTATTTGAACTTCATCACGTCGTCGGCGGCCTTGAGCAGCGTGTCGAAGCGGTAGTTGATCTCCGCCTGGCCGGCGGTGCCGACCTCGTGGTGGGCGCGCTCGACGAGCAGACCCGACGCCTCGAGGTTCTTGACCATCTCGTCGCGCAGGTCGCTGTAGTGGTCGTACGGCGCCACCGGGAAGTAGCCGCCCTTGAACCGGGTCTTGTAGCCGAGGTTGTCGCCCTCCTTGCCGGAGTTCCACCAACCCTCGATCGAGTCGATGTGGAAGTAGCCCTCGTTGGGGCCGGTGGAATAGCGAACCGAGTCGAAGATGTAGAACTCGGCCTCCGGAGCGAAGAACGCAGTGTCGGCGATGCCGGTGGTGCTCAGGTAGGCGAGTGCCTTGCGGGCGATGTTGCGCGGGTCGCGCGAGTAGGCCTCACCGGTGATCGGGTCGTGGATGAAGAAGTCCATCACCAGCGTCTTGGCGGTGCGGAACGGGTCGAGGAACGCCGTCGTCGGGTCCGGGAACAGCGCCATGTCGGACTCGTTGATCGCCTGAAACCCACGGATCGACGACCCGTCGAAGGCCAGGCCGTTGTCGAAGACGTCCTGGCCGAAGGACGACACGGGGACGGTGAAGTGCTGCTGGATGCCGGGCAGGTCGCAGAACCGGATGTCGACCATCTCGACGCCCTCGTCCTTGATGTAGGCGAGCACCTCGTCGCTGTTGCTGAACATTCATCCTCCTTGGCCGTCGCCCGCTGGGCGTAGACCTGCAATTGCGTGCGTGAGGCCTCCGGAGCGACGCTGCGCCGAAGTGCGGTGCCCGCAACGTACGTTCGGGCGGTTTCTCGACCGTATCTGGTTTGTTTCGGGCATGTAACACCTGTCCCGAGGGCGGAAACAGGGGCCGAACTAGGCGCCCTGCAGAGCTGCGCGCCGGGTCGGCGCGAAGGCGCTGGTGCCCAGCCAGCGCCACACTGCCTCGGAGTCGCGGCTGGTTCCGGTGACCCGGATCTCGCGGCTCCGCACCGCCTCGTCGGACGTGGTGTCGCCGGTCCAGACCTCGGTGAGTGCGAGCACCGACGACTCGATCTCCAGGGTCAGCTCGTGACCGGGGTCGTCCCGGCACAAGTCGGCGCTGCCGTCCTCGACGACCAGCCACCAGTGCCGCTCGCGCGGCCGTGCGTCGGGGAACCGGAAGTGCAGCACCACCCGCCGGCCGGACGGGAACTCGTCGAGGTGGACGAACCGGCGTACGTCCCACATCAGGAAGCCGACGTCGAGCTCACCCGGGGTGAGCCGGCTGCCGATCCAGCGGGCTCCCCAGTGGCCGATGGCCATCACGATCGGCCGCAGCTCCTCGCCTGCCGGCGTGAGCTGGTACGACGTCGACCGGCCGTCCTCGGTGCGCCGGACCACCCCGGCGTCCTCGAGGGTCCGCAGGCGCTTGGCGAGCAGGGTGGGGGACATCCGCGGCACCCCGCGACGGAGCTCGTTGAACTGGGTGCTGCCGCAGAGCAGCTCGCGCACCACCAAGACGGTCCAACGCTCACACAAAACCTCGGCCCCACGGGCGACGGTGCAGAACTGTCCGTAGTCGGTCATGGCTCAAGGTAGGTAAGGGTCGGCCCGGGCACAAGTACACAAACTGGACTATCTGCCCGGCCCGTGCGGCCGCATCTTGGTGGTAGCAACCCCCGAGCAACAGGAGACCACCATGACCACCACGTCCACCCCCGCAACGTTCGACCCGGTCGCGTTCAAGACCACCACCCGCGCGCAGTGGCAGGACGCCGCTGACGCGTGGCACCGCTGGGGCCCGTTCCTGGGCACCTGGCTTGGCCCCGCCACCGAGGCGATGATCGACCTGGCCGGCATCACGACGGGCTCCCGGGTCCTGGACGTGGCCGCCGGCGCCGGCGAGCAGTCGCTGCGGATCGCCGAGCGCGTCGGTGCGGACGGCCACGTGCTCGTCACCGACATTGCCCCGAACCTGCTCGACCTCGCCGCCCGCGACGCGGCCGCCGCAGGGCTGTCCCAGGTGGAGACCCGGGAGCTCGACGGTGAGGAGCTGGAGACCCTGCCGGAAGGGAGCTTCGACGCGGTGGTCAGCCGGGTCGGGCTCATCTACTTCCCCGACCAGCAACGCGCGCTGCGCGGCATGCTGCACGCGCTGCGCCCGGGCGGCCGGGTATCCGCGGTCGTGTACTCGACGCCGGAGGCCAACGCGTTCTTCTCGATCCCGGTCCGCATCATCCGGGCCCGCGCCGGACTGCCGGCGCCGCTGCCGGGCCAGCCCGGTCCGTTCTCGCTCGGGGCTCCCGGCGTACTCGGCGAGACGCTCGAGAGGGCCGGCCTCACGGACGTGGAGGTCCGCACCGTGCCCTCGCCGGTGGAGCTGCCGTCGGCCGCTGAGTGCGTCCGGTTCGAGCGGGAGTCGTTCGGCGCCCTCCACCAGATGCTGCGCAGCCTGTCGGAGGCCGAGCAGGCCGAGACCTGGGTGCAGATCGAGGAAGAGCTGCGCCAGTTCGAGAGCGAGTCCGGGTTCAGCGGTACCTGCGAGATGCTCGTCGGAGCCGGGTCCAAGTAGCGGGCGCCGACCCCTCTACGCTGGCGCGGTGACCGAGGCCGCCTTCGAGACCGCTCCCTGGCTGCGCCGGATCCTGGCGCTGTTCGTTGACTGGACCGCGTGCACCTTCGTCGTCCTCGCTTTTGTCGGTACTGCCCGCTACACCGAGCCGGGCGCGCCGGAGCAGAGCTTCACGCTCCTGTCGTTCGTCGTGGAGTCGGCTGTGCTGACCTGGTTCGCGGGCGGCTCGTTCGGCAAGCTCCTCACCGGGCTGCGCGTCGTACCCGTCGACGGGCGGGTGCGACCGCTGAACCCGCTCAAGGTGCTGGCGCGCCAGGTGTCGATCGTCCTGGTGATCCCGCCGCTGGTCTTCCGCAGCGACGGCCGCGGGCTGCACGACATGCTCGCCGGCACCGCGACGGTCACAATGCCGACGTTCCGGGCGCTAGTTGCGCGCCGCTGATATCTCACCGGGTCTCGACACGCGGGTTGCGACTTCGCAAGCTCAGTCGGACCGCTTGCTCGACCACCATCGAGAAGGGCTCGCACTCGCAGGCTCGCGCGACCCTTCTCAACGCCCGCGCATCTGCGAGCGCATGCCCTTCATGCTGGTCGGCACCGGGCCCTTGGGCATCGGCACCTTCGGACGCGCGGCGTCCAGGGCCTTGAGCCGGGCCAGCACGTCGGTCATCTCCGCCGGCTTGACCTGACGGCCGAGCTTCTGGACGTGCCGGACCAGCTTGCTCAGCTGCACCTGGCCGTCCTCATCACCGACATAGATCTCGTGGATCGGAGTCTCGGCGGCCACGCGCTCGTGCCGACGACGCTCGCTCAGCATCAGCTGGCGCAGCCGGTTGCGGTTGCCTTCGCCGACCAGCACGATCCCGGGCGGTCCGACGACGCGGTGGACGAGGTCCTGCTGCTTGTTGAAGCCGACCATCTCCTCGGTCCTCCAGCCGCGCTTGAGCATCGTCAGCGCACGCGCCGCGGCGCCGATCTGACCGTTGAGGCGGTTGTACGCCGCGCGCTGGGCCCGGCGGCTGAACACGATCATCATCGCGAGCAGGCCGAACATCACCCCGCCGATGGTCGAGATGACCAGGGCGAACGTGCCCGATCCGGGCAGGATCCAGAAGATCCCGAAGCCGATCGCGCCGAACACGAGGAACGCGCCGAGCATCCACAGCCCGATGACCTTGTCGGTCTCCCGTGTCATCTTGAAGGTCTCGACGATCTGCCGGCGGCGGCTCATTGTCGTCGGGTCGTCGGTCGCGGGTTCCTTGTCCTTCTTGGCCATGCTGTGGCGCGCCCTTTGCTGCTCGTGTGATCTGGTACCTGATCAGAGGTCAGGCGGAGGCGCCTTCGCGGGCCTCCATGGCCTGACGGTACAACCGTCCGGCGCGGTACGACGAACGCACGAGCGGCCCCGAGAGCACCCCGGAGAAGCCGATCTGGTCGGCCTCGTCCTTCAGCTCGACGAACTCCTCGGGCTTGACCCATCGCTCCACGGGGTGGTGCCGGGCCGATGGGCGGAGGTACTGGGTGATCGTAACGAGCTCGCACCCGGCGTCGTACAGGTCGCGCAGCGCCTGCGAGACCTCCTCGCGGGTCTCGCCCATGCCGAGGATCAGGTTGGACTTGGTGACCAGCCCGAAGTCGCGGGCCTGGGTCAGTACGTCGAGCGAGCGGTCGTAGCGGAACGCCGGCCGGATCCGCTTGAAGATGCGGGGGACCGTCTCGACGTTGTGCGCGAGCACCTCGGGCCGGGACTCGAACACCTCGCGGAGCAGGTCGGGCTTGCCGTTGAAGTCGGGGATCAGGTTCTCGACGCCGGTGTCGGGGTTGAGCTCGTGGATCACGCGCACCGTCTCGGCGTACAGCCAGGCGCCGCCGTCCTCGAGGTCGTCGCGGGCGACGCCGGTGATGGTCGCGTACCGCAGCTCCATCTTCTGCACCGACTCCGCCACCCGCCGCGGCTCGTCGCGGTCGAGGGGCTGCGGCCTGCCGGTGTCGATCTGGCAGAAGTCGCAGCGTCGGGTGCACTGGTCGCCGCCGATCAGGAACGTCGCCTCGCGGTCTTCCCAGCACTCGAAGATGTTGGGGCAGCCCGCCTCCTGGCACACCGTGTGCAGTCCCTCAGACTTCACCAGCGCCTGGAGCGCGTTGTACTCCGGCCCCATCTTGGCCCGGGTCTTGATCCACTCGGGCTTGCGCTCGATCGGCGTTTCGGCGTTGCGGACCTCGAGCCGGAGCAGCTTGCGGCCTTCGGACGATGGGGCGGTGGTCACGTCGGTCAACTGTACGCGGGGCGCGGTCAGGGGACGTCGCGGCGCCGGTACAGCAGCAGCGACGGTACGCCGGTCGACAGGAGCAGTCCTCCGAAGTAGAGCGCCGAGTCCGTCGTACTGATCTCGACGACGCAGCCCTCGGTTTTGAAGGGGTCCTCATAGCACTTCTCGTCGTCGTAGTCGGTGATCTCGATCCCACCCCGGATCAGGGCCCAGCCGTTGTTCTGCGGCTGGAGGCTGATGTGCCCGGGGAAAACGAACACGGTGAACAGGATCGGCACCGCCACCGCCACCGCGAACAGGATCCCCAGCGTGGCGACGGTGCTGCGGAAGAGCATGGTGAGCAGGTAGCCGGCCAGGCCGGCAACGGCGACCAGCAGCGTGGCGCGAAGAGCCTGCCCGTAGACATCGCTCACGATCCCGTCGGGCACCGGCAGATCGCGCTGATGGGCGAGGGCGAGCAGGCCGCCCCAGTAGGAGAACAGCACGAGCCCCGAGACCACGACGCCGACCCCGAGAACCGCAGCTCCCTTGGCGAGCCACACCCGCACCCGCCGGGATTCGAACAGCGAGCTGGTTGCCCATCGACCCGGTGTTCCAGTCGTGGCCGACGAAGGTCGTGCCGACCAGCAACATCAGGACGGCGAGGACCGCGGCGACTCCGATGCCCGCACCGTCGGCTAGCTGCTGGCGCAGGTCGAGGGGAGTGCGGGTGAGGTACCACTCCGTCTGCGGCAGCACCATGTCCTCGCAGAACTGCTGGACATCCTCGCCGGGCGCCAGGCCGTAATCGTCCGGCGAGCGGAGGCAACGCTTCAGCTCCCGCTGAACGTAGGGCGCTTCGGCCTCCTCGGCCACCGTCTGCTCGACGCGCTCTCGCTCCGCGTCGGAGACGGGCCGGGTGTCGTAGGCGACCGCGAAGAAGATCAGGATCGGGACCACGATCGCGGCGGCGAGCAGGATGACAACGGCCCGGCGCCAGCGCAGCCGGTTCAGCTCGACCTTCAGCAGCCGGATCATGACTCGCGCCCCAGGCGGTCGTCGGCGGTGAGCTCGAGGAACACCGACTCGAGGTCTCGGCGTACGGATGTGAGTCCGGTCAGCCAGATCTCCGCCGCGGCCAGCACCCGGGTCACCTCCGCGGGGCTGTCCGTCGCGACGAGAAGAGCCGCGCCCTCGACGGTCACTTCCAGGCCCGCAGCCGTCAGCGCCGCCCGCGCCGGCTCGGGATCGGGTACCTCGACCCGGTAGGCGTCGCTGCCGCTGACCAGGTCCTCGACCCGGCCGCTGGCGAGCAGCCGGCCGTTGCCGATGATCGTGGCCGACGTACAGACCTGCTGCACCTCGGCCAGGATGTGCGAGCTGAGCAGCACGGTCACCCCCTGCTCGCCGAGACCGCGGATCATCTCCCGGATCTCCCGGATCCCGGCGGGGTCCAAGCCGTTGGTGGGCTCGTCGAGGATGAGCAGCTGTGGGTCCTTCAGCAAGGTCGCGGCGATCGCGAGGCGCTGCTTCATGCCCAGCGAGTAGGACTTGTAGCGGTCCTTCTCCCGGCCGGTCAGCCCGACTGTCTCCAGCGCCCGGGGGACGGCGTCCGCCGGGGCGGCGATCACCCCCGCGAGCAGGCGCAGGTTGCGCTCCCCGGTGAGGTTGGGAGAGAACTTCGGCGACTCGACCACCGCGCCGACCCGACCGATCACCGCCGGCAGCTCGTGCGGCACCGGCCGCCCGAAGAGCTGCATCGAGCCTGCGGTGGCGTGCGCCAGTCCGAGCAGCATCCGGATGGTGGTGGTCTTGCCCGATCCGTTCGGACCCAGGAAGCCGTGCACTCCGCCGGCGGGCACCGCGAGGTCCAGGCCGTCGACGGCCACCCGGGTGACGCCACGGCGGTTGCGGAACACCTTGCGCAGCCCGGAGGCCTCGATCACGAGGTCAGTCACGCCGAGCAGTATCTGTCAGGGGGTGAGCAGCTCGATGCGCGGCGCGCGGGCGGGATCAGGACGCGCGTCGTAGTCCGGCGTCGGGGTGTACGGCGTCCAGTCGAGGTAGTGCGCCAGGTGCCGTCGTACCGACGGCAGCACCTCGTCGACGGTGACCTGTCGGCCCAGCTCCTGGCTGAGCGTGGTGACCCCGGCGTCGGCGATGCCGCACGGGACGAAGCGGTCGTACCAGGCCAGGTCGACGTCGCAGTTGAGCGCGAAGCCGTGCATGGTGACGCCACGGCTGACCCGGATCCCGAGCGCGGCGACCTTGCGCTCCGGCCCGCGCTCGTCGACGCGCAGCCATACCCCGCTGCGGCCGGGCACCCGGGCGGTCGTGACGCCGAGGTCGGCGCAGACCTGGATGAGTGCCTCCTCGACGCGGCGTACGTAGTCGACGACCTTGACGTGGTCGGGAAGCGGCACGATGGGGTAGCCGACCAGCTGGCCGGGACCGTGGAAGGTGATCTTGCCGCCGCGGTCGACCTCGATCACCGGTGCGCCGCCGGAGTCCAGCGGCCGCTCGTCGGGGAGGGTGCGCTTGCCGGCGGTGTAGACGGGCGGGTGTTCGAGCAGCAGGACCGTGGGTGCCTGGTCGCGGTCGGCGACTCGGGCGTGCACCTCGCGCTGCAGGTCCCAAGCCGCCAGGTAGTCGACCGCTTTGTCGCCAAGGCCGACGGTCCGGAACTCGAGCTCGCTCACCCCAGCAACGGTACCTGCGTCAGTGCGAGGTCACCCGCCGCCGCTTCCAGGCGTTGCCGAGCCGGACCGCAGCGCGAGCCCGAGCGCGGTCCCGTCGCGGTCGCTGTACCGGGTCGGTACGGGGTCCATGCCGGGAGCGAAGGGCTCGCGGCCTGTGGACAGCGGCGGTCGTGAGGGACGCGCCCGGGGTAGGAAGTCGGGGGTGAGTACTCCTCGGCTACTGCTCCTGGTGCTGCTGATGCCGGCCTGTGCCGCGCTGGGGATCGGGGTCGTGCTGCTCTCAGAGCAGGGGCCGGCAGAGACCACCGAGCCGGTCTCGAGAACGACCACCGTGGGATACAGTCCGGTCGGCGTGCTCCGGGACTGGGACAGGCAGCGCGCGGCCGCCTGGGCGGAGGGAGACCTGGCCGCTCTGCGGTCGCTGTACGTCGCGAGGTCGACGGCTGGGGAGCGCGACGTTGCTCGCCTCTCGCGGTGGCTCGACCACGGCCTCCGAGTACGCCGCCTCGAGACGCAGGTGCTGAAGGTTCGGGTCCTCGCGGAGCGCCGCGACGCCGTACGCCTCGCAGTCACCGATCGGATCGCACGCGCCGAGACCTCGACCGGGCTGCGGCTCCCCGGCGATGCCCTCAGCGCCTGGCGGATCACGATGCGTCGGGTCGCGGGCGAGTGGAAGGTGGCCTCGGTCAGCCGTTGAGCATCGTGCCGAGCACGTCGTGCACGTCGCCGTTGCGGAAGGCGTAGCCGGCCCTCTCCAGGGCAGCCGGCCGGAGGTTGATCGAGCTCAGCACTTCGGGCGCCATCGGACCGGCGGCCACTCGCAGGATCGGAGCCGGCGCGAACAGGAAGGCGGGGCGGTGGAGGGCCATCGCGAGCGCCTTGGTGAACTCGGCGTTGGTCGGCGTCACCGGGCAGCAGAGGTTGAACGGACCGGACGCGGTCGAGTGGTCGGCGAGGTAGGCGACCGCACCCACCCAGTCGGGGAGGGAGATCAGTGGGGCGTACTGCCGGCCGGAGCCCATCCGGGCGCCGAGCCCGAGCTTGAACAGCGGGATCTGCATCCGGTACAGCGGATTGGCCTTGGTCGCGACGGGCGAGGTGCGCAGGATGCAGACCCGCGCACCGGCCGCGGCCGCGGGTTCGGTAGCCGCCTGCCACTCGCGGGTGACTCCGGTCAGGAAGGCGTTGCCGAGGCTGGGGGAGTCCTCGGTGACCACCTCGGTGCCGTGGTCGCCGTAGTAGGCGATGCCGTTGCTCACCAGGAACGCCTGCCGGCCACCTGCGGCAGCGATCGTCTCGGCGAGCAGAGTGGTGGTCCGCACCCGACTCTCGCGCACCTCGCGCGCCCACTTCTTGGAGTGCACGTTGCCGACCAAGGAGACCCCAGCGGTGTTGACGACGACGTCCGCGGACTCGATGACTGCCTGGTCGACGGCGTTGGCATCGGGGTCCCATTGCGACTCATCGCTGGCGGTGGCGGGGCGGCGGGTCAGCCGCACGACGTCGTGACCGCTCGCCTTGAACCGCTCTCCGAGGGCCGTACCCAGGAGTCCGGAGGCGCCTGCCATCACGATCCGCATGTAGCCAGCCTGCCAGGCAGCCCATCACCCCCGCGGGCGAGGTCGGCTCATCCGCGAGGACTACGGCGAACCGCTCCTGCGCATGACGACCGATGGCGGTCGTCCGGCCGAGGCTGGACGCGTCAGCACCCCACTACCGAGGAGTCCTCATGACCACCACCCCGCACCCTCTTCCACTCCTGATCGGCGTAGCCGCCGTCGCCGCCTTGGCCGCGCTCTCGGCGTGCTCGGACTCGAACGACCCCGCGTCCGCTTCCGCACCCAAGACGTCCGAACCGACCACCATGGAGTTCCTCCTCGACATCGAGGGAGGTGACTTCGACGAGCTGGCCGTCGGCGGCAAGGGCGAGGCCGTCGGCAACCATCACTACGCCGCGATGACGATGCTCGACGACGGAACCGTCGCCGGCCGGGCGCTCATGGACTGCACGGTGGCGGACCCGACGTACGAGGGGCAGATGTGCACCGGCGTGCTGCTCCTCGACGGTGGCACCCTGACCGTCCAGAATGCGGGCGAGCACAAGTCCATCGAGGGCATCGACCCGGGCGAAGAGGCGTTCGCCGTCACCGGTGGCACCGGCGCCTACGCCGGTGCCACCGGCGAGATGACCGTCGGGGAAGCCGAGGAAGGCCCCCTCACGATCACCCTGCTGCCTCAGACCTCGAGCTGACGAGAACCGACACGCCGACCCCACATCTGGTCCCAGAGATTGGATGAACCACTACATATGGTGCCGAGTGCAGCTGGTTCCGGCCGTCAGCCAGACAGTCGGGGGGCAAGAGGGAACCCGGTGTGAGACCGGGACTGCCCCGCAGCGGTGAGTGGGAACGAACGCCGTCAACAGCACTGGGCGCAAGTCTGGGAAGCGACGGTTACTAGGGTCGAGACGCACGTTGTTCGAGCGCCCACGAGTCCGAAGACCTGCCAGCGCGCCGCACCCGTCGGGTGCGGTGGTCCGAGGCCTCGTGGGAAGGCCGACGGCTGAGCGCTCTTTTGTACATGCGGCGCCTCTCCGTCTCTTCTCGCGTGATCCCGGGAACGGCTCGAGACCACCGAGCACCGCCGCGCGTTCCTGCTCAACCTGATCTGCTTCGCGGCAGTGATCGAGGGGCTGTTCTTCTACGGCGCCTTTGCGTACGTCTACTTCCTCCGGTCGCGGGGTCTGCTCAACGGCCTGGCGTCCGGCACCAACTGGGTCTTCCGCGACGAGTCGATGCACATGGCGTTCGCGTACGACGTCGTCGACACCGTGCGCGAGGAGGAGCCGGAGCTCTTCGACGACGCGATGAAGGAGCGGGTCCGGCAGATGCTCATCGACGGCGTGGACGCCGAGGCGCAGTTTGCCGAGGACCTCCTCGGGATGGGCGTCGCCGGACTCTCGCCCGCCGACATGCGCTCCTACCTGGAGTACGTCGCCGACCGCCGGATGGAGCGCCTCGGCCTCCCGGCGATCTACGGCTCCAAGAACCCGCTCGGCTTCATGGAGCTCCAGAACGTGCAAGAACTGTCGAACTTCTTCGAGCGAAAGGTGTCGGCGTACCAGGTCGGCGTCACCGGCTCCGTCGGCTTCGACGAGGACTTCTGATGGGCTGAGTGGTGCGGGCGCATCCCGTCTGGCGGTGACCTGGTTACCGTTCTCGTCCG
Organism: uncultured Actinomycetota bacterium; assembly: GCA_963780245.1. Taxonomy (GTDB): domain Bacteria; phylum Actinomycetota; class Actinomycetes; order Propionibacteriales; family Nocardioidaceae; genus Nocardioides. The sequence continues at coordinate 74,834 of CAWABG010000013.1, forward strand.
CGAATGCGTAACCAGGTCACCGCTGCTCGACGGGACCTCTGATTTCAGACTTCGAACTGACCGGCTTCGAGGCGTGCCTTGACGTCCTGGAGGAAGCGGCCCGCGTCGGCGCCGTCGACGAGGCGGTGGTCGTAGGTCAGGGCGAGGTAGAGCATGTGCCGGACCGCGATCGTCTCGCCGAGGTCGGCGTCGTCGACCACGACGGCACGTTTGACCACGGCGCCGGGGCCGAGGATCGCGACCTGCGGCTTGTTGATGATCGGGGTGTCGAACAGGGCGCCGACGCTCCCCAGGTTGGTGATCGTGAAGGTGCCGCCGCTGAGCTCGTCGGGCCCGATCTTGTTGTTGCGGGTCCGGTCGGCGACGTCGGCGATCTTCTTGGCGAGCCCGGCGATCGAGAGGTCGCCGGCGTCCTTGACGACCGGGGTGATCAGGCCCTTCTCGGTGTCGACCGCGAAGGCGATGTGCTCGACGTCGTAGTAGGTGATCTCCCCGGCGTCGGTGTCGATCGTCGCGTTCAGCTTGGGGTGCTGCTTGAGTGCGTCGACCGCGGCCTTGGCGAAGAACGGCAGGTACGACAGCTTCACGCCCTCGCGGGCCAGGAACTCCGCCTTCGACGCATTGCGCAGCCGCGCGATCCGGGTGACGTCGACCTCGACCACCTGGGTGAGCTGGGCACCGGTCTGCAGGGAGTCGACCATCCGCTCGGCGATGATCTTGCGCAGCCGCGAGATCTTCTCCGTGGTGCCGCGCAGCGGGGACGGCGTCGTGCTGGGTGCCTTCGCCGCTGCCGGGGCACCGGACGCGGCAGGTGCCGCTGCGGGGGCCTCGCTCGCCTTGGCCGCGTCGAGCACGTCCTGCTTGCGGATCCTTCCGCCGACGCCGCTGCCGGTGACGCTGTCCAGGTCGACCCCGTGCTGGTCGGCGAGCTTGCGGACCAGGGGAGTGACGTAGCCGGCGCTGCCGGCGGCCGACGTGGAGGTGGCTGACTGGCTGGGCGCCTCTTCCTTCTCGGGCTCCGGCTCGGGATCCGGCTCGGTTCCTCTTCCTCTTCCTGCTCCGGCTCGGGCTGCGGCTCCTTCTCGGCTTCCGGCTCCGGCTCCGGTTCCGGCTCCTTCTCGGCTCCGGCTCCGGCTCCGGCTCTTCTTCCTTCTGCTCGGCCGCCTCCTCCTTCTTCGCCGGGGCGGCGTCACCCGAGCCGATCACGGCCAGCTCGGCGCCGACCTCGACGGTCTCGTCCTCCTCGACCTTGATCTCCAGCAGCTTGCCGGCGACGGGCGAGGGGATCTCGGTGTCGACCTTGTCGGTGGAGACCTCGAGCAACGGCTCGTCGACCGCTACGTCGTCACCGACCGACTTCAGCCAGCGGGTGACCGTGCCCTCGGTGACGGACTCGCCGAGAGCGGGCAGCTTCACCGAGGTCGACTCGCCACCGCCTCCACCGCCGCTGTCGCCGCTCTTGGCGGCGGGTGCCTGCTCCTCTTCCTGCTCCGGCTCGGGCTCCGGCTCGGCCTCCTTCTCAGGCTCGGGCTCTGGCTCTGGCTCGGGCTCGGGCTCCGCTTCTTCTTCTTCTTCTTCCTGCTCCGGCTCGGGCTCCGGCTCGGACTTCTCCTCGGCCTCGGGCTCGGACTCCCCGCCGGAGTCGCCAGAGGATTCGCCCTCGTCGCCGATGATCGCCAGGATCGCGCCCACCTCGACCGTGTCGTCCTCCTGCGCCTTGATCTCCAGCAGGGTGCCGGCGACCGGCGACGGGATCTCGGTGTCGACTTTGTCGGTGGAGACCTCGAGCAACGGCTCATCCACGGCGACGGAGTCCCCTACCGACTTCAGCCAGCGGGTGACGGTGCCTTCGGTGACGCTCTCGCCGAGGGCCGGGAGGTTGACTTCGGTGGCCATGTATCTGCTTCCTGTAGCTCGAGGGGTCAGGAGTGGGCGTGCAGGGGCTTGCCGGCGAGGGCCAGGTGGGCCTCGCCGAGCGCTTCGTTCTGGGTCGGGTGGGCATGGACGAGGGGCGCAACGTCCTCGGCGTAGGCCTCCCAGTTGTAGATCAGCTGCGCCTCGCCGATCAGCTCCCCGACCCGGTCGCCGACCATGTGGACGCCCACGACCGGGCCGTCCTTGCGGCGCACGAGCTTCACGAAGCCCTGGGTCTTGAGGATCTGGCTCTTGCCGTTGCCGCCGAGGTCGTAGGTCAGCGACTCGATGCCGTCGGCGCCGTACTTCTCGTTCGCGGTCGCTTCGTCGAGGCCCACCGAGGCGACCTCGGGGTGGGAGTAGGTGACCCGCGGGATGCCGGTCTCGTCGATCGGCTGCGGGTCGAGGCCGGCGATGTCCTCGGCCACGAACACGCCCTGCTGGAACCCGCGGTGCGCGAGCTGCAGCCCGGGGACGATGTCGCCGACGGCGTACACGCCATCGACGTTGGTGCGGCAGCGCTCGTCGGCAAGCACGAAGCCGCGGTCCATCGCGACGCCCTGCTCGTCGTACCCCAATCCGTCGGTGACCGGGCCGCGGCCCACGGCGACCAGGAGCAGGTCGGCCTCGATCACGTCGCCGCCCTCGACGGTGACCGCGACCCCGCTGTCGGTGGTCTTCACGCTCTGGAACGGCGTGCCCGTCCGGAACACGATGCCGCGCTTGCGGAACGCCCGCTCGAGGGCCTTCGACGACGCCTCGTCCTCGGTCGGCACCAGCCGGGGCAGCGCCTCGACGATGGTGACCTCGGCGCCGAAGCTGCGCCACACGCTGGCGAACTCGCAGCCGATCACGCCGCCGCCGAGTACGACGACCGACGCCGGCACCGACTCGAGCCGCAGCGCGTGCTCGGAGGTGAGCACCCGGTCGCCGTCGATGTCCAGGCCGGGCAGGCTCCGCGCGTAGGACCCGGAGGCGAGCACGACGTGCCGGCCGGTGTAGTCGGCGCCGTCGACGGTGACCTGCCGGGGGCCGGTCAACCGGCCCTCTCCCTCGATCACCGTGATTCCGCGGGACTTGATCAGCCCGGCCAGACCCTTGAACAGCCGGGACACCACGCCGTCCTTGTAGGAGTTCACGCCGGCCATGTCGATGCCGTCGAGGGTGGCGCTCACCCCGAACTCGGCCGACTCACGCGTCGTGTCCGCGATCTCGGCAGCGTGCAGCAGCGCCTTGGTGGGGATGCATCCGACATGGAGGCAGGTGCCGCCCAGGTTGCCCTTCTCGACCAGGCCGACGCTCAGGCCGAGCTGAGCCGCGCGCAGAGCGCAGGCGTAACCCCCCGATCCCGCCCCGAGAATGAGTACGTCGAAGTTGCCGTCGGCCACTCTCAACCCTCCGTGAGATTCATCATGAGATAGGTCTCGCCCATCCTTGCACTACTCCCGGTAGCGCATCCATCGGACACCGGCTGGGCTCATTGGGCAGTATTGGCCGCATGGGTTTCCTGGACCGGTTCCGCCGCGGGTCGCAAACGCGCATGAGTGGACCTGCACGCGATGCGGCCCGCACCGGCTCCACGCGGGTGCGTGCCTCCGACAAGGTCGACGAGCAGCACCTGCACGAGTTCGTCGCCAACCGGCGAGGGGTCGAGGGGTTCGTCGAGCCCCGGACCGCGGTCAGCGAGGTGACCCTGCTCCTCGTCGCGCACGACGGGGAGTGGACCCGGCGGCGGGTGCCGTCGGTCGGCTGGGCCCACGATTTCTGCAACAAGCACCAGGTGCCGTCGTACGACGCCGCGGTGGTCGGCATCCCACAGCGGATGCGCGACTACAACCGGCGGAAAAAGCAGCAAGGGCTGTCCTAGAGGTATCAGCGAGACTCCGTCACCAGCACGTTGTTGGCGTCGTCGAAGCACCCGGAGTTGATGCGTGCCCGGGTGGCCGATGCGTTGATGCCTTTGGCCCAGAGGCTGATGGTGTGGGCCCCGGGAGTGAGGCCCTTGAAGACGCCGGTGAGGTCGTCGAAGTACAAGGCCTCGTCGCGCACCAGGTAGGTGCCCTGGCCCACCGTGCTCGGCTGGTCGTCGACCCGCAGCTGGAAGGCGACGGCGGTCGAGCCGCCCAGCTCGGCAGAGTAGGTCGACGAGTACTCGATCCGCGTCCAGCGGGCCGACGGGCGCGTGGTCAGGGTCCCGACGTCGGTGACCTTGGTGTACGTCGTGGGCACCGGCGTTACGCTTCCGCAGGCCTGTGAGGTGAAGCCCGTGACGTGCCCGCCGAGCGCGGCCGAGTCGAGGCCGTCGAGCCGGTCGGCGTTGAGCTTGGCGACCTTCTTGCCGCTGCTCACGGCGAACGGCGCCGACCCGGGCTTGACCGAGAGCTTGAGGGCCGGGCCGGGCGTGGTGCGTTTGAGCGCGGTCACCTGGGAGGCTTTGTTGGCCTTCCCGAGCACCATGCTTTTGCCGGTGGCGGCGTAGGACACGTAGTCGACGCCGACGACCAGCATGAGACCAACGGCGAGGGTGGAGAGGACAGACCTGACGCGCATGGCTGCTCCTGGGTAGTGAGGGGGGCTTCGACGCTAGTGGCGCTCGCCGCAATTGGCTACGTGGGCGAAACGGCGCGAATCGGGGTGTCGGCGGCCGTCCCTACGGTGGCCGCCATGGACATCCGCGTGGTCGAGCTCGCCAGTACCAGCTGAAGCCCGGTCGCACGGACGACCTGATCGAGGTGTTCGATCGCGAGCTGGTCGAGACCCAGGAGGCGTGCGGGATGCGGGTCATCGGGCAGTTCCGCGACCTCGACCGACCCGACTGGTTCGTGTGGCTTCGTGGGGTCGCCGACATGGAGAGCCGCCGGCAGGCGTTGACCGACTTCTACGACGGCCCGGTGTGGAAGGCGTACGGCCCGGTCGCGGTCGACACCATGGTCAACAGTGACGACGTTCTGCTGCTGGAGTCGACGGTGCTCGACCTGCCATCGGAGCGGTCATCCGGATCCGCGCCCGAGCTCACCATCACGGTCTACAACGACATCCCGGCGGACTCCGAGAATGCCCCGGTCGCGCTGCTCCGCACCCTGCACGCGGCCAACACGTTCCCGAGGCTGCCGGTCGTCGAGGGCGTGGACGTCACCGTCCGCATCGACCGCGAAGCGCCACCGGCCGGCACCGTCCAGCAGACAATCAGGGCGCTGCCGACCCAGCGCTCGCTCCTCCGCTAGGAGGCCATCGCCCGGGCAAACTCCACCAGCGTGGTGACCGATACTCCGGTGCCGCCGGAGGTCACGTGGCCGGATGCGCCGCCACTGTTGAACGACGGCCCCGCGATGTCCAGGTGCCCCCACGGGATCCCAGCGGTGAACTCGCGCAGGAAGGCGGCCGCGAACAGCCCACCGCCCCAGCGGATCCAGTCGTGCTGGGCGAGGTCGGCGATCTTGCTGCTGTGGATCCGCTCGTCCATGTGCTCGGGGATCGGCATCGGCCAGTTGTCCTCACCCGCGGCCGCTGAGGCGGTGAGCACCCGGTCGACGATGTCGGGATCGCCCATCACACCGCCGAGCTTGTCGCCCAGCGCGACGACCATGTGGCCGGTCAGGGTGGCCACGTCGAGGATCACGTCGGGCTTGCGCTCGGTGGCCATCGCCAGCGCGTCGCCCAGCACGAGACGCCCCTCGGCGTCGGTGTTGAGGACCTCAACGGTGGTGCCGCCGTACAACGTGAGCACGTCGCCGGGCCGCATCGAGGCGCCGCCGATCATGTTCTCGGCCATCGGGAGGAACGCGCTGACCTGCAGCGGCAGCCCGAGCTGGGACATCACGAGCACGGCCTGCGCCACCGCGGCGGCGCCCGCCATGTCGGACTTCATGTCGCCCATGCTCGAGCCCGGCTTGATCGTGAGGCCGCCCGAGTCGTAGGTGATGCCCTTGCCGACGAGCGCCAGGTGCGGCTTGGCGCCGCGCGGCGCATAGCTCAGCTCGACCAGGCGCGGGGGAGCGGCCGACCCGCCGCCGACGCCGAGCAGCCCGCCGCAGCCGAGCTCCGCGAGCTTGCGGTCGTCGAGCACCTTCACGGTGACCTTGCCCTTGCCCTTCGCGTACGGCGCGGCGGCCTCGACGACGGCCTCCGCGAACGCCTGCGGGGTGAAGTCGCCGGGCGGCATGTTCACCCAGTCGCGAGTGGTCGCGACCGCCTCCGCGAGCAGCTGGGCCTCCTCGAACGCCGCCACCGCGTCCTTGCGGCGCGCGACCGGGCTGAGCACCACGACGTCGCCAGGCGCGGTCCGCTTCGCGTTCTTCTTGTAGGTCGTGAAGGTGTACCCGCCGAGCCGATGGCCCTCGGTCACCGCGCGCACCAGCTCCGGGGAGTCGGCGGGCAGGGCCAGCGCCACGGAGGCCGCGTTGGTCGCGGACCGGGCAGCCACGCCGGCAGCACGACGTACGCCGTCGGTCGTGACCTCGGAGCCGAGGCCGACCAGTATCAGCATCGGCGAGGAGATGACACCGGCGGTGGGGATCCGGACGACCTCGCCCGGCTTCCCCTTCACGTCGAGCGTCGCGAGCAACGGCGCGAACCTCCGCCCGTAGGCCTTCGCGACCGGCTCACCCCCGGGCGCGATCGTCGGCCCGCCGTCCCCCGAGTGCACCCCGACCACGACCGCATCGGCTCGGGTCTTGGCGGGGCTGGCGGTCCGCAACGTGTAGGTGCTCATCAGGCGCAGGATAGACGGGCTGCCTGCGGTAAGTTTCCGGCCATGGCCGAGGAGACCGATCTGCTGCGCTCCCCGTTGCACGATCGGCACGAGGCGCTCGGCGCGAAGTTCGCGGAGTTCGGCGGCTGGACGATGCCGCTGGAGTACCCCTCGGGCGTCGTCAAGGAGCACACTGCGGTCCGCGAAAGTGTCGGGATCTTCGACGTCAGCCACCTCGGCAAGGCGATCGTGTCGGGCCCCGGCGCGGCGGCCTTCGTCAACGCGACGCTGACCAACGACCTCGGTAAGATCAAGCCCGGCCAGGCGCAGTACACCCTCTGCTGCGACGACGAGACCGGCGGCATCGTCGACGACCTGATCGCCTACTTCCACGACGACGAGCACGTCCTGCTGGTGCCCAACGCGGCCAACACCAGTGAGGTCGTCCGGCGCCTGGAGGCCCGGGCGCCCGAGGGCGTCACCGTGCGTAACCACCACCGTGACGACTTCGTGCTCGCAGTCCAGGGCACCCACTCCGACGAGGTCCTGACGCGTGCGGGACTGCCGGTTGGGCACGACTACATGACCTTCGTCGAGACCTCGGTCGAGGGCAACGACGTCGTGGTCTGCCGCACGGGCTACACCGGCGAGCGCGGCTACGAGCTGATCGGCGCCAACGCGGCGGCCGGGGCCCTGTGGGACCGGCTGATGGCCGCCGGCGCGGACTTCGGCATCCTGCCGTGCGGTCTCGGCGCCCGCGACACCCTGCGCACCGAGATGGGCTATCCGCTGCACGGGCAGGACATCTCGTTACAGGTCACCCCCAACGAGGCCCGGCTGGGTTGGGCCGTCGGCTGGGGCAAGGAGACGTTCTGGGGCAAGGACGCGCTGCTGAAGGAGAAGGAAGCGGGGCCGCGGCGGCGGCTGGTCGCGATCAAGTCCACCGGCCGAGCCATCCCACGGCCGCACATGTCGGTGAGCCTGACCCCCGACGTGCTGCTCGGCGAGGTCACGTCCGGCACGTTCTCCCCGACGCTGAAGTGTGGGATCGGGCTGGCGCTGCTCTCCACCGTGATCGCCCCCGACGCCCAGGTCGGCGTCGACGTGCGCGGGCGGCGCGAGATCTTCGAGGTCACGACGCTGCCGTTCGTCGACACCTCAGTCCGAGAGGGTTCGTTGTGAACCTTCCCGACCAGCCAGCCACGTTCCGCAAGCCCAACCCGGCCGAGCGGCCGTGGTGGTGGCGGTTGGAGGATGCGGCCGGCAACGAGGTCGAGGTGTCGGGAGAGCTCGCCGACCAGCGGTTCGCGAGCCAGGCCGACGCGGAGTCCTGGGTGGGCGAGATCTGGAGCGAGCTGGCCGAGGTCGGTGTCGCTGCGGTCACCCTCTTCGAGCTGGAGCGGCAGGTCTACGGGCCGATGTCCTTGAGCGCCTAACGCCCGGACGAGGGCGAACGATGACGGACGACCTGGACTTCACGTCGTACGTCGCCGCGCGCTGGGCGCAACTGGTGCGCTGCCTGATCGGCATCGGCGTACCCCCTGGCTCGGCTCACGACGGCGCGGCCGACACGCTCTCCCGGATCCATGACGAGTGGGACGGGCGCGATGAGTGGGCCGACATCGATGTGCACGTGCTCCGCGAGCTCTTCGACCGGTGGGACCGGCGCAGGGACGCGTGGTGGACCGAGCCGGTCTCCGAGTCCGAGGTCGAGGATCTTGCCGAGGCCGGGTGGCCGGAGGTCGAGGCTCAGCTGGACGTGATGCAGGTGCCCGACCGCCGAGCGCTCGTGCTCGAGCGGGTTGTGGGGTTGACCTCGGACCAGATCCGCGACCTGACCGGCGTGCAGGTACGCCGCCCCGACTACGGCTCGGTCCCCGAGCTGGGGCCGGTCCTCGAGCAGGTCCCGGTGGACCCGCCGCCCATCGGGGCGCTGATTGCGGCGTCGACGAGCCGCAGGCGTCGTCGCCTGAGGACCTCGGTCGTGTCCGGCCTGGCCCTGGTGCTGGTCGCTGGACTGGTGGCCCTGCTCGTGGCGAACCGGGAGGAACCGACGACCGAAGAAGGTCCGGAACAGTTCGCGTCGGTCGAGAGCATCGCGTACCCCAGCCCGTCCCCGATTGCGTGGTACGCCGACGGCACCATGTACCTCCCGAAGACCCAGGTCGAGGTCCGCGACGTCCGCGAGTTCGCCCAGTGGGGCGACGGTGCGGTCTATCTCGACGTCCGCGGCAACCTGATCACCGTCACTCGGGACGGCGAGCGCGTGCGGATCGCGACGATGGGGCTGGAGGGCACGTTCGCGGTCTTCGACGAGGCCGACCAGGTGGTGTGGGTCGATCCGGCCGTTCCGGAGCTGGTGCTCTACGACCTGGCGACCGACGAGCGGGTGCTCGAGCGCGAGCTGAGCGAGTCGTCCAGCCGGATCGCCTTCGTCGAGGAGGACCTGGCCTACCTGACCCACGGAGAGAACTTCATCCGCGTCGACCTGCGCGACGGCGTGATCGACCCCGCGGACGATCTCCGGCTGCCCGGCGAACTGGATCGCTACGGGCCGTACGCCCTCACGAGGGAGGGCGGGGGCGCCGCCACCTACCGGGTCCGGCTCTACGACACGGCGACCGAGATCCCGATCCAGCTCGACATCGAGGAGCCCCGGAGCGTGTCCGCCGCCCGGTTCGCGGCCGACGGCTCGGTGATGTTGCTGGTCGAGCCCCCGGGCGCCCGGGTCAGCGAGGTCCAACGCTGCGATCCGCCGTACGGCGAGTGCCGGCTGGTCGCGTTCTTCCCAGCCGGCGGTGCACGCTCACTCCTGCCGTTGTAGGAGTTAGGTTGGCACCGTGCAGGGCTACCTCGATCTCCTCCGCCGAATCCTCGACGAGGGCGCCGAGAAGGGCGACCGCACCGGCACCGGCACCCGGAGCGTCTTCGGCCACCAGATGCGCTTCGACCTGACCGCGGGATTCCCGCTGGTCACGACCAAGAAGGTGCACACCCGGTCGGTGTTCGCCGAGCTGCTGTGGTTCCTGCGCGGCGACACCAACGTGAAGTGGCTGCAGGACCGCGGGGTGTCGATCTGGGACGAGTGGGCCGACGCCGACGGCGATCTGGGGCCGGTCTACGGCTACCAGTGGCGCTCATGGCCTACGCCGGACGGCGCGCACGTCGACCAGATCGCCCAGATCGTCGATCAGATCCGCCGCGACCCCGACTCCCGGCGGCACATCGTCTCGGCCTGGAACGTCGCCGACATCCCGCAGATGGCGCTGGCGCCGTGTCACGCACTGTTTCAGTTCTACGTCGTCGACGGGCGGCTCTCCTGCCAGCTGTACCAGCGCTCGGCCGACGTGTTCCTCGGCGTGCCGTTCAACATCGCGTCGTACGCCCTGCTCACCCACATGGTCGCCCAGGTCACCGGCCTCGGCGTCGGCGACTTCGTGCACACGCTCGGTGACGCGCACCTCTACAACAACCACCTCGAGCAGGCCCAGCTGCAGCTGACCCGCGACCCGCGGCCGCTGCCGACGCTGGTGCTGGACCCGTCGGTCACCGCGCTCGACGAGTTCGACCTCGAGCACATCTCGGTCACCGGCTACGACCCACACCCCGGCATCAAGGCGCCCATTGCCGTCTAAGCGGGTTGTGCTGATCGCGGCGGTGGCCGAGAACGGCGTGATCGGCGACGCCGGCACCATCCCGTGGCACCTGCCGGACGACTTCGCCCACTTCAAGGCGACCACGCTCGGCCACACCCTGGTGATGGGCCGGGCGACGTACGACTCGATCGGCCGGCCGCTGCCGGGCCGCACCACGATCGTGCTGTCCCGCGACCCGGCGTGGTCCGCCGACGGGGTGCTCGTGGCGGGGTCCTTCGACGAGGCGCTGGCGCGGGCCGCCGACCTCCCGGGGGACGTGTACGTCGCCGGCGGCGCCTCGATCTACGCGCTGGCGCTCCCTTTCGCCGATGAGCAGATCCTCACCGAAGTGCGGCTCTCGCCGGCCGGTGACACGTTCTACCCGCCGTTCGACCGGGACGAGTGGGTCGTGGCGGAGAGAGCGTCGTACGACGGGTTCGACGTGGTGCGGTGGTTGCGGCGCTAGCGCGCGGGCGACTGGCCCAACTTGCTATTGCATGACCTCCGCTGCGCCGGGAGCATGAGGTCACATGACCCAAGGCATCCCGCACCGCGAAGTGCACACCCGGCGGATCAAGTTCGCGTATCCGCAGGGTGCGCTGCGCAAGCACTACGTCGACGGCGACCTGGTGATGAGCCACGTGGTGGCGGTGCTCTCCGCGACGTTCCCACCCGGCGAGGACTTCTTCGTCCGCTCGGTGCGCAACTTCAGCGACCAGATCACCGACCCGGAGCTGAAGCGACAGGTGGCAGGCTTCATCGGCCAGGAGGTCACCCACGGGCGCGAGCACCGGGAGCTCAACCGGCGGCTGCAGGAGATGGGCTACCCGACGCACCAGATCGCCCGGTACGTGAAGTGGTCGCTGCTCGACGCGGAGAAACGGCTGCCGCCGAAGCTCCGGCTGGCCTACACGGCGGCACTCGAGCACTACACCGCCACCATCGCGGAGGCGTTGCTGCGGAAGCCGGCCGCGCAAGCGCTGCTGGGGGAGACCGAAGTCCGTTCGATCCTGCTCTGGCACGCTCTGGAGGAGTCCGAGCACAAGGCGGTCGCGTTCGACGCCTACCGTGCTGTCGGCGGTACCGAGCGGATGCGGCGCTGGGGCTTCCGGATCATGTCGGTCGGCCTGCTCAGCCTGGTGGTGGTCGCGACACTGCTGTCCATGCTGCTGACCGACCGGTCGACGTACAACCCGGTGCGGTTCTTCCGCAGCTTCGCCAGGCTGCGGCACTCGCCGTTCCTCGAGCGCGACGTGATCCAGCACCTCCGCGCCTACACCCGCGAGGGCTTCCACCCCGATGACATCGACGCCAATGACCTGCTCGACCGCTGGCGGGACGAGCTGTTCGGACCCGAGGGCCGGCTCGCCGACCACCTGCATTGAGCTGCATGACAGGCTGATCTCATGGAGCTGCGGATCTTCACCGAACCCCAACAGGGCGCGACGTACGACGACCTGCTGACCGTCGCTCTCGAGGCCGAACGGCTCGGTTTCGAGGCGTTCTTCCGCTCCGACCATTACCTCGGGATGGGCACCGAGGGTCTGCCCGGGCCGAGCGACGCCTGGATCACCCTGGCCGGACTGGCGCGTGACACCAGCACGATCAGGCTGGGCACGATGATGACCAGCGCGACCTTCCGGCACCCCGGGCCGCTCGCGATCAGCGTGGCCAACGTGGACCAGATGAGCGGCGGCCGCGTCGAGCTCGGCATCGGCGCGGGCTGGTTCAAGGAGGAGCACGAGAAGTACGGCATCCCGTTCCCCGACACCGGTGAGCGGTTCGACCGGCTCGAGGACCAGCTCGCCATCATCACCGGGCTGTGGGCGACCGAGGGTGGCTTCTCCTATACGGGGAAGCACTACCAGGTGGCCGACAGTCCCGGGCTGCCGAAGCCGGTCCAGGCCAAGCCGCCGGTGCTGATCGGCGGCAAGGGCCCGCGTCGCACGCCCGCACTGGCCGCGACCTACGCCGACGAGTTCAACTTGCCGTTCGTCGACGAGGCGGAGACGGAGGCCCAGTTCGCGCGCGTGCGGCAGGCGTGCGAGGCGCGCGATCGCGATCCCGACTCGCTGATCTACTCCAACGCACTGGTGCTCTGCGTCGGCACGGACGAGCAGGAGATCACCCAGCGGGCCAAGGCGATCGGCCGCGAACCCGGCGAGCTGCGCGAGAACGGCCTGGCCGGTACACCCTCGGAGGTACTCGACAAGATCGGCCGGTACGCCGCCCTCGGCAGCCAGCGGCTCTACCTCCAGGTGCTCGACCTGGCGGACCTCGATCACCTCCGTCTGGTGGCGGCTGACCTGCTCCCGCAGGCCTCAGCGATAACCTGAACCCATGACGACCCCACCCGCCACGCCGTTCGGCCGGGTCCTCACCGCGATGGCGACCGCGTTCGCCGACGACGGTTCGGTTGATCTCGAGGGCACCGCGGCCATTGCCCGCCACCTGGTCGACAACGGCAACGACGGCGTCGTCGTGTCGGGCACGACCGGGGAGTCTCCGACGACGACGGTCGCCGAGGACGGGCAGATCCTGGCCGCCGTCAAGGACGCCGTGGGCGACCGGGCGACCGTGATCGCCGGCGTCGGCACCAACTCAACCGCGCACTCCGTGGAGCTGGCGCTCCAGGCGGAGAAGATCGGCGTCGACGGGCTGCTGCTCGTCACGCCCTACTACAACAAGCCCAGCCAGGCCGGCCTGCTGCACCACTTCCGCAGCGTCGTGGAGGCCACCGGCGTGCCGGTGATGCTCTACGACGTCCCGAGCCGCACCGCCACCGAGATCGCGCTGTCGACGTACGCCGAGGCGATCACCTGGGATCCGGTCGTCGCGGTCAAGGATGCCGTCGGTGACTACGTGCGAGGCGTGAAGCTGATCGAGATGGGATACGCCCTCTACTCCGGTGACGATGTCGCCAACCTGGGCTGGCTGGCCCACGGCGGCTGCGGCTTCGTGAGCGTCGTCAGCCACGCGGCCGGCAAGGAGTTCGCGGCGATGGCCGATGCCTATGCCGCCGGCGATCACGCCGAGGCGCTGCAGATCTTCACCCGACTGATCCCGGCGATGGAGGCGGTGATGGGGGTTCCGAACTACGGGGCCACCACCGCCAAGGCCACACTCCAACTGCTCGGTGTACTCGACAACCGCAACGTGCGCGCACCCCTCGTGCCGCTGGACGACTCGGAGGTGGCGGCGCTGCGTGCAGGGCTCGCAGCCTCGGGTCTCATCTGACCTCAGACAAGGAATTCACTTGAGTCACCCCCACCCCGAACTATCCGCACCGGCTGAACTGCCGAAGGGGGGTCTGCGGGTCATCCCGCTCGGAGGGCTCGGCGAGATCGGTCGCAACATGACCGTCTTCGAGTACGACGGTCGGCTGCTCATCGTCGACTGTGGCGTGCTGTTCCCCGAGGACCACCACCCCGGCGTCGACCTGATCCTTCCCGACTTCACGTCGATCCGAGACCGACTCGGCGACGTCGAGGCGCTGGTCCTGACCCACGGGCACGAGGACCACATCGGCGCGGCGCCGTACCTCTTGCGCGAGCGGCAGGACATCCCGCTCGTCGGTTCCGAGCTGACCCTGGCGCTGCTGGACAGCAAGCTGCGAGAGCACCGGCTCCGGGAGACCGTCCACCACAAGGTGCGCGAGGGCGACAAGCTGACGCTCGGCCCGTTCGAGCTCGAGTTCGTGGCGGTCAACCACTCGATCCCCGACGCGCTGGCGGTGGCGATCCGCACCGGCGCCGGCCTGGTGCTGCACACCGGCGACTTCAAGATGGACCAGCTGCCACTCGACGGTCGGATCACCGACCTGCGCGCGTTCGCGCGGCTGGGGGAGGAGGGCGTCGACCTCTTCCTCACCGATTCCACCAACGCCGAGACCCCGGGCTTCACGCCGGCCGAGAAGTCGATCAGCCCGGTGATCGACCAGGTCTTCCGCGACTCCAAGCAGCGAGTGATCGTGGCCTGCTTCGCCTCCCACGTGCACCGGGTGCAGCAGGTCCTCGACGCCGCCGTGGCCCACGACCGCAAGGTCGCCTACGTCGGCCGCTCGATGGTCCGCAACATGAGCATCGCCCGCGACCTTGGCTACCTGACCGTCCCGGGCGGGGTCATGGTCGAGGCCAAGGAGCTCGCAGACCTGCCGCCGGAGCGCCAGGTGTTGATCTCCACCGGTTCGCAGGGCGAGCCGATGAGCGCGCTGAGCCGGATCGCCCAGCGCAACCACAACTTCGTGCACATCGAGGAGGGCGACACCGTCCTGCTGGCCTCGAGCCTGATCCCGGGCAACGAGAACGCCGTCTACAGGGTGATCAACGGGTTGGCCCGGTGGGGCGCCCGGGTCGTCCACAAGGGCAACGCGATGGTGCACGTCAGCGGCCACGCCAGCGCTGGTGAGCTGCTCTATTGCTACAACATCGTGAAGCCGAAGAACGTGCTCCCGGTCCATGGCGAGATCCGGCACCTGCTGGCCAACGCCGCGCTGGCCCGGCAGACCGGCATCGAGAACGTGGTGATCGCCGGGGACGGCGTGGTCATCGATCTCATCGACGGGGTCGCCTCGATCGCCGGCAAGGTCGAAGCCGGCTACGTGTTCGTCGACGGCGCCTCGGTCGGCGACATCACCGAGAGCATGTTGAAGGACCGCAGGATCCTCGGCGAGGAGGGCTTCATCTCCGTGATCGTGGTGATCGACTCCGTCAGCGGCAAGGTCGCCGGCGGCCCCGAGATCCACGCCCGCGGTTTCGCCGAGGACGACTCGACGTTCGACGCGGTCAAGCAGCCGATCATCGACGCTCTCGACCTCGCGGTGCGCGAGGGCAACACCGACGAGTACCAGCTCCAGCAGACTGTGCGCCGGGTCGTCGGTCGTTGGGTGAGCAACACCCACCGCCGCCGCCCGATGATCATCCCCATCGTCATCGAGGCGTAAGCGTTCGTTGTTCGTTGGTGGAGTAGCGCGAGCGAGGGACGAGCGAGCGCGGGTGGAGGCTGTGGTGGGTGGTCTCGATACGCCCGGCCTCGCAGGCTCGGCCGGGCTACTCGACCAGCGCAGTGACGTTGGTGGAGTGTTGCGAGCGAGGGACGAGCGAGCGTGTGTGGAGGCTGTGGTGGGTGGTCTCGATACGCCCGGCGCAGTGACGTTGGTGGAGTAGCGCGAGCTAGGGACGAGCGAGCGTGTGTGGAGGCTGTGGTGGGTGGTCTCGATACGCCCGGCCTCGCAGGCTCGGCCGGGCTACTCGACCAGCGCAGTGACGTTGGTGGAGTGTTGCGAGCGAGGGACGAGCGAGCGTGTGTGGAGGCTGTGGTGGGTGGTCTCGATACGCCCGGCGCAGTGACGTTGGTGGAGTAGCGCGAGCTAGGGACGAGCGAGCGTGTGTGGAGGCTGTGGTGGGTGGTCTCGATACGCCCGGCCTCGCAGGCTCGGCCGGGCTACTCGACCAGCGAAGAAGGGCCCCGCCGGATCGCTCCAGCGGGGCCCTTGCTCAGTTCTGCATCAGCGCTTCTTGACGCGCACCTTGAACTTGTCGGTGCTCGGCTTGAAGTTGTTGTTGCCGACGTACTTCGCGACCAGGCTGATCTTGCCCGGCTTGAAGTTCTTCGTCACCTTGACCTTCGCGATGCCGTCTTTGAGCTTGGCAGTCCCGAGGACCTTGCCGCCCTTCTTGATCTGGACCTTGCCGTTGGGCGAGCCCTCGTCCGCCTTCACCTTCACGGTGACCTTGAAGTTGCGCCCCTGCGGAACAGGCTTGGGCGAGTACTTCTTGACGTTGGTGTCGGTGGCCTCGCGGCCGGGCTCCTCATCCGAAAGGCACGAGACCATCTGCACGTCGTCGACGTACCAGCCGGCGCCCTCGACCCCGCCACCGCAGCCGTCGCGGCCGATGGCGAACCGGACCTGGACGGTGTCACCCGGTGCGACCCCGGCCTCGGCCAGGTCGACTACTGAGGTGCCCCAGCTGCCGAAAGCGTGACCGGGGTTGGTCCCGGTGAAGCCCGGCTGCCCGGCCAACGGGTTGGTGTTGCCCTCGGCCTCGGAGGTCAGCTCGTCCGGCTCGTTGGCGACGTACGCCGCGGTCGGGATCGCGGCGAACTCGCCGCCGTCGATGCTGACCTGCACGTTGCCGCCGTCGTAACCGAACTCAGTGGCGACGTAGTGGGCGAATGACATCCGCGGCGCCTGCGCGCCGGCGGGAACGGCGATGTTCCCGCTGGTCAGGTAGTTGACGCTGGAGAAGTCCTCCGTGGACCCGTCGCACTGACCTTGATCGGGGGCCCCGCCGAACGCCACCTGGCCGGTGTGTCCGTCGCCCTCAGGCTCCTCCGCCGGGTAGGTGGAAGTGGCCTCCCAGTCGAGCTCCGGGCCGTCGAACGGGTTCTCCCCGGTCAGCGTCCAGCCCGCCAGCCCGTCCGAGAAGTCCTCGTTGAAGAACTCCTTGGTGGTGAAGCCAGGACCGCAGCCCGCCTCGACGCCAGCCTCGAACATCGGCTCGAAGCCGCACTGCTCGGTCGGGTCGAGCCGGAACTCCCCGGCTGCCGTCATCGTCGCGACCTGGTTGCAGTCCTCGGCAGTGATGGTCTCGCCGAGCGGCTGCGCGTCGTTCTCCGTGACGCTCAGCTCGGTCAGCTCGACACCGACCAGATCGGTGCACGACGACTCCAGCGCGTCCGCGTGGTCCGCGAAGTCGCTGGCCGGCGTCTGGTATTCCGTCATCGCCCGGAAGTAGATGTGCGCGGCCTTGTCCAGCCCGATGCCTTGCACCGTCTGGCCGTTGAAGTCGCCGCCGTCGACCAGGAGGGCGTATCCGCGGTTCGGTACGCCGGAGTTGGAGTGCACCCCGCCGCCGTCGTCGGCGTCGCAGAAGTACTGCGCGTCCGACACCTTGCCGGGGTCGCCGTAACAGTTCGGCTGCCACATGTCCCGGATCGCGCCCCCGAAAGCCGGGTCGCCCTCCCCGCTGAGCCAGCGGGTGGAGGCTTCCACGGGCTCCGAGGAGTCGTCGACGAGGGTGATGTTGATGGGACCGTCGAGCGCACCCTTGATCTTGTCGCCGTCGCCCTTGGTGACCATGGCGCCGTAGATGTCGGCAACGCCGGTCATCGAGATCGGATCACGGCCGGCCACGTTGTCGCCGACGACGATGCCGGTCGCCCCGGCTGCCACGGCGTTCGCGGTCTTCGCAGCGAACGTGCAGAAGCCGCGGTCGACGTAGGCGAACTTGCCCGCCACCAAGACGGCGTTGATGTACGGCGAGCAGCCGTTGTTGATCGTCGCGGCATCGCCGGCGCCGTCCTCGTCCGCGTCGAGCGCGACCACGAGGTCGGACGTCACCCCGGCGTCGTCGATGACCGGGCCGAACGACGCAGGCGCAGCGCCCTCGCACGGTCCAGCGATGCTCGCCGGGCTGTTGATCGTCGCTGCGATCGGGCCACGCGTGCTGCTCGAGCACACACCTACGGTGCGCGTCACGCCCTGCGTCGCGTCCTCGGGCTCGAGTCCGTTGACCATGTCGACCGTCTCGCCCCAGATGTCGGAGTAGGCCTCGTTGAGGGCGCCGCTCTGCCACTGGTAGATCAGCCCGTGGGTGTGCTCGGTGTAGGCGTGGCCCCACTCGTGCGCGACCGTGTCGTCGCCGGTGACGCCCGTGCAGTAGTTGGTGGTCGCGCCGTTCCAGTTGGCGTTCGGGCAGGCGATCGTCGGGTCGTTGTTGACCGTCTTCATGGTCGCGCCCGCTCCGTCGTAGGAGTCCCGGCCGAAGGCGTTCATGAAGAACCAGTAGGACTGGCCGGTCGTGGTCACCAGGTTCTGCTGGTCCTGGTTGAGGCCGCCGGGGAACGCATCGCCCTCTTCCCAGATCAGGTCCTCGGGCGCCGGGGACTCCTCGTAGAGCTCACGATCGAGCGCGTCGTGGATCATCGAGTAGCGGTTCACGGCCTTGCCGGAGTCCGCGTCCAGGAAAACCATGTCGCGCACGTTGGCGTCGTTGGAGACCTCCACCTGGTAGACGAGGCTGGTCGCCCCGCCAGGCAGACCCTGCACCAGGCCTTGCCTGTAGATGACCAGTTCGGTCGACTTGGCGCGGATGCCGTCGGTGTTGGAGTGGCCATCGGCGTTGGTCGGCGGCTGGGCCTCGACCAGGCCGACCGCGCGATCGCCGGCGTCGGCCGCGCTGAGCGCTGCATCGGTGTTCACGTTGCGCACCGGCACCAGCTCGCCGTTGACGGCCGTCAGGTTGCCCTGGGCGTCAACGTGAGCGCGCAGCGTGCTGCCGAAGACGGGAACGCCCTCGAACTCCTGGCTGTAGGACACCGTGGTGCCGAGCCGGTCGTGAGTGACGCGCGACTCGACCAGGTCGGCGGCGTCCGCGCCGAACGCGACGGCGTACTCGTCGAGGTAGTCGGACGTCTTGTCGACGGCGGCGGACCGGCCACTCGCCTTGACGTCGGGCAGGAGGTCCCCGCCGCGCGACGTCCGGATGAACGAGACCTTGCCGGTCGCGCGCTCATAGCTGAGCTTCACGTTGTCCGAGGCGGTGCTGCGCATCTCGCGCACCAACGCCGCGTCATCTGCTGGGGCCGGTGATCCGGCGGCTGCGGTCTGCAGCGCCGGTACGGCCGAGAGACTCGCACCCAGGAGAACCAGGCCGAGTCCCTGCTTGAGAAGTTTCACTGGAGTGAGTCCCTTCCGAGCGGGGTTGTGGATGAGCGCGTGATCTGGCTCACCTCGGCGCACCCTATGTTCCCGTCTGCGGCTGGTCCAGGGCGGGGTGAAGTGACCCGACACGCTCCCTGTGGTGCGTGTGACTGGTGTGACTGCGCCCTAGTGTGGTGACCATGGCGACCCGTACGTCTTCCCCGCCGGGGTCGCGGAGCAAGAGCACGTCCTCGTCCAGGTCGAAAAGTGGCGGTCGAGGCGGCTCAGGCACGCGAACCCGGAGTACGAATAAGAAGAGCAGCAAGCGTCGACCTGCCGCGAAGCGGCGGCCGGCGCCGCGAGCCGTGCGCAACGGCCCCGGGCCGGTCTCGCGCTTCTTCCAGGCGCTGTTCCGGGGATTGACCGCCATTTGGCTGGGAGTTGCCCACGGCGTCGGCTCGGCCGCACGTGGCATCGGGCACACGGCCCGCGACCTCGACCCCGAGCACCGTCGCGACGGCGCCGGACTGTTCCTCTTCGGGCTGGCCATCGTGGTCGCCTCCGCGGTCTGGTTCGGCGCGCCCGGGGGACTGCTCGAGTTCGTCCGCACCGTCGTCTCCGGCTCGGTCGGCAAGGTCGGATGGCTGGTGCCGCTGCTGGTGGTGCTGATCGGCTGGCGCGTCATGCGCGACCCGGTCCGCAACGGTCCGGCCGGACGCCAGGTGATCGGCTGGACGTCGTTCTGCTTCGGTGTGCTCGGCCTGGTGCACATCGCCAACGGCAGCCCCGAGCCGATCGGCGGCGACACCACCCCGCTTCGTGACGGCGGTGGGGCCGTCGGCTTCGTCGTCTCCTCATTGCTGCTCGACCTGTTGCGCTCGGAACTGATCGTGGTGCCCCTGCTGGTGCTGCTCGCGTTGTTCGGGGTCCTCGTGATCACCGCGACCCCGGTCTACAAGGTGCCGGAGCGACTCGCCGCTCTCCGCGATCGCCTGCTCGGCCGGAACCGGGACGGCGACGCGCCTGATGTCAGAGGAGACGCAGCCGATTCGTCGTCGTCGCAATGACCCCGACCTCGATGACCTGGACCTCGGCGACCCCGCCTACGACAGCCCGGTCCTGGAGGATCGCGAACGGAAGAAGCGCCGCAAGAAGGATGTCGCCGAGCCCGAGCAGGATGCCGCGGCTGAGGCCGTTGACGCGGAGGCCACCGGCGAGCTCGAGCCGCCGCCGCACACGCCGATTCCGGCGCGCGTCGAGCAGCTCGCGCTGTCCGGCGACATCGCCTACACACTGCCGGCCAACGACGTGCTCAAGCCTGGTTCGCCGCACAAGGCGAGGTCGAAGGCCAGCGACGAGGTGGTCGAACGGCTCACCCAGGTGCTGGAGGAGTTCGACATCGACGCCCAGGTGACCGGCTACATGCGCGGGCCTACCGTGACCCGCTACGAGGTCGAGCTCGGCCCGGCGGTCAAGGTCGAGAAGGTCACCGCCCTCTCCAAGAACATCGCGTACGCCGTGGCCTCGGCCGACGTTCGGATCCTCAGCCCGATCCCCGGCAAGTCCGCGATCGGCATCGAGATCCCCAACAGCGACAAGGAGATCGTGTCGCTGGGTGACGTGCTGCGCTCCAACACGGCGCGCGCCGACCACCACCCGATGGTGGCCGGCCTCGGCAAGGACGTCGAGGGGGGCTTCGTGGTCGCCAACCTGGCGAAGATGCCGCACCTGCTCGTCGCGGGTGCCACCGGCTCCGGTAAGTCGAGCTTCATCAACTCCGTCATCACCTCGGTACTGATGCGGTCGACGCCCGACGAGGTGCGGATGGTCATGATCGACCCGAAGCGGGTCGAGCTGAACGCCTACGAAGGCGTCCCGCACCTGATCACGCCGATCATCACCAGCGCCAAGAAGGCGGCCGAGGCACTCCAGTGGGTCGTGCGCGAGATGGATCTGCGCTACGACGACCTGGCCAACTTCGGGTTCCGGCACATCGACGACTTCAACAAGGCGGTCCGGGCCGGCAAGGTCACGGTGCCCGCGGGCAGCGAGCGGGTGCCGACGCCGTACCCCTATCTGTTGGTGATCGTCGACGAGCTCGCCGACCTGATGATCGTCGCGCCGCGCGACGTGGAGGATGCGATCGTCCGGATCACCCAGCTCGCCCGGGCCGCCGGCATCCATCTGGTGTTGGCGACCCAGCGCCCCTCGGTCGACGTGGTCACCGGTCTGATCAAGGCCAACGTGCCCTCGCGGCTGGCGTTCGCCACCTCGTCGGTGACCGACAGCCGAGTGATCCTGGACCAGCCGGGCGCCGAGAAGCTGGTCGGCCAGGGTGACGGGCTGTTCCTGCCGATGGGTGCGTCGAAGGCCGTGCGCGTTCAGGGGTCATGGGTGACCGAGGCCGAGATCCACCAGGTGGTCAAGCACTGCAAGAGCCAGCTGGCGCCCACCTACCGCGACGACGTGACCGTCGCCCAGCAGAGCAAGCGCGAGCTGGACGACGACATCGGCGACGACATGGACCTCGTGGTGCAGGCGATCGAGCTCGTGGTCTCCACGCAGTTCGGCTCGACCTCGATGTTGCAGCGCAAACTGCGGGTCGGCTTCGCCAAGGCAGGCCGGCTGATGGACATCCTCGAGAGCAGGGGAGTGGTCGGACCGAGCGAGGGCTCGAAAGCGCGCGACGTACTGGTCAAGCCCGACGAGATCGATGCCGTGATCATGACCATCCAAGGGGAGGCTTCGTGAGCGACCGACTCGAGAACGAAGACGTTGAGGTACGCCGCGACGGGCCGCTCGCAGCTGTCATCGGCATCGGTGCGGCCGCACTGGCGATCGCCTACCTGTCCCGCGCGTCCGGATCGGACGGCGGCTGGCTGGACTGGGTCCTGATGGCGGTCCTCGGCGGCATCGCCGTTCTCTACCTGACGTCGTTCCTGGACGCGCGGGCGCCGCTGCTGCTCGCCGACCAGCAGGGCATCCGGATGCGCTTCGGGCGTTCGTGGCGCGGCGTCGCGTGGACCGAGGTCGAGCGGATCGAGCACCTGCCGCGCAGCGGGCTGCTGCGCGATGGCCGGATCATGGTGATCACGGGCCGCAACCCTGAGCTCACCCTGCGACTCTCCTTGGCGACCAGGCTGGTCGGAGCCGACTGGGACGAGCTCACCGATGCCCTTCGCGACCTCGCGGGCAACTCCACCGAGGTGGTCGAGCTGGAGCCGTTCCCCGAGGACACCCCTCCTGACGACGAACCGCCGTCGGGGGCCTCGATCGACGAGGACCGGCCGCCGCGCACCCGGGCTCGCGACTACAGCCCCAGCCACCTGCGCCGGATCGCCGTCGGCGTACGCGCCGAGATGCGGCACCTCACCGCCGGTGCCAACGCACTCAAGCATCACCCGGTCGCCCTGCCCGGTATCGAGCCTCCCCGAGGTGGCCGAGCTGCAGCGCGACCCCGACGCAGACTGGGTCGAGTCGGTCGTCGCGATCGGCGCTGTTGCCGACCCCGAGCCCACGGAGGTGATCGAGGACCTCCGCGTCACCGACCCGGTCATCGGCCCCGAGCTCGCGGCCGCCCGGCGCCGGCTCAGCCTCTCTATCGACCAGCTGGCCGAGCGCACCCGGATCCGGCCGCACGTCATCGAGTCCATGGAGATCGACGACTTCGCCCCCTGTGGCGGCGACTTCTATGCCCGCGGTCACCTGCGGACCCTGGCCCGGGTGCTGGGCACGGACGCGGCGCCGTTGCTGCGGTCCTACGACGAGCACTACGCCGACGCACCGATCGACGCTCGCCGGGTGTTCGAGGCCGAGCTGGCGACCGGCAAGGGCGGCTCGATCCGCGGCACCCGCGGCGGCCTGAACTGGTCGGTGCTGGTGGCCGCCGTGATGGCCGCCGTCCTGGTCTGGTCGATCGCCCGCCTGATCGAGGACGGTCCGGTCGAGCTCGGCAAGGCGCCGGTCCTCAACGGCTCTCCGAGCCACGGCGGGCAGGGCGCCGGCGCTGCAGCCGAGATCCCCGTCGTCTTCACCGCGGCCGGTGGCGGCGCGAAGCTGAAGGTGCGCGACGGCCAGGGCGACCTGGTGTTCGACGGCGAGCTCGCCTTCGGGCAGAGCGCCACCCTCGACGTCTCCCCGCCGGTCCGGGTCTGGACCAGCGACGGCTCTCTCACCGCGACCATCGATGGCGAGGAGCGCGGCGCGCTCGGCGACACCGGACACGAGACCTCGGGCACCTACGCCGCGGAGTAGCTCCGCCGGGGTGGTCTCGATACGCCCCGGCCTCGCAGGCTCGGCCGGGGCTACTCGACCAACGTGACCTGGTCGCTGGTCGAGCGAGCGCGTATCGAGACCATTCGCCGGTTCGTGCCCGGGCCGCTCCGGCCGTCATACTCCTCGGTAGACATGACGGACACCGACCTCTCAGTTGCGCTGCTCACCCTCGGGTGCGCGCGCAACGAGGTCGACTCCGAGGAACTGGCGGCCCGGCTCGCGGAGGGCGGGTTCCGGCTGGTGGCCGACGCCGAGGACGCCGACACCGTGGTGGTCAACACCTGTGGGTTCGTCGAGGCCGCCAAGAAGGACTCCGTCGACACGCTGCTGCAGGCCGCGGACCTCAAGCAGGACGGCCGTACCCGCGCGGTAGTCGCGGTCGGCTGCCTGGCCGAGCGGTACGGCGCGGAGCTCGCGGATTCGCTGCCCGAGGCGGACGCCGTACTCGGCTTCGACGACTACCCCGACATCGCCGCCCGGCTGCGCTCGATCGTCGCGGGGGAGCAGCATCACCCGCACACCCCGAAGGACCGGCGCCTGCTGCTGCCGATCAGCCCCGCGGAGCGCCAGGGCGAGCCGGCCGAACCGGCCGAGGTGCACCGCCGCCGGCTCGACTCCGGCCCGATGTCCCCGCTGAAGCTGGCCAGCGGCTGCGACCGGCGCTGCACGTTCTGTGCGATCCCGACGTTCCGCGGCTCCTTCGTCAGCCGGCGACCGAGCGACGTACTGACCGAGGCCCGGTGGCTCGCCGACCAGGGCGCCAAGGAGCTGTTCCTGGTCTCGGAGAACTCCACTTCCTACGGCAAGGACCTCGGCGACCTGCGGCTGCTCGAGACGCTGCTGCCCGAGATCGCGGCGATCGACGGCGTCGAGCGGGTGCGGGTCTCCTACCTGCAGCCCGCCGAAATCCGGCCGGGGCTGATCGAGGCGATCGCCACGACGCCCGGCGTGGCGCCGTACTTCGACATCTCGTTCCAGCACGCCAGCCCCACGGTGCTGCGTCGGATGCGCCGCTTCGGCGACCCGGAAAGCTTCCTGGGGCTGCTCGACCAGGTGCGTTCGCTCGC
Organism: uncultured Actinomycetota bacterium; assembly: GCA_963780245.1. Classification (GTDB taxonomy): domain Bacteria; phylum Actinomycetota; class Actinomycetes; order Propionibacteriales; family Nocardioidaceae; genus Nocardioides. Next base: position 99,059 of record CAWABG010000013.1, read on the forward strand.
TCCCACCGCGGGCGTCCGCTCCAACGTGATCGTCGGGTTCCCCGGCGAGACCGACGACGACTTCGACACCCTGTGCGGATTCCTCGAGGCGGCCCGGATGGACGTCACCGGTGTGTTCGGCTACTCCGACGAGGACGGCACCGAAGCGGTGTCGTACGACGGCAAGCTGGACGCCGACGAGATCGCCGCCCGGGTCCGGCACGTGACCGACCTCGTCGAGGAGCTCAACGGGCAGCGCGCCGAGGAGCGGATCGGCGAGCAGGTCGACGTACTCGTCGAGTCGCTCGAGGACGGCGACGTCATCGGCCGCGCGGCGCACCAGGGCCCCGAGGTCGACGGCGCCACCTATCTCATGGAGAGCCAGGCCAAGGTCGGTGACCTGGTGAGTGCCATGGTCGTAGAGACCCATGGCGTTGACCTGGTCGCGAGGGAGAGCGCATGACCGAGGCCCAGCAGCCTCAGCAGGGCAGCAACTGGAACCTGCCCAACGCGCTGACGACGCTGCGGATCGTGGCTGTCCCGTTCTTCGGCGCGGCGCTGCTCATGGACGACGGCGAGTCGATCACCTGGCGGGTCGTCGCGTGGGTGATCTTCTGCCTCGCGATGGTGACCGACAAGATCGACGGCGACATCGCCCGCAAGCGCGGCCTGGTCACCAACTTCGGCAAGATCGCCGACCCGATCGCCGACAAGGCGATCACCGGGATGGCGTTGATCGCGCTGTCGATCGTGGGCGACATCTGGTGGTGGGTGACCATCGTGGTGCTCCTCCGCGAGTGGAGCGTGACCCTGCTCCGGCTGTCGGTCCTCAAGTCCGTGGTCATCCAGGCCGCCGAGCTCGGCAAGATCAAGACCACGGTGCAGGCGGTGGCCCTGGGGCTGCTGGTGCTGCCGCTGCCCCACGGCGACGAGGCGCACGGCGGCGCGTTCGACGAGTTCGGAGCCGTCGGCGAGGGATTGTTCTATATCGGCCAGGCGTTCCTGGTGGCGGCGGTCGCACTGACTCTCTGGTCAGGATATGAGTTCTTCCGGGACGTGTGGCGGGCTCGAAGGAACATCTCCGAAACTTCATCCTGAGTTCTGGAGCCTTTTCGATCCCTCGGGGCTAGGGTGCGATGAATCCCGATCCGAAAGGTTCCACTCTCGTGCCTCTCACCCCCAGGTCGCTTCGCGGCCGTCGCTCACTTGCAGCTTTCACGGGGGTGGCGCTCGCAGCGGCCTCTCTCTCCATCATCAGCTCGGCTCCCGCACAGGCAGCCGATCCGATCGAGATCCAGATCCTCGGGACCAACGACTTCCACGGTCGGCTGACGAACAACAGCAACAGCGAGGCCGGTGCCGCGGTGCTCTCGGGTGCGGTCAAGCAGCTGCGTGCCGAGAACCCCAACACCAACTTCGTCGCGGCGGGTGACCTGATCGGCGCCTCGACGTTCGAGTCGTTCATCCAGCAGGACGTCCCGACCATCGACGCACTCAACGAGGCCGGCCTCGACGTCTCCGCCGTGGGCAACCACGAGCTGGACCAGGGCTTCGACGACCTCAACGTGCGGGTCCAGGGTCTGGCCGACTGGGAGTACATCGTCGCCAACCTTCGCCAGAAGGCCGACAACACTCACGCGCTGGCACCGACCTGGACCGACGACATCGGCGGGGTGACCGTCGGGTACGTCGGCGCGGTCACCGAGGAGCTGCCGGCGCTGGTGTCACCGGCCGGCATCTCCACCCTTGACGTCACCGGCATCGTCGACGAGGTGAACGCGGCCGCGGCCACCCTCCAGACCGAGGGCGCGGACGTCGTGGTGATGCTCGTGCACGAGGGCGCCCCCGGCACCAACTGCGGCACGATGGACGACTCCGGGGCCTGGGCCGACATCATCAACAACATCAGCGCCGACGTGAACGCGATCGTCTCCGGACACACGCACCTGGCCTACGACTGCTCGTTCCCGGTGACGGGGCTCTCGCACGAGCGTCCGGTCGTCTCGGCCGGTCAGTACGGCACCAACCTGAACCAGATCGTCTTCACCGTCGACCCCGATGATGGCGCGATCTCGGCGGTGACCCATGACATCCTGCCGCTCGAGGGTCCTGACCCCGACGGCAGTGGCCCGGGTACCCCGCCCGCGCTCTACCCGGCCGACCCGGCGGTCGAGGCGATCGTGGCCGATGCCGTGGCCGAGGCCGACGTGCTCGGTGCGGTGGAGCTCGGTGACATCTCGGCGGCCGCCAACCGGGGCCGCTGGGCGGAGCCGGACAACGACAGCGACCCGGACACCGACCCGCAGATCGTGGAGAACCGCGGCAGCGAGTCGTCGCTCGGCAATCTCGTGGCCGAGGTGCAGCGCTGGGCGACCGAGGCACCGGAGTCCGGCGCCGCGCAGATCGCGTTCATGAACCCGGGCGGGCTGCGGGCCAACATGGCCGGTCCGACCGTGACCTACAAGCAGGCGGCCGGCGTCCAGCCGTTCGCCAACACCCTGGTCAACATGGACCTGACCGGTGCCCAGATCAAGACCGTGCTCGAGCAGCAGTGGCAGCGCGACGCGGATGGCGACATCCCGACCCGGCCGTTCCTGCGGCTCGGCACCTCCGAGGGCTTCGAGTACTCCTACGACCCGGCCCTGCCGGAGGGCGAGCGGATCACCAGCATCTGGCTGAACGGTGCCCCGCTGAGCAAGACCGCGACGTACTCCGTCACGGCCAACTCGTTCCTCGCCTCGGGCGGTGACAACTTCCGTGAGTTCGCCAACGGCACCAACAAGGCCGACACCGGCAAGATCGACCTGCAGGCGATGGTGGACTACATGGAGGAGTTCGCTTCCGACGCACCGCTGGCGATCGACTTCGCCCAGCACTCGGTGGGCGCCACGGCGACCGACGAGACCATCTCGCTGTCCTCGCTGTCGATGACCGGATCGGGCGACGCCGTGGACACGGAGGTCGCGGTCTTCGACGGCACCAAGCCGATGGGCACCGTGCCGGTGACCAGCGCGCTCACGAGCACGCCGTTCGACGAGTCCGGCACCGCCACGATCCCGAACACCCTGCCCAACGACGGCAAGCTGCACCTGTTGCGGATCGTGGGTGAGACGACCGGGACCGACATCCTGGTGCCCGTCGTGGCCGCGGCGAAGAGCGAGGCCAAGGTCAAGGCGAACGTCAAGCCCAAGAAGGTCGTGGTCAACCGCACCAAGGCCAAGCGTGATCGTCAGGGTGAAGGCCGACGGTGAGGGCGCTAACGGTCGGATCAAGGTGAAGGTCGGCGGCGAGACCTACAAGGCGAAACTCGAGAACGGGCGCGCCGTGGTCAAGCTGGACAAGTTCGGCAAGACCGGCAAGAAGACCGTGCGGGTGCAGTACCTCGGGAACGCCACCACCACGACCGACTCCGCCAAGGTGACCATCAGGGTCGTCAAGAAGTAACACGCTCCATCCCGGAGGCCCGGCCGATTTGGTCGGGCCTCCGGGCTACTTGATTGCTCCTTCCCAGTACCGGAGAAACCCTCATGACCGCACGTACCCCGCGCCCCCCGTTCATTGCCGCCCTCGCCGGCTTTGCCGTCGCTCTTTCGGGCCTTGCGGTCGTGTCCGCTACGGCTGTCCCAGCGCACGCGGTGCCCAGCACCGGCCTGATGATCACCGAGGTGTACGCCGGCGGTGGCAATTCCAGCGCGACGTACAACGCGGACTTCGTTGAGCTCTACAACTCGTCGAGTGCGCCAATCTCGCTTGGCGGCAAGAGCTTGCAGTACAGGTCCACGACGAACCTAGGCATTCCGAGTGGGGCAAACGTGTTCGCCCTCCCGGCTGTCTCCGTGCCGTCGCACACCTATTTCTTGGTCAAGGGTGGAGGTGGTGCGAACGGTGTTGACATCCCGAAGACTCCGGACGCCTTCTCTTCGTTGGCCATGGGTGGGACAGCGGGCCAGATCTACTTGGCGGACTCCGCTGTTGGCATCCAGCCGGGATCAGGATCGGCGATCGACTACGCGCCCGGCAAGGTGATCGACTTCTTCGGTTACGGCACCGGGACGGCTGCGTTCGAGACCGCGACGAAGACTGGGACGATCACCACCGCCGGTTCCTACAAGCGGAACACGCTCGTCGACAACGACAACAACAACACGGACTTCGGGATCAGCCCAGTGGCTCCGGGCCCGGATAACTGTGACTGCGTCGCTCCCGGGCTGAAGATCACCGAGATCTACACGGACGGCGGTGCGAGCGGCGCGGCCTACGACCACGACTATGTCGAGATCTCCAACCCCACCGGGGGGACTGTGCCGCAGGCCGGGCTGACCCTTCAGTTCCGCGCGTCCGGTGACACCGGGCCTGCCACCGTGATCGCCACGCTCACCGGCAGCATGGCTTCCAGTACCTATGACCTCGCGCAGCTGGGTACGAGCGGCGCAGTTGGCGCGCCGGTCCCGTCGCCGGAGTATTCCAACCCGGCCATCGACCTGAGCGCCTCTGGCGGCACCCTGATGATCGTAAAGGGCACCACACCTTTCGACCCGAGCGTCGGCGCGTTCCCCAAGAACCAGTACGTCGCCGACCTGGTCGGCTGGGGCGCCAGCAATGCGTTCGAGACCACTGCTGCCGATGTCACCGAGCTGACCTCGGCCAAGAGCCTGACCCGTGCGGCCGGCGGAGTCGACACAGACATGAACCTCGACGACTTCTCGGCTGACCCGCCCAACCCGAATGCCGCCCCGCTCATCCCGGTCAAGACCATTCCGGAGATCCAAGGCACCGGTCCCACCACTCCGATGAACGCTGCCACTGTCACCACGACCGGCGTCGTCACGGCGGCGTATCCGCATGCGACGAGCGACGATTTCCGTGGCTTTTACATGCAGACGCCGGGCTACGACCCGGGTGCAGACGCGACGCCTGATGCATCCGACGGCATCTTCGTGTTCACGGGCAGCGCGGCGATCTCGCCCACGGTTGGTCAGAAGGTGACGCTCACCGGCAAGGTCAGCGAGTTCAGTGGCATGACCGAGCTCACCGTCACGAACCCGGCCAACATCACTATCGGCCCCGCGACGGGCGCCGAGGCAGTCCTACCCGGCACCGTGGTACCCGGCACCGACTGCGCCCTTCCCGGCACTGACTGCCTCACTGGCGCAGCGTTGGAAGCCGCTCGTGAGAAGCACGAGGGCGAGGCGTTCCAGCCGACCGATACCTACACCGTCAGCGACTCCTACGACGGCAGCCCGTGGGCTCAGGCCGGCAACGCCGGGTTCGCGATGTCCGGAGAGATTGGCCTGGCCGCCAACTCCGACCAGCCGCTGATCTCGCCCACCGAGGTGGCGAATCCGACCAGCAACCCCGCCGGCCTCGCCGCCCGTGTCGCTTTCAACAACGCGCACATGATCACTCTCGATGACGGTGCGGCGGTCGACTACGTCAGCAACGGCCCCGAGGACACCTCGCCCTTCCCGTGGCTCACGCTCACGCACACCGTGCGTATGGGCGCGGACGTCACGTTCCCAACCCCGGTCGTGCTCGATTTCCGCAAGGATCTTTGGCGGCTGCAGCCGCAAGGCAAGATCCAGCCGCCCAACCAGGACGGGGAGAACTTCGTCAACATCGAGCAGGACCGTCCAGCCACGCCGGACGACGTGCTGGGTGCGACCGGGGACCTCAAGATCGCCACCTTCAACATGCTCAACTACTTCAACACGCTGGGCGAGGTCTGGGCAGGTAGTGACGGGGCGGGCGGCGCGCGGACGTGTAGCTACTTCTCGGACAAGGACACGCCGTCCGTCAGGCTCACTAACGACCAGTGCGAACAAGACGCAATCGATCCGCTGACCGGGCTGGAGATAGTTCTCCCCGGTCCCCGCGGCGCCGCTAATGCGACGAGCTTCCAGCGCCAGGAGGACAAAGAGCTCGAGGCGATCAACACCATGAACGCGGACGTGATGTCTCTCGAGGAGGTCGAGAACTCGAACAAGCTCTATGACGCCGCGATCGACGGCTCGGAAGGTGCCGACAAGAACCGCGACGACGCACTGATCCGGCTTGTCACCCAGCTCAACGCTCACTGGCTAGCGAACCATCCGGGGGAGCCCAATCGCTGGGCGTTCGTCCCGTCGCCGCGGCTCGAAGCGCAGCCGACGGTCGCAGAGCAGGACGCGATCCGCTCCGCCTTCATCTACAACCCGGGCAAGGTGGAGCCCGTCGGCCGGTCGCAGATCCTCACAAATTCTGCGGTGTTCCGCAACGCACGCGAACCGCTGGCGCAGGCCTTCAAGCCGACCGGTGGCGGCCGAGCCGACGCCTTCGCGGTCATCGTCAACCACTTCAAGTCCAAGGGTGGCCCCGTCGCCCCAGCCACCGTGAACGGCGACAACGTCGACCTGCTGGACGGCGCCGGCTCCTACAACGGAGACCGCAAGCGTCAGGCCGCTGCTCTGGTGTCGTTCGCTGAGCAGTTCCTCGACAACAAGAACATCGAGCCGATGTTCCTCACCGGCGACTTCAACGCGTACTCGCAGGAGGACCCGGTCAAGGTCATCACCGGCGCCGGCTACACCGACTTGCACCCCGATGACGACGCGAAGACCTACAGCTTCGCTGGGCTCGCGGGCTCGCTCGACCACGTGTTCGCCAACCCAGCAGCGCTGGGCATGGTCACCGGCAGGGACGTCTGGGAGATCAACGCCAACGAGTCGGTCTACTACGAGTACAGCCGCTTCAACAGCAACGTCACCAACCTCTATGCAGTCAACCCGTTCCGGAGCTCCGACCACAACCCGGAGATCATCGGCATCAACACTGACCCGGCCGTTCCCGACCCGAATGTGGACACGGTGCAGATCCTTGCGACCAACGACTTCCACGGCCGCCTCGTCGACGACCCGGGCAGCGCGGCGGCCGGTGCCGCATCGATGGCGGGCGCGGTGAAGGAACTGCGCATGCAGAACGACAGCACGATCTTCGCCGCCGCCGGCGACCTGGTCGGCGCCTCGACGTTCGAGTCGTTCATCCAGAACGACGAGCCGACGATCGACGCCCTGAACGAGGCCGGTCTCGAGGTCTCTTCGGTCGGTAACCACGAGTTCGACCAGGGGTTCGACGACCTCGTCACCCGGATCATGGTGAACGCCGGCTGGAAGTACCTCGGCGCCAACGTCGAGTTTGCAGACACCGAGGACGATCACCAGGCCGGCGACCCGGCGCTTCCCGAGACCTGGTGCGAGACACTGCCCAACGGCAGGGTCGTCGGCTTCGTCGGAGCGGTCACCGAGGACCTCCCGGCCCTCGTCGCCGGATCCGGCATCGAGGACATTGTGGTCACCGACATCGTCGACTCCGTCAACGAGCACGCCGATGACCTCAAGGGTCCCGCGGGTTGCGGTGTGGACGGCCCGGCCGACCTCGTCATCGAGCTGGTGCACGAGGGCGCGGCCACGACGGCGTACTCCTCGGTCACCGACAACTCGACGTTCGGCCTGATCGTGGCCGGCGCGAACCCGAACGTGGACGCCATCGTCTCCGGTCACACCCACCTTGCCTACAACCACAAGGTGCCGGTGCAGGCCTGGATCAACCAGGGCCGCGACGTCATTGAGCGCCCCGTGGTCTCTGCCGGTCAGTACGGCGCCAACCTCAACCGGCTGCAGTTCGAGTTCGAGCCGGGTGCGAATGGTTCCCTGGTGAACATCCGCCAGACCGTGCTCCAGCTCAAGGACTACGACCCCGACCAGGCGACGCAGGACATCGTGGACGACGCCGTGGAGTTCGCCGAGGACGCTGGCAGCGAGGTGCTCGGAGAAATCGAAGCCCCGTTCGTCCGGGCCAAGCGGATCGGCGACGACGGACAGATCAACGAGAATCGTGGGGGCGAGTCGACGCTCGGCAACCTGATCGCCGAGATGCAGGCGTGGAAGACAGAGGCTGACATTGGCTTTATGAACCCCGGTGGCCTTCGCGCCGACCTGGTGGGCCTCGCGGGGACCCCGCGCGACGTGACCAAGCGGCAGGCCGCGAACACCCAGCCGTTCGCCAACACGTTGGTGACGATGGATATGACCGGTGCCCAGATCAAGACGCTGCTCGAGCAGCAGTGGCAACGGGACGCGGACAACAACATCCCGTCCCGACCGTTCCTGCGACTCGGTACGTCTGCGGACTTCACCTCGACGTTCGACGCGTCGAGGGACGAGGGCGACCGGATCACCGGCATGTGGCTCGATGGCGACCCGATCGTCATGGGTGATACGTACAAGGTCTCGGCGACGTCGTTCCTCGCTGGCGGGGGTGACAACTTCAAGGAGTTCGTCAACGGCACCAACGTGCGGGACACCGGCAAGACGGACCTGCAGGCCGTTGTTGACTACCTCGAGACGATCGCCCCGGACGGCGGCAACACGCCACTGCCAGTGGACTACGGGCAGCACCAGGTCGGGATCTCGCATCCCGTCGGCGCTCCTGCCGTCTACGAAGCCGGCGACCCGCTCACCCTGAACGTCTCGTCGCTGGCGATGACCGGCGACGACGACGTCAAGGACACCGAGGTTCAGCTCTTCCTCAACGGCAGCGAGGTCGGAAACCCTGCGCCGGTGAGCAACACGCTTACCGCAGCCCCGACCGACTCGATGGGTACGGCGACGGTGACCACCACGGTGCCGGCGGGCGTCGGTGACGGCACCACGCTGTTCACGCTGGTCGGCAACCACACGGGCACCGAGATCAACGTGCCCGTGCCAACCACCGACGGCCTGATCGACACCACCGTCGCGGGCACCAACCAGACGGTCGTGCTCGGCCAGGCCGGCGCGGTTCCGGTCACGGTCACTCCGGCCGCTGCGTCCGGGACGGTGACGCTGAAGGACGGCGACACCGTGATCGGCACCGGCGTCCTGAACGCCGGGTCGACGTCGATCACGCTCCCGGCCAACTCGCTGAGCGTGGGTGTGCACCAGCTGACGCTGAGCTACCCGGGCGACACGACGTACGGCCCGAGCCAGGGCACCGTGACCGTCACCGTGAACGCTCCAGCGGCCGCGACGACGGTCGTGGCGTCCGGCGGCCCGGTGACCTACGGGACCGGTTGGTCCGCGGCGGTGTCGGTCACGCCGGCGACCGCCACCGGGCGGGTCCGGATCCTCGACCCGAGCAACGGCAACGCCGTGCTCGGTCGGGAGGACCTGGTCAATGGATCGATCAACGTGACAATCGCCGGCGATGCGCTGTTGCCGGGCACCCATCAGCTCCGGGTGCGCTACAACGGCGACGCCAACCACCTGGCCTCGACCAGCCTGTTCACGGTTGTCGTCAACCGGTCCGTCTCAACGACGAGCGTCGTGGTCCAGCCGAGCACGGCCGTGGTCCTGCAGGATCCGATCAAGGTGACCGCGACGGTTGCGGCCTCGGGCGTCACTCCGACCGGCAACGTGGTGTTCAAGGCGAATGGCGTCGAAGTCGGCACCGCCGCTGTAGGCAGTGACGGTAAGGCGGTCCTGAACCTCGGCCCGGCGGCGAACGTGGGCACGGTGAGCTTCACTGCGGTCTACCAGGGCGACACCACCACGGCCGGCAGCACCTCGGACCCGGTCACCCTGACCGTGGTCAAGGCCGACGTGACCATCGACGCGAAGATCAAGCCGAAGCCGGTGATCGTCGACCAGACGAAGACCAGCGTCGTCGTCAAGGTTCTCGCCGCCGGACAGGTGGTCTCCGGATCGGTACGGGTCACCGTCCAAGGACGGACCAGCACCGGGCCACTGACGAACGGCCAGCGAACGGTGCAGGTAGGGACCTGGGGCTCGACCGGACTGAAGAACATCGAGGTGGAGTACCTGGGCAGCGAGTTCGCCAACCCGGCCAGTGAAACGCTCACGTTCCGGGTCCAGCCCGCGCCCTGACCGTGACCGGGAAGGCCAAGACCGTCCACGACCTGCTGAAGGAGCGCGGCGAGACTGTTGCCACCGCTGAGTCACTCACCGGTGGCCAGCTCGCCGCGCTCCTCACGGCGGCTCCCGGGGCGTCCGAGACGTTCCTGGGAGGGGTGGTCGGCTACGCCACCGACGTGAAGGTCGACGTGCTCGGGGTCGAGCCCGGCCTCGTGGAGCTGCACGGCGTGGTGTCGGCGGAGTGTGCGCGGGCGATGGCTCGGGGCGTGCGGGAGCTGATGCGGTCGACGTACGCCGTGAGCACGACCGGTGTCGCCGGGCCCGACGCGCAGGAGGGCAAGCCCCCGGGCACGGTCTACGTCGGGGTCGCGGGGCCGAGCGGCGACACGGCGCTCGCACTGGAGCTCGTCGGTGATCGCTCGACGATCCAGGACCGGACCTGCGCGGAGGCGCTGTCGGCGCTCGCTGACACAATCCTCCACGAGGAAGAAACCGGTGTCGGGTAGCGTTAGTTCGACCAGACCAAGGAAGGAGACGCGCATGGTGCTGTTCCGTCGACTGCTCGGCGATGTGCTGCGTGAGCGGCGCGGCGAGCTCGGACTGACGCTTCGCGACGTCTCCAAGGAGGCCCGGGTCAGCCTGGGCTACATCTCCGAGATCGAGCGCGGCCAGAAGGAAGCCTCCTCCGAGCTGCTCGCCTCGCTGTGCGGCGCGCTCGAGATGCCGCTCTCCACGGTGCTCCGTGAAGTCTCGGTGGCGGTCGCCGTCGAAGAGGCTTCGCTGGAGCCCACGCCGATCAACAGCCGGGTCCGTTCCGGCGAGGTTGTCGCCTCCGCGGCTTGAGCTACGCCTGGCAGTGCGGGCACCAGTACGACGCCCGCTCCCGGCCAGGCTCACCACGCATCGCCACCGCGATCTTGGTGCCGCAGCGCCGACAGGGTGCCTTGTCGCGGCGGTAGACCCACAGCGGCTCGCGAAGGTCGCCCGTAGTGGCCTGCGTGGCACGGGTGACGTTCTGCTCGAGCATCAGGTGTGCCCGGCGTACCAGCCGGGGCAGGTCGGTGACCCGGCCGATCGGGGTCGTCGGGAGGGTGCCGCTGAGGAAGCACAGCTCCGCGGCGTACATGTTGCCGATGCCGGAGAGGCGGGTCTGGTCGAGCAACGCCTCGATCAACGGTCGATCGGGATCCTCGAGCAGCCGGCGTAGCGCCTCGTCCTCGTCCCAGTCGGGGCCGAGCAGGTCGGGTCCGAGGTGACCGACGACGGTGTGCTCCTCGGTCGTCGGGATGAGCTCCACGATCCCGAGTGAGAAGCCGACGGCTTGCAGATCGGCCGTGGCCAACACGACGCGGGCCTGGTGAGCGGGTCGCTTCCAGCGCTGCCCGGCCGTGTAGGTGCGCCAGGCGCCCTCCATCTTGAGGTGGGTGTGCAGCGTCCACCGCTCCTCGCCCTCCATACGGGTGAGCAGGTGCTTGCCGCGGGCGACGGTGTCGACGACGCGGTAGCCGACCAGGTCGGCGGTGGCGTGCTGGGGAACCCGGAAGTCGGTCCGGGTCAGCTCGTGACCGGAGAGAGCGCGGTGCAGCCGGTGGGCCGTCCGGTGCACCGTGTCACCCTCAGGCACCCCGCATCCTCAGCCCGCGCGGGGTGGCGACGAAGCCGGCCGCGTCGAGCGCCTCGCGGAGTGGGGTGGAGCCGCCGCCGAGCAGCTGGGCGCCATCGGCCTTCTCAACGGTCAGCCGGCCGAGCGAGCCGCGCCGGGCTGCCTCGGCCAGGGACTCGGTCGCGGGGCGGAGCCGATCGGCGTCGTCGCTCCAGGTGAGCAGGGTCTTGCCGCCGCGCTCGACGTACAGCGTCAGCACGCCGTCGACCAGCACCACCATCGCGCCTGCCTTGCGACCCGGTCGGTGCCCTCCGTCGGACGCGGGCCAGGAGAGAGCCGCGCCGTAGGGGTTGGCCGGGTCGGTGGCCGCGATCGCCACGGCCTGGGGCTTCGCCTCCGGGGGGAGCTCGGAGAACGTGCGCAGCCGGTCGATCGCTCCTGCGGTACCGAACTGGGCTGCGCCCAGGCCGCTGACGAAGTAGCCGCGCCGGCACCGGCCGGAGTCCTCGAACGCCGAGAGCACCTTGTAGACCGCCGCGAACCCGCCGGGCACTCTCTCGCTGACCACGGCGCCGCGGATCACCACGCCGTGCCGGTCGAGCAGTCGCTCGGCCGTGGCATGCGCGCGCTTGGTGGGGTCGGTCTCGATCGGCGTCAGCAGGGCCCAGCGTCCGGCGGTCTCGGGCGGACCGGTGCGGGCCGGACGGCCGGGTCGCGGCGGCGGTCGCCGGGTGCGGTGGCTCGGGGTGCCGGTGCGGGTGAGCGCCCGGAGCGGGGTCAGGGTGTCGTTGCTGATCCGGCCGGCCCAGACGAGGTCCCACAGCGCCGCGCTCAGCGCCTTGTCGTTGGTGGAGCTGACGGTGTCGGAGAGCTGTCGGAAGAACCAGGCACCGCCCGGCTCGAGCGCGTCGAGCACCGCCTGGTGCAGTTCGCTGTGCTCGAACGGCACCGGGTCGGGCAGGGTCAGCGCCGCCTGGTCCGCCAGGTGCAGGGAGACCCAGCCATCGGCACCGGGCAGCGCGCCATGACCGGCCCAGATCACCTCGCCGGAAGCCGTGAGCTCGTCGAGGTAGGCCGGCTCGTAATCGCGCACTCTTGCGCCAAGGACCAGCGGCTCCAGGGCGGACGCCGGGACCGGGCAGCCGGCGAGCTGGTCGACGACACTGAGCACGCCGTCGACGCCGCGCAGCCGGGACGCGGTGATGTGCTGCCAGGCAGCCAGGAAGCGGCCCAGCGCCTCCGGCTCGACCGGCTCGACCTCCTTGCGCAGTCTTGCGAGAGAGCGGCGACGCAGCTTGCGCAGCACCTCGGCGTCGCACCATTCGGATCCGGCGCCGGCCGGCCGGAACTCCCCGTCGAGCACCCGGCCCTGGTGGGACAACCGCTGGAGGGTGTGCCGCACCACCGCGGCGCCGAGCCCGAGCCGGGCGGCGACCTCGTCGGTCGTGAACGGACCGTGGGTGCGGGCATAGCGGGCGACCAGGTCGGCCAGCGGATCGTCGACGGGTTCCGCGAAGGCGTCGGGCGTGCCCGGAGGCACCGGAACGCCCAGCCCGTCGCGCAGCCGGCCGACGTCCTCGACCACGCTCCAGCAGGGGCCACCGGCCATCCGGACCTCGACCACCCGACGAGCGTCGGCGAGCGCGGCCAGCCAGCCGGAGATGTCGGCGCCGGGAACGCTGCGGGCGCTGATCTCGTCGGTGGAGAGTGGGCCGAGCAGCCGAAGCAGGTCGACCAGCCCCTCGGCGTCGCGGGCCTGCCGATCGGCGGCGAGCCGCTGCAGCTCGGCCTCGACCTCGGCGAGCACCTCGGGGTCGAGCAGCTCGCGAAGCTCGGCGCGGCCGAGCAGCTCGGCGAGCAGGCCCTGGTCGAGCGAGAGCGCCGCCGCCCGGCGCTCCGCAATCGGGGAGTCGCCCTCGTAGACGAACTGGGCGACGTACCCGAACAGCAGGCTGCGGGCGTACGGCGACGGCGTGTGCGTGGCCACGTCGGTGACCGCCACCTCGCGACGGTCGACCGCGCGCATCAGCGCAACCAGCGCGGGCAGGTCGTAGACGTCCTGGAGGCACTCGCGAACGGCCTCGAGGACGATCGGGAACGAGGGGTACTTCACCGCCACCTCGAGCAGGGCCGCCGACCGTTGCCGCTGCTGCCACAGCGGGGAGCGTCGGCCGGGGTCGCGGCGGGGGAGTAGCAGCGCCCGGGCGGCGCACTCCCGGAACCGGGACGCGAACAACGCCGAGCCGCCGACCTCCTGGGTGACCAGGCCGTCGATCTCGTCGGGCTCGAAGACCACGATGTCGCCGCCGGGCGGCTCCGCGTCGGTGTCGGGGATCCGGATCACGATGCCGTCATCGGAGGCGACGGCTTGGCCGTCGACGCCGTAACGCTCGCGCAGCCGGGCGTTGATCGCGAGCGCCCAGGGGGCGTGCACCGGGACGCCGTAGGGCGAGTGCACGACCAGCCGCCAGTCGCCCAGCTCGTCGCGGAACCGCTCCACCAGGAGCGTGCTGTCGGATGGGAGAACGTTGGTGGCCTCCATCTGCTCGTGCAGGTAGCCGACCAGGTTGCCGGCCGCCCACTCGTCGAGCCCGTGCTTGCGGGCCTCGGCCTCAGCTTTGGCCCGGGGCAGCGCCCCGAGCTCGCGGGTGAACGCTCCGATCGCGGCGCCCAGCTCAGCAGGGCGGCCCAGGGTGTCGCCCTTCCAGAACGGCAGCCGGCCAGGCACGCCGGGCGCGGGCGTGACCAGCACCCGGTCGTGGGTGATGTCCTCGATCCGCCAGCTGGTCGCACCGAGCGCGAACACGTCGCCGACCCTGGACTCGTAGACCATCTCCTCGTCGAGCTCGCCGACCCGCTTGCCGGGGCCCTCGACGCCGACCAGGAACACCCCGAACAGCCCGCGGTCGGGGATGGTGCCGCCGCTCGTCACGGCCAGCCGCTGGGCGCCAGGACGGCCGGTGAGGGTGCCGGTGACGCGGTCCCACACGATCCGGGGGCGGAGCTCGGCGAACTCGTCGCTCGGGTAGCGGCCGCTGAGCAGGTCCAGCGTGGCGTCGTACGCCGACCGGGGGAGACTCGCGAACGGCGCGCTGCGGCGGACGAGCTCGAACAGCTCGTCGACGTCGTGGGCGTCGAGCGCGGTCGCCGCGACGATCTGCTGGGCGAGGACGTCGAGCGGGTTGGTGGGGATCCGCAGCGCCTCGATGCCACCGATGCGCATGCGTTGCACGGCGACCGCGGTCTGCGCGAGGTCGCCCCGGTGCTTGGGGAACAGCACCCCGCGGCTGGTCTCGCCGACCTGGTGCCCGGCGCGGCCGACTCGCTGCAGCGCGCTGGCCACGCTCGGCGGCGACTCGATCTGGATCACCAGGTCGACGGCGCCCATGTCGATGCCGAGCTCGAGGCTGCTGGTGGCGACCACCGCGGGCAGGCGGCCGCGCTTGAGGTCGTCTTCGATCAGGGCCCGCTGCTCCTTGGAGACCGAGCCGTGGTGAGCCTTCGCGATCACCGTGGCGGCACCGGCCGTCACTCCCGACTGGGCCACGATCTCGGCGGGCGAGGGGAGATCGGCGGCGGAGCGTTCGGTGGCGATCTCGTTGAGGCGGGCGGTCAGCCGCTCGGCGAGCCGCCGCGAGTTGGCGAACACGATCGTCGACTGGTGCTGCCCGATCAGGTCGGCGACGGACGCCTCGACGTGTGGCCAGATGCTCGGGGTCTGCGCGTCCTCCGCATCCTCGTCGTAGTCACCAGGCGAGGTCATGTCCTCGACGGGCACCACGACCTTGAGGTCCCAGGACTTCTCCGAGGGCGGTGCCACGATCTCGACCGGGGCGGCGCCGCCGAGGAACCTGGCCACCTCCTCGAGGGGCCGCACCGTCGCCGAGAGCCCGATCCGCTGGGCCGGCTGGTCGAGCAGGGCGTCCAGCCGCTCGAGGGACAGCGCCAGGTGGGCGCCGCGCTTGCTGCCCGCGACCGCGTGCACCTCGTCGACGATCACCGTCTCGATGCCCCGGAGGGACTCGCGGGCCTGGCTGGTGAGCATCAGGAACAGCGATTCGGGGGTGGTGATCATGATGTCGGGCGGGTGGGTGGTGAGCTTGCGCCGGTCGGCCGCACTCGTGTCGCCCGAGCGGACGCCGACGGTGACCTCCGGGGTGGTGACCCCCATCCGGTCGGCGGTGTGCTTGATGCCGGTCAGCGGGGCGCGCAGGTTGCGCTCGACGTCGACGGCGAGTGCCTTGAGCGGGGAGACGTAGAGCACCCGGCAGCGCTTGGCCTTGTCCTTGGGTGGGTGCGTCAGCAGCCGGTCGATCGACCACAGGAACGCGCTGAGGGTCTTGCCGGACCCGGTCGGCGCGACCACCAGGGCGTGCCGACCCGCCGCGATCGCCTCCCACGCACCCGACTGTGCTGCGGTGGGCTCGGCGAACGCCGCGCCGAACCAGGCGCGCGTGGGCTCGCTGAACTGTTGCACCGCTCCATCCTGCCGCAGGGCACCGACACCGGGTCAGTCCAGCGGACCCACTTCGGCCGTATATGAACGTGCAGATCGAGGCTTTCGCCAGCGCCGCCCCGCCTGAGCCGGGCACTGCGACGACCGTTATGTACGTCCGTTTACGAGGCGACGCGAGGAGACCGCCACCAACCAGCCGAACAGCGCATGACCGGTCGCGTCCAGCTCCGGATGCCACTGCACGCCTAGCGCCGGCCAGTCCCTGCCGAGCCACTCGACTGCCTCGATGACGCCGTCCTCGGCCCAGGCGGTCGCGGACCAGCCGGTCCCGAGCCGGTCGGCCGCCTGGCGGTGCAGGGAGCTCACGGTGGGGTAGTTGCCGAGCAGGGCCGCTGTCAGCGAGCCGGACGTGGTGGTCACCGGGTGACCGATCTCGGGCCGGATGTGCGGCAGGTGCTCACCCAGGTCCTCGACGAGCGAGCCGCCATCGGCCACGGTCTGCACCTGCAGCCCGCGGCAGACGCCCAACATCGGGGTGCCCGTCTCCCGGGCCGCGTGAACCAGCGCGAACTCCGCGCGGTCGCGATCCGGGTCCAGGCCGACGTTGTCGCCGCCCGCCAGCACCACGCCGTCGATGAGGTCGAGCACGTCGACGGCGTGGCCGGGCGGCAGGATCAGCGGTCGACCTCCGGCGGCCGCGACCGCGTCGACATACGTCGTCGGGACGCCGCGTACCGGCAGCTCGCCCCAGAAGCGCGGGACGACGTACCCGGCGCCGGCGATCCCGATGACCGGTCCGCTCACACCGCCAGCACCACTGCGGTGATGGCCAGCGCGATGCCGGAGGCGTAGGTGCCCATGGCGCCTGCATCGCGCACCGGGCCGTGCCCGGCCAGCGTCTTGGCGGTCAGCATGCCGATGGCGTGCAGGTACCGGGCGGCCACGGCCATGATCGCGAGCACGTCCACCCACCAGCTGTCGGAGAGCGATCCGCAGATGAGGATGAGCACGGCCAGCATCGGGACGTACTCGGTGGCGTTACCGTGCGCGCGCTGGGCGATGTACATCCGGTCCGCCGGGTCGGTGGGCTGCTGGTTGCCGGTGTCGCCGCGGATGGCGCGGTGCCGGGTGACGTTCGCGCCGAGCACGAAGATCGGGAGCCCGAGCAGGGCGACGCAGACGATCTGGAGAGTGTTCATGCGAGCAGCCTTTCCTTGCAGTGGTGCGGGATGAGTCGGCGAACGA
The DNA here is from genome assembly GCA_963780245.1 of uncultured Actinomycetota bacterium. GTDB lineage: Bacteria > Actinomycetota > Actinomycetes > Propionibacteriales > Nocardioidaceae > Nocardioides. The sequence goes on from CAWABG010000013.1 coordinate 116,229, forward strand.
TTGCGCCGCTGAGATCGGTGCCGAGTAGGGCGTCGGTCTTGTGCATTCCTCCGGGGCAGGTGACGTTGACCTCGATCAGCCGCCCGTCGATCACGTCGAGACCGGCGAGTGCGATGCCGTGCCGGAGCAGGTCGGGCGCGATCGCGTCGACGATCCTCCGGTCGCGCTCGTCCGGATCCGTGGCAACCGACGGCGGACCGATCCGGAAGTCCTCGCTGGACGGGACGCGGTCGACGGCGCCGATGATCTCGCCATCGAGGAGGAACAGCCGCTTGTTGCCGCCGGTCACTGCCGGCAGGTACTCCTGGAACACCGCCTGCCGTCGACCGCGGTCGGTGGCCGACTCCACGAGCGATCGGGCGTTCGGGTCGTCCGCGTGCACCAGCCAGACGTCGATGCCGGCGAAGCCGTCGACGGGCTTGACGACCGCTGCGCCGTGGGTGCGCAGGAACGCCACGGCGTCGCGCGCATCCGCCGTCACGATCGTGTCCGGGCACAGCTCGGGGAAGCGGAGCGGGAACAGCTTCTCCTGCACCTGCCGCACCCCGGCCGGGTCGTTGACGACCCGCACACCGGCCCGGACCGCGGCGTCGAGGAGGTACGTCGTCCGCAGGTAGCGCGGGTCCACGGGCGGGTCCGGCCGGAGGAACACCGTGCTGATCTCGTCGGCGACATCGAGGGTGCGTCGCTCGTGCTCGTCGTACCAGACCGGCTCGACCCGCCAGCGGTGATCGCCTTCGGGTGTGCGCGAACGGAGCGTGATCCGGTGAGCGCGGGCGACGAGCCTGCCGGACACCAGGGCGAGGTCCTGGGGCTCGCAGACCCAGACCGCGACACCAAGCTCCTGGGCCGCGGCCATCAGCCCGACGCTGCTGTCGATGCCTGCGTCCAGCCCACCCAGCGGGTCGGTGACGAAGAGCGTGGTCATGCGGCCACGTCCGCGATCTCGTGCGGGGCCAGCGCGGCGGTGCGCCAGTGCTCTGCCAGCCGAGGCTTCTCGGACTCCAGTCGGGCCAGCGTCCGCCGGCGCCGCTCGTCGTTGTACAGGAGATCGGCGAGGAGCGCCGCCACCGGGACCACCCGGTGATCCGGCTGGGCGTCGAGGAACCGGATCTCCAGGTACCGACCCCGGGGCCGGACCGGCGGAAACAGCGTCGACAGGTGCTCGGCGGCCGGTACGAACGGGGTGGCACCGATGGCGAACCGGGCGTACGCCGCGACCGGGTCGTCGCCGTGGAGCAGCCGGTCGTCGAAGCCGGTGCGGTCCGGGTCGACGTCGAGCCACGTGGCCAGCCGAGAGCTGGTGTTCAGTGCCGCGGCCAGGAAGGGACCGGCCAGCAGCAGCAGCCGCCACTGCTCCAGACCTGCGCGACCGGGCCACCAGTCGAGGCACACCTGGGTGCCTGCGGTCTGGCGCATCATCCGCCGCCCGGCCGGGCCGATCCGGTCGAAGTGCGACTGCATGGCGAGGTAGCGCTCACTGCGCAGCTGGAGCGGCAGCTGGTCGAGGGGACGGGGGTCAACGGGCTTCGCCTCGAGGCGGACACCGGCATCGGCGCAGCGGCGCCGCAGCCCGGCCACTGCAGACATGAAGCAGGCGTCGAGCTCGGTCAGGCTCGGCGCGCACGGCAGGTTGAGCTCGACCTGGCCGCCGGGCTCGAACGCGATGCCACCGGCCAGAGGAGTGCCGCCCACGGCGCGACGTACTCGTTCGATGTCGACCGCGGCACCGGCCCGCGTGTCGAACGCCAGAAACTCCTGCTCGACGCCCACCCTGGTGGATCGTGGCTGCCGGGTCCTGGGGAACAGCCCGGCGATAGGATAAGGTAAGGTCACCTGTCGAATATAGAAAGGCAACCTGTCGAATGTCAACCACCGACGAACCGATGATCGCGCGCAAGCCGATGATCGCGATCGTGGACCGGCTGACCCGGCTGCTCACGGCCGACATGCTGCGATGGGGGCACGCGCGGGGACACACGCAGATCCGGCCGGCGCACGACCCGGTGTTCGCCACCCTGCCCTCGATGGGCGCACGTGCCTCAGACATGGCGCAACGGGCCGGCATCACCAAGCAGTCGATGGGCGAGGCGATCCGCGACATGGTCGACCTGGGACTGCTGGAGATGCACGAGGACCCGGACGACCGGCGGGCGAAGTTGGTCACCTGGACCGACGCGGGGCGGCTCGTGGCCCAGGACGGCAAGCGGCACATGTACGAGCTCGAGCAGCAGTGGAAGGAGAAGTTCGGCGAGGAGAACTACGAGATCGCGCGCGAGGTCCTCGAGGGCATCGTCGACCTGATGACCCGCGAGGACTGACTCAGAGCTCCGCCCCTGCGCTCGCCATCTCCGCGACCGCAGCCTGGCTCGTGTCGGGTGCGACCCCGGCGTGCATGCCGTCGAGGACGCGCACGCCGAAGCCGTTGCTACGAGCGTCGAGCACGCTGGCCCGGACGCAGTAGTCGGTCGCGATGCCGACGACGTCGAGGTCGGTGACGCCCTGCTCGTGGAGGAGCTCGACGAGCGGGCGTCCGTCCTCGAGCACCCCCTCGAACGCCGAGTACGCCGGCACGCCCATGCCCTTGCGGACGTGGTGGGTGATCCGGTCGGTGGTGAGGCCCGGCGCGTAGTCGGAGCCGCTCTCTGTCGAGACGCAGTGTGCCGGCCAGGTGGTGGAGTAGTTCGGCTCCGTGCCGGGCGCGTGGAAGTGGCCGCCGTTGCTCGACCCTGCGTCGTGCCAGTCGCGGGAGGCGACAACCAGCGCGTAGTCGTCGGCGTGCGCGGCGAGGTGGGCGCTGATCCGCTCGGCCACGGCGTCGCCGCCCTCGACGCCCAGGGAGCCGCCCTCGACGAAGTCGTTCTGCACGTCGACGATCAGCAGCGCGCGGGTCATGGCTGTTCTCCTCGTGGTCGGACGGTGAGGTAGGGCTCTCCGGCCTCAACAGCAAGGGCGGCAGCCGGCAGCGTGGCCATCGCCCTGGCGGCATGCTCGCGAATCTCCGCGAGCGTCGGGCGGTGGACCACGACGCCACCGCGGACCGCCGCGACCTGCACGTTGCCGTTGCTGTCGTCGGTCGTGAAGCTTTCGTGGATGAGTACGCCGTCGTCGTACTCCCGGTGGACGCTCTTGCGGCCGCCGACGGACACCTTGGCCGCCGACGTCTTGGCCACCGGTCGATCGCCGACCTGGACCAGCTTGTAGACCATCGCTGCGGTCGGGTGCCCGGATCCGGTGACCAGCCGGGTGCCGACGCCGTAAGCGTCGATCGGCGCGTCCCGGAGGTCGGTGATGACGAACTCGTCGAGGTCGCTGGTGGCGATGATCCGCGTCTCGGTGGCGCCGAGCGCGTCGAGCAGGGCCCGGGCATTGCGCGACTCCTCGCCCAGGTCGCCGGAGTCGATCCGGATGGCGCCCAGGCCGGGGCCGGCGACCTCGATTGCCGTACGGATGCCGTCGGTGATGTCGAAGGTGTCGACGAGCAGTGTCGTGCCCGTGCCCTGCGCCTCGACCTGGCTCCGGAACGCGGCCGCCTCGCTGTCGTGACCGAGGATGAAGGCGTGCGCGGCGGTGCCGACGGTCGGGATGCCGTGGTGGCGGCCGGCTGCGAGGTTGCTGGTGGAGTCGAAGCCGGCGAGGTACGCCGCCCGGGCGGCCGCGATCGCCGCCTCCTCGTGCGTGCGCCGGGTCCCCATCTCGACGAGTGGTCGTCCGGCCGCGGCGCTGACCATCCGGGCCGCGGCGCTGGCGATCGCGGAGTCGTGGTTGAGCACGCTGAGCACGATCGTCTCCAACACGATGCACTCGCCGAGACTGCCGGTGACGGTGAGGATCGGGCTGCCGGGGAAGTACAGGTCGCCTTCCGGGTAGGCGTCGATGTCGCCGGTGAACCGGAAGCCGCGCAGGTAATCGGCGGTCACCTCGTCGACCACGCCCTGCTCGCGCAGCCAGGTGACGTCACCTTCGGTGAAGCGGAAGGCCTCGATGAGGTCGAGCAGCCGACCCAGCCCGCCGAGCAGGCCGTAGCGGCGGCCCGCGGGCAGGTTGCGCGCGAACGCCTCGAACACCGCGCGGTCCCCGGCCCGGCCGTCGGCGACCCAGGAGCTCAGCATGGTGAGCTCGTAGCGGTCGGTCAGCATCCCAGGGGAGGGGTCCACGGCCCTAGCGTGCCAGGGACCCCGGTGGTCTCGATACGCGCTCGCTCGTTCCTCGCTCGCGCTACTCGACCAACGGCAACGTTGGTCGCGTATCGAGACCATCCGCCTGTCGCTCGCGCTACTCGACGAGCGATGACTACCGTTCCAGGGTGCGCGCACTGCGGGAGGCGGTCCTCCAGGCGGCCGGCCTGCTCGGCGACGGGGGCGTGCCGGCCGCGCTGCGCGCAACGTGCGCCGAGATCGCCGACGCCCGGGGCCTGGCGTGGGGTGCGCGCGGACCCAGCGACGTAGCCGCGGCGCTGGCGCCGTGGCGGGCGCCCGACGCGGAGATCCACCTCGGGGCCGTCCACGAGTCACTGCTCGCCGGGCGCAAGACCGCTGGTGCGTTCTACACACCTGAGTTCCTCGTCGACCATCTCCTCGAGGAGGCTCTGGTCCCGCTGCTCGGCCGCGGCCAGCCGGTGCGTCTGCTCGACCCGGCCTGTGGGACCGGCGCCTTCCTGGTGCCCGCGGCCCGCCGGATCGCGAAGGTGACCGGGCTGTCTGTTGCCGACGCCGTTGGGTGCGTGCACGGCATCGACCTGGATCCGGTGGCGGTCGAGATCGCCCGGTTCCTGCTGTGGCTAGAGGCGCCGTCGATGCCTCCGTCGGCCCTCGACCCGATCGTGGTGGTCGGCGACGGGCTGGCGCTGGCACCCGACGGGTCGTACGACGTGGTCGTGGGCAACCCGCCGTTCCTCAACCAGTTGCGCACGGCGACGACGCGCGAGGCGCCGGTCGACGGAGTGGGGCCGTACACCGACACCAGCGCGGTGTTCCTGCTCCGGTCGGCCACCCTGGTTCGCGACGGCGGCCGGGTCGGCTTGGTGCAGCCGCTGTCCGTGCTCGCGGCGCGGGATGCCGCGCCCGTGCGGGCGGCGCTCGATCGGGAGGGGACGCTGGTGTCGCTCTGGGCGTCGGACCGCCCGGTGTTCCACGGGACACCGGTGCTCACCTGCGCGCCGGTCTGGGAGCGGGGTCGGCCCGGATCGGGCGCGGAGTGGAGCGCGCTGGCCGCGCCGTCGTTCGGAATCCCTCCGGTCACGCTGTCCACCGAGCACGGCGTACTCGGGGAGCTCGGGCCGTGCACCGCCGACTTCCGTGACCAGTACTACGGCCTGGTGCCGTTCGTCCGCGACGCCGGCGCCGACGACCCGAAGCCGGGGGAGCGGCGGCTGATGACCACCGGCCTGATCGAGCCGGCCGAGACCACGTGGGGGCGGACCCCGGCGAGGTTCGCCAAGCAGCGGTACGCCGCACCCGTCGTCGACCTCCAGGCGTTGATGGCCGAGGGGTCGCTGGCCGCCTGGGCGACCGCCCGTCTGGTGCCGAAGGTGCTGGTGGCAACCCAGGGCTCGGTGCTGGAGGCGGTGGTCGACGCGGAGGGTGCCTGGCTGCCGTCGGTGCCGACACTGGTGTGCACCCCGCCGCCCGATCGGCTGTGGCACGTTCTCGCTGTGCTCCTCGCTCCACCGGTGGTGGCCCTCGCGGCGGCCCGCTACGTCGGCACCGGTCTGTCCGCGCGCTCGGTCAAGCTCAGCGCCAAGCAGCTGGCCGGGCTACCGCTGCCCCAGGACCGGATGGAATGGGACCGGGGTGCCGACCTGGCCCGGCGGGCCCAGGAGTCGGCGTCCGAGGCGGAACGCAACCAGCTGCTCGTCGCATCGGCCGAGGCGATGTGCTCGGCGTACGGCGGAGATCACGCAGCGGCGCTGGACTGGTGGAAGGACAGGGCCGGGTTGTCCGACACCTGAGCGTTGCATCCGGCCGCTGAACGTGCCGGTCTCCACCTCGACGGGAATCGTTGCGGCCATTGGTCTCACCCTCTCTCGCTTGCTGTTGCAGGTATCGACTGAGTGGGCGAGACGAACGCATCGCTGGCCGCGAGATTTCTTGGGGTGGTCTCGATACGCGCTCGCTCCTGCGTCGCTCGCACCCCTCGATCAACGTTGACGTTGGTCGAGTAGCCCCCGCTGAGCTTGCGCGGCCCGGGGCGAATCGAGACCACGCGCTCAGCGGCCAATTTGAAAACACTTCCCGTTCCCCTCGGGCATCGACAATTATGTGTGCCTGAGTACGTGAGGGGGTGACCGCCGTGGGTCCGACGACCGCAGGGACGGTGCAGCTGCTGAACGCGTCCTACGAGCCGATGGGACGGGTCACCTTCAAGCACGCCGTACGCATGCTCGTCCGCCAGGTCGCGGTAGTGCACGAGCCACACGGCGAACGGATGATCGGTCCCTACCAGTGGCCCAACGCCGTCCGCCTGGTGCGGTACGTCGCGGCCACCTGGCTGCACCGCCCCGCCGGCTGGACCAAGCGCGGCGTACTCGCCCGCGACCGGCACCGCTGCGCCTACTGCAAGGCGCACGCTGCGACCATCGACCACGTCATCCCGCGCTCCCGGGGCGGTGACTGGTCCTGGACCAACACCGTCGCCGCCTGCACGCGATGCAACGAGCGCAAGGGCAACAAGACGCCGTCCGAGGCTCGGATGCGGCTGCTCATCAAGCCGTGGCACCCGACCCGGGCGCAGCTGCTGACGTCGTAGCTCAACCTGGAGACCACGCCTCGAGCGCGTTGCGCACCCTCGCCGTCCACCACGCCAGCTCCTCGTCGGCCCTGGCTCGAGCGGCGTCTCCGCCGTGGAGGACGACGTCGATCACGCAGTGACAGCCCAGCTGCACCAGGCCGCCGATGAGAGCGAGCTGGAGGGCGAATTCATCGAAGGCGTCTCCGGAGATGCTGCGGAAATCGTCGATCACGTCGTCCCGCTCCACGTCAAGGCGATGCGCGTCGAACATGAGGAACGACGCGAGCTCGACCGGCGCCGGCGCTGGGCCGGTGCGCTCAGCCCAGTCGATCAGCACGATCCCGTCGTCGCCGATGCCCAGGTTGCTCAGCCGTAGGTCGCCGTGGATCAGCGTCTGCTCGCGTGACCGGAGTGCGTTTGCGAGTGGTGTGGGGTCCTCCGCGAGCGCGATCACGGTCGCGGAGACGTCGGCAGGGACCATCTCGGCGAACGCGTCCCAGCAGCGATCGATGAGGTCGCCTGCCGGCGTGTCCCGCTCGCGACGCGCAGTTGCCCGAGGCCCCGCCGGCAGCGATGAGGCACCGTTCGACCACCTGGGCCGTGATCTGTTCGGGTGCGACCATGTGAACACCGTAGGGATGCGTAGTTGCAAGACCTTTGCAGCGGACGCTCAGCCGGGAGCGAGCATCGAGGGCGCATGTGCACCGGCTACGCCGACGTCACCAACGCGTCCAGCTCGAGCTCGTAGCGCCACCGCGGGTCGAGCAGACCGGCCACGACGACCATCGTGGACGCCGGCCGGATCTCGCTGAAAACCTCGCCATGGACCGCACCGACCGCCTCGGCGTCGCCGAGCGGACACGATGTACTGCCGGCTCCGGATGACGTCCTCGGGACGCCCACCGAGCTCGGCCAGCGCGGCCAGGGCGATGTCGAAGCACCGCCGGGCCTGGGCGGCCGGGTCGGGGTCCACCTCGCCATCCGGCCAGACCGGTGCCGTGCCGCTCACAGCGACCACGTCACCGACCCGGACCGCGCGGGAGAAACCAATCGTGGATTCGTACGGAGACCCGGAGGCCGCATGGCGCCGTTCCATGCCGGGACCCTAATCGGTCGGACAGGGCGGACGCCGCACACTAATGTCACTCCCCGTGTCCGAGTCGATGATCCGCGCCCGCGGGCTGCGCAAGTCGTTCGGCACCTTCGAGGCGGTCCGCGGGATCGACCTGGACGTCCGACCGGGTGAGGCGTTCGGCTTCCTCGGCCCCAACGGTGCGGGCAAGTCCTCGACGATGCGGATGATCGCGGCCGTATCCCCGATCACCGCCGGTGAGCTGCGGATCCTCGGGATGGACCCTGCGGTCGACGGGCCGGCGATCCGCGCGCGGATCGGGGTCTGCCCGCAGGAGGACAACCTCGACACCGAGCTTGACGTCAGCGACAACCTCTACGTCTATGGGCGTTACTTCGGGATTCCGAAGGCCGAGGTTCGGGAGCGCGTCGCCGAGCTGCTGGAGTTCGCGAAGCTCACCGACCGGGCGACGTCGATGGTCGAGCAGCTCTCGGGAGGGATGAAGCGACGGCTCACGATCGCGCGGTCGCTGATCAACCAACCCGACCTGCTCCTGCTCGACGAGCCCACCACCGGTCTCGACCCGCAGGCCCGGCACCTGCTCTGGGACCAGCTCTTCCGGCTCAAGCAGTCCGGCGTGACCCTGGTGCTGACGACCCACTACATGGACGAGGCCGAGCAGCTGTGCGACCGACTGGTGGTCATGGACAAGGGCGTGGTGGTGGCCGAGGGCGCGCCGCTCGACCTGATCCGGGAGCACTCCACGCGCGAGGTTGCCGAGCTCCGGTTCGGGGTCGGCGAGCATGCCGAGCACGCGGCTCTGGTCGAGGATCTCGGGCAGCGGGTCGAGGTGCTGCCGGACCGGCTGCTGGTCTACGCAGCGGACGGCGACGAGGTGGTCGCGAAGGCACACGAGCGCGGGCTGACGCCGCTGGCCACGCTGGTTCGCCGGTCCACCCTGGAGGACGTGTTCCTCCGGCTGACCGGGCGGACGCTGGTGGACTGATGGGTTTCGATACGCCGCTCGTTCCTCGCGGCTACTCGACCAGCGGATTGCCGCTCAGAGTGGGCGTCGGTCGACAGGTCGACTACTGGGTGACGCTGTGGCGGCGTACCTGGCGGGGCGTGCTCGTCTCCTCGTTCCTGTCGCCGATCCTCTACGTGGTGGCGATGGGCGTGTTGCTCGGCGACTTCGTCGACGCGGACTCCGAGACCCTGGAGGGCGCGTCCTCCTACCTCGCGTTCGTGGTGCCCGGGCTGATCGCTGCCCACGCCATGCAGACCGCGGTCAGCGAGACGACGTACCCCGTGATGGGGATGATCAAGTGGCAGCGGGTCTACGAGTCGATGTTGGCCACGCCGCTGGAAGCACGGCACGTGGTGGCGGCCCACCTCGGGTCGGTACTGCTGCACCTGACCGCGACCTGCGGGCTGTACACGCTGGTGATGGTGCCGTTCGGGGTGTTCGCGACCTGGTGGGGGCCGCTGGTCGCGTTCCTCGCGCAGGTGCTGTGCGGCATGGCGTTCGCGACGCTCGTCTACGGCTTCAGCACCCGCGTCACCTCCGACCAGACCTTCGGGGTGCTGTTCCGGCTCGGGGTGTTCCCGTTGTTCCTGTTCTCCGGGGCGTTCTTCCCGGTGGGCAACCTCGGTGACATCGGCTCCTGGCTCGCTCGCCTGACGCCGCTGTGGCACGGCGTCAACCTTTCGCGGATGTTCGCGCTGGACCACGTCACCTGGTGGGTCGCCGCGGTCAACGTCGCGGTACTGCTGGTCTGCTGCGTACTGGGGTGGCGCTGGTCGGTCAGCGGCCTGCATCGGCGGATGATCGCGTGAGCACCGTCGTGCCCGCCCGCCGGACCCCGCCCGCGGCGCTGCTGGTGCTGCGCAACTACTACGCCTACAAGCGGGCCTGGAAGCTGTTCCTCACCGGCTTCCTCGAGCCGTTCTTCTACCTGCTCTCGATCGGGATCGGGGTCGGCGCCCTGGTGGAGACGTTCGAGTTCGGCGGCCGCGAGGTCTCGTACGCCGCGTTCGTCGCCCCCGGCATGCTGGCCGCGTCGGCGTTCAACGGGGCCTTGCTCGACTCGACGTTCAACGTGTTCTTCAAGCTGAAGTACACGAAGCTCTACGAGCAGGTGCTGGCCACCCCGCTGACCACCCGGGACGTGGCGACCGGCGAGATCGTCTGGGGCCAGCTGCGCGGGGGCAGCTACGCGGTCGTGTTCCTGATCGTGATGGCGGCGATGGGCCTGGTCGAGTCCTGGTGGGCGGTGCTGGCGCTGCCGGCGGTGCTGCTGATCGGGTTCGCGTTCAGCGCGGTCTGCATGGCGGCGACCACCTGGATCCGCAACTTCCAGGACTTCGACAAGATCACGCTGGTCCAGCTGCCGCTCTTCCTGTTCTCCGCGACGTTCTTCCCGATCGACTCCTACAGCGAGCCGATGCGCTGGGTCATCGAGTGCACGCCGCTCTACCGCGGCGTGGTGCTGTGCCGGGAGCTCACGCTCGGCGCCGTGGGCATCTCGTCACTGGTCTCCGTGGTCTACCTGGTGGCGATGGGACTGCTGGGCCTGCTCGTCGTACGCCGTCGGCTGGATCGGCTGCTGCTGACCTGAGTGCCCCGAGGCGGTGGCTGGTACCGGTCTGCTGCGATGAGATCGGTCCTGTCTCACCCGTCTAGAGCCGCAGCGCCCAGAACGCGGTGTCGATCCAGCGATCGAACTTGTTGCCGACCTCCGGCAACACGCCGACACGCTCGAACCCGAGGGCCCGGTGCAGTGCCTCGCTCGCTTCGTTGGGGAGCGCGATCACGCCGAGGGCGATGTGCATCCCGTCGGTGCGGAGCCGGGCGAGCAGGACGTCGTACATCTCGCGGCCCAAACCCTGACCCACCGCGTCGGCAGCCAGGTAGACCGAGGTCTCCCTGGTGCGGTCGTACGCCGGACGAGGCCGGTACCTCGAGGAGTAGGCGTACCCGACCACGGAGCCGTCGCGCTCGGCGACGAGCAGGTGGTCGCTGGGGTCGGTGCTGGTCAGCCGGGCCTCCCAGTACGCCAGCGACGGCGGGGTGGTGTCGAACGTCGAGATCCCGGTCTCGACCTGGTGGTCGTAGATCGCCTTGATCGTCGGCAGATCCTGCTCGGTCGCGTCCCGAATCACCATGGCGGCATTCTCCCGGTCGCTGGCAGGAAGTCGCGGGCGAAGGTCCGTGGTGCCTGCCAAGATGTGGCCGTGTCCACACCTGAGCCGATCACGCCCGACACCAAGGACTGGACCTGGGTGCTGGAGCGCCCGTGCCCCGAGTGCGGGTTCGATGGTGCGACCGTGGCCCGCGACCACCTGGGCATCGCGATCAGGGAGAACGCCGCCGACTGGCCGGCCGTGCTCGGCGGTCCCGGTGCGACCGAGAGGCCGCGGCCCGAGGTGTGGTCGCCGACGGAGTACGCCTGCCACGTGCGCGACGTCCATGAGCTGTTCGTCGGCCGGCTCGAACAGATGCTCGCCGAGGACGGCGCGGAGTTCGCGAACTGGGACCAGGACGCGTCCGCGGTCGAGCAGCGCTACGACCTGCAGGAGCCCGGCGAGGTCGCGACGGCGCTCGTGGCGGCGGCCGAGCGCGTGGCGGGGGTCTACGACGGCGTACCCGACGACGCCTGGGGGCGACGCGGCATCCGGAGCAACGGCGACGAGTTCACGATCGAGAGCTTCGGCCGCTACCACCTCCACGACGTCTTCCATCACCTCTGGGACGTGCGCGCGTGAGGCACACCGAGTTCTGGAGCCGGCTCGAGCACCACCTCGGCAGCGGTTATTACCGATCCTGGGCCGAGCTCTTCGTGATCGCCGACCTGGGTCGGCGGACCCCGAAGGAGGCGCTGGACGCGGGCATCCCGCCCCAGCAGGTCTGGGCCGCGGTCTGGCGGGTCCTCGAGCTGCCCCCGAGCGAGCGTTGACCACCACCCGGACCGTCGCCGACCTGGCTTTGGTCCAGCGCCGGACTGTGCGCGTCCTGGTGCTCGGTCAGGCGGTCGGGGCTGTCGGCATCACCATCGGCATCGCCACTGCTTCGCTGCTGGCACGGGACCTGTCGGGCTCGGAGAGCCTGGCCGGCCTGGCGCAGACCGCGCAGGTGCTCGGGGCCGCCGTGGCGTCGTACCTCCTGGCGCGGGTGATGTCGCGCCGTGGACGGCGGATCGGCCTGGCCACCGGCTACCTCGTCGGTGCGGCCGGCGCTTTCCTGGCAGTGGCGGCCGGCGTCGTCGGGTCGATGCTGCTGCTGATGGCCGGGGCCGCGCTCCTCGGCTCCGCCACCGCTGCCAACTCCGGTGCGCGGTACGCCGCCACCGACCTGGCCCCGGAGGCGACCCGCGCCCGGGCGCTGTCGACCGTGGTCTGGGCGACCACGATCGGTGCGGTCGTCGGGCCCAACCTCACCGGCCCCTCCGCGGCGGTCTCCCGTGCGCTCGACATCCCCGAGCTCACCGGGCCGTTCGCGATCGGCGGGGCCGGCATGCTGCTCGCGGCACTGGTCGTCGGGCTGCTGCTCCGTCCCGACCCGCTGCTGGTCGCCCTCGAGGTCGCCGGCAATCCGGACGTCGAGCCCACGGGCACTTCCTGGAATCGCGCCCGCGTTGCGGTCCGCGAGCGGCCGGTGCTCGGCTTCGCGATCGCCGGCCTGGCCGCCGCGCACGCGGCAATGGTCGGCGTGATGGTGATGACCCCGCTGCACATGGAGCACGGTGGCGCCGAGCTGGACGTGATCGGCATCGTGATCAGCGTGCACGTCCTGGGCATGTTCGCGTTCTCGCCGTTGGTCGGCATGCTCACCGACCAGGTCGGCCGCGAACGCGTCCTCGCCACGAGCGGCGGGATCCTGGTGCTGTCGCTGCTGCTGTGTGCGTGGGCGCCCGAGGGTGCGCACTGGCAGATCTTCGCCGGGCTTTTCCTGCTCGGGCTGGGCTGGTCCTTCGCGATGGTGTCGGCCTCAACCATGATCGCCGACCATGCGCCGCTGGACGCACGGACCGATGTCCAGGGCGCGGCCGACCTGGTGATGGGCCTCACCGCGGCGGGCTCCGGCGCGCTGGCCGGGCTGGTGGTCGGGCTCGCCGGCTATCCCGTGCTTGCGCTCGTCACACTTTTGTTGGCATTGGGCGTCGTGGTCGCGGCCGCGCGTGCGGCACAGTTGCCCAGTGCCGCCCATTCGGAGTGATCGCTTGCTGCGCGTGTTCAGGGTGGGTGCATGGCAAGGCGGCGGAGCGCTGACATGCTGGGCGCACGTCGAGCGACGCCAACGAAGCGAGGTGCGTGCCATGAGCGCGCGAAGTGTGCGAAGACTCCCGATGGGGGGCACTGAATGAGCTCTCCTGGTGCCGAAGTCGCAGTGATCGGCGGCACCGGGTTCTACTCGTTCCTCGACGATGCCCGCGAGCACCCGGTCGACACGCCGTACGGAGCGACCTCGGCGCCGGTCGCTGTGGGCACCGTGGCCGGCCGGTCGGTGGCGTTCCTGCCACGGCACGGGAAGCACCACGAGTTCCCACCGCATGCGATCAACTACCGCGCGAACCTGTGGGCGCTGCGGTCGCTCGGCGTGCGCCAGGTGCTCGCACCATGCGCGGTCGGCGGCCTCAGCCACGACGTGGCGCCGGGCGACATCGTGGTCCCCGATCAGCTCGTCGACCGGACTCATCGGCGGATCACGTCGTACGTCGAGACCGGCGCCTGCCACTTGCCGTTCGCCGACCCCTACTGCGCGCAGCTGGCGGGTGCCGTGGTCAAGGCTGCTCCGGACGTCGGCGCCGGCGGCACCATGGTGGTGATCGAGGGACCGCGGTTCTCTACCCGCGCCGAGTCGCAGTACTACGCGGCTCAGGGCTGGTCCCTGATCAACATGACGGGCAGCCCGGAGGCGCCGCTGGCGCGGGAGATGCGGCAGTGCTACGTGCCGATCGCGCTGGTCACCGACATGGACGCCGGGCTGGAGTCGGGAGAGGGCGTGGATCAGGAGCAGGTGTTCGACCTGTTCCGCGCCAACCTGGACCGGCTCACCGGGCTGCTCTCCGACGTGATCGCGGCCCTCCCGTCCCCGGACGGATGCCGGTGCTCGAGCTGGGCGGACGACATTGAGCTCACCTACAAGATCCCCGGCCCGGCGTGAAGGTGCTGCTCACCGGCTCGGCCGGGTTCATCGGCGGAGCCATCGGCGCGGCCCTGGAGAACGACGCCCACGAGGTGGTGCGTGTCGACCTGATGCTGGAGCAGGCCCACGGGACGGCGACGGCCCCCGACCACACCCATGCTCTCGACGTGCGGGACGCCGGGGGCTGGACCGGACTGCTGCGTGGGGTGGATGTGGTGTGCCACCAGGCCGCCCTGGTCGGGTCCGGGGTCGACGTCGCTGATCTGCCCGCGTACGCGTCTCACAACGACCTCGGCACCGCATCCTTACTGGCCGCGATGAGCGAAGCCGGGGTGCGTGCCCTCGTGCTGGCGTCGTCGATGGTGGTCTACGGCGAGGGCCGATACCGATGCGAGACTCACGGACCCCAGGTGCCTGCGCCCCGTGAGATGGCGGCGCTCGCGGGTGGCGACTTCGACAACCACTGTGGGGTCTGCGGTGACGTGCTCGCGTGGGAGCTGGTCGAGGAGTCCGCACCTCTCGACCCGCGCAGCAGCTACGCCGTCTCGAAGCTCGCTCAGGAGCACTACGCCGCGGCATGGGCCCGCCAGGCGCGGGCATCCGCGATCGCGCTGCGCTACCACAACGTCTACGGGCCGTGGATGCCGCGGGACACGCCGTACTCCGGCGTTGCGGCGATGTTCCGGTCGTCACTGGAGCGGGGGGAGCCGCCTCAGGTCTTCGAGGACGGCGGGCAGATGCGCGACTTCGTGCACGTCAGCGACGTCGCCCGCGCCAACCTGCTCGCCGTGGGCGCAGTCACGGAGACCGAGCCGGGCAGCGTACGCCGCCTACAACGTCTGCTCGGGCCGGCCGGTCAGCATCCTCGACGTAGCCCGATACGTCGCCGGCGGCGGACGACAGCCGGAGGTGACCGGCGGCTACCGGCTCGGGGACGTGCGCCACATCGTGGCCTCGCCAGAGCGCGCGCGAGCCGAGCTCGGCTTCGCCGCAGGGGTCACGCCCGAAGAGGGGCTGCGCGCGTTCGCCACCGCACCTTTGCGGGGTCACCAGGACGTGTAGAGCAGGTGCTGGACCGCGAGGGCCCAGCCGACCTGGAGGCCCAACCCCCACCGACGCCACCGCTCCGGCAGCAGCGCCACCGACACGGTCAGCCAGGGCACGAACGGCAGCCAGATCCGCTCGACCTCGGAGCGGCTCATCCCGGATACGTCGGCCAGGGCCACGGCGACCACCGTGGATCCCGCCAGAAGCAGGACCGCTCGCTCCTGCCAGCGCCGAAGCAGCGCCAGGCCGGCGCCCACCAGCGGGCCGGCGCAGATCGCCAGCGCCGCGAGGTTCCCCCAGAGCCAGTAGGACATCGGGCGGTCGGAGGCAACTCCGTCGTAGTAGCGCTCGCGCAGCACCGGGAACGCCTCCCACCAGGAGAAGCCGGCCAGCGCGAACGCGACAACTACCGCGAGGGCGCTCAGCACGGCAATCGGAAGGGGCCGCCAGGACCGGGCCGCCCACAGCACCGCGAGCGCCGGGAGACCGAGCAGCGGTAGTCCGTATGACAGCAGCACGCAGGCGCCGAGAAGCAGACCGGCGAGAACAGACCAGACCACGACCCGCTGCCGGCTCGACCCGGTGGCCGCGAGTGCCAGCGCGGCCAGCCCCCAGGCGGCGACGGCGGCGAACATTGCGTCGGCAGAGACCGCCATGAACACCGCGGCCGGGGTCACGACCAGGAACGGAGCCGCTCGGCGCGCGGCCTCCTCGGCCCCCAGCGCGCGCAACGCGACCAGTACCGCGCAGGCGGTGGTGGCGGCAAGAGCCGTCACCACGAGGCCGGCTTCCAGGTCGCCGCCGAGGCCGATCCGGACCAGCCCGACGAAGAACAGGAGCGCGCCCGGGGGATGGCCGGCGACGTGGGTGGGCCAGTTGTCCTCCGCGGCGTACGGGATCCGGTCCGTGTAGCCGGTGAGCATCGCGCCGATGTCATCGACTTCGCGGGCGGTCTGCAGGTACTCGTAGGGGTTGCCGAGCGACCGCTCGATGCCCTCCGGGCCGTCGACGTACGCGAGCGCGAGCAGCCAGGCCAGCCCCACGACGTACGACGCCAGCAGCAGCCGGCGCCACGGCAACCGCTGGGACCAGTCGGTGGCGAGCCGCCAGGTCAGCAGCGCCACGACGAGCGCGGGCGCGGTGCCGCGCCCCCAACCCGGATCCCAGTACCCGTGCAGCGGCGGGAGCTGTTCGTGGTCGTCGCGACGGGTCGCGGTGTCCCATCCGGTCAGCATCGGCAACGCAATCGAGGCGGCCATCAGGGCCAGCGCGGCGATCAGGCCGACCCACGGAGTGTGCGCCCTGACACGGAGGAGGTACTGGGCGGGCATGAAAGGAACCCTAGAACGAGCAAACCGCTCGGCCCGCGGCACCGAACCACTGTCGTAATCGTCCCTAAGGATTGGAATACCCAATGAATGCTCCCACCAGGCACAAACGAGTCATCGCTGGCTTTGCAGCAGCGGCCCTGCTTGCCCTGCCGCTCGCGGCGTGCTCCGACGACGACTCCAGCGACGGAGCCCAGGCCAAGAAGCCGGAGCCCGTCGCCGTGATCGAGGCGCTGCAGGGCGAGACCACCGCCGTCAAGCTTGATCAAGGCTTCGCCGACGCACTGACGTCCCTCGGGCTCACGCCCGGCGTGGCCGGCACCGCCGATCTCACGGACGGATCGCTGGTCTTCCCGATCACCGGCGGCAACGTGTCGGTGTTCGAGCCGGGCTCGGTCCCCAACTACGTCGTCGGCCAGCTCCAGCACGAAGGATCCGGCTTCACCCTGACCGCCGGTGACACCGAGGTCACCATCGGCAACCTGAACGTCGACCCGGGCGTCTCCGTGGTCTACGGCGATGTGCTCGTCAACGGCGACATGGCTGCGAGCAGCGTGCCCATCTTCGACCTCGACGGCAGCACTTTGAAGCCGCTGGAGACGGAGGGCAACAACGCCATCCTCCAGGGCACCGAGGTGAAGATCTCCGAGACCGCCGCTGGACTGCTGAACGACACCTTCCAGACCGACGCCGTGAAGGCTGGACTGCTGGTCGGGGTCGCGACCATCACGGTCGACACCAAGTCCGCGTCATAGCCGGTGCCGACTCGCGCGGCGGGCGGCCAGCGGAGGTCACGGACTCGTAAGAGTTCCGGCCCCGCCGGCCGCCTGGCGGCTTCTACGTTGAAGGACATGCCGACCTGCGACCTGGTGCTTCCGTGTCGCGACGAGGCTCCCGCGCTCGAGGCGCTGCTCCCGCGGATCCCCGCGATCTTCTCCGTGGTGGTCGTGGACAACGGCTCGCGGGACGACACCGCGGAGGTGGCTCGGTCATCCGGAGCCCTGGTGGTCACCGAGTCCACCCCTGGGTACGGCGCAGCGGTGCACGCCGGGCTGCTGGCCGCCACCCACGAACATGTGGCCTTCATGGATGGTGACGGCTCGTTCGACCCAGAGGACCTGATCCCGCTCCTGGCGGAGGTCGCATCCGGGCGTGCGGACCTCGCCGTCGGACGGCGGCGTCCGGTCGGGCGTGGCGTCTGGCCGTGGCACGCCCGGCTGGGCAACGCCATGGTCGTGGCCTGGCTGCGTCGCCGGGCGGGCCTCCAGGCCCGTGACATCGCTCCCATGCGAGTGGTCCGTCGCTCCGCCTTGCTCGACCTCGACGTGCGCGACCGGCGGTTCGGATACCCGGTCGAACTGCTACAGAAGGCTTCGCGTGCCGGATGGCGGGTCGTCGAGCGCGACGTCGCCTACCACCCGCGCGCCGAAGGCACCCGATCCAAGGTCTCCGGTTCGGTCCGAGGGACCGCGCGCGCAGCCCACGACTTCTGGAAGGTGCTCGACTGATGCGGGTCCTCGTCGTCGCCAAGGCGCCGGTCATCGGCATGGTGAAGACGCGCCTCGGCGTCAGCATCGGCGACCATGCCGCTGCCCGGATCGCCGCAGCCGCCCTGGCCGACACGATCCTGGCCGCGGCGACCGCCGCGGGATCGGGGAACTGCCACCTGGCGCTGGCGGGAGACCTCGCCGACGCAGTCGATGGTCAACGGATCAGCGACCTGCTGCGCGGCTGGACCGTGACCGAGCAGCGCGGCGCCGACTTCGCCGAGCGCTTGGTCAACGCACATGCCGATGCCGGACCGGGGGACGTGGTCCAGATCGGGATGGACACTCCGCAGGTCACGAGCACAATGTTGATCAGGGCGGCCCGGCCGCTGGTCGACCATGAGATCGCGCTCGGCCCGGCGGACGACGGCGGCTGGTGGGCACTGGCTCGTCGGGACCCCGCCGCGGTGCAGGGACTGATCGGGGTGCCCATGTCGACCCCATCGACGTATGCCCTCAGCTGGGCCGCGCTGGCGGCGACCGGCGCCTCGATCGCGACGCTCCCCTCCCTGCGGGACGTCGACACGGTCGACGACGCCGAAGCTGTCGCGGGTCACGCGCCGGACACCGAGTTCGCGCACGCATGGGCGGCGGTGGGGGGCTCGTGACCACGACCGCGTCGTTCTCCGGAACGCGCCTGCACCTCGAGGACTGGGCCCAGCCTGCGGATGTCGACGACCTGAGCATGCTCCAGCTGTGCGAGGGGCCCGACCCTCGACATCGGGTGCGGCCCCGGGCGGCTGACCACTGCCCTGGCCGAGCTCGGGCACGTGGTGCTCGGCATCGACGTCGTGCGCGACGCGGTGGCCCAGACCCGCGGACGCGGGGGAGCGGCGCTGCATCGCGACGTCTTCGGAGACGTTCCCGGCGAGGGCCGCTGGCACACCGCCCTCCTGGCCGACGGCAACGTAGGCATCGGTGGCGACCCGGTCGTCCTGCTGCGCCGGGTGCGCGAGCTGCTCGACCCGAGGGGGCGGGTCGTCGTCGAGGTCGCCGCGCAGCCGTGCGGGATCCGTACCGGTTCGGCGGTGCTGGTCAACGGCGGTGCCGCCAGCGCACCGTTCCGCTGGTCCATCGTCGGTGTCGACGCCATCAACGAGGTGGCCGTGCGCGCCGGCCTCGCTCTCACCGGCGTACACCGCCATGGTGCGCGACGCAGCGCCGTCCTGGAGGAGCGCCGATGAGGATCCCGGCTCCGGAAGACTTCTCGTCGCGCCTGCGCAGCCCCGCGGTCGCTGCGCGGATCGGTGTCTGGCTGGGCATCTGTTTCGGCATCTGTTTCCTGACCGGGCTGATCAGCCACTACTCGCAGGATCCGGGGCAGCCGATCCCGTTCCCGACCAGCCCGTCGTGGGGGTACCGGGTGACTCAAGGCCTGCACGTCCTGACCGGAATGGCCGCGATCCCCCTCTTGATCGTCAAGCTCTGGAGTGTCTTCCCGAGACTGTTCCTGCGCCCGCCGCGTGCCGTCCGCGAGCTCGTTGTCGACGGGCTCGAGCGGGTCTCGATCGCGGTGCTGGTGGCAGCCGCGATCTTCGAGCTCGGGTCCGGGCTGCTGAACATCACCCGGTGGTACCCCTGGGACTTCTCGTTCCGGTCGACGCACTACGCGGTCGCGTGGATCGCGATCGGGTCGCTGCTGCTGCACATCGCCGTGAAGCTGGTCGTCATCCGCGACGTCCTGGGATCAGACATCGACGCCGTGACCCACGACCGCGCGACCGCCACCGAGCCCGGGGCACTCAGCCGCCGCGGCCTGGTGCGCACGACCTGGGTGGCGGCGGGCCTGGTCGTGCTGGCCAACGCTGGGGCATCCGTGCCGAACCTGCGGCGGGCATCGGTGTTCGCCGTCAACTCGGGCGACGGGCCGATGGATATCCCCATCAACAAGACGGCTGCGGCTGCCGACGTGACGGCCGCGGCGACGTCCGCCGACTACGGCCTCGAGATCGCGCACGACGGAGTCCTGGTCCGGCTGACGCTGGCGGACCTCACGGCGATGGAGCAGCGGACCGAGGACCTGCCGATCGCCTGCGTCGAGGGGTGGAGCGCTTCGGGCACCTGGACCGGCGTCCGGCTCCGCGACCTGCTGGACATGGTCGGCGGGCCGGATGGGAGCGACGTACTCGTCTCGTCGCTGCAGGAGCGCGGTCCGTTCCGGAACACGACGTTGCAGGGCAACTTCGCCGATGACGACCGCACCCTTCTTGCGCTGCGCCTCAACGGGGAGCCGCTTGCGCTCGACCACGGCTATCCCGCGCGGTTGATCGCCCCCAACCGGCCAGGCGTGCTGCAGACGAAGTGGGTCGGCCGGATCGAGGTGATGACGTGACCCGCTGGTTGCTGGGGATCTGCGCCCTGCCCTTCGCCGGGTACGGCGGGTGGCTGCTGCTGTCGCGCCAAGATCTCGACCAGCTGACCAACGCCGGCCTCTGGCTGGTCACCGGCGTCGTCGCCCACGACGTCGCGTTCTCCGGGGTCGTCGTTCTCGGCGGTCTCGCCCTCGCGCTGCTGCCCAGAACGTCCCAGGCGCCGGCTGCCGTGGCGCTGGTGGTGGTCGGGTCGTTGACGTTGGTTGCGCTGCCGATGATGAGCGGATTCGGGAAGATCAGTGACAACCCGACGCACCTCGACCGGCCCTACGTGGCCGCGTGGCTGGGCATGGTCGGGGCGGCGGTGCTCATCGTGGTGCTGGCGAGCGTTCTACGCTCGCGTAAGAAGGAGGACTGAAAGTGGCAAGGGTCCTGGTGGTCGACGACGACCTGACGGTGCGTGAGGTCGTGGTGTCCTACCTGCGCGCCGCAGGTCATGACGTGACCGAGGCGGGTGACGGAGAGTCGGCGCTGGTCGAGGTGGCGGGGTCCGACCCGCAGCTCGTCGTGCTCGACCTGATGCTGCCGGGAGTCCACGGTCTCGAGGTCTGTCGCAGGCTGCGCGCGACGAGCGACGTACCCGTGATCATGCTGACCGCCCTCGGCGAGGAGCAGGACCGTGTCGTCGGGTTCGAGATCGGGGCCGATGACTACGTCACCAAGCCGTTCAGTCCGCGCGAGCTCGTGCTGCGGGTGGACTCGGTGCTGCGCCGAGCGGCCATGGACCCGACGGACGACGTACCCGAGGTGCTGGTCGACGGTGACCTGACGGTGGACCAGGTACGACGCGTCGTGACCCTCGGTAGGCGCGAGCTGGCCCTGACCGGCCGCGAGTACGACCTGCTGCGATTCTTGCTCGCCCGCCCAGACAAGGCGTGGTCCCGCGAGGAGCTGCTGCGCGATGTCTGGGGCTGGCAGATCGGGGACCACTCGACGGTGACCGTCCATGTGCGGAGGCTCCGCGAGAAGGTGGAGACAGATTCCACGAATCCCACCCGTTTGGTGACGGTGTGGGGAGTGGGTTATCGCTGGGAGTCACATGATGGACGCTGATCAGTTCGAGATCCTGCTGACAGCGGCCGTTGCCGGGCTGGGCGTGGGTGTCGTCGGCCTCGTGGCTGGCTACCTGCTCCGACGCCGTTCCCTGCGCTACCAACTGGGCCTCGTCGCAGTCGTGGCAGTGCTCGCGGTGCTCGCCGGCGTGCTCGCGATCTCCCAGCGGATGTTCATCTCGTCGCACGACCTCGGGGTGGTGACCCTTGTGACGCTCGCCGCCGGTGCGGTCGCTCTCCTGGTGGCCCTTGCACTGGGTGCCGCCCTGGTGCGGTGGTCGATGGCGCTGCGCGAGGAGGTACGCCGTGTGGGCGTGCACGGCTCGACTGTCGCGGCGACCGGGCAGCCGCTGGAGTTCCAGGCGCTATCGGACGAGCTGGCGGGCGCCAACCGACGGCTCGCCGAGTCCCGGGCTCGCGAGGCCCACCTCGAGGAGTCCCGCCGCGAACTGGTCTCCTGGGTCTCCCACGACCTGCGGACGCCGCTCGCCGGGCTGCGCGCGATGAGCGAGGCGCTGGAGGACGGGCTGGCCCCAGATCCGGAGCGCTACTACCGACAGATCACCGCTGACGTGGGCCGGATGGTGCGGATGGTGGACGACCTGTTCGAGCTTTCCCGAATGCACTCCGGCAGCCTGCGCTTCGCGCCTGAGGCCATCCCGGTCGGGGACATGGTGAGCGAGGCCATCGCCGGCGCTGACCCGGTGGCCCGAGGCCACCGAGTGCGGTTGGAAGGAGACGTGGAGCCCGGCCTGCTGGTGACCGCCGATCCCTCCGGCCTGGCCCGGATCCTCGACAACCTGATCATGAACGGCATCCGGCACACGCCGCCCGGAGGTCTCGTCGAGATCCACGCCAGCGCCGTCGCCGGCGGTGTCGAGCTGAGCGTGACCGACGGCTGCGACGGCATCCCCGAGCCGGACCGGGCACGGGTCTTCGACCTGGCCTGGCAGGGCGCCAGCGCGCGGACGCCGGAGCGGACCGACGTGCCGACGGCGCGGGCGGGTCTGGGGCTGTCGATCGTCCGGGGCATCGTCGAGGCGCACGAGGGCGAGGTCGAGGTGATCAACGTTCCGGACGCCGTCGACCGGGGCTGCCGGTTCGTCGTTCGACTGCCGGCCTGAGAGGCAGCGACACGCCGACCGAGGTACGTGCTTCGAACAGGTGTTCGGGCTAGTTTTTCTCCACAGGCATGACGCACGGCGAGGTTCTCCACAGCAATTGGCACCGCTGATCAGGTGGTGTCGGTGGCTCGCCCTAGCGTCGCCGATGTGCCTGGACCACGACGAGCAAAGGACCCGACAATGGCTGGCGGAGACCGCGAGAAGGCCCTCGATGCAGCGCTGCTGACGATCGAGAAGCAATACGGCAAGGGCTCGGTGATGCGCCTCGGCGACGAGATCCGCGCCCCCTTGGAAGTCATCCCGACCGGATCGATCGCGCTCGACGTGGCCCTCGGGCTCGGTGGTCTGCCGCGCGGCCGGGTCGTGGAGATCTACGGCCCCGAGTCCTCGGGCAAGACGACGGTTGCCCTGCACGCGGTGGCCAACGCCCAGGCGGCCGGAGGCATCGTCGCCTTCATCGACGCCGAGCACGCGCTCGACCCCGACTACGCCAAGGCGCTGGGTGTCGACACCGACGCGTTGCTGGTCTCCCAGCCCGACTCCGGTGAGCAGGCGCTCGAGATCGCCGACATGCTGATCCGCTCCGGCGCGCTCTCCCTGATCGTGATCGACTCGGTGGCCGCGCTGGTGCCGCGGGCCGAGATCGAGGGCGAGATGGGCGACAGCCACGTCGGCCTGCAGGCCCGGCTGATGAGCCAGGCGCTGCGCAAGATGACCGGTGCCCTCAGCAACTCCAAGACCACGATGATCTTCATCAACCAGCTGCGCGAGAAGATCGGCGTGATGTTCGGAAGTCCGGAAACTACGACAGGCGGCAAGGCGCTGAAGTTCTACTCCTCGGTGCGCCTCGACGTCCGCCGGATCGAGACCCTCAAGGACGGCACCGACATGGTCGGCAACCGGACCCGGGTCAAGGTCGTGAAGAACAAGGTGGCGCCGCCGTTCAAGCAGGCCGAGTTCGACATCATGTACGGCAAGGGCATCAGCCGCGAGGGCGGCCTGATCGACGTCGGCGTCGACGCCGGCCTGGTCCGCAAGGCCGGCGCTTGGTACACCTACGAGGGCGACCAGCTCGGCCAGGGCAAGGAGAACTCCCGGACCTTCCTCAAGGACAACCCCGACCTGGCCAACGAGCTGGAGAAGAAGATCCTGGAGAAGCTCGGCGTCGGTCCGCAGGTCGACGCCCCCGAGGACGATCTCTCCGATGAGCCGATCGGTGTCGACTCCTTCTGAATCTCGACAGGCTCGATCACCGGTGAGTGACTTTTTCGGCCTGATCGGGCACGTCCGGGTCCAGCCGGGCCGGCGAGCTGAGTTCGCCAAGACCCTGACCGAGGGGAGCGCCGGGATGCCGGGGTGCCTCTCCTACGTCGTCGCGGAGGACCTGACCGATCCCGACGGATTGTGGGTGACCGAGGTGTGGCGGGACCGGGCAGCGCACCAGGCTTCGCTCGAGCTGCCGTCGGTCCAGGAGGCGGTCGGGCGGGGTCGACCCCTCATCGTGGAGTTCGACGCCTTCCACGAAACCCGACCGTTAGGGGTCGGCTCGTGACCCAGGAGCCGGAAGACGTCGACGCAGCCGGCCCGGATGCCGATCCCGAGGCCGTGGCTCGCAAGATCCTGCTCGACCAGCTGACCGGCCGGGCGCGCAGCCGCAAGGAGCTCGCGGACCGGCTGGCCGCCAAGAACGTGCCGGACGAGCTGGCCACCGCGCTGCTCGACCGGTTCGAGGAAGTCGGGCTGATCGACGACGAGGCGTTCGCACGGCTCTGGATCACCGATCGGCACCGGTCCAAGGGCCTGGCACCCAGGGCGCTGTCCCACGAGCTGCGCCGCAAGGGGGTGGCTGACGAGGTGGTCCGCGAGGCGCTGGACGAGATGGAGCCGGGCGCGGAGGAGGCCGCGGCCCGGGTCCTGGTGCGCAAGAAGCTGAAGTCCATGTCCCGGCTCGACGACCAGACGGCCACTCGGCGGCTGGTGGGGATGCTGGCCCGCAAGGGCTACGGGTCGGGCCTGGCGTTCGCTGTGGTTCGCGACGAGGTGGAGGCCGCTGGGCGACAATGCCCGAGTGAGTGACCCAGTGGTGCACGTCGTGGTGCACGACGGCGACCGCCAGCACAGCGGGGTCTCTCACGCGGGCGAGTCCTGGGCGGTTGCCGCTCGCCGGACGGTGGCGAGCATGCACGTGGACCCGTTCCCGCAGGACCTCTCCGGGGAGGTCAAGCACTTCGCGATCGACCGGGACACTCGGGTCGTGCTCCGGGCGATGGGCCGAGGCGACCTGTCCGACCTGCTCCGCTGGCGGCAGGCCGAGCATGTGCAGAAGTGGTGGGTGCGCGACGGCCCGCCCACCTCCGAGGAGATCGAGGAGCGCTACGGCCCGCGCATCGACGGGATGGCGCCGACCCGGATGTGGGTGATCGAGGTCAACGGGAGGTCGGTCGGCTTCGTGCAGGACTACGTGGTCGGCGACTACCCCGACTACGCGATGCTCTGCCCGGACCCGGCGGCGATCGGGGTCGACTACGCGATCGGCGAGCCGGAGTGGATCGGCCGCGGCCTCGGCGCGCGGCTGGTCTGGGCGTGGATGCTGCGGGCCAAGCGCCGGTTCCCCGACGCGACGTCGTACTTCGCGGCCCCGGACCACCGCAACAAGTCCTCGCTGCGGGTGCTGGCCAAGGTCGGCTTTACCGAGGGGGTCTGGTTCGACGAGACCAACGACGACCGGACCGACACCCACGTCGGCTGCACGCTCGACGTGCCGACCGTGCTCGGCTAGCGGCTGCCCTAAGTTGGTGCCGTGACCAGCCTGCACGCTGCCTTCGGGACCCAGTCGACCTGACCGCGATCCCTACTGATGCGACGCCGGGCTTCACGGGCGACAAGGATGCCGGCGAGGCCGCGCTCGCGGAGATGGGCGAGGAGCTCGCCGACCTGCAGGAGCGGCTCTGGGCCGAGGGGAAGGCCGACGGGAAGCGACGGATCCTGCTCGTGCTGCAGGGCATGGACACCTCGGGAAAGGGCGGCACCCTGCGACACACCGTCGGCCTGGTCGACCCGCAGGGCGTCCGGATCACGTCGTTCAAGGCACCGACCGACGAGGAGCTGACCCACGACTTCCTGTGGCGGATCCGCAAGGCCCTTCCCGAACCGGGCTACATCGGGGTCTTCGACCGCTCGCACTACGAGGACGTGCTGATCGCCCGGGTGCGCGAGCTGGCACCCGCCGACGAGATCGAGCGCCGGTACGACGCCATCAACGAGTTCGAGCGCGAGCTGGTCGCCGACGGCACCACGATCATCAAGTGCATGCTGCACATCTCGGCCGACGAGCAGAAGGAGCGGCTGCTTGCCCGCCTGGAAGACCCGGCCAAGCACTGGAAGTTCAACCCCGGCGACGTCGACGAGCGCGCTCTCTGGCCGGCGTACCGATCGGCGTACGAGATCGCCCTGGAACGCACCAGCACCGAGCACGCGCCGTGGCACGTGATCCCCGCCGATCACAAGTGGTTCCGCGACCTGGCGATCGCGAGGCTGCTGCTCGAGGTGCTCCGCGGGATGAAGCTCGAGTGGCCGAAGGCCGACTTCGACGTCGTCGAGCAGCGTCGACGACTGGAGCAGGAGAAGCCGGTCACGTGACCACCCCACGACGTTCTTCGTCTCCCCCGCTTCGCTCCTCCGCCGAACAACGCGCCGGGGACCCCGGATGATCCCCACGGTCGCGGTCACCCGCTACGTCACGCCGCTGCGCGAGGGCGGCAGCCTGCCCGGCGTCGTGGAGGGCGACGACCTGGGCACCTACGTCTGCAAGTTCCGGGGTGCCGGTCAGGGGGTGCGGGTGCTGGTCGCCGAGGTCGTGGTCGGCGAACTGGCCCGACGGATCGGCCTGAACACCCCCCGGTTGGTCGCACTCGAGCTCGATCCGGAGATCGCGCGGTACGAAGCCGACGAGGAGGTCCAGGACCTGCTCAACGCGAGCCCGGGGCTCAACCTCGGAGTGGACTTCCTCCCCGGAGCCTTCGGGTACCCCTCGATACGCCTCGT
This sequence comes from uncultured Actinomycetota bacterium, assembly GCA_963780245.1. Classification (GTDB taxonomy): domain Bacteria; phylum Actinomycetota; class Actinomycetes; order Propionibacteriales; family Nocardioidaceae; genus Nocardioides. The sequence goes on from CAWABG010000013.1 coordinate 142,689, forward strand.
TCCTCGGCAACTCGGGGCAAGCGACATAGAGCTGCCCGGAGGCACGATCGACGCCGCCAAGGTCGTCTGGCTGGACGCGTTCTGCGCGAACGTCGATCGCTCCTGGCGCAACCCCAACCTGCTGGTCTGGCACGGCGCCCTCTGGGTGATCGACCACGGCGCCTCCCTGTACTTCCACCACGGCTGGGCCAGAGGGGTCGGCGACCCGGAGAAGTTCGCCGCCCAACCCTGGGACCCGGCCGACCACGTGCTCGGCGGGCAGGTCCGTGGACTCGATGCGGTCGACGAGGAGCTGACCGCACTGGTCGATGAGGCTGCGCTGGCCGAGGTGTTGGCGCTGGTACCGGACGCTTGGCTCGAGCCGGTCCCGGGCGCGGAGACCCCGGATGCTCAGCGCGCGGCGTACGTCGACTTCCTGGCGACCCGGCTGCGCACCCGGGTCTGGCTCCCCGAGGCGGTGTCCCGATGAAGCTCTCCTACCAGTACGTCGTCCTCCGGTGCGTCCCGCGCGTCGACCGCGAGGAGTTCATCAACGTCGGGGTGATGCTCTACTGCCAGGCCGCCGACTACCTCGATGCGCGCTGGCACGTCGACGCCGACCGACTGCGCGCCCTGGACGGGCAGGTCGACGTCGACCAGGTCTGCGAGGCGCTGGCGTTCGTCGAAGGCGTCTGCGCGGGCGACGAGCGCGGGGGAGCGGCGGCCCGCGAGCCGATCGGCCAGCGGTTCGGCTTCCTCAAGGCACCCCGGAGCACGATGATCCAGCCCGGCCCCGTCCACGGCGGCGTCACCGACGACCCCGGTCGGCAGATCGAGCATCTCCTCGAGCGCTTCGTCTCCTGAAACAACGTTGACCCGTCGCAAGTTCGCGACGGGTCAGCGCGTTTCTGACGGGTCAGGGTCTCTCGCCCGCAATGCGTCCGTCGGGAGCCGCGGACCTGGTGATCGGCTCGTCGGTCTCGGCGGACGGCGCCTCGTCCTCCGGCACGTCGCCGCCGTCGTCCCATCCCGGCTCGCGGTCGCGGATGTCGTCCTCCCGCTTCTCGGCCTCGGCCGGGGTTCCGTCCGCCACCTCGGACATGTCGAGCTCGGCTGTCGGATCTGGCTGTTCGGTCATGTCTTCCGGTACCCGACTGGCCCACAAACAACGGACCCGTCGCAAACTTTGCGACGGGTCAGCCGTGGCCGAGGCCGGCGTCGCGTGCCTTGACGATCGCCTGGGGTCGATCGGCCACCGCAGCTCGGTGAAGACGTTCGAGACGTGGTTGCGCACGGTCTTGAGGCTCACGACGAGCTGTCCGCGATGGTTTGGTTGTACTTGCCCGAAGCCACCACACAACGGCAGTGCGGTGGAGCACGAGGCTCCGGAGCTGGTGACTGAGGAGATCCTTGCCGTCGTCCAAGCGGCCAGGCAGTGACCCGGGCGCCCGCCAAAACGCGCTGACCCGTCGCGAAGTCTTGGGACGGGTCAGCGTTACACCGGGACGAGCTCGACGGCGCCGACGGCGTACCGGGCCAGCACCGTGCGGGCGACCTCGGGGTGAGCGCCCATCGGCTCGGACACCGCGATCGCGCCGGCCTCGAGGGCCAGCTCGGTGGCCCGGTCCACCAGCGGTCCGGGGGTCAGGAACAGTGTGGCGACGGCGATGTTGCGGCGGCCCTCACCGCGAAAGGCACGGACCGCCTCACCGGTGGCCGGCGGCGCGCTGGCGGCGTACGCCGCGGTGACCGGCAGCTTGTGGTGCGTGCCCCACAGCCGGGCCAGCCTCGCCACGGCCTGGTTGGCCAGCGGGTCGGGCGAACCGGCAGCGGCGAGCACCAGCGCGTCGAGCTCTCGGATCCGTGATGCCTTGAGCGCCTCGCGCATGCGCACGTCGAGCACCTCGAGGAAGCAGGCCTCGAGGCCGAGGGTCGCGGTCACCCGGACCTTCAACTCGGGGTGTCGCGCAGTGGCCTCGGCGACCGCGTCAGGAACCGCCGTGGGCGGCGGGTCGCTGAGCAGCAGCGGTACGACGACGATCTCGTCGAAGCCGGCCCGGACCAGCCTGTCGACGACCTTCTGGAACTCCGGCCTGGACTTCTCCAGGAACGCCTTCTCGACGCGCAGGTCAGGGCGCTGGGACTTGACCTCGTCGACGAGCGCCGTGACGGTCCGTGCGGACCGTGGGTCACGACTTACGTGAGCTAGGGCAATCAGTGCGGGGGCGGCCATCAGAGCGGCCTCCTCTCGTGCTTTCTCCGGGGGATCGGAACCGACCACGCTGTCGGCATTGCAGTACTGGATCTTTGGGTGTTCATGAGTGGATCCCGCACTCGGTCTTGTTGGTGCCGGCCCAGCGCCCGCTGCGCGGGTCCTCTCCGGGAGCGACGCGTCGGGTGCACGGCCAGCAGCCGATGGAGGGGTACCCGTCGTAGACGAGCGGATTCACCAGCACGCCGTTCTCGGCGATGTAGCGCTCCACCTGGTCGTCGGTCCACCGGGCCAGCGGCGAGACCTTGACCTTGCCCTTCTTGGCGTCCCAGCCGATCACCGGCGCGATCACCCGGTTGTGGGTCTCGGCGCGGCGCAGGCCGGTCGCCCAGGCGTCGTACTCGGCCAGGGCATCGGTGAGCGGCGCCACCTTGCGCAGCGCGCAGCACAGGTCGGGGTCGGTCTTGTAGAGGTCTTTGCCGTGCGCCGCGTCCTGCTCGGCGACGCTCTGGACCGGGGTGATCGAGATCAGGTTGACGTCGAGCGTCGCCGCCACGGCGTCGCGGGTGCCGACGGTCTCGACGAAGTGGTAGCCGGTGTCGAGGAACACCACGTCGACGCCGGGCACCACCTTCGAGGCGATGTCAGCGAGTACGGCGTCGCCCATGGACGAGGTGATGCAGAAGCGGTCGCCGAACGTCGCGACGGCCCACTCGATGATGTGCTCGGCCGGCGCCAGCTCCAGCTCGGCACCCCAGTGCGACACCAGCTCGCGCAGCTCCTCGGGGGAGCGGCCCTCGGTCCTGATGCCGCGGTTCTGCCGTGCGTCGTTGGTCGTGGAGGTCGTCATGACGACGCTCCGTTCGGACGAACGAGCCCGAGCATCTTCAGCGAGAACGCTCGCAGGCACGACCGGCACTCCCATGACCCGTGTGCGCCCTCGTGGGGCCACAGGTTCTCGTCCCCGCAATAGGGGCAGTGGAAGGGCGTCGCGCGCTGCGAGTTGGTCATGCTGTCTCCAACGCCTTGTCGCCGCGCAGCAATTCCTCGTCGGCACGGGCCACCCACGTCGCGAAGCTCTCATCCTCATCGACCCGGTCGGCGAGATAGTTGCGAACGACGTTGGTGATGTAGTCGTCGAGTCCGGCGCTGGTGACCTTGTGGGCGCGCAGCTTGCGGCCGAAGTTGGCCTGCAGCCCGGTCGCGCCGCCGAGGTGCACCTGGAAGCCCTCGACCTGCTCGCCGTCGTGCATGACGAGCTGACCCTTGAGGCCGATATCGGCGACCTGGGTGCGCGCGCAGGCGTTGGGGCAGCCGTTGACGTTGACCGTGATCGGGGTGTCGAGGTCGGGGAACCGGCGCTCGAGCTCGGCGACCAGGTCGCGGGCACGGTCCTTGGTGTCGACGATGGCCAGCTTGCAGAACTCGATGCCCGTGCACGCCATCGTGTTGCGGCGCCAGTTGGAGGGGCGCCCGGACAGCCCGATCTCGTCGAGTCGGTCGAGCAGCGCGTCGACCCGTGCGGGGTCGACGCCGATCAGCACGATCTTCTGGTACGGCGTCAGCCGCGCGCCGGCGACGCCGAACTCCTCGATGGCGTCGGCGAGCTGGACCAGCAGCGTGCCCGAGACCCGGCCGACGGTCGGCGCGATGCCGACGTACAGCTTGCCGTCCTTCTGCGGGTGCACGCCGATGTGGTCGCGGTGCCCCACCGGCGACTCCGGGGAGGGGTTCCGGACGAGCTTGTGCTCGAGGTACTCGTTCTCCAGGACCTCGAGGAACTTCTCGCCGCCCCAGTCGGCCACCAGGAACTTCAACCGGGCGCGCGAGCGCAGCCGGCGGTAGCCGTAGTCGCGGAAGATTCCGGCGACACCGGCCCACGCGTCGGCAACCTCGTCGAGCGGGATCCACACGCCGAGCTTCGCTGCGAGCATCGGGTTGGTGGACAGACCGCCGCCGACCCACAGGTCGAAGCCGGGTCCGTGCTCCGGGTGGACGGTGCCGACGAACGACACGTCGTTGATCTCGGGCGCCACGTCGTGGCCGGGGTGACCGGTGAGCGCGGTCTTGAACTTGCGGGGGAAGTTCGAGAACTCCGGGTTGTTGAGGTAGCGCCGCTTGATCTCCTCGAGCGCCGAGGAGCCGTCGATGATCTCGTCGGCAGCGACGCCGGCGACCGGCGAGCCGAGGAACGGTCGCGGCGAGTCGCCACACGCCTCCATGCTGCTCAGCCCGGCGTCGTCGAGCCGCTGCCAGATCTCCGGCACGTCCTCGACCCGGATCCAGTGGTACTGGATGTTCTCGCGGTCGGTCACGTCAGCGGTGTCGCGGGCGAAGTCGACCCCGATCTGACCGAGCGTGCGGACGGCGTTGGCGTCGAGCAGCGCCCCGTCGGAGCGGACCCGCATCATGAAGAACTCGTCGTCCAGCTCCTCCTCTTCGAGCATCGCGGTCTTGCCGCCGTCGAAGCCCGGAGCGCGCTGGGTGTAGAGCCCCATCCACCGGAACCGGCCGCGCAGGTCGGCGGGGTCGATCGAGGCGAAGCCGCGCTTGGAGTAGATGTGCAGGATCCGGTCGCGAACGTTGAGCGGGTCGTCGTCCTTCTTGGACTGCTCGTTCTTGTTGAGCGGCTCTGTGTAGCCGAGCGCCCACTGACCCTCTGCGCGCTTGGGGCGCGGGATCTCGGTGTGTGCCGCCGGCTTAGCCTGGAAGCGCAGGTCGGGCATGGGAACAATGGTCCTTCGCTGAGGTGCCGCGCTCGCCATTGGGCGCGGGAAGCGGAACTGTCTGACTGAGGCGGTTCAGCGGGGCCGACACATCATGCTGCGGGTGCGCCCGAGATCCACGTGACGCCGTGTCACGAGGTGCGCATGCGTCGCAGCACTGACCATGTCAAGGAGTCTCAAGCCTCGGACTCCCATCCCACAAACTCGAATCTCATTCCATGAGACCTCTCGCCACAATGTGAGACGCCTTGATCGATCCGCGCCTGATCGCGTCGGCGAAATGCGGCCCAGGTCACATTCGCCGGCCGCCACCGAAGTGTGGGAGGCACGTCATAGGCGCCCAACTAGCATGTCGCCATGACCGACGCGCTCGCCAAGACCACCAGTTCCGCGTACCAGCAGGCGCTGGAGGTGATCGCCTCGGTCGAGCCCCGCATCGCCGACGCGACCAGGCAGGAGCTGGCCGACCAACGGGCCTCGCTGAAGCTGATCGCGAGCGAGAACTACGCGTCCCCCGCAGTGCTGCTCACGATGGGCACCTGGTTCAGCGACAAGTACGCCGAGGGCACGATCGGCCACCGGTTCTACGCCGGCTGCCAGAACGTCGACACCGTCGAGTCGCTGGCGGCCGAGCATGCCCGCGAGCTGTTCGGGGCGCCGTACGCCTATGCCCAGCCGCACTCGGGCATCGACGCCAACCTGGTCGCCTACTGGTCGATCCTCGCGCACCGGGTCGAGGGGCCCTGGCTCGAGAAGGCCGCGAAGAAGAACGTCAACGAGCTGACCGACGAGGGCTGGGAGGAACTGCGTCACGAGTTCGGCAACCAGCGGCTGCTCGGCATGTCGCTCGACGCCGGCGGTCACCTCACCCACGGCTTCCGACCCAACATCAGCGGCAAGATGTTCCACCAGCAGCAGTACGGCACCGACCCGGAAACCGGGCTGCTCGACTACGACGTGGTCCGCGCCAAGGCGAAGGAGTTCAAGCCGTTGGTGCTCGTCGCCGGCTACTCGGCGTACCCCCGTCGCGTGAACTTCGCCAAGATGCGCGAGATCGCCGATGAGGTCGGCGCGACCCTGATGGTCGACATGGCGCACTTCGCGGGTCTGGTCGCCGGCAAGGTGTTCACCGGCGACGAGGATCCGGTGCCGCACGCGCACATCACGACCACGACCACCCACAAGTCGCTGCGCGGCCCGCGTGGCGGCATGGTGCTCGCCCAGGAGGAGTTCGCCGACTCGGTCGACCGCGGCTGCCCGATGGTCCTCGGCGGCCCGCTGTCGCACATCATGGCCGCCAAGGCGGTCGCGCTCGCCGAGGCGCGGCAGCCGGAGTTCCAGACCTACGCGCAGGCCATCGCCGACAACGCCAAGTCGCTGGCCGAGGGCTTCCTCAAGAGGGACGCGAAGCTCGTCACCGGCGGCACCGACAACCACATCGTGCTGCTCGACGTGTCGGGGTTCGGGCTGACCGGGCGGCAGGCGGAGTTCGCGCTCCTCGACGCCGGCGTGGTCACCAACCGCAACTCGGTGCCGGCCGATCCCAACGGCGCTTGGTACACCTCGGGGATCCGGCTCGGCACCCCTGCCCTGACCACGCGCGGCTTCGGCCACGACGAGTTCGACACCGTCGCCGAGCTGATCGTGCACGTCCTGCAGAACACCGACGCGGGCACCAACAAGGCGGGCGCGCCGTCGAAGGCGACGTACAAGCTGGCCGACGGAGTCGCCGACAAGGTCAAGGACGCCTCCGCCGAGATGCTCGACAAGCACCCGCTCTACCCGGGTCTCGAGCTCGCTTGATCCGTCGGGCGCGGCTGGTCATCGGGGTCCAGCTCCTGCTCGGCGTAGCAGTGCTGGTCCTGGCCGCGATCGGGTACGCCGGCGAACGCGACGCGCTCGTGGTCGCTGCCGTCCTCATCGTCGCCCCGGTCGGCCTCAGCCAGGTGCTCCCGGCTCTGCTGGCGGTGCTGCTGCTGCGCCGGGACCGGGCCAGCGCTGCCCTGCAGGCATCAGGCATTGCCGCGTTCGTGCCGGGCGTGATGATCGTCTTCCTCACGCTCACGGGTCATCCACGTGCGGAGGCGTGGGCCGTGGTCGCGTTCGGCGTGGTGCTGGCCGGGCTCGGCTTCCACCAGCTGCTGGCGCGATCCCGGCTGCGGTAGCTCAGCCGGACCAGCGGTACTCCATCTCGGGTCGGCCGCTGCCGCCGTACCGGGGGGCCCGCTGGACCTGTCCGGCCTCGGCGAGGTGCTCGAGGTAGCGCCGCGCGGTGACCCGGGAGGCACCGAGCCGAGCCGCCGCCTCGGTCGCCGACAGGGCCGCGTCGGAGGCGCGCAGCGCGTCGACGACCTGCCGCAGCGTCTCGGCGCTCATTCCCTTGGGCAGTCCACCGTCAGTGGGGGACCGGAGGGACCCGAGCAGCCGGTCGACCTCGTCCTGGACGACCTGGTCGGGAGACGCGGCGAGCGTGGCGCGGTAGTCGGCGTACTGCTGGAGCTTGGCGCGGAACGTCGCGAACGTGAACGGCTTGAGCAGGTAGAGCACCACGCCGTGCGACACGGCGTGCCGCACCACCTCGGCGTCTCGGGCGGAGGTCACCGCGATGACATCGGTGACCCGGCCGGAGGCGCGCAGCTTCGGCAGGAGGGCGAGGCCGTGCCCGTCGGGGAGGTTGAGGTCGAGCAGGATCAGGTCGACCCGCTCGTCGGCCGCCAGGAACCGGGCCGCCTCCCCGGCCGAGCGGGCGACGCCGGCGACCTCGAACCCCTCGACGCGTTCGGTGTACGCCGCGTGCGCCTCCGCCGCGACCTCCTCGTCCTCGACGACGAGGACGCGCACGGTCACAACGGCTCCGTCCCGGCACCCGCGGGTGCCCGCAGTGCGACCGTGAACTCGGCGCCGCCGAGCGTCGAGTCGCCAATCGCCACCTCGCCGCTGTACCGATGGGCCACGCGGCCCACGAGCGCCAGGCCGATCCCGCGACCGCCGTCGTCGGTCGCGGCCTTGGTGGACCAGCCGGCCTCCTGGGCGTGCTGCGCCTGCTCCGTGGTGAGGCCGGCCCCGCTGTCGCCGACGATCACCCGGACCTCGTCGTCGTCACCCTCGAAGCGCACGGCGACCCGGCGCTGGTCCCGGCCGGTCACCGCGTCCATGGCGTTGTCGACGAGGTTGCCGACCACCGTGACCAGGTCCCGCGCCGGCAGCTCCTCCCCGGCGCCCGGCAGGTCGCCCTCGATGGTCAGGGTGATGCCACGCTCGGCAGCCTGCGCGGTCTTGCCCAGCAGCAGCGCGGCCAGCACCGGATCGCCGACGGCGCCCACGACGCGATCGGTGAGCTGCTGAGCCATCTGCAGCTCGTGGGTGGCGAACTCGACGGCGTCGTCGGGGCGGCCCATCTCGATGAGGGAGACCACGGTGTGCAGTCTGTTGGCCGCCTCGTGGTTCTGCGAGCGCAGGCTCTCGGTCAGCCCGCGTACGACGTCCAGCTCGCCGGTGACCGCGCGCAGCTCGGTGTGGTCGCGCAGCGAGACCACGGCGCCGACCTCCAGGCCCTGCCAGGACGCCGGCGCGGAGCTGACGACGAGGATCCGGTCGCCGGCGATGTAGATGTCGTCGGACTCAGCGACCCGGCCCAGTGCCGCCGCCACCAGGCCGGGCGGCAGGCCGAGGTCCTGCACCTTCCGCCCGATCACGTCCTCGGGGAGATCGAGCAGCCGGCGGGCCTCGTCGTTGACCAGCTGCACCCGACCGTCGTCGTCGAGCAGCAGCAGGCCCTCGCGGACCGCGTGCAGGACGGCGCTGTAGTACTCGTACATCCGGGCGATCTCGCGTTCGCCCATGCCGTGGGTGACCCGATTCAGTCGGCGGCTGACCAGCCACGCGCCGAAGAGCCCGGCGGCCAGGACCACTGCCGCCGCGAGCAGGATCAGGCCGATGTCGTCGCGCAGCTGCTCGTTGATCGTCGAGATCGTGATGCCCACGGACACCAGGGCGATGACGTCTCCGTTGGCGTCGGTCACCGGCACCACCGCGCGCATCGACGGGCCTAGGGTGCCCTTGAACTCCTGCGTGAAGACCTCGCCCTGCGGGTGCGTCGCCGAGGTCGCCGACGAACTTCTCGCCGATCCTGGCCTCGACCGGGTGGGTGTAGCGAGATCCGGTCGAGATTCATCACCACGACGAAGTCGACGTCGGCATCCGTCTGCACTAGATCGGTGTAGGGCTTCAGCACGGTCGTGGGGTCGTCGGTGGTGACCGCCGCGACCACGGTGGGGGAGTCAGCGACCGACCGGGCCACGGCCACGGCGCGCTCGGTCGCGGCGTCTCGGGTGTCCCGGCGGGCGTCGTACGCCGCCAGCGCGATCGAGGCGACGACGAGCAGCAGGACCACCAGCACCTGGAGCACCAGGACCTGGCGGGCAACGGGGATGTCCCGGGAGCGCACGCGCGAACTCTATGACCAGAACAGTGACCCGGGTCACATGTGCTCGCAGGATGCGTGGTGCCGGGTGAGTACCCGGCTCGGTCCCTAAGGAGAACCATGAGCGACCAGTCAGCGAAGTCGGCACAGCGGAGCGCACCGCCGCGCAACCGCACCCACTACCTCTACATTGCGGTCGTCGTCGCGGTCGCGCTCGGCATCGCGGTGGGCGTCATCGCCCCGTCGTTCGCCGTCGAGCTCAAGCCGCTCGGGCAGGCGTTCGTGGCCCTGATCAAGATGATGATCCAACCGGTCATCTTCTGCACGATCGTGCTCGGCGTCGGGTCGGTGGCAAGCGCCGCTCGGGTCGGCAAGGTGGGTGGGCTCGCGCTCGGCTACTTCATCACCATGTCGACGGTCGCCCTCGCGATCGGGCTCTTCGTCGGCAACATCCTGCACCCGGGCGACGGGCTGAACATCACCGATGACGTGGCCGCCTCGGGTGCCGAGCAGGCCGCCGCAGGGCACGGATCGACCACGGAGTTCCTGCTCGGCATCATCCCGGTCTCGATGTTCTCCTCACTCACCTCGGGAGAGGTGCTGCAGACACTGCTCGTCGCGCTGCTCGTCGGCTTCGCCCTCCAGGCGATGGGTAAGGCCGGCAAGCCGGTGCTCACCGGCGTCAGCCACGTGCAGCGGGTGGTGTTCCGGGTGCTCGCGATGATCATGTGGGCGGCTCCGATCGGCGCGTTCGGCGCGATCGCGGCGGTCGTCGGTGAGACCGGTGTGGACGCGTTGAAGAGCCTCGCGGTGCTGATGATTGGCTTCTACGTCACCTGCGCGCTGTTCGTCTTCCTGGTGCTCGGACTGCTGCTGAAGCTCACCACCGGCGTGAACATCTTCAGCCTGTTCCGCTACCTGGCCCGCGAGTTCCTGTTGATCCTGTCCACGTCCTCCTCGGAGTCGGCGCTGCCGCGGCTGATCGCCAAGATGGAGCACGCCGGCGTGGACAAGCCGACCGTCGGCGTGGTGGTCCCGACCGGGTACTCCTTCAACCTCGACGGCACCGCGATCTACCTGACGATGGCCTCGCTGTTCATCGCCGAGGCGCTCGGTGACCCGCTGAGCATCGGTGAGCAGATCTCGCTGCTGCTGTTCATGATGATCGCCTCGAAGGGCGCCGCCGGCGTGACCGGCGCGGGCATGGCGACCCTCGCGGGCGGACTCAGCTCGCACCGGCCGGAGCTGGTCGACGGTGTCGGCCTGATCGTCGGCATCGACCGATTCATGTCGGAGGCGCGGGCCCTGACGAACTTCGCCGGCAACTCTGTGGCCACCGTGCTGATCGGTCACTGGACCGGCGGCCTCGACCGACCGAAGCTCGACCGCGTGCTCTCCGGTGACGACCCGTTCGACGAGACCACGATGCTCGATGACGACGGCGAGTACGACGACAGGGACGGGGAGCCGGCGCGCGAGCCGCAGCCGGTGGGCGCCTCGGTCTGACCTCGGATCCGGGTGAGGCGCGCGGGCAAGGTGCCCGCGCGCTTCGCTACGCCCCGGGCCGGTACGGATACCGTTGGCCGCATGACGGCGGAGCCCCCGGAGACCGCCGCGTCTGGACGCGTCGAAAGTTGGTGGCGCCGCAAGGGGGCGCTCGTCTGGCGGCTGATCGTGACCACCGTCAGCTCCTGCCTCCGGTACCGGGTCACCGGTCTGGCCGCTGAGGGAGCGTTCTTCGCGATCGTGTCCGTGCCGCCGCTGATCTTCGCGCTGGCCGGGGCGATCGGCTACGCGTCGGACCAGTTCTCGGAGTCCGCCGTCGCGCAGGTCCGGCAGGCGGTCATCGACCTGTTCTCGACCTTCCTCACCGACCGCGCTGTCAACGACGTGATCGTGCCGACGATGGACGACGTACTCAAGGGCGGGCGGTTCGACGTGATCTCGCTCGGGTTCGTGCTGGCCCTGTGGTCGGGCTCGCGGGCGCTCAACGTCTTCGTCGACACCATCACGATCATGCACGGGCTCGGTGGCCACCGCGGGATCATCAAGACCCGCGCGCTGTCCTTCGTCCTCTACATCCTGGCCGTGATCACCGGCGGCGTCTCGATCCCGCTGGTGGTGGCCGGGCCGACGCTGGTGCGCGACTGGCTGCCGGACAGCGCCGACTTCGTGATGTCGTTCTACTGGCCCGTGGTGATCGTCGTCTGCATCTGCTTCCTCGCCACGCTCTACCACGTGTCCGTGCCGGTGCGGACCAACTGGAGCTTCAACCTGCCGGGTGCGACGTTCTCGCTGGTGGCCTGGATCCTCGGGTCCTACCTGCTGCGCTGGATCTTGACCGTGACCGCCACCGACTCGCGGTCGATCTACGGACCGCTGGCCGCGCCGATCGCCGTACTGATCTGGCTCTACATCGTCGCGCTCGCGGTGCTGATCGGCGCGGCGGTCAACGCGGCATTCGACACGGTGTTCCCGCAGAACACCACGACCACCGCGCGCCTCGAGCTGATGAACCGGTTGCGGAACCGGATCACCAAGGACCGCGCCTGACCGGATCGGGCTGGCTCGGCCGCTAGATTCGGCACGTGCATCTCGAGTCGGACCGGGAGAGCCCTGGGGTCACTCGGGGCAGGATCGCCCTCCCGGAACGCGCTCGCTCGCCCTGGTGGGAGCTCGGCCGACGGCTGCTGGCCGCGCTGGCGATCCTGGTCGGCACGGTGCTCTTGGTCTACTTCGACCGCGACGGGTATCGCGACGGCAACGACCCGCCGTACTTCGACATCAGCTTCATCGACTCGATCTACTACACGACCGTCACACTGAGCACGACCGGGTACGGCGACATCGCGCCGGTCACTGACAACGCCCGGCTGATCAACGCGTTCATCATCACCCCGGCCAGGATCGGCTTTCTGGTGCTGTTGATCGGTACCACCCTCGAGGTGCTCGCCTCGCAGGGTCGCGAGATGTTCCGGGTCGCCCGTTGGAGGAAGAACATGGGTAAGCACATCGTCGTGGTCGGCTACGGCACCAAGGGCCGCAGCGCCGTCGACACCCTCGTCAACAACGGCCTGGAGCGCGACCACATCATCGTGGTCGACCCCCGCGAAGGGGCCAAGCTGGACGCGCATGCCGACGGTCTCGCGGTCGTGACCGGCGATGCGACCAGCCGGCTGGTGCTGCGCCGCGCTCAGGTGGAGACCGCGGACCAGGTCATCATCACCACAGATCGCGACGACTCCAACGTGCTCGTCACGCTGACCGTGCGCCAGCTCAACCCGAACGCGCACATCGTGTCGGCGGTCCGGGAGCAGGAGAACGCCTCGTTGATGCGCCAGTCCGGCGCCGACTCGGTGATCACGTCCTCCGACGCGGTCGGCCGGCTGCTCGGACTGTCGTCGCTGTCCCCGACGTTGGGCTCGGTGATGGAGGACCTACTGACCTATGGCGAGGGGCTCGAGGTCGCGGAGCGCGACCTGCTGGTCACCGAGGTGGGCCAACAGCCGCAGGCGCTGCCCGACCAGGTGATCGCGGTGGTGCGCGACGAGAACGTCTACCGCTACTTCGACCCGGTGGTCACCCAGCTGGCGCGCGGCGACCGGCTGATCGTGGTCCGGCCGGCCAAGGAGCTGCCGTGGGCGCCACGGCCCGGCACGCACGGCGAGGACAGCGCCGACGAGGACGGTTGATCGAACAGGTGTTCGAACCTGTGAGACCCTTGGCCGGTGGGTGGTGGCTGGGGCAAGCAGGGCAGCGGGATCCCGATGTCGGAACGGGTCCGCCAAGGTGAGGCACGCCCCGATGAGACCTGCCCGGCGCGGCACTGCTGGGTTGCGGACTCCGTCGACCGGCACGGGGTGAAGCGCCCGGGGCTGCTCTCCGAGTGGCGCCAGCGGGACGGCGTGTGGGAGGGCCGGGTCGTCTACGCCGTCCAGCTGCGGCCGGGCTCCTGGCAGCTCGTGGAGGAGTGGATGCCGGCCTCGTTGCTGACCCCGCTGTGAGAGGTTGGACGACATGAGCGAGCGCGCGATCGTCGTGGTGGGAGCAGGCCCGGGCGTGAGCGGATCCGTGGCCCGGCGCTTCGCGCGGGAGGGGTACGACGCCGGCCTGGTCGGCGTCGATGCCGAGGTGCTGGAGACGCTGGCCGGAGAGGTGCGGGCGCTCGGGGTCGAGGCCGAGACGGCGGTCGCGGACATCACCGACGTACCGGCCGCAGCGGCCGCGATCGCCGGCTTGGCGGAGAGGTTCGGGCGAGTCGACGTGCTGCACTTCAACCCGAGCGCGTTCCGGGCAAAGGACCCGCTGGTCCTCACCGTCCCGGAGCTGCTCGAGGACGTGGCGCTCGGCGTCGGCGCCCTGCTGACCGCCGTACAGGCCGCCCGTCCGCAGCTGCGCGCGGGCTCGCGGATCACGGTGACCGGCAGCATGGCCGCCGACAAGCCGGACCACGCGGCGGCTTCGCTCGGGGTGCAGAAGGCGGGGCTGCGCAATCTCGTGCACAGCATCGACGCCACCTTGGCCCCCGACGGCATCCGCGCGGTGTCGGTGACGGTCCGCGGCTCGCTCGGCAAGGAGGGGCCGTTCACCCCCGACCGGGTGGCCGAGGCGATCTACGAAGCAGCGGGTCAGGACGAGAGCGGGTGGCGCACCGAGGTGCCGTACACCGGCTGAACAGGTCGGCGCCGAGCGCTCCCGGGCCGACCTGCCACAGCAGGCGATCCGCTACTGGACCACGACCGCGTCCACGTAGTGGAAGGTGATGTAGTTCGTGATGAGCTCAGGAGTGCGCACCTGGAACGACCCGCTCCCGTCGACGTTGCACACGTTGTCGAAGGCGAACAGCTCGAGGGCGCGCCCGTTCTGTTGTTGGCCGATGATGTAGCGGCCGACGGTGCCGAACACCGGTACACCGCAATGGCCGGGTTCGAACGTGCCGGCCGGGAACCGGACGATCCAGCCCGCCGGCTCCCCGGGGGAGGCCGAGTCCAGTCGTTGCACGGTGAACGGGTGGGATCGGGCGTAGATCGCGCCGTTCCAGAGGAACGTTCCGGCGATGACCCCCGCGGCGTCCTCGCCGGCCGGGCCCTGCGGCCCCACCGGCCCCGTGTCGCCTTGCGGCCCTGTTGGCCCAGCCGGCCCGGTCTCGCCTTGCGGCCCTGTTGGCCCAGCCGGCCCGGTCTCGCCTTGCGGCCCTGTTGGCCCAGCCGGCCCGGTCTCGCCTTGCGGCCCGGTCTCGCCTTGCGGGCCTTGTTCGCCCTGGACGCCCTCGCTGTTCCAGGTGACCCGGAATTCACGCCGTCCAGGCGGCGCGTCCGTCCGGCACGGGCTGTCCGCCTCTTCCAGCCGCATGGCACCGTCCCGCTCCATCACGCAGGCACTCAGCGTGGGTTCGGCGCCGTTGCCGGCGACCCTCTGCGGTTCCTGGGACCACGCGACGCCCAGCCCTCCCGCCAGTACCAATCCGATTGCGGTTCCGCCGACCAGCCGAGTCCGATGAGTATTCCCCATGGCAATCACCCCTGAGATCCGGGTGGGTGGAGGTCACCCACCTTCCTTGGAGCGTCGCAGGATTGCGGTCCGTCACCCGTTTTCTTGCACCATGGCGACCGATCCGCAACTTACGCGCGGGACTCCGCACCGGTGGGCGGTCTGTCGCTTCTTGGCCGGCACGCCCTTCTTACGACCGTGGAGTACTCATTCGTCTGCTGGAGACCCAGGTTTCGCCGTACCGCCGGGGAGCTGGCGTCGCGGCCGGCGCCTTCGTTCACCGCGCCCGCCGGGTCCGTCTCAGGGGCGGCGGGGACCCAGCGGGTGGCGCACCGAGGTGCCGGACACCGGCTGACGCGCCTCCTCGCGGACGGTGCCGCACCAGCTGCAGACCTCACCGTGGGTGTTGAAATGCCTGCGTTCGCGCCGGCACATGTTGCAGTAAGACGGTCCGCCAGGTCGAAATCACCATCCGCGCTCCATGCGTCGAACGCTAGGGGTGACCACCGACAGTGAAATGCTTCTGACGAAGCTGTCGTATCCGGCCGATGTCGTTCGTGGTCTTGGTGAGAGACCGACACGAACGAGGAGACACCGCCATGTGGGACAGCCCGCCGACCAACACGGTCCACCTGTCGCACGACCTGCCCTGCCAGGGCTGCGGACACGCCGCGCACACGTACCTGCCATGCAGCGACACGTGCACCTGCGTAGCGGCCGGCCTGCCGGGCGCGGTCGCGATTGCGGCCTGAGACCGGAATCCTTGGCGCCGGACCCGCAATCGCGGGACGATGACGCCAGGGGACACCGGCGAGGAGTGGCGGGTGACAGCTCATCTGGTCGGCCGTGAGCCGGAGCTGAAGATCGTCTCGGCCATCGTCGACGACCTCTTCAACGGACGTGGTGGGCTGCTCCTGATCCTCGGTGAAGCCGGCATCGGAAAGACCGGACTCGCCGAGGCGGTCGTCGAGCGGGCAGTTGAGCAGGGCGCGCAGACGACCTGGGCGACGGCCTGGCAGCACACCGGCGCGCCGCCGCTGTGGCTCTGGGAGCAGGCCATCCGCCAGCTGGACTGCGGCGACCTATTGCTCACCGAGGCTACGGAGGTCGGCCCCGCCGAGGCGGACGCGGCCAGGTTCCGGCAGTTCGACGCGGTCGGCCGGGCGCTCGTCGAGGTCGCCGCTAGAAGGCCCGTCGTGCTCGTGCTCGACGACCTCCAGTGGGCGGACGTCGCGTCGCTCCGGTTGCTCGCGTTCGTGGTCGAGGCAACGCGCGGCAGCCCGTGCCTGCTCGTGGGCACCTGCCGACAGGACGAGCTGCCCGAGGCCGAGCTCGTGAGCCTCAGCCGGCTCGGCACCTCAGTGCTGCTCGGCGGCCTCGATGAACATTCCGTGGGCGAGGTGCTCGCTCAGTCGATGGGGGACTCGGTCGCCGAAGCGATCGTGGCAGTCGTGGCTGGCCGTAGCGGAGGAAACCCGCTGTTCGTCTGGGAGTTCGGTCGCTTCATGAACGCCAGCGGCCGCACCGAGGTGGCCGAAGCGGCGGTGCCTCCTGCTGCAGCCGTGCTCATCAGACGACGGTTGGCCCGGTTCAGCGAGCCCGTGATGGCCGTGCTCCAGGGCGGCGCGGTGCTGGGAAAGACCTTCTCCGTGGAACTGCTCGAGCGCGTGCTCGGCCAAGGACGAACCGGGCGTCGACCTCCAGGCTGGGCTTGGACCAGGCGACCTCCGGCGGCCTCTTGGCGCAGTTGTCGCGCACGGAGTACGCGTTCGACCACGACCTCGTTCGGGACGTGGTGTCGGAGTCGATCCCGAGCGCTCGCGCGGCCGCGCTGCACGCAGAGGCCGCCGAGATCCTGTCCGAGCGCGCGAGCCGCGACCCCTCGTTGCACGTCCGTGCGGCTGGGCACCACGAGAGTGCGGGCTCCGCGGAGGCTGCCGCCCCGCATTGGGAGGCAGCAGCGACCTGGGCTCTGGGGATGCTCGCCTACGAGGAAGCCGCGACCTGCTTCGCGAGAGCAGCCGAGTGCGTCGCGCACGATCCGGGGCGTACGACGGACCTGCTCCTGGCCGAGGCCGACGCGTTGCTCAGGTCCGGGGTGCTCCAGGCCGCGCGCGAGCGGTTCGCCGACGCGGCGGTCAGCGCCCGCCGTCTGGGGGATGCGCGACGGATGGCCCACGCCGTACTCGGTATCGGCGCCGGTGTCGCCGGTTGGGAGGTGCCGATGAACGACCCACGGCACGTCCGGCTCGTCGAGGAGACGCTCGCAGTGGTTCCCGAGGACGAGCCCGGCCTCCGGTCGGCGCTTCTGGCCCAGCTCTCCGTGGCCCGGGCCACGCCCGACACCCTCGACGAGTCGCGGCGACTGGCAGAGCAGGCCCTCGACCTGGCCCGGCGGGCAGGCGATCCGACGTCCGAGGCGCGGGCGCTGGCGGCCATGTGTGACGCGCTGGCCGGTCCGCGTCACGCGATGGAACGCAGGGACATGGCGCAGCGGATCGTCGAGCTCGGAGGTCGAGCGGGCGACCGCGCCCTCGAGGTCCTGGGCCACCGGTTTCTCGTCGTTGCCCGGCTCGAACTGGGCGACTTCGACGAGGTGGACCGCGAGATCGCGGCGTTCGAGCGCGGCGTGGAGTACCTCCGGCAGCCCTTGCTCAGCTGGTACATCCCGATCTTCCGCGGGATGCGAGCCCTGCTCCGGGGCCGCTTTGCCGAGGCCGACGCGTTCGCCGCTCAGGCCCATGCCGCCGCGGAAGCCACCGGCAGCACCAACGCCTACCTGCTCGCCACCACGCTGCAGTCCGGCATCGACGCTGCCACCGGCGGCGAGACCCCGCTCGACACCTTCGACGACATTCTCGACATCGATCCCGCGGCATGGTCCAGCTACGCCTCCGGAATGGCCTACGTCGCTGTGCGCGCGGGGGAGACAGATCGGGCGGCTGCGCTGCTGGAGCTGCACGCAGGCAACGGGTTCGCGCGGATCGGCGACGACTCCGAGCACCTGGCCACCCTGCTGATGTTCGGTCGGACCGCGGTGGCGCTCGGCGACCGGAGCAGCATGCAGGCGATGTACGACGCGTTCGCGCCGTACGCCGGCATGTGGATCGTCGACGGCATCGCGGCCGTGTGCTGGGGGCCCGTCGAGCTCGAGCTGGCCCGGCTCTCGGCTGGCCTCGGCGATCAGGAAACCGGGAACCGGCATCTCGATGCCGCCCGGAGTGCGGTCGACGAGGCCGGGGCGGAAGGCGTGCAGCGTGAACTGCGCTTGGTCGCGGAGGCCCTCGGCGCCGCCCCGACCGAGCCTGTCGCAGCACTTGTCGCAGAAGCCGCCGGATGGGTCCACGAGGGTGAGTTCTGGGGTCTCTCCTACGACGGCGCCACCGTGCGGCTCAAGGACGCGAAGGGGCTCGCAGATCTCGCCCGCCTCCTCGCCGAGCCGGGTCGGGAGGTGCACGTGCTCGACCTGGTCAGCGGCGAGCTCGGCACCGGACCACGCGAGGGCGACCTCGGAGAGCAGCTCGATCCGCAGGCGCGGGCCGCCTACCGGACCCGGCTGGCGGAGCTCGAGGACGAGATCGACGCCGCTTCCGGGGACCACGATCGCGGTCGCCTGGAGATCGCGACCGCCGAGCGCGACTTCCTGGTGGCCGAGCTCACCGGTGCCCTCGGGCTCGGCGGGCGAGCCCGGCGTACCGGCGACCCCGCGGAGCGGGCCCGCAAGGCAGTGAGCACCCGGATCAAGCTGGCTATCGATCGCGTCGGGCGTGTCCATCCGACGCTCGCCGCACATTTGCGCAACTCCGTGCGCACCGGCATCTTCTGCTCCTACCAACCCGAGCGCCCGGTGTCGTGGCGCGTCCACTCGCCGTATGGCGATGCCACACCGGATGTGGCGCCTCAGGGGTAACACCCACCCACAGGAGGCAGTCATGACCATCACGGCAACCAGCACCGAAGCCAGCAAGGAAGACCTCGAGGCCCAGGTCGGCGAGTTCGCCGAGCGGCTGTTCATGTCCGGACTGGCGGCGTTCGAAGCTGCGTCGGTCGCCCTCGGCCGCCAGCTCGGGCTGTACGACGCGCTGGCCACCCACGGACCCTGCACAGCGCCGGACCTGGCGCGCGCGGCAGGCATCGATGCGCGCTACGCACGGGAGTGGCTCGAGCAGCAGGCCGTCGCGGGGCTGATCGACGTGACCACCGAGCACACCGATCCCGACCTGCGCACCTTCGAGCTCTCCCCGGCGGCGCAGGAGGTCCTGTGCCGGCCGGAGAGCATGGCCTCGATCGGACCTCTCTTCGACTTCCTCAACTCGATCGGTGCGGTGATGCCGGCGCTCGCGCGCGCGTTCCGAACCGGCGGCGGAGTGCCCTACGCGGACTACGCCATCCACGACATCCAGGGGGACTTCAACAAGCCCGCCCTCCTTACCCTGCTCGCATCCGAGTGGTTGCCCAGCATCCCCGGTTTGACGGAGCGCCTGTCCGAGCCGACGGCGCGGGTCGCCGAGCTCGGCTGCGGCGAGGGCTGGGCGGCGATCGCGATCGCCCAGGCGTGGCCGCAGGTGACGGTGGATGGCTACGACCTCGACGAGGCGTCGATCGCCGCCGCGCGCGAGCACGCCGCCGACGCCGGAGTCGCCGACCGGGTGCACTTCGAGCTCGCGGACGTGGCCGAGACCGAGGCCTTCGCAGGAGGCGGGCACGACCTGGTGTTCGCGTTCGAGATGCTGCACGACCTCACCCGGCCGGTGCAGGCACTCGAGACGATGCGACGGCTCGGGACCTCCGGGGCTACGTACCTGGTCGTCGACGAGCGCGTAGAAGACTCTTTCGCGGCGCCGGCCGAGAACCCCATGGAGCGCTTCTTCTACGTGGCCAGCGTGCTGCACTGCCTGCCCGCCGGCCGTACCGAGCCGGACTCCGCGGCCACCGGAACCGTGATGCGTCCCGCAACGCTGCGCGGCTACGCCGAGGCGGCCGGCTTCGGTGGCGTCGAGGTGCTGCCCATCGAGCACGACATGTTCCGCTTCTACCTGCTGGAGGAGGCGTGAGCATCGGTGAGGAGTGGGTCACTGCTTACGCAGCTGCTGATGCCGCCGCGGTCGGGAACCTCTGCGCGCCTGACGTCCGGTGCGACATCAACGTGCCGCAGTGGCGCTTCTGGCTGACCGGCGTCGAGGCCGTCACCGACCTCCTGGCGACCCAGGAGTTCCACGAGGGATACCGGGTCACGGGCTCTTCGGTCCGGGCCACGGAGGACGGCGCGGTCGTCGAGGTCGAGGGCAGGTTCCTCCACGACGGTGAGGAACGCCTGATGCGTGAAGTGCACCTGCTGCGATCCGGGCCCGAGGGCGTCAGCGAGCTCACGGTCTACTGCACGGGCATCTGGGACGCGGCGACGATCGAACGGCACGCCATGCAGGTGCACGGCACCGTGAGCAACGTCTACGAGCACGTCGTACGACGTGAGGTCCTCGAGGGTCACGACGGCCGGTCGGGCGCCCGGATCGAGCGGGTGGTGCTCGAGGACGGACGCCGACTGGTCGTGAAGCGGTCCCGGGCGGCCGAGGACGTGACCGTCGCGCTCACCGGGGGCGTGCAGCGCGAGCACGCCCTCTGGAGATCGGGGGCCTTCGAGCTCCTGCCGGCGGGCGTCGGCCACGCCATCATCGATGCGTACGACGAAGGGGACACCGCCGTCACGGTGATGCGCGATCTCGGTGACACTGTGCCTGGATGGAGCAGGATCCTCGCGCCCGAGGAGCTCGATCGAATCCTGGACGCGATGACCGCCGTGCACGAGGCGTACGCCGGCCGGGTACCTGCGGTGGCGGCTTCGCTCGAGCAACGGGTCGGTCTCCTGTCGGTCGAGCGGCTCGGATCCCTGGCCGAGAGCGAACCACTCGGTCGCCACGTGGCGCGGGGCTGGACGCTCTTCGCCGAACAGGTCGACGCCGAGATCGCGGAGCGCGTGGCTGCTTTGCTGGCCGACCCGACGCCGCTCATCGCCGCGCTGCGGCAGGCGCCGCAGACGCTGATCCATGCGGACCTGTGGCTGGTCAACCTAGCGCTGACTCCCGGTGAGGTGGTGCTGCTCGACTGGGCGCTCGCGACGGAAGGGCCGGCGGCGCTGGATCTCGCGCTCTTCCTCACCGGTTCCATCGCGCACATCGCCGCGTCGCCCGAGGACGTGATCGCCGCCTTCCGCACGCGCAGCCCGGAGACCGACGACCGCACCCTGGCCCTTGCGTTGCTCGCCGGTCTCGTGGACGGGGGCTGGAACAAGGCCCTCGACGCGGCGGAGCATCTGGACGCGACGGTGCGGGCCCGCCAGGCGGCGGAGCTCGCGTGGTGGGTCGACCGCGGTCGAGCGGGTCTGCTCGAGCTCGACCGGAGCTAGGCCCGTACCTGCCTGGGTCAGGACTCGCTGCCGATGGACATCAGAACGGTCTGCCGCGTCATGTCGAGGCCGCTTAGGTGGCACGCTTCCAACGACGGGCCGGCCTGGTCGGCAGGTGCCCGAAGTTGACCTGATGGGCAATCCGGCATCGATGCGTTGGAAAGGGGTACTCAAGGCTCATGGAGAACGCCGAAGTTAGACCTGCACAAGGAGGCGTCGAAGGAGTCTCGGCCGCCGAGCTCGTTGCCGAGTCCGGGACCGGCAAGGGACGGCCCGGCTCGGTCCGGAGTGGGGACGGACGCCGATGAGTGCGCAGCGGTTTCGGTTTGCTTGGGAGCCTCGTTATCGGCTCCCCGCTCTGGTGTTCGGGCTGACGCCGAGCACGACCTGGGTGGAGGTCACTTCCTCCGAGCTGCACGTCCACTTCGGCCTCTGGACCCTGCGCTCTGCGCTGAGCAACATTTCCGACGCCACGGTCAGTGGTGACTACGCATTCCTCAGGACCGCCGGTCCACCTCGCCTGTCGCTGAGTGACCGCGGGATCAGCTTCGCCACCAACAGCGGCAGGGGAGTGTGCGTGAGCTTTCGCGAAGCCGTCCCCGGCATCGAGCCCACTCAACGCATCAAGCATCCGGGAGCCACGTTGACGGTCGCCGACATCGGCGGGTTCTCACGGGCCATCGGCTTCCCCGTCGCAGTGGATTAGTCAACGAGACGCGAGGCCGCTTCCCACCGACCAGATCAACAGCACGGGGGATGACCGGGCTCGCTGAAGATCATCGGCTCCGCAGGCGATGCGAGCGACCGGCGTTCTGCGGCGCGCACTCACCAGCCGTAAGGCCGAGTTCGGCAGAGGGGTCTCTGGCCGGCTGACTGTCAGTCGGGTCTGTGCTTGTTGCTGTGGTTGAGGATCTCGCGATGCTGCTTCAGGTCCTTCTCGGTCGCCTGTGGATCCAGTCGCACAGACTCGGCCTGGCCGACGGCGGCGATGAAGGTGGTCAGCGTCTTGTTCTTGTGGTCCTTCACCACGCTGGTCAGGTCGAAGACGCCGACCGCGAAGTTGAGCCAGGCCGCCACCAGTTCCTGCTCCAGCTGCGGATCTCACCCTTGGGCGGAGTCTTGCCCTCCAACACCTCGAAGGCCAGATCCAGGCTCGAGGCGTCGGTGGTTTCGTCGAAGACCGTGCTCAGGTATCCCACGATCGCCAGCAGGCACTCGCGCTCACCGATCCCAACGGGCACGTGGTCACGTCGCCTGAGGACGTCGTCGCCTCGACTCATCGGGGTATCTCGACGCGGCTGTGTGGGGGAACGCCAGGCAGGAAAGCTCTCGTGGGTCGACCGAAGCGAGAAGGTCTGCGGGTGCTCGACCGGATGTGAGCGTGCCGCGTGATTAGGTGGAGGTCTGCCGTAGCTGAGTCGGCGAACGTGACGCGAGTGAATTTGAAGGTGGCTCATGACAATCCTGCGCCTGCACCCGATCGTGCTGGGCCTCTACCTGGTGATCGCGGCTGTCGGGATCGGAGTGGTCATCTCGGGCTATTCGGAGTCGAGCACCGACCGGCCAAGACGACAAAGAGACGTGCCGCCCCTGGAGCTGATCGTGAAAAGCACGGGCGCCGAGACGGGGTCGGTCGCGTACGTGACGCCGGGCAGCATCCCCCTCAATGTGTCGAGGCACGTAGATGTGCGCCTGCCCTGGACTCAGAGCTTCCGCTTCGACGACGAGTTGCAAGCGGGGTTCAACCTGGTCGCTCAGCAACGCGGTGGGGGCACGCTCACCTGCTTGATCAAGCGCCACGGCAAGGTGCTCGCGGAAGACTCCGATCAGGGTCGCAGCGCGACGGTGAGGTGCGCTCCTCGGTAGCGCTTGAGCGAGACCGGCCCCGGAAACCTGGTGGGCGATACTGGGTTTGAACCAGTGACCTCTTCCGTGTCAGGGAAGCGCGCTACCACTGCGCCAATCGCCCGAGGGTGTTGCGGATGAAGTTGTCGTTGTGTTCGTGGAGGTGGGTACGGGATTTGAACCCGTGTACACGGATTTGCAGTCCGTTGCCTCGCCTCTCGGCCAACCCACCGCGAAGGCCCCCACGGTGCAGTGCAGCCGTGACACTGACCTCTCCGAGCGGACGACGAGGCTCGAACTCGCGACCTCAACCTTGGCAAGGTTGCGCTCTACCAACTGAGCTACGTCCGCCTGCGACGCAGGGTTGCCCCTGAGTGCGTGAGAACCGTACCCGATGCGGTCAGGCGCTCCAAAACCAGCCACGCCGTGTACGTAGGGTGGCTTCATGCGTGCCTGGATCGACGGAGAGCTTGTGCCCGAACCCACCGGCCCCGCGATCTCGGTGACCGACCACGGGTTCACCGTGGGCGACGGGGTGTTCGAGGCGATCAAGGTCGTCGACGGACAGCCGTTCGCGCTCGATCTGCACCTGGAGCGACTGTCGAGGTCGGCCGCGGGACTGGGCCTCCCGGAGGTTGACGGGCAGTCCGTACGCCGCGGGGTCAAGGCGGTGCTCGACGGACAGGACCTACCCCTCGGCCGGATCCGGATCACCTACACCGCAGGTCCCGCGCCGCTCGGCTCCGGCCGCGGCGACCACGAGCCGACGCTGGTCGTGGTGGCCGCTCCGATGGACCCGCAACCCGCGACCACCGCGGTGGCGACGGTGCGCTGGCCCCGCAACGAGCGCGGCGCCACCGCCGGGCTCAAGACCACGTCGTACGCCGAGAACGTGATCGCCCTAGCCGAGGCGAAGCGCCGGAGCGCGGGCGAGGCGATCTTCGCCAACCTCGCCGGCCACGTCTGCGAGGGCACCGGCTCCAACGTCTTCTACGTGGTCGACGGCGAGCTCCGCACGCCCACGCTCGACAGCGGGTGCCTGGCTGGGGTCACCCGCGGCCTGGTGCTCGAGTGGTACGGCGGCCGCGAGGTGGACGAGCCGATCGGCGTGGTCGCCGACGCATCCGAGGTGTTCCTCGCATCGACCACCCGCGATGTGCAGGCCGTACACCGCTGGGACGACCGGCATCTGGTCGCACCCGGGCCGATCACGACCGCGGCGGCCGAGGCGTGGCGCGAGCGCGAGGCCGAGCTGTTCGGGTTCTGAGGCGGCGATCCACAGGCAGTCCGGATCAGGTGGCGCGTCTGTTTCCCCCCGACCGAGCATCGGAGCGTGCCCGACCAGCCACTGTCCGCCTTGTTGTCCGTGCAATCGGGCGTCATCTCCCGCCGGCAGCTCCACGGCACCGGTGAGCGTCCTGCGGACATCGAACGGCGACTTCGCCGGCGTGAGTTGGTGCGGCTGCTGCCCGGGGTTTACGTCGAACACACAGGCGATCCCACATGGCTGCAGCGCGCTTGGGCAGGAGTTCTCTACTACGAGCCGGCGGCTCTTGCGCACGAGTCGGCCCTGCGCGCGGCGATCGGTCCGGGATGGCGTGGGTACGCAGAGACAGCGCCGGTCCACATCGCGGTTGAAGAGGATCGTCACGTCAAGGTGTGGGAGGGATATCGGCTGCGTCGTCTCGTCGACCTGGACGCAAAGGTGCAGTGGAACCGCGCTCCACCCCGGCTGCGCATCGAGGAGGCTGGCATTGACGTCGCCGCCGAGCGGGACACGGAGTTCGGTGCGGTCGAGGTCCTGTCTCGTCTTTGCCAGGGACGGCACACCACGGCTGCACGATTACTCGGGTCCCTTGAGAGCCGCTCACGCCTGAGGCGACGGACGTGGCTGCGCGGCGTACTCACCGACATCGCCGACGGCACCTGTTCGGTGCTCGAGCACGGGTACCTGCATCGCGTCGAGCGCCGCCACGGACTCCCACGGCCTGATCGGCAACGAGCCGCTTGGGCGGATCGCGGTCCGATCTATCGGGACGTCGACTACAACGAGTTCGGCTTGGTGGTGGAGCTTGATGGCCGCCTCTTCCACGACACGGCTGCCCAGCGGGATCGGGATCTAGATCGGGACCTGGACGCCTCGATCGATGCGAGGCTCACTGTCCGGCTCGGCTGGGGACAAGTGTTCGACCGTCCGTGCCGAACAGCTGCGCAGCTCGAGCTGCTGCTGCACTCCAGGGGCTGGTCGGGCATGGCAAGGACGTGCGGGCCGGATTGCCGGCTCCGCGGCGACATACCGGTAGATGCGACGTACCAGGCACGTTGAATCCACCGGTATGTGGCGCGAGGCGTTCAGCCCGCGAGAAGTTCCTCGACCAGCTCGTCGAGGTCGACGTTGTCGCCCTCGGAGCCGGGAGGTACGACGGCCCAGCTGCGGGCCAGGAACTGGTAGACGTCGCGTGAGCGAGCCTCGACGACCAGCCGGCCCCCGGGGGAGTGGAAATCCATGGAGACAACCGCACAGCCCTCGGCATCCAGGTTCGGCCACAGGCAGACGTCGCCCTCACCGGCGGGCTCGTCGATGCCCTTCGCCAGCAATGAGCGGCCCAGCACCCAGTGGACGTCGCCGCCGGGGATGTGGAACGTCAGCCAGACGGCGTACGGGTCGGCCGGGTCGTAGCCGAAGGAGGAGATGAACGTCAGCGGTCGGCCGAGCTCGTCCTCGCACTGGAGTGCGATCTCCTGCGTCACCGCGGGTGCGGCATGTTGCTGCGACATGGTGTTCCTTCGGCCGAGATGAAGGCACTTGGTGCCTAAGAGACGTGACTGGACACAGGTTCTGACGCAGAACAGCCCCGGGAGGTTGCCTCCGGTCGCCGAGCAATACCCACTGAATGTGAGTCGGTCCGGCTCATGAGTTAGAGTCTGCGACCGCACGAAGGGGCGATTGGCGCAGTGGTAGCGCGCTTCGTTCACACCGAAGAGGTCACTGGTTCGAACCCAGTATCGCCCACCCTTCTGACCCGCCGAGGTTTCACCACAACGCCGGCGCACTGGTAGCGCGGCTCTGCCGTTTGCACCGAAGAGGTCACTGGTTCGAACCCAGTATCGCCCACCCTTCTGACCCGCCGAGGTTTCACCACAACGCCGGCGCACTGGTAGCGCGGCTCTGCCGTTTGCACCGAAGAGGTCACTGGTTCGAACCCAGTATCGCCCACCCTTCTGACCCGGCCCGCCTCGGAAATCCACGTGCGTCGAGGTCCCGGACACCCCTAGCGTGGCGTTCCACCATGCACACCTCTCGGATCATCGCCCTCTGCATCGAGGCGCACGACCCACCCGCGCTGGCCCGCTTCTGGGCCGAGATCCTGGGCCGGGAGGTGGTCGTGGACCCGGATGAGGGCCCGACGCTCCGGCCGATGGTCGGCACCGAGTTCCGGATCTACTTCGACCGCACGGACGCGGCGAAGGTCGGCCCCAACCAGATGCACTTCGACCTGACGAGCGACTCACCGGACGCCCAGGAGCGCACGGTCGCCAGGGCCCTCGAGCTCGGCGGTCGGCACATCGACGTCGGTCAGCGACCGGAAGAGGGTCACGTGGTGCTCGCCGACCCGGAGGGCAACGAGTTCTGCGTGATCGAGCCCGGCAACAGCTTCCTCGCTGACACCGGCGTCATCGGCGCGTTCTCGAGCGACGGCACGCAGGCCGTCGGGTACTTCTGGAGTGAGGCACTGGGCTGGCCCTTGGTGTGGGACCAGGACCAGGAGACCGCGATCCAGTCGCCGATGGGTGGCTCGAAGATCTCCTGGGGCGGGCCGCCGGTCGCCCCGAAGCTCGGTAAGAACCGTCTGCACTTCGACATTGCTCCGCCCGTCGGCGTCGACCAGCAGGCGGAGATCGAGCGACTGGTCTCGCTCGGTGCGAGCCGCATCGATATCGGCCAGGGCGATGTCAGCTGGGTCGTGATGGCCGATCCCGACGGCAACGAGTTCTGCGTCCTCACTCCTCGGTAGGCCTCACAGCTCGATGGTCTCCCGGTGGTCGATGCCCTTCCCGTACGTCGGGTCGCTGCCGCGCACGTGCACCTCGTGTCGCGTGGCCACGGCTCGGTAAAGCCGCAGGCCCGCATCTCCGCTGAGTTCCTCGGGCGCGAATGCCCGAGCACCGTCGTGGCCGCGGGAGTGCGCGAAGGCTCGGGCGCACTGCTCCGGGAGGTCCGCCTCGGGGACCTCGGCCGCGTCGGCGTCGACGTACACCGCCTGGGGGCTCTGCGCGGGCGTCACGCT
Organism: uncultured Actinomycetota bacterium; assembly: GCA_963780245.1. Taxonomy (GTDB): domain Bacteria; phylum Actinomycetota; class Actinomycetes; order Propionibacteriales; family Nocardioidaceae; genus Nocardioides. The sequence goes on from CAWABG010000013.1 coordinate 170,056, forward strand.
GGAGTCGAAGACCACGAACGACACCCGCGGCCTGGCGGCGATGTTGCGGCTGTGGTGGGACTCGGGGGAGGAGACCCAGTAGAAGACGTGATGGCCGTCCTGGGTGAAGTAGACCGGAGACACCCGGGGACGTCCGTCGTCGTCGACGGTGCCCAACACGAGGTAGCGGTTGCCGGCCAGCGCCTGGGCGGCGCGATCGTTCAGTTCGTCCATGCCTCTCAGACCGGCCGATGACGCCGTACTCATCGGAAACCGGCAGGCGGCGCGCCGAGGCCGGTCGATACGATCGATCGTCGGTCCACCATCCAGCGCAGCATTCAGTCCAGGGAGCATTCGTGTCCGAGATCAAGGTCGTCCGCATCCACGCCGGAGAGCGCGCGGAGCAGGCGGTCACGACGGGCACGAAAGCGTGGGAGCTGTTCCGCGACGACGCGGAGGTGATCGCGGCCCGGGTCGGCGGCGACCTCAAGGACCTGGCCTACGAGCTCGCCGACGGCGACGACGTCGAAGGCGTGGTGATCGACAGCGCCGACGGGCACGACATCCTCCGGCACTCGACCGCGCACGTGATGGCCCAGGCGGTGCAGGACCTCTTCCCGGATGCCAAGCTCGGCATCGGACCGCCGGTCGAGAACGGCTTCTACTACGACTTCGACGTCGAGACCCCGTTCGTGCCCGATGACCTCGAGAAGATCGAGACCCGGATGCGGAAGATCATCAAGGAGGGCCAGCGGTTCTCCCGGCGGGTGACCACCGATGCCGACGCGATCAACGAGCTCAAGGACGAGCCCTACAAGATCGAGCTGATCGGCCTCAAGGGCGGCGGCAATGCCGAGGACGCGGCCGAGGGGGCAGGGGTCGAGGTCGGCGCCGGTGAGCTCACCATCTACGACAACGTCCGCCGCGACGGCGAGGTCGCCTGGAGCGATCTGTGCCGCGGCCCGCACCTGCCGACCACCAAGCGGATCCCGGCGTTCAAGCTGATGCGGTCGGCGGCGGCGTACTGGCGCGGCGACGAGAAGAACAAGCAGCTGCAGCGGATCTACGGCACCGCCTGGGAGTCCAAGGAGGCGCTCGAGGAGCACCTGCACCGGATCGAGGAGGCCGAGCGGCGCGACCACCGCAAGCTCGGCCGCGACCTGGACCTGTTCAGCTTCCCCGACGAGCTGGGCTCGGGCCTCGTGGTCTTCCACCCGAAGGGCGGGGTGCTGAAGCGGGTGATGGAGGACTACGTCCGGCAGCGCCACATCGACGAGGGGTTCGAGTACGTCGGCACCCCCCACATCACCAAAGAGGGGCTGTTCCACACCTCCGGGCACCTTCCGTACTTCGAGGACACCATGTTCCCGCCGATGGAGATGGAGGGGGCGCGGTACTTCCTCAAGGCGATGAACTGCCCGATGCACAACCTCATCTATCGGTCGCGTGGCCGCTCGTATCGTGAGCTGCCTCTGCGGCTGTTCGAGTTCGGCACCGTCTACCGCTTCGAGAAGTCCGGCGTAGTGCACGGTCTGACCCGGGTTCGCGGCCTGACCCAGGACGACTCGCACTCGTACTGCATGCCGGAGCAGGCCGCCGACGAGATCAAGCACCTGCTCGACTTCGTCTTGGGTCTGCTGCGTGACTTCGGGCTCGATGACTTCTACCTGGAGCTGTCCACCCGCGACGACACCAAGGACAAGTTCATGGGGTCCGACGAGCAGTGGGGGACCGCGACCCGGATCCTCGACGAGGCGGCCACCGAGACCGGTCTCGAGCTGGTCCCGGACCCCGGCGGCGCCGCGTTCTACGGCCCGAAGATCTCCGTACAGGCCAAGGACGCGATAGGCCGTACCTGGCAGTTGGCGACCATCCAGTACGACTTCAACCAGCCCGCCGGCTTCGAGCTGGAGTACCAAGCTGCCGACGGCACCCGGCAGCAGCCGGTGATGATCCACTCGGCGAAGTTCGGCTCGCTGGAGCGGTTCTACGGCGTACTCGTCGAGCACTACGCCGGCGCCTTCCCGCCGTGGCTGGCCCCGGTGCAGGTGCAGGGGATCCCGGTCGCCGAGACCTTCGCCGACTACCTGCACGACGTGGCTCGGCAGATGAAGGCCGTCGGCCTCCGCGTCGAGGTGGACGACTCGGACGACCGGATGCAGAAGAAGATCCGCAACGCGCAGCTGCAGAAGGTGCCGTTCATGATGATCGCCGGCAACGACGACGTCGAGGCGGGCGCGGTCTCGTTCCGCTACCGCGACGGTCACCAGGACAACGGGGTGCCGATCGCCGAGGCGATCCAGCGAGTGCAGGCCGCCGTGGAGTCCCGCGAGCAGGTGTAGCTGGTGCTGCCGAACTACTTCGACACGCCCGTCGCCGCGCGGTACGACGAGGGCGACCCTCGTTTCGAGCCCGAGCATCTCGAGCAGGAGGTCGGCTTCCTCGCGGACCTGGCAAGGGAGGGCGGCCGAGCGTTGGAGCTCGCGATCGGCACCGGTCGGGTGGCGCTGCCGCTGGCGGCTCGCGGGATCGAGGTGGCTGGCATCGACCTGTCCGCCGCCATGGTGGAGCAACTGCGGGTCAAGCCCGGCGGTGCCGAGCTGCAGGTAGAGATCGGTGACTTCACCAGCACCCGCGTCGAGGGGGAGTTCGACCTGGTCTACCTCGTCTACAACACGATCGGGAACGTCACGACGCAGGACGCCCAGGTCGCGACGTTCGAGAACGCCGCCCGGCACCTGCGAGAAGGCGGCTGTTTCGTGGTGGAGACAGGGGTACCCAGCGTCCTCTCCCTGCCGCGTGGCGAGCGGTTCCGGGTGTTCAACCACGGCGACGAGCACCACGGCATCGACGAGTACGACGTCGTCACCCAGGCGATGTGGTCGCACCACTACACGCGCACGGATGACGGCAGCTACCAGCGGGCCAGCGTCCCGTTCCGCTACGCCTGGCCGGCCGAGTTCGACCTGATGGCCCGGATCGCCGGTCTCCGGCTGCGGGAGCGGTGGGGATGGTGGGACCGGAGCCCGTTCACCGCGACCAGCGACACCCACGTGTCGGTGTGGGAGAAAGTTACTGTGACGTAACGTCGCGAATATGCTTTACATGTGACACCGGGTCACACTAACGTCGGTTTCATGACCGCACTGCAGGAGAACGGCCAGACCTACGAGCAGCGCCTCCGGACCCTGTCTGAGGCTTCCGTGAACCAGCACTTCGACGCGTTCCTGGACATCGACTGGGACCACCCGGACTTCGCGATCGACCCGAACGACGAGCGCTGGATCCTGCCCGAGGCCGACGTACTCGGCCGGCATCCCTGGTACCAGGCGCTGCCGAAGGACGAGCAGATCCGGGTCGGGCTCTACCGTCAGGCCAACGTCGTCAAGGTAGGGCTGCAGTTCGAGCAGATCCTGATCGCCGGCCTGATGAACTACGTCTTCCGGCTGCCCAACGGCTCGCCGGAATTTCGCTACTCCACGCACGAGGCGACCGAGGAGTGCCACCACACCCAGATGTTCCAGGAGTTCGTGAACCGCTCCGGACAGAACGCCCCCGGTGGCAGCCGCTTCTTCCGCTCGATCGGCCCGATCCTGCCGTTGGCGGCGCGGATCGTCCCGTTCGGCTTCTTCTACGGCGTGCTGGCCGGCGAGGAGCCGATCGACCACGTGCAGAAGTCGATCCTGCGCGCGGGTGACGACATGCACCCGCTGCTGCAGCGGATCATGCAGATCCACGTGGCCGAGGAGGCCCGGCACATCGGGTTCGCGCATCAGTACCTCGAGCACCGGGCGCCCAAGCTGAAGCGCCACGAGCGCGCCGTACTGTCCGTCACGGTGCCGATCATCATGCGCTGGCTCTGCGACGAGATCCTGGTTCCGAGCAAGCAGGCCCGCAAGGACATGGGCATCCCGAAGAGCGTCATGAAGGACCTCTACTGGGGCAAGCCCGAGTCGCGGAAGATGCTGCGCGACCTGTTCGGCGACGTCCGGATGCTGGCCGAGGACACCCAGATGATGAACCCGGTCTCGCGCCAGGTCTGGAAGCTGATGAAGATCGACGGCCGCTCCTCGCGCTATCGCAGCGAGCCCGCGTCCGCCGCCGCCTGAGGTTCGCGATGCCCTACGTCGTCACGCAGTCCTGCTGCGCCGATGCCTCGTGCGTCGTCGCCTGCCCGGTGAACTGCATCCATCCCGCGCCCGGCGAGCCCGGGTTCGCCGAGGCCGAGATGCTGTACGTCGACGCGAACTCCTGCGTCGACTGCGGGGCCTGTCTGACCGCGTGCCCGGTGGACGCGATCAAGCCGCATACCGCGCTGGCGGCTGATGAGCAGCCGTTCGTCGCGCTGAATGCTGAGTACTACGAGGTGTTCCCGCACCCCGACCGCACGCCACTCGCCCTGGTGCCGAAGCAGCGGCGCCTCGCTCGCAACGCGGCGCTCCGGTTCGCCGTGGTGGGCTCGGGGCCAGCCGGGATGTACGTCGCAGACGAGCTGCTCAAGCACCCCGAGATCACGGTCGACGTGCTCGACCGGCTGCCCACGCCGTACGGACTGGTCCGCGCGGGCGTCGCGCCCGACCACCAGTCGACCAAGCAGGTCACACAGTTGTTCGAGGCGATCGAGGGCGAGGCCGGCTTCGACTACCTGTTGGACGTCGAGGTCGGCCGCGACCTCAGCCACGACGAGCTGGCAGGTCACTACGACGGTGTCGTGTACGCCGTCGGCGCTGCCACCGACCGGCGGCTCGGAATCCCGGGAGAGGCGCTGCCCGGCTCGCTGTCGGCAACCGACCTGGTCGGTTGGTACAACGGCCATCCGGACAAGCAGGAACTGAGGGTCCCGCTTCACCACGAGCGGGCTGTGGTGATCGGCAACGGCAACGTCGCGCTCGATGTGGCCCGCATCCTCACCTCGGAACCCGACGATCTGGCGCGCACCGACATCGCGGCGCTGCCCTGGGCGACGCTCAGCCACGGCGCCCTGCGCGAGGTGGTGGTGCTCGGGCGCCGGGGCCCCGCGGAGGCTGCGTTCACGATGCCCGAGCTGGTGGGTCTGGCCGGCCTCGACGGGATCAACGTGGTGGTCGACACCGGCGGTCGGTCCGTCGACGGCGATGGTCCCAAGGTGCGACTGCTCGCCGAGCTCGCCGGCCGACCGCGGGTCGAGGGTCGCCGCACGCTGGTCCTTCGGTTCCGGACCACGCCGGCGCGCATCCTCGGTGACGAGGCGGTCACCGGCATCGAGGTGACTCGCGACGGCGACACCGAGGTCATCGAGTGCGGGCTGGTCCTCAGGGCGATCGGCTACCACGGCGAACCGGTCACCCATCTTCCGTACGACGCCGCGACCGGCACTGTCCCCAACGACCGCGGCCGCGTCCGGCCCGGGGTGTACGTCGCCGGCTGGGTCAAGCGCGGCCCGACGGGCTTCATCGGCACCAACAAGTCCTGCGCGCGGGAGACGGTGGAGCGGCTGCTCGACGACGCCGACGCCGGGGCACTGCCGGCGCCGACTCGCACGAGACAGGATCTGGCGGCGATGCTCCAATCCCGCGGCGTGATACCGATCGACGCGACCGGATGGCGGGCGATCGACCACGAGGAGCGACGCCGAGGCCTGCAGCGCGGCCGCCCGCGGCTCAAGCTCGTGGACCCCGCCGAGCTGCGCCGGGTGGCGCGGGAGACCCGGGTGCGCGCCGGTTACAGTTCTGGTCGCAGACTGAGGCAGAAGCGAGGCTGAGATGTCGTCCACCGAGCGCCGCCGTCCCGACGGCCGACAGCTGAGGTGGGACAAGCACAACCAGGCGCGGCGGCAGACGATCCTGGACGCCGCGATCGCGGTCCTCGAGGCGGCCGAGCCGGGCGAGGACATCCATGTCCAGCAGATCGCCCAGCGCGCGGGCCTGAGCCGCACCGTCGTCTACCGGCACTTCAGCGACCGGGCCGACCTCGACCAAGGCGTCCAGACGGCCATCCTCGAGATGCTGGCCGGCGAGCTGCTGCCCGAGGTCACGCTCGCGGGCACGATCGACGAGATCATCCGGCGCATCGTCGGCACCTATGTGCTCTGGACCGTCGCCCACCCGAGCCTGCACCGGTTCGCCGAGCACGACGTTCCCGGTGCTGCGGGTTCCAGCGCCCTCGAGGTCGCCGTGGTGCAGATCGCCACGCAGGTCGAGGAGATCATCTCGGTCGGCGCCGAGCAGCTCGGCGCACCGCTGTCCGACGACGACGCCGCCGCGCTCGACCCGCTCGTGTTCGGACTGGTGGGCGCGGTATTCGGCGCCACCCGTCGTTGGCTAGGCCGGGCCGAGCGGCGACCCGAGCCCGAGATGTTCGTTCGGCTGGTGAGCGAGTCGGTCTGGCACATCATCGACGGGCACGCGCGGCGCCTCGGCATCGAGCTCGACCCGGACGTGAGTGTCGAGGCGTTGTTCGCCAACGCGACGGGCCAGGAGTCCGGCACGTGACCGATCGCGTTCACCAGGAGGGAGTGGGAGAACCGGACGACCTCGACCGGTTGTGGACTCCGCACCGGATCGCCTACATCCGCGGTCAGGACAAGCCGGCGGACGAGAGCGCGGGGGAGTGCCCGTTCTGCCGGATCCCACAGATGGACGACGAGGCCGGGCTGGTGGTGCACCGGGGCGAGCTGGCGTACGTCGTGCTCAACCTCTACCCGTACTCACCGGGCCACCTGATGGTCTGCCCCTACCCGCACGTCGCGGACTACACCGAGATCAGCGACGCGGAGGTGGTGGCCATCGCCGGCCTCACCCGCACCGCGATGCGGGTGATCCGGTCTGTCTCCGGCGCCGGCGGCTTCAACCTCGGCATGAACCAGGGTGCCATCGCCGGCGCCGGCATCGCCGCCCACCTGCACCAGCACGTCGTACCCCGCTGGCCGGGCGACCAGAACTTCATGCCGATCATCGGCCGCACCAAGACACTCCCGGAGCTGCTCTCGGACACCAGGTCGATTCTCGCGGAGGCCTGGGCCGCCTCCTAGACGGGTTCGAACGTCGCCAGCAGCGCTTCGAGCGCCTCCTGGTCCGGCCCGACGAACTCAGGTACGTCGGGTGCTTCGCCCAGCATCGAGAACATCACGTCGTTCATCCCGATCGCCGGCGGCAGGTGGGTGCTGAGGATCGCCGACGGGTCCAGGCCGCGGAACATGTCGACCGTCGCGGCGAACTTGCGGCTGTCCACGTTGCGCACCCACGGGCTGTCGATCGCCGCCCACAACAGTTGCGCAGCACGTAGCTCGTCGGCGCTGACAGCTCGGGCATCGCCACCCATGGCGAGCTCGGCGCTGCTCATCGGCCCGCCGAAGCAGTCGGACGCGAAGAGGGTTCCGGTCTTGTCGTCGACCAGGCCGACGGTCGCGGGGTTGTCGAACAGCGGTGGCCGATGGCCAGTGACGGTGCGGTCACCGAGGTCGAGCTTCTGGCCGGGGTTCAGCAGGTAGACGCGATCCATCGGCACCATCCACTCGGTCGACATGATGCCGACGCCGATGAACGTGGTGACGATGCGTGCGTTCGGAGCCGCCTCGAGCAGCGACCACAAGCCGCCGGTGTGGTCGCGGTCTGGATGGGTGATCCAGATCCAGCGGACATCAGCGGGGTCGATCACCTCCGCCAGTCCGGTGACGAAGTCCTTGTCCGGCGTGCTCAGCCCGGTGTCGATGACCAGCGGCTGCTCGGCGTGCAGGACGAAGGTGTTGACCGGAAGATGACCGATGCCCGGCACCTCCGCTTGGTCGCTGAGCACGGTGACGTCCGTGCCGATCCTGTGCTTCTCCATGGTGCTGCCTCTCTCGGGATCAGAACGGGACCTGGGTGGCCAGGAGCCCGTCGGTGACGGCGCCGCGTCCCGAGGCGACCCGGCAGAACTCGATCGCATCCATCTCGATGCGCTCCCCGTCCGAGCCGTGCGACCACGTGCCGCCGGCGGGGCCGGTGAGGGTGAGGGAGAACGGCTGGCCATGCCGCTCGGCCCATTCTTCGACGACGTCGGCCACGAGCACGCCGTCGTGGTCGGGGGTCAGCACCGGATCCGCGTCGACCGCTTTGGCGATGTCCATCCGGTGCATCCAGGGGTCGCGGGTGAGGATGACGTCGCTGAGGAATCCGATCGCCCAGTGCTCGTCACGGCCGTTCACGTGCTGCGGATCCGGGAACTGTCGTTTCCGCATGAACCCGGGAGTGAGACGCCGGCCGCGGAGCGCCTTGGGGCCAACCTTCTTGGCGCCCCTGACGATGTCGTCGGGCGCCCAGTCCGCGCGCTCACTGACCTGGAGGCCAGTGACGGCCGTCAGCTGGTCCACACCCTCTGCCTCGGCGATCGCCTCGGCTTTGCGCCCCTGCCTGCGCATCTCGAGTGGCGTAGTGACCATCTGCGCCATGCCCACCATGTGACAGGCGAGCTCTCGGACGTCCCAGAGGGTGCAGTCGGTCGGGCGGGTCCAGTCGTCGGGGGTGAGACCGGCGAGGGTGTCGGCCATCCGGGCGTACTCGGTCTCGGCGAGCTGCATGGCGAGGGGCCGAGGGATGCGCGGCCGCACCAGGGTGTCTTGGCTTGGGACGGTGGTGCTCATTTCTTCCTCCGGTGAGGGCTCGAGGGTGAGGGCGGGCTGGGAAGGCCGACTGCGTCTGCCCACATGTCGACGGCGCGGGTGAGCAACGAGCTGACGCGGGTGCCTCCGGGGTCGTTCGCGAAGTGGTTGTTGACCAGGCCGCCGAGGATCGACACCCAGATCGTGAAGTCCGCTTCCGAGATAGCTCCGAGAGCCATCACCCGGCGCCGTCCGTCCTCCATGACTCGGACCGATGGGGCGTAGGACTCCGGGCTGGGCTCGAAACCGGGCACGATTCGCTCGTTCATGAGCTGGTAGCGCGGGTGGTCGGCCACCGCGAAGTCGTAGAAGTGGCGCGAGATCAGGAGCATCGCGGCACGCGCGTCGTTGGCCTCCAGGGCGGCGGCGACCTTGCCGTCCAGCTGGCCGACGGTTGCTTCGTACTCGCCCCACGCCTCGCCGAACATGGCGTCGTAGATCGCCATCTTCGAGGAGAAGTGGCTGTAGAGGGACGGCGCCTGCATGCCCACCCGGTCCGCGACGTCGCGCAGCGTGATCTGTGTGAGACCCGATTCGCGAGCGATCGCCCAGGCGGCATCGAGGATCTCGCGCTTCGTGGCCGCACGGCGTTCGGCCACCCTATCCCGCTTCGGCGTACCTAACATGGTTAGGAATATGGTCCATCACGAACCGAGGGTCAAGAGCGGTCTGGACCGCTGCGGCGGTAGCCTGCGCCCACCATGCTCGAGAGATTCCGCGACTTCTGGACCAACGTCTGGAAGCCCCTCGCCCACCTGCTGATCCGGCTCGGCGTGACTCCCAACATGGTCACCTTCTTCGGCACCGTCGGCGTGGTCGCCGGTGCACTCGTGTTCTTCCCGCGGGGCGAGCTCCTGATCGGGGTCCTCGTGATCACGGCGTTCGTGTTCAGCGACATCATGGACGGCTACATGGCCCGGCTGACCGGCATCACCGGCAAGTTCGGCTCGTTCTGGGACTCGACGCTCGACCGCATCGGTGACGGGGCGATCTTCGGTGGCCTGGCCCTGTACTTCGCCGGACCAGGGGACAGCTACCTCTATCTCTGCCTGTGCCTCTACAACCTGGTGACCGGCTCGGTGACGTCCTACGCGCGGGCGAAGGCCGAGTCGCTCGGGCTGAACGCCAAGGGTGGGCTCGCCGAGCGCGCCGACCGGTTGGTGTCGATCCTGGTGATGACCGGGCTCGGGGCGATCTTCGACCTGCCGATCCTGATGCTGATCACTCTCTGGGCGCTGGCCTTCGCGAGCACCTACACGGTGGGCTTCCGGGTACTCAAGGTGCACCGGCAGGTGGTGGCCGAAGAGGCCGCCGCCGATGCCGGGTCGGCAACCTGACCGCCGTACGATTGCGGCATGGCTGAAACCCCCGAGCAGGAGAGCACCACCGGGACCATCCGCGTGAAGCGCGGGATGGCGGAGATGCTCAAGGGCGGCGTGATCATGGACGTGGTCACGCCCGAGCAGGCGAAGATCGCCGAGGACGCCGGCGCAGTTGCGGTGATGGCGCTCGAGCGGGTGCCTGCCGACATCCGGGCTCAGGGCGGGGTCAGCCGGATGAGCGACCCGGACATGATCGACGGGATCATCGCGCAGGTCTCGATCCCGGTGATGGCCAAGGCCCGGATCGGCCACTTCGCCGAGGCGCAGGTGCTGCAGAGCCTGGGTGTCGACTACGTCGACGAGTCGGAGGTGCTGACGCCGGCCGACTACGCCAACCACATCGACAAGTGGGCGTTCACCGTGCCGTTCGTCTGCGGCGCCACCAACCTGGGCGAGGCGCTGCGCCGGATCACCGAGGGCGCGGCGATGATCCGCTCCAAGGGCGAGGCCGGCACCGGCGACGTCTCCAACGCGGTGACACACATGCGCACCATCCGCCGCGAGATCCGCCGACTGGGCGCCCTCGAGGGTGACGAGCTGTACGTCGCCGCGAAGGAGCTGCAGGCTCCGTACGCACTCGTCAAGGAGGTCGCCGAGAGCGGCAAGCTCCCCGTCGTGCTGTTCACCGCGGGCGGCATCGCCACCCCGGCCGACGCGGCGATGATGATGCAGCTCGGCGCCGAGGGTGTGTTCGTGGGCTCCGGCATCTTCAAGTCCGGCAACCCCGCGCAGCGGGCCGAGGCGATCGTGAAGGCGACGACGTTCCACGACGACCCGGCGATGGTCGCCAAGGTGTCCCGCGGGCTCGGCGAGGCGATGGTCGGCATCAACGTCGAGGACATCCCGCAGCCGCACCGGCTCGCCGAGCGCGGCTGGTAGCCGGCCTCAGACCCCGGAGGACGGTCCGAGGCGACCTCCTCGGAGTCGCCTCGGGTGCCGCACGAACCCGACGCACGGATCGCCGAGCGCGGCACGGCGCAGCAGGATCGCCTCCTGACGCAGCGCGATGGTGAATTCCGGGGCATGCCGGGCGCAGGTGGCAGCCGCATCGTGCGACTGGAGCGCGTTCAGCCAGGAGCGGTATGCCCCCTCAACCGGCGAATCCTCGGTCTCCGGAGACGTGGTCGGTGCGGACGGGGTCACGCTCCGGCGGTTCGGCTCCGGCCGCGCCCCCTCGTCACCCCCACAGCCACCCAGTCCCGTCAGAAGAGGGACCAAAACGCACGTCAGCCCGCCGAACGGGCACATCGTGTAGTCACAACGGGTCATTGTCGTGGGATTCGGGACTAATGCCGACTCGATCCGCCCTTCACTACTCGTGACCGGCTCCGTCGGTCATCAGAGTCACGTCCATGGGGGCGTGTAGGGGAGGCAACCATGAAGAAAAGCACAAAGGGCGCACTCGCGGCCGGTTCCGCGGCGGTCCTGCTCATGGGTGGCGTCGGCACGCTGGCGTACTGGAGCGACAGCGAAGACATCACCGGTGGTGCTATCAATAGCGGTGACCTGACCCTGAGCCAGGAGAGCGGACAGGACTGCTCGAACTGGACGCTCGACTCTGCCGGGGGCTCGACGACGTACGTCCCGGGAACCACACTCGTGGTGCCTGGTGACGTGATCACCAGGACCTGCGAGTACACCGTTAATGCATCGGGGTCGCACCTGGCGGCGACGCTAGGGCTCGAGGCGTCCGCCATCACCGGTGACGTCGACCTCAGCGGCGCTCTCGACGTCGACGCTACCTACACGCTGAACGCGGCCTCGGTCGCGGACGGCGCCACGGTGACTTCGGCCAACGATGGGCACGCGCTCGTGGCGGCGATCTCGGTTACGTTCGACACCGCTACGAGCGGGACGACGGCGCAGCTCGAGACGGCCGCCCTCAACGACGTCACCATCTCGCTGACCCAGACCCACGCCTGACCTCGGGTCCATCGTGACCAACATTCGTCTCGGGCACGTGCGCCGCGGGTTCGCGTGGCTGTTCATCCTGGCGACCCTGTCGATCCTGGCGGTGGCAGTGCTGCTGCCCAGGGTCGGCGGGGCAACGCCCTACACCGTGCTGAGCAGCTCGATGGAGCCGGACCTACCGCCGGGGACCCTAGTGGTGGTGAAGCCGACCCCGGCCGAACAGATCGGCGTTGGGTCTGTCATCACCTATCAACTCAATTCCGGCAAGTCGAGCGTGGTCACGCATCGAGTCGTTTCACAGACCATCGACGGTCAGGGTCAGACCCGTTTCCAGACTCAGGGCGATGCGAACAGCGCGGCTGACCAGGAATGGGTGCGTCCGGCCCAGGTGCGTGGGGAGCTCTGGTACTCGGTGCCCTTCCTCGGCTACGTCAACAACGTGCTGACGGGTCAGCAGCGGCAGTGGGCGGTCTGGCGCGGCGGTTCTTCTCTTGGGGTACGCCGCACTCGTGGGCCGGTGCGATCCGGGACAGGTCGCGCGCGACGACGTCGAGCGGTGGGAGGTCACATGATGGCGTCCAGCACCGCCAGCAGCATCGTCGGGCGCGTGCGCGCCGCGCTGAGCCTCGGGATCGTCCTGGGCTTGGAGTCACCGGCACGTTCGCGTACTGGACGGACGAAGTGACGATCAGCGGCACGACGCTGACCTCCGGGACGCTCGATCTCCAGGTCAACAGCTCAAACGCGCCGGCCACGACGACGCTGGGAATGACCGGCATGGTGCCGGGGAGCTCCTCCGCCGAGGTGCTGACGGTCAAGAACAACGGCAACGTGCCGCTGAAGTACACGCTGACCGGCGGCCTGACCGGCACCCACGCGACCGACTACGGAACGGCTTCGGGGCTGGAGTTGACGATTCGGGTGGGAGGGACAGTCACTGGCTCGGCTGTCGCGACCTGCACGGGTGCCACTACGACCTATGGCGCAACCGCCCTCTCCGCCACCGCGTTGAACGCTATCGTGTCGCCGCGGGGGCCGTTGGCGGCAACCACCACCGAGACGATCTGCTTCCAGGTGACGCTCGCCGACGCGCCGTGACCGGCCTGCAGGGCAAGACGACCACGGCTACGTTCACCGCAACAGGAACCTCGGATATCTCATGACGACGGATCGCCTGCTTCATCGGCCGGAGACGCTGCTGACGTTGGGGGCGGTGCTCGGCGCCCTCTGCCTGCTGCTCGGGCTGCTGGCCGTCACCTTCGGGGTGCACCTGCTGGTCTTCCAGTCAGGATCGATGTCGCCCACCATCCACACCGGAGACCTGGCCTTGTCGCGGACCGTGAGTGCAGCGGAACTGCGTCCCGACGACGTGGTGTCGGTGATCGACGCAGGTGGCAACCGGGTGACCCACCGCGTGGTCGACGTCGTCCGGCAAGGCGACCTGCGGCAACTGACACTCAAGGGTGATGCCAACGAGTCGATCGACCAGGAGACCTACACCGTCGCGGAGGCGCAGCGGGTGGTGTTCGTGCTTCCCAAGGCGGGTTACGTGGTGTCCTGGACGGCCAGCCCCGTGGGGTTGGTTCTGCTCGGCGGCTACGGCGCCTTCCTGCTCTCGGTGTTCCTCCGAGGCAGAGGCCGCGACGGAGGCGATCCACCGGTTCCGCCTCGGCGCCGGTCGCCGGCCAAGCGACGGGCGACGCCGACGCGTCGGACCACCCCGGCGCTGCTCGCCGTGGCGTTGGGAGGAGTCATTGCCTTCGTGCCCAGTCAGGCCGCCGCAGCTCCGTGGACTGATCAAGTCACGATTGCTGGTAGCACTTTCGGTGCCCACACTGTTCCTGCCCCGTCCACATTTACACTGCTCGGGACTCGGCCTGGGTTCAGTGCGTTTCAACTGGTCACCGGTGGGAGGGGCGACGCGGTACAGGGTCTATTACAACAGTGGAGCAGCAAGCCAAACGTACCGGGCACCGACTGCCGACCATCAGCGGGCTCATCGGTGGGAACACGGCATGGGTCACGACCGAGATCAACTACGGCTCGACCACATGGGTCTCGGGACCATCGGTGACGCGCAGCTACACGTTCCTCCTCGTCAGCCTTTGCAGCTGACCCGAGGGGCCGATGCGTCACCGCCGGGTCAGTAACCTTTCGCACGTGAGAGCCCGGGTCCGCGTTGCGATCGGCGCTGCGCTCCTATGCCTCACGCCCGGACTGGCCGCCTGCTCCGTCGGATGGAACGACGACGACCCGTTGGTCGTGGACACCGAGCACGGCAAGGTCGAAGGCATCGAGACCCAAGGCATCCGGGCCTGGCGCGGCATCCCATTCGCCGAACCCCCGGTGGACGACCTGCGCTGGGAGCCGCCGCAGGAGCACGTCGACTGGAGCGGCACCAGGAGTGCCGGCGCGTACGGCGCGAAGTGCATCCAGGGCGAACCGACGCCCGGACAGACGGGAGCGGTGGTCGCTCCGGGCTCCTCAGAGGACTGCCTCTATCTCAACGTCAACGCCCCGGAGGACGCTGATGACCTGCCGGTGATCGTGGTCATCCACGGTGGCGGGTTCGTAGTCGGCACCGGCAACCACCCGATCGCCAACTCTCCGGCCGTGGTCAAGCGCGGCGTGGTGCTGGTGAGCATGAACTACCGCCTCGGCAGGTTCGGCTTCTTCGCCCACCCGGCCCTGGAGGGCGGCATCGCGAACTTCGGGCTGCTCGATCAGGTTGCGGCGCTGGAGTGGGTCAGGAACAACATCGAGGGCTTCGGAGGGGATTCTGACAACGTGACCGTCCTGGGCCAGTCCGCCGGCGGCATGTCGATCAACGCCCTGATGACCTCGCCCGCCGCAGAGGGGTTGTTCGACAAGGCCGTTGTGCAGTCGGGGCTCGGTCGCGAGCAGTCGATCTCCCTGGACGAGGCGAGAGAGCAGGGCGAAGAGTTCCTTCCTGGCCTGGATGCCGACGAGCTCCGTGATCTCGATGCCGACAGGGTCATCGGACCTCCGCAGGACGTCATCGGCGGCGACCTGCCGATCATCGACGAAGTGCTGCCGCAACGGGTCGCCGACGCGTTCGCGGCAGGAGTTGAGGCCGATGTTCCCTACCTGGTGGGGACGACCAGCGCGGAGTTCCCCGACCCGGTCCTGACGAGTATCGGCAAGTCGCCCGTCGACGCACGCAACGAGCTGATCGGCAGCAAACGAGCGGAGTTCGTCGCGTTGTACGGCGGCGAGCTGGGGCTGGTGTTCCACCTGGTGAGCGACGCCATCTTCACCGAGCCCGCGCGCTTCCTGGCCACCGCGCACGCAGCTCGAGCGCCGACGTACCGCTATCGCTTCTCGATCGCCTCGGCGCAGGAGCAAGCGAACCAGGGCGGGGCGATCCACTCGGCCGAGGGTACGTATGTGTTCGACTACACCGCCGCGGACCCGGAGCTCGCCGACGAAATCTGTGACTACTGGGTGAGTTTCGCGAAGACCGGCGACCCCAACCACGGTGACGCGGTCGAGTGGCCGACGGCGGCAGGCGAGGGGTTGATCAACTTCACGAACGACGGGCCGGTGGCGCAGAAGCCGGATCCCTGGGGTCCGCGGTTGGACGAGGTGCAGGCGTCCGTTGAGCGGTTGTCCTGACCGAGCCCATAAAATCGTGGGATGACCACGATCGGCGTCCTCGCCCTGCAGGGTGACGTGCGGGAGCACCTGCACGCCCTGGAGCGGCTGGGGGTGGGCGCGATACCGGTCCGCCGGGTATCCGAGCTGGACGCCTGCGACGGCCTGGTCATCCCCGGCGGGGAGTCGACGACGATGGCCAAGCTGGCTCGCACCTTCGAGCTGATCGAGCCACTGCGGATCCGGATCAAGGAAGGGCTGCCCTGCCTGGGCACCTGTGCCGGGATGATCCTGCTCGCCGAGCGGATCGTCGACGGCATCGCCGGCCAGGAGACCTTCGGCGGTCTCGACGTGACCGTGCGGCGCAACGCGTTCGGGCGTCAGGTTGACTCGTTCGAGGGGGACCTGCTCATGGGTGGCATCGACGGACCGGTGCACGGAGTCTTCATCCGAGCGCCGTGGGTCGAGGAGGCCGGTCCGGGGGTCGAAGTACTGGCGCGGGTCGCTGCCGGTCCGGCCGCGGATAGGATCATCGCGGTCCGGCAGGGTCCGTTGCTGGCGACGGCGTTCCATCCCGAGGTGGGCAGCGACACCCGGATCCATCAGATGTTCGTCGACCTGGTGCGGGCTGCGCCGGTCGAGTAGACGCAGATAAGGAACCCGCATGTCCGGCCACTCCAAATGGGCGACCACCAAGCACAAGAAGGCGGTCGTCGACGCCAAACGCGGCAAGATGTTCGCCAAGCTCATCAAGAACATCGAGGTCGCCGCGCGGATGGGCGGCGGTGACCCGGCGGGCAACCCGACGCTCTACGACGCGATCCAGAAGGCCAAGAAGTCCTCGGTCCCCAACGACAACATCGACCGTGCCGTCAAGCGCGGATCGGGCGAGGACACCGGCGGCGCTGACTACCAGACGATCATGTACGAGGGTTACGGCCCCTCGGGCGTCGCGATGCTCATCGAGTGCCTGACCGACAACAAGAACCGGGCGGCCATGGAGGTCCGGACCGCGATGAACCGCAACGGCGGCTCGCTCGCCGACCCGGGTTCGGTCTCGTTCCTGTTCAACCGCAAGGGCGTGGTGATCGTGCCCACGGGGCAGGACGGCCGTGAGGTCAGCGAGGACGATGTGCTGGAGGCGACCCTCGACGCGGGGGCCGACGACGTCAACGACCTCGGCGCGGCCTTCGAGGTGATTTCGGAGGCGACCGACCTGGTCGCCGTCCGCACCGCCCTGCAGGCCGCCGGCATCGACTACGACTCGGCCGAGGCGTCTTTCGTGCCCGACATGGAGGTGGCGCTCGATCGCGAGGGCGCCGGCAAGATGTTCCGGCTGGTCGACGCCCTCGAAGACCTCGACGACGTCCAGAACGTGTTCGCCAACTACGACGTCTCCGACGAGATCATGCAGCAGCTGGAAGACGCCTGACGGATGGTCTCGATACGCGCTCGCTCGTACCTCGCTCGCGCTACCCGACCACCGAGTCCTCTGCTCGACCACCGGTACGCCGCGTGTCGTGCCTCGGTCTGACGCCGTCCGCGGTTAGCGTGGTCTCCGAACAGGTGTTCGGACGAAGGGTTGCGACGTGCGCGTGCTGGGGATCGATCCGGGGCTGACCCGCTGTGGGCTCGGCATCGTCGAGGGCGACGTGGGGCGGCCGCTCCGACTGGTCGACGTCAACGTGATTCGCACGTCCGCCGGCGTGCCGGTCGCCGAGCGCCTTGTGACGATCGAGCGAGGCATCGACGCCTGGCTCGACGAGCACGCGCCCGACGCCGTGGCCGTGGAGCGGGTGTTCGCCCGCTCCGACTCCAGCACCATCATGGGCACCGCCCAGGCGAGCGGGATCGCGCTGGTCGCCGCGGCCCGCCGGGGGCTGCCGATCGCGCTGCACACCCCGAGCGAGGTGAAGGCCGCGGTCTCCGGCAACGGCCGCGCCACCAAGGCGCAGGTCGGGGCGATGGTGGCCCGGCTGCTGAGGCTGGACGCCGTACCCCAGCCTGCGGACGCCGCGGATGCCCTGGCCCTGGCGATCACGCACATCTGGCGCGGGGGAGCCCAGGCCAGGATCGATGCGGCCAGGTCTCGATACGCGCTCGCTGGCGCTCGCACTACTCGACCCGCGAAGGGAGCGTCATGATCGCGTTCGTGCGCGGCCGGGTCGCCGGCCTCACCCTGTCCAGCGCCGTTCTCGAGGTCGGCGGGGTCGGCCTCGAGGTGATGTGTACGCCGGGCACGCTGGCCGGGCTGCGGACCGGCCAGGAGGCGACGCTGCCGACGAGCATGGTCGTGCGCGAGGACTCGCTGACGCTGTTCGGCTTCGTCGACGAGGACGAGAAGCAGACGTTCGAGCTCGTGCAGACGGCGTCGGGGGTTGGACCGAAGCTCGCCCAGGCGATGGTGGCCTGTCTGAGTCCCGACGACCTTCGACGCGCGGTCGCGACCGACGACGTGAAGACCCTGACCCGGGTGCCGGGCGTCGGGCAGAAGGGCGCGCAGCGGATCATTCTCGAGCTCAAGGACCGGATCGGCGCTCCCACGACCGGCCACGCGGCGCCCACCGGGCCGGCCGACGCGCCCTGGCGCGGCCAGGTGCACCAGGGCCTGGTCGGGCTCGGCTGGTCGACCAAGGATGCCGACAAGGCGGTGGACGTGGTGGCGACCGAGGCCGGCGAGAGCCCGGACGTGGCCGCCCTGCTCCGTTCCGCGCTCCGTTCGCTGAGCAAGGCCTGACATGGACGACCTCGAAGCGGCCGAGCAGGTCCATCTCCAGTCGCTCACCGCGGCCGAGGCGGAGGGCGACGAGCGGGCGGTGGAGGCCGCGCTCCGGCCGCGGACGCTCGACGAGGTGGTGGGGCAGGGCCGGGTCCGAGCCCAGCTCGGGCTGGTGCTCGAGGCGGCGCGCAAACGCGGCCGCGCGGCCGACCACGTGCTGCTCTCCGGCCCACCGGGCCTCGGCAAGACCACGCTCGCGATGATCATCGCCCACGAGATGTCCGCACCGCTGCGACTGACCAGCGGTCCGGCGATCACCCACGCCGGGCGACCTGGCCGCGATCCTCTCCGGACTGAACGAGGACGACGTCCTGTTCGTCGACGAGATCCACCGGATGTCCCGGCCCGCCGAGGAGATGCTCTACATGGCGATGGAGGACTTCCGGGTCGACGTCGTCATCGGCAAGGGGCCGGGCGCGACCGCAATCCCACTGGAGATCCCGTCGTTCACGCTGGTCGGCGCCACGACCCGCGCCGGCCTGCTCCCGGGGCCGCTGCGGGACCGGTTCGGGTACACCGGGCATCTGGAGTTCTACGACCCCGACGAGCTCGACGTCATCGTGCACCGGTCCGCGGGCCTGCTCGGGGTCGACCTGACCGACCAGGGCGCCGCCGAGATCGCCTCCCGGTCCCGGGGCACCCCACGCATCGCCAACCGGCTGCTGCGAAGGGTCCGCGACTACGCGCAGGTGCGCGCCGACGGCATCGTCACGCTGGACGTCGCCAAGGCGGCCCTCGCTCTCTACGAGGTGGACCACCTCGGCCTCGATCGGCTCGACCGGGCGGTCCTCGACGCGCTCTGCCGACGCTTCGGCGGCGGGCCGGTGGGCATCTCCACGCTGGCCGTGGCGGTCGGTGAGGAACGGGAGACCGTCGAGGAAGTCGCGGAGCCGTTCCTGGTCCGCAACGGCTTCCTGGCCCGCACCCCGCGGGGCCGGGTCGCCACCCCTGCCGCCTGGGAGCACCTCGACCTGGACGCGCCGCCCACGCCCGCTGGCGAGGACTCGTTGTTCGACGAGTAGGGTCCGTTCGACAGGGATTCACGTGTCCCCGGATGCACACCGTTACACTTGCCCGTCGGTCGGCCCTGCCAGCGTGTCGCGGTGGCCGCAATCTCACTCAATGCTCGAGAGGTTTCGTCGTGGAAGGGCTCGTCAGCCTGCTGCCTTTGGTGGCCATCGCACTGCTGTTCTGGCTCCTGATCATTCGTCCGGCCAGCCGCCGGCAGAAGGATCAAGTCCGGATGCAGTCCTCCGTCAACCTGGGAGACGAGGTGATGCTCACCTCCGGAATCTTCGGCAAAGTCAGCGAGCTGACCGACGACCGGCTGATGGTCGACATCGCACCGGGGGTCACGATCCGTGTCGCCCGCGGCGCGATCGGGTCCGTCGTACCCACCGACGAGCCGGAGCCGGAGGCCATCGAGCCCGTCGACGGTGACGAAGGCTCGGAGGAGCGCTGATGGCAAGCAAGCAACTCCGCCCGGGTCGCACCCTGGTGGTCTTCTTCCTCGGCGTCGCGATCACCTACGGGCTGGTCGCCCTCACCGGCAACTGGAAGCCGGAGCTCGGCCTGGACCTCCAGGGCGGCACCAGCATCCGACTGGTTGCGAACGGAGATCCCTCTTCCGACAGCCTCGACGAGGCGCGGAGCATCATCGACCAGCGGGTCAACGGCAAAGGTGTCTCCGAGGCCGAGGTGACCACCCAGGGCGGCAACCAGATCGTCGTCGAGATCCCCGGCAAGAGCCGCGAGGATCTGGTCGAGGTCGTCAAGCGCCAGGCACAGCTGCGGTTCCGGCTGGTCGCGTGCAGCGACTTCTCCCCGTGCGGCGCAGGCACGAACACGCCGACGCCTGAGAACCCGCTGCAGCCCGAGTCCGCGACGCCCACCGAGCAGTCGGGCAGCAACCGGCCGCCGGTCGGTTTCGACGGCGCCGGTGACCCGACCGCGGACCCATCCGAGCCGAGCGAGTCGGAGTCGGAGTCGCCCACGAAACCCGAGGCCAGTGAGTCGGCCCCGGTGGACGACGTACCCGGTGTCGATGACGAGAACTTCACGGCGCCGGTCGACGACGAGCTCGCGTGGTCCCAGTCACCCGACCCGGCGGCGGCGGCGGAGTTCGCCAAGTACGCCTGCGCCGAGGACGGCACCCTGGTCAACGAGGACGGTACCCCCGCCACGGTCGCGCCCGAGGCACCGGTGACCATCCCGTCGGTCGACGACCCGAGCAAGCCGCTGATGACCTGCGAGCCACCGGAGAACGCGCCCGGCACCGACCAGGACCGGCCGACGGTGAAGTACCTGCTGTCGCGCGCGGTCATTCAGGGAACGGACCTCAGCTCTGCCGGCGCCGGCGTGCCGCAGAACCAGGTCACCTGGGTGGTCAATCTGGAGATCGGCGGAGACGGCCAGGACGCGTTCACCGCGATTTCCCGGGCGCTCGTCGGCTCGGAACGCCAGTTCGCGATCGTCCTCGACGGCGCGGTGATCTCGGCGCCGACGATGGACGGCCTGATCACCAACGGCCAAGCTCAGATCAGCGGCAACTTCTCCGAGTCTTCGGCCAACGACCTGGCGACCAGCCTGAAGTTCGGCGCGCTGCCGATCTCGTTCGACGACAGCTCGACCCAGGTGCAGACGATCGGTCCCTCCCTCGCCGGGAACCAGCTCTCCGCGGGTCTGACCGCGGGTGCGATCGGGCTGGCGCTGGTGTTGCTCTACTGCCTCATCTACTACCGGGGCCTCGGCCTGGTCGTGGTGGCATCGCTGCTGATGGCAGCGGCGATCACCTACGGCCTGGTGTTGCTTCTGAGCGAGGCGGCCAACTTCACGCTTACGCTGCCCGGCATCGCCGGACTGATCATCGCGGTCGGAATCACAGCGGACTCGTTCGTCGTCTACTTCGAGCGGATACGGGACGAGATGCGCGACGGCAAGTCGATGCGGATCGCGGTCGAGTCCGGATGGAAGCGCGCCCGGATGACCTGTCTGGCCGCCGACACGGTCTCGTTCCTGGCCGCGATCGTGCTGTTCATCTTTGCGGTCGGTGTGGTCAAGGGCTTCGCGTTCGCGCTGGGTCTGGCGACCTTGATCGACGTGGTGGTCTTCTTCTTCTTCACCAAGCCGATGGTGTCCTGGTTGGCCCGCTTCAAGTTCTTCAACTCCGGGCACCGGATGTCCGGACTGGACGCAGACGCGCTCGGCGTCGACTCGATCACCCTCGGGACCGCTGGAGGAAGAGTCTGATGGGCAAGTTCGCGGTGCTCGGCAACGAGCTCTACTCCGGCAAGAAGTCGATCGACTTCGTCGGTCGCAAATGGCTCTGGTACGGCATGTCTGCGGTCATCCTGCTGATCGCTGTCGGTGGCTGGAGCCTCAAGGGACTGAACTACGGCATCGAGTTCACAGGTGGCTCGCAGTACATCGTGTCCGTGCCTGCCGATCAGGTGGATCAAGACACGGCCGACGAGCTGCGCGATGTGGTGGCGGGCACGGGGATCGAGGACGCCTCCGCGCCGATCGTCACCACGCAGGGCAGTGAGGCGATCGTCGTACAGACTGAGCCGCTCACCAGCGACGAGGGCGACGAAGTCGCAGCGGCGCTCGCGGAGGCCACCGGCGTCGACCCGGTCGACGACATCTC
Organism: uncultured Actinomycetota bacterium; assembly: GCA_963780245.1. GTDB lineage: Bacteria > Actinomycetota > Actinomycetes > Propionibacteriales > Nocardioidaceae > Nocardioides. The sequence goes on from CAWABG010000013.1 coordinate 191,985, forward strand.
GCGCGACGAGATCGGACCGAGCTGGGGCGAGGAGGTCGCCAAGCGGTCGGGGATCGGCCTGGGAGTCTTCCTGATCCTGGTGTCGCTGTTCATCTGGGCCTACTTCCGCGAGTGGAAGATGTCCGTCGGTGCCCTCGTCGCGCTGGCGCACGACGTGGTCATCACGATCGGCATCTATGCGCTGTCCGGCTTCCAGGTGACGCCCGCCAGCGTCACCGCTTTGCTGACGATTCTGGGCTTCTCTCTGTACGACACCGTCGTGGTCTTCGACAAGGTCAAGGAGAACACCAAGGACCTGAGGGCCACGCACTCGACCTACACCCAGGCCGCCAACCTGGCCGTCAACCAGACGCTGGTGCGCTCGATCAACACCTCGATCGTGGCGCTGATCCCGGTGGCAGTGATTTTGTGGGTCAGCAGTGTTCAGCTGGGCGCCAGCTCGCTGAAGGACCTGTCGCTGGCTCTGTTCGTCGGTACCGCAGCGGGTCTGTACTCGTCGGTGTTCATCGCGACCCCGCTCGTCGTACACCTCAAGCAGGGCGAGACCGCCGTGCAGCAGGCCGAGCGTCGGGCGAAGGCGCGGGCGAAGTCCCGAGTGGCCGACCCCTACGCCGAGGTGCCGGTGTTCAGCGACGACCTGCCCGTGGGCGAGGAGGGCGACAAGGCTGACGACGGAGTCGAGGAGGACGCGCCGGTCTCCGGATCGTCGGCGCCCACCCGGAAGCCACCGAGTTCCCCCGGTAGCGGCCGGACCGTCCCCGAGACTCGGCGTCCGGTGCAGGAGAGCCGCTCCAGCGGTCGCCAGCAGCCGTCGCGCCAATCGAAGTCCAAGCGGCAGAAGTAGCAGTGTCTGAGGAGGCGCGCGCCGCCCTGGAGCGGCTCGTCGTGGACGTGCCCGACTTCCCGGAGCCGGGGATCGTCTTCAAGGACATCACGCCGCTGCTCGCCGACCCCGACGGGCTGGGGACGGTCATCGAGGCGCTCGCCGATGCCGGCCGAGGCTCCGGTGGCGCGACCGTCGTCGACAAGGTCGTAGGCATGGAGGCGCGCGGGTTCATCCTCGCCACCCCGGTCGCGCTCGCGCTCGGGGTCGGGATGGTTCCGGTGCGCAAGGCCGGCAAGCTGCCCCGGCCCACGCACGCGGTCGCCTACTCGCTGGAGTACGGCGAGGCCACCCTCGAGCTGCATCAAGACGCGATCGCACCCGGCGACCGGGTGCTGGTCATCGACGACGTGCTGGCGACCGGCGGCACGGTTGCGGCGACCCGTGAGCTGATCGAGAAGTGCGGTGGGGTCGCGGTGGGTGCCGCCGTACTCATGGACCTGTCGTTCCTGCCCGGCCGCGAGACGATCGGCGATCTGCCGCTCACCTCGCTGATGACGGTCTGATTCCCCCGGCTCCTACACTTCAAAGGTGACCGAGGAGCGCATCGTCCCGGAGGCCCGGGAAACCGCTGCCGAACCGGCCGCCGAGGGCACATCGGCCGGCGGGCGTGGGATGCGCGCGCGCCTGGCCCGGATGGGCACCCGCAGCCAAGGCGCCAACTCGGTGCTCGAGCCGCTGTTCCGGGCGGTCCGAGCCAACCACCCCAAGGCCGACCTCGCCCTGCTGGAGCGCGCCTACACGACCGCCGAGACCATGCACGGCACCCAGATGCGCAAGAGCGGCGATCCCTACATCACCCACCCGCTGGCGGTGACCACGATCCTGGCCGGCATCGGGATGACGGAGCCGACCCTGGTCGCCGCACTGCTCCACGACACGGTCGAGGACACCCCCTACACCCTCGAGCAGTGCCGCACGGACTTCGGCGACGAGGTCGCGCAGATGGTCGACGGCGTGACCAAGCTCGACAAGGTCCAGTACGGCGACTCGGCGCAGGCCGAGACCATCCGCAAGATGATCGTCGCGATGTCGCGCGACATCCGGGTCCTGGTCATCAAGCTCGCCGACCGGCTGCACAACATGCGCACGCTCCGCTACGTCCCGCAGCGCAGCCAGGAACGCACCGCGCGCGAGACTCTGGACATCTACGCCCCACTGGCCCACCGGCTGGGCATGAACACCATCAAGTGGGAGCTCGAGGACCTGGCGTTCGCGACCCTGCACCCGAAGATCTACGACGAGATCGTGCGGATGGTGGCCGAGCGGGCACCCTCGCGCGACCAGATGCTGGCCGAGGTGATCACCCAGGTCGAGGCGGACCTACGAGAGTCGAAGCTCAAGGCCACGGTGACCGGGCGGCCGAAGCACTACTACTCGATCTACCAGAAGATGATCGTCGGCGGTCGCGAGTTCTCCGACATCTACGACCTGGTCGGCATCCGGATCCTCGTCGACGAGGACCGCGACTGCTACTCGGTGCTCGGCATCCTGCACTCGCGGTGGAACCCGGTGCTCGGCCGGTTCAAGGACTACGTCGCGATGCCGAAGTTCAACATGTACCAGTCGCTGCACACCACCGTGATCGGCCCGCAGGGCAAGCCGGTGGAGATGCAGATCCGGACCTTCGCCCAGCACCGCCGGGCGGAGTACGGCGTCGCGGCGCACTGGAAGTACAAGGAGGACGGCCGCGCCGGTCGGGAGACCGAGAAGGCCGGCGACCTCGATGACATGACCTGGGTCCGCCAGCTGCTCGACTGGCAGAGCGAGGTGGAGGACCCGGGCGAGTTCCTCGAGTCGCTGCGCTTCGAGATCAACCGCGCGGAGACCTACGTCTTCACCCCACGCGGCGACGTCATCGCGCTGCCCGCCGACGCCACGCCGGTCGACTTCGCCTATGCCGTCCACACCGAGGTCGGGCACCACACGATCGGCGCCCGCGTCAACGGCCGCCTGGTGCCGCTCGAGTCGAAGCTCGACAACGGCGACGTGGTCGAGGTGTTCACGTCCAAGGCAGCCAACGCCGGTCCCTCCCAGGACTGGCTCCAGTTCGTCCGCTCGCCCCGGGCCCGCTCGAAGATCCGGCAGTGGTTCACCAAGGAACGTCGCGAGGAGGCGATCGACCGCGGCAAGGACCAGATCGCGAAGCTGATGCGCAAGGAGGGCCTGCCGATCAAGCGGCTGCTCTCGCACGAGTCGCTGTCGCTCGCGGCCGCGCACTTCAACCTCGCCGACGTCACCGCGCTCTACGCCACGGTGGGCGAGGGCAACCTCAGCGCCCAGGCCGTCGTACGACGCGTGGTCGAGCTGCACGGCGGCAACGAGGGCGCCCAGGAGGACCTCGCCGAAGCGGTGACGATCACCGGTCGGCGCGGTCGCCCCAAACTCGCCGGCGGCGACTCCGGGGTGATCGTCAAGGGCTCACCCGACGTCTGGGTCAAGCTCGCGAAGTGCTGCACGCCGGTGCCGCCCGACGACATCCTCGGCTTCGTCACCAAGGGCGGGGGAGTCTCGGTGCACCGCCGCGACTGCACCAACGCCAACGAGCTGTTGCGGCAGCCCGAGAAGGTGCTCGAGGTCGAGTGGGCGCCGACCGGCCAGTCGACGTTCCTGGTCAACATCCAGGTCGAAGCGCTCGACCGGGCCCGGCTGCTCTCCGACATCACCATGGTGCTGTCGGACGCGCACGTGAACATCCTCAGCGCCACGCTCAACACCACCCGCGACCGGGTGGCCAAGTCGCGGTTCACGTTCGAGATGGCCGAGGCCAAGCACCTCGACACCGTGCTCAAGGCGGTACGCAGCGTCCCCGGCGTCTTCGACGCCTACCGCGTCACGCAGTAGGTCTGCGCTGATCGAGTAGCCCGGCCGAGCTTGCGAGGCCGGGCGTATCGAGATCACTGGAGCGATACGCGCTCGCCTTCGTCGCTCACGCTACTCGACCAGCGTGGGTGCGAACGCGCTCGCTCCTTCGTCGCTCACGCTACTCGACCAGCGTGGGTGCGATACGCGCTCGCTCCTTCGTCGCTCACGCTACTCGACCAGCGTGGGTGCGATACGCGCTCGCTCCTTCGTCGCTCACGCTACTCGACCAGCGTGGGTGCGATACGCGCTCGCTCCTTCGTCGCTCACGCTACTCGACCAGCGTCGGTGCCCTACCCGCTGTAGTCCTGCGACGCCTGCTTGGCCATCTCGAGGAACGACTGGCGTGACTCGAGGTTCTCCTCGAGCTCCTTGACCTTCTTGTCGTTTCCGGCGGCCCGAGCCTTCTCCAGGTCCGCCTCGACGTCGGCGATGGCGGCCTCGAGCTTGGCGACCATGTCGTCGGCTCGGGCGGACTTCTCCGGGTCGGAGCGCTCCCAGGCCTGCTCCTCGACGCCGCGGATCTCGGTTTCCACCTTACGGATCCGGCCTTCGAGGTCCTTCATCTGCTCGCGTGGCACCTTGCCGGCTGCGTCCCAGCGGTCGGCGAGGTCGCGGAACGCCTTCTTGGCCGCCTCGATGTCGGTGACGGGGAGCAGCGCCTCCGCCTCGACGAGGAGCTTCTCCTTGACCTCGGCGTTGGCGGCGTACTCGGCGTCGAGCTTGGCGTTGGTCTCGTCGCGGTTGCCGAAGAACTGGTCCTGCGCGCCGCGGAACCGTTTCCACAGCTCGTCGTCGATGTCCTTGCGCGCCGGCCCGGCCGCCTTCCACTGCCGCATCAGGTCGCGGTAGCGCCCGGCGGTGGGGCCCCACTCGGTCGACTCGGCGAGCTCCTCGGCCTCCTTCGCGAGCTTCTCCTTGATGATGCGCGCCCCTTCGCGCTTCTCGTCCTGCTCGGCGAAGTGCGTCTTGCGGCGTCGGGTGTACGCCGTCCGGGCACCCGAGAAGCGACGCCAGAGCCCGTCGTCGGAGGAGCGATCGATGCGCGGCAGCGCCTTCCATTGGTCGAGCAGCTCGCGCAGCTTGTTGGCGCCGTGCCGCCAGTCGGAGCCCGCGGCGATCTTTTCGGCCTCGGCGACCAGGCGTTCCTTCTCTACCTTCGCCTCGTCCTGCTTCTTCGCCTTCTCGACCTTGCGCGACTCGCGCTGCTCGGCGATGACCGGGCTCAGTCCCTCCAGGCGAGCGGACAGCGAGGCCAGGTCACCCACGGCGTTGGCGTTGGTCACCTGGGCGAGGACGGTCTTGACCGACTCGCTCGCCTCCTCGGGCGACAGCACTCCGGAGCGCACCCGCTGTTCCAGAAGATCCACCTCGAACGCGAGTGCGGCGTACCGCTCGGTGAAGAAGGTCATCGCCTCCTCGGGCGTCCCCGCGGGGTACTGCCCCACGGACCGCTCGCCGTCGGCGGTCTTCACGTAGACGGTGCCGTCGTCGTCGACCCGACCCCATTCGGTGCTCGTCACAAGCGTTCCTTCTCCTCATAGCCAACATCGGCATGCGCAGCGCAGTGGCCCAGGATAGTCACGGCGGCAGATACCGGGGCGACGTCCGTCGATTCCCCTCGATAGGCTGAGCCGGTGTTGATCGCCGGCTTTCCCGCAGGACCGTGGGGCACGAACTGCTTCGTGGCCGCCACCGGTCCGGGGGCTGAGTGCGTGGTGATCGACCCGGGCAAGGACGCCGCCGACGGCGTCGCCGAGCTGGTCCGCGAGCACCGGCTCAAGCCGATCGCGGTGCTGGCCACCCACGGCCACCTCGACCACATCTGGTGCGTCGCGCCGGTCGCTGGCACCTACGACGCCACGGCCTGGATCCACCCCGAGGACCGGCACCTGCTCACCGACCCGCTCGCCGGGATGTCGCCCGAGACGAAGTCGATGCTGCCGAGCCTGCTCGGTGCCGACCATCAGTGGGCCGAGCCCGACGACGTACGAGACCTGGGCGACGGTCAGGACCTCGAGCTCGCCGGGCTCACGTTCGTCGTCGACCACACCCCGGGGCACACCCGAGGCTCGGTGACGTTTCGGACTCCGGGTCTCGATACGCCCCCTCGTTCCTCGGGGGTTACGCGACCACCGACGGGTTGGGCCGACGTCAGCGAGGTGATGTTCAGCGGCGACCTGCTGTTCGCCGGCTCGATCGGGCGCACCGATCTCCCGGGTGGCGATCACCCCACGATGATGCGCAGCCTCGCCGAGAAGGTGCTCCCGCTGGCCGACGACATCGTGGTGCTGCCTGGCCACGGCGAGCAGACGGTGATCGGTCGCGAGCGTGCCACCAATCCCTTCCTGCTCGAGTTGCAGGAGTCCGGCGCCGCCGGGCGCGTCACGCGGGGACTGTAGGTAGCTGTGAACAAGCCAACCCCGCTCAGCGGGTTCCCTGAGTTGCTCCCTGCCGCCCGCGTCGTCGAGCGGCAGGCGATCGAGTCGCTGTCGCGCACGTTCGAGCTCCACGGCTTCGCCAACATCGAGACCCGGGCCGTCGAGCCGCTCGACCGGCTGGCGAAGGGCGGTGAGATCGACAAGGAGCTCTACGTGCTGCGCCGGCTCCAGGCCGAGGAGTCCGAGGGCGACGCCGGCCTGGCGCTGCACTTCGACCTCACCGTGCCGTTCGCGCGCTACGTGTTGGAGCACGCCGGCCACCTGGAGTTCCCGTTCCGGCGTTACCAGATCCAGCCCGCCTGGCGCGGCGAGCGGCCTCAGGAGGGTCGCTACCGGCAGTTCAACCAGGCCGACGTCGACATCGTGGGCCGCGACGAGCTGCCGTTCCACCACGATGTCGAGGTGATGCGGGTGATGGTCGACGCGCTCGACGCGTTACCCCTCCCGCCCCTGAGCTTCCAGTTCAACAACCGCAAGCTGATCCAGGGCTTCTACCAGGGCCTGGGCCTGCCCGACGTAACGGCCGCGATCCGCACGATCGACAAGCTCGACAAGCTGCCGGCCGAGACGGTGGCCGAGCTGCTGGTGACCGATGCCGGTACTACCCCAGAACAAGCAGCGCGTTGCCTCGAACTGGCCACGATCCGGGTGCCCGACACCTCGTTCGTCGAGGCAGTCCGGGCCCTGGGCGTCCAGACCGAGCTGCTCGAGGAAGGGCTGGCGGAGCTCGCGGCCGTCATCGAGGGCTGCGCCGCGGGGGAGCGCCAACGAGTGTCGGTCGAGGCCAACCTGCGGATCGCCCGAGGGCTCGACTACTACACCGGCACCGTCGTGGAGATCTTCATGGCCGGCTACGAGCGACTGAAGTCCGTGGGTGGCGGCGGCCGCTACGACGCCCTCGCCTCGGACGGCAAGACGACGTACCCCGGCGTGGGCGTCTCGTTCGGTGTCTCCCGCACCCTGATCCCGTTGCTTGCCGACGGCGTCCTGTCGGGCAGTCGCCCGGTGCCGAGCGCCGTGCTGGTCGCGCTGGTGGAGGAAGAGTCGCGCCCGCAGAGCGAGGCCGTTGCCACCGCCCTGCGTGCGCGCGGCATCCCGTGTGAGGTCGCGGCGTCCGCGCAGAAGTTCGGCAAGCAGATCCGGTACGCCGAGCGGCGGGGTATCCCGTTCGTCTGGTTCCCCGGGGAGCAGCACGAGGTCAAGGACATCCGCAGCGGCGACCAGGTGGTCGCCGACCCAGCAGCGTGGCACCCGCCCAATGACGACCTGCGACCGCAGGTGACCGTCAACGACAACAAGGAGCAGAACCCGTGATCCGCACCCATGACGCCGGCGCACTCCGCGCCGAGCACGTCGGCCAGACCGTCACCCTCGCCGGGTGGGTGGCCAAGCGGCGGGATCACGGCGGCGTGGCGTTCCTCGACCTGCGTGAGGCCAGCGGCGTGGTGCAGGTCGTGGTCCGCGACCCGGAGGTGGCCGGTGAGCTCCGGTCGGAGTACTGCGTCAAGGTCACCGGCGAGGTGACCGCGCGCAAGGAGGGCATGGAGAACGCCAACCTCGCCACCGGCGACATCGAGGTGGTCGCCTCCGACCTCGAGGTGCTCAGCGCCGCGGCCCCGTTGCCGTTCCCGATCGACGACCACGTCGACGTAGGCGAGGAGGCGCGGCTCAAGCACCGCTACCTCGACCTGCGTCGGTCCGGCCCGAACGCCGCGATCCGGCTGCGCAGCCAGGTCAACAAGGCCGCCCGCGACGTGCTGGACGACAACGGCTTCGTGGAGATCGAGACCCCCACGCTGACCCGCAGCACCCCCGAAGGCGCCCGCGACTTCCTGGTGCCCGCGCGGTTGCAGCCGGGCAGCTGGTACGCCCTGCCGCAGAGCCCGCAGCTGTTCAAGCAGCTGCTGATGGTCGCCGGCATGGAGCGCTACTTCCAGATCGCTCGCTGCTACCGCGACGAGGACTTCCGGGCCGACCGGCAGCCGGAGTTCACCCAGCTCGACATCGAGATGAGCTTCGTCGAGCAGGACGACGTGATCGCGCTGTCGGAGCAGATCCTGGCCGCGCTGTGGAACCTGGTCGGCTACCAGATCACCACGCCGATCCCGCGGATCGCGTACGCCGAGGCGATGGCCCGCTACGGCTCCGACAAGCCGGACCTGAGGCTGGACCTCGAGCTGGTCGACTGCACCGACTACTTCAAGGACACTCCCTTCCGGGTGTTCCAGTCGCCGTACGTCGGTGCGGTCGTGATGCCGGGTGGCGCGAGCCAGCCGCGCAAGCAGCTCGACGCGTGGCAGGAGTGGGCCAAGCAGCGCGGCGCCAAGGGACTCGCCTACGTGCTGGTCCAGGAGGACGGCGAGCTCGGCGGCCCGGTCGCCAAGAACCTCTCCGAGGAGGAGCGCGCCGGGCTGGCGGCCCACGTCGGTGCCCAGCCGGGGGACTGCGTGTTCTTCGGGGCCGGCGCGGTGAAGTCCACCCGCGGCCTGCTCGGCGCCGCGCGCCTGGAGATCGGCCGCCGCTGCGACCTGATCGACGAGAGCGCCTGGAGCTTCGTGTGGGTCGTCGACGCGCCGCTCTTCGAGCCGGCCGACGAGGCGACGGCGGCCGGCGATGTCGCCGTCGGCAGCGGCGCCTGGACCGCCGTCCACCACGCCTTCACCGCGCCCAAGGACGCCGAGACGTTCGACCAGGACCCGGGCATCGCCCTGTCGTGGGCCTACGACATCGTCTGCAACGGCAACGAGATCGGCGGCGGCTCCATCCGTATCCACCGCGAGGACGTGCAGCGCCGGGTGCTCGCCCTGATGGGCATCGACGACGACGAGGCCGGCTCGAAGTTCGGGTTCCTCCTCGACGCGTTCAAGTTCGGCGCTCCGCCGCACGGCGGCATCGCCTTCGGCTGGGACCGGATCGTGGCGCTGCTCGCCGGCACCGAGTCGATCCGTGACGTGATCGCCTTCCCGAAGTCCGGAGGCGGCTTCGACCCGCTGACGGCCGCTCCCGCGCCGATCACGCCGCAACAGCGCAAAGAGGCCGGTGTGGACGCCGTACCGGAGCCCGACCCGGGTGCGGAGAAGTAGCGGCGACGCGTCGCCTCACGACAAACTTTGCGCCCCGAACGTTCTCTGAGCGGACGCCTGCCCGTCCCTGGGTGTGTCCATATCGTTACTCGTTGATGATCGCGCGAGTGGTCTGGCTCACCTAGAGTCCTGTGCGGCGCAGCGGCGACCGCGCCACTCGGACGCAGCATCAAACTCAGGACGCGAGGTGGGCATGACAGCCGGAAGTGAGCTGGAAAGCCATCTCACTCGGGGCGAGCCCGAGGACCCGATCGACGAGGACCAGACGGCAAGGCGGTCGTCAGCAAGTCGCCGACCCAGCTGGCCATGGCGCGGTTCCGCAAGGACAAGCTGTCGATGATCTCGTTCTCGGTCGTGGTGTTCTACTTCCTGGCGGCGATCGCCGCGCCGATCCTGGTGAAGACCGGGGTCCTGCAGCCGGAGAAGTCCAACCAGGACCTGCTCGACGAGAACACGCTGCCGATCGGCAAGTGGGGCGGCATCTCCTGGGACCACCCGCTGGGCGTCGAGCCCGGCCTGGGCCGGGACGTGCTCTCTCGGGTCTGGTACGGCATCACGTTCTCGCTCGGGATCTCGATCAGCGCCACGCTGATCGCGGTCTTCCTGGGCGTCACGCTGGGGATCATCTCCGGCGCCTCCGGCGGCTGGGTCGACGCCATCATCGGCCGGATCATCGACCTGACCCTGGCCTTCCCGCAGACGCTGATGCTGCTGGCCCTGTCGGCGACCGGCATCGCGTTCATCGAAGAGGTCATCGGCATCGGCGGCAACGGCGCCAGAGCGTTCTACGTGATAGCCATCCTCGGTCTCTTCGGCTGGACCGCTGTCGCTCGCATCGTGCGCGGGCAGGTGCTGTCCATCCGCGAACGCGAGTTCGTCGCGGCATCGCAGCTGCTCGGAGCCTCCAAGTTCCGGATCTACTTCAAGGAGATCCTGCCCAACCTCTGGGCCCCGATCCTGGTGTCGTTCACGCTGATCATGCCGGCGTTCGTCTCGGCCGAGGCGGCCCTTGCCTTCCTCGGGATCAGCATCCGCAACGCCGACGCCGACGCTCGGCAACGTGCTGTACGACTCCCTGCGGTACGCGTCGAACGACTTCGTCTACTTCTTCTTCCCGGCGTTCCTGATCGCGCTCATCGTCGTGTGCTTCAACCTGCTCGGCGACGGCCTACGCGACGCGCTGGACCCGAGAGGGCATCGGTGACCTGAGCGTGGTCACCGGCCCCACCACCCCAAGACTCGTCGACACCCTGTCGTCGAACGTGCAGCCGGAATCCGGCATTGCACATCCAAGGAGGAAGCAAATGGGATTGAAACTGAGGAGGACCATGGCGGCGGGTGCTGCCTCGGTCCTTGGGTTGACTCTCCTGGCCGCATGCGGCGGGGACGGCGACGACGGGCCGAGCAACAACAACGGAGACGAGCCGGGTGCCGCAGGCGGCACGCTGACCGTCCTGCAGCACTTCCCGTACGAGAGCTCGGACCCGCAGCGCATCTACTACGGCGTGGAGCTGTCCTGGTTCCGCCGGCTGCTGTACCGCGGTCTGGTCGCGTTCCCGATGTCCGAGGACCCCGAGGTGGCCAACACCCCGGTAGCCGACCTGGCCACCGACACCGGTACGCCCAACGAGGACTCCTCGGTGTGGGAGTTCACGCTGAAGGACGGCGTGACCTGGGAAGACGGCAAGCCGATCACCTGTGAGGACGTCCAGTACGGCACCTCGCGCGTGTTCGCCAACGACATCATCATCGGTGGCCCCAACTACACGCTCAGCTACATCGGCGACGGCAGCTACCCCGGCCCCTACAAGGCCACCGACGAGGAGCAGGCCGCGTTCGAGGAGCTCGTGAGCTGCGACGGCAACACCATCACGTTCACGTTCAACAAGCCCTGGCCGGACTTCCCGCAGGCCGCGGCCGGCATGATGATGACCGACCCGTACCGCGAGGACTTCGACGAGGCTGACAAGAGCCAGTGGAAGGTGCTCTCCAACGGCCCCTACAAGGTCGAGGGTGGCGTCTGGGAGAAGAACAGTGGCGCGACGCTGGTTCGCAACGAGAACTACGACCCCGCGACCGACGACCCGGAGCAGCTGCGGCTGGCGCTGCCGGACCAGATCGACTACCAGGTCGACCCGTCCGACGAGGCCGGTGTGCTGTTCAACGACCGGCTGATCGCTGACGCCGGACCGGACCAGACCGCGATCACCACTGCCCGGGTTGACCCGTCGCAGTTCGCGCAGCTGGAAGGGCCGGTTGCAGACCGCTACCTGAACGTGTTGTCGCCGTACAACTCGTACCTGACGCCCAACTTCAACTCGCCGAACATGGAGGACGTCAACGTGCGCAAGGCCCTGGCCGTCGCGCTCGACCTGAACTCCTACGTGAAGGCGCTGGGTGGCGACAAGGCCGCCGCTCCCGGTGAGACGATCGTCAACCCGGGCGTGACCGGAGCGCAGGACAACCCCGCGTTCGCGGAGGACAACAACAACGACGGTGACCCCGAGGCCGCTGCGGCGCTCCTCGAGGAGGCCGGCGTCGAGACTCCGTACCCGATCAAGCTCGGCTACAGCGCCTCGCCGACGATGGACAAGGCCATGGCCACCGTCAAGGAGAGCTGGGAAGAGGCCGGCTTCGAGGTCACGCTCGAGGGTCTGAGTGACACGTACTACGACGTGATCTCGCTCCCGGACGACGACATCGACGTCTCCTGGGCAGGTTGGGGTGCTGACTGGCCGTCGATGAGCACGGTGCTGCCGCCGCTGTTCGACAGCCGGCCGAACATCTCGAGCGCCACGTGCGGTCAGGACTACGGCTGCTACCAGAGCGACGAGTTCGAGGCTCTGGTCGACGAGGCCGCGAACGCGGCGAGCGCCGACGAGCAGGTCGCCGCTCTGCAGGAAGCTGACCATTCAGCTGGGTGAGGACTACGCCTACATCCCGCTGGAGATCACCAGCTTCCCGTGGCTCCGCGGCTCGAAGATCACTGGGTTCACCACGACGCCTGCGTCGAGCAGCTACCCGGAGATCGGTCTGATCGGCGTCGAGAACTGACGCTCGGCTGAACCAACTCTCACACTGAGAGGCTGGGGTGGGCGCCATCGGCGCCCACCCCAGCACCACCCGGCCGGGCGTGCCCCGGCCCCTCTTACTTCGAAGCGCCGCGAACGGCGCTCCCCATCGAAGACCGAGGAGGCGAGACCGAGATATGGGTGCCTACATCGTGCGCCGGGTCTTGATGGGTCTGGTCCTAGTCCTGGCACTGACCCTGGTGACGTTCATCCTGTTCTTCGCCTCCCCGGTCGATCCCGCGCAGGTTCGCGTGCGGCAAGAACTGCACCGAGGAGCAGAAGGACGTCACCCGCGCCGCGCTCGGCTACGACAAGCCGGCCTACGAGCAGTGGGCGGGATTCATGAAGGGCGTGGTCGTCGGCCGGGACTTCCCCCTCGACCCCGAGCTGCGTAAGGCCGCCCCCGAGCTCGTGACCCACTGCGAGGCGCCGTGCCTCGGCTACTCCCAGCTCAACGCGAAGACCGTCAACGAGCTGGTCGTGGCAGCGGCGCCGGTCTCGATGTCGCTGGCCCTCGTGGCGCTGGTGATGTGGCTGATCGGCGGCATTCTCTTCGGCATCCTGGCCGCGGTCACCCAGGGCTCGTTCTTAGACCGCGGGATCGTCGGTCTGACCCTGATCGCCTACGCGTTCCCGTCGTTCTTCATCGCGGTCTTCTTCCTGAAGTTCGTCGTGGTCAAGTGGGGGATACTCTCGTATCCCTCCTACTCCCCAATAGAGGAGTTCGGCCTCACCACGTGGTTCAGCAACCTGCTCTTACCCGGCTTCACGCTGGCCCTGCTCTTCATGGCGTCGTATGTCCGAATGACCCGGGCGTTCGTGCTCGAGTCGCTCAGCGAGGACTACATCCGTACGGCGAAGGCGAAGGGTCTCAAGGGTCGAACGGTGCTGTTCAAACACGGGCTGCGGGCGGCCCTGACGCCACTCGTCACGATGGCCGGACTCGACTTCGCGACGCTGCTCGGTGGAGCGATCATCACCGAGCAGGTGTTCGCCTATCCGGGTCTCGGCCTGCTGACCGTGCAGGCCAGCCGAGCCTTCGACCTACCGACGCAGGTCGGCGTCGTCGTCCTGGCAGGGTCGTTCGTGATCCTGGCCAACATCGTGGTCGACATCTCCTACGCATTCATCGATCCCCGAGTCCGGCTCGGGTAGGAAGTGGCTGCCCAGATGGACAAGTTCTTGGTTGTCGAGGATCTGAAGGTGCATTTCCCGACGGTCGACGGCGTGGTCAAGGCGACGGACGGTTTGTCGTTCGAGCTCGAACGGGGCAAGACCCTCGGCATCGTCGGCGAGTCGGGCTCGGGCAAGTCGGTCTCGAGCTCGGCGATCCTGGGTCTGCACCGCGGCACGTCCGCGCAGGTCAGCGGCCGGATCCTGCTCGAGGACGTCGACCTGCTGACGTTGACCAACGAGGAGATGCGCCAGCGCCGCGGCCGGGACGTGGCGATGATCTTCCAGGACCCGCTGTCGGCGATGCATCCGTTCTACACGGTCGGCAACCAGATCGCCGAGGCCTATCGGGTCCATCACGACGTCAACAAGAAGGCCGCCAAGAAGCGCGTCATCGAGATGCTCGAGCTGGTCGGCATCCCCCAGCCCGGCCAACGGGTCGACGACTACCCGCACCAGTTCTCCGGCGGCATGCGGCAGCGCGCGATGATCGCGATGGCACTGATCAACGACCCGACCCTGGTCATCGCCGACGAGCCCACGACCGCCCTGGACGTCACCGTGCAGGCGCAGATCCTCGACCTGCTGCAGACGCTCCAGCGGGAGTTCAACACCGCGGTCATCATCATCACCCACGACCTCGGCGTCGTGGCGGAGATGGCGGACGACGTACTCGTGATGTACGCCGGCCGCGCCGTGGAGTACGGCGCCTGCAAGGAGCTCCTGACGCACCCCGAGATGCCCTACACCTGGGGCCTGCTCTCCAGCGTGCCTGACCTGCTGGGCGATCCCAACGAGAAGATGGTGCCGATCCCAGGCGCCCCGCCCAGCCTGGTCAACCTGCCACCGGGTTGCTCCTTCAGCCCGCGCTGCCTGCACAAGGACAAGGTGCCGGGCGACCTGTGCACGACCGAGCTCCCGGACCTGACGCCCGGAGGGCGAGGCGAGGGCCACCTCAAGAGGTGTCACCTGGTCAACCCGGATGAGATCTACCGCGAGGAGGTGGCGACGTCATGACCCAAGTGCATATGACAGCGGCAGAGGCGACCGCCTCGGGCGCGCCGCCGATCCTGGACGTCAAGGACCTGCAGATGTACTTCCCGGTGAAGTCGGCCGGGCTCATCCGTCGTACCGTCGGTCACGTCCAGGCGGTCGACGGCATCAGCTTCCAGGTCCCGACCGGAGGGTCCGTCGGCCTGGTCGGCGAGTCCGGCTGCGGCAAGTCGACGACCGGGCGCTTGATCACCCGGCTCTACAAGCCGACCGGTGGCTCGATCGGCTTCGAGGGCCAGGACATCGCCAAGTTGAAGGCGGGCGGACTCAAGCCGCTGCGCCGCGAGATCCAGATGATCTTCCAGGACCCCTACAGCTCGCTGAACCCACGGCACACCGTCGGCGCGATCATCGGCGCGCCGATGCTGATCCACAAGACGATCCCGAAGAAGCAGGTCCTGTCGCGCGTGCAGGAGCTCCTCGAGATCGTCGGACTCAACCCCGAGCACTACAACCGGTACCCGCACGAGTTCTCGGGCGGTCAGCGGCAGCGGATCGGCATCGCCCGGGCACTGACCCTGAAGCCGAAGCTCCTCGTTGCCGACGAGCCGGTCTCCGCGCTCGACGTGTCCATCCAGGCGCAGGTGATCAACCTGCTGCACGACATCCAGGACGAGTTCGGCGTCGCGTTCCTCTTCATCGCGCACGACCTCGCGGTGGTGCGGCACTTCTGCCCCGAGGTCGCGGTGATGTACCTCGGCAAGATCGTTGAGATCGGGGAGCGCGACCAGATCTACCTGCACGCCAAGCACCCCTACACCCAGGCGCTGCTCTCGGCGGTGCCGGACGTCAAGCAGGCGGAGATCGGCGGCCGTCGAGAGCGGATCCAGCTGCAGGGCGACGTGCCCAGCCCGATCGACCCGCCCTCGGGATGCCGGTTCCGGACCCGTTGCCCGATCGCCCAGGACATCTGTGCCGCGGTCGAGCCGCCGCTCATCCAGATCGGCAAGCGGCACAAGGTGGCCTGCCACTTCGCGGGCGACATCGGTTCCCACCCGGCCGAGCCGGTGACCGCGCCGCTGCTCGGCGTCGACAACCACGGTGTGCCGGTGCCAGGAGGCTCCAGCTCGGACCTCGACCAGGTGACCGGCTCCGGGTACAACGACACCTGGTACGACTTCGAAGCCCGGCGACTGGTCGGGGGAACCGACCGTTAGCCTCGGCTGAGTGGAGGGCCTGTTCGAAGCGAGTGAGGCGTCGTCGGCGCGCGCCGGCGGAGGTGCGCTGTCGTCGGCCGACCACGCGTCGGCTCCGCTCGCCGTACGCATGCGGCCGCGGACGCTCGACGAACTGGTCGGTCAGGAGCAGCTGCGGGCCCAGGGGTCACCCCTGCGGCAGCTGATCGAGGCCGACCAGGCGATGTCGCTGCTGCTCTGGGGGCCTCCGGGCACCGGCAAGACCACGATCGCCTCGATCCTGAGCCGCAACACCGGCCGCCGGTTCGTGGAGGTGTCCGCGGTGTCGGCCGGGGTGAAGGAGGTCCGGGCCGCTATCGATGCGGCTCGCGCCGAGCTCAGCGGCAGCGGCCGGGAGACCGTGCTGTTCGTGGACGAGGTTCATCGGTTCAGCAAGGCCCAGCAGGACGCACTGCTGCCAGGGGTCGAGAACAGGTGGGTCACCCTGGTCGCCGCCACCACCGAGAACCCGTTCTTCAGTGTCATCTCGCCGCTGCTCTCGAGGAGCCTGCTGCTGCGACTCGAACCTCTCTCTGACGACGACATCCGAGGAGTGCTGACGTCGGCGCTCACCGACGAGCGCGGCCTGGGCGGCGCGGTGACGATCACCGACGATGCGCTGGAGCACCTGGTCCGGCTAGCCGGCGGCGACGCGCGCCGGTCGCTGACCTACCTCGAGGCCGCCGCGGGTGCGGCCCAGTCGAGGAACTCGGACGCGATCGACCTGGAGACCGCCGAGACCGCGGTGGACCAAGCGGCGGTGCGCTACGACCGTCAGGGCGACCAGCACTACGACGTGATCAGCGCGTTCATCAAGTCGATCCGGGGCTCCGATGCCGACGCCGCGCTGCACTACCTCGCCCGGATGTTCGAGGCGGGGGAGGACCCCCGGTTCATCGCTCGCCGGCTCGTCATCCTGGCCAGCGAGGACATCGGGCTGGCGGACCCCACGGCGTTGCAAACGGCGGTCGCCGCCGCGCAGGCGGTGCAGCTGATCGGCATGCCCGAGGCTCGGCTCAACCTGGCCCAGGCGGTGATCGCGCTGGCCGTGGCCCCCAAGTCGAATGCGGTGATCAAGGCGATCGACGCCGCCAGTGCCGACGTACGCGCGGGCAAGATCGGTGGGGTTCCGCCCCATCTGCGCGACGCGCACTACGGCGGCGCGGAGAAGCTCGGCCACGGCGCGGGCTACGCCTACAGCCACGACGCGCCGTACGCGAATCGCCGAGCAGCAGTACGCGCCCGACGTGGTGCTGGACGAGGAGTACTACCAGCCGACGTCCCTGGGCGCGGAGGCCGCGGTCAAGGAGCGCTGGGAGCGGATCAGGAAGCTGATCCGGGGCGGGTAGGGTTCCGCCCTATGCAGGACGTGAGCGTGCCCGTGTGGGCCGTCGCCGCCGTGGCGGCCGGCCTGCTGCTGACCGCCGCCGTACTCGTGGTGCTCCTCGTGCGGTCCAGACGCCGGATCGCGGGACGTCTGGACGCGGCGCACGCGGAGGCCGAGGCGCTGCGGGTCCAGGTCGAGGAGATCCAGCGGCTGGTGAGTGCGCTGCCGGCGGTGCGGGACGAGCGGGAGTACGTGATCACTGGTTTCGCTGGTGGTCTCGAGAGTGGTCTCGATACGTCGTCGCTCGTTCCTCGCTCCGACTACTCGACCAGCGAAGGCTCCGACTACTCGACCAGCGAAGGCTCCGTCTACTCGACCAGCGTTGAGACCGTGCCGGCACCTTTGTTCGCCGACATCGTGTTGCGCGAGACCGTGGTGCAGGCCGCGGCGCTGGCGGCCGGGCTGCGCCGGGCGCTGTCGCCCGAGAGTCGCAACCGGATCAGGTTCGAGATGCGTCGCGAGGTCAAGCGGGCCCGGAAGCAGCGCCGTGCCGACCTTCGCGAGGCGCGCCGCGAGTGGGAGGCGCGGCAGCGCGCCCAGGTCGATCTCGACGAGGACAGCGCCGCATGAACCGCGGCCTCTGGTTCGTCGCCGGGGCCGGGGTGGGGATCTACGGGATGCTCCGTGCCCGCCGCGCCGCCGAGAGCCTGACCGTCGACGGGATGCGCGACCGCGTCGGCGCGGCCGTCGTCGGCGCCCGGATGTTCCGCGACGAGGCGGCCCAGGGTCGGGCGGATGCCGAATCCGGGTTGCGGGACCGACTCGGCCTGGTGCCTCATGGAACACCCGAACTCACTTCTGGAGAGGAACGCTGATGGACACCGCGGAGATCCGCCGCCGTTTCGTGGCTCATTTCGAGCACAACGAGACCGTGGGGGCGCACCGGGCGGTGGCTTCGGCCTCCCTGCTCCTCGACGACCCGAACCTGCTGTTCGTCAACGCCGGCATGGTGCCGTTCAAGCCGTACTTCCTCGGCCAGGAGACGCCGCCGTACGACCGGGCGGTCAGCGTGCAGAAGTGCGTGCGGACGCCCGACATCGAGGACGTCGGCAAGACCACGCGGCACGGCACGTTCTTCGAGATGTGCGGCAACTTCTCGTTCGGCGACTACTTCAAGGAAGGCGCGATCGAGATCGGGTGGGACCTGGTCACCAAGTCGATCAATGACGGCGGCTTCGGGCTCGACGAGAGCCGGTTGTGGCCGTCGGTGCTGGCCGGCGACGACGAGGCGCTCCAGCTGTGGATGAAAGTCACTGGCCTGCCGACCGAGCGGATCGTCAAGCTCGGGCCCAAGGAGAACTACTGGTCCATGGGCGTCCCCGGCCCCGGTGGACCGTGCTCGGAGATCCTCTACGACCGTGGGCCGGAGTACGGGCCGGACGGGGAGTTCGCGACCACGACGCGCACCTCGATGCCCGAGAAGATGGAGGACAGGTACCTCGAGATCTGGAACTTGGTCTTCATGCAGGACGAGCTGAGCGCGGTGCGGTCCAAGGAGGACTTCGACATCGTCGGCTCGTTGCCGAAGAAGAACATCGACACCGGCATGGGCCTGGAGCGCGTCGCGCTGCTGCTCCAGGGCCTCGGGAACATGTACGAGATCGACGTGATGTTCCCGGTGATAGAGCACGCGGAAGCCCTGACCGGTCGTCGATACGGAGCCGACTCGGTTGACGACGTCCGGTTCCGGGTGGTGGCCGACCACATCCGCAGCTCGATGATGCTGATCAGCGACGGCGTCACGCCCGGCAACGAGGCGCGCGGCTACGTGCTGCGCCGGCTGTTGCGGCGGGCGGTGCGCTCGATGCGGCTGCTCGGCTGCGAGGACCGGGTGCTGCCTGAGCTGATGCCGGTCAGCCGGGACAAGATGGGCGAGACCTACACCGAGCTACTGCGCGACTGGGACCGGATCTCCACGGTGGCCTACGGCGAGGAGGACGCGTTCCGGCAGACGCTTCGGTCCGGCACCCAGATCTTCGACCTGGCCGCGACCGAGGCCACCCAGAAGAAGCAGACGCAGCTATCGGGCGAACAGGCGTTCGCCCTGCACGACACGTACGGGTTCCCGATCGACCTGACCCTCGAGATGGCGGCCGAGCGCGGCCTGACGGTTGACGAGCCCGAGTTCCGACGGTTGATGACCGAGCAGCGCGAGCGGGCCAAGGCCGACGCCCGGGCCAAGAAGGGTCAGCACAAGGACGCCACGGCGTACCGCGCGATCGCGGACACCCTCGGCAAGCCCGTCGAGTTCACCGGATATGACGAGGTGGTCTCCGAGGGACGGGTTCGCGGCATCGTGGCGGAGTCCGGTGCGGTCGAGTCGGCCCGCGAGGGGGACGAGATCGAGCTGGTGCTCGACCGCACCCCGTTCTACGCCGAGGGTGGTGGCCAGCTGGCCGATGAGGGCGTGATCGAGCTGGACAACGGGGCCCGGGTACGGGTCCGTGACGTGCAGTCCCCGATTACGGGCCTGATCGTGCACCAGGCCACCGTGGTCGCGGGCGAGGTGACGCTCGACAGCGCGGTCCGGTCGCTCGTGGACCTCGAGCGGCGTCGCTCGATCTCGCGCGCTCACACCGCGACCCACATGGTGCACAAGGCGTTCCGCGAGGCGCTGGGGGAGACCGCCACCCAGGCGGGCTCGGAGAACGCGCCGGGCCGGTTCCGGTTCGACTTCTCCGCCACGGGCGCGATCCCGCACTCGGTGATGGCCGATGTGGAGGCCCGCGTGAACGACATCGTGGTTGACGACCTGGCCGTGCACGCCGAGGTGATGACCCAGGCCGAGGCGGTCAAGGCCGGGGCGATGGCGCTGTTCGGCGAGAAGTACGGCGACCAGGTACGGGTCATTTCCGTCGGTGACTGGGCGCGTGAGCTGTGCGGCGGAACGCACGCGGGCCGCTCGGGCCAGCTCGGCGTGGTCAAGCTGCTCGGTGAGGCGTCGATCGGCTCCGGCGTGCGCCGGGTCGAGGCGCTCGTCGGCGGCGACGCCTACCGGTTCCTCGCCCGCGAACACGTCCTGGTCGCACAGCTCTCCGAGGCGCTGAAGGTGCGCCCGGAGGAGCTCCCCGAGCGGGTCGCCGACATCCTCGAGCGGCTTCGCGCCGCCGAGAAGGAGATCGACAAGGTCCGGGTCCAGCAGCTACTGACCGCCGGAGCCGACCTCGCGGCCGGCGCGGCCGACGTCGCCGGCGTCAAGGTGGTCGCGCACCGGATCGATGGGGCCGCGGGTGGCGACGTACGCACCCTGGCGCTGGACGTCCGAGGACGGCTGCCGGCCGACGTCCCCGCGGTCGTGGTCGTGATCGGCGTCGCCGACGGCAAGATCTCGGTGGTCGCGGCGATCAATGACGAGGCCCAGGCGCGTGGGCAGAGCGCCAACGAGCTGGTCCGCGCGATCGGGCCGCTGGTTGGTGGCAAGGGCGGCGGCAAGGCCGACGTGGCCCAGGGCGGCGGCACCGACAGCTCTCGGGTCGACGAGGCGCTGGCGCTGGTCTCGCTCGAGGTCGCGAGGATGTCGACCACTTGATCGGACAACCCGGATGAGGGCGGGCGTGCGGCTGGGCATCGACCCGGGCGACGCCCGGATCGGCGTGGCTCGCAGCGACCCGTCCGGGTTCCTGGCCAGCCCTGTCGAGACGGTGCGCCGCGGCAAGGGAGACCTGCGCCGGATCGCCCAGATCCTCGAGGAGTCGGAGGCCATGGAGGTGGTCGTCGGGCTGCCGCGCTCGCTGTCCGGGGGCGAGGGCCCGGCCGCCGTGAAGACCCGGGAGTTCGCGCGCACGCTCTCGCGCAGAGTGGCGCCGGTGCCGGTGCGGCTCTGCGACGAACGGCTCACGACGGTGTCCGCCGAGGCTATGCTGCGCGACCGGGGCCGCAAGGGCAGCGATCGGCGCTCGGTCGTCGACCAGGCGGCCGCCGTACTGATCCTGCAGCACGCCCTCGACACGGAGCGGGCGACGGGGCAGCCGCCGGGTGAGATCGTGGAGGAGACCAATGAGTGAGATCAGCCCCGAGGTTGATCCCCATCCGCAGCCCCCGGTGCGTGCGCCGGGTGGCGGGCGCAAGAGGAAGCGGAAGGCCTCCGGGTGTATCCCGGTGCTCCTGGTCCTCGCCGTGGTCGCGGGACTCCTCTACTTCGGCTTCATGTGGGGCAAGGACTTCATCGAGGATCAGTTCGGTGATCCGGAGGACTACGCGGGCCCGGGCACGGACTCGGTGACCTTCCAGGTCGAGCAAGGCGACACGATCTCGGAGATGGGCCGCAACCTCGAGGAGGCGGGCATCGTCGCCTCCGCGGAGGCGTTCACGGACGCGGCGTCGGACAACCCTGACGCGACCGGCATCCAGGCGGGGTACTACCCGCTGATGAAGGAGATGAAGGCCTCCACCGTCGTCGAGATCCTGGTCGACCCCAGTCAGATCATCACCACGCAGATCACGTTCCCCGAGGGGCTCCGAGTCGTCGACATCGTCGAACTGCTGGTGAAGAACACCGACTTCACCAGGGCCCAGTTCGAGAAGGCGCTCGACAACCCGGACCGGCTGGGACTGCCTGACTATGCCGGCGAGAACCCCGAGGGATACCTATTTCCATCGACCTATGCCTTCGGCCCCGACGCCACCCCGGCGACCATGGTGCGGGCCATGGTCGATCGGTGGCGGCAGGCTGCTGATGACGCCGACCTCGAGGGTGCGGCCGAGCGGCTCGGCTACACGCCGCACGAGCTGATGACCGTCGCCAGCCTGGTGGAGGCCGAGGGGCGGGGGGACACCATGCCCATGATCGCCCGGGTGATCTACAACCGGCTCGAGAACCCCGGGACCAACGGAACCATCGGCCGCCTGCAGCTGGACGCGACGGTCAACTTCGCCCACGGCCGCGACCTCGGCGCTCGGACGACCGCCGAGGACCGGTTGATCGACTCGCCGTGGAACACCTACCGGTATGCCGGGCTGCCACCGGGCCCGATCGAGGCCCCGGGCGACGCCGCCATGCAGGCGGCGGCGAACCCCGCCGACGGCGATTGGTACTACTACGTCACGGTCAATCTCAAGACCGGCGAGACGAAGTTTGCGGCGACGCCCGAGGAGCACGCGCAGAACGTCCAGGAGCTCAACGAGTACTGCGAAACCTCCGAGGCCTGTTGAGGCCCCGGTGAGATGCGCCGTCCTGGGTGACCCGATCGCACATTCGCTGTCCCCGGTCCTGCACCGGGCGGCGTACGACGCGACCGGGCTGGACTGGACCTACCACGCGGTGCGGGTGCCCAAGGGCACGCTCGCCGAGCACGTCGCCGGCCTGGACGGGAGCTGGCGCGGGCTCTCGCTGACGATGCCGCTGAAACGCGAGGGGATGGCGCTGGCCGACAACGTCTCGGCTCGGGCGGATTTGGTCGGCGCGGCGAACACGCTGCTTCTCATCGACGGCGAGGTGCACGCCGACAACACTGACCTGCCCGGGGCCGCGGCTGCCCTGCGCGAGCGTTACGACGGACCCGTCGCCGCAGCCACGATCCTCGGAGCCGGGGCGACCGCGGCGTCGGTCGGCCTCGCACTCTGCGATCTCGGTGCGCGCTCGGTGCTGCTGCTGGCGCGCGACCCGGCGCGGGCCGAGGAGACGGTGGCCGCGATCGAGCGGCACCCCGAAGCGCCGCGCGTCGAGGTGGGCTCGCTGGCCGTGATCCGACCCGTCGGCGAGATCCTGGTCTCGACGATCCCCGCGGCGGCCCAGGACGACGACCTGGTGGCCCGGTGCGCGGACCCCGCCGTGATCTTCGACGTGGTCTACGACCCCTGGCCCACCCCCCTCGCGGCGACGTCGGGCGACCGGGTGCTGGTGAGCGGGCTCGACCTGCTCGTGCACCAAGCGGCGCTGCAGTTCTCCATCTTCACCGGCCTGCCCGCTCCGCTGGAGCGGATGCGGGACGCCTGCCTGCAGGCACTCGGGTGAGCGACGTCTGGGCCGCCGTACTCGGCGGTGGCGTCGGGGTGGTCTCCGGTCTGGTGGTGCCGTGGGCGATCCGACGACTTCCCGAGCCGCCACCGACCCCCGAGCACGAGGAGGGGGAGGAGCCGACCCCCGCCCAGAAGGTGCTGCTCGACGAAGGACCCAAGGAGCCGTACGCCGACCTCGGCGCACTCCCGCGGCTGGCGCTGATCACCGCTTTGATCTCGGGGGTCGCGGGGACGCTGATCGGTGGGGTGGTCGGCATGGACCGGCTGCTCGTGCTGCTGCTGCCGCTCGCGCCGATCGGCACCCTGCTGGCGGTGGTCGACCTGCGCACCCGTTTGCTGCCCCGGATCGTGGTGATCCCAACCACCCTGGCCGCCATCGCCTATGGGGTCATTGTCTGGCCGATCAGCGGTGAACCCGACGCGCTCGTGCGTGGGCTGATCGGGATGATCGCGGCCCGGGCGGTCTTCTGGCTGCTGTGGTTCGTGCGCTCGGCCGGCATGGGCTTCGGCGACGTACGACTCTCCGCGCTGCTCGGCTTCGCTCTCGCCTACCTCGGGTGGCCGGAGTACGCCCTCGGCCTCTACTCGGGGTTCCTGATCTTCGGGCTTCCGGGGCTGCTGCTCGCACTGGTTCGTCGTGACCGTAGCCTGCTCAAGAAGGCCTACCCCTTCGGGCCATTCCTGCTGCTCGGCGCGCTGCTCGGCATCCTCTTCGGCGAGCCGCTGCTCGGCGATCTCGCCTCCAGGTGACCGCCGCGGCCGCGCCGGCGGGGAATGAAAGGATGGGGGCATGCTGCGTTGGCTGACGGCCGGTGAGTCCCACGGCCCCTCCCTGGTCGCGATCCTGGAGGGGCTGCCGGCGCACGTCGAGATCACCACCGACGACATCGCCGCGTCCCTGGCGCGCCGCCGACTCGGCTACGGACGCGGCGCCCGGATGAAGTTCGAGCAGGACGCGGTGACGCTCACGGGCGGCGTCCGACACGGGAAGACGCAGGGTGGACCGGTCGCGATCCTGATCGGCAACACCGAGTGGCCCAAGTGGGAGACGGTGATGTCGGCCGACCCGGTCGACCCCGAGATCCTGGAGGGCCTGGCCCGCAACGAGGCCCTGACCCGCCCGCGGCCCGGCCACGCCGACCTGGTCGGCATGCAGAAGTACGACTTCGACGAGGCCCGGCCGATCCTCGAGCGGGCCTCCGCCCGCGAGACCGCGGCCCGGGTGGCGCTCGGGCGAGTGGCCAGCAACTTCCTCGAGCAGGCCGTCGGTGCCCGGCTGGTGACGCACGTGATCGAGCTCGGCGGCGTGCGCGCCCCCGACGGGCTCTGGCCCGGCCCCGACGACGTCGAGCGACTCGACGCCGACGAGGTGCGTTGCCTGGACCCCGGCACCAGCGAGGCGATGGTTGCCGCGATCGACCAGGCCCACAAGGACGGCGACACACTTGGCGGCGTCGTGGAGGTCGTCGTGCATGGACTGCCGCCCGGCCTCGGGTCGCATGTTCACTGGGACCGGCGGCTCGACGCGCGCCTGGCGGGCGCGCTGATGGGCATCCAGGCGATCAAGGGAGTCGAGGTCGGCGACGGCTTCGCGCTCGCGGCGACGCCCGGGTCGAAGGCGCACGACGAGATCGTGCCGACCGACGAGGGGATCCGGCGTACGTCGGGACGCTCCGGCGGCACCGAGGGCGGGATGAGTACCGGCGAGATCCTGCGGGTCCGGGCGGCGATGAAACCCATCAGCACGGTCCCGCGCGCGCTCCGCACGATCGACGTCGCCACCGGCGAGGAGGCGGTCGCGCATCACCAGCGCTCCGACGTGTGTGCTGTGCCGGCCGCCGGTGTGGTCGCCGAGGCGATGGTGGCGCTGGTGCTCGCCGAGGCGGTGCTGGAGAAGTTCGGCGGCGACTCGGTGGGCGAGACCCGGCGCAACGTCCAGGGCTACCTCGACACCCTCCGTTTCAAATGAGACAGCGCAAATGACGCTCGTCGTGTTGGTCGGTCCGATGGGCGCCGGCAAGTCGACCGTGGCCGGGCTGCTCGCCGAGGCGTACGGCGTGACCGCGCGCGACACCGACGCCGACGTGGAGGCTGCCGAGGGCCGGTCGATCTCGGACATCTTCGTCGACACCGGCGAGGACCACTTCCGTGAGCTGGAGCGGGCGGCCGTTGCGGCGGCGCTGGTCTCGCACAACGGCGTGCTGGCGCTGGGCGGGGGAGCGGTGCTGGACCCTGCGACCCGAGAGCTGCTCGCGGACCACCGAGTGGTGTTCCTGCGGGTCGGGCTCTCCGAGGCGGTGAAGCGGGTCGGGCTCGGGATCGGACGCCCTTTGCTGCTCGGCAACATCCGCTCCCGGATCAAGGCGCTGCTCGACGAAAGGACCCCGATCTACGAGTCGGTGGCGGACTTCTCCGTGGACACCGACGAGCGGTCCCCGCAGGATGTGGCGGACGAGATCCGGAAGGCGCTGGAGGCATGACCGACACCGTGCTGCACGTGGGCGGCGCATCGCCGTACGACGTGGTGGTGGGGCACGACCTAGCCCACCGCCTGCCGGGCCTGCTCGGTTCGGCCGTCGAGCGAGTGGCCGTGATCTGCCCGGACCGGCTCGAGGGGCTGGTCGCCGACCTGGTCGAGCCGATCGCCGACCTCGACGTCACGGTCCTCGCGGTCCCGGACGGTGAGGACGCCAAACGGGCCGACGTCGCCGAGGCGTGCTGGGAGGCGCTGGGCGAGGAGGGCTTCACCCGGTCCGACGTCGTGCTGACGGTGGGCGGAGGCGCAACGACCGATCTCGGCGGGTTCGTTGCCGCCACCTGGCTGCGCGGCGTCCGCGTCGTGCACGTGCCGACCACGCTGCTGGCGATGGTCGACGCCGCCGTCGGCGGGAAAACCGGCATCAACACCGAGTCCGGCAAGAACCTGGTCGGCGCGTTCCACGAGCCCGCCGGCGTGCTGTGCGACCTGGCCCTGCTCGAGACGCTGCCCAGCGAGGAGCTGCGGGCCGGGCTCGGCGAGGTGGTCAAGTGCGGCTTCATCGCCGACCCCGAGATCCTGCGGCTGGTCGAGGAGACCGATCCCGACGAGCTGATCCCGTCCTCGCCGGTGCTGCGCGAGCTCGTCGAGCGGGCGATCCGGGTGAAGATCGACGTCGTGGTGGCCGATCTCAAGGAGACCGGCGGGGTCTCGACAGGCTCGACCACCGGAGGCATCGGCCGCGAGGTGCTCAATTACGGCCACACCCTGGCGCACGCGATCGAGCGGGTGGAGGCCTACGGGATCCGGCACGGCGAAGCGGTGGCGATCGGCTGTGTCTACGTCGCCGAGCTCGCCCGGCGGGCCGGTCGACTCCCCGACGAGGTGGCCGACCGGCATCGGACGGCCTTCGCTCGGGTGGGCCTGCCGACGTCGTACTCCGGTGCGTCGTTCGAGGACCTGCACGACGCGATGCGGATCGACAAGAAGGCCCGGGGCAACCAGCTGCGCTTCGTCGTCCTCGACGACCTGGCCCGGCCGGTGGTGCTCGCCGGACCGTCCGAGGACGACCTTCGGGCGGCGTACGACGCGATCGGAGCGGACTCATGACGACCCCGAGCGGTTCGGCGCACCGGAAGGTGCTGGTCCTCAACGGCCCCAACCTGCGGCGGCTCGGCCGGCGGCAGCCGGAGATCTACGGCACCACGACCTATGCCGAGCTCGCGCACCTGTGCGTCGACTGGGGCAATGCGCACGGTCTCGAGGTCGAGGTGCGGCAGACCAATCACGAGGGCGAGCTGCTCGACTGGCTCAACGAGGCTGCCGACACGGTCACACCGGTGGTCCTGAATGCGGCCGCCTGGACGCACTACTCGTACGCGCTCTTCGACGCCTGCGCGCAGCTCACCGCGCCGCTGGTCGAGGTGCACATCTCCGCCCCGAAGGACCGGCCGGAGGAGTTCCGGCACACGTCGGTGGTGACCCCCCACGCCGACCGGGTGATCGAGGGTGAGGGCATCGAGGGCTACCGGATGGCCCTGGAGTTCGTCGCCGAGGGCTGACGGAACGCATCCGTCGGCCGACCCGTCGCTCGAGTAGCACTTGTGTGGTGCCGGACCAGGTCGCGTTCGACGTGTCTGTCCGGGTGACCCGCGACGAGCTCCAAGGTCTCGGAGTCGGTGGCGGTCCTCGTGAAGGAGCTCGATAAAGCCGGTGACGCGGTCGCCGCCGTGGTCGCGGCTGGGGGTAAGAGGAGTACGCCGCGGCCACCGGTCAGGACCTCGGCCCGGTGATCCGACTGGTCGAGGTCAACCCGGAGCAGATCGCGAGCCAGGTCCGGGACCGGTACGCGGCGTACGACATGGCGCAGGCCGAGGTGCAGCTCTCGGCCATCCCGATCCGGACCGGGCGCTCAGAGCTGAGCGTGAAGGTCGAGGTGATCTGGGAGCTCGCCGAGTAGCCGGGTGCCGATCACACGCGATCTCGCGTTGTTGGATCGTTCGTTCAAGACGCCCTTATGAACAAACGATCCAACAACGCGCTGGACGGCTATCTGGGGGAAGAGCGTCCGGGGTTGTGGATGACGGCTACCCGAATCTCTGGAGTATGGGTTCATCTCTTTCATGCCACGCCTTATCGACCCCTACACGCGTACGGACCAGGTCACCGCTGCGATCAACCACGTGATCGTGGAACGGGGTGTCGAGGGCCTGACGATGCGCGGTATCGGTTCCGTCGCCAGGATCAGTCCGTCCAGCCTGTCCGCGCACTACGGCTCACGTGAACACATGCTGAGGGTGGCGGCGAGCGTGACCGGGGAAGCGAGGTTGAAGCAGATGCGGTGGCGGCGCCCGATGGAGGGCGTCGGCGCATGGCTCCCCAGCGACGATGAGGACGTCCTCACCGAGCGGGCGTGGCTTGGTTGGTGCGAACTGTGGCGGAGCCATGACTGGATTGCTCACGTCGTGGGTCAGACTCGCCAGGAGGAGCTGGCCGACCTTGCGCAGCACTACGAGTACCGACTCTCGCGGGAAGAGCTCGATGGTGTCGTCGCACTTCTCGACGGTCTGCGCCTCGCGATCTGCGCCCCAGAGCGGCCACTATCTCGTGCCGAGGCGCACCGCGTGCTGGCGCGGTGGACTGCCCACCTGACGCCTGATGACGATGAGGAGAATGCGGCGTGAATCGATAGACTCGGTGGCTGGCCCAGCTGGCCACCCCCGACTCATCGACTCGAAGGCTGAATCGCGCGCATGGCAACGACGAACGACCTGAAGAACGGCATGGTGCTCAACCTCGACGGCCAGCTCTGGCAGGTCATCTGGTTCCAGCACCACAAGCCCGGCAAGGGCGGCGCGGTCGTGCGCACCAAGCTGAAGGCCGTCGAGTCCGGCAAGACCGTGGACAAGACGTTCAACGCCGACGTGAAGGTCGAGGTCGCCAGCGTCGACAAGCGGAACATGCAGTACCTCTACAACGACGGCGCCTCCTACGTGTTCATGGACACCGTCAGCTACGACCAGCTCGAGGTTGCCCCCGAGATCGTGGGCGACGCCAAGAACTTCCTGCTCGAGAGCCAGGAGGCGATCATCGCCACCAACGAGGGCCGGGTGCTCTACATCGAGATGCCCGCCTCCGTCGAGCTGGAGATCACGTTCACCGAGCCGGGAGTCGCCGGCGACAGCGCGACGGGTCGCACCAAGCCGGCCACGCTGGAGACCGGGCACGAGATCCAGGTGCCGCTGTTCATCACTCAGGGCGAGAAGGTCAAGGTCGACACCCGCGACTCGTCCTATCTCGGCCGCGTCAAGGCCTGAGGCCGAGCGCGATGGGCGCAAGGTCCAAGGCCCGCAAGCGAGCGCTCGACGTTCTGTACGCCGCCGAGTTGCGCGGCGAGGGTCCCGGCGACGCGCTGGACCGGGCGATCGCCGAGGGCGAAGGCCCGACCAACGACTACACGGCGGTGCTGGTGCGAGGCGTGGTCGAGAACGCGGATCGGATCGACGAGCTGCTGTCGACGTACTCTGAGGCCTGGACACTCGACCGGATGCCGGCGATCGACCGCAACGTGCTCCGGCTGGGCGTCTACGAGTTGCTGTTCGCGGACGACGTACCCGACGGGGTGGCGGTCAGCGAGGCGCTGGCGTTGGTGCGGGAGCTGTCTACCGACGAGTCGCCGCAGTTCGTCAACGGCGTGCTGGGCAGCATCCAGAAGAACAAGTCCACGCTCGCCTGATCTGGGTACCTGTCGCCCCGTGGGGGAGGCAGAGGCGCTGGCAAGCCGCGCGCATCGAAGCGACTGGGTGGACCGCGCGGCCAGGGTCGGACTGGTGGCGTACGGCGTCGTGCACGTCGTCATCGGCTGGCTGGCGCTCCAGCTCGCCCTCGGCGACCCTTCGGGATCGGCGTCGAGCAACGGCGCCGTGCGCGAGCTGGCCCAGGGGTCTTTCGGCCTGGTCGTGGTGTGGTTGGTCGCTATCGGGATGGGACTGCTGATGGTCTGGCGCCTCACGGAGGCCGCCTTCGGTCATCGCGACGAGGAGGGCTTTACCCGGACCCGGCGTCGCCTGGTCTCGACGGGGCGTGCCGTCGTCTATGGATACATCGGTTGGTCTGCCGCGGCCGTCGCCGTCGGGTCGGGCTCCTCTTCCGGCGGCACCGACTCCACGACCGCAAAGCTGATGGACCAACCCGGTGGCCAGCTCCTGGTCGCCGCCGTCGGCGTCGTCATCGGTGTGATCGGCGTGTCCTTGATCCGACGGTCCTGGACCGACCGGTTCGCCAAGGAGATGGACCGCAAGGGCCTCAGTGGCACCAGCGGCACTGTCTACCTGTGGTTGGGCAGGGTCGGCTGCGTGGCCAAAGGGATCGCGTTCGGGATCGTCGCCGGCCTGTTCGGCTACGCGGCCGCGACCCACGAGGCGAAGAAGTCAGGCGGGCTGGACCAGGCGCTCTCGAAGTCGTTGGACCAACCGTCAGGCCCGCTACTACTGACGGCGATCGCGTTGGGCTTCGCGTCGTACGGGCTGTTCTGCTTCGCCCAGGCCCGCTACTTCGACCGTTAGCGCGTCGGCGGCGCCACCCTCCGTTCTCATTGCTGAACGGTGGGATTCCGTACGACGCGGTGCTCCGGCACCATCAGCGTCCCCGTGTCCTGGAGGTGACGACCACCGGGCCGCCCATGACCACGCGCTCGGTGGTGGCGCTCATGGGGCCTAGACGAACTCCTGCACCGCTGCGATCGCCTGGTCCACCTGGTCGGGCGAGGTGGCGATGCTCGGGCCCAGCCGCAGGTACGACGTCTGGTACGGCGTCTGGCTCGCGACCACGCCCCTGGTGCGCAGCTCCTGGACTGCCTGGTCCGGCGGCATCGACTCGATGTCGACGCACACGATCCCGGCCGAGACCGCGGAGTCGCTCGGGGTGATGACGGTCAGACCGGAGATCCCGGCCAGGCCCTCCTTCAGCTGGCTCGCCTGCTCGACGGTGCGAGCGACGACCCGCGACCGGCCGATGCTGGACTGGAACTCGAACGCGTCCTTGGTCGCCCACACGTGCTCGAAGGCGTGGTAGCCACCGGGTGTCAGGCGGTTCGGCCCCTCGGGGCCGGAGAAGCTGGGGATGAGCTCGGTGAGCGGCTCCCAGTCGGCGCCCCACAGGATGCCGGTGCCGCGGGGACCGAACAGCCACTTGTGCGTGCCGGTCGCGAGAAAGTCGCAACCGAGGTCCGGCAGGTCGACGTCGACGGCCGCGAACCCGTGCACGCCGTCGACGCAAAAGATGATGTCCTCGCGCAGCTCGGCCGCGATCTCCTGGATCGGCACCCGCACCCCGGTGCTCGAGTGCACCCAGGTGAGCGCGACCACCTTCGTCTTGTTCGTGACGGCGTCGAGCACCCGCTTGGTCATGTCGTCGAGGGTGGCCGTCGCAGGGTCGTCGTACAGATCGATCCGCTGGATCTTGGCTCCGGTGCGCTGCATCATCAGCCGCAGCGAGTCCGTGGTGGCGAAGAAGTCGTGGCTGGTGGTGACCACCTCGTCGCCTTCCTGCAGCGACAGCCCGCCGTACATCATGGCGAGGCCCATCGTGGTGCTGCCGGTGAGCGCGTACTGCGAGGGGTCGCCGCCGGCGAACGCGGCCGCCGCCTGGCGGACCGCCTCCTCGTTGGTGTAGCCCACCAAGAGGGCGTCCTCGGTGTCCCGACCGAGCTGGTCGCGATGGTCGGCGATCGCGGCATCCAGCAGCCGGGTGTGGGGGGAGAGGACGAACGCGGCGAACTGCGCGAGCGTGGGGTCGAGCAGGATCTGGGCGCGGATGGACTCCCAGTCGTTCGGGTCCCAGGCGCCAGGATCGGTCTCGGACGCGCTCGGAGCCCCCTGCTCGGCGGAGGGGGTGTCGTCGGTACAGCCGGCGACCAGGGCGGCTCCACCGGCGATGCCGGCCCCGAGAAAGAGTCGTCGAGTAGGCGTGTGCATGGGCACATCGTGCGAGGCTGGACCGATGACGGCAAGCACCGAAGTCGATGTCGTAGTGATCGGTCAGGGACCGGGCGGCGAGCACGTGGCCGCGCGGCTCGCAGAGGGGGGCCTCGACGTGGTCGCCGTCGAGTACCGCCTGGTGGGGGGCGAGTGCCCGTACTTCGGGTGCGTGCCCTCGAAGATGATGCTGGCGGCCGCCGCCTCGCTCGACGAGGCCAGGCGGGTGAACGGTAGGGCGGGCGCCGCTGAGGTGCATCCGGACTGGGGCCCGGTCGCGGCCCGGATCCGCGACGAGGCCACCGACGACTGGGATGACACGGTCGCGGTCAAGCGC
Organism: uncultured Actinomycetota bacterium; assembly: GCA_963780245.1. Taxonomy (GTDB): domain Bacteria; phylum Actinomycetota; class Actinomycetes; order Propionibacteriales; family Nocardioidaceae; genus Nocardioides. The sequence continues at coordinate 223,859 of CAWABG010000013.1, forward strand.
CTCGAGGAAGCCGGGGTGACCTTCGCGCGCGGCAAGGGCCGGCTCGTGGGGGAGCGACAGGTCGAGGTCGAGGGGACGACGTACGTCGCCCGGCACGGCGTGGTGCTCAACCCGGGCACCGATCCCGCGGTGCCGCCGATCGAGGGGCTCGCCGACACGCCGTACTGGACCAACCGCGACGTGGTGAAGCTGAAGGAGCTGCCCGGCTCACTACTGGTGATCGGTGGCGGGGCGATCGGAGTGGAGCTGGCCCAGGCGCTGCACGCCTTCGGCGTGGACGTCACCATCCTGGAGATGGCTCCGCGGCTGCTCCCGCCCGAGGAGCCCGAGGCCGGCGTGGCGCTGGAGAAGGCGCTGAGCACCGCCGGGATCCGAATCCACACGGGCGTGTCGATCGGGTCGGTCGGGTACGCCGACGGCGCCTTCACCGTCGACCTCGGCGACCAGACCGTCACCGGCGACAAGCTCCTCGTCGCGGCCGGCCGCAAGGCGCTGCTCGACGATCTCGGGCTGGACACCGTCGGGCTGGACCCGACTGCCCGGAGCCTCGACACCGACGAGCGGATGCGGGTCACCGACGGTCTGTGGGCCATCGGTGACGTGACCGGCAAGGGCGCGTTCACGCATATGTCGATGTACCAGGCCGCGATAGCGGTGCGCGACATCCTGGGTCAGGACGGACCGCCGGCCGACTACCGGGCGGTGCCGAGGGTGACCTTCACCCACCCCGAGGTGGCTTCCGTCGGCCTCTCGGAAGCCCAGGCGAAGGATCAGGGGATCGCGGTGCGCACCGGGCTCGACGAGGGCCTGGGGGCGCGCGGCTGGCTGGTGCAGCAAGACGGCCTGATCAAGGTCGTGGCCGACCGTGAGCGCGGCATCCTGGTCGGGGCCACCGTGGTCGGGCCGGCTGCAGGCGAAGTCCTGTCCATGCTCGCGACCGCCGTCCACGCCGAGGTGCCGATCGCGACCTTGCAGTCGATGCCCTACGCGTACCCGACGCTGCACCGCGCCATCGAGGCGGCCCTGGGGCGGTTGGACTTGTCCTGACTGGGCATGGTCGATTGGGCCGATACCCCCTGGCATAGGGTCGGCCCCAAGGGCGCACCCGGACCGTTTCTCGGAGGTACGACATGTCCCAGGATCCAGTGCACGGCGACACCAGCGACCGGCTCTTCACCGCTGAGGACCTCGAGCGGTTCGCGCGTCAGCAGCTCGAGGAGTCTCGGGAGCCGACCATCCGGGTGCGGGTCCAGGGTGACCCGCTCACCGACCCGATCCCCGGGTTCCCGTCCTCGCCTCCGCCGAGCTCTCCGCCTCCTTCCGCGCCGCCGCCCGAGATGCCCCCGCCGCCCGCGGCCCCGCCCGAGGAGCCCCGGCGGTTCATGACCGCCACCGACTTCCTCGACCGCCGGGACAGCGAGAAGGAGCTGGGACCGGCCAACTGGGGCTGGCGGGGCCGGATCCGCCGCTGGTCCGGCGGGCTGATCGAGCCCAACATGGGCGCGAAGGAAGAGGCGCACGAGACCGCCCGGCACGCGGTCCAGAAGGACTTCGACGGGCCGCGCACGATCGCGTTCATCAACCCCAAGGGCGGAGCCGCCAAGACCACCGGTGTGCTGGCCGCGGGCTACACCTTCGGCACCATCCGCGGCGGCGGAGTGGTCGCCTGGGACAACAACGAGACCCGCGGCACCCTCGGCATCAGGGGCACGCGGAGCTCGCACCGCAACACCACCCGGGAGCTGCTCGAGGACCTGGGCCGGTTCAAAGACGTCTACCAGTCCCGGATCGGCGACCTGGGCGCGTTCGTCCGCTCGCAGGGCGACGCGCACTTCGACGTGCTCGCCTCCGACGAGCGCCCCGACGTCACCGGGATGATCCGCGCCACGGACTTCAAGGAGGTCCACCAGCTGCTCGAGCGCTTCTACCGGGTGATCCTGGTCGACACCGGCAACAACATGCGAGCCGAGAACTGGCTCGCCGCGGCCGAGGCCGCCGACCTGCTCGTGGTGACCAGCACTGTCCGCGAGGACACCGGCTACAGCGGCCTGTGGATGCTCGACGCGCTGCAGGACGCGGGCTACCACGACCTCAAGCGCAAGACGATCAGCGTGATCTCCGACCCGTCGGCGCACGTCGACGAGAAGCTCGCCCGCGACCTCGAGCAGGTTTACGAGCAGCGCACCCGGGCCGTCTACCGGGTGCCCTACGACCCGGTCCTGGTATCCGGGTCGGTGGTTCCCTACCCGCAGCTGTCCGAGGGCACCCGCTCCTCGTGGCTGCGGGCCTGCGCCGGGATGGCGGAGGCACTGTAGGGCGAGTCTCCCTAGTCCCGAGCTCGGAACGCTCCTGGCGAGGTCGCGGTCCACTTGTGGAACGCGCGCGAGAAGCTGCTCGCGTCGGCGTACCCAACTGGTCGGCGATCTGCGCCACGGATCGCAGCGTGGTGTTCAGCAGCCGCATCGCCTCCGCCCGCCGGGTCGACTCGACGAGCTCGCGGAACGACGTGCCGTGCTCACGGAGCTTGCGCTTGAACGTCCGGCCCGACAGGTGCAGCTGATCGTGGTGATGCCCGATGGCGGTCCGGCCGGCTGGTACTGCAACCCCGTCACGTCGTACGCCTGGTCCCCAGCCAACGCTGGTCGAGTAGCCCGCCGCGAGGCACGAGCGGCGGGCGTATCGAGACCAATCGTCCGACAGGGTGAGAACCCGGAGCGTCGATTCGTGATCGGCCGTCGCGCGTCAGTATGGTGACGACCGACAGACATCCTTTAACGAACCGTCCCGTGAGGCGGAGAAGGAGGTCGAGCGCTTCGTGTGCGCCCAGCCTGCACCGGCAGATCTGCCGTCGAATGGTCGAGTTGTCCTCGACGCCCGTGACATCCACCGGGCACTCACTCGGATCTCCCACGAGATCCTCGAACGCAACAAGGGCGCGGGCGACCTCGTGCTCCTGGGCATCCCCAGCCGCGGCGTCCCGCTGGCCAAGCGGATCGCCGACCGGATCTCCGCGGTGGAGGGCATCGACGTCCCGGTCGGGTCGCTGGACACCACGATGTATCGCGACGACCTGCGGATGAAGCCCGCTCGAACCCTTCTCCCGACCGAGATCCCGCCCGGCGGGATCGACGACAAGACCGTGGTCCTGGTCGACGACGTGCTGTTCTCCGGACGCACGATCCGCGCCGCCCTCGACGCGCTCACCGACGTCGGCCGGCCGAGCGGCGTACGCCTCGCGGTGCTCGTCGACCGCGGCCACCGGGAGCTCCCGATCCGGGCCGACTTCGTGGGCAAGAACCTCCCGACGTCACTCGTGGAGCGAGTGAGCGTCCGACTCGAGGAGACCGACGGGGTGGACGCGGTGTCCATCGACGAGACGACCGGGGGAGACCGCTCATGAAGCGCCATCTGCTGAGCGCGGCCGACCTGAGCCGCGACGACGCCGAGCAGGTTCTGACCACGGCCGAGGAGATGCGCTCGCTCGCGGACCGGCCGATCAAGAAGCTGCCGGCGCTGCGCGGCCGCACCGTGGTGAACCTGTTCTTCGAGGACTCCACCCGGACCCGGATCTCGTTCGAGGCCGCCGCCAAGCGGCTCTCCGCCGACGTCATCAACTTCGCCGCCAAGGGCTCGAGCCTGTCGAAGGGCGAGAGCCTCAAGGACACCGCGCTCACCCTCGAGGCGATGGGCGCCGACGCGGTCGTGGTCCGGCACGGTGCCAGCGGCGCCCCGCACCGGCTGGCCCACTCCGGCTGGGTCCGGTCCAGCGTGGTCAACGCCGGCGACGGCACCCACGAGCACCCCACCCAGGCGCTGTTGGACGCGTTCACGATGTGGCGGCACCTGGGCTCGCTGGACGGGCGCCGGGTGGCGGTGGTCGGCGACGTGTTGCACAGCCGGGTGGCCCGCTCCAACGCGCTGCTCCTGCAGACCCTGGGGGCCGAGGTCACCCTGGTCGCCCCGCCCACGCTGTTCCCGGTCGGAGTCGACACCTGGGGTGTCGAGACGTCGTACGACCTCGACGGGGTACTGCCCAAGGCCGACGTCGTGATGATGCTGCGGGTCCAGCAGGAGCGCATGAACGGCGGCTTCTTCCCGACCGCCCGCGAGTACTCCCGTCGCTACGGCCTGGACGCGCGGCGGATGAACACCCTGCAGGACCACGCGATCGTGATGCACCCTGGTCCGATGGTGCGCGGCATGGAGATCACCGCCGACGTTGCCGATTCCGACCGCTCCGTGATCGTCGAGCAGGTGACCAACGGGGTAGCCGTCAGGATGGCGGTCCTCTACCTGCTGCTGAGCGGATCCGAGTCCACCTCGATCGAGGAGAACGACGAATGAGCTACCTGATCCGGAACGTGTCGGTGCTGGGGGCGGCACCGACCGACCTGGTGCTCAACGCTGGTCGAGTAGCGAGCGCCAGCGAGCGTATCGAGACCCGTATCGAGACCGAGTTGGAGACCATCGACGGCACCGGGCTGATCGCGCTGCCCGGCCTGGTCGACCTGCACACCCACCTGCGCGAGCCCGGCAGGGAAGACGCCGAGACCGTCGAGTCCGGCACCCAGGCAGCGGCGCTGGGCGGGTTCACCGCGGTGCACGCGATGGCCAACACCGAGCCGGTCGCCGATACGGCGGGCGTCGTCGAGCAGGTCTGGCGGCTCGGTCGCGAGGCCGGCTACTGCGACGTCTACCCGGTGGGCGCCGTGACCGTTGGCCTGGCAGGAGAGCGGCTGGCCGAGCTCGGCGCGATGGCCGACTCGGCGGCGCGGGTCCGGGTCTTCTCCGACGACGGCAAGTGCGTGAGCGACGCGGTGCTGATGCGCCGGGCGCTGGAGTACGTCAAGGCGTTCGACGGCGTGATCGCCCAGCACGCCCAGGAGCCCCGGTTGACCGAGAACGCCCAGATGAACGAGGGCGAGCTCTCCGGACGCCTCGGCCTGGCTGGCTGGCCGGCCGTCGCCGAGGAGGCGATCATCGCCCGCGACTGCCTGCTCGCCGCGCACGTGGGCTCCCGGCTGCACGTCTGCCATGTGTCCACCGCGGGGTCGGTCGAGATCGTGCGCGACGCGAAGCGCAAGGGGTGGAACGTCACCGCCGAGGCCTGCCCGCACCACCTGCTGCTGACCGACGAGCTCGCGGCGACGTACGACCCGATCTACAAGGTCAATCCGCCGCTACGCTCCGCCGCCGACACCGAGGCCCTACGGGCCGGGCTGGCCGACGGCACGATCGACATCGTCGCCACCGACCACGCCCCACACCCGCACGAGGACAAGGACTGCGAGTGGGCGGCGGCCGCGTTCGGGATGCTCGGCCTCGAGACTGCGCTGTCGATCGTCCAGGCGACCATGGTCGACCCCGGGCTGCTCGACTGGGCCGGCGTCGCCGAGCGGATGTCCTACGCACCCGCACGGATCGGACGGGTCGCCGAGCACGGCCTGCCGATCGAGGAGGGCGCGCCGGCCAACGTGGTGCTCTACGACCCGGCCGCGCGTCGCACGATCGAGGCCTCGGAGTCGGCCTCGCTGTCGCGGAACACGCCGTACGCCGGCATGGAGCTGCCCGGGCGGGTGGTGGCTACCTTCCTGCGCGGCAAGGCCACCGTGCTGGACGGGAAGCTCCAGTGAGCGCACCCAAGACCGTGGTCCTCACCGGTGCCACGAACGGGATCGGGCTGGAGTCGGCACAGCAGATCGCGGCGGAGGGTCACCGGCTGGTGCTCGTGGGGCGCAGCGCGGAGAAGCTCGAGCGGGCCGCCGAGGTGGTGCGCGCCGCCGGCGCGTCGGACGTCGAGACCGTGGTCGCCGACTTCGAGTCGTTCGACAGCATCCGCGACGCCGCCAGGGAGATCCGGCGGTTGTGCCCGCACATCGATGTACTCGTCAACAACGCAGGCACGGTCTATGCCTCCCGCACCCTGACCGGTGACGGTCAGGAGGCCACGTTCCAGGTCAACCACCTGTCGGGTTTCCTGCTCACCGAGGAGCTCAAGGACGTGCTGGTGGCGAGCGCGCCGTCGCGGATCGTGAACACCGCATCGACGGGCCACTATCCGGGAACCATGGACCTCGACGACCTCGGGTTCGAGAAGGGGTACTCGGTGACGAAGGCCTACAGCCGCTCCAAGCTGGCCAACGTGATGTACACGCGGACCCTGGCCACCGAGCTGGCCGGGACCGGTGTGACCGTCAACTCGCTGCACCCGGGTGTCGTGGCGACCGACATCTGGTCTGGTGCGCCCTGGTACGCGAAGCCGGTGCTCGCCATCGCGAAGCGCTTCATGCGCAGCCCGGCCGACGGTGGCGCCAACATCACCTACCTGGCGATCGGTCCCGAGGTCGAGGGCCAGACCGGCGGCTACTACGACGACGACAAGCTGAAGGTCCCTTCGGACCTGGCGCAGGACGACGCCGTGGCCGCGCGTCTGCGCGAGGTCAGCGCTTCCCTGGTGGGTGTTTCGTGACCCCAGCAGTACTCGTCCTCGAGGACGGTCGCACGTTCCACGGCGAGGCCTACGGCGCCCTCGGCGAGACGTTCGGCGAGGCGGTGTTCAACACCGGGATGACCGGCTACCAGGAGACGCTGACCGACCCGTCGTACCACCGACAGGTCGTGGTGATGACCTCGCCGCACATCGGCAACACCGGGGTCAACGACGAGGACCCGGAGAGCAGCAGGATCTGGGTCGCCGGGTACGTCGTGCGCGACCCGGCCCGTCGGTCGAGCAGCTGGCGGTCCCGCCGCTCGCTCGATGACGAGCTGCGCGACCAGGGTGTCGTCGGCATCTCCGGTATCGACACCCGGGCGCTCACCCGGCACCTGCGGGAGCGGGGCGCGATGCGGGTCGGCATCTCGTCCGCGGGAGTCGAACCTGGCGACCTGCTCGAGAGGGTGCTGGCGTCCGCGCCGATGCAGGGCGCCGATCTGGCCGGCGAGGTCTCCACCGACAAGGCCTACGTGATCCCGGCGCAGGGGGAGCGGCGGTTCACCGTGGCCGCCCTCGACCTCGGCATCAAGTCCATGACGCCGTACCGGATGGCGGAGCGCGGCATCGAGGTCCACGTGCTGCCGGCGGCCTCGACCCTCGACCAGGTGCTGGCCGTCGAGCCCGACGGATTGTTCTACTCCAACGGTCCCGGAGACCCGGCCGCGACGACCGACCAGATCGAGCTGCTGCAGCGCGCACTTGAGCGCGGGCTGCCGTACTTCGGGATCTGCTTCGGCAACCAGCTGTTCGGGCGGGCGCTCGGGTTCGGCACCTACAAGCTCAAGTACGGCCACCGGGGGATCAACCAGCCGGTGATGGACCGGACCACCCGCAAGGTCGAGGTGACCGCCCACAACCACGGTTTCGCCGTCGACGCTCCGCTCGACCAGGCCACCACCACGCCGTATGGCGTCGCCACGGTGAGTCACGTCTGCCTCAACGACGACGTGGTCGAGGGCCTGGAGCTGCGGGACGACGCCGGAAGGCTGACGGCATTCTCTGTGCAATACCACCCGGAGGCGGCAGCCGGGCCGCACGACGCGGCGTACCTCTTCGACCGGTTCTGCGATCTGATGGGCTCCGCTGGTCGAGTAGCGAGTGCCGGCGAGCGTATCGAGACCACCGGAGGTTCCGATGCCCAGGCGTGAGGACATCGCCAGCGTCCTGGTGATCGGATCCGGGCCGATCGTGATCGGCCAGGCCTGCGAGTTCGACTACTCCGGCACCCAGGCGTGCCGGGTGCTCAAGGAGGAGGGCCTGCGGGTCATCCTGGTCAACTCCAACCCGGCCACGATCATGACTGACCCCGAGTTCGCCGACGCGACCTACGTCGAGCCGATCACGCCGGAGTTCGTCGAGAAGGTCATCGCCAAGGAGCGCCCGGACGCGCTGCTGGCGACCCTGGGCGGGCAGACGGCGCTGAACACGGCGATGAGCCTGGCCGGGGCCGGCGTCCTGGCGAAGTACGGCGTTGAGCTGATCGGCGCCTCCATCGAGGCGATCGAGAAGGGCGAGAACCGCGAGTCGTTCAAGCGGGTCGTGGAGTCGCTGCCGGCCGAGTGGGGCGCCGAAGTGGCCCGCTCGATCATCTGCCACACCATGGCCGACTGCCTGGCGGCCGCCGACGAGCTGGGCTACCCGATCGTGGTCCGGCCCAGCTTCACGATGGGCGGCGCCGGCTCCGGGCTTGCCTACGACCGGGACGACCTGCACCGGATCGCCGGGGCCGGCCTGGACGCCAGCCCGACCACGGAGGTGCTCCTGGAGGAGTCGATCCTCGGGTGGAAGGAGTACGAGCTCGAGGTCATGCGTGACACCGCGGACAACGTGGTGATCGTCTGCTCGATCGAGAACGTCGACCCGATGGGCGTGCACACTGGCGACTCGATCACCGTGGCGCCGGCGATGACGCTCACCGACCGCGAGTACCAGCGGCTGCGCAACATCTCGATAGGAGTTATTCGAGAGGTCGGCGTCGACACCGGCGGCTGCAACATCCAGTTCGCGGTCGACCCCGTCGACGGCCGGATCATCGTGATCGAGATGAACCCGCGGGTCTCCCGGTCCAGCGCCCTGGCCTCGAAGGCCACCGGGTTCCCGATCGCCAAGATCGCGGCCAAGGTGGCGATCGGCTACACACTCGACGAGATCCCGAACGACATCACTCGAGAGACCCCGGCCTCCTTCGAGCCGACCCTGGACTACGTCGTGGTGAAGGTGCCGCGGTTCGCGTTCGAGAAGTTCCCCGGCGCCGACCCGACCCTGACCACCCACATGAAGTCGGTCGGCGAGGCCATGGCGATCGGCCGCAACTTCACCGAGGCGCTGCAGAAGGCGCTGCGTTCACTGGAGTCCAAGGACGCGGTCTTCGACTGGCACCAGGAGTGGGTCGAGCTCGACAAGGACCGGCTGCTCGAGGAGATCCGGACCCCGCACGACGGCCGGTTGCGCCAGGTGATGGATGCGCTGCGTGCCGGCGCGACGCCGGACGAGGTGTTCGAGTCGACCCGGATCGACCCGTGGTTCATCGACCAGCTGCTGCTGATCAACGAGATCGCCACCGAGGTCACCGCGGCACCCGAGCTGACCCCCGAGCTGCTGCGCACCGCCAAGCGGCACGGGTTCTCCGACGCCCAGATCGGCAAGATCCGTGGGATGACTCCCGACGTCGTACGCGGGGTCCGGCACGCGCTCGGGCTGCGGCCGGTCTACAAGACCGTCGACACCTGCGCGGCCGAGTTCGCGGCGGCCACGCCGTACCACTACTCGTCGTACGACGAGGAGACCGAGGTGGCGCCCCGGGAGCGCCCCGCGGTGATCATCCTGGGCAGCGGGCCCAACCGGATCGGACAGGGCATCGAGTTCGACTACTCGTGCGTGCACGCGTCCCTGGCCCTGAGCGAGGCCGGCTACGAGACCGTGATGGTCAACTGCAACCCCGAGACCGTGTCGACCGACTACGACACCTCAGACCGGCTGTACTTCGAGCCGCTGACGCTCGAGGACGTCCTCGAGGTCGTCTACGCGGAGGAGCAGGCCGGTCCGGTCGCCGGGGTGATCTGCCAGCTCGGTGGCCAGACCCCGCTCGGGCTGGCGCAGGGGCTCAAGGACAACGGCGTGACCGTGGTCGGCACCTCGCCGGAGGCGATCCACCTCGCCGAGGAGCGCGGGGCCTTCGGCCGCGTGCTGCACCAGGCCGGGCTGCCGGCGCCCAAGCACGGCACCGCGAGCAGCTTCGACGACGCCCGGGAGATCGCCGAGGAGATCGGCTACCCCGTGCTGGTCCGGCCGTCGTACGTCCTGGGTGGGCGCGGCATGGAGATCGTCTACGACGAGGGCTCGCTGCGCGGCTACATCGAGCGGGCCACCGAGATCAGCCCCGCGCACCCGGTGCTGGTCGACCGGTTCATCGACGACGCCGTGGAGATCGACGTCGACGCGCTCTACGACGGGGAGGAGCTGTTCCTCGGCGGCGTGATGGAGCACATCGAGGAGGCCGGCATCCACTCCGGCGACTCGTCCTGCGCGCTGCCCCCGATCACGCTCGGTGCCGCCGAGATCCTGCGGATCCGCGAGGCCACCGAGGCGATCGCCCGGGGCGTCGGGGTGCGCGGGCTGCTCAACATCCAGTTCGCGCTCGGCTCCGATGTGCTCTACGTACTCGAGGCCAACCCCCGGGCCAGCCGGACGGTGCCGTTCGTCTCCAAGGCGACGGCGACCCCGCTGGCCAAGGCCGCCGCCCGGCTGATGATGGGGGAGACGGTCAAGGAGCTCCGCGAGGCGGGCGTACTTCCGGAGACCGGCGACGGCGGCACCCTGCCACCGGACCAGCCGATCGCGGTCAAGGAGGCAGTGATGCCGTTCAACCGGTTCCGCGCTCCCGATGGCAGCAACGTCGACACCGTGCTCGGACCGGAGATGAAGTCGACCGGCGAGGTGATGGGGCTCGACGCGGACTTCGGTACCGCGTTCGCAAAGGCACAGGCCGGCGCCTTCGGCTCGCTGCCGACGAGCGGGCGGGTGTTCGTGAGCGTCGCCAACCGGGACAAGCGGCACATGATCTTCCCGATCAAGGTGCTGGCCGACCAGGGCTTCGAGATCATGGCCACGCAGGGGACCGCCGAGGTGCTCAAGCGCAACGGCATCGATGCGACCGTGGTGCGCAAGCACCACGAGGGTTCGGGTCCCGAGGGACAGCAGACGACGGTCGAGCTGATCCTCGGTGGCCAGATCCAGCTCATCGTCAACACGCCGTACGGCGACACCAGCGGCGGGTCCGCGCGGCTCGACGGCTACGAGATCCGGACCGCCGCGGTGCGCGCCAACATCCCGTGTGTCACGACCATCCAGGGCCTGGGCGCGGCGGTCCAGGGGATCGAGGCGCTGAAGCGGGGCGACATCGGGGTGCGCTCGCTGCAGGACTGGGCGCGACGCACCTGATGTACCGCGTGTTCTTCGATCACGGCTTCCGGCGGCTGGACGCCGAGAAGGCCCACCGTCTGGGCTTCCGGGCGATCCGCGGCGCGCGGCCGGTGCTCGCGCGGCGGTCGACGCCGGGGGAGCCCGTGGAGGCGATGGGGCTGAGCTTCCCCAACGTGCTCGGCTTGGCGGCCGGGTTCGACAAGAACGCCGTGGGCATCGATGCGCTGGCCGCGCTGGGGTTCGGGCACGTCGAGATCGGCACGGTCACCGGTGAGCCGCAGCCGGGCAACCCCAAGCCGCGACTCTTCCGCTTGCCTGACGACCGGGCCGTGGTCAACCGGATGGGCTTCAACAACGACGGCGCCGAGGCGGTGGCCCGCCGTCTCGCTGGTCGAGTAGCTCGTCGCGAGGGACGAGCGGCGCGCGTATCGAGACCCGGCGTCGTGCTGGGCGTGAACATCGGCAAGAGCAAGGTCGTACCCGAGGACGAAGCGGTGCGCGACTACGAGAAGTCCGCGCGGCTGCTGGCGCCGTACGCCGACTACCTGGTGGTCAACGTCAGCTCGCCGAACACGCCGGGCCTGAGGGACCTCCAAGCCGTCGAGAAGCTCGAGCCGATCCTGACCGCGGTGCAGAAGATTGCGGACGTCGTGCCCCTGCTGGTCAAGATCGCGCCCGACCTGGCCGACAAGGACGTGGTGAGGGTCGCCGACCTGGCCGTCGCCATCGGCCTCGACGGGATGATCGCGACCAACACCACGATCTCCCGGGACGGCTTGGCCAGCGATCCCGCGACCGTCGAGAAGGCCGGTTCGGGCGGACTGTCCGGGCCTCCACTCACCGAGCGAGCCGACGCGGTGATGCGGATGCTGCGCGAACGGGTCGGCCCGGCCATGACCCTGATCGGCGTCGGCGGGATCACCACCGTCGACGACGCCCGCGGCCGACTCGACGCGGGCGCCACCCTTCTGCAGGGCTACACGGCCTTCATCTACGAGGGGCCGCTCTGGCCCCGCCGGATCATCAAGGGAGTCGCTGTATGACGTTCGGTTCTCGGCTGCACGCCGCCATCGCCGACCGCGGACCGTTCTGCGTCGGCGTCGACCCGCACCCGCAGCTGCTGCTCGACTGGGGCCTCGGCGACGACGTTGCAGGCCTGGAGACGTTCGCGCTGACCGTGGTGGAGGCGGTGGCGCCGTACGCGTCGGTTCTCAAGCCGCAGTCGGCGTTCTTCGAGCGGTTCGGCAGCCGTGGCATTGCGGTGCTGGAGCGGGTGGTCCGCAAGAGCCGGGAGGGTGGCGCGCTGGTGCTACTGGACGTCAAGAGGGGCGACATCGGCTCGACATCGCAGGCGTACGCCGATGCCTACCTCGACCAGTCGTCCCCGCTCGCCGTCGACGCCATCACCGCCAGCCCGTTCCTGGGGTTCGGCTCGATCGCGCCGATGATCGACACAGCACGCAAGCACGACGCGGGGGTTTTCGTGCTGGCCCTGACCTCCAACAAGGAAGGCCCGGAGGTGCAGGGTGCGACCACGGACGGCACCACGGTGGGCGGTCGGATGATCGAGCACCTCCGCGAGCTCAACGCGGGCGCGGTGCCGCTGGGCTCGTTCGGCGCCGTCATCGGGGCGACCATCCCGGACACCGATCTCGACCTCGACTTCAACGGCCCGGTCCTGGCGCCCGGGTACGGCGCCCAGGGCGGCACCACGGCCGACATCGCCCGGATCTTCGGTACGGCCACCCGCAACGTGCTGCCGAGCTCCTCGCGAGAGGTGCTGCGGCTGGGCCCGGACCGGGGGGCCATGCGGGACGCGGTCGCCCGTGCCAACGACGAGCTGCGAGGCCTGTCCGGGTGAGGCGGGTCGTCGTACGACTTGCGGTGCTCGCGGCCGTCTCGCTGCTGGTGGTCGGCTGCGGTGCGGACGACGATCCGTTCGAGGCGTACTGCAAGGAGGTCAAGGCGCAGCGCGAGTCGCTGTCCGAGGACCTGGCGGGTGACACGGGCACCGCGTTGATCAACGCGCTGCCGGAGTTCGAGCGGCTCCAGGACAAGGCGCCCGACGATCTCGAGGACGAATGGGCCACGGTCACCTCCCGCATCGGCGACCTGGTCGACGCGCTCGAGGTCGCCGGCATCGACCCCACGACGTACGACCGACGCAAACCGCCGGCCGGTCTGACCGAGGATGAGAAGGGCGCGATCGATGCGGCCGCGCAGGCCTTGGCGACCCCCGAGATGGTGGCCGCCCTCGATGGCGTCGAACAACAAGCCCGCGATGTCTGCAAGACCCCCATGACCCTCTAGCGCGCCGCTGGTGGTGAAGTAGAACTCGTTCCATTCCGGCAATTGCCGCTGCCACGAAGTTCTGACTAGATTGGCCCCGGCGGTTGCCCGCACCGCTTCTCATCACCTCTCGCTTTCGAAGGATCTGCACACGTGGCTCTGCCCCCGTTGACACCCGAACAGCGACAGGCCGCCCTCGAAAAGGCCGCCGCCTCTCGTCGTGAGCGGGCCGAGATCAAGAACCGCCTCAAGAACTCCGGCGCCTCGATCGTCGACGTCCTGCGCGAAGGTGCGACCAACGAAGTCATCGGCAAGATGCGGGTGGTCGACCTGCTGCAGTCGATGCCCGGACTCGGCAAGGTGCGCGCCCGTCAGGTGATGGAGCGGCTCCGGATCGCCGAGTCGCGTCGGGTGCGTGGGCTCGGCATCAAGCAGGTCGCCGCGCTCGAGCGCGAGTTCGGCGAGTGACCTCGGGGAGCACACCGAATCCAAGTCGCTTGGTCGTGCTCGCCGGTCCTACCGCGGTCGGCAAGGGGACTGTTGCCGCCGCCGTCAGGGAACGTCATCCCGACGTCTGGATCTCCGTCTCGGTCACGACCAGGGACCCGCGGCCCGACGAGGTGGACGGGGTGCACTACTGGTTCGTGTCGGACCAGGTGTTCGACCACATGGTCGAGGAGGACGAGCTCCTCGAGTGGGCGGTGGTGCACAAGGCCGCGCGCTACGGCACCCCGCGCAAGGCCGTCGAGGAAGCACTGGCGGCCGGTCGACCCGCGATGCTGGAGATCGACCTCCAGGGCGCCCGGCTGGTGCGGGACTCGATGCCCGAGGCGCTTTTCGTGTTCCTGAAGCCGCCGAGCTGGGAGGAACTGGTCCGTCGGCTGGTCGGGCGGGGCACCGAAAGCGAGGAGGAGCGGGCCCGCAGGCTCGACACCGCCCGCGAGGAGATGGCCGCCGAGAACGAGTTCGACGAGACGATCGTTAACCATGAAGTTCACGATGCGGCCGACCAGTTGGTAGCCTTGATGAAGCTCGATCAGGAGCCGTCGCGCCCCGATCGCCCCTGACCCCCGATTCTCTACAGCGAGGCTTACGCGTGTCTGCGCCCAACATCGCCGCCGAGGGTGTCACCAACCCTCCGATTGACGACCTGCTCACCAAGACCGACAGCAAGTACAAGCTGGTCCTTTACAGCGCCAAGCGGGCCCGCCAGATCAACGCCTACTACTCCCAGCTGGGCGAGGGCCTGCTGGAGTACGTCGGCCCGCTCGTCGACACCCACGTGCAGGAGAAGCCGCTGTCGATCGCGCTCCGCGAGATCAACGACGACCTGCTGACCTGTGAGGACGTCGACCCGGCCGTACTGGCCGCCGAGGAAGCTGCCGCCAAGCAGGCCGCACTCGACGCGTCGCGCGGCACCAAAGCGGAGTAGTTCCCTGACCAGGGTCGTTCTCGGGGTCTCCGGCGGCATCGCGGCGTACAAAGCCTGCGAGCTGCTGAGGTTGTTCACCGAGTCCGGCCACGACGTGACCGTGGTGCCGACCGAGTCGGCGCTGAAGTTCGTCGGTGCTCCCACCTGGTCGGCGTTGTCGGGCAAGCCCGTCGACACCGACGTGTGGACCAACGTGCACGAGGTGCCCCACGTGCGGATCGGCCAGCAGGCCGACCTGGTCGTGGTGGCGCCGAGCACGGCCAACCTGCTGGCGAAGGCCGCACATGGGCTGGCCGATGACCTCCTCACCAACACGCTGCTCACCGCCAGGTGTCCCGTGGTGTTCGCGCCCGCCATGCACACCGAGATGTGGGAGCACGCCGCCACCCGCGCCAACGTCGCCACGCTGCGTGAGCGCGGCGCGTTGGTGATCGAACCGGCCGAGGGGCGGCTGACCGGCGTCGACACCGGCAAGGGCCGGCTCCCCGAACCTCCCGAGATCTTCGAGGTCTGCCTCGACGTGCTCGCCCGTGGCATCGCGCCCGCCGACCTCACCGGACGGCAGGTGGTGGTCTCCGCCGGGGGCACTCGTGAGTACCTCGACCCGGTCCGGTTCCTCGGCAACCGGTCGTCGGGGCTGCAGGGCTATGCGCTCGCCCGAGCCGCCGTCGCTCGCGGCGCCGAGGTCACGCTCGTGGCCGCGAACGTGAGCCTCCCGGACCCCGCCGGCGTGAAGGTGGTGCGGATCGAGACCACGGCCCAGCTGCACCACGAAGTCGTCGCCGCGGCCGCGACCGCCGACGCGGTCGTGATGGCCGCGGCACCCGCCGACTTCCGCAGCGCGGATGTCTCCGAGGCGAAGATCAAGAAGGCCGACGACGGTTCCGCTCCGACGATCTCGCTGGTGCAGAACGTCGACATCCTGCACGAGATCTCCACCCAGCGGGCGCGTCCCGGTTCGGTCATCGTCGGCTTCGCGGCTGAGACCGGCGACTCGTCCGGCTCGGTCATCGAGCTGGCCCGGGCCAAGCTCGAACGCAAGGGCTGCGACCTCCTGGTCGTCAACGATGTCAGCGGCGGAGCCGTGTTCGGGAGCCCCGACAACGAGGCCATCATCCTGGGTGCCGACGGTGCCTCGATCGACGTACCGCGCGGCTCCAAGACCGCGTTGGCGCACGTGATCTGGGACCAGGTCGTCACGCGGTTTCGGGCGTGACCGCAGGCGCGTTGATTCGTTTCCTGAGATGACCATCTTGCATGCTGGTCGCCACATATCCTGAGCCAACCTGAGTCGAACGACACCTGCCTGAGCGGAGTAAGCACTGTGGCTGGACGCCTTTTCACCTCGGAGTCAGTGACCGAGGGTCACCCGGACAAGATCGCGGACGCGATCAGCGACACCGTCCTGGACGCCTTGCTCGCCGACGACCCCACCAGCCGGGTGGCCTGCGAGACGCTGCTCACCACGGGCCTCGTCGTGGTCGCCGGTGAGGTGACCACCAAGAGCTACGCGCCGATCGCGGCGCTGGTCCGCCAGAAGATCGTCGAGATCGGGTACGACGACGGCGAGAAGGGCTTCGACGGCCGCGGCTGCGGCGTCCAGATCGCCATCGGCCAGCAGTCCCCGGACATCGCGCAGGGCGTCGACAAGGGTCACGAGGCCCGGGTCGGTGACTCCACCGACGAGCTCGACTGGCAGGGCGCGGGTGACCAGGGCCTGATGTTCGGCTATGCCTGCGACGACACCCCCGAGCTGATGCCGCTCCCGATCATGCTGGCCCACCGGCTCGCCGAGAAGCTCACCGCGGTGCGCAAGGACGGGACGCTGCCCTACCTCCGGCCCGACGGCAAGACCCAGGTCACCATCGAGTACGACGCCGAGGACCGCCCGGTTCGGATCGACACCGTCGTCCTCTCCAGCCAGCACTCCGCCGATGTCACCCTCGAGACGCTCGAGGCGGACGTGAAGAAGCACGTGATCGACCCGATCCTGGCGACCGCCCCGATCTCCTCCGAGGGCTACAAGCTGCTGGTCAACCCGACCGGCATCTTCGTCATCGGCGGGCCGATGGGCGACGCAGGTCTGACCGGTCGCAAGATCATCGTCGACACCTACGGCGGCATGGCCCGCCACGGGGGCGGTGCCTTCTCCGGCAAGGACCCGTCGAAGGTGGACCGCTCCGCGGCGTACGCCATGCGCTGGGTGGCCAAGAACGTCGTCGCCGCCGGCCTGGCCCGTCGCTGCGAGGCTCAGGTCGCCTACGCGATCGGCAAGGCACACCCGGTCGGCGTCTTCATCCAGACGTTCGGCACCGGCACCGTCTCCGACGAGAAGATCCAGGAAGCCGTGCTCCAGGTGTTCGACCTGCGCCCGGCCGCGATCGTCCGCGACCTCGACCTGCTCCGCCCCATCTACGCCAAGACCTCGGCGTACGGCCACTTCGGCCGCGAGCTGCCCGAGTTCACCTGGGAGCGGACCGACCGCGCCGAGGCACTCAAGGCCGCCGCCGGCGCCTGATCGCTTCGCTGGTCGAGTAGCCCGTCCGAGGAACGAGCGGCGGGCGTATCGAGACCACGGACGACGACAGTCCACAGGTCTGCGTGCGTCTCACCGGGTCTCGATACGCCGGTCGCGACCTCGTTCCTCGGTCGCGCGGCTACTCGACCTGCGCTCGCCCACGTCGTGCGCTCGTGCCTCGCGAACTACTGCTCGCTTGCGGGTGGTCGCTGGTAGACATTCGGCCATGACCGAGGCGGGGGAGCAGCAGGATCTGCTGCCCGGTCTGCGCGCGGCGGTCGACGACTCTCGGGCGAAGGCGAAGGCGACCCGAGCGAAGAAGTCCGCCGAGGCCGAGCCCGCCAAGGAGCAGCCGGTGGCGCGGGTGCTGGTCGATGTCCCGCTCGCGCACCTGGACCGACCCTTCGACTACCTGGTGCCCGCCTCGTGGGACCGCGATGCCCAGCCGGGCGTCCGGGTCAAGGTGCGGTTCGCGGGCCAGGACGTCGACGGGTACGTCGTCGAACGGGTCGACGACTCCGAGCACGCCGGCCGGCTCACGCCGCTGCGCCGGGTAGTCAGCGCGGAACGGGTGCTGAGTCCGGTCGTTGCCGACCTGGCCGGTGACCTCGCCCAGCGCTACGCGGGCGTGCGCTCCGACGTGCTGCGGCTGGCGGTTCCGCCGCGGCACGCAGCCACCGAGAGGCAGCCCTCCGAGCCGGCCCCGGACACGTCGACGTGGGACGCCGAGGCCGCAGCGGCGGCTTGGTCGCACCACGGCCACGCGGCGACGTACCTCCAGCACCTGCACGACGGCGGGGCGCCGCGTGCGGTCTGGGGCGCGGCCCCGGGTGACGACTGGCCCACCCTGCTCGCGCAGGCGGCCGGGGCGGCTGCGGCGAGTGGTCGCGGGGCGCTGCTCTGCGTCCCCGACAACAAGGACGCGCGGAGGGTGGAAGCCGCGCTGATGACGGTGCTGGGGCCGGGGCACCACGTGGTGCTCACCAGCGAGGGCGGGCCGGCGGCCCGCTACCGCGACTTTCTCGCCGTGGCTCGTGGTGCCCGCCGGATCGTGGTCGGAACCCGCAGCGCCGCGTTCGCGCCGGTTCACGACCTCGGCCTCGTGGCGATCTGGGACGACGGCGACGATCTGTACGCCGAGCCGCGGGCGCCCTATCCGCACACCCGCGAGACGCTGCTGATGCGGGCCGAGCGCGAGCGGGCGGCGGTGCTGGTCGGCGGCTTCGCGCGCAGCGTCGAGGGGGAGTACCTCCTGCGCACGGGCTGGGCCCGGGAGATCGCCCCGGTACGCGAGCTGCTGCGCGAGCGGGTCACGGTAGGAGTCAGCGGAGCCACCGAGCAGGCCCAGCAGCGGGATCCCCACCCCTCGCGGATCCCACGGGAGGTGCACTCGGCGCTCACGGAAGCGTTGCGGGACGGGCCGGTGCTGGTGCAGACCCCGCGGGCCGGCTACGCGCTCGCGCTGGCCTGCGACCGCTGCCGCGCCCCCGCACATTGTCAGACCTGCGCAGGGCCGCTGGCACTGACCGGAGCGACCACGCCGCCGGCGTGCCGCTGGTGCGGCACGGTCGCCGACCCTTGGGGGTGTCCCGAGTGCGGCGGTCGAGGGCTCCGGGCACCCGTGCTCGGCGACGAACGAACCGCCGAGGAGCTCGGTCGCGCGTTTCCCCAGATCCGGGTCCGGACCTCGGCGCGCGACCGGATCATCACTGACGTCGACCGCCACCCGTCGATCGTGGTGGCCACACCAGGGGCCGAGCCGGTAGCGGAGGGCGGCTACGCCGCCGTGGTGCTTCTGGACACCTGGATGCTGCTCGCCCGGGCCGACCTCCGGGCCGCTGAGGAGGCCCTGCGCCGCTGGAGCAACGCGGTCGGGCTGGTCCGGCCGGGCGGCACGGCCCTCGCGGTCGGCGACCCGGCCGAGCCGGCGCTCCAGGCGCTGGTGCGCTGGGATCACGCGGGGTTCGCCGGGCGCGAGATCGCCGACCGCCAGGAGGCGCACCTGCCGCCCGCATCCCGGCTGGCCACCATCACCGGCGACCCCGGCGCCGTGGACGACGCGGTCACGCTGCTGCAACTTCCGGAGGCGGCAGAGGTGCTCGGTCCGGTGCGGGTCGACGACGAGGAGCGGGTGGTAGTCCGGGTCCCGCGGGCCCAGGGTGGCGGACTGTCCCGCGCGCTGGGCGACCTGCAGCGGGCGCGGTCCGGCCGCAAGCTCGACGCCGTACGCATCCAGGTGGACCCGGTCGTTCTCTAGATCACCTGATGGGTTCGTAGACTTGCCCGCGCCGTCGACCCCGAGGAGATCCCGTTGGCCATCCAGCCGATCCGGCTGTTCGGTGACCCGGTGCTGCGCCGACCCGCCATCGAGGTCGTCGACTTCGACAAGGAGCTGCGCACGCTGATCACCGACCTCACCGACACCATGCTGGAGGCGCCCGGCGCGGGCCTGGCCGCTCCGCAGATCGGGGTCGGCCTGCGCGCGTTCACCTGGTACGTCGAGGGGGAGACCGGCCATCTGATCAACCCGGTGCTCGACCTGTCCGAGGAGCTCCAGGACGGCCCCGAGGGCTGTCTGTCCCTCCCCGAGCTGACCTTCGACTGCAAGCGCGCCCTCTCGGTGGTCGCTCGCGGCTTCGACATGTACGGCGAGCCGGTCACGATCGAGGGATCCGAGCTGCTGGCCCGGGCGATCCAGCACGAGACCGACCACCTCGACGGGATCCTGTTCATCGACCGGCTCGACACCGATGCCCGCAAGGCGGCGATGAAGGAGATCCGCGAGTCCGAGTGGTTCGGGGTGGAGCGGCCGACCGTCAGGATCAGCCCGCACACCACCGGTGGACTCGGTCTGTGAGGGTCGTCTTCGCCGGAACGCCCCGAGGTTGCGCTGCCCGCGCTGGATGCGATCGCCGACCTCGCCAGCACGACCTGGTCGGCGTCGTCACCCGCCCGGACGCGCCATCCGGTCGCGGTCGCAAGCTGATGGCCAGCCCGGTGGCGCTGCGCGGCGAGGAGCTCGGCGTACCCGTGCTCAAGCCGGCGCACCCCCGCGAACCCGAGTTCCAGGACGCACTGCGCGAGCTCCGTCCGGACGCCTGCCCGGTGGTCGCGTACGGCGCGCTGCTGCCGGAGTCCGCGCTGGCCATCCCCGAGCACGGCTGGATCAACCTGCACTTCTCGTGCCTCCCGAACTGGCGGGGTGCCGCGCCGGTGCAGTACGCCATCTGGGCCGGCGACGAGGTGACCGGTGCGACGACGTTCCGGATCGTGAAGGAGCTCGACGCCGGGCCGACGTACGGCGTGATGACCGAGCGAATCCGCCCCGACGACACCGCGGGCGACCTGCTCGCCAGGCTGGCCGAGTACGGCGCCGGGCTGCTGGTGACGACGCTCGACGGGATCGAGGACGGTTCGCTCGAGGCCCGCGCGCAACCGGCGGATGGGGTCAGCTTCGCCCCCAAGATCACCGTGGACGACGCGCAGATCGACTGGACCGAGCCGGCCGTGGCGGTCGATCGGCGGATCCGGGCCTGCACGCCCGCGCCGGGAGCCTGGACGACGCACGGCGACCAGCGGATCAAGATCGGCCCGGTCGCGGTGGCCGCGGACGCCGAGGCGCTCGCGCCCGGCGAGCTCCGGATCGGCAAGCACGAGGTCTTGGTCGGCACCGGCACCGAGCCGGTGCGGCTCGGCGAGGTCAAGGCGTTCGGCAAGCGGGAGATGCCGGCTGCCGACTGGGCGCGTGGGCTGCCATCGGATACCGGCACCCGGCTCGGCTCGTCCTAGGGTGAGCGCATGAGCCGCCCGGCAACGCCCGACGACATCGAGGCGATCTGCCTGGGCCTGCCGGAGGTCGAGTTCGGCATCACCTGGGGCGACCGGCCGACGTACAAGGTGCCGAAGGGTGAGAAGGGCCGCGGGTTCCTGCTCTACCGGATGCCGCACAAGACCGCGGTCGATCCGGAGACCGGGGAGCTGTACGACGACCTGCTCGTCATCGTCACGCCAGGCGAGGCCGAGAAGATGGCGCTGGTCGAGGACGCGGACACCCCGTTCTTCACGATCGACCACTTCAAGGGCTTCAACGCGGTGCTGGTGCAGCAGTCCCGGCTCGGGGAGCTGAGCCGCGACGAGCTCGCCGAGATCATCACCGAGGCCTGGGCGACCCGCGCCCCGAAGCGGCTGGTCAAGGCGTACTTCGCGGATGGCTAAGCAATCCGACCGCGCGCGGCTGGCGGCGCTCGACGTGCTGGCGGCGGTCCGGGAGGACGACGCCTACACCAACCTGGCGCTCCCGACCGCGATCGAACGGCACCGCCTCGACTCCCGCGACGCGGGGCTGACGACAGAGCTGGTCTCCGGCACGATCCGCCGCCGCGCGACGTACG
The DNA here is from genome assembly GCA_963780245.1 of uncultured Actinomycetota bacterium. Taxonomy (GTDB): domain Bacteria; phylum Actinomycetota; class Actinomycetes; order Propionibacteriales; family Nocardioidaceae; genus Nocardioides. Next base: position 245,404 of record CAWABG010000013.1, read on the forward strand.
ACGCGGTGCTGGCCGTGTGCTCGAACCGGCCGCTGACGAAGATCGACCCGGTCGTCCTCGACGCGCTGCGAATGGGCGCGCACCAGCTGCTCAACATGCGAGTGCCGCCGCACGCCGCGATCAGCACCAGCGTCGACCTGGTCCGGGCGCGGGGCAAGACCAGCGCCGCCGGGTTCGTGAACGCGGTGCTGCGCAAGGTGTCCGCGCAAGATCTCGACGCGTGGGTGGCCCAGGTCGCCCCCGACGCCGCCACCCGACACAGTCACCCGGCGTGGGTGGTCGAGGAGCTGCGCCGTGCGGTCGGCGCTGCCGAGCTCGAGGCTCTGCTCGAGGCGGACAACGCGCCCCCCAAGGTCACTCTCGTCGCCCGACCAGGACGTGCGGAGCGGGCCGAGCTGCCGGGCGAGCCGACACCGTACTCGCCGTACGGCGGGGTGCTCGACGGCGGCAACCCGTCGGCGGTGCCGGCGGTCGCGGAGGGCCGGGCCGGCGTCCAGGACGAGGGATCGCAGCTGGTGGCGGTGGTGCTGGCCTCGGCGCCGGTGGAAGGCGCGGACGTTGCCTGGCTGGACCTGTGCGCAGGTCCCGGCGGCAAGTCCGCGCTGCTGGCCGGGCTCGCCGCCGAGCGCGGCGCCGGGCTGGTCGCCATAGAGCGGCAGCATCACCGCAGCAGGCTGGTCGCCCGAGCACTAGCCGGGGCAGCGGGGGTCACCGCCGTGCTCACCGCCGACGGCACCGCACCGCCGCTGCACCCGGCCAGCTTCGACCGAGTGTTGGTCGACGCGCCCTGCACGGGGCTCGGCGCGCTGCGACGGCGGCCGGAGGCACGCTGGCGGCGTACTCCGGAGGATCTGGAGGCACTGGTCCCGCTCCAGCGGCTGCTGATCTCCGCGGCGCTCGAGCTGGTGCGACCCGGCGGCGTGGTGCTCTACGCGACCTGTTCGCCGGTGCTGGCCGAGACCGCGGACGTGGTCACAGCGACCCTGAAGGCTCGGCCGGACGCCGTGCTCGAGGATGCGGGGGCACTGCTGCCGGGCGTACCGGACTGCGCCGGCCCGCTGGACCGCACCGTGCAGCTGTGGCCACACCGGCACGGCACGGACGCGATGTTCATGGCGCTGCTACGCCGTAGCCTCCTGGCATGAATGCCGAGATCGCCGTGGATGTCGCCTTCCACGGCGGCCCCGAGCGGATCGCGGACCTCGCCCGCGAGGCCGAGCGTCGCCACACCGTGCGCGGGCTGTTCGTCGCGGAGGCCGCGCACGACCCGTTCGTCGCGCTGACCATGGCGTCCACCACGACCGAGAGGATCGAGCTGGGTACGTCGATCGCCCTCGCCTTCGCCCGGACGCCGATGCTGATGGCCTACTCGGCGTACGACCTGCACCGGCTGTCCGGTGGCCGGCTGATCCTCGGTCTCGGCTCGCAGATCAAGCCGCACATCACCCGCCGCTACGGCATGCCCTGGTCGAGCCCGGCCGCACGGATGCAGGAGTACGTCGCCGCACTCAAGGCGATCTGGCACTCCTGGCAGACGGGGGAGCAGCTCGACTTCCGCGGCGACTTCTACGAGCACACGCTGATGCCGCCGCTGTTCTCGCCGGGCGCGCTCGGCACGCCCAGCCCGCGGGTGTGGCTGGCCGCCGTCGGGCCGTTGATGCTCGAGGCAGCGGGGGCCGTCGCCGACGGGCTTATCTGTCATCCGTTGCTGTCCCGCTCCTACCTCACCCATGTGGTCGAGCCGATGGTCCGCAAAGGCCGCGAGGCATCCGGACGCACAGCCGGGCCGTTCGAGATCTCGACCCTCTGCATGGTGGCAACCGGTCGCACCGAGGAGCAGCTCGCGGACGCGGTCGCGGGTGTGCGACGCCAGATCGGCTTCTACGCGTCCACGCCGGCGTACCAGCCCGTGCTCGAACACCACGGCTGGGGCGACCTGCACGGCGAGGCGCACGCGATGACGAAGGCCGGTCGATGGACCGAACTCGGCGACCTGGTCGACGACGAGGTGCTGGCGACGTTCGCGGTGGTGGCCGAGCTGGATGACGCCGGCGCGGAGGTCCGGGCGCGGTTCCGCGGTCTCGCTGATCGGGTGACCACATCGATGCCGTACGACGCCGACGACCTGCTCGCGCTGGACCTGCTCGGCTAGCGTGACCGGGGTGGCAGCGTCGAAGTCGCCGTCGATCGAGATCGAGGTCGACAACCGGGTGATCCGGGTCAGCAATCCCGACCGTGTGTACTTCCCGGAGAGCGGCGCCACCAAGCACGACCTGGTCGAGTACTACCTCTCGGTCGGGCCCGGCATCGTGAATGCGCTGTGGGAGCGGCCGTGCATGCTGCACCGGTTCCCCAAGGGCCTGGCCGGCGACAAGGTGCACCAGAAGCGGCTGCCGGGCGGGGCACCGGACTGGGTGGAGACGGTGCGGCTGCACTTCCCTCGGTGGAACCGGACCGCTGACGAGCTCTGTGTCACCGAGCTCGGCTCGGTGATCTGGGCGGTGCAGATGAGCACGGTGGAGTTTCACCCCTGGAACAGCCGCCGCGAGGACCCCGAGAAGCCGGACGAGTGGCGGATCGACCTGGACCCGGGTCCGCTCTCCGACTTCGCGCAGGTCCAGCGGGTCGCGCAGGTCACCCACGAGATCCTCGACGAGCTCGGCGCGGTCGGCTATCCCAAGACCAGCGGCGGCAGCGGCCTGCACATCTACGTCCGGATCCGGCCCGACCACGGGCACAAGGTGGTCCGCCGGGCGGCGCTCGGGTTTGCACGTGAGGTGGAGCGACGGGCGCCCGACGAAGTGACGACGACCTGGTGGCGCAAGGACCGCGACCCGCACCACCTCTTCGTCGACTACAACCAGAACGCGCGAGACCACACCATCGCTGCGGCGTACTCGGTCCGCGGGTTCCCCGACGCACGAGTCTCCGCGCCGGTGCGATGGGACGAGATCGACGAGTGCGACCCCCACGACTTCACGATCTTCACGATGCCGGCGAGGTTTGCCGAGATCGGCGACCTCCACGAGGACATCGACGACCACGTGTTCGACATCGCGACGCTGCTGGAGTGGGCGGACCGCGACGAGGCCGAGGGCAAGGAGACTCCGGACGAGCCGGAGGAGTGACACTAGGCTCTGCCCGTGGGCATCCAGATCACCCCGAGCATCCTGAACGCCGACTTCGCCGCTCTCGGCGCCGAGGTGTCCAGGATCGGCAGCGCCGACTGGATCCACGTCGACGTGATGGACAACCACTTCGTTCCGAACCTGACCTTCGGACCGACCATGGTCGAGGCGCTGAGCAAGGCCACTGACACACCCCTCGACGCGCACCTGATGATCGAGGACGCCGACCGCAACGCGATGGCATACGTCGAGGCGGGTGCCGGCTCGGTCACCTTCCACGTCGAGGCCGCCCGCGCACCCGTTCGCCTGGCCCGGGAGATCCGTGCCGCCGGAGCCCGGGCGAGCATGGCCCTCAAGCCGGCCACGCCGGTCGAGCCCTACGAGGACCTGCTGCGCGAGCTCGACATGCTGCTGATCATGACGGTCGAGCCAGGCTTCGGCGGCCAGCAGTTTCTCGACCTGTGCCTGCCCAAGATCCGGGCGGCGCGGGCGCTGTTCGACAAGCACGGCATCGAGACCTGGCTACAAGTCGACGGCGGCGTCTCGCTGGAGACGATCGAACGGGCCGCTGCCGCCGGGGCCGACGTGTTCGTCGCCGGCTCCGCGGTCTACTCGGCAGAGGACCCGGACAAGATGGTCGCCGACCTCCGGGCGCGGGCCGAGGCCGCCGCGGGGTGAGCCTGCCGGACCCCTCGGCGTACGCCGCCCGAGCCTTTCCGCATCCCCTTCGCCGGCATCAGCGCGAGGCCCTGGAGGCGCTGGCGGCCGTGCGGGCGGCCGGACGCAGGCGGGCGTGGGTGGTGCTGCCCCCAGGTGCCGGCAAAACCCTGGTCGGGCTGGAGACGATCCGTCGCGAGGCGGTGCGGGCCCTGGTACTCAGCCCCAACACCGCGATCCAGGGTCAGTGGGTGCGCGGGTGGGAGGCCTTCGAGGGCCCGCCGGTGCCGATCGGCACCGGCCGGAACCTCTCAGCGGCTGTCACCTCGCTGACCTACCAGTCCCTCGCGGTGTTCGACACCGAGGACGACGACGAGGAGCCGACGACCTCGGAGCTGGAGCGTTTGCACGAGAACGGCCGGGCGCTGATCGCGGCGCTGCAGGAGGCCGGGCCGATCACCCTGGTGCTGGACGAGTGCCACCACCTGCTCGAGGTGTGGGGCCGGCTGCTCGCCGAGATCCTCGAGGAACTGCCGGAGGCGACGGTGCTGGGGCTCACCGCCACTCCGCCCGACACTCTCGGCCCGGATCAGGCGGAGCTGGTTGCCGAGTTGTTCGGCGACATCGTCTATGCCACCTCCATCCCGGCGGTGGTGCGCGAAGGCCACCTGGCGCCGTTCATGGACCTGATCTGGCTCACCACGCCGTCCGCTGCCGAGGCAGACTGGCTGGCCGGCCAGTCCGAGCGATTCGCGGAGCTCACCACCCAGCTGCTCGACCCCGGGTTCGGGTCGAAGCCGTTCCTGGTGTGGGCGGACCTGCGCTTCCACGGCGAGGTTCCGTTCGCCCGGATCGCCGCGAAACAGCCGGCGCTCGCCGACGCGGCCCTGCGCCTCGCGCATGCCGACCTGTTGCGGCTGCCCGACGACGTGGTGCGCGGCGAGGCGCACGCCCATCCTCCGATCGCGGACGACTGGGCGGTGCTGATCGACGACTGGTACGACGCGTGCGTCGTCGACAGCGTCGACGACCGCGACCAGGACGTCCGGGAGGTGTTGAAGCGGGCGCTGCCCTCGATCGGCTTCAGCCTCACCCGCGCCGGGATCCGCCGGGGTCGCACCGCCGTCGACCGGGTGCTGGCGCGGAGCGCGGCCAAGTCCGCGGCCCTGGTGGAGATCGTGAGCGCGGAGCACCGCAGCCTCGGCGACCGGATGGCGATGCTGGTCATCTGCGACCACGAGGAGGCGGCCGCCACGGTCTCTGCCGACCTGGCCGGGGTGCTGCAGGACCGGGCCGGATCGGCGCGGCTCGCACTTGCCCAGTTGCTCGCGGATCCCTCGACCTCAGGGCTGGCGCCGCTGATGGTGACCGGGAAGACCGTCGCCGCGGCGCCCGCCACGCTCGAGAGGCTGCGCGGCGAGGCCGGGGTGCCTGGGCTCGTCGTGGGTGCGCCGGACGGCCACGGCATCGCCGAGCTCACCGGCCGGTGGTCGAGTCGCGAGTGGGTGCGTGCGGTCACCGACTTCTTCACGGGTGCGCGCTGCCAGGTGCTGATCGGCACCCGCGCGTTGCTCGGAGAGGGCTGGGACGCGCCGACGGCGACCGGCCTGGTCGACCTGAGCATGGCCAGCACGCCGGGCGCCGTCATACAGACCCGCGGCCGGACTCTCCGCCTCGATCCGCGGGACCCCGCCAAGGTCGCCGTGAACTGGACCGTCTGCTGTGTCGCCGAGGGCCATCCCGAGGGCGACAACGACTGGCAGCGCACGGTCCGCAAGCACCAGGGCTACTTCGGCGTGGACGCGACCGGCGACATCGTGGACGGCGTCGCGCACATCCACCCGAGCTTCTCGCCGCATGCGCCTCCCGCGGCAGCGACGTTCTCGGCGACCAACGCCGAGATGCTGGTGCGCGCGGAGCGCCGCGCCGAGGTCCTGGCCGCGTGGCGGGTCGGGACGCCGTACGACGACGAGGTGCGGCACACCGTCTGGATGCGGCTGCGCCGTCCTGGTCCTGAGCTCGCGGCCCGCGACGCCGCGGCAGCGATCGAGCCGCCGGAGACGGTCCTGCTCGAGCGCGGGGTCGGCGGGCAGAAGGAGCCGAAGGTATGGCGCTACACGCCGTTCGCGATGATCGCGGGGTCAGTGCTGTCGTTGGCGAGCGTGGTCGCGCTCGGCCCGCTCGGGCTGGTGCCGGCGGCCCTGCTGCTGGGCGGAGCGCCGGTGGTGGCCACGGCCAAGCGCCGTCGCGTCCTGGCAGCCGCGAGCGCCGACGCCGACCTGATCCAGGCGGCCTGTGCCCTGGCCGACGGTCTGCATGAAGCGGGCCTGACGAGCATGGGCGCCACAGGCGTCGACTGGCACGTCGACTCCTCCGGGCAGCTGCGGGTCGTGTTCGACCCGGGTGCGGACGGCACGGACCAGAGCGAGGTGTTCGCCGCCGCGCTCGCCGAGATGGTGGCCCCGATCGCGGCACCCCGCTACCTGGTGCCGCGCTACGCCGACGAGAAGGTCAGTGCACTGGAGGGGCTGCTGCCGCTGGCGTGGTACCGCCCCGACCGCGTCGTGTGGCACCCGGTCCCATCGGTGCTGGGGGCTCGTGCCGAGCTCGCCGAGGCGTTCGCGACCGCCTGGATGCGCTGGGTCGGCGGCGGCCCGGCGATCTACACCGGCAACCCGGAGGGCGCCGGAGTGTTGGCGTCGTGCCGAGGCACCGACCCCTGGTCGGCCACCAGCGTGCTGCGTCGGAGCTGGAGCTGAGTCAGGCCGCTGCGAGGACCTCGATCTCCAACAGCCACGCGGGGTCAAAGATCTCGGCGATGACGACGGTGAGCGCGGGACGGTTGCCGTCGAGGATCTCGGTACGCACCTTCGTGTTGGCCGGCGCGACGGATCGGGAGCTGAGGTACGTCGTCACCTTGACGACGTCGCGAATGGACATGCTCGCCGAGGTCAACGCCGCGTTGATGTGCGCCCAGATCACCCGGCACTGCTCCTCGGCCGATTCCGGAACCTCACCGCCTAGTGGTTCCGGAGTCTGCCCGCTGACCAACAGCCACCGGCTGGGGTGCGACACCTCCAGCCCGTGCGTGTAGCCGCCTTCCGGGGCGGGGACGTCGGACGGATCGTGGCGGGTGAACGTGGCGGACATGTGGTCACCTTCGCAGACGGCGGCCGCGACCCGGGACGTCCTCCGGATCTGACAAGCGTTTGCCATATCGCGGGAGGAGAGTCAGGCGGCCAGACCCTCGTCCTGCGCGAAGTCGACGAGGAGGGCACGGGCTTCCTCCACCGGCAGCTCTCGGGGTGGAAAGAGCGAGCTGTGCAGGCCGTCGACCAAGGCGAACAGCCCGTCCAAGTCGCTCCGTCGCGACACCGGCATGTCCGGCGAACAGGTCGCGTTCCACCTCAGTGACTGCGGTCATGGCGGCGGCCACCCTCGGTATCGATCGCGCCACTTCGGTGAGCGCGAGCCCAGGTCCGGAGAGCGGCCATGGCGTCGTCGTACTCATCCACTCCGGGACCCCAGAACGACGGGGCCGATGTTCCTGGCAGTGGTGGCGGTGGAACCGGGCGCGCGGGACAACACCCGAGCAGTCAACCAAGGGGCACGGTGGTGGCAGGTGTTGCTCCACAGCCGCCGCCGCCATCACGTCCAGTGCCCAGCATCACATTCCGGCTCCGACGTGGATGTGGCACGCTTGTCCTGACGAGTTGATTGCTCGCGTGCTCTGGGGTCGGTGTAATTCCGAACCGGCGGTGACTGATCGAGAACCTTCGTTCAGAAGTCCGCGACCCGGTCACAGCCAGTGACCGGTGGACCAGGTGTCAGTCCTGGACCGACGGTGAAAGTCCGGATGGGAAGCGCACGCAGGTGACGTCCAACCGTCCCGGCATTTGCCGGGTCGTGAGCGACGCGCCGTCGGCCCCGGAGTCCGCGACCGGACATGAGGGGCACGATGACCACCACGGCGGCCGAGCAGGCGGCGATGCTGCGCGCGCTCGAGCTCGCGGCGACGCCCGGCGTGCCGCGCGGCCCCAACCCACGCGTGGGGTGCGTGCTGGTCGCTGACGACGGCACGGTGGTGGCCGAGGGCCACCACCGCGGAGCCGGCTCGCCGCACGCCGAGGCCGATGCGCTGACCAGAGCCGGCGACGCCGCCCGAGGAGCCACCGCCGTTGTCACGCTCGAGCCGTGCAACCACACCGGCCGCACCGGGCCGTGCTCGGAGAAGCTGGTCGCCGCGGGCGTACGCCGCGTGGTGTTCGCCCAGCCGGACCCGAACCCGGTCGCGGCCGGCGGCGCGGACACCCTGCGCGCCGCGGGGGTGGAGGTGGCCGAGGGCCTGCTCCTCGACGAGGCCCGCGCCCTGAACGCCGTGTGGACCTTCGCGGTCGAGCACCAGCGCCCGTTCGTCACTTGGAAGTTCGCCACCACGCTCGACGGCCGCAGCGCCGCGGCGGACGGCACCTCGCGCTGGGTCTCGGGATCCGCCGCCCGCCGGGACACCCACCGGCTGCGCGCGCTCTGCGACGTGATGCTCGTCGGTACCAACACCGTCGCCGTCGACAACCCGGCACTCACCGTTCGCGACGAGCACGACCAGCCGCTGCCGCAACAGCCGCTCCGAGTGGTGATGGGGGAGCGGGACCTCGACCCCGACCGACGGATCTTCGACCCTGAGCTGTCACTGGGCGCCGAGAGCCTGCACCTGCGCACCCGAGACCCGCACGCCGCGCTCAAGGAGCTGTTCGCGCGCGACCGCCAGCACGTGTTCCTCGAGGGCGGCCCGACGCTCGCCGCGGCGTTCCTGCAGGCGGGGCTGGTCGACGAGGTCATCACCTACGTCGCCCCGATGCTGCTCGGGGCCGGGCGCAACGCCGTCGGCGACCTGGGAATCACCACGATCTCCGAGGCGCTGCATCTCCAGGTCGAGGACGTCACGGTCCTCGACGACAACGTCCGGCTGACCATGCGGCCCGCCGGCGAAGGGAAGGACTGACATGTTCACCGGGATCATCGAGGAGCTCGGCACGGTCGACGCCATCGAGGACCAGGGCGACGCCGTCCGGCTCACCGTGCGCGGCCCCCTGGTCGTCTCCGACGCCGGCGAGGGCGACTCGATCGCCGTCAACGGCTGCTGCCTCACCGTGACGACGTACGACGGCGAGGTCTTCACCGCCGACGTGATGCGCGAGACCCTCGACAAGACCTCGCTCGGCGACTTCCGGCCCGGCACCCGGGTCAACCTCGAGCGTGCGGTCACCGCTGAGAAGCGCCTCGGCGGACACATCGTGCAGGGCCATGTCGACGGCACCGGCACGATCCGCTCGCGGACCCCGAGCGAGCACTGGGAGGTCGTCGAGATCGGCCTGCCCGACGGGATGGACCGCTACCTGGTCGACAAGGGTTCGATCACGGTCGACGGGGTCTCCCTGACCGTCGTGACCGCGGCCGACGACAGCTTCACGGTCTCGCTGATCCCGGAGACCCTCGCCCGCACCACGCTCGGGATCAAGCAGCCCGGCGACGTCGTCAACCTCGAGGTCGACGTGATCGCCAAGCACGTCGAGAAGCTCGTCCGCGCCTACACCAAGGAGCAGTCATGACCCAGCCCTACGAGCTCGACACCGTCGAGCGGGCCATCGAGGAGATCGCGGCCGGCCGCGCGGTCATCGTCGTCGATGACGAGGACCGGGAGAACGAGGGCGACATCATCTTCGCCGCGAGCAAGGCGACGCCCGAGCTGATGGCGTTCACCATCCGCTACTCCAGCGGGGTGATCTGCGTGCCGATGCCGGCCGACATGCTGGACCGGCTGGAGATCCCGCTGATGACCCCGCACAACAAGGACAAGCTGCGCACGGCGTACACCATCTCGGTCGACGCCCGCGACGGCGTCAGCACCGGCATCTCGGCGACCGACCGGGCGCACACGGTCCGGGTGCTGGCCGACTCCGCGACCGAGCCGTGGGAGATCACCCGCCCCGGCCACGTGTTCCCGCTGCGCTACCGCGAGGGCGGCGTCCTGATGCGCCGCGGCCACACGGAGGCGGCGGTCGACCTGGCCAAGCTGGCGGGGCTCACCCCGGCCGGCGTCCTGGTCGAGGTCGTCAACGACGACGGCAGCATGAAGCGCGGTCCCGAGCTGCGCGAGTTCGCCGACGAGCACGGGCTGGCGATGATCTCGATCGAGGACCTGGTCCGCTACCGCCGCCGCAACGAGAACCTCGTCGAGCGGGTCGCGGAGACCCGGCTGCCGACCCGGCACGGCGACTTCACGGCGTACGGCTACCGGATCACCGTCGACGGCAGCGAGCACCTCGCGCTGGTCTACGGCGACGTGACCGGGCCTGACCCGGTGCTCACCCGCGTGCACTCGGAGTGCCTCACCGGTGACGTCTTCGGGAGCCGCCGCTGCGACTGCGGACCGCAGCTCGACGAGGCGCTCGAGCGGATCGTGGCGGAGGGCCGGGGCGTGGTCGTCTACCTGCGCGGCCACGAAGGACGTGGGATCGGGCTGGTGGCGAAGCTGCAGGCCTACCAGCTCCAGGACGGCGGCCGCGACACCATCGACGCCAACCTCGACCTCGGCCTGCCCGCCGACGCGCGCCACTACGGCACCGCGACCCAGGTCCTGCACGACCTGAAGGTGGAGAGCGTCCGGCTGCTCACCAACAACCCCGACAAGGTCGCCCAGCTCGAGGACTACGGCGTCCCCGTGGTCGAGCGGGTGCCGCTCACCCCGCACCCCAACGACCACAACCTGGCCTACCTGCTCACCAAGCGGGACCGGATGGGCCACGACCTGCCCAACCTGGACGGAGGCACCGCATGAGCGGCCACGGCGCACCGGACCAGCACCCGGTCGACTGCAGCGACCTACGGGTCGCGGTGGTCGCCGCGAGCTGGCACACCGAGGTGATGGACGGCCTGGTCGCCGGCGCCCACCGCGCGCTCGCCGACTACTCCGTGCGGGATCCCGAGATCATGCGGGTGCCGGGCGCGTTCGAGCTGCCGGTGGTCGCCTCCGCCCTCGCGCAGCGGGGGTACGACGTCGTGGTCGCCCTCGGCGTGGTGATCCGGGGCGGCACCCCGCACTTCGAGTACGTCTGCAACGCCGCCACTGATGGCCTGACCCGGGTCGCCCTCGACCACACCGTCGCCGTCGGGTTCGGCGTCCTCACCTGCGACACCGAGCAGCAGGCCCTCGACCGGGCCGGGCTGGAGGGCTCGCAGGAGGACAAGGGCTACGAAGCGACTGCCGCCGCTCTGATCACCGCGCGGACGCTGCGCGAGGTGCACTCGTGGCGAGATCCGCGCCTGGGTCCCTGAGGCTCGCCTCGACCACGACCCAGGTCGCGTTCAGAGCGGCGTTGCCCGACAGCTTGTCGACGAGCGCGCCGTCGGTCAGCACGTTGGCGTTGGCGCCGCCGTCGAGGCCGCCCCAGCCGTGGGGGATGCTCACGACGCCCGGGCGCATCTCGTCGCAGAGCTGGGCCGGAAGCTCGACCATTCCCACGTTCGAGCGCACCGAGACCGTCTGGCCGTCGTCGATGCCGCGTGTGGCCGCGTCGTCCGGGTGCAGCAGCACCGTGCAGCGCTTGTCGCCCTTGGCCATCGCCGGCACCCGGTTGAGCCAGGAGTTGTTGCTGCGCAGATGGCGACGCCCGATCAGCTGCAGGTCGTACGCCGATCCGGCAGCCGGCGCGACCAGGTCGGCCGCCGCAGCGAGCAGCTCGGCGGGTGCGAGCCGGACCCGGCGCTCCTTCGTGCGCAGGATCGAGGGCAACCGCGGCTCCAGGGGACCGAGGTCGATCCCGCCCACCGCCCGCTTCACCCGCCCTGCGGTGAGCCCGCGCAGTGGGCGACGCCACGCGCCACGGGGTCCGATGAAGATGAGGGTCGCGGTGATCGGCGCAGCCTTCACCCGCGGCAGCACGGTCCGGAGCACCCGACGTACCGGACCGACCCGAGGCAGCTCTGCGATCAGCGCGGACAGGATGTCCCAGTCCTCCTGCGAACCCTCCGGTGCCTCGAAAACCTTCGGCGAGTACCGGACGTTGTTGCGGACGCCGAACGCAGGGAAGACCAGATCGAGCTCGGAACGCTCGAGGTGACTCATCGGCGGCAGGATGAAGTCGGCGTGCTGCGCCGTCTCGCTGACGTAGAGGTCGAGGCAGACGAGCAGGTCGAGCTCCGCCAGGGCCTCTTTGATCTGCGAGGTGTCCGGGCCCGACACGGCGGGGTTGCCCGCCACGACGATCAGGCCGCGCAGCTGCCGCTCCCCGGGTCGGGTGATCTCGTCGGGCATCGCCGCCACCGACATCTCGCCGGCGAGGGAGGGCAGGCCGGCACCCCGGCTGCGGAACTCGTCGTACGACGACGGACCCCAGAGCGTCCGCAGCAGCCGACCGAGGTCAACGGGTGGCGAGGGGAACATCGAGCCGCCGGCCCGATCGAGGTTGCCGGTCACTGCGTTGAGGACGTTGATCAGCCAGTGCGTCACGCTGCCGGTGGTGTGGTGGCAGACCCCGAGCCGCCCGTAGGCAACCGCGGACCGAGCTCCGGCGAACTCCCGGGCCAGTCGGGTGATCGTCTCGGCGTCGACGCCGCAGTTCGGTGCGGCCGAGTCCGGCGGGTGCTGCGCCGCGAGCCGCCGTACGGCGTCGACGCCGTCCACCCACGACGGTGGATGTGCCAACCCTTCGGCGAAGATGACGTTGAGCATCGCGAGCAGCAGGTGCGGATCGCCGCCCGGGCGGATCGACACGTGCTCGCTCCCCAGCCGGGCGGTCTCGGTGCGCCGGGGATCGAGTACGACGACCCGGCCGCCGCGCGCCTGCACCGCCTTCAACCGGCCGCGAGCGTCCGGCATCGTCGACAGGGAGCCGTTGGACACCGCCGGGTTGGCGCCGATCACGAGCAGGTAGTCGGTCCGGTCGATGTCGGCAACCGGGAGCAGGGTGTGGTCGCCGAACATCAGCAGCGAGCTCAGATACTGCGGGAACTGGTCGACGGACGACGCCGAAAAGATGTTGCGGCTCCCGAGGACCTTCTTGAAGCCCTCGACCGCGAGGGCTGCGGTCGAGTGCGCGGTCGGGTTGCCCTGGTAGATGCCGACAGCGTCCTTGCCGTGGCGCTGCCGCAGGTCACGCATCCGCCGACCGATCTCGGCGTACGCCTCGGCCCAGGAGACCGGCTCGAAAGCATCGCCGACGCGCTTCATCGGCGTCCGCAGCCGCTTCGGGTCCTCGTGCATCGTCTTCAGTGCGGTGGCCTTCGGACAGATGTACCCATGGCTGAGTACGTCGTCCGGGTCGCCCTCGATCCGGAGTACCTGTGCGCTCCCGCTGACGTGCACTCGGATGCCGCAGTGGGCCTCGCACAGGGGGCATTGGCGGTTCACAACGCGTTCGGCCTCGGCCGGCATCCCTAGGTGGCTCACGCGTCGACGCTAGACCGTCGGGCACCCGTGCGCCACGGATCGCGGTCTCAGCGAGCCGAGCCAGGCACGCGATGGGCGGGCGCACAGCCTAGGCTTAACCCTCGTGAAGACGTTCGACGAGCTCTGGTCCGAGCTGAGCGAGAAGGCGCGGACCCGACCCGATGGATCCGGCACGGTGCGCGCACTGGACGCCGGCGTGCATGCCATCGGCAAGAAGCTGGTCGAGGAGGCCGCCGAGTCCTGGATGGCCGCCGAGCACGAGGGCAAGGACCGGGCGGCCGAGGAGATCAGCCAGCTGCTCTACCACGCCCAAGTGCTGATGCTGGCCAGCGGCATCGAGCTCGACGACGTCTACGCCCACCTGTGAGGTCACCCGGCATGTCCCTGTTGCGCATCGCGGTCCCCAACAAGGGGGCCCTGTCCCAGTCCGCGGTGGAAATCCTGCGCGAGTCCGGCTACCGGCAGCGCTCCGACTCCAAGGAGCTGCGGCTCATCGACGCCGAGCACGGCGTTGAGTTCTTCTACCTGCGCCCGCGCGACATCGCGCTCTACGTCGGCGAAGGCACCCTCGACGTCGGGATCACCGGGCGTGACCTGCTGGTCGATTCGGGTGCCAAGGCGGAGGAGGTGCGGTCGCTGGAGTTCGGGCGCAGCACGTTCCGGTTCGCCGGGCCCGCTGGGCGTCTTCACCGACGTCAGCCAGCTCGTCGGCACCCGGATTGCCACGTCGTACACCGGCATCGTCCAGGCGTTCCTGGAGGAGCACGGCATCGACGCCACGGTCACCCGCCTCGACGGCGCCGTGGAGACCAGCATCCAGCTGGGGGTCGCGGACGTGATCGCCGACGTCGTCGAGACCGGCGGCACGCTGCGCCAGGCCGGCCTGGAGACGTTCGGCGAGCCGGTGATGGAGTCCGAGGCCGTGCTGATCACCCGCACCGGCGCGGTGCCCGAGGGTTTCGAGGTGTTCAAGCGCCGGCTCGACGGCGTCCTGGTGGCGCGCAGCTACGTGATGATGGACTACGACATCGAGGCGGCCCGGGTCAACGAGGCGGTCCAGCTGACCCCCGGCATCGAGGGCCCGACCATCTCGCCGCTGCATCGCGAGGGCTGGGTCGCGGTGCGCGCGATGGTCCGCCGCGACGGCGCCCAGCAGCTGATGGACGACTTGTGGGACATCGGGGCGAAGGGCATCATCCTCACCGACATCCACGCCTGCCGGTTGTGAGCACCCCAACCGAGTGCTCGCTTCGCTGCGCTTCGGCCGGGGACCCCGCATGACCTCGACCGAACTGCCGCACACCTGGCGACCCCTCGGGCCGCGGATCGCTGGTGCGGTCGCAGCGGCGGCGTCCTGGTCCTGATGGCGGTCGGTCCTGTGGGTCCGCTTCGACGAGGAGACCCGCGACGCCATCACGCCGTTCCAGCGTGGCACCGTGATCGCCTGGGAGCGGGCATGCTGGCCGCCTCTACGCGCTGATCCGGTCGCGGGTCGTAGCGGAGGCCGAGCGGTTGACCGTCGTCAACGGCTATCGGCGCCGCGACTTCGAGTGGGCCGAGGTGATCGCCGTTCGGCTCCCGCCCGGTGCGCCCTGGGTGACCCTCGACCTCGCCGACGGCAGCACCTGCTCGGCCATGGGCATCCAGGGCTCCGACGGGGAGCGGGCAAAGGTGGCGGTGCGGGACCTCCGTGCGCTGGTCGATGACCGTTCGGGGCTCAGCTAGTCCCGTCGACGACCAGGTCGGCGCGGTCCCGGGTGCGGTGCCGCTCGAAGTGCTCCCTCTCGGCGAGCGCCCAGGCCCCCCAGTGTGGCGCGAAGTCGTCGCCGTCCCGCTCGATGCCACGCCGCATGCGCAGTTCGTACGGCGCCCCGACCCAGGCCAGGACCGTCACCAGGTCCTCGATCGTGGTCGACCCGGAGCCGACCCCCTCGATCACCATCAGCTCGACCGGCGGGACCGCAACGGTCTCGGCGAAGCGCCCGAGGTGCCAGTCGTAGCGGCGGTAGCTGCCGGACTCTCCCTCGGCAAGGGGCCGCAGCATGGTCTCCAGCTGGGCATCAACCTCCGCCAGCCCGTCCCAGCCCGGGTAGAGGTCGTCCATGTGGATCACGAGGATGCCGGGACGCAGGGCGGCGAGGTGGGCTCGCCAGCGTCGTCTTGCCGGAGCCGGCGGGTCCGTCGATGCAGATCAGCCGACCGGCGCCCAGCGTGGGCGGCCGGGAGCTTGCGAGCTCGAGGAGCTGGACGGCCGGATCAGAAGACACAGCCGTGGCCGCGGTAGGTCGGCACCGTGTCGACGAACCGATCGCCCTGGAGCAGGTGCACCCGATCGCTGTGCTCGAAGGGCTCGCCCGACTTGGCGTGCCGGAACCAGACCAGGTCGCCGATCGCCAGGAGCGCGGCTGGCTTCCCCGTGAGTGGCGTCTGCACCTCCCCGGCACCCTCGAGTCCGGTGAGGTGCAGCCCGGCGGGCGCCCAGGGCACGGGCAGCCGATCGGCCCCGGCAGGCCCGGAGGCAACGAACCCGCCGCCGTGGACGGTCGCCACCTGCGGTGAGGGCCGGCGGACGACCGGCAGCCCGTAGAACGCCGCCGGCCGGGGCCGGAAGGACTGGTAGTGGTCGAAGAGCGTGGGCGCCAGCAGGCCGGACCCGGCGGCGACCTCGGTGATGACCGGGTCCGCAACGGTCTCCTCGACCGAGCCCGAGCCGCCGGCGTTCCAGAACTCCAGCTCGACGACGCCTCGCAGCGCATCGGCGATCTCGCGTCGGCGCACCTCGAGCTGGGTCAGCGACAAGGACTTCAGCCGGCGCACCACGGCCGACTTGGCCCACTGCGTGGGTACGTCGTCCTGAACCCCGGCGACCTGGCCCTCGTAGGTCATCGCGCCCACCAGCCGGAAGCCGGGCCTGGACTGGATGCATCGGGCCAGTTCGAGCACCCCGGCCGCGTCGTACAGCGGTGAGCGCTTGGGTCCGACGTGCTGGCGTCCCATCCGAAGACCGGCGTCGATGTCGATGGCGACCCGCACGGGCACGGCCTGCGAGGCGCGCACCGAGTCCACCACGTCGAGGTGAGCCGGGTCGTCGACCATGATCGTGACCCGGTTGGCCGCCCGCGGCGACTCCACGAGCCGGGTCAGTGCGCCACGGTCCACCGTCGGGTACGCGACCACGAGGTCGTCGCACACGTCGTTCTCCTCGAGCCAGAGCGCCTCGGCGAGGGTGTAGGAGAGCACGCCGTGGAAGCCCTTGCAGCCGAGGCCGCGCCGGATCAGAGCGGGCACCCGCACCGACTTCGACGCCAGCCGGATCGGGGTGCCGGACGCCCGCCGGCGCAGGTCCTCGGCGTTGGCGTCGAAGGCGTCGAGATCGACGACCATGACAGGGAAGCTCGGCGCCTGGTCCAGGGCGCCCACGGCGTCGCGGAGCCGCGACCACAGGCGGTTGCGGTCGACGAAGTCGTGCGACATCAGGTGATCCCGCGGCTGCGCAGGATGGCTTCGATGTCAGCCAGGTCGTCGTCCTCGCCGCTGGCGCCTCCCACCGCCCGCGGCTGATCGCCCTTGACCTGTTTCGGCTTGCCGTCACGACGTCCCCCGAGCCACCCGGACACCACGAACAGGACTCCGGAGACTCCGACCACCACCAGGCCGAGCCAGACCCGCGGGCTGAACACCAGGTCGACGGCCCAATCAGCGACCGCGTCGGCGATCTGGCCGAACATCTCCAGCGTCTTCGTGAGGTAGGCGGCCAGCGGGAGCAGCGTGAAGGCGGCGCCGCGCAGGCCCGACGCCAGCCCCCGCCGGCGGTAGGCAAACCAGGTGTAGATCCCGCCGAGCACGGTGAGCGCGAGAGTCAGTGCACCCCAGGCGACGTCGTCCACGACTCAACAATCGCACAGGCCACAATGGCCGGGTGAACGAGCGGTTGCTGCTGGGGTCGGAGTACCCCGACGACACGGGTGAGGCGTCGCCGCTGCTCGCCACCGCGCTGGCCGGGTACGCCGCCGATGGGGCCCGCTACCCCGACGTACTCGCCGCGCTGGGCGCCGCCCGCCTGCTGGTGCCCGTGGTCGCCGTCCTCGGCGAGGTCGAGACCGGCCCGGACGGCCTGGCCCGGGACAAGTCCAGCGACATGGCCACCGTCCTGCTCCGCGGCGCGGACGGTCGCACCGCGCTGCTGGCGTTCAGCAGCGCCGAGACCCTGGCTACCTGGAACGCCGACGGGCGGCCGGTGCCGGTCCCGACGCGGACCGCGGCGCTGTCCGCCCTTCAGGAAGGGGCGGAGGCGCTGCTGATCGACGTCTCCGGCCCGGTCCCGGTGGCGGTCGAGGGGGAGGATCTGAGCGCGCTGGCCGCGGGCTGGCGGCTCGCGAAGGTCGGAGAACGGGTCGGGTGGGTGGCACCGTCCGATGGTTGAGGTGCGAGCGCCAGTGAGCCTCGAAACCACCGGCTCGATTGGTCGTCCGAAGGAATGTTCGGATAGCATCAAGCGTTGACCGATCAGTTCGGACATCTCCGGATGTCCTTGCCGATCTACAAGCGGAGATCAGGCAACACACTTCTCCCACCCGCATCGACCGCCCTGCTCGACAGGTCGTCGGGTCCGGTCCGAAGGCCCCGGCCTTGTGCACGACGGTGCGCGAGGTGAGGTGTCACGGCTGGCTTCCGCTTGGACAGAGCGGAAGCCCTTTCTCATTTCCAGGCCGATTTGAGGGGGTTCCGGCCCACAGAACCCCATGGAGGACACATCAGCACCGAGCTTCGTATCAACGAGCGGATCCGGGTACCCGAGGTCCGCCTCGTCGGACCCAACGGCGAGACCGTCGGCATCGTGCCGACCGACCAGGCCCTGAAGCTGGCCCAGGAGGCAGACCTCGACCTGGTCGAGGTCGCGCCGACCGCCCGCCCGCCCGTGTGCAAGCTCATGGACTACGGGAAGTTCAAGTACGAGAACGCCCAGAAGGCCCGTGAGGCACGTCGCAACCAGACCAACGTGATCATCAAGGAGATGAAGCTCCGGCCCAAGATCGACCAGCACGACTACGAGACCAAGAAGGGTCACGTCGTGCGGTTCCTCAAGGCCGGCGACAAGGTCAAGATCACCATCATGTTCCGCGGCCGCGAGCAGCACCGCCCCGAGCTGGGCTACCGGCTGCTGCAGAAGCTGGCGGAGGACGTCACCGAGCTGGGGTTCGTCGAGTCCTCGCCGAAGCAGGACGGCCGCAACATGATCATGGTGCTCGGCCCGCACACCAAGAAGGCCGACGCCAAGGCGCAGCACCGCGCCGACATGGACGCGAAGGCCGCCGAGCGCGCCGCCGAGGAGGCCGAGGAGCAGGCCGAGCGCACTGCGCACAACGCCGGCCGACCGGTCGCCCAGAAGAAGGAGCGCGGCCGCTCCGAGAACCTCGATCCCGAGATCGAGGCCTAAGAACTCGTCGGTGGCAACTCCCACCGATCAGGTACCGAAGTAGAGAGAGAATCAGATGCCGAAGAACAAGTCGCACTCCGGAGCGGGCAAGCGGTTCCGCGTGACCGGCTCGGGCAAGATCCTGCGCGAGAAGGCCGGCAAGCGGCACAACCTGGAGAAGAAGCCTTCGAAGGTGACCCGCCGGATGTCCGGCACCACCGAGATCGCCAAGGCCGACGTCAAGCGCGCCAAGAAGATGCTCGGCATCTGAGCCTGCCCGCACGCATAACGAACAAGGAGCAACAACATGGCACGCGTCAAGCGGGCAGTGAACGCCCACAAGAAGCGCCGCACCACCCTCGAGCGCGCCAGCGGCTACCGCGGCCAGCGCTCGCGCCTGTACCGCAAGGCCAAGGAGCAGGTCACCCACTCGCTGGTCTACAGCTACAACGACCGCCGCAAGAACAAGGGCAACTTCCGCAAGCTGTGGATCCAGCGGATCAACGCCGCTGCCCGCGCGCAGGGGATGACCTACAACCGCTTCATCCAGGGTCTGCACCTGGCCGGTATCGAGGTCGACCGCAAGATCCTGGCCGACCTGGCCGTCAACGACGTCGCCGCGTTCAACGCGATCGTCGCGACCGCCAAGGCCGCACTGCCTGAGGACGTCAACGCCCCTCGGGTGTCTGCCTGACCTCGAGAACGCCCCTGACCGCGGGCAACGCTCGCGTCAAGGAGGCCCGGAAGCTCAGCCGCCGCTCGGTTCGCTCCGAGCGGCGGCTCTTCCTTGTCGACGGCCCCAACGCGGTCGCCGAGGCGCTCACCGTGCCCGACTGTGTGGTCGAGGTGTTCGCGACCGCGGACGCGACCGCGCGGTACGCCGAGCTGGCCGCAGCGGCGCCCGCTTGGACGCTCGTCGAGGACCGGGCGCTCGACTCGCTCAGCGACTCTGTGACGCCCGCCGGCCTGGTCGCGGTCTGCCGGTTCCTCGAAGCCGCTCTGCCCGTGGCGCCCCGGCTGCTCGCGATCTGCGCCGAGGTCCGTGACCCCGGGAACGCCGGCACCGTGATCCGGTGCGCGGACGCCGCGGGTGCCGACGGCGTCGTCCTCGCCGGTGACGCGGTCGACCCCTACAACCCCAAGACCGTGCGGTCCAGCGTCGGGAGCCTCTTCCACCTCCCGGTCACCCAGGAGCCCGACCCGTACGCCGCGGTCCGGGCGGCCCAGGAAGCCGGGCTGCAGGTGCTGGCCGCCGACGGCTCGGGTGACGTCGACCTGCACGCGGCCGGCGACCTGCTGGGCGCACCGACGGCCTGGCTGTTCGGCAACGAGGCGCACGGCCTTCCGGTCGAGCTCGCGGCGGCGGCCGACCACCGGGTCCGGATCCCGATCCACGGTCGCGCCGAGAGCCTCAACCTCTCCACCGCCGCCGCGCTCTGCCTCTACGAGAGCGCCCGCGTCCAGCGCGGCTGACCGGGCGTCCGGCACTACCGTGGTGCCCGTGTCCCAGGAGCTCGCCGACCTGCTGCCTGAGGGCGTGCTGCTCGCCGACGAGGCGGGCATGGTCACGCTGGTCTCCGAGCGCGCCGCAACGATGCTGGGGACGCCACTCGGGCGATGCATCGGCAGGCCGCTCGCTGAGGTGCTGGCGCTGCGTGACCAGGACGGCCAGGCGTGGGTTGCGTGCAACGCGCCGTACGACGGTCTGGGCATCAGGGTGGCGATCCCCGAACAGTCCTGGCTGCTCCCGGACGGCACCGAGGTCCTGGTCGCGGCCCGGATCCACCGTCCCGGACCCGGGGCCGCCGTCACCGGGATCGCCGTCACGATTCGGTCGGGACGTGGCCGGGCCCGGCTCGACCGCGAGCGCTCCGACCTGGTGGCCACCGTCGCGCACGAGCTGCGCTCGCCGCTGACCGGCGTGAAGGGCTTCGTGCAGGCGCTGCTGAACCGCTGGGACAAGCTCAACGACGAGCAGAAGAAGCTGATGCTGACCACGGTCAGCGCCGACTCCGACCGGCTCAGCCGGCTGATCGCCGAGCTGCTCGACGTCGCCCGGATCGACACCGGTCGGCTGCAGATGTACCCCCGGCCCTCGGACGTGGGTGTCCTCGCAGGTCGGGTCGTCGAGTCGGTGGCAGTAGGCACCGCTCGCCACATCGAGCTCGAGGTGGCGGACGGGCTGCCCGACGTACTCGTCGATCCGGACAAGTTCACCCAGGTGGTCACGAACCTCGTGGAGAACGCGGTGCGGCACGGCGAGGGTGAGGTGCGCGTGGTCGTCGCGGGTCCTCAGGACGACACGATCACGGTCGAGGTCAGCGACCAAGGAGAGGGCATCCCCGCCGAGATGCGGCGTCGGGTCGTCACCAAGTTCTGGACCGGGGGAGCCCGCGGCGGATCCGGGCTCGGGCTGTACATCGTGAACGGGCTGGTGCGCGCCCACGGTGGCACCTTCGGCATCGACGACGCGCCTGGCGGTGGGGCACGAGTGACCACTACGTGGCCCGTAGGTGAAACCGGGTAACGCCTCCACCGCGCCGCTTCCTAGACTTGCGTCCCGTGTCCGGACCCAACACCGACTTCGACCCCGTGGAGGTCACCGCCTTGAAGCCCGAAGAGGTCGAGGCAGCGCGCGATGCCGCCGTCGCGGCGATCGCTGCCGCCGGCGACCTCGACGAGCTCAAGCGGGTCCGGATCGAGCACACCGGTGACCGGTCCCCCCTGGCCCTGGCCAACCGCGAGATCGGGGCGCTTCCCCCGCAGGCCCGCAAGGAAGCCGGTCAGCGGATCGGCCAGGCGCGCGGTGCGGTGAGCCAGTCCCTGGCCGAGCGCGAGGCGGTGCTCGAGGTCGAGCACGAGGAGCGGATGCTCGCCGAGGAGACCGTCGACGTCACCCTGCCCACCGACCGCTCACCGGTCGGTGCCCGGCACCCGATCACCACCGGCTCCGAGTACATCGGCGACATCTTCGTGGCGATGGGCTGGGAGGTGGCCGAAGGCCCGGTGATCGAGGCGGAGTGGCTGAACTTCGACTCGCTCAACCTCGGCCCGGACCACCCCGCCCGGACCATGCAGGACACGTTCTGGACGGATCCGGCCGAGCAACACCTGGTGCTGCGCACCCACACCTCGCCGGTGCAGGCCCGGACGATGCTGACCCGCACGCCGCCGATCTACGTCGTCTGCCCCGGTCGGGTCTTCCGCACCGACGAGTACGACGCGACACACAGCCCGATGTTCCACCAGGTCGAGGGCCTCGCCATCGACGAGGGCATCACGATGGGGCACCTCAAGGGCACGCTCGACCACTTCGCCACGGCGATGTTCGGCGACGGCATCACCACGCGGTTCCGGCCGTCGTACTTTCCGTTCACCGAGCCGAGCGCCGAGGTCGACCTGGTCTGCTTCGTGTGCCGCGGGGTGGGCGCGACCGATTCTGGGGACGCCTGCCGCACCTGCCGGGGCGAGGGCTGGATCGAGTGGGGCGGCTGCGGTGTGGTGAACCCGCGGGTGCTCACCGCCTGCGGCGTCGACCCCGAGCGCTACACGGGCTTCGCGTTCGGAATGGGCATCGACCGGACGCTGATGTTCCGGCACGGCATCGAGGACCTGCGCACGCTGTTCGAGGGTGACGTGCGGTTCACCCGCGCGTTCGGGACGGAGATCTGATGCGCGCTCCTGTGTCCTGGATCCGCGAGTTCGTCGACCTCCCCGCCTCGGTCACCACCGATGAACTGGCCGCGCGGCTGACCGCGCTCGGCCTCAAGCTGGAAGCCCTGCACCGGCCCGGCGACGCGATCAGTGGGCCGCTGGTGGTGGGCCGGGTGCTCACGATGGAGCCAGAGCCGCAGAAGAACGGCAAGACCATCAACTGGTGCACCGTGGACGTCGCCGACGCCAACGGCACCGGTGAACCGCAGGGCATCGTCTGCGGCGCACACAACTTCGCTCCCGGCGACCTGGTCGTGGTGGTGCTGCCCGGCGGCGTGCTCCCGGGAGGGTTCGAGATCTCCGCGCGCAAGACCTATGGCCACGTCTCTGCCGGGATGATCTGCTCGGCCGCTGAGCTGGGCATCGGCGAAGATCACGCGGGGATCATCGTGCTGCCGGCAGACGCTGGCGAGCCGGGCGCCGACGCCCGTCCGGTGCTCGGCCTCGACCAGGAAGTCATCGAGTTCGAGATCAACCCGGACCGCGCGTACGCCCTCTCGATGCGCGGGGTGGCCCGGGAGGCGGCGTTGGCCTACGACGCGCCGTACACCGACCCGGCGCAGCGAGACGTCCCGGCGCCCAACGGTGACGGATACCCGGTCGTCATCGACGACCCGGCCGGCTGCCCGGTCTTCGTGGCTCGTGTGGTCAGCGGTATCGACCCGGCCGCGACGACGCCGGACTGGATGGCCCAGCGGCTCACGCTCTCGGGGCAGCGCCCGATCTCCCTGGCCGTCGACATCACCAACTACGTGATGCTGGAGCTGGGCCGGCCGATCCACGGGTACGACGCCGACAAGCTGCAGGGTCCGATCCGGGTCCGCCGCGCCACCGAGGGTGAGCGGCTGACCACCCTCGACGGCACCGACCGGGCGCTGTCCACGGAGGACCTCGTGGTCACCGACGACTCCGGGATCATCGGCCTCGGCGGCGTCATGGGCGGCGAGACCACCGAGATGTCCGAGGACACCACACGCGTCCTCGTCGAGGCGGCGCACTGGGATGCGGTCTCCATGTTCCGCACCGGCAAGCGGCACAAGCTCACGTCCGAGGCCGGCAAGCGCAACGAGCGCGGCGTCGACCCGGTGATCACGCCCGCCGCGGCCGACCGGGTGGTCGAGCTGCTGGTCGAGTACGCCGGCGGCACCGCCGAGCCGGGCGTCACCCTGGTCGGCGGGTCCCCGCACCCAGTGACGATTCCGATGGACCTCGACCTGCCCGCTCGGATCTCGGGCGTCGATATCTCGGGGGACACCGCGGTCGAGAACCTGGCGAAGGTCGGGTGCGTCGCGAGCGACGGCGGCTTCGTCCCGCCCACCTGGCGGCCGGACCTCACCGACCCTTACGACCTGGTCGAGGAGGTCGTGCGGATCGTCGGCTACGACCAGGTGCCGTCGGTGGTACCGCGCGAGGCCGCGGGCCGCGGGCTGACCCGCGAACAGCGGCTGCGTCGCCGGGTCGGCCGGACACTGGCCGGAGCCGGGTGCGTCGAGGTGATCTCGTTCCCGTTCGTAGGACCCGCCACGTTCGACGCCCTCGGGCTGCCCGCCGACGATCAGCTCCGCCGCACCGTGGCGCTGGCCAACCCGATCTCGTCGGAGGAGCCGTCGTACACCACGACGCTGTTGCCGGGCGTGCTCAAGGCGGCCGCCCGCAACCTCGGTCGAGGGGCTCCCGGGGTGGCGCTGTTCGAAACCGGCACGGTCGCGTTTCCCGTCGAGCACGGCCCGGCCCCGATCTACGGCGTCGACTGGCGGCCGAGTGACGACGAGCTCGCCAAGCTCTTCGACGCCATCCCGACCCAGCCACAGTTTCTCGCGGTCGTCCTCGCCGGAGAGAGGGAGCGAGCCGGTTGGTGGGGGAGCGGCCGAGAGGCCGGCTGGTCGGACGCGATCGAGCTGGTGCGCCGGCTCGGCCGCGAGCTCGGAGTCGACGTAGAGGTGCGTTCGGCGAGCCGGATGCCGTGGCACCCGGGCCGGTGCGCGCAGGTCACCATCGGTGAAACGGAGTTCGGACACGCCGGCGAGCTGCACCCCAAGGTCTGCAAGGCGTACGCCGTCCCGCTGCGCACCGCCGCGGTCGAGATCGACCTGGACTTCCTGATCAAGCACGCGGTTGATGTTGCGCCCGGTCCCGAGTTCTCGACCTACCCCCTTGCCAAGGAGGACGTCGCACTGGTGGTCGGCGCCGAGGTGACGGTCGCGGCCGTGCAGGAGGCGTTGCGGGACGGGGCCGGCGAGCTGCTCGAGTCGATCCGGCTCTTCGACGTCTTCACCGGTGAGCAGATCGGTGCCGGCAAGAAGTCGCTGGCCTTCGCGCTGCGGTTCCGCGCACCCGACCGGACCCTCACCGAGGAAGAGACCTCCGCGGCCCGGGACGCCGCCGTGGCAGTCGCCGCGGAGCGCACCGGGGCCGTGCAACGGGTCTAGCGGCTCCCTGGCGCCCGCCCTACGATCGAGTCCGACCTGAGGGAGCCGGATGAACCTGCACGAGCACCTGCGCGAGCTGGTGACGCATCAGGGGCCGACTGTCGTCGACACCGCCGAGACGTTCCGTGCCGCCCTCGACGACTTTCTGACCGAGGAAGAGGCGACCACCGGCGAGCTCAACCTGCTGGTGGACGCGGTCCGGCTCGGTGCCGTCGTGCGGCTGCGCTCGATCCTGTCTCACGGCGGCAGCCCGCAGGCCGCGGTGGAAGAGGCCGGCGACGCCTTCGCGCGCGATCGCGGCACCGATGACCTGCCTCGGTGCCGCTGGGCGGTCGCCGTGGTCGGGTACGCGCTGGGCCTGGTCGAGGCGGTCGATGTTCCGCCGACCGGGCCGCAGAGCATCCCGATCACGGGCGTGCCGACGAGCCCACCCCCGCCGCCGGCGTCCCCGCCCACTGTCCCGCCGACGCTTCCCCCGCCGCACCTTTCGTCCGAACGGCCGGCGCCACCCGCGGCGGACACGGCGCACACCCCCCGGACGTTCCCGAACACCGAGGACCTGGCACCCGGACCGGTACCGGTCACGCCCGGACCTCGGCCACGGCGTGGCGGTCGAGTCGTCCTGGTCGCCGTACTCGTGGCGGCGATCGTGGCCGCGGCTGTCGGGATCGGGATCTGGCTCGGCTCGCGCGACGACGACCCGAACCAGGCCGCCGACGACAACAGCAGCGAACCGACCGGGGGCGACGACACGTCCGGCGACGACACCGGAGGCAACGGGACGCCGGTCCAGGGCGGGATCCCGGCCGAGACTGTGCTGGTCCCGGTGAGCGACGAGGAGGGTGTCACCAAGATCTACGAGATCAACGTCGAGACCGGCGCCTTCAAACCGCTCACCGACGGTCCCGACGACCGCGGTCCATCGATCTCTCCGGACCGCCAGACCGTGATCTACCTCCAGACGACCGAGGGTGAGTCCAGCAAACCGATAGTCCTGGACGTGGAGAGTGGGGAGGAGCGGCCGCTCCTCGGCAACGAACGCGCCCTGCGAGTTCGCCGGGCGGCCCGGGTTCAACCCGGCCGGCGACCGGGTCGTGCTCCTCTGTCTCGACGAGTTCGGCGGCTACTACGGGACGTACGTCCTCGACCTGCGCGGCCAGTTGGTCGCCAATGTCCCGCTCACAGGCGAGCCGAACGGATCGCCGACCTGGACGTCCGGCAACTCCGTGGCCTGGACGCAGATCAGCCCGACCGCCGGCGACCCCACGACCCTGTGGGAGGCGGAGGTGGACGGTACGCAGCCCACCCAGCTGACCGACGGCAGCGAGGGCTGGGACACCCACGCCGACTGGTCCGAGGAGGCCGGCCTGCTGCTGTACAGCCGGCACGAGGACGCGGCGCCGTTCGGCGATCTGCTCACGATGGACGCGGATGGCAACCCCGGACCCAGCGCCGAGGGAGTCCTGTGGGGACACCCGGCGTGGGGGCCCGACGGGGAGAGCGCGGTGTTCGTGATCCGCAACGAGGACGGCACCGAACAGCTGGCGACGGCGTCGATCGACGGGGACGGGTTCACCGAACCGGAGCTGCTGGCCACCGACATGCCCGGTGACACCGGAATTCCGGCCTGGGGAACGCGCTGATCAGTCGATGTCGGCGGTGACCAGCGCGATGAACCGCTCGCACACGTCGCGATCTCCGGTGACGGAGACGGCGCTGTCGTCGCCGCGGTGCCAGAGCCACGCGTCCAACGGCCCGGCCGGTCCGCTGACGACCGCCTCCGGCTCGGAGCCGGGGTCCGGTACGACGTTGAGGTCCGGCTCGTCCTGGTAGCTCTTGCCCTCGTCGGGGTCGGTGCCAGTGAAGTGGCCGAGCCGCACCCAGATGGACTCGTCGGCGCCGGTGATGTCGACCCGCAGGAGCCCCTCGCCGGGGGTGAAGGCGCCCCAGGCCGGGGTGCCGCCGTACATCACTGCCAGCACCTCGTCGACGCCGTCGGCGGCGAGCGTGGGATCGAGATCGGTGACGACCCCGGCTGCGAGCTCCGCGTCGAGCCGGTGGATCAGCGCCTCGTGGGCCTGCCGACGGCCGATGAACCCGACGGTCTGCTCGTTCGACCACATCCAGGCGTATTCGGAAGGATCGACGGACGCCAGCGCTGCACCGAGGCGCGAGGTGGCGTCGTCGAACGTGTCGAACCAGCCCGCGGGGGAGTCCGGCCGGTCCGGCTCGGTCCACCACTCCGGTCCCTCGGGGCGGCGCTCGATCACCCCGGCCCAGAACAGCTGTACCTGGGCACCCAGGTGCCAGAGCAGGTCCCCGGCGTTCCAGTCGGGGCACGAGGGCACCCGGGCGTCGAGGTCGCAGTCGGCGAGTACCGCGCGGAAGCGCAGGGACTCGGTGCGGATGTGGTCGAGATAGAGGTCGTGCGTGAGTCGAGTCATCGGGGGCGAGGCTAGTGTTCGAGGGTGGGTGACTGCACCTGGGTTAAGCGGTTGCAAATGAAGTTGCATCGCACTGTATAGTCATGCAGATGACGACGAAGCGGGTAGCGGTCGCCGGAGCCAGCGGGTACGCCGGCGGCGAAGTGCTGCGACTCCTGCTCGCCCACCCCGGGGTGGAGATCGGCGCGCTCACCGGAGGATCCAACGCCGGCGAGCGCCTTGGCACCCTGCAGCCGCACCTGCTGCCGCTCGCCGACCGGGTCCTCGAGGCCACCACCGCGGAGACGCTCGCGGGGCATGACGTCGTCTTCCTGGGCCTGCCGCACGGCCAGTCCGCCGAGGTCGCTGGGCAGCTGCCCGAGGAGACCGTGGTCATCGACTGCGGCGCCGACTTCCGGCTCGACGACCCGGACGAGTGGGAGCGGTTCTACGGCGGCACCCACGCCGGCACCTGGCCCTACGGCCTGCCCGAGCTGCCTGGCCAGCGCGACCTGCTGCGCGACGCCACCCGGATCGCGGTCCCCGGTTGCTACCCCACGATCTCCACCCTGACCCTGCTGCCCGCGGTCGTGGAGGACCTGGTGCGGCCCGAGCTCGTGGTCGTGGCCGCCTCCGGCACCAGCGGCGCCGGTAAGGCGGCCAAGCCGCACCTGCTCGGCAGCGAGGTGATGGGCAACGCGAGCGCCTACGGCGTCGGCGGCGGGCACCGGCACACCCCCGAGATCACCCAGAACCTATCGAAGGTCAGCGGTGCGCCGGTCTCGGTCAGCTTCACGCCGCTGCTGGTGCCGATGTCGCGCGGCATCCTGGCCACCTGCTCCGCGCCGCTGAACGGCGAGATCACTGCCGAGGACGCGCATCGGGTCTACGAGAAGCAGTACGCCGACGAGTCGTTCGTGCACGTGCTGCCGCCCGGCCAGTGGCCGCAGACGCAGTCGGTGCTCGGCTCCAACGCGGTGCAGATCCAGGTGACGGTCGACCAGACCGCCGGTCGGCTGATCGCGGTGGGTGTCGTCGACAACCTGGCCAAGGGCACCGGCGGCGCTGCCGTTCAGTGCATGAACCTCGCGCTCGGACTCGCTGAGGAGACCGGCCTGACGACGGTGGGGCTGGCGCCATGACGGTCACCACTCCCGGCGGCTTCCGGGCCGCCGGCGTCGCTTGCGGTCTCAAGTCGACCGGCGCCAAGGACCTCGCCCTGGTCGTCAATGACGGACCGACCTCCGACTCCGCCTCGGTGTTCACGGCGAACCGGTGCAAGGCAAACCCGGTGCTGTGGAGCCAGGAGGTGGTCAAGGACGGCACCGTCCGGGCCGTCGTACTGAACTCGGGTGGCGCCAACTGCTACACCGGGCCTGACGGCTTCCAGACCACGCATCGGGTCGCCGAGCAGGTGGCCTCGGTGGTCGGGATCGGGGCCGGTGACGTCGTGGTCTGCTCGACCGGCCTGATCGGGCTGGCCAATCCTGCCGAGCGGTTGCTCGCCGGCGTCGACACGGCGTACGCCGCGCTCTCCGCCGACGGGGGAGTCGACGCAGCCGAGGCGATCATGACCACCGACTCGGTCAGCAAGCAGGTCGTCGTCGAGGGCGCAGGCTGGACGATCGGCGGGATGGCCAAGGGCGCCGGGATGCTGGCCCCGCAGCTGGCCACCATGCTCGTGGTGCTGACCACGGACGCGGTCGTCCCGGCCGCCGACCTCGACGTGGCTCTTCGGGCCGCCACCCGGGTCAGCTTCGATCGCCTCGACTCCGACGGCTGCATGTCGACCAACGACACGGTCACGGTGCTGGCCAGCGGCGCCAGCGGCATCACGCCGTCGCTGCCGGACTTCACCGATGCGCTGACTCAGGCCTGCACCGACCTGGCCATGCAGCTGCTCAAGGACGCCGAGGGCGCCGACCACGAGATCGCGATCACCACCGTCAACGCGGCCAGTGAGGAGGACGCGGTGACGGTCGGTCGCAGCGTCGCCCGGAGCAACCTGTTCAAGGCGGCGGTGTTCGGCAACGACCCCAACTGGGGCCGGGTGCTGGCCAGCATCGGCACCACCGACGCCGTCTTTGATCCCGCCGACCTCGACGTCGCGATGAACGGCGTCTGGGTCTGCCGGTCTTCCACCCCGGCCGAGGACCCGGCCACCGTCGACCTCAAGCCGCGCGAGGTGAGTGTGACCATCGACCTGAAGTCCGGTACCGAACGGGCCACCGTCTGGACCAACGACCTGACCCACGGCTACGTCCACGAGAACAGCGCGTACTCGTCATGAGCCCTCCGACGAACAACGACTCCAGCGCGGGCGAGTTCGACACCAGCAAGCCCGACCAGGCCAAGGCCCGGACCCTCGCCGCCGCGCTGCCGTGGCTGAAGCAGTACCACGGGAAGATCATCGTGGTGAAGTACGGCGGCAACGCGATGACCGACGACACCCTGAAGCGCGCGTTCGCCGAGGACATCGCGTTCCTGCGGTTCGCCGGGTTCCGCCCGGTGATCGTGCACGGCGGCGGTCCGCAGATCTCCAAGATGCTCGACCTGCTCGGCATCGAGTCGGAGTTCAAGGGCGGGCTGCGGGTGACCACGCCCGAGGCGATGGACGTGGTCCGGATGGTGCTCGTCGGACAGGTCCAGCGCGAGCTGGTCGGCCTGATCAACGAGCACGGTCCGCTCGCCGTCGGCCTGTCCGGCGAGGACGCGGGGCTGTTCACCGCCGAGCCGACGACGTCGGTGATCGACGGCGAGGAGATCGACCTCGGCCTGGTCGGCGACGTCGCGAAGGTGCGGCCCGAGGCTGTGCTCGACCTGATCGAGGCGGGCCGGATCCCGGTCGTCTCCAGCGTCGCGCCGGACGCCGAAGGTCAGGTGCACAACGTCAACGCCGACTCGGCGGCGGCGGCGCTCGCGGTCGCCCTCAAAGCAGAGAAGCTGCTGGTGCTCACCGACGTCGAAGGGCTGTACGCCGACTGGCCGGACCCGACGGACGTGATCGGCGAGATCAGCCCCGAGGCACTGGCCGAGCTGCTGCCCACGCTCGCCAGCGGGATGGTCCCGAAGATGAAGGCCTGCCTGCAGGCGATCGAGGGCGGCGTCTCGCGCACCACGGTGGTCGACGGGCGCGAACCGCACGCCGTACTCCTCGAGCTGTTCACCAAGGAGGGCGTCGGCACCCAGGTGCTGCCCGGAGTCGAGACCAAGACGCGCAAGGCGCGGGAGGTGCAGTCGTGAGCGACGGATTCAGGGAGCGCTACCCCACCGCGCTGATGAACACCTTCGGCCCGCCCCGGCTGGCGCTGGTGCGGGGCGAGGGGGCGCACGTCTGGGACGAGGACGGCAAGGAGTACGTCGACTTCTTCGGCGGCATCGCCGTCAACGCGCTCGGCCACGCTCACCCGGCGCTGGTCGAGGCGGTGACCACGCAGCTGCGCACTCTCGGCCACGTCTCCAACTTCTTCACCAGCGGCCCGCAGGTCGAGCTCGCCGAGCGGCTGCTCGGGTGGTTCGAGCGCGACGGCCGGGTGTTCGTCTCGAACTCCGGCACCGAGGCCAACGAAGCGGCGCTCAAGATGACTCGGCGGACTGGTCGCACGCGGCTGGTCGCCATGGAGGGCTCCTTCCACGGCCGCACCATGGGCGCACTGGCGCTCACCTCCAAGGCCGCCTACCGCGAGCCGTTCGAACCGCTACCCGGCGACGTCACCTTCGTGCCGTACGGCGACGCGGACGCGCTGGCAGCAGCCGTCGACGACAGCACGGCCGCGGTCATCGTGGAGCCGATGCAGGGGGAGGCGGGCGTGGTCGTGCCGCCCGAGGGCTTCCTGCCGACGGCTCGCGAGATCACGGCCCGCCACGGCGCTCTGCTCTGGATCGACGAGGTGCAGACCGGCGTGGGCCGGACCGGCGCCTGGCTGGCCCATACCGGCACCGGCGTCACACCCGACATCGTCACCCTGGCCAAGGGACTCGGCGGCGGCATCCCGATCGGCGCGACCATCGGACTCGGTGCGGCGGCGAGCCTGCTGGAGCCCGGCAACCACGGCACCACCTTCGGCGGCAACCCGGTTGCGTGCGCCGCGGCCCTCGCGGTGCTGGACACGATCGAGAAGGAGGGGCTCATGGACGCGGCCGTCGCACGAGGCGACCAGCTCCGGCACCTGCTCACCTCGGGCTCGCAGGTGGTTGAGATCGAAGGTCGCGGACTGCTGCTCGGCGCCCAGCTGGCCGAGGAGACCGCTGCCGCAGTGGTGGCACGGGCCCAGGACCGCGGCTTCCTCCTCAACAACACCGGGCCGGCCCGGCTGCGGTTCGCCCCGCCGCTCACGATCACCGAGGCCGACATCGCCGCCTTCGGCAACGCCTGGGCGGAGATCGTGACGGGGGAGCAGGCATGAAGCACTTCCTGGCCGACGACGACCTGAGCCCGGACGAGCAGGCCGCGGTTCTCGACCTTGCCGCCCGGCTCAAGCAGACGCCGTACGAGTCGCAGCCGCTCGCGGGTCCTCGGACCGTCGCGATGATCTTCGACAAGCCGACCCTGCGGACCCAGGCCAGCTTCGCGGCGGGCATCGCCGAGCTCGGCGGCTATCCGATGCTGGTCGACGGCACCCTTGCGGGCATCGGCAAGCGCGAGTCCGTCGCCGACGTGGCCCGCGTCCTCGGCCGGCAGGCGGCGCTGATCGTGTGGCGTACCTATGAGCAGGCCCGGATCGAGGAGATGGCCGCAAACGCCGGCGTACCCGTTGTCAACGCGCTGACCGATGACTTCCACCCCTGCCAGCTGCTCGCCGACCTGCAGACGGTGCGCGAGCACAAGGACGAGCTGGCCGGGCTCCGGGTCGCGTTCGTCGGCGACGGCGCGTGCAACATGGGGAACTCCTGGCTGCTCGCCGGGGCCACGGCCGGTATGCAGATCGTCGTCGGGGCGCCCGAGGACTACCGGCCGGGCGAGGAGATGTTCGAGCGGGCCCGTGGGATCGCGACCGAGACCGGCGGTTCCGTCGGCGCCGTGACGGATCCCAGCGAGGCAGTCACTGACGCCGACGTCGTGGTGACCGACACCTGGGTGTCGATGGGCAAGGAGGACGAGGCCGAGGCGCGCCGGGCGATCTTCGCGCCGTACCAGGTGACGGCCGAGCTGATGGGCCTCGCGAAGCCGGACGCGATCGTCATGCACTGCCTGCCCGCCTACCGCGGCGCCGAGATCGAGGCCTCGGTCATCGACGGGCCGCAGAGCGTGGTCTGGGACGAGGCGGAGAACCGGCGGCACGCGCAGAAGGCGATCCTCACCTACCTCTGGGAGCGCCGGGATGACTGAACATGCGCTGCGCCCGGCCACCAAGAACGCCCGGCACCAGCTGATCATCGACATCGTCACCCACCACGAGGTGCACTCGCAGGGCGAGCTCCGCGAGCTGCTCGTCGGCGAGGGCATCGAGGTCACCCAGGCGACGCTGTCTCGCGACCTGGTCGAGCTCGACGCGGTCAAGGTGCGCGCCGTGGGCGGGGCACTCGTGTACGCCGTACCGGCCGAGGGCGGTGATCGTCGTCCCAGCGCGCCCGCCGAGACCGCCGCGGGTCGGCAGCGGCTGGCTCGCCTGTGCGGCGAGCTCCTGGTCAGCGCGGACGCGAGCGCCAACCTGGTGGTCCTGCGAACCCCGCCGGGCGCCGCCCAGTTCCTGGCCTCGGCGTTCGACAAGTCCGAGATGCCCGACGTCCTCGGCACCATCGCCGGCGACGACACCGTCCTGGTCATCGGCCGGGAGCCCGGCGGCGGTGACGAGCTCGCCCGCCGGTTCCTCGCGCTGGCCGAACCCGAAGCGCACTCGCCTCCCCAGACCCGCACGATGAAAGGCACCACGTGAGCAAGGTCCTGACCACCCTGCCGGTCGGAGAGCGCGTCGGAATCGCGTTCTCCGGCGGGCTGGACACCTCCGTGGCCGTGGCCTGGATGCGCGACAAGGGCGCCGTCCCGTGCACCTACACCGCCGACCTCGGGCAGTACGACGAGCCCGACATCGACGGCATCCCCGGCCGGGCGATGCAGTACGGCGCCGAGCTCGCCCGCGCCGTGGACTGCCGGCACGCCCTCGTCGAGGAGGGGCTGGCGGCCCTGGCCTGCGGTGCGTTCCACATCCGCAGCGGCAGTCGTGCCTACTTCAACACCACCCCGATCGGCCGCGCGGTGACCGGCACCCTGCTGGTGCGTGCGATGCACGAGGACGGCGTGGACATCTGGGGCGACGGCTCGACGTTCAAGGGCAACGACATCGAGCGGTTCTACCGCTACGGGCTGCTCGCCAACCCGAGCCTGCGGATCTACAAGCCGTGGCTGGACGCCGACTTCGTCGACCGAGCTGGGTGGCCGGACCGAGATGAGCCAGTGGCTGGCCCGGCACGCCCTGCCCTACCGCGACAGCGAGGAGAAGGCGTACTCCACCGACG
This sequence comes from uncultured Actinomycetota bacterium, assembly GCA_963780245.1. Classification (GTDB taxonomy): domain Bacteria; phylum Actinomycetota; class Actinomycetes; order Propionibacteriales; family Nocardioidaceae; genus Nocardioides. Next base: position 279,075 of record CAWABG010000013.1, read on the forward strand.
CCAACATCTGGGGCGCCACCCACGAGGCCAAGACCCTCGAGCACCTCGACGTCTCGCTGGAGACGGTCGAGCCGATCATGGGCGTCAAGTTCTGGGACCCCTCGGTCGCGATCGCTCCCGAGGAGGTCACGGTCCGGTTCGAGCGCGGTCGGCCCGTCGCCATCAACGGCAAGCGGTACGACGACCCGGTCGAGCTCGTGCACGAGGCCAACGCCGTCGGCGGCCGGCACGGCCTCGGGATGTCCGACCAGATCGAGAACCGGATCATCGAGGCCAAGTCGCGCGGGATCTACGAGGCGCCGGGAATGGCGCTGCTCTGGATCGTCTACGAGCGGCTGCTCAACGCGGTGCACAACGAGGACACCGTCGCGAACTACCACAACGAGGGTCGCAAGCTCGGCCGGCTGCTCTACGAGGGCCGGTGGCTGGATCCGCAGGCGCTGATGCAGCGCGAGGCGATCCAGCGCTGGATCGCGTCCGTGGTCACCGGCGAGGTCACCGTCCGGCTGCGCCGGGGCGAGGACTACACGATCCTGCGCACCGAGGGCGAGCACTTCTCCTATCACCCCGACAAGCTCTCGATGGAGCGCAACGACGACGCCGCGTTCGGCCCCACGGACCGGATCGGGCAGCTCACCATGCGGAACCTCGACATCGCCGACTCGCGGGCCAAGCTCGAGATCTACGCGACCCAGCCGCTCGACGAGGGTCAGGTCCTGGTGGAGCACGGACACCTGCTCGGCGCTCTCGAGGCCGGGGGTGGCGAGGTCATCTCGAGCAACCCGGAGGCCCAGGGCGATATCAGCGACGATGCGCTGGACAATGCCGCGATGGAGTTCGGTACCGACTGATGACGACTGTCAACGGACGGCAGGTCCGGAACCGCGTGTGCGCCCGCGTGCTGCCGGTGAACGCGGCGGGCGAGGTGCTGCTCCTGCACGGCTGGGACCCGGCCGCCCCGAAGGCGCCGTACTGGTTCAGCATCGGCGGTGCGATCGACCCAGGGGAGAGCCTGGTCGACGCGGCCGTTCGCGAGATGGGTGAGGAGACCGGTATCGCCATCCATCCGGCCCAGCTCGAGCGACCCGATCGCCCGGGAAGACGCGGAGTTCGACTGGGGCGTGTGGCGGCTGGTGCAGGACCAGACGTACTTCGCGCTGGCTCTCGACCACGATCCCGCCGCAGTGCGGTTCGACGGGCTCGAGCCGATCGAGCGGACCAGCATCGACGCCGCGGCCTGGTGGTCGCCGGACGCGCTCGACGCGGACAGGTCTGCCGCCAATGAGCGGCTGACCGAGATCATGCGCGACGCCGTGCGCCTGATCAGGGGTACGCCGTGAGCTCGGAGGGGACCACCAACGAGGGCAAGCTCTGGGGCGGCCGGTTCGCGGGCGGGCCCTCCCCGGAGCTCGAGGCGCTGTCGCGTTCGACGCACTTCGACTGGCGGCTGGCGTCGTACGACATCGCCGGCTCGCACGCGCACGCCAAGGCCCTGGCGGCTGCCGGATTGCTGACCCCAGATGAGCTGAAGCTGATGCACGGCGGGCTCGACGAGCTGGACCGCCGGATCACCGCCGGCGAGCTGCGGCCCGACCCAACAGACGAGGACGTGCACGGCGCACTGGAGCGGATGTTGGTCGACGAGATCGGTCCGGAGACCGCCGGCAAGCTGCGCGCCGGGCGCTCGCGCAACGACCAGATCGCGACCCTGTTCCGGTCGTACCTGCTCGACCACTCGCTGACGGTCAGCGGGCTGATGCTCGACCTCGTCGAGGCGATCGCCGGCCAGGCGGAGCAGCACCTCGGCGCGATCATGCCCGGCCGCACCCATCTCCAGCACGCCCAGCCGGTGCTGCTCTCGCACCACCTGCTCGCCCACGCCTGGCCGCTGCTGCGCGACGTGGACCGCCTCGCGGACTGGCGAGGCCGGGTCGAGTCGGACTCGCCGTACGGCTCGGGCGCACTGGCCGGGCAGACCCTCGGACTCGACCCCGAGCTCGTCGCCCGGGAGCTGGGCTTCACCGGATCGACCGCGAACTCCATCGACGGGACCGCGTCGCGTGACTTCGTCGCCGAGTTCGCGTTCGTCGCCGCGCAGACCGGGGTGGACGTCAGCCGGCTCGCCGAGGAGGTGATCCTGTGGGCGACCCGCGAGTTCGGGTTCGTCCGGCTGCACGACTCCTGGTCGACCGGGTCGAGCATCATGCCGCAGAAGAAGAACCCCGACATCGCCGAGCTGGCGCGGGGCAAGGCCGGCCGGCTGGTCGGCAACCTGACCGGGCTGCTGACCACGCTGAAGGCACTGCCGCTGGCCTACAACCGCGACCTGCAGGAGGACAAGGAGCCCGTCTTCGACTCCGTCGACACGCTCGAGGTGCTGCTGCCGGCGTTCACCGGGATGATCGCGTCCCTGGAGTTCGACACGGCGCGGATGGCCGAGCTGGCGCCGCAGGGCTTCTCGCTGGCGACCGACGTGGCGGAGTGGCTGGTCCGGGAGGGAGTGCCGTTCCGGGTGGCGCACGAGGTCGCGGGCGCCTGCGTCCAACGCTGCGAGGAGCTCGGCGTGGACCTGCACGAGCTCACCGACGAGCAGTTCGCCGCGATCTCGCCGAGCCTGACCCCGGACGTCCGCGCCGTGCTCACGGTCGAGGGGTCGGTGGCGGCGCGTGACGGCCGCGGCGGCACCGCTCCCGACGCCGTACGGGCTCAGCTGGTCGAGCTGCGGGAGACCTTGGCGAGGCACCGTGAGCGCGTCGCCCGACCTGCGTGAGCTGCTGACCGGGCCGGTCCTCGAGGTCGCGCCCCGGCTGCTGAACGCGGTACTGCGGCATGGCGACGTCGCCGTACGCATCAGCGAGGTGGAGGCGTACGCCGGCCCCGACGACCCGGGCTCGCACGCCTACCGCGGCATGACCCGCCGCAACGCGGTGATGTTCGGGCCGCCCGGCCACCTGTACTGCTACTTCACCTACGGCATGCACGTGTGCTCCAACGTCACGGTCGGACCCGTGGACAGCCCCAGCGCGGTGCTGCTCCGGGCGGGGGAGGTGATCGCCGGGTCGGAGACTGCGCGGGAGCGCCGCGGCGGAGCTCCCGACCGCGATCTCGCGCGCGGTCCTGCGCGGCTGTGCAAGGCGCTGGGGATCGAGCTGACCGACAATGGCATCGACCTCTGCGCCGGTCCGATCACGCTCGAGGTGGGCCCACCTCCCGCCGAGGTGGTGACGGGTCCACGGGTCGGGCTGCGCGGCGCGCCGGACCGACCCTGGCGGTTCTGGATCGCGGGGGATCCGACGGTGTCGCCGTACCGTCGGCACCGGCTGGCCTGAGCCGATCAGTCGGTGTGGGTCTTCTCGCCCTGCCGCCGGCCGACCTGCATCTCTCCTCGCCGCTGTTCGGGGGTGAGCTGTTCCCACGCCTCCGCGAACTCGCAGACTCCTTGCTGCACGATGTCGCGGAGCAGGGGAGTATCGCTGAGCTCGCGCACGCTCAGCGAGCCTGCCTTGATCGCGACGTTCAGCAGACCCCACGCCACATGCCGACGTTGGTGCCGTTCGCCTTGGAGTATTTGCTGTGCGCTGTGCGCGCCGCCGGTCTCTCCGGTTGCTGTCTTGAAGGTGTCTCACCGAGAGGCCCCGCCCAACCCTCAGGGTGGAGACCCCGATTGGGAGTCGACGGCAGGGCCCTGCTAACGTTCCGACGTCGCGGTGAGCGGCCCCCACAACCTCGGCTGGAAGGCCGAATCGGAGGGGGTTTCGCACGCCTGACACGGGCGGTCTGAGAGCGTCGATCCAAGTTGACGAGGGCAGGCCAACCCGGTAAGTTTCTGTAGGTTGCCCTGCGACCGGTCCGTGAGGCCCGGCGCAAGCGCGTCTGATGTTTGAGAACTCAACAGTGTGTTTGATAGTCGACGGATTAGTTTGTATGCCCTGATCAGTTGTTTTGGTTGGTTGGGGTTTGTTTTTCGGCAATTCATATGATTCTGGCTAATAGTCGGGGTTTGTTGTTTGCTGGGTTTCAAGTTTTCTATGGAGAGTTTGATCCTGGCTCAGGACGAACGCTGGCGGCGTGCTTAACACATGCAAGTCGAGCGGTAAGGCTCCTTCGGGGGTACACGAGCGGCGAACGGGTGAGTAACACGTGAGTAATCTGCCCTTCACTCTGGGATAAGCTTCGGAAACGGGGTCTAATACCGGATACGACCGGCCTCCGCATGGGGTGTTGGTGGAAACTTTTGTGGGTGGGGGATGTGCTCGCGGCCTATCAGCTTGTTGGTGGGGTAATGGCCTACCAAGGCTTCGACGGGTAGCCGGCCTGAGAGGGTGACCGGTCACACTGGGACTGAGACACGGCCCAGACTCCTACGGGAGGCAGCAGTGGGGAATATTGGACAATGGGCGGAAGCCTGATCCAGCAACGCCGCGTGAGGGATGACGGCCTTCGGGTTGTAAACCTCTTTCACCATTGACGAAGCCGCACAGTGTGTGTGGTGACGGTAGGTGGGGAAGAAGCACCGGCCAACTACGTGCCAGCAGCCGCGGTAATACGTAGGGTGCGAGCGTTGTCCGGAATTATTGGGCGTAAAGGGCTCGTAGGCGGTTTGTCGCGTCGGGAGTGAAAACACTGGGCTTAACTCAGTGCTGGCTTTCGATACGGGCAGACTAGAGGTATGCAGGGGAGAACGGAATTCCTGGTGTAGCGGTGAAATGCGCAGATATCAGGAGGAACACCGGTGGCGAAGGCGGTTCTCTGGGCATTACCTGACGCTGAGGAGCGAAAGTGTGGGGAGCGAACAGGATTAGATACCCTGGTAGTCCACACCGTAAACGTTGGGCGCTAGGTGTGGGGCCTATTCCATGGGTTCCGTGCCGCAGCTAACGCATTAAGCGCCCCGCCTGGGGAGTACGGCCGCAAGGCTAAAACTCAAAGGAATTGACGGGGGCCCGCACAAGCGGCGGAGCATGCGGATTAATTCGATGCAACGCGAAGAACCTTACCTGGGTTTGACATACGCCGGAAGCCGCTAGAGATAGTGGTCTCTTTGATACTGGTGTACAGGTGGTGCATGGCTGTCGTCAGCTCGTGTCGTGAGATGTTGGGTTAAGTCCCGCAACGAGCGCAACCCTCGTTCCATGTTGCCAGCAGCGCCTTCGGGTGGCTGGGGACTCATGGGAGACTGCCGGGGTCAACTCGGAGGAAGGTGGGGATGACGTCAAGTCATCATGCCCCTTATGTCCAGGGCTTCACGCATGCTACAATGGCCGGTACAAAGGGCTGCGATCCCGTGAGGGGGAGCGAATCCCAAAAAGCCGGTCTCAGTTCGGATTGGGGTCTGCAACTCGACCCCATGAAGTCGGAGTCGCTAGTAATCGCAGATCAGCAACGCTGCGGTGAATACGTTCCCGGGCCTTGTACACACCGCCCGTCACGTCACGAAAGTCGGCAACACCCGAAGCCCACGGCCCAACCCTTGTGGAGGGAGTGGTCGAAGGTGGGGCTGGCGATTGGGACGAAGTCGTAACAAGGTAGCCGTACCGGAAGGTGCGGCTGGATCACCTCCTTTCTAAGGAGCACACACCCACCCCGTTCAGGGGAGGCTGCCACCGGCGAGTGTTCGGTGGGGTTGTTGGTGGTGTTCGGATAGTGGAGCCGTCGACGAACGATCGTCCTGGGTTGTGTTGGACGCTTAGTACTACGTCAGTGAGCTTGCCTTCGGGTTTGTTCGGTGGTGTGTGGAACGGTGGCTGGCATTGGTTCGGGTTGGTTCTCAAGCACACTGTTGGGTGTCTGAAGCATCAGACCCCGCATAGCTCACCTGTTTTGTGGTGGCTGGTTGGTTTCTTGTTGTTTGGTTTCTGGATAGTGGACGCGAGCATCGCCCGCACAGTTCCTGGTTCGTCCTGGACGTTTTTGTCTGTGGATGTGCTGGGTTGTTTTGTGTGGGTGTTGTTTTTGTAGTGTGTGTCTTTGTTGTTTTTGTTGAGTGTTTGTGTTTGGCAAGCTATGAAGGGCACATGGTGGATGCCTTGGCATCAAGAGCCGATGAAGGACGTTGGAGCCTGCGATAAGCCCTGGGGAGTTGGCAACCGAGCTGTGATCCGGGGGTGTCCGAATGGGGGAACCCAGCCGCAGTCATGTGCGGTTACCTGCACCTGAATGAAATAGGGTGTGTGGAGGGAACGTGGGGAAGTGAAACATCTCAGTACCCATAGGAAGAGAAAACAATTGTGATTCCGAGAGTAGTGGCGAGCGAAATCGGAGGAGGCTAAACCTCATGCATGTGATACCCGGCAGGGGTTGTGTGTGGGGGGTTGTGGGATCGTCCGTCGGAGTCTGCCGGCTTCGGAGACAGTAAGAAAGTTTGTGTGAAGTTGAAGTCCATTGGAAAGTGGCGCCGTAGAGGGTGATAGCCCCGTAGATGTAAGTACAGACCTGTTGGACGGTATCCCAAGTAACACGCCACTCCTGAAATGGCGTGTGAATCTGGCGGGACCACCCGTTAAGCCTAAATACTTCTTGATGACCGATAGCGGACTAGTACCGTGAGGGAAAGGTGAAAAGTACCCCTGGCGGGGAGTGAAATAGTACCTGAAACCGTGTGCCTACAATCCGTCAGAGCCTGGGCCTCCTTGTGGGGTGGTGGGTGATGGCGTGCCTTTTGAAGAATGAGCCTGCGAGTTTGCGTTGTGTTGCGAGGTTAACCCGTGTGGGGAAGCCGTAGCGAAAGCGAGTCCTAATAGGGCGTTTGAGTAGCACGATCAAGACCCGAAGCGGAGTGATCTATCCATGGGCAGGTTGAAGCGCGGGTAAGACCGCGTGGAGGACCGAACCCACTTAGGTTGAAAACTGAGGGGATGACCTGTGGATAGGGGTGAAAGGCCAATCAAACTCCGTGATAGCTGGTTCTCCCCGAAATGCATTTAGGTGCAGCGTTGTGTGTTTCTTGCCGGAGGTAGAGCACTGGATAGCCGATGGGCCCGACCAGGTTACTGACGTTAGCCAAACTCCGAATGCCGGTAAGTGAGAGCGCAGCAGTGAGACTGCGGGGGATAAGCTTCGTAGTCGAGAGGGAAACAGCCCAGACCATCAGCTAAGGCCCCTAAGTGGTGACTAAGTGGAAAAGGATGTGGAGTCGCACTGACAACCAGGAGGTTGGCTTGGAAGCAGCCACCCTTGAAAGAGTGCGTAATAGCTCACTGGTCAAGTGATTCCGCGCCGACAATGTAGCGGGGCTCAAGTCATCCGCCGAAGCTATGGCATTCACATTTTATCCAAGCCGCCCCCTTTGTGGGGTTGGTTCAGGTGTGTGGATGGGTAGGGGAGCGTCGTGCCACGGGTGAAGCAGCGGGGTGACCCAGCTGTGGATGTGGCACGAGTGAGAATGCAGGCATGAGTAGCGAATCACAGGTGAGAAACCTGTGCGCCGAATGATCAAGGGTTCCAGGGTCAAGCTAATCTGCCCTGGGTAAGTCGGGACCTAAGGCGAGGCCGACAGGCGTAGTCGATGGACAACGGGTTGATATTCCCGTACCGGCAAAGTTGCGCCCATGACGAGCCCGGTGATGCTAACCACCCGAAACTCGCCGTCACCGACCCTTCGGGGAAGGAGCGGTGAGCGGAGCGTGGGATCCGAACCGGTAGTAGTCAAGCGATGGGGTGACGCAGGAAGGTAGCCCAACCACGCCGATGGTTGTGCGTGGGTAAGCAGGTAGGACGCGGCCTAGGTAAATCCGGGCCGCAGCCTCTTCAATGGGGCAAGTCTGAGATGTGACGCCGACCCCGTATGGGGGAAGTGGGTGATCCTATGCTGCCGAGAAAAACCTCTAGCGAGCAACGCGCCGCCCGTACCCCAAACCGACTCAGGTGATCAGGTAGAGAATACCAAGGCGATCGAGTGAACCATGGTTAAGGAACTCGGCAAAATGCCCCCGTAACTTCGGGAGAAGGGGGACCCGAACCGTGAACCCACTAGCTGGGGGAAGCGGAGAGGGTCGCAGAGACCAGGCCCAAGCGACTGTTTACTAAAAACACAGGTCCGTGCGAAGTTGTAAGACGATGTATACGGACTGACTCCTGCCCGGTGCTGGAAGGTTAAGAGGACCTGTTAGCCCTTCGGGGTGAAGCGGAGAATTTAAGCCCCAGTAAACGGCGGTGGTAACTATAACCATCCTAAGGTAGCGAAATTCCTTGTCGGGTAAGTTCCGACCTGCACGAATGGAGTAACGACTTGGGCGCTGTCTCAACCATGGACTCGGCGAAATTGCACTACGAGTAAAGATGCTCGTTACGCGCGGCAGGACGGAAAGACCCCGGGACCTTTACTATAGTTTGGTATTGGTGTTTGGTTCGGCTTGTGTAGGATAGGTGGGAGACTATGAAACCCAGACGCCAGTTTGGGTGGAGTCAACGTTGAAATACCACTCTGGTCGTACTAGATGTCTAACCTAGGTCCATGATCTGGATCAGGAACAGTGCCTGATGGGTAGTTTAACTGGGGCGGTTGCCTCCTAAAATGTAACGGAGGCGCTCAAAGGTTCCCTCAGCCTGGTTGGCAATCAGGTGGCGAGTGTAAGTGCACAAGGGAGCTTGACTGTGAGACAGACATGTCGAGCAGGGACGAAAGTCGGAACTAGTGATCCGGCCACGGCAAGTGGAAGCGTGGTCGCTCAACGGATAAAAGGTACCCCGGGGATAACAGGCTGATCTTCCCCAAGAGTCCATATCGACGGGATGGTTTGGCACCTCGATGTCGGCTCGTCGCATCCTGGGGCCGGAGTAGGTCCCAAGGGTTGGGCTGTTCGCCCATTAAAGCGGCACGCGAGCTGGGTTTAGAACGTCGTGAGACAGTTCGGTCCCTATCCGCCGCGCGCGCAGGAAACTTGAGAAAAGCTGTCCCTAGTACGAGAGGACCGGGATGGACGAACCTCTGGTGTGCCAGTTGTCCCGCCAGGGGCACGGCTGGTTAGCTACGTTCGGAAGTGATAACCGCTGAACGCATCTAAGCGGGAAGCACGTTTCAAGATAAGGTTTCCCACCACGTAAGTGGGTAAGGCCCCCAACAGACTATTGGGTTGATAGGCCGGAGGTATACAACAGCAATGTTCAGCCGACCGGTACTAATAGGCCGAGGGCTTGCCAACACAAACCCTCAACCAAAACCACAACCACACACACGTGCGAAAACAAACTCGCGTCCACAAGAAACAACCAGACCAACCACACCCACGACACCAACTGGGTAGCTGGTTCATAAAGTTACGGCGGCCATAGCGACAGGGAAACACCCGGCACCATCCCGAACCCGGAAGTTAAGCCTGCCAGCGCCAATGGTACTGCAACCGAGAGGCTGTGGGAGAGTAGGACGCCGCCGGACAAACATTGCAAGAGGGCCACCCTTTCGGGGGTGGCCCTCTTCGCATTTCGGTGGCTATTCACCGCCGTGGCGTGCCGCCGAGATCTTCCACAGGCCGTCCTCGCCGGTCGGTTATCCACAGGACCGGTGCAGGGGGACCACTGGAGTCGGCGCGGGTGCCCAGATTGGCCGGCGGAGGTGATGTGCCATGTCAGCACAGACGGTGGCATCAGAAGGCGGGGCGTCCGCCAACGAGACCTGGGAAGCGGTCAACGAGGTGCGGGTCGCCGGGCGGATCTCGGCGGGCCCGGACGAGCGAGTGCTCCCCAGCGGTGACGTCCTGTGGACGTTCCGGGTCGTGGTGCCGAGAGCGCCCAGCCGGGCGGGAGCCCGCCCTGGGGTCGATGCGCTCGAGTGCGCGGTGTGGGGTGGTCGGGTTCGGCGCTCCGTGGTGAGCTGGCGTCAAGGTGACGTGGTCGAGGTGAGCGGGGCGGTCCGTCGGCGCTTCTTCAGGGTGGCCGGTGGTGCAGCGTCGCGTTTCGAGATCGACGTGGACGCCGGTCGACTTATCCGTCGCGCAGCGAGCGGATGAGCACCCCGAGGCTGGGCTTGGGCTGGAAGGAGGTGGCCTTCTCGGGCAGCAGTCGGTCGTCGCCGGCGATCCGGAGGACCAGGTCGACCTCGGGTGCGGGCATCAGCACCGCCACGCCGATGTCCGGCGACACCTGGGCAAGGGTGTCCTCGACGCTGTGGTGGTAGCCGATTCGGCGGGGCCCGTGCGGCAGGGCGGGGACGAGGTTGTCGTGCAGGAGCTCGACCGCCGCGCGGTCCGGAGTGGGAGTCAGTGCGACCAGCGCCCACCGTTCATTGTCGGTGACGACCAGGTGATCCGGCCCGAGCCCGGCGACCGCCCGCTCCTCAGGGAACTCCTCGTAGTCCATGCCAGCGGTCTCGGCGGCGGTGCGCACATCGTCGATCGTGGTGCCCAGCAACAAGCGGTGGATGGCCCCCAGGAAGAGCGGAGTGTCGTCCTGGTCGACGAGCATCGCCAGGCCCTGGTCGGTGAGCCCGCCGGGCTCCCGCTGCTGGAGCCTCAGGTAGGCGGCGTACCGGTGGTGGCCGTCCGCGATCAGTGCGCGACTCGGTGCCAGCTCGGCGGCGATCACGTCGAGCGTGGCCCGCCCGCGGATCGCCCAGACCCGGTGCCGCTGTTCCGCTCGGTCGGTGAAGTCGTGGTCGGGTGAGGAGGTGATGGCCTTGTTCACCAACGCACGTAGCCGCGGCGTGGCCCGGTGCACCAACAGGATCGGAGCCGGGTTGAGCCGCATCTCAGCCATCCGGTCGGCTAGGTCGTCGGCCTGGCCCGGGTAGATGCCCTCGTGCGGGAGGATCGCCCGCTCCTCGGGCCTGGCGGCCCGCTGGGACACATCCAGCGCACCGACCAGGCCTCGGATGGTGATACCGCCCGCTGTGTACTCGTGCAGATACAGCGCCGGCTCCCGGTCCCTGATGATGTGGCCCTGTCGCTCCCAGCGACCCAGCCTGGCGGCCACGTCCCGATACGGCCTGGCGAAGGCGCGAGACGATGCGGGGTCGCCGACCCTGCCGGGCGAGAGCATCAGTCCGGGAAAGGGCTCCAGCCGGAGCGGCCCGGCGACGTACGGCGGGGTGACCACCGCCCTGGAGTCCATCCGGGCATCGTACGAGGCGCCTCCAGGGTCGCCTGGCAGGGTGGGGCCATGCTCAGATCGTCCCCGGAACCGCTGTGCACGGTCTACGACCTGGCCATGCTTGACCTCGACGGGGTGGTCTACGTCGGCGTCGAAGCCGTGCCCGGAGCGGCCGAGCGGATTGCATCGGCGCGAACGGCGGGCATGCGTGTCGCGTTCATCACCAACAACGCATCGCGCCCGCCTGAGAAGGTGGCCGCCCACCTGACCGCGCTCGGCGTGCCGGCGCAAGCGGAGGACGTGGTCACCTCGGCCCAGGCCGCGTGTCGGCTGCTCGTCGACCGGCTCGGGCCGGGGGCACGGGTCGCCCTGCTCGGCGGAGCCGGACTCGAGGTGGCGCTGCAGGAGGTGGGGTTGGTGCCGGTCGGGATCGCCGACCCGGAGGCGCGGGCGCTGGTGAGCGGCTACGGGCCGGACGTGATGTGGCGGGACGTGATGCGGGCCGCGGTACGGATCCGCGACGGTCTCTGGTGGGTGGCGAGCAACACCGACTACACGATCCCGACGGCCTACGGAGTGGCGCCCGGGCACGGCATGCAGGTGCAGAGCCTGACGGCTTTCTCGGGCGTGCAGCCGGTGGTCGCCGGCAAACCGGCCCGGCCGTTGCTCGACGAGACCGTACGCCGCGTGGGTGGGCGCCGCCCGCTGATGGTGGGGGACCGCCTGGACACGGACATCGAGGGTGCGGCGGCAGTCGGAATCGACTCCCTGCTGGTCCTCACCGGCGTGACCCGGCTGGCCGAGCTGGTGGCGGCGACCCCGCCCGAGCGGCCGACGTACCTCGCCGTGGAGCTGGACGGACTGCTGGTGGCCCATCAGGCGCCGACGGCCGCTGACGGAGGGTTCGCGGCCGGCGGCTGGCAGGCGAGTGTGGTGGAGGGCGGACTGGCGGTGAGCGGTACCGGTGCGCCCGACGACTGGTGGCGGGCGGTCGCGGCGGCGGCGTGGGCCCATCGAGACCGGTCGGGTGCGGTGGTCGACATCGGCGAGCTGGTCGTGCCTGCGCGATGACCCCCGATCACGACAGGTAGCCTCTGGCGCATGAGCGAGGAGCAGGCGATCACCGAGCCGGCCGACGCCGCGGAGCAGCCGGCCGATGAGCCGATTCGCACCGGCGTCGAGCGGGTGGATGACGTCGTGGACGCGGTCGCGAGCCTCGCAGACCGTCCGGTCGACGAGCACGTGGAGGTGTTCGAGTCCGCGCACGACGAGCTGCGCCGCACCCTCGACTCGCAGTCGGACGACGCCGAGTAGGGCCGAGAATGCCGCCGCGTCGCCTGCGGCTCGATGCCGAGCTGGTCCGCCGCGGCCTGGCCCGGTCGCGCGATCACGCCAGCGAGCTGATCGGGGCGGGGCGGGTGCGAGTTGCGGGCGGGTTGGCCAGCAAGCCGGCGACCGGGGTGACCACGGATGTGGCGATAGTGGTGGCGGCGGACCCGGACCGGCCGGACTACGTGTCCCGCGGCGGGCACAAGCTCGCCGGTGCGCTGACCGCGTTCGAACCGCTCGGGCTGCGGGTGGCCGGCCGGCGCTGCCTGGATGCCGGCGCGTCGACCGGCGGCTTCACCGACGTCCTGCTCCGGGGAGACGCTGCGGAGGTCGTAGCGGTGGACGTGGGCTACGGGCAGCTGGCCTGGAGCCTGCAGAGCGACGACCGCGTGCACGTGATCGACCGGCAGAACGTCCGGGAGCTGACACCGGAGCTGATCGGCGGCCCGGTCGACCTGGTGGTCGGTGACCTGTCCTTCATCTCGCTCTCCCTGGTGCTGGACGCGCTGATCGGAGTGACGCAGCCCGACGGGGACCTGGCGCTGATGGTGAAGCCGCAGTTCGAGGTCGGCAAGGACCGCGTCGGCCGCGGCGGGGTGGTGCGGGACCCGGTGCTGCGTACCGAGGCCGTGTCCGCGGTGGCCGCCGCTGCGGCCGACCGGGGCTGGGGGGCAAGGGGAGTGACCGTGAGCCCGCTGCCCGGCCCGTCGGGGAACGTCGAGTTCTTCCTCTGGCTCCGGCTCGGGGACGCAACCGTGACCGCCGCCGACATCGAGACGGCTGTGCGGGGTGCCACCGACCGGGGGGTGCCAGGTGAGAAGGTTGACCCGTGACTGAGTCCGGCCCCGAGGAGCTCCCGCGCCGGGTGCTCGTGCTCGCCCACACCGGGCGCGACGACGCCCTGGAGGTGGCCCGCACCCTCGTTGAGAAGCTGACCGGGCACGGGATCATCGTCCGGCTCCTGACGAGCGAGGCGGCTCAGCTGGGGATCGACCCGGACTCGTACGACCCCGCGGTCGAGCTCACCGACTCCGAGACGGACGCCAGCCACGAGTGCGAGCTGACGGTGGTGCTGGGCGGTGACGGGAGCATCCTGCGCGCCGCCGAGGTCACGCACGCTCGGTTGACCCCGGTCCTCGGCGTCAACCTGGGGCACGTGGGCTTCCTGGCCGAGGCCGAGCACGAAGACCTGGAGTCCACGATCGACGCCGTTGTGCACCGCCGCTACACCGCGGAGGACCGGCTCACCATCGATGTGGACGTCTACCGTGACGGCGAGGTGGTGGCTAGCACGTTCGCGGTCAACGAGGTGAGCGTCGAGAAGGCCGCTCGCGAGCGGATGCTCGAGGTGATCGTCGAGATCGACGGTCGACCGCTGTCCCGCTGGGGGTGCGACGGCGTCGTGTGCGCGACCCCGACCGGCTCCACCGCCTACAACTTCTCGGCCGGTGGCCCCATCGTGTGGCCCGAGGTCGAGGCCCTGTGCATCGTCCCGATCAGCGCGCACGCCCTGTTCGCCCGACCGATGGTGGTCGCTCCAACCTCGGTGCTCGCGATCGAGGTGTTGGCCCGCACCCAGGGCTCTGGGGTGCTCTGGGCCGACGGGCGACGCACCGTCGAGCTGCCGCCAGGCGCCAGGATCGAGGTTCGCCGTGGCGAGCACCCGGTGCGCCTGGTGCGACTGCAGCAGGCTCCCTTCACCGACCGGCTGGTCGCCAAGTTCGGGCTCCCCGTCGAGGGCTGGCGTGGCGCCGCCGAGCGACGTCGCGAGGCGGGTCGATGATCGAGGAGATCCGGATCGGCTCCCTTGGCGTCATCGACTCCTCGACCCTCGAGCTCGGACCCGGGCTGACTGTCATCACCGGTGAGACCGGAGCCGGCAAGACCATGGTCGTCACCGCCCTGGGGCTGCTCCTCGGTGGTCGTGCCGACAGCGGCGCGGTCCGCAGCGGTGCCCGCCAGGCGCGGATCGAAGGCGTCGTCGCGGCCGGTGCCAACGAGGCCGGGTTCTGGGACGCGTTCGCCGCGGAGGTGGACGCGGCCGGGGGCGAGGTCGAGGACGACCGGGTCGTGTTGGCCCGCAACCTGACGGCCGAGGGTCGGTCGAGAGCGTTCGTGGGGGGTGCCTCGGTGCCGGTGTCCGCGCTGGCGCACGTGGCCGAGCCTCTGGTGGCGGTGCACGGACAGTCCGACCAGCACCGGTTGCTCCAGCCGCGCGCGCAGCGCGATGCCCTCGACCGCTTCGCCGGCGCCGACCTGCTCGCACTCGCCGCGCACTACCGCGACCTCTACACCCGGCTGACCGCCCTCGAGGCCGAGCTCGCCGAGGTCGTGGCCTCCGCTCGCGAACGCGCCCGTGAGGCCGACCTGCTGCGCTTCGGCCTCGGCGAGATCGAGGCGGTGGCGCCGGAGGGGGGCGAGGACGGCGCACTGGCCGCCGAGGAGGCCCGGTTGGGGTTCGCCGACACCCTTCGTGCGGCTGCCGAGCAGGCTCGCGAGTCGCTGTCGAGCGAGGAGAGCGCACCGGACGCGCTGGCCGCGGTGGGTGCCGCCCGGACGCAGCTCGAGGCCGTGCGTGAGCACGACCCAGCGGCGGGCGAGCTGGCCGACCGACTCGCCGAGGTGGCCTACCTGCTGTCCGACGTCGCAGCCGACGTGGCGTCGTACGCGACCCGCATCGACACCGACCCCAACCGCCTGGCGGCCGTCTCGGAGCGTCGGGCGGCGCTGACCGCGCTGACCCGGAAGTACGGCGAGAGCATCGACGAAGTGCTGGCCTGGGCCGAGCAGTCGTCGACGCGGCTGCGTGGACCTGGACTCCACCGACGAGCACATCGAGCAGCTCACCGCCGAGCAGACCGGGCTGCGTGCCGAGCTGACCGAGGCGGCCGCCGCGCTCACCGATGCCCGCACCGAGGCCGCCGGCCGGCTGTCAGCGGAGGTCACGGGGGAGCTTGCGCTGCTCGCGATGCCCGACGCGCGCGTGGAGATCGCGGTGACGCCGACCGACCCCGGGCCGTCCGGTGCCGACGAGGTCACGTTCCTGCTGGCCGCCAACACCGGCTCCGAGCTCCGGCCCCTGCACAAGGGCGCCTCGGGCGGCGAGCTGTCGAGGGTGATGCTGGCGCTCGAGGTGTCGTTGGCCGGCACCAGCCCGGTGCCGACGTTCGTGTTCGACGAGGTCGATGCGGGGGTCGGCGGTGCCGCCGCGGTCGAGGTCGGCCGGCGGCTGGCCATGCTGGCCCGGACCGCGCAGGTGCTGGTCGTCACCCACCTGCCGCAGGTGGCGGCGTACGCCGACCGACACGTGCTGGTCGAGAAGGCCAGCGACGGCTCGGTGACCAGCTCGGGCCTCACCACGCTCGACGACGAGGGCCGTGAGAGCGAGCTGAGCCGGATGCTCGCCGGCCTCGCCGACTCCGATACCGCACTCGCCCACGCCCGCGAGCTGCTCGAAGTCGCCCAGTCTGCGCGTCACGGCACGTAGCGTCGGTTGCCTGGGATAGGGTGGAGTTCCGTGAAGGCGCCCACCAAACACGTGTTCGTTACCGGGGGCGTCGCCTCCTCTCTCGGCAAGGGGCTCACCGCCTCGAGCCTCGGCCGGTTGCTGCGTTCCCGCGGGCTGCGGGTGACCATGCAGAAGCTGGACCCCTACCTCAACGTCGACCCGGGCACGATGAACCCGTTCCAGCACGGCGAGGTGTTCGTCACCAACGACGGCGCCGAGACCGACCTCGACGTCGGGCACTACGAGCGGTTCCTCGACACCGACCTCAAGGCGTTCGCCAACGTCACGACCGGTCAGGTCTACTCCACGGTGATCGCCAAGGAGCGGAAGGGCGAGTACCTCGGCGACACGGTCCAGGTGATCCCGCACATCACCAACGAGATCAAGGACCGGATCATCCAGATGGGCACCGGCAAGGGTGACGACGAGGTCGACGTCGTGATCACCGAGGTGGGCGGGACCGTCGGCGACATCGAGTCCCTGCCGTTCCTGGAGGCGGCTCGGCAGGTCCGCCACGACATCGGCCGGGACAACTGCTTCTTCCTGCACGTGTCGCTGGTGCCGTTCATCGGCCCATCGGGCGAGCTGAAGACCAAGCCCACCCAGCACTCGGTCGCCGCCCTGCGTCAGGTCGGCATCCAGCCCGACGCCGTGGTCTGCCGGGCCGACCGGGAGCTCCCCGACTCCATCAAGCGCAAGATCTCTCTGATGTGCGACGTCGACCAGGAGGCCGTGGTGTGCGCGGCCGACGCGCCGTCGATCTACGACATCCCCAAGGTGCTGCACCGCGAGGGTCTCGACGCTTACGTCGTCCGCCGCCTCGACCTGCCGTTCCGCGACGTCGACTGGACCGACTGGGACGAGCTGCTGCGTCGCGTGCACCACCCCGCTGAGGAGGTCACCGTCGCCCTGGTCGGCAAGTACGTCGACCTGCACGACGCCTACCTCTCGGTCGCCGAAGCGCTGCGGGCCGGAGGATTCGCCCACGACGCGCGGGTGGACCTGCGCTGGGTGCCCTCCGACGAGTGCGAGGACCCCGCGGGGGCGGCCAAGCACCTCAGCGACGTCGACGCGGTGTGCATCCCCGGCGGGTTCGGGGTTCGCGGCATCGAGGGCAAGGTCGGCGCGCTGACCTACGCGCGCAGCCATGGCATCCCGACGCTCGGGCTGTGCCTCGGTCTCCAGTGCATGGTGATCGAGTACGCCCGCTCGGTCGCCGGACTGGAGAAGGCGGACTCGACCGAGTTCAACCCCGACTGCACCGAGCCGGTCATCGCGACCATGGAGGAGCAGAAGGACTACGTCGAGGGAGAGGGTGACCTGGGCGGCACCATGCGGTTGGGCCTCTACCCGGCCGACCTGGCGGCGGGCTCGATCGTCAGCGAGGCCTACGGCGAGGCCAGCATCCAGGAGCGGCACCGGCACCGCTACGAGGTCAACAACTCCTACCGCGAGCAGCTGTTGCGCGCCGGCCTGGTCTTCTCCGGCACCAACCCCGACCTCGGTCTCGTGGAGTTCGTCGAGCTGCCTCGCGACGTGCACCCCTACTACGTGGCGACCCAGGCCCACCCCGAGCTCCGCTCCCGGCCGACCCGACCGCACCCACTGTTCAAGGGGCTGATCGGCGCCGCGCTCGACCGGCAGAAGGAGCTGCGGTTCCCGATCGACGAGACCGGGCTGCGCCGCGAGCCCTCAGCAGACGAAGAGTGACCGACGAGCTGACGGACCGGCCGGAGGAGTGGCCGGTCACGGAGTCGAAGGACATCTACCGCGGCGACTGGGTCGTCGCGCTCCGGTCGGACCGGATCCGGCATCCCGACGAGCCGGACGGCGAGACGTTCGAGCGGATCATCCTCGAGCACCCGGGGGCGGTCGTGGTGCTGGCGATCGACGACGAGGACCGAGCCGTCTGCCTGTCGCAGTACCGGCACGCCGCGCGCCGGCGGTTCATCGAGCTGCCCGCCGGCGTGATCGACACCGACGAGGAACCCCTCGAGGTCGGGCAGGCGCGAGCTTCGCGAGGAGGCCGGTCTGGAGGCAGGGGAGTGGACGCACCTGCTGTCGGCGTACTCCTCGCCCGGCTACTCCGCCGAGGTCATCCACTACTTCCTGGCGCGCGACCTGAGCGACGTGGGCCGCGGCGACTTCGTGCTGGCCCACGAGGAGGCGGACATGCAGCTGTTCCGGGTGCCGTACGCCGAGCTGCTCGACGCGGTGCTGTCCGGCGCCGTCCAGGACGCCCCCGTGGCGCTCGCCGTCATGGCCGCGCAGGTCCGGGGCCTCGCGCCTGGAACAGCCGCGCGGGAGTAGGGTCGCGGGCGGCGCGTCACGACGGTGTGGCGGGGGTCGCGGGAGGGAGAGAACGCGTGAAGGTCGGGGTTCCGAAGGAAGTCAAGAACCACGAGTACCGGGTGGCGATCACGCCGATCGGCGTGCACGAGCTGACGGCTCACGGGCATGAGGTCGTGATCGAGCGGAGCGCTGGAGTGGGCTCGTCGATCAGCGATGAGGAGTACGTCGCCGCGGGGGCCACGATCCTGGACTCGGCGGACGAGGTGTGGGGCTCTGCGGAAACGGTGCTCAAGGTCAAGGAGCCGATCGCCGAGGAGTACCACCGGATGCGGGAGGGGCTGACGCTGTTCACCTACCTGCACCTGGCCGCGGACCAGCCGCTGACCGAGGAGCTGTTGAAGCGCAAGGTCACCGCGATCGCGTACGAGACCGTGCAGCTGCCGTCCGGGGGACTGCCGCTGCTGTACCCGATGTCGGAGGTCGCCGGCTGCCTGGCGCCTCAGGTCGGTGCGCACTCGCTGATGAAGGCCGAGGGCGGCCGAGGCGTGCTGATGGGTGGGGTCGGCGGCGTGGCCAACGCCAAGATCGTGATCATCGGTGCCGGTGTCTCCGGGCAGAACGCGGCCAACATCGCGCTCGGGATGGGCGCCGATGTGACGCTGCTGGACACCGACCTGGACAAGCTGCGGATGTCGTTCTGGCGTTATGACAACCGGGTGCACGGCCTCGCCTCGTCGAAGCTGGCGATCCAGGAGCAGGTGATGGCGGCCGACATGGTGATCGGCGCGGTGCTGATCCCGGGAGCGAAGGCACCGAAGCTGGTCAGCAACGACCTGGTGGCGCAGATGAAGCCGGGCTCGGTGCTCGTCGACATCGCGGTCGATCAGGGCGGCTGCTTCGAGGACACCCACCCGACGACGCACGCGGAACCGACGTACCCGGTCCACAACTCGATCTTCTACTGCGTGGCGAACATGCCCGGTGCGGTGCCGAACACCTCGACGTACGCACTGACGAACGCGACCCTGCCCTACACGGTCGCGCTGGCCGACAAGGGCTGGCAGCAGGCCTGCCGCGACGACCACAGCCTGGCGCTCGGCCTCAACACCCACGCCGGCAAGCTCACCAACTCCCCGGTCGGCGAGGCGGTCGGCATCCAGGCCGTCGCGCTGGAGGAGGCACTCGCCTGAACGACCTGGACCGGGCGGTCCGCACCTACCTCGACCACCTGTCGGTTGAGAAGGGCCTGGCGGCCAACACGCTCTCGTCGTACCGGCGCGACCTGCGCCGCTACTTGCAGTACCTGGACGGAGCCGGGATCGACGACCTCGCCTCGATCAGCGAGTCCTCGGTCTCGGGCTTCCTGATGCGGCTGCGCGAGGGCGACCCCGACCATCCGCCGCTGAGCTCCACGTCGGCCGCGCGCACCGTGGTCGCCGTGCGCGGCTTCCACAGGTTCGCGGTGGCCGACGGGCTGGCCGAGCTGGACCCCGCGAGCGGCGTGAAGCCGCCCACGCCCGCCAAGCGACTGCCCAAGGCACTGCCGCTCTCGGACGTCGAAGCGATCCTCGAGGCGGCCGGCGCTCCCGGCACCACGCTCTCTCTGAGGGACCGGGCGCTGCTCGAGCTGCTCTACGGGACGGGTGCCCGGATCTCCGAGGCCGTCGGGCTGGACGTCGACGACCTCGACGACACCGATGGCACCGTGCTGCTGCGCGGAAAGGGCGGCAAGGAGCGCCTGGTGCCGATCGGCTCGTACGCACGCGACGCGGTCTCGTCGTACCTCGTGCGCGGCCGCCCGGAGCTCGCGTCGTCCGGCAAGAGCGGGCCGGCGCTGTTCCTCAACGCCCAGGGAGGACGGCTGTCCCGGCAGTCGGCCTGGACGGTCCTGGTCAAGGCCGCCGATCGGGCGGGCGTGACCCGCGACGTCTCGCCGCACACGCTGCGGCACTCGTTCGCGACGCATCTCCTGGACGGCGGTGCCGACGTGCGGGTCGTCCAGGAGCTGCTCGGGCACGCATCGGTGACCACGACGCAGGTCTACACGCTGGTCACCGTCGAGAACCTGCGCGAGGTGTTCGCCACCGCCCACCCGAGGGCTCGCGAATGACCGATGTCGATGCGGTCTACGACGAGATCACGTCGTGGGCGGCCGGTCGCGGCCTGGAGCTGTACCCGCACCAGGACGAGGCGATCATCGAGATCCTCTCGGGCAACAACGTGGTGCTGGCTACGCCCACCGGGTCCGGCAAGTCGTTGGTCGCGCTCGGCGCCCACCACGCGGCCCTGGCCGACGACCGGGTGTCGTTCTACACCGCGCCGATCAAGGCGCTGGTGAGCGAGAAGTTCTTCGAGCTGTGCGACGCGCTCGGTGCGGACCGGGTCGGCATGCTCACCGGTGACGCCTCGGTCAACGCTGATGCTCCGGTGATCTGCTGCACCGCCGAGGTACTCGCCAACATCGCACTGCGCGAGGGGGCGCAGGCCGATGTGGGGCTGGTGGTGATGGACGAGTTCCACTTCTACGCCGAGCCGGACCGGGGCTGGGCCTGGCAGGTCCCGCTGATCGAGCTGCCGCAGGCACAGTTCGTGCTGATGTCGGCAACGCTCGGGGACATCAGCGAGATCGCGGTCGATCTCTCCCGGCGCAACGGCCGCGAGACCTCGGTCATCGCCGACGCCGAGCGACCGGTGCCGCTCACCTTCACCTGGGCACTCACGCACCTCGCGGAGACGCTGGAGGAGCTGGTCACCACCCATCAGGCCCCGGTCTATGTCGTGCACTTCACCCAGGCCAACGCCGTGGAGCACGCCACCAGCCTGCTCAACGCCCGAGGCATCGCGGCCGGCAGCGAGCAGCTCAACGAGCGGCTGGCCGGGTTCCGGTTCGGCGCCGGGTTCGGCAAGACGCTCTCGAAGCTGCTCCGGCGGGGGATCGGCGTCCATCACGCCGGGATGCTGCCGCGCTACCGGCGGCTCGTCGAACAGCTCGCCCAGGCCGGCTTGCTGACGGTGATCTGCGGGACCGACACCCTCGGCGTCGGCATCAACGTGCCGATCCGGACGGTTCTGTTCACTGGCCTGGCCAAGTACGACGGCAGCCGGCAGCGGATCCTGAAGACCCGCGAGTTCATGCAGATTGCCGGTCGAGCCGGCCGAGCCGGCTTCGACACCGCCGGCTACGTGGTGGTGCAGGCGCCCGAACACGTCATCGAGAACGAGCGGGCCAGGGCCAAGTCCGAGGCCAAGAACGCGGCACTGAGCCCCGAGAAGAGGGCGAAGAAGAAGAGCAAGCCGCAGCTGAGGAAGCCGCCCGAAGGCACCGTCGTGTGGACCGAGGAGACCTTCGACAAGCTGGTCGCCGGGACCCCCGAGAAGCTGGTATCGCGGATGCGGGTCGACAACTCGACCCTGATCAACGTGATCACCCGGGAGGAGGACGCGTTCCCGGTCATGCGCCGGCTGCTGCAGGACAACCATGAGGAGCGCCGCAGCCAGCTCCGGCTCAGCCGCCGGGCGTTGCGGCTCGCCCGCAGCCTGGTGCACTCCGGCGTACTGCAGCGGCTGGAGGAACCCGACGAGTTCGACCGGCGCTACGTGCTCACCGTCGAGCTGCCCGAAGACTTCGCACTCAACCAGCCGCTCGCGCACTTCGCGCTGGCCGCGCTCGAAGTGCTCGACCCGGACTCGGAGGAGCATGCCCTCGACGTCGTCTCGGTCATCGAGGCGGTCCTGGAGGGGCCCCGGCAGGTGCTGTTCGCGCAGCAGCGGGTGGCCCGCGACGCCGCGATCGCCGAGATGAAGGCCGACGGGATGGAGTACGACGAGCGGATGCGGCTGCTCGACGACGTGACCTGGCCGCAGCCGCTCGCCGAGCTGCTGGAGGCGACGTACGAGATCTACCGGGAGCGGCACCCGTGGCTGGCCGAGGACGCGCTGGGGCCGAAGGCGATCGTGCGCGAGATGTATGCGAACGGGATGAGCTTCACCGACTTCGTCGGGCGCTACCAGCTGGCCCGCTCCGAGGGGCTGGTCCTGCGCTACCTGACCGACGCGTACCGCACGCTGCGGCAGACCGTTCCCGAGGAGTTCCACGCGGGCGAGCTGGCCGACCTCGAGGAGTGGCTGGGCGAGACGATCCGGCAGACCGACTCCTCGCTGCTCGACGAGTGGGAGGCGCTGAGCGACCCCGACCACGCGGCCCGGTCCGTCACCGAGCACGAACCTCCCGCCTCGCCGCGCCCGATCTCGAAGCAGGAGCGGCCGTTCCGGGTGATGGTGCGCAACGCCATGTGGCGCCGGGTCGACCTCGTCGCCCGCGACGACCTGGACGGCCTCATGGCGTTGGAGAGGGCTGCTGCCGACCGCACCGACCCGCCGCGCGCGGTGGTGATGACCAGGTCCGCCTGGGATGCCGCCATCGAGGAGTACTTCGCCGAGCACGACGACGTACTCGCGGACGCGGACGCGCGTGGCCCGGACCTGCTCCGGGTGGAGCCGGCGATCGGCATCCCGGCGGGTGTCGAGGACGAGGAGTCCGCCCGGCTCTGGCGGATCACCCAGACCATCGCCGACCCTGACGGTAACCGCGATTGGGTGATCGAGGCCATCGCCGACCTCGACGCGTCGGACGAGGCCGGCGAGCTGGTGCTGGCCACGGTGGCGATGCGGAACTTGGGCGATCAGCCCTTGGCGTAGTCCGAGGCGCCCCACCAGTCCACGACCACGGCCGGCTCGTCGCCGACGACCCAGGCGTCGTGACCGTGGGGGAGAGCGGTGACGTCGCCGGGGCGCGCGTCGAACTCGGTCCCATCGGCCATCACCACGTGCAGGACGCCGGCAACGTGGTACTGGAAGTGCGGCGCCTCGCACAGGTCGGTCCCGGCCATCGGCTTGACGTGGTCGGACCACTTCCAGCCGGGCTCGAGCGTGAGCCGGCCGATCTCGCTGCCGGCGATGTTCAGCAGGTCCACCCGACCGTGCTCGAAGGAGCGCGTCTCGTCGGCCGTTCCGAAGTTCTTCTGCTCTGCCTGAGCGCTCATCATGATCTCCTGTTGTCGGTGGCCCGCTCCGGGCCGATGGCACCACGGTCGCGGTTGCGGGTTGCAGCGTCCTTGCAGTCACGACACGAGTAGCCTCGATGGGTGGACCGGCTGTCGGTACGCGTCCTGGGTGGGCTGGACGTCGAAGGCCTCGAACCGCGCGCCGTCGGGAGCCGCAAGGCCCGATCTCTCGTCCGGCTGCTGGCCCTTGCCCGCGGGCGTGTGGTCGCCACGCGCGATCTCGTGGAGGCGCTGTGGGGCGACGCCCCTCCGGCCGGCCCCGCGGACCAGGTGGCGGTGCTGGTCAGCCGCCTGCGCGCCGTGTTGGGGCGGGACCGGATCGAGCACGTCGAGCCCGGCTACCGGCTGAACTACGACTGGCTGGACGCCGCCGAGCTCGAGACGATCACTGCCGAGATCGAGCGCCGACGCGACACTGGCAACACCTCGGGTGCCGCCTCGGCCGCTCGGCTGGCGCTCTCCCTGCTCCGCTCCGAGCTGACCGAGCAGGACGACGACCCGGCCTGGGTGCTCGAGGAGGTGGCCGACCTGCGGGCCCGGATCAGGAGAGCTCGACGACTCGCTGCGGCGTCGCTGCTCGATGCGGGCAGCTGGCTGGAAGCTGCCGACCTGTGCGAGGCCGACCTCCGGCGCGACCCGTACGACGAGGACGCCGTCCGGCTGCTTATGCGGGCCAACGTGACGGGTGGTCGGCCGGGCATCGCGCTGGCGGCGTACGCCGACCTGGCGAGCCGGCTCGCTACCGAGCTCGGCGCGGATCCCGCTGCCGAGACCAGCGAGTTGCACACCCGGGTGCTCCGCGACGACGCGGCGCCGATGGCGGCCCCCGCGCACACCGAGACCGGCCTTGTCGGGCGGAGGGACCAGCTGGCCCACCTCGATGGCCTGGTTGCCAGGGCTGCCGCCGGAGAGGTCAGGCTCGCGGCCGTCGTTGGTGAGGCGGGGATCGGCAAGACCGCGGTTCTGACGGCGTGGTCCGCCGCGAGGCGGAAGGCCGGCGACACGGTCCTGGCCGGTGCCTGCGGCCCGCTCGACCGCTCGGTGCCGCTGGACGCGCTTTTCGCCGCGCTCGGCGCCTACCTGCAACCGCTCAACCGAGACGACGCCGAGGCCGCGCTAGGCCCGGAGGCCGAGCTGTTGGGGCCGCTGCTCGGCCTGGCCCCGCCCGGGCCGACCGCTGAGAGTGCGCTGCTGGGCTCGGAGGCCTGGGCGGGGCCGACCCTGCTCTACCGCGCCCTGGACGCGGTCTTCGGCCGGTTGACCACGACCGGTCCGGTGATCCTGACCGTTGACGACGCCCATCTCGCCGGGCCGGCCTTCGCGGCCTGGCTGGAGCACCTCCGGCGCGGCGCCTTGCCGCTGGTTGTCGTCGCTGCGGTCCGCCTCGGAGAGGGTGAGCCGCTGCCGGTCACCGACATTGTCGAGATCGGTCCCCTGGACAGGCCAGCCGCCGCCGAGTTGGTGGGGGAGGACCGGGCGGACGCGCTGCTCGTCCGCTCGAAGGGCAACCCGTTGTTCCTGCTGGAGCTGGCTGGCGCCGGTCCGGAACAGCTTCCTCGCTCGCTCGTGGAGGCGATCGCGAGGCAATGTGACGGGCTCGGCGAGGTGGCGCCGCTGCTGCGCTCGGCCGCGGTGATCGGCCCGCCGATCGACCTGGACCTGCTCGCGACGGTGCTGCGGCAGCCGGCGATCTGGGTGCTGGACGGGATGGAGATCGCCGCGGAACGTGGACTACTTGTGGAGTCCGCCGGCACCTTTGTGTTCCGGCACGACCTGGTCCGTGCGGCCCTGGCGGAGGGGGCCTCCGCCGGCCGGATCGCGCTCCTGCACCGGGAGGCCAGCCGGGCGCTGGCGGCCCGTGCCGATTCGGATCCGGTCCGGGTCGCCGAGCATGCCCGGCTCGGTGGCGACCTGGTGCTGGCCGCCACTCACCTGCGCGCGGCCGCCAGCCGCTCCGCGGACCGGTTCGACGTACCGACCGCCGAGCACCTGCTCGATCGCGCCCTGGAGCTGCACCCGGCCCCGGAGACCCGCCTCGCCCGGGCCTGGATCCGCACTCTGCGAGGCGACTACGTCGAGGCGCTCGGCGACGTGGATGCGTGCCGGGAGCTCGGGCCTGAGGCCTTGGAGGTCGGCGCGTGGGCGTCGTACTTCGGCCGGGACTTCGCGAGCGCAGCCAGGTACGCCGCCGACGGGGCCGTGGGGGCAGAGGGACCGGCGCTGGCGCGGTGCCGACTGGTGGGCGGAAGGATCGAACACGCGCGCGGAGACCTGGATGCGGCGCAGTCACTGCTCAGTCAGGGCCTCGATCTCGCCCGTGGCCCCGACCGCGTTGCTGCGTCCGTCTGGCTGGGCGTGCTGCGTTCCCACCAGAGCCGTGTGGACGAGGCCCTGGAGCTGCTGCGCCCGGCGACCTCGCAAGTCACCGGCTTCGACCAGACCGCGGCCACGGTGCACGCCCTGCTGTTCAGCGGTCACGCACACGCCCTCGCAGGGCGCCCAGCGTCAGCATTGGCGACGTTCGCTGCCTACACGGCGGAGGTCGAGCGCCGGCAGGTGCCGAGATTCATGGGGAGGGGCACCAACTTCAGCGGGTGGGTGTTGCGCAACATCGGGCAGCCGGAACGGGCGGCGGAGCTGCACCATGCTGCGCTGGAGTCTTCCGACCCGATGCTCTTCCCGGAGCTGAAGGTCGCCGCGTTGGAGGATCTCGCGGAGGACCGACTGGTGGCGGGAGAGCTGGACGCGGCGAGCCACCTGCTGACCCGGGCCGAGGACGCGTTGCGAGGCGATCTGGTCTTCGGATGGCGGCTCGACATGAAGCTCCGATCCTTGCGGGCGCGGCACGCGTTGCTGAGCGGTGATGCCGAGACGGGGCTGGTCGAGGCGCAAGCGCTGTCCGCAGCCGCCGAGCGGGTGGGCGTGCCCAAGTACGCCGGCACGGCTGCGCTCCTCGGTCACCGAGCGCGAGCCCGGCTCGGCGACCCGGTGGACCACGCGGTCGTGGAGCAGGACCTACGTCTGATCGCCCGCGCGGCGGGCGTCGAGGCATGGTGGTGGGCGGGGGAGACCGGCGCGGACCTGGGTGTCGACACGTGGGTCAGGTGGGCGGAGGACTGGGCGAACGACCTGGCAGGTGCGGCAGGGGCGGACGGCCCAGCGCTGCGGAAGCATGCCGACCGCCGGCTGGCCGCCTGGCGGCTCAGCGACCGCTGACCAGCAGCACCTCGATCTCGACCGGTCCGATGTCGGCCACGGCCTCACGCGCGACCTCGATCACCTCCCGGCGTCGCGACTTCGAGAGGGAGGCGACCCACGGTGCCAGCTGGGCCATGCCGAGCCGCCACCTCACCACGTCCGTCGGGGTCGTCAGACCCACGTCGACCCGCTGCTCGATGACTCGCACCCCATCGAACCCGGCGACCTCGACGAGCCCTGTCAGGGCTTCGAGGTTCTCGAGGGAGTCGGAGGTGGCCTTGACCGCCCGGTACCAGTCCGGCGTGACGAAGCCGAAGTCCGCCATCGCGTCATCCACCGCGACCTTGGCCGGGTGGGGAGGTCCCGGGGCGAACGCGCTGGCCACCACCGCACCAGCGACTCGCCGCCACTCGCTCAGCGCCGCGGTCTGGTCGGCAAGGTGACTGAGGCAGAACCCCGCCGCGACCAGGTCGAAGGTCCGATCGGGGAAGGGCAGCCGAGCAGCATCGCACAGCACCGCCGGAACTCCGGCCGCCCGGTGCCGGAGCATGCCGGCCGCGGTGTCGGAGGCGAGGGTGAGTCCGGCCCCGCGCCGCCGCGCAGCATCGGCCACGACGGCCGTCCCCGCGCCCACGTCCAGCACAGCTGCACCCGGAATCGGTACCGGGCTGTGGTCGAGCAACGCCTCCGCCAGCTGCCCGTAGACGCGAGCCGGACCGGCCGCCCAGGCGTCGGCAGCGCGGTCGTAGGCGTTGACTGTCATCCCAGCAACGGGGCGGCGGCGAGGACCTGCCGCTCCCACCAGGCCAGCTCGTCGTCGTACCCGGCGAAGCGCCTTCTCCCAGCCGAAGTGGACCAGGGCGCCGATCAGGCACAGGCCGAGCTGGCGCTCCCACCAGGCATCGGTGCGGACGCCGTGTCCCTCGAGCGCCACCCGGTAGGCCTGGATCGTCTCCTCCTTCGATTGGGGGAGCCGCCGACAGTTGATGGCGAGGTACCACGCCAGGTCGGTCAACCCCGATCCGCGCCCGGGCGTCTCCCAGTCGAGCAGGATCGTGCGGCCGTCCGGCCCGCTGCCGAGGTTGTCGAACTTCCAGTTGCCGTGCACCAAGGTGCTCGGGGTGGTGGCCAGCGCATCGACCAGTGGTGCCGGGTCAAGCGTCAGCGGGCTGACGACCTCCGCGGCAGCGGGCGCGACCTTCGCGAACAGCGGCCAGCCCTGGGCGATCAGCGGGGGCACGATGTGGTCCGAACCGAGCGCCGCCTCCCGCTGGGCGGTGCGGGGCGAGAGCTCGAGGTAGCGCGTGGTGGGTGAGACGACGTCGATGTCGAGGTCGGTCTCCCAGAAGTGCGCATGTAGCGCCGCCATGTGGTCCACGAACAGAAGGTGCTGATCGAGCGGCACCGGATCGTCGGTGACCGGGACCAGCCATTCGCCGACGTCGCGCATCAACAGAGCCGCGACGCCGTCGCGGGCGACTCCGACGATGGGTACGTCGATGCAGGCCGGGAGCTGGGCGATGATGCCGCGTCGCCACAGCTCGAGGACAGCGCCACCTTCGATGCCAGCCGCGCGCAGAGTCCAGTCGACCGCCGGGTCGAGGTACTTCACGACATGCGCCTCGCCTTCGATCATCAACCGGACCAGTCGGGCGCCGGACTTGCCGGCGCTCTCGATCTCCTCCGTTCCGGTCGCGCCGGCGAGCAGCCCGTCGATCGAGGAGCCGATGACGACGGTGTCACCCATCAGCAGCCTCCATCTCCGCGAGCATCGAGGCGGACCAGCGCCCGCCACACAGCACAGTGTCCGACGAGATCCGCCCGTTGCGTAGTCCCAGGATGTGCGCGTGGTGGGCAGCATGGGGAACACCGCCCTCGACCCAGGTCAGTGTGTACTCGACCACCTCGCCGCCGTCGACGGGGATCCGGACCAGAGACTCGAAGGCCCCGGGGTCGGCGAACCACTCGCGGTAGGTGTCCCGGATCTGGTCGGCTCCCTGTCGATGGAAGCGCCAGTTCGGGACGGTGGCGTCGAGGACGACGTCGTCTGCCCAGGCGTCGCAATCGTCGATGGTGGCGGTCGTGATCGCGGTGAGGAACCGGTCGACCGGCGTTGCTTCCGTTGAGGGCTCGGTCATGGATCGAGGATGTAGCCGAGGGCTTGCAAGGACCTTGCAGGCATGGGTTTCTCCTCCACAAGCCAGTGCACAGGAGAGGTCGACCCTGTGCACCGGAGCGTGCCCCCGTGCACACTCCATCAACAGATTGCGAACCTGCCTGGGGGTAACCCCGGAACCTCTTGTGCCGATTTCCGCGCCGGTCCTATGGTCCATCGGCGCGTCTCCACAATGTCGTCGTGTCGACATTGTTGAGTGGGGGCATCGGCCCGAGGTCAACGAGGAGCGGCACATGAACGACGGAGCATTCTCCGGCAGGTTCAGAAGGAACACCCCCCAGGGCGGCAGCGCCGCTCCGGAGATGCCGCCGCTGGGACCGATGCCCACCGCCCCACCTTCCCCGCCCGGAGCGCCCCCCATGTCCGAACCGATCCCGATCACACCCCCGGCCGTCGAGGCCGATCCACCTCCACCCGACGACGAGCTGCCGCTCGGCCCGACCGGGCGCCCGATGCCGGTGTTGCCGGACCCGAAGCCGCTCACCGAGCACGGTCCGGCCCGGGTGGTATCGATGTGCAACCAGAAGGGCGGGGTCGGCAAGACCACGACCACGATCAACCTGGGTGCGTCGCTGGCGGAGTTCGGCCGCAAGGTGCTGCTGGTCGACTTCGACCCGCAAGGCTCTCTGTCGGTGGGACTCGGCCTCAACCCGCACGAGATGGACCTCACGATCTACAACCTGCTGATGGATCGCGAGGTCACCGTCGACGACGTCGTGGTGCCCTCCGGGGTGCCGGGCATGGACCTGCTGCCGTCCAACATCGACCTGTCGGCGGCCGAGGTGCAGCTGGTGCACGAGGTCGCTCGCGAGCAGACCCTGCAGCGGGTGCTCGCGCCGGCCATCGAGAAGTACGACGTCATCCTGATCGACTGCCAGCCCTCGCTGGGCCTGCTCACCGTCAACGCGCTCACCGCCTCCGACGGGGTGATCGTGCCGCTGGAGTGCGAGTACTTCGCGCTGCGGGGCGTGGCGCTGCTCAAGACGACGATCGACAAGGTGCAGGAGCGGCTCAACCCGCGGCTGCACATCGACGGCGTGCTGGGCACGATGTTCGACGGGCGCACGCTCCACGGTCGCGAGGTGCTGGACCGGCTGGTCGCCGCCTGGGGCGACGTGGTGTTCCACACGGTCATCCGCCGCACGGTGAAGTTCTCCGACTCGACCGTGGCCGGTGAGCCGATCACGTCGTACGCGACCACCTCTGGCGGAGCCGAGTCCTACCGCCAGCTCGCGAAGGAGGTGGCGCAGCGGTGGCTCGACGCGTGAACCTGCCCGCCGCGGACGACCTGTTCCGCCGTACCGGCGAGGATCCGAAAGGCCGCAAGGTCCGGGCTGTCCCGGACAGTCCCGACGCCGATGAGGCGACGGAGGAGAAGCGAGGTCCGAGCGGACGGATCAAGCACGACGAGAAGATGACGGTCTACGTCACCTCCGGCGAGTTGCTGGACATCGAGCACGCCCGCCTGGCCCTGCGCAGCGGGCACGGCCTGGCGGTCGACCGGGGACGGTTGATGCGGGTGGCGATCGCGCTGGCGCTGGCCGACTTCGAGGAGAACGGCGAGGCCAGCGCGCTGGTCCGTAGACTTACCGAGGAATGATTACCCCAGAAGAGTCCTCGCTTCGCTGCGGTTTGACCGGGGACCCCCAAGGATGACGACCATCACCACCGCCGCCGAGCCCCCCACCGAGGCGCCGGCCTTCGAGGTGCGGCTCGACAACTTCGAGGGTCCCTTCGACCTCCTCTTGAGCCTGATCGCCAAGCACAAGATGGACATCACCGAGGTGGCGCTCTCGAGGGTCACCGACGAGTTCATCGCGCACGTCAAGGCGGGCGGAGTCGAATGGGACCTCGAGCAGACCTCGTCGTTCCTGGTGGTCGCCGCGACGCTCCTGGACCTCAAGGCCGCCCGGCTGCTGCCGCAGGGCGACGTCGAGGACGAGGACGACCTGGCCCTGCTGGAGGCTCGCGACCTGTTGTTCGCGCGGCTGATGCAGTACAAGGCGTTCAAGCTGGTGTCCGGAGTGCTCGCGCAGCGACTGGCCGAGGAGACCAAGCGGCACCCGCGGTCGGTGGGGCTGGAGGAGCGGTACGCCAGCCTGCTGCCCGAGGTGCTGATCGGGATCGGGCTCGAGCAGTTCGCGGGCCTGGCGGCGAAGGCACTCGAACCCAAGCCCGACCAGGAGCTGTCGCTGACGCACCTGCACGCGCCCAGGGTCAGCGTGCGCGAGCAGGCGGCGCTGGTGGTGGAGCGGCTGCGGCGGACCGGCACGATGACGTTCCGGGCCTTGTGCGGCGACTCGCCGGACACCCTGACCACGGTGGCGCGGTTCCTGTCCTTGCTCGAGCTGTTCCGCGAGGGGGCGGTGGCGTTCGAGCAGGCCGCCGCACTGAGCGAGCTCACCATCCGCTGGACCGGCACCGACGACGACACCGCCGAGGACCTGGTGACCGACGAGTTCGACGGCGCGCCACCCGAGCCCTTCGATGCGCCTCGTCCCTCGGCGACTCAGGAACCAGTGCTCTCTCAAGAGGAGACGACATGACCCAGGACCAGCTCGACGTTCCGGTGACTGACCTGCGGCCCGCTCTCGAGGCGGTGCTGATGGTCGCCGACCAGCCGCTCGACGACCTGAGCCTGGCGACCGCGGTGGGCTACCCGTCCGATCAGGTCGCGGCCGCGCTGGCGGAGCTGGCCCTGGAGTACACCGAGCAGGGCCGCGGCTTCGAGCTGCGCAACGTCGCCGGTGGCTGGCGGTTCTACACCCGCGAGGAGTACGCCGCGGTCGTCGAGAGCTTCGTGCTCGACGGACAGCAGGCGCGGCTGACCCAGGCCGCGCTCGAGACGCTGGCGGTGGTGGCCTACAAGCAGCCGGTCTCGCGAGCCCGGATCTCCGCGATCCGCGGGGTCAACGTCGACGGGGTCGTCCGCACCCTGCTGACCCGCGGACTGGTCGAGGAGGCCGGCGAGGACGGCGAGCACGGCGCCACGCTCTACCGCACCAGCAGCTACTTCCTCGAGCGGATCGGAGTCACCTCGATCGACGAGCTGCCCGAGCTGGCGCCGTACCTGCCGGACATGGACGACCTGGAGGACGACCTCGCGGACCTGGCCGGGACCAGCTCCGCAGAAGACACATGAGCGGCGAGCTCGAGACCGACGACGACGGCCTGATCCGTCTGCAGAAGCTGCTCGCGATGTCCAACGTGGCGTCGCGGCGCAAGTGCGAGGAGCTGATGCTCGCCGGCGAGGTGGAGGTCGACGGTGAGATCGTCACCCGGCTGGGCACCAAGGTCGACCCGCGCACGGCGGTGATCCGGGTCTCCGGCAAGCGGCTGCCACCGGTCTCCGACCACGTCTACCTGGTGCTCAACAAGCCGCGCGGCGTGGTCTCCACGATGTCCGACCCCGAGGGCCGGCCCACCATCGCGGACCTGGTTGCCGACCGACCCGAACGGCTGTTCCATGTTGGCCGGCTGGACACCGACACGACGGGGCTGCTGCTGCTCACCAACGACGGCGACTTCGCGCACCGGATGGCCCACCCGTCGTACGAGGTGGACAAGACGTACGTCGCCGAGGTCGAGGGCGAGGTCTACAAGCGGATTCTCAAGCAGCTCCTGGAGGGCGTGCAGCTCGAGGACGGCCCGGTGACCGTGTCGCGGGCAAAGCTGGTGGCGACAGCGAAGGACAAGTCAATCGTCGAGCTGGTGATCCACGAGGGCCGCAACCGGATCGTACGCCGGCTGCTCGATCACGTCGGGCACCCCGTGAGGAAGCTCTCCCGGACCCAGTTCGGCCCGGTGAGCCTGGGCACGCTGCCGAAGGGGGAGACCCGGGAGCTCACGCTCGACGAGCTCGGCGAGCTGCTCGAGGCCGCCTCGCTCTGAGCGGCGCGCGTACCGTGGGCCTATGGTCCGGCTCGGCCCGCAGCCCGTCCCCGAGCTGCTGCGCCCGTACGTCGCCTCGCTGGTCGCGTACGACGTCGACCTCGGCGGGCCTGGAGTGCACCGAGGCCTGCCGGGCACCTCGCTGACCTTCGTGCTGCCCCTCGATGCCCCGCTGGACGTCGGGTGGGCGGACGACCCGGGCTCTCGGCGGGCGAGCTGGTCGAGCGTCTCCGGACTGCACGCCGCGCCCGCCGCGATCCACCACGACGGACACCAGACCGGCATCCAGCTCGCGCTCACGGTCGACGGCGCCCGGGCCCTCCTCGGGTTGCCGGCGGCCGAGCTGGCCGGCGAGCTCACCGATCTCGCGGAGGCGGTGCCGGAGCTGGCGGACCTCCCGGAGCGGCTCCTGGAGCTGGTCGACTGGGACGCCCGGATCCAGCTCGTCTGGGTGGCGCTCGGATCGGCGCTGAGCCGCAACGATCCGGTCGGTCCGCGCGCCGAGGTCGGCCGCGCCCTGGCCCGGCTCACGCGGGGGATCGGGGTGGCGGAGGTGGCCGACGAGGTCGGCTTCAGCCGTCGACACCTGGGCAGCCTGCTTCGCGCCGAGGTCGGGCTGACGCCCAAGGAGTACCAACGGGTGGCCCGGTTCGAGCGCAGCCGGTCCCTGCTGGTCGCCGCCGCGACCGCTGGGCGGATATCGCTGGCGGACGTGGCCGCCCGTGCGGGGTACGCCGACCAGGCGCATCTCACTCGCGAATGGGTGCGGCTGGCGGGCTGCCCGCCGAGCACCTGGATGCGCGAGGAGCTCCCGTTCGTTCAAGACCGCGACCCCGACGAGCGGCCATCCTGACCGCATGAGCATCGGAATCTGGCCCACCCTGACCTTCACCGACGCCGACGCCGGCATCGCCTTCATGACCGCGCTCGGCTTCACCGAGAAGGAGATCCACCGCGACCCGGGCGACGCCTCGACCGTGGTGCACGCCGAGATGCTCTGGCCGACCGGTGGCGGCGTGATGTTCGGCAGCCACCGGCCCAACCCCGACTGGCCCACCCAGCCTGGCCAGGCGGCGGCGTACCTCGTGACGGACGACGTCGACGGCGTGTTCGCCGCCGCCGTCTCGGCCGGCGCCACGGCGCTGCGCGAGCCTCGTGACGAGGACTACGGCGGCCGCGGGGCCACGGTGACCGACCCGGAGGGCAACCTCTGGTCGTTCGGTACCTACGCGCCCGCCTGAGACTTCTCGGTCTCCACCCTGCTCCGCGCGACCAGCTCCTCCAGCGCCGCGACCATGCCGTCGGTGACGACATGCAGGTCCGACCAGTGCTCGCGACAGCCGATCGCGGCCACGTGGACGGCGTCCTGGTAGCTCCAGACCGTGACGTTCAGGCCGACCCCCTCCACGACCGGCCCGACCGAGTAGAAGGCGGCCAGCTCGGCGTCGGCGATGTAGAGCGGATCCCGGGGACCGGGGACGTTGGAGACCACCAGGTTGATGGGTGGGTTGTGTCGATCGGCCAGCGACAGCCGGGAGTACTGGCGCATGAACCAGGCGTACGGCTTGGGCGGGAACAACTCGCTCCAGTCGGCCAGCATGTCGGTGCCGAGCAGGTTGTGGAACCGCTTGGCGGAGGCGGTCACGTCGTGGATCGCCGTGAGTCGCTCGATCGGGTCGGCGATATCGGTGCGCAGCGAGGTGAACAGGTTGGAGACCTTGTTGCCGTAGAGCCGGACGTCGCCCGCCGCGTCGGAGGACACGGGTACGCCGGCCACGAGTGCCTTCTCGGGCAGCCTGTCGATCTCCGTCAGGTACCGGCGCAGCGACTCCGCAACCAGCCCGAGCACCACATCGTTGACGGTGATCCCGGGGTGCGCCGCCCGGACCGCGCGGATGTCGTCGAACCGCAGATCTGCGGTGGCGAACCGACGGTGCGGGGTCAGCGCGCCGTTGAACGGCGTCCGCGGGGTGTCCAGGATCGGTCGCGGCGGGGATACGCCGGACTCCTTGCGCTGCCTGGACACGGCACGCAGCCCGGAGAAGGTGCGGCCGACCAGCGAACGCAGCAGGAGCAGGTTGAGCTTGGCGTCGCGCAGTGCGTCGAGGACCAGCCGCCAACCGGACGGCGTCCGCTCGGGCCGCCACGGATGGATCGGCGGCGGTGGGTCCATCGCGCCGGCCTCGGTCTCGAACACGTTCGCCAGCAGCGCGGCCGCAGCCACCCCATCGGCCAGGGCATGGTGCATCTTCACCAGGAAGCCCACCTTGCGACCGCTCGGCGGCCCGCTGGCCGGGTCATCGAGGTCGTCGGCGAGGCCGTCCAGGATCCAGCACTCCCACAGCGGCCGTCTGCGGTCGAGCTGCCAGGAGGCGATCTCAGCGACCAGGTCGTCCATCTCGCGGCGTCCGCCGGGCGAGGGGACGCCAACGCGTCGGACGTGTGCGTCGAGGTCGAAGTCGGGATCCTCGATCCACACCGGGTGATGCAGACCCAACGGCACCTCGACCAGTCGGCGCCGGAACGGGGGCAGCAGGTGCAGCCGGCGCTCCAGCTCGTGCCGCAGCTTGTCGACGTGGAAGCCGCCATCGACGCCGGACACGTCCAGAACGGTGTACTTGAGGGTGTGCATGTGCAGCGAGGAGGTCTCGTTGTAGATGAAGCTGGCGTCGAGCCCGCTGAGTCGTTCCACGCGACAACCTCCTACGTCACCGGGATCGTCCCACGGACTAGGGTCGAGCCGGTCAGAGAAGCCATTTTCGTGAGGAGAGACGGCGTGTCGGTGAGAGCGGTCCGTGGGGCGACCCAGCTCGAGGACGACAGCCGCGACCACATGCTCGAGCGGGTCGCCGAGATGGTGACCGACGTGATGGACGCGAACGGCCTCGAGGTCGACGACTTCATCTCGGTGATCTTCACCGCGACCTCCGACCTGGTCTCCGAGTTCCCGGCCTACGCCGCTCGCCGGCTCGGCTTCGGCGACGTACCCCTGCTTTGCGCGCGAGAGTTGGAGATCGACGGCTCGATGCCGCGCGTGGTCCGGATGATGGCGCACGTCGAGACCGACCTGCCGCGGGCGGAGATCACCCACGTCTACCTGCACGGCGCCGCGGCGCTGCGCAAGGACCTGACTCGCGTGCGGTCCGTCCCCGATGAGTAGGGCGCTCGTCGGCCCGGTCGAGATCGTCGGCACCGGGCTGATCGGTACGTCGATCGGGCTGGCCTGTCGACGGGCCGGGCTCGAGGTGCTGCTCACCGACGCCTCGGAGGACCACCTACGCACGGCCAGCGGTCTCGGCGCGGGCCGACCGAAGGCGGCGGGGGACCGTGCCCAGCTCGTCGTGGTCGCCGTGCCTCCCGACCACTTGGCCGAGGAGATCACCCGCGCGCTGACCGCCGGTGAGGCCGTCGTGACCGATGTCGGCAGCGTGAAGTCGGGACCCTTGGCCGCGGTGGCGGGCCTGCCCGGGGTGGAGCGGTACGTCGGCGGCCACCCGATGGCCGGCAGCGAGCGCTCCGGCCCGCTGGCCGCCAGCGCCGCGTTGTTCGACGGCCGGCCGTGGGCGATCACGCCGGACGAGGGCGCCGACCCGGCGGCGGCGGCCCTGGTCCAGGCGCTGGCCGAGCTGTGCGGCGCGGTGCCGGTGCGGCTGAGTCCCGAGGAGCACGACTTGGCTGTCGCCCGGACCTCCCACCTCCCGCACCTGCTGGCGGCCCTGGCCGCCGGCGCGCTCGCTGGGGCTCCGGCGGAACACCTTGTCCTCTCCGGCCAGGGGGTCCGCGACGTCACCCGGATCGCCGCCGGCGACCCGGTGCTCTACGGGCAGATCGTGGCGGCCAACGCGACCGCCGTGAGCGAGCTGCTGACGCGAGCTGCGGGACCGACTCGACGGTGCGATCACAGCCTTGGACAGTGGCGATCGGGGCTCCCTGGAGGCGCTGCTCCGGCTCGGGGCGGACGGGACCCGCGCGATCCCGGGCAAGCACGGCGGACCGGTCCGACCCACCGGCGCGGTGTACGTCGCCGTACCCGACCACCCGGGCGAGCTGGCCCGGCTGTTCGCGGATGCCGGCGAGATCGGAGTCAACATCGAGGACGTCCGGATCGATCACGATCCCGGCCGCCCCGTCGGCCTCGTCGAGCTGACCGTCGAGGAGGGGCGCGCGGAGCATCTGCAGGGCGCTCTCGAATCTAGAGGTTGGGTGACTCACAGGTAGGCTGCCCCCTCGTGAGTGCAGCGTCTGAGACCGCGATCGTGGTGGCCGTTGACGGCACCTCGGGCTCGGGCAAATCGAGCACCTGCCGAGGCGTCGCGACCCGCCTGGGACTGCGCTACCTGGACACCGGTGCCCAGTTCCGTGCGATCACCTGGTGGCTGCTGCGCCACGGGGTTGACGTCCACGACCCGGTCGCGGTGGCGGCCCGTGCGGGGGAGGCGCGGATCGAGTCCGGCACCGACCCCGTCGCTCCGAGCATCCACGTCGACGGCGAGGACGTGGCCGTCGCGATCCGCAGCGACGAGGTCAACGCAGCGGTCTCGCCGGTCAGCACCGTCCCCGAGGTGCGGGCCCGGCTGCTCGACCTGCAGAGGGAGATCATCGGCACCGGCGGGATCGTGGTCGAGGGCCGCGACATCGGATCCGTGGTGTGCCCCGATGCCCAGGTCAAGGTCTTCCTGACCGCGGATGCCGAGGCCCGGGCCGCGCGCCGCGCCGCCGAGGAGGGTGGCTCGGACCTGACGGCCACCGAGCAGTCCCTGCGTGACCGGGACCGGATCGACTCCGGGCGCGCCGCCGCCCCGTTGGTGATGCCCGACGGTGCAGTGCACGTCGACACCACGGCGTACTCCCTCGAGGAGGTCGTCGACCTCGTGGTCGGCCTGGCCCAGCGGGTGCCGTCGTGAGCGTGCACCTCGCGCCACCGCGCACCGACGGCGTGGCCTTTCCGCACCGGTTCCTGCTGTACCGGCTCCGGCCGTTCGCCCGGTTCGTGATCCGCCGCCGCTACCGGATCGCGCTGCACGGCATCGAGGGGATCCCGCGCCAGGGCCCGGTGATCTTCGCCTGCAACCACACCGGCGTCATCGACGGGCCGCTGCTGGCGATCTTCTCGCCCCGTGCCGCCCATGCGCTGACCAAGGTGGAGATGTTCAAGGGTTTCATGGGCTGGTTCCTGACCATGGTCGGCCAGATCCGGCTGGACCGGTTCAACACCGACCCCGCGGCCGTGCGCGCGAGCCTGCGGGTGCTGCGGGACGGCGGAGCGGTCGGGATCTTCCCGGAGGGATCCCGCGGCGCCGGCGATCTCGAGCTCTTCCACCGTGGCGCCGCCTACCTGGCGATGGTCACCGGGGCGCCGATCGTCCCGGTCATCATGCTCGGCACCCGCGAGCCGGGAGGCCACACGAACTCGCTGCCCCCGCGCGGCAGTCGGATCGAGATCAGGTACGGCCAGCCGGTCTGGATCGACACCTCACCCTGGCCGCGCACCAAGGCGTCTGTCGGCGAAGCATCCCGGCTGCTCCGGGAGCGGATGCTCGCCGATCTCGACGTAGCCATCGTCGCGACCGGCATGACGCTGCCCGGCCCGATGCCTGCCGGCGAGCGTGAGCCCGACCCCGGCGGCGGAGTCACGGAGAAATCAGCATGAGCGACATTGTCGCCGTCGAGAGCGAGGCAACCGGACCAGTTCCGGTCCTCGCCGTCGTCGGCCGCCCGAACGTCGGCAAGTCCACCCTGGTCAACCGGATTCTCGGCCGCCGCGAGGCGGTCGTGGAGGACGTGCCGGGCGTGACCCGGGACCGAGTGTCCTACGACGCCAACTGGAACGGCCGCGAGTTCACTCTGGTGGACACCGGTGGCTGGGACCCGGACGCCCGCGGGCTCGCGGAGCGGATTCGGGCTCAGGCCGAGGTCGCGGTCGGGCTCGCCGACGCCGTGTTGTTCGTCGTCGACGCCTCGATCGGCATCACCGACCCCGACGAGGCCGTGGTGAAGGTGCTGCGCCGATCGGGCAAGCCGGTGATCCTGGCGGCCAACAAGGTCGACGACGCCCGCGCCGAGGCGGAGGCGCACTCGCTGTGGAACCTCGGGCTCGGTGAGCCGTACCCCGTGTCCGCGCTGCACGGTCGAGGCTCGGGCGACCTGCTGGACGCCGTACTCGCCGCGCTGCCGGAACCACCGCCCGAGCGATACGGCGACGTTGGCGGCCCGCGGCGGGTCGCGATCGTGGGCAGGCCCAACGTCGGCAAGTCCTCGCTGCTCAACAAGCTGGCAGGGGAGGAGCGGGTCGTCGTCGACAACGTCGCCGGCACCACGGTCGACCCGGTGGACGAGCTCGTGGAGCTGGGTGGCAAGACCTGGCGGTTCATCGACACCGCCGGCATCCGCAAGCGAGTCAAAGAGGCGTCCGGGCACGAGTACTACGCCTCGCTGCGCACCAACACGGCGATCGACCGGGCCGAGGTGGCCGTGCTCGTGGTCGACGGCGGCGAGTCGCTGTCCGAGCAGGACCTCCGGATCATCCAGACCGTCCGCGAGGCAGGGCGGGCGCTGGTGATCGCGTTCAACAAGTGGGACCTGGTCGACGAGGAGCGGCGCTACTACCTGGATCGGGAGATCGACCGCGACCTCGTACAGGTGCAGTGGGCGCCCCGCATCAACATCACCGCGAAGACCGGTTGGCACATCGACCGGTTGGTCCCGGCAGTCGAGAAGGCGCTGGCCGGTTGGGAGACCAGGATCTCCACTGGGACGCTGAACGCCTTCCTCGGCCGGCTCGTCGCCGAGCACCCGCACCCGGTGCGGAGCGGGAAGCAGCCCAAGATCATGTTCGGCACCCAGGCCGGGTCCGCGCCGCCGATGTTCGTGCTGTTCACCAGCGGCAAGCTGGAGGCGTCGTACGAGCGTTACATCGAACGCCGCCTGCGCGAGGAGTTCGGCTTCGTCGGTACGCCGATCATCCTCCAGCAGCGAGTGCGCGAGAAGCGCCGCAGGTAGCCGAAGTACGTTGGCCGCGATGCGTACGCTCCCAGCCGCCCTGTTCCTGGTCCTCGCGCTCGGCCTGACCGCGTGCACCGACGACGACCCTTCGGACCCGTCGTCATCGCCGTCGGAGCCGGGCTCGGTCGCGCCGACCGAGACCGCGGCGCAGCGACAAGCCGCCGGCCCGCGACGTCTGCAAGGTGCTCGGCGTCGAGGACGTCGGCAAGATCCTCGGGGCACCGCGTGGAAGCGCGTGGTCGCCGAGCAGGGCTGCCGCTTCGCGAGCCCCGACGACCCGGACGCGGCGTCGCTCGGGATCAGCCAGGACGAGCTCGCCGCACTCGGCGGGATCGACGGCTCCAAGGCCGGGATCAGCTCCGTGGTCGAGGGTGACGTGGAGGACGTGCCCGGCGTCGGGGACGCGGCGTTCGTGGTGATCGGGCCGACGTTCGGCGGTTCGACCCTCACCGGCGGCGGCGGCGTGGCGCTCGGCAGCTCGCTGGTCCAGATCACCGTCATCCCCGGTCCAGATGCGACCGATGACGACGTGCGCAGGGCTACCGTGGAGCGTGCTCACCCTGATCGCGGAGAAGGCGGGGTAACACCAGTGCGGACGCTCACCGTCGCCACTGTCGTGCTGGCCGCAGGCGTCGTCGGTGGCGTGGCGGGACCGGTCGAGCGGCGCGGACCGGGCCGGCAAGCCGATCGCCGGCACCTCCTGCTCGGAGTTCCCGGCCGACAACTGGTGGCACGCTGACGTCAGCGACCTGCCCGTCGCACGCTCGCAGCGACCAGTGGCTCTCCCACATGTCCACCGACAGCGACCTGCACCCCGACTTCGGGCCGTCGTACGGCGACGGGCCCAATTACGGCATCCCGATCACCGTCGTGCGCTCCGACCACCGGAAGGTGAGGGTCAGTTTCCAGTACGCCGGCGAGAGCGACAAGGTGCGCTACCCGCTCGGCAAGGACACCCGGATCGAGGGCGGCAGGAGCTCCTCCGGGCGACCGGCACGCGATCATCGTCGACGCGGGCAAGTGCCGGCTCTACGAGACCTGGGCTACCCGGAGTGCAGCAACGGGAAGTGGCGCGCCGGGTCCGGCGCCGTCTGGTCGCTGCGCAGCAACGCGCTGCGTCGCGACGGCTGGACCTCGGCCGACGCGGCCGGGCTGCCGATCCTGCCCGGGCTGCTGCGGTGGAACGAGGTGCGCGACGACCGGATCGACCATGCGATCCGGTTCACCACCGACGAGACCAGCCGGCACCACCTGTGGCCGGCCCGGCACGACGCCGGGTCAGACCAACAGCCTCGCCTACCCACCGATGGGCGCGCGGTTCCGGCTCCAGGCGTCGTACGACGCCTCCGACCTGTCGCCGAGGCTCGGATCGTGGTCGCGGCCATGAAGAAGTACGGCCTGGTGCTCGCCGACAACGGCTCGCCCTGGTTCTTCCAGGGTGAGCAGAACTCGCAGTGGCCGGAGCGGCTGATCGAGGACCTCAAGACGATCCCGGCGTCGGCCTTCGTCGCCGTCGACACGTCCTCGCTGATGGTGTCGGAGAACAGCGCCGAGGTGCAGTGATCCCGATTCCGATCGGCGGCAACTGCTGCGATAAGGTGCACGCGCCGTAAGGCATTCGGGCTGTGGCGCAGCTTGGTAGCGCACTTGACTGGGGGTCAAGGGGTCGCAGGTTCAAATCCTGTCAGCCCGACCGTGTGATGTCTCAGGACATCTGCGAGATCCGAACCCACGCGAGTGGTTCGGATCGTTTTGATTTCTGGGGTTGGTAGTTCTTGTTTGTGTGGATGGTGAGTCGCGGAGGAGTTCGCCGGTCATGGCGTTGAGGAGCTTGACCCGGTAGCCCGGACACCTGGGAACGTGCCCACCGACTGGCGCGAGCGATTGCACTGAAAGGAAGCGGAACCGCAGGACCGACCTGATCGTCCAACTGGAGCGTGCGCCGCCGGCGTATCGTTTGTATCCGGTTCGGGTTGCTCGGGGCCACGCTGAACAGAGGGCAGATCCATGGAGACCCAATCTGGACGGTCCGCGGTTCGTCGCCCCCGACGAGTCACAGCGTTGTTCGCGGCGCTGACCACCGTGAGCGCGTTGCTGACCGGCGTCGTGCTGATCGCCGGAAGCCCGACCGCCGTCGCCGGTCCGGCGCCTCCCGCCGAGAACTTCTTGCCGTCGCTGACTGGAGGCCCGGCCGGGCAGGACTGCGGAGTCTCGGTCCTCTGCGTCGGCCCCGCGGAGGCACACACGACCATTGGGGCCGCGATCGCTGCGGCCCCGGACGGCGCCACCATCCAGGTCAAGCGCGGCACCTACAACGAACGGCTCACGATCAGCAGCAAGTCCCTGACGATCCTGGGAGGCTTCCCCGCAGGCAGTTGGACGTTCCGGGATCCCGGCGCCCACGTGACCACGATCAACGCCCAGGGCGGGGGTACCGCGATCAGCGCGACCGGCGCCTTCGACGGCTCCGGATCGCTCACCCTGGACGGACTGCGCATCATCAACGGCAAGGCACAGCCCGACGAGTTCGACGTCGCTCAGGGCTCGGGCGTGCTGGCGAACGGCGTCGGCACCGTGACGGTCAGCCACAACCTCATCGAGGACAACGGAGACGCGTTACCGTTCGGCGAGGGCGAGAGCGACGGTGGCGGCATCGCGGTCACCAACGCGACATCGGCGACCATCTCGTCCAACATCATCCGGAACAACCAGTCCCAGCGCGGTGGCGCCGTGTCCGCCGACGCCGACACCACCGTCGTGCGCAGCAACCTGGTCGTGGGCAACGACGGCTGGGGCGACCACGGCGGCGCGCTGTACCTCGGCGGCGACCAGACCACGATCGAGGGCAACCTGGTCCGCAACAATCGGATCGGCGTCCAGGCAGGGTACGGCTGGGGTGGCGGCGGGATCTTCTTCGGGCCGGACACCCACGCGACGGTGCGCAACAACCGGTGGGTCGGCAACCAGGCGCCCTCCTACGGCAGCGGCTTCTACGTCGACGAGGACGCCACCGCCACGATCAGGAACGACCTCTATGCCCGCAACGGGTGCGGAGATCGCGGCGGTGCCGGCCTGGCGGTCGACGGAGGCGGCAATGAACCACTCTCCGGCTCCGACGTCACTCTGGTCAACGTGACGATCGCCGACCACGACTGCCCCGCGTCGTACCACGGCAGCGGGCTGTACGTGGAGGGCGGCTCCCGCGTCGTCATCCGCAACAGCATCATCACCGGCAACGGGGGCAGCGAGGACGTGATCGTCTGCACTCCGCAGAACGAAGCGGCCATCAGCTGCAACATGGCGGACACGCCACCACTCGGTCCGAGCTCGGTGACATACTCGCTGCTCGGCCCGCGCGCCGGCCTGACGGCTGGCACCGGCGTCACCTCCGGAAATCCTGGCTTCGTCAGCCTGGCCAACGGCAACTACCAGCTAGCGGCGAGTTCCCAGGCGATTGACGCAGGCGACCCGGCCGACCCGGTCGAGGACGAGCCGCCGCCCAACGGCGGGCGCCGCGACCTGGGTGCGTACGGCGGCACGTCCGAAGCCACCAGCGACGGTGGCGGCGGCGAAGGTGCCACCCCGGCCCAACCCGTGCTCAGCGGTCAGCCCCGGGTCGGCAACCGACTCACCATGTCAAGGCAGCAGCCTCCGGCCGGCTATCAGGTCGCCTACCGGTGGCTGCGCGGCAGCAAATTGATCTCGGGTGCGAACGCGAGGACCTACCGGTTGGTCCGCAAGGACCGGTCGAAGAAGGTGTTCGGTGCGGTGATCTGGATCGCCTCCGACGGCACCTCCACCTACGCCATCTCGAAGCCGAAGAGGATCAAGTAGCAGTCGTGTGGGTTGGCCCGGGCGCTCCGCCCGGGCCACCCTCAGGACGAGTCGTCAGCCGTTCCCGCGGGTCTTGAAGGTGACCTTCGGGATCGTGCCAGTCTTGGGCTTCTTGATCTTGGTGCAGGTGAACGCCTGGTTGCCCGGCTTGCACCGGTAGCCGGCCTTTGTGTAGACCTTCCCGCCCTTGCCCTCCGAGGCCAAGGCGATGCGCTTCGCCTGCGCGCACGCCGTCTTGGTTGCCTTGACGTTGGCGACGCCGTAGTTCGTCGAGTGCAGGGGTGCTTGCGAGCCGTAGCTGAAGCTGCCGCAGTTGGTGGCAGCGGCGGACGCCTCCGCTGAGCCGATGGGGGTGAGCGTGAATGCTGCCGCACACGCGGCGGTGACCAGCCAAGTCCTCATGCGTAGTCCTCTCCTAGAGCAATCTCCCCGCAAGGCAGCCTATGGCGCGCCGCGATCGCGCGGCATAGCCCACAGGTGCCATTTTTCGTCCGTTGCGGGTGGACGACGAACATCCACTTCAACTCGGAGTCGAACCTCCGGCAGCCCCGCAGCGCGACGGTCTTCGATCGAGTTCCAGTCGTGGCTGCCGGTCTCCTCCGAAGGCCGGGTAGCACGCGAAAGCCAGCTGACCGGTGGGACTAGACGAGCTGACCGATCGGACATTTATGCCCTCACCCTCGTTGGGGTCTGGGCAATCGCCGATCTCGCGGTAGCTCGGACTGTCAGAATCCGCCAGAGGAAGAGTGGGGCTTGGGAGGGTCGCGATGCTGGATACACCCAGTCTGCGCGTCGCGTTCGGCGTCGTCGCGTTGACGATGCTGGCGCTGTTCTACTTCGTGACCTATCGCAGCACCCGTTCGGCGTACTCCGCCTGGTGGTGTGCTGCGCTGGGCCTCTTCGTACCGGGCGCTTCGCTCCATCTGTTCAACGGGACGGGCAACCAGGTGTGGGCCAACCCGTCGGCCAACGTCTTAGTCGTCGCCGGCGCTGCCGCCGTCTGGGCCGGAACTCGCTCTCTGTGGACGGCCAGCCCGCCTTGGTGGCAGGTGGCGGTGGCACCGGCGGTCGTGGGCGTGTTCTCGGTCCTGGACGACCCGGCCGGCAACATCTGGGCCGGGGGTCCGTTCTACCTCGCAGCGATGTGGATTCTCCTCGGCATGGCCGCGACCGAACTCTGGCGTCAGCTGCGCGCCCACGACCCTGGCCCGACAAGCGACACCGCGACGTACTGGCTCGCCCTACGAGCGCTGACGGTCGGC
Source organism: uncultured Actinomycetota bacterium (assembly GCA_963780245.1). Taxonomy (GTDB): domain Bacteria; phylum Actinomycetota; class Actinomycetes; order Propionibacteriales; family Nocardioidaceae; genus Nocardioides. Next base: position 323,652 of record CAWABG010000013.1, read on the forward strand.
TGCGGGCTCGTGGCCGGCTACTGCCTCTGCCGCTGGGCGGTCTTCATCTCGGTCGGATGGACCGACTCGCTGTTCGAGGTTCTTTTCGGCGGTCAGGCCACCACGCTGATCTCCACCGTGCTGCTCGCGACCGTGTCGTTCAGCATGTCGACGCTCAGCAACGAGCAGCAGAACGCCGCCCTGCGGGAGAGCGCGGCACGTGATGGACTGACCGGCCTCCTCAACCGAATGGAGTTCCTGCGTCAGGCGAACGAGGAGGTCGAGGAGATGCGTCGGGTGCACGGCAACGCCCAGCTGATCCTGGCCGATCTCGACCATCTCAAGCAGATCAACGACGAGCACGATCATCTGGCCGGGGACCACGGGATCGCCACGTTCGCATTGGCGTGCAAGGACGCAGTCCGGACCACGGATCTGGTCGGTCGGTACGGCGGCGAGGAGTTCATCCTGATGCTCGTCGGAGCGACGCCGGATCGGGCCACCCAGGTGACCGATGCGATCGACGCGACCATGGAGGAGGCGTCGAAGCGCGAGGGCGCGCGGCTGCCCACCGTCAGCTACGGCATCGCGACCCTCGAGGAGGGCGTCGACCTGGAACGCACGATCGGGTACGCCGACGCCGCCCTCTACCGGGCGAAGGCGGCTGGCAGGAACCGCAGCGTGCACTACATCCCGGGCGTGGCCTGATTCCCTACCCGCGCAGCATGCCCGCGAGGGCGTCGAGGATGAGCTCCAGCCCGAAGTCGAACTCGTTGCCGAAGTCGTAGCCGGGCTGCATCACGTAGTCGGTGGCCAGCTCGGTGAGGTGGGGAAGCTCGTCACCGGCGAAGCTTTCCATGATCTGACCGGTGACCTCGGTAGGATTCGGCCCCTCGAACGGCAGCGACGTCTCCTGGAGTGCGAAACCGTAGATGTAGCTGTCGAGGAGCGCGTAGGCGTGCGCCGTCTGCTCGACGGTGAACCCCGTCGTCCGGAAGGTGCCGATCACGGCGTCGTGGTGCTGGAGGGTGGCCGGGCCTGGGGAGGAGCGCGACTCCATCAGCCCGATCGCCCAGCGATGTGCCCGGAGCACCCGTCTGGCGGAATGCGATCGCGCGGTGATCCGGGTTCGCCAGTCGCCGTCGGCGGGGAGGTCGATCTCGGCGAAGACGAGGTCGATGATGCCGTCCAAGATCTCGTCCTTGTTGGCCACGTGGTGGTAGACCGACATCGGCTTGGCGCCCAGCTCCTCGGCGAGGGAACGGATCGTGAGCGACCCGATCCCGCCGGCGTCGGCCAGCCCGATGGCCGCTCGGAGCACCAGGTCGCGACTCAGTCGTGCAGGCCTGCCCAGTGGAGCTGGTTCAGACATCTGGCGGTCACCTTCGCTGTCGGCTGGAGGTTTCGTACGTTGTACGATAACGTTCCCGTACTTAGTACGACAACCCCTGGAGAAACCTGATGTCCAAGCAGACACCCGCCCCGACCGGCGTGCCGACGCGGCGGCTGCCGCCCACGATGCGCGCCGTCGTGCAGGACCGCTACGGAACGAGCGAGGCGTGGGAGCAGCGCGAGATCGTCCCGCCCGAGATCGCGGAGGACGAGGTGCTGGTGCGGGTGCGCGCGGCCGGCCTGGACCGTGGCACCTGGCACCTGATGAGCGGGAAGCCGTACCTGCTGCGGGTCGTCGGCTTCGGCTTCCGTGGGCCGAAGAACCCGGTGCCTGGGATCGATGTGAGCGGCACCGTGGCGGCCATCGGGTCCGCGGTTTCCCGGTTCGCCGTCGGTGACGCCGTCTACGGGATGTCCCGAGGCTCGTTCGCCGAGTACGCCGCGGTGAAGGAGGACAAGCTGGCCCGCAAGCCGGAGGCTCTCTCGTTCGAGGCGGCCGCAACGGTACCGATCTCCGCGGGCACCGCCCTACAGGCGCTCGACGCGGGCCGGGTCCAGCCGGGACAACGGGTGCTGGTGCTCGGTGCGTCCGGGGGAGTCGGCTCGTACGCCGTCCAGCTGGCGAAGGCGCTCGGCGCCGAGGTCACCGGGGTGAGCAGCACTTCGAAGCTCGACCTGGTTCGCGGCCTGGGAGCCGACCACGTCCTCGACTACACCAGGGATGACTTCGCCGACGGCACCCTCACCTACGACTTGATCCTCGACATCGCCGGCAACCCGAAGCTGTCCCGGCTGCTGCGCGCGCTCGCACCCGCCGGCACGGCGATCATTGTCGGCGGCGAGAGCGGCGGCGACGTGACCGGCGGATTCGGCCGATCGCTACGGGCACCACTGAGATCCCTCTTCCTGAAGAAGCGGCTGGGGATGCTGGCCAGCAAGGAGCGGGCCAGCGACCTCGACAAGCTGGCCAGCTTCATCGAGGCCGGCCAGATGACGCCGACCGTCGACCGCAGCTACCCGCTCGAGCAGGCCCGCGACGCCATAGAGAAGCTGGTGGCGGGCGAGGTACGCGGCAAGGTCGCGATCGTCGTCAGCAACGACTGAGGGCTCAGGCCCCGTCGAAGCCGTTGAGCAGCAGGAAGAAGACGAGCACGCCGACCAGGGCCATGCCGATGCCCATGAGGGCTCCGAGGACCACTCCACGACCGGTGGTCTCGGCTCCGGTCAGGCCCGGGATGGCCAGGCCGACGAAGGCGCCGATGACGGCCATGCTGCCGAGCTGGACAGGGATGATCCAGTTCTCCGAGCCCTCGGAGTCGAACGGCGTCGCCGCGAGAGGCAGGCTCACCATCCCGGCGACCAGCAAGACGAACAGCCCCAGCATGCGCTCCACGACGTCACCTCTCTCGGCGCCGTCCAACGCGGCATCCCGGGAGCCTAATGGAGGTCAGCGCGCGGCGTCCGCGATCCGCATCAGCCCGCCGAGGACGCCGACGTACGCCGCCCCGTCAGGGCCGAGGCTGACCGGGGCGTAGTTGACGTTGTGGCCGAACCCGGTCCCGTAGCGCTGCTCGAAGACGACGCGACCGTTGCGGAAGTCGAGTGCGCTCAGGTACCAGGAGTCCACGAGGCCATTGCGGTCGCGAGTGACGGCGTACACGAGACCGTTCGCGAGCGACAGCTTCGGCACTGCCGACGGCGAGCGTTCGGAGCGATTGCGCCAGACCTTGTGGCAGCCCGTTCCGTCCGCGTTGATGTCCACGCGCTCGATCCCGGGTGCGGTGATGCTGCCGAGAGTCGTCTGTACGGGCCCGCTGTAGCCGTAGTTGTTGGTCACGACCAGCGCCCGGCCACCGGCGATCAGTGAGTTGTCGGTCGCGCTCGCACCCTTCTTGAACACCGGCACCGAGCAGACCTTGCGGGGGCCGGTCACGCGCGAGCCACGGCGGTAGACGACCACGTGCATAGGGTCGGCGTTGTCGGTGATAGCGACCCACTTGTCGTTCATCAACGTCGGTGTCGTGCCCGATCCCGGCGAGGTCTGGCCCGGCTTGGTGACCCCGACGTTCGGGTACTTCTCGCGCCAGGTGACCATCGGCCGGCCGCCGGCCAGGTCCAGTCGGTACATCGCCTTCGTCGTGACCACATAGATCCCGCCGGTCTCGTCGACCGCGAACGAGTTCGTGATCACCTCGCCGAGGCGCAGCACGCGAGTTCTGCCGGTTCCGGGCTGGATCGCGCCGACCAGCCCGCGTTCGGTGACGAAGATCAGCTCTCCGGACCAGGCGGGGAGCACGGACACGATCTTGTCGTCGCGAGCCATCGTGCGGGTCAAGTCGTAGTCGCGACGAAGTACGAACCGGTTGCCCGCCTTGTTCTGCCCGACGACCCGGATGTGGTTGTTGCCGGTCGGGATGACCGCGCGATCACGGTGGTCGAGGTAGAAGTACCCGCCCCCGGAAAAGTCGGTGAAGACGTTCAGGCTGACGCGTCGGTTCGGCAGGCGGTACGACGCCAGCTGCTTGAGCGTCCTCGGGTTGAACAGTTTGAGGGTCGGGGTCGTGGCTCCGACGCACACGGTCTCCAGCCGACCTCGACGGTCGAAGGTGAGGCTTGCGCACTCGGCGAACTGCAGCGTCGAGCGCACGGTGGGGGAGAAGCCCAGCGGACCGCGACCGGGGTAGGCGTCGGTCTGGTAGGCGTCGTTGTGGATGTTGTTGCCCGGGTCCGGCGCGAGGAACGGGTGCTGGGGCGGGCGTTGGGCGGCGACCCGGTGCGGAACCGCCGGCTTACCGAGGTACGCCGGACCACCCGGGAGCGGGTCGTTCGGGATCGGGATCACCCCGCCCGGAGCGGCGCTGGTCGGCGCCAGCGCGAGAATTACGAGGAGGCAGCCGCCCGCAGCGGCGCGGCGCGCCCACGGACCGAACGACGTCATGACCGTGCAACGAGCGCGGCGTACCGGGGTCATGCGTCACACTCGAGGTGTGTTCGACGGAGTGATCAGGTGGCTCTACAACCGTGCTGGGTCGCGGTACTGGCTGGTCATGGTCGCCGCCCAGGCGGGCGTGTCCATCTTCGTGGTGCTCCTGACCGTCGCGGTCATCGTCTCCTACTACGACTCGACCGTCTCCGACTTCGCGTGGATCGCGGGCCCAGGGTGCGGGCTCACGATCCTCGCAGTGCTGTGGGCGACCCTGAGGGCGAGACCGGCGTACAACGCCATCGTGAGCTGGGGCGACTCCGAGTCTCCGACTTCCGAGGAGACGGTGCATGCGTGGGAGGCAGCGACCACGCTGACGTTCCGGCAGTTTCGGAGCAGCTCAGCATGGGTGAACTCCATCGTGGTCTTCCCAACCTGTGCGATCAGCGTGGTCGTTCTCGACCTGGACTGGATCCACTTCTTCGTGATGTTCCTGGCCACACTCATTCCGGCCGTGTACGCAACCGTGTTGAGCTACTCGGCAGGCGAGATGCTGTCCCGGCCGCTGGTCGCCGACATCGCCGAGGTGCTGCCCGACGACTTCCCGTTCGAGCGGCACGGGCTGCCGGTGTCCAAGCGGATCCGGGTCGGGCTGCCGACGTACACAGCGGCTACCGGCCTACTCGTCGCCGCGCTGGTCGGAGAGCGCAACGGGTCCGACGACCTGGTGCTGGCCGTCGTGGTGGCACTCGCCGTCGGCCTGGCGCTGTCGCACGAGCTCTCGGTGCTGCTGTCCGAGGGGATCACCGCACCCATCGGCCGAGTGCGGGCGGCGCTGGCCCGCGTGCAGAGCGGCGACCTCACCGCTCGCGTCCCGGTTACCACGAGCGACGAACTCGGTGAGCTGGCCCACGACTTCAACCGGATGGCGCTCGGACTCCAGGAGCGCGAGCAGATGCGCGAGGCCTTCGGCACCTACATGGACAAGGAGGTCGCGGCGCTCATCCTGTCCGGGCAGTTCCCCGAGGGTGGGGTCGAGGTCGACGTGTCGATCCTGTTCTGCGACGTACGCGGGTTCACGTCGTACGCCGAGAACGCGGCGGCCACCGAAGTGGTGGCCACCCTGAACCGGATGTTCGAGGTGATGGTGCCGATCGTCGACCGGCACGGCGGCCACGTCGACAAGTTCATCGGCGACGGCCTGCTCGCCGTCTTCGGTGCGCCGGAGCCGTATCCCGACCATGCCGACCGCGCGGTGTCGGCTGCGTGCGAGATCGTGAACGCCGTCACCGATGGCGATTCCGGGCTGAGCGTCGGGGCAGGCGTGAACACCGGCCGGGTGGTGGCCGGATCAATCGGCGGCGCCGGCCGACTCAACTTCAGCGTGATCGGCGACGCGGTCAACATCGCTGCCCGGGTCGAGGCCGCCACCCGCGAAACCGGAGACGACGTGTTGATCACCGCGGCCACCAAGCGGCTGCTGCGGCACGAGGTGCCGCTCGTCTCGCGGGGGACCGTCACGCTCAGGGGCAAGGCCGAGCCGGTGGAAGTTTTCGCTCCTCTCACGAACGCGCACGACCGGGAGCCCACGGCGTCATGGCGGGGAGCCGAAGCCACTCGCGGGACTCACGAGATCAGCTGACCCTTGAGCTGGCAGGTTCTGTCGCGCAGGGAGTGGAGGGCGAGGTGCCGACCCAGCGCTCGCACAGCCATGGCGTCACGCCATCGTCGCTACCTTGCTGAGGATGTGGTCCATCACGGCACCGTGCTCGACCTGGGGAGAGAACAGGATGATCTCGGCATCCAGCTCGACCCGCACGCTGTGTCCGGCCGGCCAGTAGAAGACGTCGCCGCCGGTGACCCGCTCGAGGCTGCCGTCACTGTAGGTGACCACCACATCACCCGAGATCAGGTAGCCCCAGTGCTCGGAGTGACAGGCGTCGTCGGCCAAGCCCTCCAGCAGCGGAGCCATGTCGGCACCGGAGGCGAGGCTGAAGTACTCGACGCCCAGTGGTCCATCGGCGATGCCGAAGTCGGGCAGCTGACGCGCGACCGCGCCGGGGATGTCGATCTTGACCGGGATTTCTTCCTTCTGGAGGTGCATGACGGTGTCCTTTCGTGGAAGTACTGACACCAGCCAGGCGTGACAAGCGCATGTCACATTGCGACAACCGCCCACCTGCGCGTCACACTGGTCACATGCGCATCGCAACCTGGAACCTGGCCGGGCGCTGGTCCGCGTCTCGTGCCGAGTTCCTGGCAGCACTGCGCTGCGATGTCCTGCTGTTGACGGAGCTGCATCACGAGACCCGCGTTCCTGGGATGCGCGGGCGCACGACGTACGGACTGATGGCGCCGGACCGTTTCTGGGCGGGCGTCTTCACCGCTGGCGCGCACATGGGCTATCCCGATCCGCACGGCGCGGCGGCGATGGTCGTCGTCGACGGGGTCACCTGCGTCAGCTCGTTGCTGCCGTGGCGCAGCTGCGGCAGTGGTTTCCCGTGGATGGGGGAGCGGCACGCCGACAAGACCGGTAACGCAGTTGCACCCATCGCCCGGCTGCGGGCACCCGTGATCTGGGGCGGCGACTGGAACCACGCACTTGAAGGGCCCGACCACGTCGGCAGCAAGGAGGGGCGCGAGCACATCTTCGCCGTCCTCGACGAGCTCGGTCTTCAAGTGCCGACAGCTGATCTCGACGCCCACCGCGGCGAGCGCAGCATCGACCACATCGCGGTTCCCAAGGACTGGGTGCTGCTGAGCATCGATCGAGTCCCCGCTGTCGGGGACGGAAAGCGACTCTCCGACCACGATGCATACGTCGTCGAGGTCGAGGCCTGAGCTTCGGACGCCCGGGGTCGATCACTGTCATGATGCGACCGTGATCGCGGTGGAAAGGGCGCGCGCGGCCGTGGATCGCGGCGACTGGGTCGGTGCGCTCGACCTGGTCTCGGGTCCCGAAGCCGACCGGAATGTAGAGGCCCTCGAGGTCCGCGCGCAGGCGGCATATGGCGCGGGCGAACTCGAGGCGGCTGTCGGTGCGTGGGAGACCGCCCATGGCTTGCGCGTGGTCGCCGGCCAGCATCCCGAGGCGGCGTGGGCTGCCGGCATGGTCGCGATGTACCTGATGATCGACACCGGCATGATGACGCCGGTCCGAGGCTGGCTGGCCCGTGCGGAGCGCCTACTTGGCGACAGCGCGGACGCGCCGGCATCGGCGATCGTCGCGATGGTCCGGACCTATGAGCGCTTCATGTGCGGTGATCCGGAGGGATCTCGGGAGAACGCTGAGCGGGCGATCAGGCTCGGCCGCGAGCTTGGCGTGCCGCCCGCCGTGGTGATCGGCCAGGTCGCGATCGCACGGCTACGGATCGCCGACGGCGAGGTGGATGAGGGTCTGGCCGCGCTCGACGAGGTGGCCGCGCTGCTGATGAGCGGCGAGGTTGATCCGCTGACCACCGGGATGATGTATTGCGAGTTGATCTGCGCAGCACAGTGGCTGGCCTTGCACGACCGGGCGCGGGACTGGACCGAGGTCATGGACCGCTGGGGTCGCGGCGCGGCCTTCGGCGGAATCAACGGTCGGTGTCGCGTGCACCGGGCGGAGCTGCTCCGAGTCACGGGTCCGTGTGACGAGGCCGAGCAGGAGGCTCTCGGCGCGTGCGACGAGCTGCGACCGTGGATGCGACGCGAGTTCGGGTGGCCACTCGTGGAGCTCGGCAACATCCGGCTGCGCAAGGGCGACCTGGCGGGCGCGGAGGAGGCCTTGGTCGAGGCACATGGGCATGCCTGGTCGCCGCAGCCGGGACTGGCTCTGCTGCGCCTGGCGCAAGGCGATGTCGATTCGGCAGCCGCGATGATCGCCGACGCGATCGAGCACCCGATGGACACCCCTTCCAAGGAGCTGCCGCCGTTCGCCGACCTGCGACTGGCCCCGCTGCTGGCCGCGCAGGCGGAGATCGCGCTACGCGCGGACGACGCTCCGACGGCCGATCGGGCTGCCGCTGCCCTGGTCGCGATCGCGGACAGATATCCGAGCGCCGGCCTGGCTGCCGCGGCAACCCTGGCACGGGGGCAGGCGCTGCTGGCTTCGGGTGACGCCGCGTCGGCCATCGACTGCCTGGCCGCCGCGGTCTCGGCGTGGGCCGACCTGGGGGCGCCGTACGAGGCGGCCTCAGCGCGGCTCGACCTCGGGAGGGCCTACGATTCGATCGGCAGCCAGGACCGCGCTCACATGGAGTGGCGGGCGGCGGGATCGGCGTTCCAGGCGTTCGGTGCCGAAGGCCGCGCCTCGGAAGCGGACGCGCTGATGGGATCGGACGCCGAGCCGACGCCGCGCGCCGCCACCGCCGAGACCGCAGACTTCCGGCGCGTCGGCGGTACGCGGGTGCTGGGCTTCCGGGGCCTGCAGGTGGTGCTGCCCGAGCTCAAGGGGTTCCGCTACCTCGAGCGGTTGCTGGCCGAGCCGGGACGGGAGTTCCACGTGCTCGACCTGGTCGGGGTCGAACAGGGAACTCTCCGCACGGCGGCGATCGGTGCGGGCGACGCCGGGCTTCCGGTTCTCGACGACGAGGCTCGGGCGGCGTACCGCCGGCGGTTGACGGACATCGAGGAGGACATCGAGGAAGCGACTCGGATGAGCGATCTCGGCCGCGTGGAACTGGCCGAGCGGGATCGCGACTACCTGGTCGCGGAGCTGACCCGTGCGGTGGGCCTTGGCGGGCGCAGCCGGACAGTCGGAGGGACCGCGGAGCGGGCCCGGACCAGTGTCGCCCGCTCCCTGCGCTACGCGCTCCAGCGCATGGCCGAGGAGCACGAGGCGATGGCGGGTCACCTGCGGCAGAGCGTGCGCACCGGGTCGTACTGCAGCTACTCGCCGGACCCGATCGCGCCGATCACCTGGACGTTCGAAGGGTGAGAACGGCGGTCAGTCCGCCCAGCGGAACGTCGGGGCGAAGAACTTCTGGAACGTCACGGTGCGGCTCGCGCTCAGGTGAGTGGGGTCGAAGAACGTGTTGACGCCATCGGTGAAGCCGTGGCACTTGGTCTTCGAGCAGTACTTCTGGTTGAAGCTGACCACCCGGGAGCCGTTCGGCAGTGGACGGACCTGGCGGCGCAGCCAGTCCTTCCACTTCTCCTCCCGCGGCAGCGCCGCGGAGCGGCGCAGGTCGCATTCATAGGGATCGTTCCCACGCTGGCAGGGCGGGGGATTCAACGGGACGCTCGCCGCCTGGCCGACAAGGTCCACGCGGAGCCTGATCTCCCCGAGGTGCGCGATCAGCTTCGGTGTGAGGCGGTGGAAGGTCCGCGCCGACCGGAGCTGGGTCTCGGTCCACTGGGAGGGGTCCTCGTCCTGGTCGACGTAGACATCCTTGTAGACGGAGTAGTAGCCCTGCCAGAACGCGCCGAGCAGCACCCGGATGTCGCGGCCGCCTTCCTTCTGCCTCCGCACGAACCTCAACGCCATCTGGTTGGACGTCTCGCACGCGGGCATCGCCTTGGTGATGTCCTCGGGGATCAGGATGGGCGGGCAGCCGCCGAGCATGAACAGGACCAGGTTGACCTTGTGGATGCGTGCCAGCGGCATGAGGGCGGGCAGGTGCTGCCACGCGTGCGAGTCGCCCCACAGCACCACCGTGGGCCGGTGTTTGCCGTACTTGGTCAGGTGGCAAGGACCCGGACGACCGGGGACGTAGTCACCTGGCTCCTCGATACAGCGATCCGGCAGCCAGAAGTGGTCCTCGCTCGGGTCAGGCGCGGCGGCGACAGCGGCCGACGGGACGGTGGCGAGCAGGGAGGCGAAGAGTGCGGCGACCGCGGTGAGAAGGGCCAGGCGCAGGAAAGAGGCTCCGGTCATGATGGGGGAATGGTGGCACAGGGACCGGCCTCGTTCAGGGCATTCAGGCGAGGTCGGGGTGTGCTCTTCCCGTCACCAGCGGCAGGTCGACGTACGTCATGACGCCCGGCGCCGCCGCACACACCGCGGGAATCGAGTTCACGCAGTGCATGGCGGTGACCACGATGCCGGGGTTCCGCTCCAGGCCTGCGGCCACGGTGTCCGGCTGCCACCCCTTGATCGTGACGAACGTGTTCGGGTCGCCGTGCACCTCGACCTCGAACCGTTCCCCTTCGGCTCCGAAATGCCAGGCGGGGTCCAGGTGCTCCTCGCCCATCAGCCAGTTGACCGCGACCCGCACCACGACCTGGTCCCGCACCACCGCCTCCCACATGAAGCGTTGACCAGCCACGCGGCCGGGCTCGATCACGCCGATGGGTGAGTCGATCGGCGCGGTCGCCACGGCCAGCTCGAGGTCGGCCCGGATCTCTGCCTCGGGGGAGAAACCGAGCACGTCGAGGCACATCCGCACCGACCGCTCGAACCCGGCCGACAACAGTCCCAGCATCGGGCCTGAGCGGGTTTCCTCCGGCGTGCCTCCGAAGCCCATGACGTGGCGTACGACGTCGGGAGCGTCGTAGCTGCGGATGTCGGAGAACTCCTCGCCGCGGACGAACGTGACGCCTGAGGTCAGCGCGGAGAACATCAACGGATGCAGGTCGGGGATGCCGCCGGGGTTGACCCCGGTGCCGTGCAGCGTCGTACCGCCCTCCTGGCAGGCCTCGTCGAGCCGGGCCTGCTGGCGCTCGCTCGGATAGATCCAGGCCACCGGCGTCACGACGTTCTTGCCCGAACGCAACAGCGCAGTGACGTCCTCGACGTCGGCCATCAGTGGGGCGTAGAGCACACAGTCCGCATCCAGCTCGAGGATCCGCTCTTTGCTGGTGGTGGCGAGTACGCCGAATGGTTCCACGCCGACCAGCTCCCCGACGTCGACGCCGTCCTTGGCCTCCGAGTGGACCAGGCAGCCGACCAGCTCGAGCTCCGGATGCAACAGGATCCCCTCGATGGCGGCGCGGCCGACGCCGCCGGTGGCCCACTGCACGACTCGCAACGTCATGGCCGGACGCTAGCGCCTCCGCCGCCGGCGGGGGACAGGGAGCCAGTACAGTGAGCGCTTCGACTCCCCGGCATGGCAAAGGACCCCGAGAAGCGCCCGATGGACGGCTCTCAAAGTAGGTACGCACCACCCCGGCCCACCGGCATCGCAGGCCGCCGATGACACCCTGGATCCTGCTCGGTGTCTCGGCCCTCCTGATCGTGATCTGCGGCGTTTTCGTCGCCGCGGAGTTCGCGTTCGTCACCGTCGATCGGAGGCAGGTCGAACGGGCCGCGAAGGAAGGGGACACGGCTGCCGAGGGTGTGCTCGTGGCGATCCGCTCCCTCTCGACCCAGCTGTCCGGGGCCCAGGTCGGCATCACGATCACCAACCTGGGCATCGGCTTCCTCGCCGAACCCGCGATCGCGGAGATCGTCGACGATCCGCTCGAGGCGCTGGGCATACCCGACGGGGCCATCCATCCGACCGCGCTCGCCATCGGCCTGGTGCTGAGCACCTTCCTGACCATGCTCTTCGGTGAGCTGGTGCCGAAGAACCTCGCCGTCGCGCTCCCGATGGCCACCGCGCGGGTCACCCAGCTGCCGATGCGCTGGTTCACGGCGCTGAACAAGTATCCGATCCGTTTTCTCAACGGTTCGGCCAACGCCGCGGTCCGCCGGTTGGGGCTCGAGCCGCAGGAGGAGCTCCGCTCCGCCCGCAGCTCCACCGAGCTCGCCTCGCTGATCTCCCGCTCCGCTGATGTCGGCACGTTGGACCCGGACACCGCGGAGCTGATGGAGCGCTCGGTGGAGTTCGGCGCCCGCACGACGAGCGAGATCATGACGCCGCGAGTGCGCACACGGAGCCTGGAGGAGAACGACCGAGCCCTGGCGGTGATCGAGCTGGCCCGCGAGACCGGGCACTCTCGGTTCCCAGTCCTCGACGTCGCCGACACCGTGGTCGGCACGGTTCACGTGAAGAACGCGGTGGCCCTACCGGTGCACGAGCGCGCCACCACCAAGGTCAAGCACCTGATGGTCAAGCCGATCGTGGTGCCCGACTCCCTGCGGCTCGATCCGTTGCTCGCGCTGCTGCGCAAGGACGGCTTCCAGCTGGCGGTCGTGCTGGATGAGTACGGCGGGCACGCGGGCATCGTCACTCTCGAGGATGTGATCGAGGAGATCGTCGGCGACATCGCCGACGAGCACGACCGACTCGGTGCCCGGGCCCGGCAGCGACGAGACGGCAGCTGGGCCCTGTCGGGTCTGCTCCGGCCGGACGAGGTCGAGGACCTGACCGGGATCGAGCTGCCCGAGAGCGAGGACTACGACACGATCGCCGGCCTGGTGCTCAAAGTGCTCGGCAGGATGCCCGAGCCCGGCGACATCGCCGAGGTGTCCGTGCCGGATCGGCGCGATCCCGATGAGCCGCGCGAGCGACTCGCCGTACTCACCGTCGAGTACATGGACGGGCTGCGGATCGACCGCGTCGCGCTCAATCTGCTCGAAGGTCCGGAGGAAGGTCGATGAACGCGCCGACCGCCCTGGGCCTCGCCCTGTTGCTGCTGCTCGGCAACGCGTTCTTCGTGGGCTCGGAGTTCGCGATGATCTCGGCCCGCCGCAGCCAGATCGAGCCGCGGGCCGAGGCGGGTTCGCGGCTGGCGAAGCTGGCCCTGCGAGCCATGGAGAACATCTCCCTGGTGATCGCGGTCAACCAGCTCGGGATCACCGTCTGCTCGCTGCTCCTGGGCGCCGTGGGCGAACCGGCTCTCGCCCATGTGATCGACCCGGTGCTGGAGGCGGCGAACGTGCCGGAGTCGCTGCTGCACCCGATCGCGTTCGCCATCGCGTTGGCGGTGATCGTCTATCTGCACGTGGTGCTGGGGGAGATGATCCCCAAGAACATCGCGCTCGCCGGCCCGGACCGGGCCGCCCTGGTGCTGGCGCCGGCCATCTGGGGCTTCGTGACGGTGCTCCGCCCGGTGGTGGTCGTGGTCAACCTGGTGGCGGCCGGCGTCCTGCGGTTGGTGGGCGTGAAGCTGCAGGACGAGGTCAGCTCGTCGTACACCCGCGAGGAGGTCGCCGCGCTCGTCGAGGAGTCCCGGGGGGAGGGGCTGATCGAGGAGGAGGAGTACGACCGGCTTGCGGGCGCACTCGGCTTCACCGAGAAGACCGTGGACACGGTGCTGATGCCGACGCAGACGCTGAGTACGGTGCTGCGCGGGTCGACGCCGGTGGACGTCGAGACCGTGTGCGCCGCCACCGGCTTCAGCCGGTTCCCCGTCACCGCGGAGGATGGCGAGCTCCTCGGCTACCTGCACATCAAGGACGTGCTCGAGACCGACGATCAGCGCCGGATGACACCGATCGAGGACAAGTGGATCCGGCCGTTCGCGACCGTCGGCTTCGATGAGCCCCTGCACGAAGCCCTGGAAACGCTACAGCGCCGGGGCTCCCACATGGCACGAGTGGTGGACAGCGCCGGAGCGACGTTGGGGTTGGTGACAATGGAGGACGTGATCGAGGAGCTCGTGGGCGAGATCCGCGACGCGGCGCACCTCGAGGAGACCAGTTAACCGCTCGACTAGGGTGCGACCGTGGCAGACGAAGTAGCGCGCGATCACGGCGTGTGGACCCTGCCCAACTTGTTGAGCGCGTTACGGCTGGCCGGCGTACCCCTGTTCCTCTGGCTCGTGCTCGGTCCGGAGGAGGACACCTGGGCCCTGGTGCTGCTCATGGCCTCCGGCATCACCGACTTCCTCGACGGCTGGCTCGCCCGCAAGCTGAACCAACAATCGCTGGTCGGCCAGATCCTGGACCCCGTCGCGGACCGGCTCTACATCCTCGCGGTCGTGGTCGGTCTCGCGCTGCGCGACATCATCCCGTGGTGGGTGGCGATCTCGCTGCCGCTGCGCGACCTCCTGATGTGGGGGCTGGTGCCGTTGCTCCGCACGCGGGGCTACAGCGCGCTGCCCGTCCACTTCCTCGGCAAGGCCGCCACGTTCAACCTGCTCTACGCGTTCCCGCTGCTTCTTCTCGGCGACGGCGACGGCGTCGTGGCGACCCTGGCTCAGGTCTTCGGGTGGGCGTTCGCCCTGTGGGGCATCGGGCTCTACTGGTGGGCCGGCGTGCTCTACGCCTGGCAGGTCCGCAAGTTGCTGGCGACGACCGAGCGCCAGGCACCGGTGTCTGATGCCTGATCCGACCCTCAACGACGAGCGGGCCGCCCTGCCCGCGCGGGTCACCATGCCGCTGTTGACCTTGATCACGCAGCAGGCCGTCGACGAGGACTACCGGCAGGCCGCCGAGCGGCGGGATGCAGGCCTGACCAAACCACGCCGCGGCCGCCCATGGCTGACCGCTGCCGTCGTGGTCGCGGTCTTCGGTGTGCTGGTGTCCACAGCAGCGGTGCAGCGGTCCCGCAATGCCGACGTCAACGACGCCGGCCGGGCCACCTTGATCGAGCGGATCGAGAACCAGGGCGACCGGGTGGCGCGGCAGCAGGCCCGGATCGCCCGGCTGCGGGGTCGCAACGGTGGCATCAGCGACCGGCTCACCGCTCTCACCTCGAGCGTCGAGGCGGTCGAGGCCAGCCTCGGCCGGCTCCAGGTCAACACCGGCTTCGTTGCGGTGCAGGGCGAAGGGGTACGGGTGGGCGTGAACGACTCGGACAGCGGCGACACCGACGGGATCGTCCGCGACACCGACCTGGCGCTGCTGGTCAATGCGCTGTGGAGCGCCGGGGCAGAGGCGATCGCCGTGAACGGCCAGCGGCTGACCGTGATGTCCAGCATTCGTACGTCGGGCAGTGCGATCGAGGTCAACAGCGTGGGCATCGCGCCGCCCTACAACGTGCTGGCCATCGGAGACTCGGGGGCGCTGCAGTCGGACTTCTACAACACCTCGAGCGGGTTGGCGTTCGATGCGCTGACCCGGCGCTTCGGCATGACGTTCGACATGGACAATGTGGAGCAGATCGCACTTCCGGCGGCGCCCACTCGGTTGCTCCGGCTGCGCTCGGCAGAGGCCGGCGTTGGCGATGATCAGGATCGGCCGGGCCCGGGGGAGGTACCAGAGTGATCGCCGTACTCGGCCTGCTCGTGGGCATCCTGCTGGGGTTGGTCTTCCAACCGGACGTGCCGATCGGGCTCGAGCCCTACCTGCCGATCGCCGTCGTCGCGGCACTGGACGCCGTGTTCGGCGGACTGCGGGCCTACCTCGACGGGATCTTCGACGACAAGGTGTTCGTGGTCTCGTTCGTCAGCAACGTGGTGATCGCGGCCGGCATCGTCTACGTCGGCGATCAGCTCGGCGTGGGTGGGCAGCTCTCGACCGGCGTCATCGTGGTCCTCGGGATCCGGATCTTCACGAACGTCGCGGCGATCCGGAGGCACCTGTTCCATGCCTGAGCCCACCACCCCCGAGGCGTCGCCGAGTGGTCGGCAGCGGTTGTTTGCGTCGCTGCGACGGCCGAGTCGGCGACAGGTCGTGGTGGCGGTGATCCTGGCGCTCGTGGGCTTCGCCGGCATCACGCAGGTCCGCAGCAACGACGTCGACGACACCTACGCCGGCCTGCGCGAGCAAGACCTGATCGACATCCTGAACGGACTCGCCGGCACCAGCCAGCGGGCCGATGCCGAGCTGCGCCGACTCGAGCGCACTCGCGACGAGCTGCTCTCCGACACCAGCAACCGCGAGGCGGCGCTCCAGCAGGCGCAGTCCGAGGCCAGCAACCTGAGCATCCTCGCCGGACTGGTGCCCGTGACCGGCCCCGGCATCCGGGTCACGATCACCGAGGTGACCGGCCCGGTGAAGCTGGACACGATCCTTGACACGGTCCAGGAGCTGCGCACCAGCGACGCCGAGGCGATGCAGTTCAACGGCACGGTGCGGGTGGTCGCGCAGACCGCGTTCGAGGAGACAGTGGGCGGACTCGTGGTCGGTGGCACGTTCGTCGAGCCGCCGTACGTCATCGACGTCATCGGCGACCCTACGACCCTGGCATCGGCCCTGGCGTTCGGGCTCGGACCGAAGTACCAGGCCGAACAGGACGGCGGGGAGATGGCGGTCGACGAGCTGCCCTCTCTCGACATCGAGTCGGTCGTCGACCCGACCCGCGCCGACTTCGCCGAACCGCAGTAGCCTTCGCCCGACGCGTGACACTAGGCACCCCGCTGACCTGAGGAGACCGGCTTGTACCCCGAGGACCTGAAGTACACCGCCGAGCACGAGTGGGTGCGTTCCCCCGGAGAGCACGAGGGAGCTGTCCGAGTCGGGATCACCGACTACGCCCAAGACGCGCTCGGCGACATCGTCTACGTGTCGCTCCCCGAAGTGGGGGACACCGTTCAGGCCGCCAGTACCTGCGGCGAGCTCGAGTCGACCAAGTCGGTCAGCGACATCTACGCGCCGGTGACCGGCGAGGTGGTCGCCCGCAACGAGTCGCTGGACGCGACGCCCGAGCTGGTCAACAACGATCCCTACGGCGGCGGCTGGCTCTTTGAGGTGGTCCCCGCGGACGCGACCGAGGTCGACGGCCTGATGAGCGCCGACGCCTATTCATCTTCCCTCGACAGCTGAGGACTGACTGGTAGGTTCGAGACAACCATCAACCTCAGCCCGGCCTTGAGGGTTTGTGACGGCGGATGGGGGTGGGCGACGACCGGACCGGAGGATGCACAGATGCCGTTCTGCACGGCTTGTGGGAAGCAGAACCCCGACGATGCAAAGTTCTGTTCGCAGTGCGGGACCCGTCTCGTGGCTCCCGGTCCCGCCGCCGGTGAGGTGATCGGCGAGGCCACCGCGACGATCCAGATCCCCGCGGGCGACAAGGTCGAGACCTCCGACCGGGCGCTGAACCCGGTCGACGCCGCCGCGGTCGACGCGCTGCCCGTCGGGCACGCGCTGCTCGTCGTACAGAAGGGTCCGGGCGCGGGCAGCAGGTTCCTGCTGGACCAGGATGTGGTGAACGCGGGCCGGCACCCGGACAGCGAGATCTTCCTCGATGACGTCACGGTGTCCCGTCGGCATGCGGTGTTCGACCGCTCCGGCGACCAGTTCACGGTGAGCGACGTCGGCAGCCTGAACGGCACCTACGTCAACCGCGACCGGATCGAGAAGGTGCGGCTGACCGACGGTGACGAGGTCCAGATCGGCAAGTACCGGCTCGTGTTCTTCGCCGGACACGAAGGCGCCTGACCCGTTGGCCAGCCTGCCGGAGTCTGGCACCACGCGGGGGCGGCTGAACATCGGCCAGGTCCTCGACGAGCTACGCCCGGACTTCCCGACGGTCACCATCCCGAAGATCCGGTTCCTCGAGGACAAGGGTCTGATCAAGCCGGAGCGGACCCCCGCCGGCTATCGCAAGTTCTCCGCCGAGGACGTCCAGCGGTTGCGCTACGTGCTGCGGATGCAGCGCGACCACTACCTGCCACTCAAGGTGATCCGCGAGCACCTCGACGCGATCGACCGGGGACTCGAG
The DNA here is from genome assembly GCA_963780245.1 of uncultured Actinomycetota bacterium. Taxonomy (GTDB): domain Bacteria; phylum Actinomycetota; class Actinomycetes; order Propionibacteriales; family Nocardioidaceae; genus Nocardioides. Next base: position 341,361 of record CAWABG010000013.1, read on the forward strand.
CCGCCGCCGATCGAGCCGGTGGTTCCGACGGTGCCGAAGGTGGCTCTGGCCGCCGACGGGCTGCCCAGCCCCGCCTCGTTCGGTCGTCGTGACAACGTGCGGATCTCCCGCAAGGAGCTCATCAAGATCGCGAAGATCACCGAGGAGCTCCTGGACCAGCTGGAGCAGTTCGGGCTGATCAGCCCGCGCCAGGGCACCGGTCACTATGACACCGACGCGTTGGTGATCGCCGAGACCGCCCGGGAGCTCGCCGACTTCGGTCTGGAGCCCCGGCACCTACGCGCCTTCAAGACCTCCGCCGACCGGGAGGTGGGTCTGGTCGAGCAGGTGGTCGCACCGCTGCGGGGTGGTCGTGACCCCGCAGCACAGGCCCGGGCCGAGGACGCCGTGAGCGAGATTGCTGCGCTGTCCGTGCGAATGCACGCCACGCTGGTGAAGGCCGGACTTCGGCGTTAGGCGTCACCCCGTCTCCGCGTTGCCCCGTGCGGTGTAGCCTCGAAATGTGCGCGAGGTCGATGTCATGGGAGTCAGGGTCGAGATGCCTTCGAACCAGCCGATCGTGCTGCTGCGCGAGGTGTCGGGGGAGCGCTACCTGCCGATCTGGATCGGCGCCGTGGAGGCGACTGCGATCGCCTTCGCCCAGCAGGGAGTGGTGCCACCCCGGCCGCTCACGCACGACCTCATGAAGGACGTTCTCGAAGCCACGGGCAACGACTTGGCCGAGGTGCGGATCACCGACGTGAAGGACGGGGTGTTCTACGCGACGCTGGTCTTCGGGTCCGGGGTAGAGGTCAGCGCCCGGCCCTCCGACTCGATCGCGCTGGCGCTGCGCACGGGAACCACGATCTTCTGCGAGGACGACGTCCTCGACGAGGCCGGGCTCGCCGTACCCGCCGAGCAGGAGGACGAGGTCGAGAAGTTCCGGGAGTTCCTCGATCACGTGACTCCGGAGGACTTCGAGGCGCACTAGCGCCGAGCGGGCCGAAACTCACCCTCAAGTAGAGGTTGATGGTTGCGACACGCCGCTGGTGTCTTTGACCGTCCCCGGGTTCGGCCGTACCTTGAAGTGTCTTCGTTGTAACTCCACCCATGTACTTGTACGACGTTGCCCCGTAGGGGCTGCCCTCTTCCCCCGAGTTACGTGCCCACGAAGTAGACCCTCACGGAGGACCGTGTGAACGAGCAGAAGCCGGACGCAGCCAACGGCACCGAGCACGCCGTCGAGGCAGCCGAGGAGCAGGGGCTGTTGTTCACCGACGACGTCTCGCCGATGCCCAGCGACCAGGGCTACCGCGGTCCGACCGCATGCAACGCCGCCGGCATCACCTATCGGCAGCTCGACTACTGGGCCCGCACCGGCCTGATCGAGCCAACCGTCCGCGGCGCCACCGGCTCCGGTTCGCAGCGGCTGTACTCATTCCGCGACATCCTGATCCTCAAGGTCATCAAGCGCCTCCTGGACGCCGGCATCTCGCTGCAGCAGATTCGCTCGGCCGTGTCCCACCTGCGCGAGCGCGGCACCGACGACCTGACCCGCGTCACGCTGATGAGCGACGGCGCCTCGGTCTACGAGTGCACCAGCAACGACGAGGTGATCGACCTGCTGCAGGGCGGTCAGGGTGTGTTCGGCATCGCGATCGGCGGCGTGTGGCGCGAGATCGAGGGCACCCTCGCCGAGCTGCCGAGCGAGCGCACCAGCACCCCGGAAGCGGAGCCGACACCGGGCGACGAGCTCGCCGCGAGGCGTGCGGCCAGGGGCGCGTAAGCGTCACCCACGACACACCTGCTCGTTGACCCGTCACCAACTTAGTGACGGGTCACCTGCTTGATAGGCTCGTCGCGCCGACAATCCCTCGCGGGAGAGTCTCCGCACCGGCAGCGTTGCCGGGAGCGGGGCGCCGAAGGGGCAATTCCTCCCCGGAACCTCTCAGGCCGCAGGACCGCGTGGATCAGGCAACTCTGAAGTTCTGAAGTGGGGCGACAGAGGGGGAGGCGAATCGATCAGAGGAGCCTCTTTGTCGGACCATCCTACGCTCGCCGAGCTCGACGCGGCGCTGCCGTTCGCCGATCGGCACATCGGTCTGCGCCCAGACGACGTCGCCACGATGCTGGAGCGGCTGGGCTTCGCGTCGCTCGATGAGCTGATGGCCGCAGCGGTGCCCGGAGGCATCCGTTCCGCCGAGGAGCTCGACCTGCCGGCGCCGCTCACCGAAGAGGCCACGGCGCGCGAGCTGCGTCACCTGGCCGCGGCCAACCGGCCCGGCGAGGCGATGATCGGGCTCGGCTACCACGCCACCATCACGCCAGCGGTGATCCGGCGCAACGTGCTCGAGGACCCCAGCTGGTACACCGCCTACACGCCGTACCAGCCCGAGATCAGCCAGGGCCGGCTGGAGGCGCTGCTCAACTTCCAGACAGTGGTCGGCGACCTGACCGGGCTGCCCACCGCCAACGCATCGCTGCTCGACGAGGCCACCGCTGCGGCCGAGGCGATGACGCTGGTACGCCGAGCCAACCGCAAGGCGAGCGGGCCGTTCGTCGTCGATGCCGACGCGCTGCCCCAGACCATCGACGTGGTCCGTACTCGGGCCGAGGCCATGGGCATCGAGGTGGTGGTCACCGACCTCACCGACGGACTGCCCGACGGGGAGCTCTGCGGGGTACTCGTTCAGTATCCGGGTGCTTCGGGGCGGGTGTTCGACCCTCGACCCGTGGTCGCGGCCACACACGAGCGCGACGGGCTCGTCGTGGTCGCCGCCGACCTGCTGGCGCTCACGGTGCTCGAGGCGCCCGGCACTCTCGGGGCCGATGTGGTCGTGGGATCCTCGCAGCGATTCGGGGTGCCGCTGTTCTACGGCGGCCCGCACGCCGGTTTCATGGCGGTGTCCGCCGGGCTCGAGCGGCACCTGCCCGGACGGCTGGTGGGAGTGTCCGTCGATGCAGAGGGTCGGCCGGCGTACCGGCTCGCCCTGCAGACCCGGGAGCAGCACATCCGGCGCGACAAGGCGACGTCCAACATCTGCACCGCCCAGGTGCTGCTCGCGGTGGTGGCTGCGATGTACGCCGTCTACCACGGGCCGGTCGGCCTGACCTCGATCGCGACCCGCGCCCATCGCTATGCCGCCGTCCTGGCGAGGGCGCTGACCGACGCCGGCTACCCGCCGGTGCATGATCGGTTCTTCGACACCCTCACCGTGCCGGCGCCCGGTCGGGCCGCGGACGTCGTGTCGTCCGCCCGCTCGCTCGGCCTCCAGCTGCGGCTGATCGACGACGATCATGTCGGGATCACCACCTCGGAGCAGACCACCCGCTCCACGATCACCAGCGTGCTCCGAGCGTTCGGCGTCTCGGCGGTCGACCTTGACGGGCAGGACCACGAGGCCGGAGACGCACTACCCGACGAGCTGCGCCGGACCACGGAGTTCCTCACCCACGAGGTCTTCTCCAGCCACCACAGCGAGACGGCGATGCTGCGCTACCTGCGACGGCTCTCGGCCCGCGACTACGCGCTCGACCGGGGGATGATCCCGCTCGGCTCGTGCACGATGAAGCTCAATGCGACCACCGAGATGGAGCCGATCTCACTGCCGGGCTTCGCCGACCTGCACCCGTTCGCCCCGGCGGAGGACGCCGCGGGCTACCGGCACCTCGTCGAGCAGCTCGAGGGTTGGCTGGCCGAGGTCACCGGCTACGACCGGGTGTCGATCCAGCCGAACGCGGGATCCCAGGGGGAGCTCGCCGGGCTGCTCGCGATCCGCGGCTATCACCGCGCCAACGGCGAGGCCGGGCGCGACGTCTGCCTGATCCCGTCGTCGGCCCACGGGACCAACGCGGCGTCCGCCGTGATGGCAGGGATGAAGGTCGTCGTGGTCAAGGCCGCCGAGGACGGCGCCGTCGACCTTGCCGATCTTCGGGCCCAGTGCGAGACCCACGCCGACGACCTGGCCGCGATCATGGTCACCTATCCCTCGACGCACGGTGCCTACGAGGACACCATCTCCGAGCTGTGCGAGACCGTGCACGCCCATGGCGGTCAGGTGTACGTCGACGGGGCCAATCTCAACGCGCTCCTCGGGTACGCGCGGCCCGGGGAGTTCGGTGGCGACGTCTCGCACCTGAACCTGCACAAGACGTTCTGCATCCCGCACGGCGGCGGCGGCCCTGGAGTTGGCCCGGTCGCGGTGCGGGCGCACCTGGCGCCGTACCTTCCCTCGCACGCGATGCACCCCGAGCAGGCCAAGCGGAGCGGCATCGGGCCGATCAGCGCGGCGCCGTACGGCTCAGCCGGCATCCTGCCGATCTCCTGGGCCTACATCCGATTGATGGGCGCGGCCGGGCTGACCCGCGCGACCGCATCTGCGGTGCTCGCGGCCAACTACGTCGCGGCCCGGCTGGATGCGCACTTCCCGGTGCTCTACCGCGGACACGGGGGACTGGTCGCCCACGAGTGCATCCTCGACGTCCGGGGGCTCACCAAGGACACCGACGTGACCGTGGACGACGTCGCCAAGCGGCTCATCGACTACGGCTTCCACGCCCCGACCATGTCGTTCCCGGTCGCAGGAACCCTGATGGTCGAACCGACGGAGTCCGAGGACCTGGCCGAGCTGGACCGGTTCTGCGACGCGATGATCGCGATCAGGACCGAGATCGACCGGGTGGCGGCGGGAGAGTGGACCGCGGAGGAGTCTCCGCTGCGTGGGGCGCCGCACACGGCTCGAGCGCTGGTCGGCGAGTGGAAGCGGGTCTACACCAGGGAGGAGGCGGTGTTCCCGGCCGGTATCGACCCCGACAAGTACTGGGCGCCGGTGGCCCGGGTCGACCAGGCGTACGGCGACCGCAACCTCGTCTGTTCCTGTCCGCCTCTAGAGGCATTCGCCGAGTGACCGAAGACCTCCAGCGGCGACTCGACACGCTGCAGGCCCGGGGTCGGTTGCCCGGGGTGGTGGCGGGAGTTCTCGCAGACGGCGAGCTCGGCTGGAGCGGCGCCGCGGGATCCGGCGACCTGGCTCAGCAGTACCGGGTGGGGTCGATCACAAAGACAATGACTGCGGTCGCTGTCATGCAGCTGCGCGACGAGGGGCGGCTCGACCTCTGCGAGGGGATCGGCCACTACGTGCCGGAGACCGCCTCTGCCGCGTCGACGTTGACGTCGCTCCTCTCACACACCTCGGGCATGCAGAGCGAACCCGCCGGGTCCTGGTGGGAGCGGTCGCCCGGCATCGACTTCGACGCGCTCGTCGCGGCCAACGACGGATCCGGTTCGGTGGCCGGACCGGGGGAGTACTACCACTACTCCAACCTCGGTTTCGCGCTGCTGGGTGAGGCGGTGGCCCGACTGCGGGGCGCCACCTGGTGGGACGTGGTCCGCGATCGGGTGCTCGGTCCGCTGGGCATGACCCGGACGACGTACCACCCCGAACAGCCGGCCGCGCAGGGCTTCAGCGTCGACCACTTCGCGAGCACCCTGACGCCCGAGCCGCACCAGGACACCGGTGCGATGGCGCCGGCGGGGCAGGTGTGGAGCACGATCGCGGACCTCGCTCGCTGGGCTCGGTTCCTGGCCGACGGTCACCCTGAGGTGCTGGCGCGCGAGACGCTGCGTGAGATGTCAGTGCCGCACGCTCCGGCGGAGGACTACGGGCTGGGCCTGCAGACGCTGTCTCAGGGGGGCCGGCGGCTGGTCGGCCATGGCGGCACGATGCCGGGCTTCCGGGCGGGTGCGTTCGTGGATCCCGAACGGCGCGACGGGGTGGTGGTGCTGTGCAACGCGACCACGGGGCTGGACTACGAGGCGATGCCCCGGAGGTTCCTCGGGCGATGGAACTCGGCGGTGCTGCCCGCCTGGGTGCCGACGGGGCGGGTGCCGGACGACGTGCTACCGACGCTCGGGGTCTGGTTCTGGGGCAACACCGCACTCGAGCTGCGTTGGCAGAACGACCGCCTCGAGCTGCGTGCACTGAACAGCGATGAGGTGACCGACGTCTTCGACCTGAGGGGCGGACGGCTGGTGGGCGTCAGCGGCTACCACCGCGGCGAGATCCTGCACGTGCGCTCGGCTCACCTCGAGTGCGCGACGTTCGTCTACACGCGGACGCCGTACGACCCGGACGCACCCGTTCCGGGAGGGCTACCCGGCTAGGCCGGCAGGCCGAAGTCGAGAGTGGTGATCAGGGCCGGGTGGTCGGAGCTGATCGGCACCTGTTGCGAGCTCGGTGCGGTCGCCTCCACCGGGCGGAAGAGGTACATCACGCCGCGGTCCTTGCTGTAGGCGTAGCCGGCCGCCGCCATCTTCGCCGCCGCCGTCCAGGCGCCCTGGTTGGGATGCGAGTTCATGTCACCGCCGAGGATGACCCGACCCTGCAGAGCCAGGTTGGCGGTCAGATCAGTCAGCTTGTCCATTCCGAGGGCGTAGAGCCGGACGCGGGACAGCGGCGGGTTGCCCCACTGCCTGGGGAACTTCCCCGGGTTGGTCGGCATGTGGGTCGAGATCACCGAGGTGAGACGACCGTCGATGAGGTTGCGCAGCGTCACCCACGTCGCGTACCGGTCCCACATGAACTTCTTGCCGTGCAGGTAACCCCGGTCGTCGTTGACGACCTGGATCCGCCCCTGGGCGACCAGTTCGAAGCGGTCGCTGCGCCACAGGACCGCGTTGTTCATCGACTGGCCGGCGGCTCCGGGCTCGGTCAACCTCACGCCACCGCGGTAGACGCCGTACCCGGGAGCGGCAGCGACCAGTGCCTCGATGGACCGGCCGCTGATCTCGTTGAGCGTCAGGAAGTCGGGCTGAGCGCCGGTCAGGGTGCTCATCGACTGCGCGAACTTGGCGGCGGAGGTGCGGTTGGGGATATTGGCGACCGCGGCGACTACCTGCCGGGTGGCCTCGGCCACCAGCGCGGCGTAGTGCGCCTTGGCCTGCGCGAGAACGACGCGGGCCGCCTCCCGGGCTGCTCTGGTCGCAGCCAGGTTGCTCTGGGCCACGGCCAGGGCAGAGGTGGTGTGATTGACGGCTGCGTCGGCGTCGGCGTAGTGGCTCCGCGCCGCGACTGCCTCGGCCCGGCACTCGCTCCTGCGCTCCCGCATCGCGCGCAGGTGCCGGCGGGCGTCCCGGCGGTCGCTCGGCGTCTGCGCGCTGTCCATCCGCACCCGGGCCGCGGTGACCCGGTTCTGGCTGCGGGTGAGCGCGCGCTCCGCGTCGGCCAGGCGTTGCGCGGACCACTGCAAGGCTTCGGTGCGCTTCGCCAGGCGGTCGCGAGTCTCGTCCCGGATGGCAAGCGTTTCCAGGTTCGCTGTCTTCGCCAGGTCCACGTCTTGCCTGGCGAGCTGAACCGCCGCCGCGGCCTCTGCGAGCGGGTCCGTCTCCGGTTCGGCGACCACCGGGGGCGCGAGCAGCACAGATGCGAGTGCGGCCATCGCCAGGAAAACGACGAGGCGGCGCAGCGACGAAATGGTGTGCGACATAACCAGTGCACGCTCCGACGGTGGGGGAAGATTTCCGGCGCCGGTCGTCCGGCAGCGCCAGTCACCCTACAGCCAAATTGCCCATTCTGGCCCAGGAACCCCAGAAACCTCAGATGCCACACCGGTATCTGAACAACTCGCTTTCATCTGAGTCCGGTGTAGACATCATGCGTGGGGGATCCGCGGGCACCGAAGGCAATCGGGGCGGTGCTGCATGTTCGACTCGGGGCGCTGGTCGCGGAGCAGCACGTGCGGGAGGGCGAGATCCGGGACCGCGTCCCCGATGGCCTCCACCAGGCGCGGGTGACGTGTCGCCGCTTCCGCGCGGCGCTGGCGACGCTCCGGTCGGTGCTGGTGCCCGACGTCACCGAGCCGATCCGGCGCGACTTGCAATTGCTTGCCCTCGCCCTCGGTGATGCCCGGGACGCCGAGGTGATCCGGGTCCGGCTGGGGCGGCTGATCGTGGAGGAGGTCGAGCCCAAGCATCGCGACGCCGTCGCGCTGCGCATCGACAGGCTCCTCGAGGAGCTCGACCATGCGGCCTGGCAGCGGGTGGACGCGACCTTCGCCTCGGAGCGCTAACACAGGTTGTTGGTGGCGCGGGAGCCGGCTGAGCCCGTCCTCGGCGAGAAGGCGACCGCTCAGCTGGCCGCCGCCAAGCAGGTGACCAAGCGGCTCGGTGAGCGTCAGGACATCGTGCTCACCCTGGCGCACCTGCCGCGATTGGAGTCGTACGCCGCCGCCGACGGGGAGCCCACGGAGCTTTGGGAGCGGCTACGCCACGTGAAGACCGAGCGGGCCGATCACATCGCCTCGGAGACACTCGAAATGTTGACGTCCGGGACCCTCAGTCCCGGCGTGGGCGTCCGCGATCAGTAGTCGTCGTTGGAGCGCCGGCCCGGCCGACGTCGCCGCCGGCCGGGCTGCTTCTCCCGGACTGTTTCGCTCAGCGCCCGAAATCGATCCCGGGCCGCGGCGTGGGCGGAATCGAAATGGACGCCGAGCCTTTCGGGATGAAGGTCGCGCTGAGAGACCCCACGCCCACCTGGACGCCCCCGGCACCGGTGACGGCACACAGGATGATGCGGTGAGAGCCCTTCGAGAGCGGAACGATCGCCTCGGCCGAGGTGTTGCCGTACTGGTTGTCGTCGATCGTGTTGTGCATCTCGGTGGCGTCGACTCGCCTGGTGGTGTCGCAGTCGACCGCAGGGTCGACCTCCACCCACGAGATCACGGTCTGAATGCCGTTTCCGGCGAAGTCCGTATGTGCGTAGCTCACCTGGGCGAATCCGGCTCTCGGAGCCCCCAAGTTGAAGGCGACGAGGTTGACCGGAGTGTCGGCGACTTCGTGAATCGGCCCGGCGTTCTGGAAGCTGTAGCTGCGCCCCTTCGTGATGGGCCGCAGCTGGTTGGCGTGCAGGCCGTCGACCCTGTCCGCGTTGTGGGCGTACTTGGCGTGTCTGACGCCGTGGCCGACCGCAGGTGCCGCGTTGAGCACGACCGCGGTTCCCAACGCCGTCACCACGGCCGTGACCATCGCGATGATGATGGTGGGGGTGTTGGACCTGAAGCTGCTGCGCATGATGCCTCCCGAAGTGGACTGGGACGCCCACGTTCCACCGATTGCGGGCCGGCGGGAAGGCTCGCGAAGGTCGAATCTGCGGTGGCCTAGACCATTGGGTTCACATCGCCTCGGAGACGCTGGACATGTTGAAGTCCGGGATTCTCAGTGCCGGCGTGGCCGTCCGCGAGAAGTAGTCGTCGCCCCACTCGCGGCTGAAGCTCGGCACCGTCGCCGAGGCATGCGTGAATCTGCGCAGCAGGTCGATGGGGGACTCGTTGAACCGGAAGTTGTTGACCGACCCGGTGATCTCGCCGTTCTCCACCAGGTAGACGCCGTCACGTGTGAGCCCGGTGAGCAGCAGGGTCTGCGGGTCGACCTCGCGGATGTACCAGAGGCAGGTCAGCAGCAGGCCGCGCTCGGTGCCGGCGACCAGGTCCTCGACAGTCCCGGTCCCGGAGTCGACGCTGAGCACCAGGTTGTCGATCGCCGGGGTGACGGGCTGGCCGGTCATCGCCGCCGAGTGGCGGGTCTGGAGGAGCGAGGCGAGCCGGCCGTCGCGGATCCAGTCGGTGCGCCCCAGCGGGAGCCCGTTGTCGAACACCGACGACTCGTTGCTGGACGTGGCGGCCAGGGCGAACGGCGCACACTGCAGAGCGGCGTACTCCGGGTCGGAGAACAGATTCACCCCCTCGGCGGTGATCTGCTCACTGATGCGGGTGCCGGTCGGCCGGCGACTGTAGACCGACTGCCCTTCCCAGGCGGTCCGGGCCCCGGCGTACCAGTAGGCGTCGATCATCAGGTCTGCCATCGCCGTCGGCGGCAGGATCGTGTCGTAGCGTCCGGCCGGCAGGTCGACCCGCCGGGTGGCCCAGCCCAGTCGCTGGGCCAGGATCTCGTCCATCGAGAGCGCGTCGACATCCGAGAAGTCACGGGTGGCGCCCCCGACCCAGGCGCTCTCGGTGAGGGCTGCGTTCTTGCCGGTGCAGCCGTAGTGTCCGGTCGGCTGCACGTGCCGCAACCTCAGACCGGTCGTGGACCCGAGGTAAGTCGTCGTCATCTCGTGGTTGACGAAGCCGTAGAGCACCCTGCCGGCGGCGGTGGCGCGGCCGAACGCCTCACCGAGCGCGGGTGCGAACGTGTCGTAGACATGGATGTCCGTCGGAACCGGCGGCTCCTCCCAGTCCGGCGAGGTGGCATCGCGGACCAGGTCGTTAGCGTCCTCGGCGGGGGAGCCCGCACGAGCGGCGGCATCGGCCGCCCGGACCAGCTCGTCGACCTGACCCTGCGTGGTGGCGCTGCCGGCGACGGAACCGGTGGCCTCGCCGTCGGCCGAGCGGATGAACGAGATCACGGTGACGGAGATGCCGTGCATCACCCCGTTGGTGGTGAGGGTGTTGTTGGCCCACCGGAGGTTGGCGCTGGAGTGGTCGTGGACGATCACGATGCAGTCGTCGGCGGTGGACGCCGAGAGCGCGTGCTCCACGAGGGACTGGGCGGTGGCGGCACTGGGCATGGTGTCGGGCATCAGTGGCCACCCTCCTCGGTGGTATTGAGGATTCGGACGTCTCGGAACAGCGAGGTCGGGCAGCCGTGGCTGACCGCGGCGACCTGACCGGGCTGGGCCTTGCCGCAGTTGAACGCACCGCCGAGCACCCAGGTGTCGGGGCCGCCGACGGCCTCCAGCGAGTTCCAGAAGTCGGTAGTCGTCGCCTGGTAGGCGGCGTCGCGCACCTGGCCGACCAGCTCTCCGTCGGTGATCCGGTAGAAGCGCTGGCCGGTGAACTGGAAGTTGAACCGCTGCATGTCGATGGACCAGGACTTGTCGCCGACGACGTACAGACCGCGCTCGACCCGGCCGACCAGCTCGTCGATGCTGGGCCCGTCCGGTGCCGGCTGCAGTGAGACGTTGGCCATCCGCTGGATCGGGATGTGGCCGGGGGAGTCCGCGAACGCGCATCCGTTGGACCGTCCGCCGTTGAGCTCGGGCAGCATCACGCCCATCGGGCGGTCCAGTTGGTAGCCGACCAGCACGCCATCGCGAACGATGTCCCAGGCCTGGGTCTGGACGCCCTCGTCGTCGTACCCGATCGTGGACAGGCCGTGCTCGACGGTTCGGTCGCCGGTGACGTTCATGACCGACGAGCCGTACTGGAGCGTGTTGAGCTTGTCGATCGTCGCGAACGAGGTGCCCGCGTAGTTGGCCTCGTAGCCGAGAGCCCGGTCCAGCTCGGTCGCGTGCCCGATCGACTCGTGGATCGTGAGCCAGAGGTTGGACGGGTGGATGACCAGGTCGTACCGGCCGGCCTCGATGCTGGGCGCCTTGAGCTTCTCCGCGAGCAGCTCGGGAACCTGCTCGATCTCATCATCCCAGTCATAGCCGCCTGCGTTCGGTCCCTCGATCAGGTACTCGTAGCCACGGCCGACGGGTGGCGCGATGCTGGCCATCGAGTCAAAGGTGTCCGCGCCGGCACCCATCGCCTCGAATCCGGGCTGCATTCGGATGCGCTGTTGCGTGGTGCGGGTGCCGGTCAGGTCGGCGTAGTACTTGTTCTCCTGGATCTGGAGAAGAAACGCAGACGCGTGGTCGACAGCGGCACCGGTGCGCAGCCGATTCGTCCAGTCGATGAGTAGCGCCGCCTTCTCTGCCACGGGCACCTCGAGCGGGTTGATCCGGTACGACGAGACCCAGGTGACGTCGTCGTAGACCGGCTCGTCGGCGATCTCCACGGGCGTCCTGGTCATCCCAGAGGCGACGGTCGCAACCTCGACCGCGCGGGCGGCGACTCGCGCTGCCTCGTCGGCGGTGAGGATCACACCGGAGGCGAAGCCCCACGAACCGCCATGGATGACCCGAACGGCGAACCCGAGGTCCTCGCTGTCGGCGGCACCCTGGAGCACCGCGTCGCGAACTCCCAGATGCTGTGACCGGACCCGCTCGAACCGAAAGTCGGCGTGGGTGGCCCCGAGCTCCCGGGCCCGGGCGAGCGCGACGTCGCCGAGCTGACGGTACGGGAGGTCGCCGAAGGTGGGATCCAGGGTCGCCGAGGCCATGTGGGCGAACCTATCCGCGGCCTCGGGTTGATCGCCATGTCATTGCCGGTGTGGCCCCGCATCGGTCCTTGGCGGACGGGTACCGGACCGCATGGCTACTACAGACAAGGTCGCTTTCCTGATCGCACCCGAGGGCACTGAACGCGTCGAGCTCGAAGACCCGTGGTCCGCGGTCGAGGACGCGGGATACCAGCCCGTGCTGTTGAGCACGCAGAAGGGCGACGCCCAGCTCTTCGAGCACCTCGACAAGGCCACTACGCAGAGCGTCGACGGAACCGTCGACGACGCGGACCTCGACGAGTACGCCGCACTGGTGCTGCCGGGCGGTGTCGCCAACCCTGACAACCTGCGCATGGACGAGGACGCCGTGCAGTTCGTCCGGGAGTTCGTGGCCTCCGGCAAGCCGGTTGCGGCGATCTGTCACGCACCGTGGACCTTGATCGAGGCCGGCGTGGTGAAGGGCCGCAAACTGGCGTCCTGGCCGAGCCTGCAGACCGACATCCGCAACGCCGGCGGTGAGTGGGTCGACGACAAGGTGGTCACCGACCGGAACCTGATCACCAGCCGAAATCCCGACGATCTACCGGCCTTCATCAATGCACTGGTGGAGGCCCTCGACCACGGGGCAGCGGGGACTTCCTCGTAGCGTCCGTTAGGCGAACGCCTGGATCGTCTTCCGGCGCCATGGCATGTCGTTTGGTCCCCAACTGCAAACATTTCCGCACTTTCCTTGCCGTTGGGGACCAAACGACAGTCCGATACGCGAACACGAACCCTAGGAGGGTTCGGAGAGCAGCTTCAGCGGATGACCGCGACGGTGGACCCGCGTCGCGACTTGGTCACCGTGAGCCGGGTCGGGATCCGGTCGCGCATCTCGGTGACGTGGCTGACCACGCCGACCACCCGGCCGCCGTCGCGCAGGGAGTCGAGGGTGTCCATCACGTCGTCGAGGGTGTCGGCGTCCAGCGAGCCGAAGCCCTCGTCGACGAACAGCGTGTCGAGATCAGCGCCACCCGCTTCGTGGGTGATCACATCGGCGAGGCCTAGTGCGAGGGCCAGTGACACCACGAACGTCTCGCCCCCGGAAAGGGTTGCTGGGTCGCGGGACTCACCGGACCAGTCGTCGCGGACGAGCAGGCTGAGGCCGCCTCGGGTTTCGCCAGCGCCCTTACGACCGGTGTGCTCCAGGGAGTAGCGCCGGTCGCTCATCCGGGCCAACCGAGTGTTGGCCGCGGCGACCACCTGGGTGAGCCGGTAGGCGAGTACGTAGGCCGAGAGCCGCATCTGCAGGCGATTGTCGGAGGACCGGCCCTCGACGAACGCGGCGAGCCGGTCGGTCACGTCGAGCTCGTCGCGCAGTGGCAGCCACTGCCCGACCGCAGTGTCGAGCGATCCGGCGAGCTCGCTAAGGCGTGCGACCCGGGCCGAGGCACTGTCGGCGTGGGACCGGGCTGCCCCGAGCCGAGCCAACGCCTGCTGGTGTTCGGCCTCGGTGGTGGCGAGCGATGGGAGCGGGGAGTCGTCATCCGCGCCGGGCTCACCGAGCACCTCGCTCAGGGTGGCGACGCGGCGCTCGTGAGCGCTGGTCTCTTCGGCGAGCGCCTGCAGCGCAGCCGGTTCGAGGTACGCCGCCAGCGCGTCGTGGACTCCGGAGAAACTCGACTCCGTGGCGGCGCGCTCCGCCGCCTTCGCCGACTCCGCCGCGGCATAATCGGCCGCCTCGAAAGCGGTGAGCGCCTCGAGGGCCTCTCGCCCAGAGTCCCGCACCCGGTCGTGCTCGGCCAGGAGTGCCTCGAGGGTCTCGTGTGTCGTATCGGAGAGCTCTGCGCCGATCTCGGCCGCGACTCGCTCGCGCTCTGCCGTGCCGGCCGCGATCGCCTGGGAAAGCTCTGCGATCCGTACCGTGAGCTCTTGGGCGTGCTCGGCGTCGCCGCGCGTGGTGCGCTCGACCTCTTCGACCTTGTCGGCGAGGGCTGCGGCGCAATCGGCCAATCTGGACAGTCGCGACTCTTGCGCCGCGAGCTCCGCACGGGTAGCGGTGAGCTCCTCAACCGTTGCCTCGCCGACCAGCTCTCGCAGCTGTGTCAGCGAGGCGTCGAGCTCTCGCACCTTGGCCTCGCGTGCGAACTCATCGGCCTTCGCGTCATCCACGGCTTTGAGCGCGGTCCGCTCGTCGCCATCGGTGGCGTCGTCGACGCCTGCTGACGCCTTGGCCGGGTGATCGGCCGATCCGCACACCGGACACGACTGGCCGACTGCGAGCGCACCCGCGAGCTCGGCCGCCATGGAGTCGAGACGCGCCTCGCGAATCGTCTGGTAGCGCTCCCTGAGATCTTGAGCGGCACTGCGAGCGGTCTGCCACTCGGCATGGGCCGACTCACGGGCGGCCATGACGACGACGGACTCCTGGGAAGCACGCAGTCGCTGCACGACAGCAGCGAGGCGGAGCCGAACCGCCTCCCTGGCGGGCCCTGCCGAGGACGCTTCGGTGAGCTCGGTGCGCAGGGCGGCAAGGGTCCTGGGACTCTCGCGGAGTCGCAAGACGATCACGCCGAGCTCGGTCTCGACATCGTTGCGCTCTGTCACCAGTCGCTCGCCATCGGTGGCGAGCTCCGCCACCCGAGCGGCGCGGGGCAGGAGCGCCCGGGCACGGGCGGCTGCCTCGGTGCGTTGGCGCACGACCTCGGGCAGGCTCTTCGGCTCGACCCCGGTCTCGGCCACCTTCGCCTGGGCATGCGTCTGGGCGCCGTCGCGACGAGCATGAGCCTCGTCAGCCACCCTGCACAGCGGTGCTACTGCGGTCGCTCGTCGCGCCGCCTCGAGGCGGGTCCTGGCGGTCCGCTGGTCGACAGGGCTCAGGGTGGCCAGCTCGGCGCGCGCCGCGTCGTAGCGCCGGCGGCGCTCGTGGGCCACCCGGGCGGTCTCGAACGACTGTCGAGTGGTCGACTCGGCGACTGCGGCGGCGGCCAAGGTCTCCACCGCTGCAGCGTTGGCGCGACTGGCGCTGCCGCGGCGTTCGCTTATCCATTGACCGAGCTCGCCGGCCCGGGCCGGCAGGGTGAGGTCGTGGATGTCCCACCCGTCGGCGAGTGGTGCCTCTGCGGCCTCGCTGATCCTGCTCACGGCATCGGCGATCACGCGGTGGGCCGCGTCTACCTCGTCGCGCAGCGCCGATCGGCGCTCCCGCAGCCACTGCTCGACCTGCGCGAACCTCCCGGTGCGGAACAGTTGCTGGAGGAGCTTCTGCCGATCCTCCGAGCGGGCCCGCAGGAACGCCTGGAAGCGACCCTGGGGGAGCATCGCGACCTGGGTGAACTGGGTGAGATTCATGCCGACCAGCCCGGTGACCAGGTGGCCGGCCTCGTCGAGGCGGCTGGTCAGCGGTAGCCATTCTCCGTCTGCGAGCTCGCTGACCGTGACCGAGGCCTGGTCGACGGTGATGCCGGAGCCGCGTTTCTTGGGCCGCGCCCAGCTGGGGGTCCGCACGATCCGGAACCGGCGCCCCGACAGCGTCGCGTCGAGCTGGACGACCGGACGCACCGAGGGCTCCGCCTGGTCGGAGCGGAGCCGTTTGGCCGCCCCCCGGTCACCCGGGACATCGCCGTAGAGAGCGAAGCAGACGGCGTCGAGGACACTGGTCTTGCCGGAGCCGGTGGCGCCGGACAACAGAAACAGCCCGGCCTCCGACAACGCGTCGAAGTCCACGGCGACCGTCTCCGCGAACGGCCCGAACGCGGTGATCTCCAGCCGGTGCAGACGCATCAGAACAGCGCCCCATCAGTCACCAGCGAGTCCACGTCGGCGTCCTCGCAGCAGGCGTCGATGGCGCGGAACAGCAGCGCCGTCTCTTCCTGCCGTGGCGGCTTCCCACGCATGTCGGTCATGAAGTCGACGGCGATGTCGTGGTCGGTGCGCGTGGCCTCCGGCACCAGCGGCGCTAGCCCGGAGACCGATGGCCCGGTCTCGAAGCCGAGGAGCAGTGCGTGCGGGAAGCGGCGCCGGAGTCGCTCCATCGCCTGGGTCGGTCGGTCGGCATCGGTGAGGATCGCCTCGACCCACGAGCTCTCGTGCCCGGCGTGCGCGGGACCGGCCAGCAGCTCCTCGAGGGTGCCGCGGAGCCGCGCCAGCGGTCGTGGGACCGGAGCATCGATGAACTCCGCGCCTACCAGGCCGTCGGCGCCCAGCTCGACCAGCCAGGACCCCTTGCGGTGGCCGGCCTCGGAGAACGAGTAGGCGAGCGGGGATCCGCTGTAGCGGATCGCGTCGGTGAGCGTGTGCCGTCCGTGCAGATGGCCCAGAGCGGCGTAGTCGACGCCGGTGAACACCTCGACCGGCACCCGGGCCACGCCACCGACGCTGATGTCGCGCTCGGAGTCGCTCGGTTCGGCGCCGGCCACGAAGGCGTGCGCCAGCACCACTGACCTCGTCGACGGCGACCGAGCGGTGAGGTCGGCGCGAACCCGGCTCATCGCCTCGGTCAGCGCCGCCTGATGCGACCGCTCGGTGAGCTGCCAGGGTTCGGCCACCGCGTGCGGGTCGAGGTAGGGCACGCCGTAGACCGCGACTGGGCCGTGCTCGTCGTCGAGCTCGATCGGACGGCCGACGGTGGCGGCGTCGGCGCGGATGAACACGCCGGCGGCGTCGATCAGCCGAGAGCTGAAACCGAGTCGCTGGGCAGAGTCGTGGTTGCCGCTGGTCAGCACCACTTTCGCAGGCGACGCGGCGAGCCGGACCAGACTCTCGTCTGCCAGCCGAACCGCGTCGACCGGCGGCAGGGCGCGGTCGTAGATGTCGCCGGCCACCACGACAAGATCGACGCGTTCCGCGCTCACGACCTCCAGCAGGTGGTCGACGTACGCCGCCTGGTGCGTGAGCATCCCCTCGCGGTGGAACGACCGGCCCAGGTGCCAGTCGGAGGTGTGAAGGATGCGCACAGAGTGACGGTAGGCCGAGGCGCCGACACCGGGGCGGAGGGCACGCCGGGCTCACACCACCGCTTGGTCGCGCCTGGACAGCAGGGCGACGGCATCGTGGGGCCCCCGGCCCCGGGCGTCGTTGTCGAAGTAGACGAGGACGTCCAGGCCCGAGCCCACCCATTCGCGAGGCCGAAGTCCCCACGCCAGCCGGAGTACCGCCACCCTGAAGTGCCTACTCGTACCTCGGCCATCGAGCGGCCGGTACCCGCATCGTTCTAGGTGTACCGGACCGTGCGCTCCTCGCGAGTGAAGCCGTACAGCGCGAGGCCGCCCGTGCGGGCGAGGTCCACCGCCAGGCTGCTGGGGGCGCCGACAGCAACCAGCGCACCCACGCCCGCAGCCAGCGCCTTCTGCACCAGCTCGAATCCCGCGCGGCCGCTCACCACGAGTGCCGCTTCGCTGGTCGGGTCTCCCGTGAGTACCCGGGCGCCGGTGACCTTGTCGACGGCGTTGTGCCGACCGACGTCCTCGCGGACCACCAGGGGCGTCCCTTCGGCGTCGAAGAGTCCCGCTGCGTGCACGCCGCCGGTGCGGTCGAACAGGGACTGCTGGTCGCGCAGCAGCCGGGGGAGCGTGCGCACGATGTTGCCGGTGAGTTCGCCCGTCCAGCGTCGGGTGGCCGCGACCGTGAGGGCCGTGTCGATGCTGTCGGACCCGCACACCCCACATGCCGACGACCCGGCGGACAGCGCCGGGTCTCGCGTCGCGGGCGGCCGGCGGGGGAGCGCGCCGAGCGTGGCGGTGACCACGTTGAACTCCTGGTCGGGCCGCAGATCCTCGTCGGTGCAGTACGCGACCCCGGTGGGGACGCCGATGCCTTCGTGGTGCAGCCAGCCCGCCGCCAGCTCGAAGTCGTGTCCCGGGGTGCGCATGGTCAGCCAGACACGGTGTGCAGGCATGCCCGGCCAGGCGAGCCGGATCTCGAGAGGCTCCTCGGTGATCAGCCGGTCCTCGTGATCCCTCGTCCCGGCAGCGGTGAGCTCCTGCACGCGGGTGCGCACCGAGGGACCCGGCCGGCGGATGGCCTTCATCGGACCGGGAACGCCTCGCGGATCGCGAGCCGACGGCGCAGGTCGTCGGTGCAGTCCGAGAGCCGCCGCCGTACGGTGCGATCGAGCTCTCGCAGGTCGAGCACGGTGCGGGCTCGGTCAAGCACCTCCGGTCGTACCGCGGAGACAGGGAAGAACGACTCGGTGACCTCGCCCAGCACCCACCCGCTGTGGATGTCCGCGACCTCCGGAAGCTCGTTGAAGTACCGGGCGACGTACTCCTCGGTCAGCGTCTCCTGGCCACCGCGCCACATGCCGCGGCCGGCGGCCTGCAGCTCGTAGTTGGGTACGTCGACGGTGCCCAGGAACCGCTCCCAGGCGAAGGCCTTGCCCTCCGGCGTAGGGAGCGAGGCGACAGCACGGGTGTGCTCGACGCGGGACTGCCCGGTCGGCTCGTCGGCCAGCGCAGCATCCAGCTCGGCGCGCTCGGCGGCACCCAGCGCCGCGAGCCGGACCAGCAATCGCCAGCGCAGGTCGAGGTCGAGCTCGAGCCCCTCGGGCATCCGCTCGAGCCAGCCGCGCAGTACGGCTGGGTCGGCACAGGTGTGCACGGCCGCCCGGAACGCGGAGAGCTGCAGCTCCGATCCCGCACTGGTCTCCGTGATCTTCGCCAGCGCTGCCGCGTGCACGCGCTCCACCGAGCCAGGAGGCGCCGCCGGCAGCACCCAGCCGAGCGCCCAGGGCATCAGGTGGCGGGCCGAGTCCTCGGTGTCCTCGATCGGCACGCTGGCCACCAGCAGGTCGACGACCGACGCCGGGTCGACGGCACCGTAGTGGAAGCCGCTGCGGACGTTGTTCCAGATGCCGGCCCGCAGGCTCTCGTCCTTGACCTCGGGCAGCAGGTCGACCAGTCCCGCAATAGTGGCCGCGTCGGGTACGTAGACGCCCCAGCTGTCCTCGTCCGGGTCGATCACCACCACCTCCTCGCCGGCGTCGTACGACGTCTCGGGATCCGTGAGCGAGACGTCGACGCGGCGCCACTGGCCGCCTTGCGCGTGGGCGACGCGGAACCGGTGCGGGCGGTCCGCCGGGTGCTCCGAGGGCGGAGTGCGTCGGAGCACGCCGGCGGCGCGGTCGAGCTCGATGGCGTCGGACCCCGCGGTGCGCAGCCAAGCACCGGTGAACGCCGACAGATCGCCTGCGCCCACGCGCTCCCAACTCTCGAACAGGTCGTGCATGGTCGCGTTGCCGAAGCGGTGCCGGTTGAAGTGGTCGATAGCGCCCGCGAAGAAGGCCTCGTCGCCGATCGTCGCGTTGACCTGCCTGAGGATGCTCGAGCCCTTGACGTAGGAGATGCCGTCGAAGTCCTGGAGGGCGGACGTCGCGTCGGCGGCGCCGTTGCCGGCCACCGGGTGCGTGCTCGGCCGCTGGTCGGCGGTCAGGCCCCACTGCCGACGCTGGTAGGAGAGGTGGACGTACGCATCGTCGTACTCGGTCGCCTCCGCGGTGACCCGGTTGCCCATGTACTCGGCGAACGACTCGTTGAGCCACAGGTCGTCCCACCAGGCCGGGGTGACGATGTTGCCGAACCACTGGTGCGCCATCTCGTGCGCCACGGTGGTCGCGCGCAGCACCTTCGCGCCCCGCGTCACCCGGCTCGGGAACAGATAGGGGTCGCGGAACGTCACGCACCCCGGGTTCTCCATCGCGCCGGCGTTGAACTCCGGCACGAACGCCTGGTGGTAGTCGCCGAACGGGTACCGGATGCCGAAGTGCCGGTGGAACTCGTCGAAGCACTGCCGGGTCATCGTGAACAGCTCATCGGCGTCGCGGTCCAGCTCGGTGGCGAGGCTGGCCCGGGCGCTCAGCCCGAGCGGGATGCCGTCGTGCTCGTCGCGGATCACGTGGTAGGGCCCGGCCACGATCGTGACGAAGTACGTCGACAGCGGCTGCGTCGTCGCGAACTCCCAGACGCCGGGTTCGGTCCGCTCGCCCGGCCCATTGCCGATCACGGTCCAGTCCTCCGGGGCCACGACGTGGAAGGTGTACGGCGCCTTCAGGTCCGGCTGGTCGAAGCACGCGAATACCGAAGGGGCCGCGTCCATGAATGACATCCCGTAGATGTACTGACGCCCGTCTGCCGGGTCGACGCTGCGGTGCAGGCCCTCGCCGTCGTTGCGGAACGGCATCACCGCCTCGACGCGCAGCACGTTGGGGCCGGCGACGGTCTCTAGCGGCAGCCGGCCGCGGTCGAGTAGGTCCGGGTCGAGCGGGGCGTCGTTGAACCGGAGGTCGACCACCCGCACCGGTTTGAGGTCGACGAACGTCGGCCCGCCGAGGCTCTCGAACCGGATCTCGGTGATCGAGCCGAAAGTCACAGGGTCGGAGGCAAGATCCAGCCGGACGTCGTACGACGTGACCTCGAGCAGCGCCCGGCGGGACTCTGCTTCGCTCTTGCGAAGGCTGACGGAGGTCGGGTGCGACGTTCTCACCAGGCCACAGTAGGCCGCAGGCGGGAAGCAAAGTATTCCGGCATCGAGGGCAACCAACGGATACGTTGCAGCGTCGTACGAAACAAGGCAGCCGCGATGGGCGCGACCGCCACAGTCAGGAGGAAGTGACGTGATGTCACGAGCCATTCGCCGCCGGGGCTCCGCCCTGGTCGCACTCACTGCATCCATCGGCCTGGTGGCCGGGGTGCCTGCGCTCTCGGGGGGCGTGGCCAATTCAGCGGAGCCGACACCTGACTGCGCGCTGCCGTTCCCCGTCGCCGACCTTGCGAAAGGCGACCCGGTCGAGGGGCTGACCGTCAGCGAGGGCACCACGCCGGAGCCGTTCACAGGGGAGGTGACCGGTGTGCTCGAGGACGGGATCGCGCCCGACCTCGACATGGTGATCATGAACGTCACCTCCTCAGAGATCGACCGGGTCGGCGGGATCTGGGCGGGCATGTCCGGCTCCCCGGTGTATGCCGAGGACGGCCGGCTCATCGGCGCCGTGGCCTACGGGCTCGCGTTCGGAGCCTCGCATTTCGCCGGCATCACGCCGTTCGAGGACATGGACGACTACCTCGCCGCTGACGCCGCTCCCGACAAGGTCCGGATCGGCAAGGGCCTGGCCGCCGACATTGCGCGGCAGAGCGACGTGAACGCTCGGCAGGCGGCCCAGGGGTTCACCCAGCTGCCGATGGCGACCGGCGTCTCCGGACTCTCGGCCAAGCGGCTCGCCCAGAGCCAGGACACTGACCGCGAGTACCTCGGTCAGCGCGACACCTACCTCCTCGGTCGGGCCACCGGCGGCGCCTCGCCCGACCCGTCCACGGTCGTGGCGGGCGGCAACATAGCCGCCGCGCTGTCCTACGGCGACGTCACCGCCGCGGGCGTCGGCACCGCGACCTCGGTCTGCGACGGTCGCGTGGTCGGCTTCGGGCACCCGATGACGTTCAGCGGCTCGACCACATTGAGCCTGCACCCGGCCGACGCCCTCTACGTCCAGGAGGACTCGCTGGGCGTGCCGTTCAAGGTCGCCAACATCGGTGACCCCGCCGGCACGATCACCGACGACCGGCTGACCGGCATCTCCGGCGCCTTCGGGGCGCTCCCGGCGACGACCACGATCACGTCCACCGTGACCTTGGGCGACCGGTCCCGCGAGGGCAGCACCCACGTCAACATCCCCGCCTCCGCCGCGGAGATGACCTTCAACGAGCACCTGGCCAACCACGACCGGGTGGTCGACGGCATCATCGGCGGGACGTCCGACCTGAGCTACACGATCACCGGCACCGACGCCGACGGTTCCGCGTTCGAGATCGGCCACAGCGACCAGTTCCAGTCGAACTCCGACATCACGTTCGACTCTGCGTTCGACGCGGCGGACATCGTGTTCGGCCTGACCTCGATCGAAGGGGTCACCGTCGACGACGTGTCCATGACCTCCGACGTGAGCGAGGACAAGTCCGCCTACACGATCACAGGTGTGCAGCAGCGTCGCGGCGGCGAGTGGGTCAACGTCGGTAGGAAGGCGCCGGCCGTCGTCAAGGCGGGTCACCAGCTGCGGCTGCGGGCCGTCCTCAGCGGTGCGAGCGGAACGGCCTACACGCCGTACAACTTCGCGGTGCCGAAGAAGTTCCATGACCAGCGTGGCTTCCTCAACGTGACCGGCGGCAACTGGCTGTACTCGGAGGCCGCGTTCCAGCCAACCGTCGACAAGATCGCCACGGCGGTCTCCGCGCAGGTCCGCAACGACGCCACCCAGGCGGAGTTCGTGATCAGCAGCAAGAAGGGCGAGCACCTCAAGCGGCTGGTCGGCCCCTCGACCGACAAGGTCGTCAACGGCGAGCACCCGGTGAAGGTGAAGGTGCGCTGACCCATCCTTAGACGAGAGGGTCGGAAAAGCAGCCGCTCCCGGCCCTCTCGTCGCCCAGTCGCCGTATCGTGGCCGCCATGGGAGGGTCGGAGACCGCTGAGCTGTTGCAGCTGATCCGCGACTCCGTGATCGGCGAGGACCTGCTCATGGAGACGCCGTACGGTGTGCGACGGGTGACCTACGCCGACTACACCGCCAGTGGGCGGGCGCTGACGTTCGTCGAGGACTTCATCCGAGACCGGGTGCTGCCCGGCTACGCGAACACCCACACCGAGTCCAGCGGGACCGGCCTGCAGACCACCCGGCTCCGTGAGGAGTCCCGGGAGCTGATTCGAGCCGCCGTCGGCGGCGGTGACGACTCGGTGGTGATCTTCACCGGGTCCGGGTGCACCGGCGCGATCGCGAAGCTGATCGGGGTGCTCGGGCTGCGCATCTCCTCCGCGCTGGACGACGCCCACCACCTGACCGAGCACATCCCGCCGGCCGACCGCCCGGTCGTCTTCCTCGGACCCTACGAGCACCACTCCAACGAGATCCCGTGGCGCGAGTCGATCGCCGACGTGGTGGTGATCCGGCAGGACATCGACGGGGGAGTGGACCTCGAGGAGCTGCGCACCCAGCTGGAGAAGTACGCCGAGCGGCCCCTGAAGATCGGCACCTTCTCGGCGGCCTCCAACGTGACCGGCATCCTCACCGACACCGCGGCGATCTCGACGCTGCTGCACGAGCACGGGGCCCTGAGCCTCTGGGACTTCGCCGCCGCCGCGCCGTACATCGACATCGAGATGGACGCTGTCGACGCGGCAGCGCCGCTGGCCTACAAGGACGCCATCTTCCTGTCGCCGCACAAGTTCATCGGCGGCCCATCCACGCCCGGCGTGCTGGTGGCCCGCCGCGAGCTGTTCGCCAACCGGGTGCCGGACGTCCCGGGCGGCGGCACCGTGCTCTACGTCAACGACGACGACCATCGCTACTTCGACGATCCCACCCACCGCGAGGAGGGCGGCACGCCCGCGATCATCGAGTCGATCCGCGCCGGACTGGTGTTCCAGCTCAAGGAGGCGGTCGGCACCGTCACCATCCGGGAGCAGGAGGAGCGGTTCCTGGCCCGCGCGATCGCATCCTGGCGGGAGGAGCCGTCGATCGAGCTGCTCGGCAACCTCGACGCACGGCGGCTGTCGATCGTGTCCTTCGTGGTCCGGTCACCGTCGGGCCGCTACCTGCACCACAACTACGTCGTGGCGCTGCTCAACGACCTGTTCGGCATCCAGTCCCGCGGCGGCTGTTCGTGCGCCGGCCCCTACGGCCACCGCCTGCTGGGCATCGACATCGAGCGGTCCCACGAGTTCGAACGCGAGATCGCGGGTGGCTGCGAGGGCATCAAGCCGGGCTGGATCCGAGTCAACTTCAACTACTTCGTCTCGGATGCGGTCGCGGACTACCTCGTCGAGGCGGTCCGGCTGGTGGCCCGCGAGGGCTGGCGGCTGCTCGGTGACTACTGCTTCGACACGGCCAACGGCCTGTGGCGACACCGCGCCGGCCTGGTCACCCCGCCGCTGAGCCTCCACGACATCTCGTACGCGGGCGGGACGCCGTCGATGCCGGCGCAACCCGCCACCGGGGGAGAGGAGCTGCTCGCCGCTCACCTACGCGAGGCCGCCGACATCCTGGCCGCGGCCGCCGAGCCCGATCTCTCCTCTCACCCCGGCAACGTCAGCGCAGACTTCGAGCACCTGCGCTGGTTCGACCTGCCGGAGGGGTCGCTGCTCCCTCTAGGGCTGTAGGCCCAGGGCGAACTCGACCTTGCCGTGCTCATCGACGGCGGCGTCGAGGATCTTGTCGTCGAGCAGCTGGGCGGAGTCCTGATCGAGATAGATGGTGGCCCCGGACTGCTCAAGGACCTGGTCGTCGGCCTGCGGCTGGTCGGCCGCGGAGATCGCGAAGCTGGCCTGGTCGCCGAGCTCGGTGGTGATCCGTAGACCTGCGGTTTCCGACATCCCCGGCTGAGCGGTGATGTCGCGGACGATCGTGCTGGCATTCTCGGTGAGGGTGAGCATGGCTCGCCTTTCCGGGTTGCGTGCAGTTCCTTCCACCGTTGCTGATCGATCGTCGTCGTTCAAGCCCGGTCGCCGCCTCGGCCGTGTCGTGCGGCAGTCTTTGCCCATGACCGACGGGACGCGCTCACGCGACGACGAGACCTGGCGCGGCATCGAGCTGAGCCGTGAGTCGCTGAGTCGCTACCGGGCCACCAACCGCCGCGGGCGTGAGCTGATCGTCAGTTCCGATGACGACGATGACTTCACCCCGGTGGAGTTGCTCCTGGTGGCCCTGGCCGGTTGTGGAGCGGTCAACATCGACGAGCTGACCGCCCGCCGGGTCGAGCCGGACCACTTCCACGTCTCCGCGGAGGGGCACAAGATCCGCGACGAGGGCGGAAGTCACATGGTCGACCTCAAGGTGACCTTCGACATCCGGTTCCCGGACAGCGCCGACGGCGACCGGGCTCGGGAGTTTCTGCCCCAGAGCCATGCAGCAGACCCACGACCGGATCTGCACGGTGTCCCGGACCGTCGAGATCGGTGAACCCGTCGAGTACGCGCGCGCGAACGGGAACGACTGATGGCACGGGCACCGCGACCCGGACCCTGGACGGACGTCCCGGCCCAGCGTGGCCGAACCTTCGTGGTCACCGGGGCCAGCGGCGGGCTCGGCCTCGAGACCGCGCGGATCCTGGCGCATCGTGGCGCCCACGTGGTGCTAGCGGTACGCAACCGGGAGAAGGGCGAGGCGGCCGCCGCCACCATGCGCGGCAACGTGGAGGTACGCCTGCTGGACGTCTCCGACCTCAGCTCGGTGCGCGCCTTCGCCAAGAACACCGACCGGCTGGACGTGTTGATCAACAATGCCGGCATCATGGGCGTGCCGTTCGGCACCAGCGCGGACGGCTATGAGCTGCAGTTCGCAACGAACCACCTCGGCCACTTCGCGCTTACCAACCTGCTGCTGCCGCGGATCACCGACCGCGTGGTCGTGATCGGTTCGCAGTCGCATCGTGGGGGCGATCTGGACCTCGAGGACCTCGACTGGAAACGTCGCGGCTACGGAGGCTTCGCGGCGTACTCCGCCTCCAAGCTTGCCAACATGCTGTTCCTCGGGGAGCTCCAGCGGCGCCTGACCGCAGCCGGCTCCACGCTGCGCGCGACCGGCGCGCACCCCGGCTCGACCGCCACTTCGATCACGAGCAGCACCGGGAGCGGTCTGAAGACGCTCGTCGGGTCCTTCGGTCACCAGCTGGTCGGGATGCCGGGCTGGCGGGGCGCGCTGACGACGGTGTACGCCGCCACCATGGACGTTCCCGGCAACACCTACATCGGCCCGGACGGTGCCCGCGAAATGACCGGATGGCCGGTCAGCGTGGGGCGCAGCCGAGCCGCGAGCGACCCGGATCTCGCCCGGGCGCTCTGGACCCGCTCCGAGGAGCTGAGCGGCGTCTCGTTCCCGCTGTGAGTCGGTCAGCCGACCCCGACGTACTCGATCTCCACGTCGGTGTTCGGGGCGCCGTCACCAGAGGCGAAACTGTCGTCGGAGCCATCGGCAGCCACACCCTGCACTACCGCGAGGCCTTCGGCCGAAACGCTTCCGAACACCGTGTAGGCCGGCGGCAGCGGTGAGTCGTCGTAGACGATGAAGAACTGCGAGCCGTTGGTGTCCGGGCCCGCGTTGGCCATGGCCAGGGTGCCCGGACCGTAGGCCTCGTCACCGTCGAGCTCGTCGGGGAAGGAGTAGCCCGGACCGCCCATGCCGGTGCCGTCCGGGTCGCCGCACTGGAGCACGAAGATGCCGGCAGTGGTCAGTCGGTGGCACCCGGTGCCGTCGAAGTAGCCCTGACTGGCCAGAGACGTGAACGAGTTCACCGTGCACGGCGCCGAGTCGGCATCCAGCGTGGCGGCGATGTCGCCGGCCGACGTCTCGATGATGACCGGCACCTGGCCGGCGTACGCCGCGTTGTCGGCGGGCGGGTCGACCTCCCTCGCCGCGTCGCCACCCTCCGGGTACTGGCACGCCGCGCCCTCGGGGTTCTCCGGCTGCGGCTCGTGGGGCCGGTCCGAGCCAGGATCCTCGGCCGTGTCGTCGCCGTCGTCACCACTACAGCCGGTGAGGAACAGCAGCAGCGCGGCAGACAACGTGGCGAGGGCTCGGCGGGACATGCGGGCGATCTTAGGGGGGTCAGTAATGTCGACGGCATGCAGGTGGGCGTGCATTACGCGAACTTCGGTCACGCCGACTGGGAGACCCGGCTGGTTGGCCGGCTGACCGAGTCGGCGCAGATCGCCGACCAGGGTGGGGCCGCGCTCGTCACCGCGATGGACCACTGGTTCCAGATGGAGGAGCTGGGCGGTCCGGCAGCGCCGATGCTCGAGGGATACACGACCCTCGGCTACCTCGCCGCCGTGACCGAACGCGTCCGGCTGGGCCTGCTCGTCACCGGGGCGACGTACCGGCACCCGGGTCTGCTCGCCAAGACCGTGACCACCCTGGACCGGCTCTCCGGCGGCCGGGCGATGCTCGGCATCGGCGCGGCCTGGTACGAGCGCGAGCACCACGCGCTCGGCGTGCCGTTCCCGTCGACGGCAGAGCGCTTCGAGCGGCTCGAGGAGACGCTGCAGATCTGCCTGCAAATGTGGAGCGGCGACGACGGCCCCTATGTCGGCCGGCACTTCCGCCTGGAGGAGACCATCTGCGTGCCGCCCTCACTGGCCCAGCCGCATCCGCCGATCATGATCGGCGGGGCGGGGGAGAAGAAGACGCTGCGGATGGTCGCCCAGTACGCACAGACCTGCAACATCTACGCCGGCTCGCCCGAGCGGATGGCCCACAAGCTAGACGTGCTGCGTGGTCACTGCGACACGCTCGGGACCGACTACGAGGCGATCGAGAAGACGATGATCGACAACGTCGACCCACTCGAAGACGTCGACGGATTTCTGCGATTGATGGGCGAGTACGCCGCCCTGGGCATCACCCTCGTGACGCTGACGCCGAGGTCTGATGATCCGGTCGCATGGACCATCGAGGTGTGCGAGAAGGTGCGGCCGCGGCTTGAGGAACTCTGAGCGCGCCGTCGTCACCGGGCCGGACGGATCAACGACGTGCTCGGCAACGAACCACACCGTACCGCCGCGATCCTCAGCGCCTTCGCGCTCCGCACGGACGACCTCCGGTGACAAGACGCCTCGCGGACGCGTCCCTCTGGTATGGGTCGGGGTCCTGACAAGTTGACATAATGTCACTTATCGGCGAACCAGCAACGCACGGAACTGCCGATGAGCGGATGTTGGAGCCTGGCACTATCGGTCGCGTGGTCGAGGAACTTCTGAGTCGCCGCCTCGTTGCCGTGGAGCGACTCTCATGGGACACAACGGGCGGGCCCGCGCGTCTCGACCTGGGGCCAGTGCGGCTCATGTTCGACAACGGCATGGGCCTCGTCCTCGAAGGCAGCACTGCGTGGACCTTGGACCTGCGACTCACGAGTCCGGGCGATGATTCGTGGCTGGACACCTACGACTACAACCACGGTGGCGGACGCTGGGTGCTTCGCGACGCGGCTGCGGAGCCACCCTTCTCGGACGCGTTGGGCAGGATTCTCACCGACTGGGAGCCGGTCTACAGCGACGTGCAGGAGGTCATCGGCATACGTCTCTCGTTCGACGGACACGAGGTGCCTCTGTTGGTCTGGGAGGGCCAGGTCACTGCCTGACGTTCAAGGTCCGCTTCTGCCGCGTTGTGCGTGCTCACGTCCAGACGCGGGTGACCCAGGGTGAAGGTTCGCCTGTGACGTCTGAGAAGGCGCGCAGCGACTCGACCTCGGCGCGGCGTACGCCTTGTGGGAAGAAGCCTCGGGAGAAGTGTCCAACGCGGCCGCCGTTGAGCCGCAGCGCATCGTCGGCGTCGGTGCGGTAGCCCTTGACGGCGTAGGTGGCGAAGCCCTTGCCGACGTAGGCCGAGAACTCTGCTCCGGACTTGATGCGGGCGTAGGTGAACCGCTGGGCGAACCCTGCTGATGCCAGCCGGTGCCGCAGCCAGTCGAAGTCCAGCCGGTGGCCGTCTTTGACGACGATGTGGGCGTGGGTCATGCCTGCCTTGGAGCCTTGTTCGACGTAGGTCCCGAACGCTCCCAGCGCGACGCGATCCCGGCTGGCCGCTTGTCGCAGGACCCGCAGCCGATTCTGGACCTCGGGCCAAGGAGAAGCTGCGCGGTGTAGGTCGGTCGAGGTGACCGTCAGTTCGTGGGTCGGCTCGACGTAGCGCACCGCCAGGGAGCGTCGCCAGGCGTTGACACCGATGCAGTCCGGACACCTGTTTCGCTGGCACCGCATTGGGCGGACTTCGCCGGTATCGCGGTGGATCATCACCAGGTCACCGACCTGCAGCGGCCGCGACAGGCAAGGCAGCCGCGTCAGGTGCAGTGGACCATCCGGCTTCCCCGGCTGGTCTGTGAGCGTTTGGTCTGTAGAGACAAGGAAAGGACCGGCTTCGCCGGTCTCCCCCGTCGTCGCAGCGCCGTAGGCTTGATATGTCGTCATCAGTTGCCCCTGATGTCGGCCACGACCCCGGCTGTTGGCGCAGCGCGGGGTCGCTTCTTTTTGGTTGTCGTCCGATATCGAACACGCGAGTAGTCGTTAGAGCGTGAACCGACACGCGAATACGGCAAATTCGGAAATAGCGTGTCGCAGATACTTCCGCCAATCGGAATTGACGCGATTGCCCGTATTACTGTCGGCGCGCTCCTGCAATATCCGTTGACGTGAGCACCGACGAGGGCACTCATGCGCGGGTGCGGACCCGGTCGGTGGTCGAGGATC
Source organism: uncultured Actinomycetota bacterium (assembly GCA_963780245.1). Classification (GTDB taxonomy): domain Bacteria; phylum Actinomycetota; class Actinomycetes; order Propionibacteriales; family Nocardioidaceae; genus Nocardioides. Next base: position 370,636 of record CAWABG010000013.1, read on the forward strand.
TGACGCGGACTCTGCGTGGCCCTCAGCGACCGTTGGACGCCCTGCGAGAGGTGCGACACGCCCAAGACGCGCTGGCAGATGTACGAGATTTGCTGACGACCGCGGCCCGTCGCGAGGGCGCTACCTGGACCCAGATCGGACACGCACTGGGAGTCAGCCGGCAGGCCGTACATCAGGCCGATCAGCGCCGCCGGCGGCACGAGCTCGAGCGCCAGGAGGCCAGCGTGTGGCGACTGCCGATGCCGAAGCGTCGTCGTCGGTTCCGTTGGCGGCTGCGGCGAAGCGCGTAGGGACAGGCGGGAGTCCAGGCCCCTGCCCGGGTGCAGCCGGGTGGGTGCGGGGCCCCGCCGCTCCCCACCCGGCTCCTTCGTCGCCGGTCGGGGCCCCGAAGCGGCGACCCGAGAGGCCCCACCCCCACCCACCCGGTCAGTGGCCGGGGCGAGGACGTTGGAACGGTCGGTGGGGAGGGTTGAGAGATGGGACGACTTCACGGCGGGACTCCGGGACTACGAGATGGATGGAGCCGCGCGACCTATCTCGTAGCCGTCTCAAGTCCCTGGGAGTGAGTGCGTGCCCGGTGGCTACCTCGTCCGGGCCGTAGAAGTCGTATGCAGGGTGTTCGCTCGCGCGGTGCGCCGAGGGTAGACCCAGGCACCGACAGTCCGATGAACCTCCGGAGCGAGCCGCGCAGGGCCCGCCGTGCGTCCTCGGCGCTCCGCGCCTTGTGGGCGCCCGCCGACCCCTACTCCGCCACGCTGCGGACGGTCAGCGCCCGTCACGCCCTGGTGTCACTTATCGGCGAACCAGCAACGCACGGAACTGCCGATGAGCGGATGTTGGAGCCTGGCACTATCGGTCGCGTGGTCGAGGAACTTCTGAGTCGCCGCCTCGTTGCCGTGGAGCGACTCTCATGGGACACAACGGGCGGGCCCGCGCGTCTCGACCTGGGGCCAGTGCGGCTCATGTTCGACAACGGCATGGGCCTCGTCCTCGAAGGCAGCACTGCGTGGACCTTGGACCTGCGACTCACGAGTCCGGGCGATGATTCGTGGCTGGACACCTACGACTACAACCACGGTGGCGGACGCTGGGTGCTTCGCGACGCGGCTGCGGAGCCACCCTTCTCGGACGCGTTGGGCAGGATTCTCACCGACTGGGAGCCGGTCTACAGCGACGTGCAGGAGGTCATCGGCATACGTCTCTCGTTCGACGGACACGAGGTGCCTCTGTTGGTCTGGGAGGGCCAGGTCACTGCCTGACGTTCAAGGTCCGCTTCTGCCGCGTTGTGCGTGCTCACGTCCAGACGCGGGTGACCCAGGGTGAAGGTTCGCCTGTGACGTCTGAGAAGGCGCGCAGCGACTCGACCTCGGCGCGGCGTACGCCTTGTGGGAAGAAGCCTCGGGAGAAGTGTCCAACGCGGCCGCCGTTGAGCCGCAGCGCATCGTCGGCGTCGGTGCGGTAGCCCTTGACGGCGTAGGTGGCGAAGCCCTTGCCGACGTAGGCCGAGAACTCTGCTCCGGACTTGATGCGGGCGTAGGTGAACCGCTGGGCGAACCCTGCTGATGCCAGCCGGTGCCGCAGCCAGTCGAAGTCCAGCCGGTGGCCGTCTTTGACGACGATGTGGGCGTGGGTCATGCCTGCCTTGGAGCCTTGTTCGACGTAGGTCCCGAACGCTCCCAGCGCGACGCGATCCCGGCTGGCCGCTTGTCGCAGGACCCGCAGCCGATTCTGGACCTCGGGCCAAGGAGAAGCTGCGCGGTGTAGGTCGGTCGAGGTGACCGTCAGTTCGTGGGTCGGCTCGACGTAGCGCACCGCCAGGGAGCGTCGCCAGGCGTTGACACCGATGCAGTCCGGACACCTGTTTCGCTGGCACCGCATTGGGCGGACTTCGCCGGTATCGCGGTGGATCATCACCAGGTCACCGACCTGCAGCGGCCGCGACAGGCAAGGCAGCCGCGTCAGGTGCAGTGGACCATCCGGCTTCCCCGGCTGGTCTGTGAGCGTTTGGTCTGTAGAGACAAGGAAAGGACCGGCTTCGCCGGTCTCCCCCGTCGTCGCAGCGCCGTAGGCTTGATATGTCGTCATCAGTTGCCCCTGATGTCGGCCACGACCCCGGCTGTTGGCGCAGCGCGGGGTCGCTTCTTTTGGTTGTCGTCCGATATCGAACACGCGAGTAGTCGTTAGAGCGTGAACCGACACGCGAATACGGCAAATTCGGAAATAGCGTGTCGCAGATACTTCCGCCAATCGGAATTGACGCGATTGCCCGTATTACTGTCGGCGCGCTCCTGCAATATCCGTTGACGTGAGCACCGACGAGGGCACTCATGCGCGGGTGCGGACCCGGTCGGTGGTCGAGGATCTGACGCGGACTCTGCGTGGCCCTCAGCGACCGTTGGACGCCCTGCGAGAGGTGCGACACGCCCAAGACGCGCTGGCAGATGTACGAGATTTGCTGACGACCGCGGCCCGTCGCGAGGGCGCTACCTGGACCCAGATCGGACACGCACTGGGAGTCAGCCGGCAGGCCGTACATCAGGCCGATCAGCGCCGCCGGCGGCACGAGCTCGAGCGCCAGGAGGCCAGCGTGTGGCGACTGCCGATGCCGAAGCGTCGTCGTCGGTTCCGTTGGCGGCTGCGGCGAAGCGCGTAGGGACAGGCGGGAGTCCAGGCCCCTGCCCGGGTGCAGCCGGGTGGGTGCGGGGCCCCGCCGCTCCCCACCCGGCTCCTTCGTCGCCGGTCGGGGCCCCGAAGCGGCGACCCGAGAGGCCCCACCCCCACCCACCCGGTCAGTGGCCGGGGCGAGGACGTTGGAACGGTCGGTGGGGAGGGTTGAGAGATGGGACGACTTCACGGCGGGACTCCGGGACTACGAGATGGATGGAGCCGCGCGACCTATCTCGTAGCCGTCTCAAGTCCCTGGGAGTGAGTGCGTGCCCGGTGGCTACCTCGTCCGGGCCGTAGAAGTCGTATGCAGGGTGTTCGCTCGCGCGGTGCGCCGAGGGTAGACCCAGGCACCGACAGTCCGATGAACCTCCGGAGCGAGCCGCGCAGGGCCCGCCGTGCGTCCTCGGCGCTCCGCGCCTTGTGGGCGCCCGCCGACCCCTACTCCGCCACGCTGCGGACGGTCAGCGCCCGTCACGCCCTGGTGTCACTTATCGGCGAAACGGCCAGAGTGGGCCGAAGTGACACGCTCGTGCTGATGGTCGCGCGCCCGACGCCGCTGTCGGCGCTGCTACTCAGGCCACTTCCAGTGGTGCCGTGGCGGTGCTGGTTTCCTCCTCGCGGAGCACGCTTTCGAATTGGCGGGGCTCACTGGTCAGGAGTCAGACGGGTCGAAATCTGGTGGCAGTACGACGCGGTCTGCTGACAACATCGGTGCCATGAACGTCGAGGTCCGCACCATCACCGCTGGTGACTGGCCTCTCTTCCGCGACGTCAGCTTGCGGGCGCTGGCCGACTCTCCCGACGCCTTCCGCAGGACGCTCGCCGAGGCCCAGGCGCTCACGGAGGACTTCTGGCGGCACCAGGCCGAGGGGTCAGCACCGATCCTGGTTGTGCTGGAAGACGGCCGCGGAGTCGCGATGGGTAGCGTCTTCACTCCCCCGGACAGTGCTGTCGCCTACGTCTGGGGCATGTGGACGGCGCCCGAGGCACGCGGCCGTGGGTACGCCGCCGGGCTCCTCACCGATCTCGTGAACTTGTGCCGCGACCGCGATCTCGGTGTACGTCTGCATGTAACCGAAGGCAACCAGGCCGCACGCCGGCTCTATACCGCCCACGGCTTCAAGTCGACCGGCGTGCGGGAGCCGCTCCGGGAAGGATCGGCGCTGCAAGTCGAGGAGCTGCAGCTCGTGGAGTGACCTGCGTTTCGAAGTGCGGCACTGACGACGAGGCATCGCTCAGCAGGCACACGACGCGCCGGACAGCCGCCGGCATGGACGGCATAGCGTGACCGCTCATGCCGCGATCCGGGCGGTCACGTCCAGACGCGGGTGATCCATGGCTTGGATCGCCGCCAAGAATGCCTCGACCGACTCGGCGCAGGCGATCCGTCCGTCGTCCAGTGCCATTGTCAAGCCCACGCAGAAATCCTAGACGCCCAGCGATTCCGGTGGAGCATCCTGGCCCGTTGGTTGGGTACCGCGCGCTGTGATCTCCCTTGCCGGTGTCGCGGCCCTCTACAACGAGCACGCCAAGGATCTCGATCTTGGCGTGTCACCGGTCGCGGTGACTGACGACGTCGTGGTGGGCGACGGCGCAGTGACCGTCATGGGCGTCGTCAACCTGTCACAGGACTCGACGTACCGGGAGAGCGTGGCGCCCTCCCCCGAGGCCGCCGTGCGGATGGGTCGGACCCAGGTCAGCCAGGGAGCCTCGATCATCGACCTCGGCGCGGAGGCCAGCCACGACGGTGCTGAGCGCGTGTCGCCTGAGGAGCAGGTAGAACGACTGGTACCGGTCGTCGAGGAGCTGGCACGTGACGTCGTGGTCTCCGTGGAGACCTACCACGCGAAGGTCGCCGAGGCGGTGCTGGCGGCCGGCGCCCGGATGATCAACCTGACGGGCCGCGCCGACGAGGAAGAGATCCTGCCGCTCGTCGCGCAGGCCGACGCGTCGGTGCTGATGGTGTTCAGCCCGTCCGACAACGTGCGGGAGTCGGGCGAGCTTCCGGACGACGACGACACGATGCCGGCCCTGGTCGAGCACTTCGAGCCGCGACTGGAGCGAGCCTGTGCCGCCGGCGTGAAGAAGGTCGTCGTCGATCCAGGGTCGGGTTTCACCTACGACAACCTGTCTGGTGTGGGCAAGGCCAAGGTGCAGGCTCGGGTCCTGGCGCAGTCGTTCCGGCTGCGCTCGCTCGGCGTTCCGTGTGCCCACGCGCTACCCCACTGTTTCGACCTCTTTCAGCGCGAGTTCCGCCATGCCGAAGCGTTCTTCGCCGTGCTCGCCTCTCTGGGCAACGCCCATCTGCTGCGCGTCCACGAGGTGCCACGGGTGACGGCGGTGCTGCACGCCATGAACGAGCTGGACGTTCGCTGACCCGACGCAACCATAGGTTGCATATCGCCTCATCGTCCTCTACAGTCATGTGCAACCAAAGGTTGCAAACACGAGGAGAGTGGCAATGGAGTACGGCAGCATCGAGCGGGAGATCCAGATCGAGGCGACCCCGGAGGTGGTCTACCAGGTCGTGAGCGCCCCGGAGCACCTGCGCGAATGGTGGCCGGACGAGGCCGAGCCCGCTGGCGGCGACACCCTGCACATCAGGTTCGGCGACCCCGCCGCAGCAGGCTCGAAGGCCGAGACGCTCACGGTGCTGGAGGCCGACCCGCCGCGCCGGTTCTCCTTCCGCTGGATCTACGACGACGGCGAGAGCGGCACGTCGCCCCACTCCCTCCTGGTGACCTTCGACCTAGTCCCCTCGGGCTCCGGGACGCTGTTGCGCTTCTCCGAGACCGGCTTCCGGGAGAAGGGCTGGGAGGCCGCCGTGCTCGAGGAGCAGTACGCCGACCACACCTCCGGCTGGGACTTCTTCCTCCCCCGCCTCGTCACGTACGTCGACCGGCTCGTGTCCGCGCGATGAGCACTGTGATCGACGACGACCTCTGGTCTGCCATCGGCGACCCGACGCGTCGGCGGATGCTCGACCTGTTGCTGGCCGGCGGCGGCACCGCGACCACCCTGAGCGAACAGCTGCCGGTCAGCCGGCAGGCGGTCGCCAAGCACCTGGGCGTCCTGGACCGCGTCCATCTGGTGCAGGTGACGCCCTCAGGACGGGAGAGGCTCTACGAAGTGGACGAGGCTCAGTTCGCCCGAGCGGTTGCGCAGCTGTCTGCCGTCGGGTCCGCGTGGGATGCGCGACTCCAGCGCATCAAGCGGATCGCCGAGACGATCCAGCGCACCCAGAAGGAACAGAAGGGCTAGTCCCTCCCGCAAGCAACGCCGTCGCATCCGTGGCGACGTCTATGAAGCGCGCCCCAGTCGGGCGCCGACACGAGAAAAGAGGTATCGACATGGTGGACATCCTGCACAGGATCGGTGTCCCGTCGTCCCCCGAGGACGTCTACGCCGCGCTGACCACGATCGACGGGCTCAAGGGCTGGTGGACTGAGACAACGAAGGGCGACCCCGACCCCGGTGGCGTCATCGAGTTCCGGTTCGCGCCGGTGCCGGACGGCTTCGACATGAAGGTGATGGACGCGCAGCCTGGCGAGCTGGTGCTGTGGGAGGTCGTCGACGGCCCCGATGAATGGGTCGGAACCCAGGTCCGCTTCGAGCTCAAGCAGGAGGACGGGTTCACGATCGTGCTGTTCAGCCACGTCGGCTGGCGGGAGCCGGTGGAGTTCATGCACCACTGCAGCACCAAATGGGCGACGTACCTGATGAGCCTCAAGCACTTCCTGGAGACCGGACTGGGTGAGCCCTCGCCAGGGGACGTCGCGATTAGCAACTGGCAGTAGCCTTCTCCCCTACAGTCACCGAGTGGACGTCAGATCACTAGCCTTCCGCACCGACCTGGCCCTGCTCCGGCTGTCCGGCTCCGAGATCGACGACCGTGGCTCCCACATCGTCGTCCGGACGCCGGACAACCCGGACTACCGCTGGGGCAACTTCCACCTGCTGGCACGGCCGCCCGGACGGGATGACGTCGAGGCGGTGCTCGCGGCGTACGACGCCGACTTCCCGCACGCCCGGCACCGGGCGTTCGGTGTCGACGGCGTCGTCGACCAGCGCGAGCACCTCGCTCCGTTGGCGGGGGCAGGCCCGGCGATCGACGTGGCCACGGTCATGACGTCGACCTCGGTGCACCCGCCGCCACGCCCCAACACCGAGGCCACCTACCGGCAGCTGGCGTCCGACGACGACTGGGCGCAGCGGGTCGAGATGTCGATGCTCGTCAACGACGACGAGGCCGACCTCGAGATGCACCGCGCGTTCGCCATTCAGAAGGCCGGAGCCGACCGGGCCCTCCACGAGGCCGGCCACGGCGCCTGGTGGGGCGCCTTCTTCGATGGCCGGCTGGCCAGCGTGATGGGGCTGGTCGACGCGGACGACGGCCTGGCCCGCTACCAGAGCGTCGAGACGCACCCGGACCACCGGGGTCGCGGCCTAGCAGGCACGCTGGTGCACCGGGTGGCGACCTACGGCTTCGAGGAGATCGGGGCACGCACGCTGGTGATGGTGGCCGATCCGGAGTACCTGGCGATCCGCGTCTACCGGTCCGTTGGCTTCGACGACACCGAGACCCAGACACAGCTCGAACAGCGCGACCGGGCGGGCGCGTCGGTCTAAGGCCGACCGCCGAACTGCCAGCGGCCACGACAGGCGACCCCGACCCATGAGTCGAGCTGGTGCTCTGGGAGGTCGTCAACGGCCCCGAGGCATGGGTCGGCACGCAGGTGCGGTTCGATCTGAAGCAGGAGGACGGCTTCACGATCGTGCTGTTCAGCAACCTCACCGAGCGGCGGCGGTAGCAGGGCTGGGAGAGACAGCGGCTATGTTGGCGCCCGATTCGGGCACTTGGACCCGCGCGGAGGCAACCGAGGGAGTATCCATGAGAACGCGGCTCGCTGTGGCACTGCTGGTCGTCGCTATGGGCGTCACGTCGTGCGGCGACGGAGACAACGCTCCGGACGCCGCTCCATCGGACCCTGCAGCCGCCGACTTACCGGTGATCATCGAGTTGCGCGTGAAGCTCCCCCGTGGTCGAGTCCTCCCGTCCTCGCAGATCGGCAACGACCAGTTCTGCCCTGGGGGTGTGACCTTCGATGACGCGGGCGATGGGAGCAACCTGGGGCAGATCGTCACCAACATCGCCTGCCAGGACGGCGGGCTACAGATCGCGTTCAGCCCCACCCAGCAGGGCCTGACGCAGCACGGGACCTGGATGGTGGTCACTGGCACTGGCACCGGAGACTTCGCCGGCTTCCACGGAACCGGGGAAGTGACGGCGGAGTTCGAGGACGAGAAGAGTGGGAAGGGCCGGGTTCAGTTCACCGGCATCATGGGTCCTCCGACGTAGGGCGAAGAGCGAGCCAACGCCGCGCGACTTCCTGATCAGGAGCTGCTAGTTGGGCCCTGCGCTAGGACCGACCGCCGAACTGCCAGCGGTACACCTCGACCGAGGCGTACCCGTCCGGACTCAGGACCGTGCGGGCCGCCGTCAGGTCCGGTGCCCGGATCAGCGCCGCCGTACCCATCCGGAGCGCCAGGGGTCGACTCGGTCGCGGTGGTAACAGAAGAACTGCATCAGCACTCAGCCGCCGACGTACTCCGCTAGGTGCTGACCGGTGAGCGTCTTCTTCTTCGCAGTGATCAGATCTGCGGGCGTGCCCTCGAAGACGATCCGGCCGCCGTCGTGTCCCGCTCCGGGGCCGAGGTCGATGATCCAGTCGGCATGCGCCATCACCGCCTGGTGGTGCTCGATGACGATCACGGACTTGCCGGAGTCGACCATCCGATCCAGCATGCCGAGCATCTGCTCGACGTCGGCCAGGTGCAAGCCGGTGGTCGGCTCGTCGAGGACGTAGGCATCGCCCTTGTCGGCCATCTGAGCCGCCAGCTTGAGTCGCTGCCGCTCGCCGCCGGACAGGGTGGTGAGCGGCTGTCCGAGGCTGAGGTAGCCGAGTCCGACGTCGGCGAGCCGGAGCAGGATCTTGTGTGCGGCCGGGGTGGCCGCGTCGCCGTCGGAGAAGAAGCCCTCTGCGTCGACGACCGACATCGCGAGCACCTCGGCGATGTTGCGGCCGCCGAGGGTGTACTCGAGCACCGCCGCCTGGAACCTCCGCCCCTCGCACTCCTCGCACGTGGACTCGACGGTCGCCATCACGCCGAGCTCGGTGTAGATCACGCCGGCGCCGTTGCAGGTCTGGCAGGCGCCCTCCGAGTTGGAGCTGAACAGGGCCGGCTTCACGCCGTTGGCCTTGGCGAACGCCTTCCGGATCGGCTCGAGCATTCCTGTGTAGGTCGCGGGATTGCTCCGCCGCGAGCCCTTGATCGCGGCCTGGTCGATCAGCACCACCCCCTCGCGCCCGGCGACCGACCCCTGGATCAGCGAGCTCTTGCCCGAGCCGGCGACGCCGGTCAGCACGCACAGCACGCCCAGCGGGATGTCGACGTCGACGCCCTGGAGGTTGTGGGTCGACGCGCCGCGGACCTCCAGCGCGCCGGAGGACGAGCGGACCGTCTCTTTGAGGCTGGCCCGGTCATCGAAGTGGCGGCCGGTGACGGTGTCGCTCTTCCGCAGTCCCTCCACCGTGCCTTCGAAGCAAACCGTGCCGCCGGCGGTGCCGGCGCCCGGTCCGAGGTCGACGACGTGGTCGCCGATCACGATCGTCTCGGGCTTGTGCTCCACCACCAGCACGGTGTTGCCCTTGTCGCGCAGCTGCAGCAGCAGCTGGTTCATCCGCTCGATGTCGTGCGGGTGCAGCCCGATCGTCGGCTCGTCGAAGACGTACGTGACGTCGGTGAGGGACGAGCCGAGATGACGGATCATCTTGGTGCGCTGGGCCTCTCCCCCGGACAGCGTGCCCGCGGGCCGGTCTAGGGACAGATAGCCCAGCCCGATGTCGGCGAACGAGTCGAGCAGGTGCTGCAGCCCGGTCACGAGCGGGGCCACGCTGGGCTCCTTGAGGTCACGCATCCAGTCGGCGAGGTCGCTGATCTGCATCTGGCACAGCTCGGCGATGTTCTTGCCGTTGATCTTCGACGAAAGGGCCTCCTTGCTGAGGCGGGTGCCGCCGCAGTCGGGGCAGGTGGTGAACGTGATCGCGCGCTCCACGAACCGCCGCACGTGGGGCTGCAGGCCCTCGACGTCCTTGGAGAGCATCGACTTCTGGATCTTGGGGATCAGCCCCTCGTAGGTGAGGTTGATGCCCTCCACCTTGATCTTCTCCGGCTCGGCGTAGAGCAGCTTCTGGAGCTCCTTCTTGGTGAACTTCGAGATGGGCTTGTCCATCGGGAGTCCGGCGCCGCTGAAAATCCGGCCGTACCAGCCGTCCATGCTGTAGCCGGGAACGGTCAGTGCGCCGTCCGCGAGTGTCTGGGAGTCGTCGTACAGCGCCGTCAGGTCGAAGTCGCTGGTCGACCCCATGCCTTCGCAGCGCGGGCACATGCCGCCCTGGTAGACCGCGTTGCGAACAACGGTCTTCTCCTCCCGGCCGCCCTTCTCGGTCTTCATGATGCCGCTGGCCGTCCGGGTGGGGACGTTGAACGCGAAGGCCGTGGGGGGGCCGATGTGAGGCTGCCCGACCCGGCTGAACAGGATCCGCAGCATCGCGTTCGCGTCGGTGGCGGTGCCTACGGTCGAGCGCGGGTTGGCGCCCATCCGCTCCTGGTCGACGATGATCGCGGTGGTGAGCCCGTCCAGCAGGTCGACCTCGGGCCGCGCCAGAGTCGGCATGAAGCCCTGCACGAACGCGCTGTAGGTCTCGTTGATCATCCGCTGCGACTCGGCCGCGATCGTGGCGAAGACCAGCGAGCTCTTGCCCGACCCGCTGACGCCGGTGAACACCGTCAGCCGCCGCTTCGGGAGCTCGACGCTGACGTCCTTGAGGTTGTTCTCGCGGGCGCCCTGCACGCGGATCAAGTCGTGGCTGTCCGCGGCCGGCAACGGCGAGGTCGTCGTCTTCCTCGCGGCGGACTTCCTCGTCGCGGCCTTGCTCATCGCGGCTCCCTCTCTCAGACGACCCAGGCGCCGTCGCGCATCAACGTACGGCCCTTGATCTCGTTGGCCTCGCGCCAGGCCTGCAGCCGGACCGGACGGAGCACCAGGAACACGTAGCCGTCGTCGCCGCGGGGGTCCCAGTCGGACTGCGCCGCATAGGCCTCCCCCAGCGCCGGGTCGTCATCGACGCTGACGTTTCGTTCGAGTGCGGCGTCGATCATCACCACGTCGCGGGTCGGACCGACGGCGAGGCGGGCCCGGCCGGAGGTGGTGAGGTTAAGGGTGGTCACCGAGGCATCCGGGACCGCGATCACCGCTCGCTCGTCCACCCAGGCCAGCGAAACCGGGACCAGGTGGGCCTCGCCGTCGGCGGAGGCGGTCGCGACCCAGACATCGATCTCGGGGGTCGCCAGCAGTGCCAGGGTGTCGGTCTTGCGAGTCTGTGCGTCGCGCGGATTCACCCGCGGCTCTCCCACGCGAAACCGTCGGGGTCCGTGAAGGCCTCGCCGTCGCCGAGTACGGCGATCCGGTGCGATCCGGTGCCGTCCGGATCCACCCCGGCGTTCTTGGCGGCCGCGCGGCGCGTGTACAGCGCCAGCTTGACGCCCTCGTCCGGCGCCTCGAACTCGACGTACTTGCCGCCAAAGCTCCGGCCGACCTTCAGTCCCTGGTCGACGTAGAACTGCTTGCTGTCCTTGACGTCCTCGACACCGAGAAGCAGCACCAGGTCGTCGTACTCCCGGGCTGCCGGGCCGGTGTCCTTCTTCGACGACGTCGCCACCGTCCAGATCGCGCCATCCGGCGCCTGCACGACGCCGCCGTAGCCCCAGAGGCTCTTCTTCGCCGGCTTCACGACGGTGGCGCCGGCATCGACCGCGGCCTCGATGAGCGCGTCGACGTTGGCCGGCTGCGCAACCACGAGCGAGAGCGTGTAACCGCGGAACCCGCTGGTCGGCGCATCAGAGGCGCGGACCTGGACTCGCTCGGCCAGACCGAGCGCGGCGTAGAAGGTCTCGGCGGTGGCCACGTCCTCGACCCCGAGGACGACTGAGCTGATGGTGGTGACGGTGGCGGTGGTCATCTCACCTCACCTCCTGGATCCGGACCATGTTGCCGGCGGGGTCGCGGAAGGCGCAGTCGCGCATGCCCCACGGCTGGTCGGTGGGCTCCTGCACGACTTCGGCGTCGGTGGCCTGCACCTTCTCGAAGGTTCCGTCCAGGTCATCGGTCGCCAGGAGGATCCACCCGAAGGTGCCCTTGGCCATCATCTCGGCGATGGTGGACCGCTCCTCGTCGGTGATCCCGGGGTCGGCGGCCGGCGGCCCCAAGAGGATCGAGGTACCGGGCTGGTCGGCAGGGCCGACGACGATCCAGCGCATCGCGCCCTCGCCGACGTCGCTGCGCACCTCGAAGCCGAGCGTGTCGCAGTAGAAAGCCAGCGAGGCGTCCGGGTCGTCGTGCGGGAGGGCGGTGGTGTGAATGGTGATGTTCATGTCGGTCACGCTAATTGCGCTTCGACGAGCGGTGCTTCTCGATTCCTGATCGGTCTCGTCACCTGCTTGGCGATGCACGCGGGCATGGACGCCGTCGTGGTGGCACCCCGGGACCGGTAGGTGCTCGGTGACACCCCGACGAGCTCGGTGAACCGGGTGCTGAACGTGCCCAATGACGACGATCCGACTGCGAAGCAGACGTCGGTGACGCTCAGGTCGCCGCGGCGGAGCAGGGCCATGGCCCGCTCGATTCGCCGCGTCATCAGGTAGCTGTAGGGCGACTCGCCGTACGCCAGCTTGAACTGGCGGCTGAGGTGGCCGGCCGACATATGCACGTCCCGGGCGAGCGCCTCGACGTTCAGCGGCTGCGCGTACTCACGGTCCATCCGGTCGCGGACCCTGCGCAGCAGCGCGAGGTCGCGCAGACGATGGTCGTCGGCCGAGGTGCTGCTCACTCGGGAAATCCTGCCACGTCATCCCACCGGGCCCAGCAGGTCCCACTTGTTGCCGTAGAGATCGTGGAAGACCTGAAACCTGCCGTATGACTCCTCCCGCGTAGTCCCGACCAGCTCGACGCCGTGCGCCACCAGCCGGTCGTACGCCGCCCGGAAGTCGTCGACCCTCAGGAAGAACGCGACCCGCCCGCCGGTCTGGTTGCCCACCGCTCGCTCCTGGTCGGCGCCGTCGGCCCGGCCCAGCAGCAGGCCCGGGCCGCCGTCCGGGGGTCGGACGACCACCCAGCGCTTTTCGCGTCCGTCATTGGTCCGCGACGGCTCGTCCTCGGTGAGCTCGAAGCCCAGCGCCTCGGTGAAGAAGGTGATCGCCTCGTCGTACTCACGCACCACGAAGGTGGTCAGGTCGAAGCGCATGGCCGCACGGTATCCGCCTGTCCAGACCACCCGATGAGCGCCCGTCCCGCGGGGTAGCGTCCAAAGACGAATGGCCTCTCGGGGCCCGAGGATCGGAGGGACCATGGGACTGTTCAAGAAGGCAAAGGACGCCGCTCAGGACGCGGTGCAGCAGGCGCAGCAGGCGGCCCAACAGGCCACCCAACAGGCTCCGCCGGCTCAGGGCGGCGACGGCATGGTGCACGTGGCGAATGCCGGGCCGATCGATCCGGCCACGATGGGCGGGCCGTCAACAGCATCGGTGGCGGAGAACGACCCGATCTGGGAGCCCATCAACGGCATCTCGCTGGAGGACTACGCCGAGCTCGCTCGCGACGCGCAGTCGCGCGGCATCAATGACGAGGCCGGCATGATCACGCTCTCGCAGGAGAAGGGCTGGGACCCGGCCGACACCAGGGCCGCAATGGACGGCTGGGTGCAGCGGATGGGCCAGTCAATGGCGGTCGGTCAGCAGTTCCGCAAGTTCCTCGGGTACTGAGCAGGAGCAGTCCGATGCCCAACCCGTTCAAGGACTGGTCGCGGATGAACCGCGCCAACAAGGACTACCTCGAGTCCCAGGGGCGCCCATCGTCGTTCCTCGGCCAGATCGCCGACACCCCGAACCGGATGCATGAGGCGGCCAATGCCACCGAGATCGGCGTCACGATGATGCGCCACCTCGAGCTGACCAACGGCACCGGTCTGCGGGCCAAAGCCACTGTCGAGGGCATCTGGGAGGTCGGCTCCTACCTGAACATGTCGCCGGTGCTGCGGATCCAGGCGCGGGTCGAGAGGGAGGACGGCACCGAGGCGTACGTCGCGGTGTTCGACGAGGTCGTCGCCCAACTGCACTTGCCGCGGATGCAGCCCGGCGCGGTGCTCGGTGTCGCCGTCGATCCGCAGAATCCGATGGACATGGCGATCGACTGGATCCGCACCGGTCAGCTCGGGCCCCCTCCCCCGGGGTCGACCCCGGGACCCGGCGCTCCGGGCGCGCGCCCGCAGGCATAGCTCGCGGCGCTCCGGGGAAGTATCAAGACCTATCCACCGGAGACCGAGGAGGCGGGATGATCGCGCGGATGTGGCGAGGCTGGGTGCGCACCGAGCTCATCGACGAGTATGTCGACATCGTCGAGCGGACCGGGATGGCCGGCTACCGAGCCACCTCGGGCAACCACGGCGCCCAGCTGCTCACCCGTGACCTGGGTGGCGGCCGAACCGAGCTGATCACGCTGAGCTGGTGGACCGACCTGGACGCGATCCGGGCGTTCGCCGGCGACAACATCGAGGTCGCGAAGTACTACCCCGAGGACGACGCCTACCTCCTGGACCGGGAGACGACCGTCGCGCACTTCGAGGTCGCACCCTCGGACCCAGCCTCAGCCTGAAACCGGGCCGACAGCGAGTCGAGCGGCGCAGCCACCTGCTGGGCCGGGCGTATCAGCACGCGCTCCGGCACGGACGCCTCAGTCGTCGGCGGCCTCGAGCGCCGCGGCCACCCGTCGGTGCGCTTCCCAGATCTCCTCGGGGAGCCGCTCGAACTGGGCCAGGTGCTCCTCGCGGTGGGTCATCTCCTGCTTCCAGCGCGGCACGTTGAGCGTCAGGATCGTCTCCAGGTCCTCGGGCGTGATGTCGACGCCCTCGAGGTTGAGCTCGTCCTCGGTCGGGACGATACCGACCGGGGTCTCGCGGCCCTTCACCTCACCGTTCTTGAGCTGCAGGAGCCACAGCAGCGGGCGCAGGTTGTCGCGGTAGCCAGGCCACAGGAAGTGCCCGTCCTCGGGATCGCGCTGGAACCAGTTGACGTGCGCGAAGATCGGCTGCTCCTTGGCGGCGCCGACGACCTTCAGATAGTGCGCCGCGTAGTCGCCCTCGCCATAGGCCATGAACGGCCGGTTCGACATCGGGTCGTAGCGGAGCACGCCCTCCTTGCCCTCGGCCGCGGCGGTGGCCTCGGCGCCGAGCGTGAGTCCGTCGTAGACGCCCTCGGCGAGGTCGTGGATCGCGCGGATCAGGGGCTCGCGGTCCCGGGTCCGGCCACCGAAGATGATCGCGTCGATCGGCACACCGGCCGCGGCGTTGTAGTCGGGTGCGATGTTGGGGACGTTGTCCAGCGTGGTGGTGAACCTGCTGTTGGGGTGCGCCCACGGAGAGCTGTCGCTGTCCTTGCGGTCGGCGATCGGGTTGCCGTGCCAGTCGACCCAGCCGGTGTGGTCCTCCGGCGGTTCCGGGGTGCGTCCCTCCCACCAGACCTCGCCCTTGCCGGCGTTGTAGGCCACGTTGGTGAAGATCGTGTGGGTGCCCTCGTCGATCGATGCCAGGGCGATCGGGTTCGTGCGCTCGTTGGTGTCCTTGGCGACGCCGAAGACGCCGTACTCCGGGTTCATGCCGTAGAGCCGGCCGTCTTCCTCGTTGACCCAGAGCCACGCGATGTCGTCGCCGTAGAACGACACGTGATAGCGGTCGCCGAGGACGTCCGGGGCGAGCATCATCGCCAGGTTCGTCTTGCCCGAGGCGCTCGGGAAGCCACCGCAGATGTGGTAGTCCTTGCCGGTCTCCTTGTCGTGGATCCCGATCAGCATGTACTGCTCGGCAAGGAACTTCTTCGACGCCCAGCCGTCGTACGCCGCCTGGCGCAGGCCGTGGGCGATCTTGCCGAGCAGCGCGTTGCCGCCGTAGGACGAACCGAAGTGCAGGATCGTGCGCTCGTCGGCGACGGTCACGAAGTAGCGCTTGTCCTCGGGGGTGCCCTGACCGAGCTTCTCAAGGTCGCCGGTGACGTGCACGGCCTTCACGAACTGGTCGGGGTCATCGAGGTTCTCGACGTACTGCACACCGACGCGGGACATCCGGATCATGTGCAGCACGACCGTGCGAGCGTCGGTGAGCTCGACGCCGGTCGCCCAGGGCGCCAGGTCATTGCCGGGCGGCGCCATCAGGTACGGGATGACGTACATCGTCTTGCCCTGGGACGCACCGCGCATGCGCTCCTCGAGCAGCGGTCGCATCTCGGACGCGGGGTGCCAGTTGTTGTAGACGCCCTTGTCGCTCTCGCGGTTGGTCGCCACGATGGTCCGCTCCTCGGAGCGGGCGGTGTCCTTGTGGTAGCTGCGGGAGTAATAGCGCCCCTCCCCTGCCGGCAGCAGCTCACCCGCGTCCAGGGCCTCCTGGATCAGCTCGGCGTCATCGGCAGCGTCGACGACGCGTACGCGTTCCGCTCCCGTGAGGTCCGCCCAGTACCGCACGTACTCCCGGACCTTGGGATTTGTGAGCCCCGCCTCGTCCAGCACCGCTTCAACGTCGACCATCGCCCCGTCGTCCTCTCTCACGTGACCAGGTTGCGAGCAGGTTACC
The DNA here is from genome assembly GCA_963780245.1 of uncultured Actinomycetota bacterium. Lineage (GTDB taxonomy): Bacteria > Actinomycetota > Actinomycetes > Propionibacteriales > Nocardioidaceae > Nocardioides. Next base: position 387,039 of record CAWABG010000013.1, read on the forward strand.
CGTACGTAGGGGTCCGTTCGGGCCAGGTCCCTAGTCCGTCCGGACCACGGGCGTCGACCGTTCGGGTGGTCCGGCCGCAATTCCCTGCGGAACCTCGACCGATTTCCTACCGTCGAACGTGCGATGAGTTTCCCGGCCGGAGCCGGTCGACATCACCAACATCGACGAACGACGAGCGGGAGGAGGGACGACATGTGGGACACCGTTCAGACCAGCACCGTGCACCTGTCGCACGACCTGCCGTGCCCGCGTTGTGGGCACGCCGTCCACACCTTCCTCACGTGCGGCGACGGCTGCGACTGCCAGCCCGGCCTTCTGCCGGGCTCGCACGCCGCCTGACCCAGGTCAGGGCTGCACGACGACCTTGATGGCTTCGCGCTGGTCCATGGCGCGGTAGCCGTCGGCGACCTGGTCGAGCGACACCTCGGCGTCGAACACCCGGCCCGGATCGATCCGGCCGCTGGTGACCAGGTCGAGTAGCTCGGGCAGGTAGCGCCGGACCGGCGCCATCCCCCCGGCGAGGCCGACGTTCTTGGAGAACATCCGTCCGACCGGCACCTCGACGCCGTGCGGCACGCCGACGAAGCCGACCGTGGCCCCGGGGCGGGCGACGGTGAACGCCGAGTCCATCGACGCGTCCGTGCCTACGCACTCGAGGACGGCGTCTGCCCCCACTCCTCCGGTGATCTCGGCGACCTCTGCCTCACCCTCCTTGCCGCGCGCCGCGACGATGTGGGTCGCGCCGAACTCGGTCGCCACCTTCTGGCGGGCCTCGTGCCGCGACATAACGACGATCTTCTCGGCGCCCATCACCGATGCGGCAAGCACGCCGCAGAGCCCGACCGCCCCGTCGCCGACGACGACGGCCGTACCGCCCTCGGGCACTCCCGCAGCCACGGCGGCGTGCCAGCCGGTCGCCATCACATCGGTGAGCGCGAGCAGGGACCGGGTCATTGCGGCGTCCGGATCGCCGTCGGTCCGCACCAGGCTGCCGTCGGCCTGAGTGACCCGGGCGTACTCGGCCTGACCGCTGACGGTGATCCCGAGGTTCGTGCACACCGACTGCATCCCGGCCCGGCAGTGCACACAGGTGTTGTCGCAGTGGCAGAACGGCACGATCACGAAGTCACCCGCCCGGAACGCCGTGACCTCGGAGCCGACCTCGACCACCTCGCCGATGCACTCGTGGCCGATGGTCGAGCCGGATCGGATCGGATTCTCCCCTCGGTAGGGCCACAGATCGGAGCCGCAGATGCAGCCCGCGTAGACCTTCACGATCGCGTCGGTGGGGAGCTTGATCGTGGGATCGGGGACCTCGGAGACCCGGATGTCGCCGGGTGCGTGAAGGGTGGTGGCGCGCATGCCGCCATCCTTGCAGGGGCCTGCGAAGGGCTCGATTCGGGTGACGACCAACACGTGATCGCCAGGTATTGCAATATCTCACATGTGAGTTACCGTCGAGATATGGCAGTTGACTACAAGGGCCGCATCGGGAACCTCATCCGCGACGCCCGCAAGCACCGGGGCCTGACCCAGAGTCAGCTGGCGGAGCTGCTGAGCACCAGCCAGAGCGCGATCAACCGGATCGAGAAGGGCCACCAGAACCTCAGCCTCGAGATGCTGGCCCGGATCGGCACCGCCCTGGACTCCGAGATCGTCGCGCTCGGCGCGGGACCGACGCACCTGCGGGTCGTGGGTCCCACGACCCTCTCGGGCAGCATCGAGGTCAAGACCTCCAAGAACGCCGGTGTCGCTCTCCTCTGCGCCTCGCTCCTCAACCGGGGTCGCACCACGCTCCGAAAGGTCGCCCGGATCGAGGAGGTCAACCGGCTGCTCGAGGTGCTCAGCAGCCTCGGCGTGCAGACCAAGTGGCTCAATGACGACAACGACCTCGAGATCGTCCCGCCGAAGGAGCTCAACCTCGACAACGTCGACGAGGAGGCAGCGCGTCGTACCCGCTCGGTGATCATGTTTCTGGGTCCGCTGCTGCACCGGGCGGAGACGTTCGACCTGCCCTACGCCGGCGGCTGCAACCTCGGCACCCGCACCGTCGAACCGCACATGGCCGCGCTGCGCCCGTTCGGGCTCGAGGTCAAGGCGACCGACGGCTCCTACCACGCTCGCGTCAACCCGGCGATCGAGCCGCAGCGCCCGATCGTGCTCACCGAGCGCGGCGACACCGTCACCGAGAACGCGCTGATGGCTGCCGCTTTGCACCCCGGCACCACGATCATCCGGAATGCCTCGTCCAACTACATGGTCCAGGACCTGTGCTTCTTCCTGCTCCGCCTGGGCGTGGAGATCGAGGGCATCGGCACCACCACGCTGAAGGTGACCGGACGCGAGGAGATCGACGTCGACGTCGACTTCGCGCCGAGCGAGGACCCGATCGAGGCGATGTCGCTGCTGGCCGCCGCGATCGTCACCCAGTCGTCCATCACCATCCAGCGGGTGCCGATCGAGTTCCTCGAGATCGAGCTCGCTGTGCTCGAGGAGATGGGGTTCCAGTACACCCGCTCCGAGGAGTACGTCGCCCGCAACGGCCACACCCGGCTGGTCGACCTGGTCACAAAGCCGTCCCAGCTGCACGCCCCGCTCGACAAGATCCACCCGATGCCGTTCCCCGGCCTCAACATCGACAACCTGCCGTTCTTCGCGGTGGTCGCCGCGACTGCCGAGGGCCAGACGTTCCTGCACGACTGGGTCTACGAGAACCGCGCGATCTACCTCACCGAGCTCAACAAGCTCGGCGGCCAGGTGAAGCTGCTCGATCCGCACCGGGTGATGATCGAAGGCCCGACGCACTGGACCGGAGCAGAGCTCATGTGCCCGCCGGCACTACGACCCGCCGTGGTCATCCTGCTCGCGATGCTCGCGTCGAAGGGCACCTCGGTGCTGCGCGGCACCTACGTGATCCATCGCGGCTACGAGGACCTCGCCGAGCGACTCAGCTCGCTCGGAGCGAACATCGAGACCTTCCGCGACATCTGAGGTCTGCGTCTAGGTCACCGGGTCTCGATAGGCCGGTCGCGACCTCGTCCCTCGGTCGCGCTGCTACTCGACCAGCGTTCAGCGGAAAAGCGTCTCGATCCAGGCCCGGGCTGGGGTGCGGGCAGACGGCGGCGCCTCCATGTCGGTGGTGATCCTCGGCATCGGCGCGGTGTGCTGACCGGAGTGTCGGTGCCAGTCGTTCTCAGCCTCGATCAGCGAACCTAGGTCGGCGCGCTCGAGAAACACGCCGTGTCCGTCGGGGCAGTGGTTCACCTCGCCGTCACCGAGTGGGTGCGACACCATCTCGGCGCCGCATCGAGGGCAGGACAAAGTCTCCATGTGACGACCGTAGCCCGCTCACGCGGCGGTTCGCAGCAGCATCGCCGTGCGACGTTGGATACTGCACGCGTGAGCACGCCGACGACCGGTTTCGCGTTCCTCGACGAGGTGCAGCGACAGCCGGGGTCCGTGCTCGCCTTCGCCCACCGCGGTGGCGCCTACCACCCCGATATCGAGGGGCTGGAGAACACCCTGGCGGCGTTCAAGCACGCGGTCTCCCTGGGCTACGACTACCTCGAGACCGACGTGCACGTCACCCGCGACGGCTACCTGCTCGCCTTCCACGATGCGCTCCTCGACCGCGTGAGCGACCGGCAGGGAGAGATCGCCCGGTCGACGTACGCCGAGGTTCGTGAAGCTCTGGTCGGCGGACGAGAGGAGGTCCCGACCCTCGGGCGGCTCTTCGAGGAGTTCCCGGAGGCGCGGTTCAACATCGACCTGAAGTCCGACGGGGCGGTGCCGGTGCTGGTCAGCTTCATCGAGGCGCGGGAGGCCTGGGACCGTGTCCTGGTCGGATCGTTCTCGCAACGTAGGATCAGGACGTTCCGGCGGCTGTCCCGTGGCCGCGTTCCGACCTCGGCCGCACCTGCCGAGGTGTTGTGCTTCCTGCTGGTGCCGAGCGGTCGTCTCGCCGACCGGCTCACCGGACGTCGAGTGGCCGCGTTCCAGGTGCCGCATCGCCGCGGACGAATCCTGGTCGCCGGGCGCGCGCTGATCCGCAGGGCACATGCGGCCGGCAAGCACGTGCACGTCTGGACGGTGGACGATCCCGAGGAGATGAGGGAACTCCTCGACCGTGGGGTGGACGGGCTGTTCACTGATCGCACCGACGTGCTCAAGGACGTGCTCCTCGAGCGGGGACAGTGGAGGGACACCGATGAGTGAGTCCGGGCAGCTCGACGGCCCAGAAGGCATTGCCGACCTGGGGCCGCTGAACCGGGCCAAGGAGCAGAAGAGCTGGTACTTCTACGACTGGGCGAACAGCGCTTTCGCCACCACGATTGCCGGTGTCCTCTTCGGCCCGTACATCAAGGAGATCGCTGAAGAGGCGGCGGTCAACAACCGGATCGACGTGCTCGGGATCTCGATCGCGCCGGGCTCGCTGCCGCCGTTCATCATCACCGCCTCGACGATCATCTCGGCCATCCTGCTTCCGCTGCTGGGTGCGGTCGCCGACCGCACCGCCCGGAAGAAGGACCTCCTGGCCGGCTTCGCCTGGGCCGGCGCCGCCTCGGCTTCGGTGCTGTTCTTCGTCACCGGCGACAACTGGCAGCTGGGCGTCGTCGCTTTCCTGTTGGCCAACCTCTGCTTCGCAGCGTCGACGGTCGTCAACGACTCGCTGCTCGCGATCATCAGCACCGAGCACGAGCGCGATCGGGTATCCAGCCGGGGCTGGGCGATGGGGTACGCCGGCGGCGGCCTGCTGCTGGCCGTCAACTTCGTGCTCATCCAGGGCCACGACACCTTCGGGCTGACCGAAGGCATGGCCGCCCGGATCAGCATGCTGTCGGCGGCCGTCTGGTGGGCCGGGTTCACGTTCATCCCCTGGCTCGGGCTCAAGAACCACCCCCCGCGGGCGGTCGAAGCGGTCGAGGGCGGCCTCTTCGCATCGAGTTTCGGGCAGCTCGGCAAGACGCTCAAGGACATGCGCAACTACCCCGTCGCGCTGACCTTCCTGCTCGCGTACCTGTTCTTCAACGACGGCATCCAGACGGTCATCTCACAGGCCTCGCTCTACGGCACCGACGAGCTCGGTTTCGAGCTCGGGACCGTCCTCGCGACCTACCTCCTGGTGCAGTTCGTCGCCGTCGGTGGCGCTATCGCGTTCGGCCGGGCCGCGGCGCGATACGGCTCCAAACGCGTGATCCTGGTCGGCCTGGTGATCTGGATGGGCATCGTCAGCGTCGCGCTGGTACTGCCCGACGAGCAGCTGGTGCCGTTCCTCCTGCTCGGGGTGGCCATTGGCATCGTCCTGGGCGGCACCCAGGCGCTGGCTCGGTCGTACTTCTCGCTGCTCATCCCCCGCGGCAAGGAGGGTGAGTACTTCAGCTTCTACCACGCGATGGAGCGGGGTACGTCGTGGTTCGGCACCCTCGTTTTCGGCCTCGTGTACCAGTTCACGGACTCCTACCGGCCGGCGATCTTCGCCCTCATCCTGTTCTTCGTGGTGGGCGGCGCACTCCTGATGCGTGTCGACACCCAAAGGGGTATCCGCGAGGCCGGCAACGACGTACCTACTGTGGTCTAGAAACGCCATACCGCGGGTATCGCCGCGCATTCGGAGGAATCTTGCCCGCCCCGGTACCGTTGAACCCCAAGGGAGGGTAGACGGCGTCCCTCCCCCACGGATCCCCGCACCGTCCTGGTGGCGGGCGTAGCAACAGTTTGGAGGTGCCTCAATGGCGGAGCGCACACTACGTGGCGCACGGCTCGGAGGCCAGAGTTTCGAGGACGAGCGCGGCATCGAGTTCGCGGCGCGTCAGCAAGTGGGCTATCTGTGCCCGCAAGGTCACGGCTTCGAGATCACGATGTCGGTCGAGGCCGAGGTACCGGCCGTCTGGGAGTGCCCGCGCTGCGGCGCAGAAGGCCTCAGCACGGCCGGCATCGAGAAGGAGCAGAAGGCCGAGAAGCCGGTCCGCACCCACTGGGACATGCTGCTCGAGCGTCGTTCGGAGAAGGAGCTGGAGGACATCCTCAAGGAGCGTCTCGAGCTGCTCCGCGGCGGCGAGATCGGCCCCGCGCACCTGCACCGCGCCAGCGCCAGGAAGAAGAAGGCCACGGCCTGACCTGACTCACCGTTGACCCGTCGCGAACTTGCGACGGGTCAACGTCATTTCACGGGAGTTCGCGCCGGGTCAACGATCTTCGTCGACGACCTCGCCCGGAATGACCGGCCCGGCGGGGCGCGGTCCGGGCTGAGTGCCGAGTACCACCAACCGTCGGGTGACCACGCCGGTGAGCAGCCGGCGGAACAGCGGCCTGGTCATCGGCAGGATCAGCAGGATCCCGAACGCGTCGGTGACGAAGCCCGGGGTCAGCATCAGGGTGCCGCCGACCAGAAGCAGCGCACCGTCGGCGAGCTCCTTGGCCGGCATTTGGCCGCTATCGAGCGAGGTGCGGAGGGCACGCCAGGCGCGGCCGCCCTCGCGTCGGATCAGCCACGAGCCGAAGATGCTGTCAGCGATCAGCAGCAGGATCGTCCACCATGCACCGATCACCTGGCCGACCTGGATGATCACGTAGATCTCCACGATCGGCACCACGATGAACGCGACCAGGAGCAGCCAGCCCAGGCCGCCGCGACGGCGGGCCATCAGCGCCTCTCTCCCCTGCCGGTTCGCGACCTGTGCATCTGCTCGACCCGTTCACGCAGACCCCACGAGGTGATCCTCCGGAGTGATTCCGCGGCGACCGCCGGGCTCATCTTGGACTCGCCGCGGATGCGCTCCACGAACTCGATCGGCACCTCGCGGACGGTGAGCCCGGCCTGCAGGGTGCGCGCGACCATGTCGGTCTGGAACACGTAACCGGTGGACCGCACCTGCCGCAGGTCGATCTTGTCGAGCGTGGCGCGACGGAACAGCCGGAACCCCGCGGTGGCATCGCGTACGTCGATGCCCAGCAATAGCCGAACGTAGGCGTTGCCGCCACGGGAGAGCAGCTCCCGCCGCACCGGCCAGTTGCGGACCGAGCCGCCGGGGATCCACCGCGAGCCGATCACCAGGTCAGCGTGCTCGAGCGCCTTCAGCAGCAGGTAGAGCTCCTCGGGTTGGTGCGACCCGTCGGCATCCATCTCGCCGATCACGTCGTACCCCTCGTCCAGCGCCCACGCGAAGCCGTGCAGGTAGGCGGCGCCGAGGCCGCCTTTGGCGGCACGGTGGAGTACGTGGACTCGCGAGTCGGCCTCGGCGAGCTCGTCGGCCACCCGGCCGGTGCCATCCGGTGACTCGTCGTCGACGACGAGGACATCGACCTCCGGCTGCGCCCGCAGCAGGCGCCCCACGATCCACTCGAGGTTGGCGACCTCGTTGTACGTCGGGACCACCATCACCACGCGCCCGAGGGCGGTGTGGCGATCGGGATGCGGGTCAGTCACGGGAGGCCTTCTCTTCGGTGGCGCCGACCAGGGCGGGCGCTACGGGCTCCGACTCGGGCGCGAGGTGCTGCTTCCGACGATACGTGAGCAGACACAACGCAAGACCCAGCCCGGTGAGCAGCGGAAGCAGCACGGACATCCACCCACCCAACCGGACCCCGGGCGTGATCCCGGGCCGCAGCCCCACCTCTTCGACCAGGACGGCCCGAGTGCGCGGATCGGCCGTCGCCAGAACTTCTCCGTCGGGGCTGATGACGCCGGTGATCCCGTTCGTGGAGGCGACGACGAGGTACCGCCCCGCCTCGATCGCCCGGAGCCGGGTGATCGCGAACTGCTGGTCGATCTGGTCGGTGAAGATGAAGCTTGCGTTGCTGGTCTGTACGGCGAGGAGCTCGGCGCCGTTCCCGATCTGGTCGTAGAAGACGTCGTCGTAGGCCACGTCGAAGCAGATGGCGTCTGCCACGTCGATGCCGGCCACCTCGATCGGTTCCTCGCTGGTGCCGGACAGCATGTCCCGGCCGATCCGCCCGAGCTGGCCCTGGTCCTCGATGCCGAGCTTGCGGAGCAGCGGCCGGAACGGCATGTACTCGCCGTACCCCACCGGATGGTGCTTCGCGTAGCGCTCGCCCGCGCCGGTCTCCGGGTCCCAGACGATGCCTTGGTTGAGCACGTGGTCCTCACCCGCGTCCACGATCGCGCCCACCAGGATCGGGACCCCGATCGTCGCCGACGCGCGCTCGATGGCGGCGTTGGTGCTGCCGTCGCGGAACGGGTCGATGGCCGTCGAGTTCTCAGGCCACAGCACGAAGTCCGGCTCGGGAACTGATCCATCGGCCACGTCGGCCGCGAGGTCGACGGTGGCCTGCACGTGGTTCTCGGTCACCTGCCGGTGGTCGGCAAGGATGTCGTTCTCCGGTGGTGGCACGTTGCCCTGCACCACCGCCACGGTCGTGGTTCCCCGCTCGTCGAGGTCGTACGACGCGAGGCTGGGCAGCGCCATGACCGCGCACACGGCGACCAGCGCGCCGACGGCCAGCAGCCGGGTCCGTCGCTCCCGCTCGATGATCGCCCAGGCCAGGAGGAACCCGCTCAGCGCGAGCAGGAAGGAGAGCCCGGTCATCCCGAGATAGACCAGCGACGCGGCGACCGGAGTGTCCACCACCCCGAAAGCGAGCCGGCCCCAGGGCATCCCGCTGAACGGCCAGCCGCCGCGCCAGAGTTCCATGGTGACCCAGGCGGCGGCCAGCCAGACGGGCCACCAGGGCAGTCGCTGCAGTGCGGCCGCTGCCACCCCGAGCAGGCCGTAGAACAGCGCCTCCAGGGTTGCCAGCGCGACCCATGCCGGCGCACCGATCGACGGCGACATCCAGTAGATGTGCACGAAGAAGAACGCCGCCCCGAACGCGAGCCCGGGGATCCACGCGCGCTTGGGGCATAGCCCCCGCGTGCAGAGCGCGAAGCCGGCCACGGCCACCGGGATGAGGTACGCGAAGGCCACCGGCTCGAAGGCCAGGGAGAGGAGGAGCCCGGAAACGAGAGCCAGGCCGACACGCTGCAGCACGAGAAGACGCTACCCGGAGCGGCCGCGCCCCGAGCCACCTGGCCCAGGGACACGGAAGGGGCGCGGGCGCCTTCGGTCCATCCCACCGACGACCGGCTGCCGAAGCCAAGACGTTGTCTAGGGGGCCCGGGCCCCTTCCGTGTTGCTCTCGCGGAGCGGACCGACCTCCGCGAACCGTCTGGGAGGACTGTTGGTGCTACAGCCTCCGACTCCGGCCACTCGGACGTCGGTTCGCCTACCACGACCTGCGTGAGCGAACGGCGCTTAGACAATCGGCCTGGAGGCCCGCTGTCAACCGCCCCGTGACCTGCGCGAACGCGTGAACTCGCAGGTCAGCGGTGTCACCGGGAGTTCACCAAATGTTCGAGATTTCGGGTGTCGACCCGGCGTGTCGCCGAACTGGTCCAGACCGAGGGTCAGGGTACGACGACGGTTCCGGTGGCGGCCGTGGCCAGCAGTGGTTCGGTCAGCGGCTCGGCCGCGCCGGGCCGCTCGGCCGTCGCTGCGCCGCGCGCCACCACATGCACCGCGAAGTCCATCACGCGCGACCTGGTGCCGACCCGGACCAGTTCGCAGCTGACCTCCAGCACGTCGCCGGCGCGCACCGGCGCCCGGAACTGCACGTCGGAATAAGACGCGAACAGCCCCTCGTCGCCATCGGTGCGAATGCACATCTCGGTGGCCACGTCGCCGAACAGCCCCAGGCTGTAGGCGCCGTCCACCAGATCGCCGGCGTAGTGCGCGTGCGAGTACGGCACATAGCGGCGATGCACGACCCGCATCCCGACCTCGGCGGGCATCAGGCTGCCGTCCGTCCGGCGAGCCGGTGCACGAGGTACGAGGCCACCTCGCCCGGCGTCGTACCCCGGCCGAACACGCGGTCGACGCCGAGCTCGGCGGACATCTTCTCGTCGAACCGCGGTCCACCGACGATCAGCACCGGCCGCTTGTCGGAAGGGTAGGACTCTCGGAACGCGGCGGACATCTCGCGGGTGTTGAGCATGTGGGCGTCACGCTGCGTGACCACCTGTGACACCAGCACGGCATCCGCACGCTCGGCCCGGGCGCGGGAGACGAGCTCGGGGACGGACACCTGGGCGCCGAGGTTGACCACCTTCAGCTCCCGGTAGTACTCGAGTCCCTTCTCCCCCGCGAACCCCTTGATGTTGAGGATCGCGTCGATGCCCACCGTGTGGGCGTCGGTGCCGATGCACCCACCCACGACCACCAGCCGGCGGCGCAGCGCCCGCTTGACGGTGGCGTTGACCTCCTTGGGGGTGAGCAGCGGGTAGTCCCGCTCAACGATCTCGACCTTGCTGGTGTCGACGAGGTGACTCACCCGCCCGTAGACCACGAAGAACGTGAAGTCAGGCCCCATCGGCTTGGCGTGCACGACGAGAGCGGGCTCCATTCCCATCTTGTTTGCCAGCTGCTCGGCAGCGCCCTCGGCAACCTTGGAGTGCGGGATCGGGAGGGTGAAGCTCAGCTGCACCATCCCGTCACCGGTGGTGTCGCCGTAGGGCCGGACGATCGTCGACTCGGTCATTTCTCCTCCAGGATCTCGGAGGCCGGGTTGTAGTAGGCGCTGGCCTTCTTGGCCACGCCGTCGAGGCCGCGACCGGCGTCGGCGGGACGCTTCATCAGGCCGAACGTGCCGTCGGCGATCGCGTCGAGCAGGCCGTGCTCGTGGTCGAGGATCTGGTTCATCAGGTCGATGGACTCGGCCAGCACCTGACGCGCCCGCTGCGCGATGAACCCGTCGGGCGCGGGGTGGAAGTCCTCGTGCAGCTTGCCGGCCGCGTTCATCACGTAGCGGACGTTCTGCAGGGCCAGGTCGCGGTCGGAGAGCCATGGCGTCACCACGGCCTCGGTCATCATCCCGACCAGCAGGATCCCCTGCCCGGTGAGCGCGCCCACGAGGTTGAAGAAACCGTCGAGGAGGTAGCCACGGAACACATCGCCCGTCATGTGCCGGGTCGGCGGCATCCACTTCAGCGGCGCCTTCGGGAAGAGATCACGGGCCAGCATCGCGTGCGCCAGCTCGAGCCGGAACGAGTCGGGGATGTCGGGGTCGATCTCGAACGCGTGGCCCAGGCCGAGCTGCCAGTCCTCGAGTCCCGCTTCCTTGGCGAAGTACTCGTTGAGGAGCTGGCTGGTGGTAACCGTGTGCGCGGCATCCACGGCGTCGGCGGTGGTGAGGTAGTTGTCCTCGCCGGTGTTGATGATGATCCCGGCCCGGGCGTGGACCTGGCGGCTGAACCGCTGGTCGACGAACGTCCGCACCGGGTTGATGTCGCGGAACAGGATCCCGTACATCGAGTCGTTGAGCATCATGTCGAGTCGTTCGAGCCCGGCCAGGGCCGCGATCTCGGGCATGCACAGGCCGCTGGCGTAGTTGGTCAGCCGCACGTACCGGCCGAGCTCCTTGCTGGACACGTCCAGGGCCGCCCGCATCAACCGGAAGTTCTCCTGGGTGGCGTAGGTGCCGGCGTACCCCTCGCGGGTGGGGCCCTCCGGCACGTAGTCGAGCAGGCTCTGCCCGGTCGAACGGATCACCGCGATCACGTCGGCACCCTCGCGAGCGGCCTGCTGAGCCTGCGGCATGTCCTCGTAGATATCCCCGGTCGCGACGATCAGGTAGATCCACGGGGTGCGCGGGGCATCGCCGATCCGGGTGATCATCCGCTCTCGTTCCTTGCGGCGCCGGTCGATGGTGCGGATCCCGGCGCCGACCTGCTTGCGGCTCGCGCTCCGAGCGCGCTGGGCGTCGCGGCCCTCAGGGAGCCGGAAAGTGATCGAGCCCGCGCTCGCCTTCTGCGCCAGCGTGGCCAGGTCGTCGGCCTCGCCACGCACCAGCGCGTCCCAGACCGGTAGCGCGACGCCGTGCTCGAGGCCGACATCGGCACGGACCACGTCCATCAACCGGTTGACCCAGGGCGTGCCCTCGGCGTCTGCACCCTGCAGCCCGGCGAGCCGGAGCGTCGCGCGCTCCACGGCAACAGTCGTGTGCCGCTTGGCCATCGTGACCGTCGGCCGTCCCACCTTCCGGGCCAGGCTGCGCGCCTCGCGGATGGTCTTCGGGTCGAGGTCGAGCCGCCCGCTCATCGGTCGATCCTGCTGTTGAACAACCGACGTACTCCGTCGTTCTCACGGAGCAGCCGAAACGCGTGCTCGGCGTGCCCGGGGACGTAGCCGTTGCCCACGAGCATCGTCACGTCGGCAGCAAGTCCCTCGGCGCCGAGCGCGGCAGCTGAGAACGACGTCGCCATGCTGAAGAAGATCACGGTGCCGCGTTCGGCGGTCGCCAGGATCGCGCCGCCCTCGCAGCCGGGGACGTCGACGCATACGACGGTGATGTCGGCCGGGCCGCCGGCCTTGATCACGGCGTCGCGCAGGGCGATGGGATCACGGGCGTCGGCGAGCACTACTTCGTTGGCAAGTCCGGCGGCCCGCAGCGCGTCGCCCTCCTTCGCGGTCGGGACGACGCCGATCGTGTGGGAGGCGCCGGCCTCGCGGGCGGCGGCCAGGCTCAGCGAGCCCGACTTCCCTCCTCCGCCGATCACGGCGACCGTGGGGGCGTCGTACGTCGCCACCACCCGGCCGGTGAGCGCGGGAGCGCCGCAGACGTCAAGCACAGAGAGGCTCAGCTCGGCCGGCAGGTCACCTGGGATCTCGGCGGCGATGGAGCGGCCGAACAGGACGGCATACCCGTCGCACGGAATGCGCTCGCCCTTCCCGTCCCAGCGGGCCAGGTCGTCCTCGATGACCAGCGGGGTCAGCGTGAGCGAGACCAGGGTGCTCACCCGGGCACCGACGCGGAGGTCCAGGACCGCCTCGGGCCCGACCTCCTCGACCGTGCCGACGAGCATGCCGCCGGAGCCGGTCTCGGGGTTCTGCATCTTGCCGCGGGTCCGGACGATGTCGAGGACCTCGGCGCGGATCGCCCCATGATTGACAGAGCCGTCACCGCCCCGATGTTTCTGCTCGAGCTGGCGGTACGACGCGGCGTCCAGGTTGAGCATCTCGACCCGGATCCGCACCTCGTCGGGCCACAACTCCCGGCGGGTGTCGAGCCGCTGCGCGGCCTGCGGCAGCACCACGGCGTCGTCCAACACTCGGTGGAGCCCCGTCGGGTCGCTCTCGGACAGCGCCATGGCCGTTGGTCCTCCCTGATTCTTCACAACACACCGTAGATCTTCCTGCTCTGGAATATGCAGACAGGACGATCTCCACGTACTCTGACAGAAGCACCACCCGCCAGCCAAACCACCCCGCGACGGGAGCACAGCGATGTCCATCGAGACCAGTATCGGCCTGGAAACCGGTCAGCCCTACCCCTATCAACGGGTCGAGCTGGTCGAGCCCGATTGGACCCGTTTCCCCGGGTGGGCCGACGTGACCGCCGAGGACTGGGCCTCCGTCCAGTGGCAGCGCGCGCACTGCGTCAAGAACGTCAAGCAGCTCCGCGAGCTCCTCGGCGATCTCGTCGACGACCGGTTCTACGCCGACCTCGAGCGCGACCAGGCCGAGCGAGCGACGATGTCGATGCTCGTGCCGCCGCAGATGATGAACACGATGGCGCCGCATGACGTGCCGGGCGGGCCGGGATCACTCACCGACGCCTTCTACGCCGACCCCGTGCGCCACTACATGCTGCCCGTCTTCTCGGATCGCCGCACCGACTGGCCGTCGCACCCGCACGCCACGCGGGACTCGCTGCACGAGCACGACATGTGGGCGACCGAGGGGCTCACGCATCGCTACCCCACCAAGGTGCTGGCCGAGCTGCTGCCGACGTGCCCGCAGTACTGCGGCCACTGCACGCGGATGGACCTGGTCGGCAACTCCACCGCGGTCATCGACAAACTGAAGTTCGTCGGCAAGCCCAACGACCGGCTCGGAGACATGCTCGACTATCTGCGGCGATCGCCGGGGGTGCGCGACGTGGTGGTCTCCGGCGGCGACGTGGCCAACATGCCGTGGCCCCGGCTGGAGTCCTTCCTCACCGAGGTGCTCGCGATCGAGAACATCCGCGACATCCGGCTGGCCACCAAGGCGCTGATGGCGCTGCCGCAGCACTGGTTGCAGCCCGAGGTGGTCGAGGGGATGACCCGGATCGGCACCATCGCCCGGCAGCGCGGGGTGTCCATCGCGATCCACACCCACGTCAACCACGCCAACTCGGTCACCCCCCTCGTAGCGGAGGCGACCCGGACCATGCTCGACACCGGTGTCCGCGACGTGCGCAACCAGGGAGTGCTGCTCAACGGCGTCAACGCCGACCCGCACGCGTTGCTCGACCTCTGCTTCCGGCTCCTCGACGGCGCGCAGATCATGCCCTACTACTTCTACATGTGCGACATGATCCCGTTCTCGGAGCACTGGCGGGTCTCGGTCGCCGACGCCCAGCGGCTGCAGCACCACATGATGGGCTACCTGCCGGGCTTCGCCACTCCGCGCATCGTCTGTGACGTCCCGTTCGTCGGGAAGCGGTGGGTGCACCAGCTGTCGTCGTACGACGCAGAGCGGGGCATCTCGTACTGGTCCAAGAACTACCGGACCTCCATCGAGGCCACCGACCCCGAGGCGCTCACCCGCACCTACGAGTACTACGACCCGATCCACACCTTGCCGGCCGCCGGACAGTCCTGGTGGGCATCCCACGCCGACCTCGACGAGAGTGCGCTGAAGGCCGCTGAGGTAGCCGAGGCGTCCCGCCGAACGGCCGCGCTGCAGGCGTACTGAAGGCAGACGGCGTCTCCTGCTTCAGCGTGGCCGGGGCTGCCGTTTGGTCCCCAACGGCAGAAATACAGGCCCCGGGGCTGCGGTTGGGGACCAAACGACAGTCCGGTGACCGAACGCCTAGGTAATCGGGCGGTTCTCGTACGGCGTCGAGAGGACGATCGTGGTCCGCGTGGACACGTTGGCGGCCGCGCGGATCCGGGCCAGCAGGTCCTCCAGGTCGGCGGGCGTGGGAACCCGGATCTTGAGGATGTAGGACTCCTCCCCCGCGACCGACCAGCACGACTCGATCTCAGGGAGCTCGCGCAACCGCTCGGGTGAGTCGTCGGGCTGCGAGGGGTCGATCGGGCGGATCGAGATGAACGCCGTGAGCGGGAGGCCGACCTCCTCGTGGTTGATCGTGGCGCCGTAGCCGAGGATGAGCCCCCGCTGCTCGAGCCGCTTCACGCGCTGGTGCACCGCCGAGGTTGAAAGCCCCGTCGCCTTGCCCAGGTCGGTGTAGGACATCCGGCCGTCCCGGGCGAGCAGCTGAAGAATCTGTCGATCCATCTGCTCGACGTCGGACGCACTCACGGGGACAGCGTAGGGCGTTCCGCGGCTACGCTCGCCGCATGCCCGCCCCGGACAACCGCCTGATGCTCTTGGACACCGCCTCGATGTACTTCCGCGCGTTCTACGGCGTGCCGGAGATCTCGGCACCGGACGGCACCAACGTCAACGCAGTCCGTGGGCTCATGGACTTCATCAGCCGGCTGGTCGACGAGTACCGCCCCACCGACCTGGTCTGCTGCTGGGACAACGACTGGAGACCCCAGTGGCGGGTCGACCTGATCCCGTCGTACAAGGGACACCGGGTCGTCGAGGAGGTCGAGAGCGCCCCCGACGTCGAGGAGGTGCCGGATCCGCTGCAGGCCCAGATCCCGATCATCATCGACGTGTTGGACGCCTTCGGCATCTGCGTGCTGGGCGCGGACGGGTACGAGGCGGACGACGTCATCGGCACCCTGGCCACCGACGCCCAGCAGCCGGTCGACATCGTCTCCGGCGACCGCGACCTCTTCCAGCTGGTCGACGACGAGCTCGACGTACGAGTCCTCTACATCGCCCGCGGCGTGGGCCGGCACGAGCGGGTAACCAACGACTGGGTGCGGGAGAAGTACGGCATCGACGCGGGTCAGTACGCCGACTTCGCCACCCTCCGCGGCGACGCGTCGGACGGCCTCCCCGGCGTCGCCGGCGTCGGCGAGAAGACCGCAGCGACGCTGCTGGGCCGGTTCGGGGACATCCCCGGCATCGTCGCCGCGGCCAACGACCCCGATGCGGAGATGGGACCCGGCCCTCGCGGCAAGATCAAGGCGGCGGTGGAATACCTGGGGGTCGCCCCCACCGTGGTGGCGGTCGCTCGAGACATCGATCTCGACCGCAGCAACATCTTGATGCCCAGGACGCCCAAGGACCCCGACAAGGTGGCAGCGCTGGCGGAGCAGTGGGGGCTCGGCAGTCCCGCGGAGCGTCTCACCACCGCACTGCGTACCGTGGAGGCATGACCCGCGTCGCGATCGTCGGGGGCCACGGTCAGGTGGCCCGTCATCTCCTCGTGGAGCTTCGACGCTCCGACATCGATGCGGTCGCCCTGGTGCGCAACGAGCGGTACCGGGACGAGCTCGAGCACCGCGGCGCCGAGATGCGACTACTGGACATCGAGCAACAGGGCGCCGACGAGTTCGCCACCGCCTTCGATGGCTGCACCGCCGTGATCTTCGCCGCCGGAGGCGGACCTGATGGCAACCTCGAGCGCAAGCGCACGGTCGACCTCGAGGGGGCCTTGAAGTCCATCGAGGGCGCGAAGATCGCCGGCATCCGGCGGTTCGTGCAGATCTCGGCCATCAACGTCGACGATCCGCTGCCGCCCGACACCGGCGAGGTGTGGCGGGCCTACGTCGAGGCGAAGCGGGACGCCGACATCGCATTACGGGACAGCGGCCTGGAGTGGACGATCATCCGGCCCGGCCGACTGACCGATGAACCGGCCACCGGCCTGGTCACGCTCGGCTCCGACGTACGACGGGGCGACATCCCGCGCGCCGACGTCGCCGCGGTGGTGGCCGCCGTGATCGACGACGCCGCCACGGTAAACCGCCAGTGGAACCTGGTGTCCGGCGAAACGCCTGTCGTTGAAGCGGTCCGAGCCGTGCCCGACTAACGCAGGCTCACTCCGCCAGGGACGAATACGCGACCACGCCACGTCGCAGCCGGCGGACGACCTCGCGGGCGGTGTCCCGGACCGGCGTGCCCGCTGCTGCGTCCGCCACCTGACCCGCGAAGTCGATCAGCTGCTTCATCTGCCTGACGAAGTCGCCCGCGGACAGCTCGGAGCCGCCGAGCACGTCGTCCAGGTCGTCTCCCTCGGCCCACCGGAAGGCGATCCAGGCGAAACCCAGGTCCGGCTGGCGGAGGAAGTCGAGCCCGTGGTCGCGCTCCAGGGCGTCCAGCTGTCCCCAGAGACGCACCATCTGGCCGATCGCGTCCTTCGTTGCGCCTCCTGGTACCCGCGGGGCGGACGCGTCGTCGGGTCGGCGCGCCTCGAAGACCAGCACGGACAGCGCCGCGGCCAACCCGGAAGCCGGCAGCTCGTCCCACAGGCCTTCTCGGAGAGACTCGGCGGCCACCAGGTCCAGCTCCGAGTAGATCCGCATCAACGGCCGACCACGTCCGGTGACCGAGTCGCCGTCGAGGTAGTCGAGTGCTGTCAGCACGTCACACACGCGGTCGAACTGGCGGGCGACCGTGTTGGTCCGGCGTTCGACCCGGCGTCGGAGCGTCGCGGCGTCCCGGTCGAGCTTGAACCAGCGCTCGGCCCAGCGCGCGTGGTCCTCCCGGTCCGCGCAGCCGTGACACGGGTGCGCCCGCAGGTCCGCACGTAGCCGGGTGATCTGGTCGTCCTCCGGACCCGATCCTCCGGCACGGTGCCGCTCCGGTCGGGGCGGCGGGGTCAGGTCGTGCGTTCGGTCGCGTAACGCGGAGGCCAGGTCGCGCCGCATCTGCGGGTTGCGGCCGTTGAAGTTCTTGGGGATCCGCAGCCGGGTGATCGGCTCGACGGGTGTCGGGAAGTCCATCGCGGCCAGCCGACGCGCCTGGTGGCCCGCGGTGACGACGTACGGCCGCGGTGTGTCGCCGGAGGTGCCCGGGTCGACGACCACGACCAGTCCCGAGAACTTCCCGGCCGGGACGTCGATCACGTCGCCTGGGCGCAGCCGAGCGAGGGAGGCGAGCGCCTCGTCGCGCCGGTCGGACCGCCGGGCCCGGCTCGCCGCCTTCTCCTGGTCGCCGACCCGGCGCCGGAGCCGGGCGTACTCCATGAAGTCGCCCAGATGGCAGGTCGCCGCCTCGGCGTACCCGTCCAGCGCGTCCTCAGCCTTCCGTAGCTGGCGGGCCAGGCCGACGACGGCCTTGTCCGCCTGGAACTGGGCGAAGGACTGCTCGAGCAGCTCCCGGGAGCGCTCCCGGCCGAACTGGTGCACCAGGTTGACGGCCATGTTGTACGACGGGCGGAAGGACGAGCGCAGCGGATAGGTCCGGGTCGAGGCCAGTCCCGCGATCTGCTTCGGATCGATGCCCGGCTGCCACAGCACTACGCCGTGCCCCTCGACGTCGAGCCCGCGACGACCGGCCCGGCCGGTGAGCTGGGTGTACTCCCCCGGCGTGATGTCGGCGTGCTCCTCGCCGTTCCACTTCGTGAGCTTCTCGATCACCACGGTGCGGGCCGGCATGTTGATCCCGAGGGCCAGGGTCTCGGTGGCGAAGACGACCTTGCACAGCCCGCGCAGGTAGAGCTCCTCGACGATCTGCTTGAACGCCGGCAGCATCCCCGCGTGATGAGCGGCCACACCGCGGGTCAGCCCGTCCAGGAAGTCGTGGTAGCCGAGCACGTGCAGGTCGTCCTCGTTGAGGTCGCCGGTGTTCGACTCGACGTACTCGTAGATCGTGTCCCGCTCCTCCGGAGTGGTCAGCCGGACGCCTGCTTGGAGACACTGGGTGACTGCTGCGTCGCATCCGACCCTGCTGAAGATGAAAACGATGGCCGGCAGGAGGGCCTGGCGGTCCAGCCGGTCGATCACTTCCGGCCGGCTGGGGATCCAGACCCGCCGGCCGTTGCCGACCTGCCGCGGTCCGCTCCGCTGGCGAGCCCGCTGTCGGGGCGAGCGTCGGTCCCGCATCCGGCTCGAGGCCCAGTCGTCCCGCGCGACGTTGAGCAGCTCGCCGTTGACGGGTGCTCCCTCCTTGACGAACCCGGCTGCGGCATCGACGTCGGACGACGCGAACAGGTCGAGCAGGCGACGGCCCACCATCACGTGCTGGTAGAGCGGCACCGGCCGCTTCTCCTCGACGATGGTCGTGGTCTCTCCCCGGACCGTGGCCAGCCACTCACCGAACTCCTCGGCGTTTGAGACCGTCGCCGACAGCGACACCAGGGTCACCGACTCCGGCAGGTGGATGATCACCTCTTCCCACACCGCGCCCCGGGCTCGGTCGGCCAGGTAGTGGACCTCGTCCATCACCACGAAGCCGAGGCCCAGCAGGGTGCGCGAGCCGGCGTACAGCATGTTGCGCAGCACCTCGGTCGTCATCACAACCACTGGCGCCTCGCCGTTGACGGTGTTGTCGCCGGTGAGTAGCCCGACGTTCTCGACGCCGTGACGGGCCACCAGGTCGTGGTACTTCTGGTTCGACAGCGCCTTGATCGGCGTGGTGTAGAAGCACTTGCGACCACCGTGCAGGGCCAGATGGACGGCGAACTCCCCCACAACTGTCTTCCCGGATCCGGTGGGTGCCGCGAGCAGTACGCCGCGCCCATCCTCGATCTCGCGGCAGGCGGCTGCCTGGAAGTCGTCGAGAGGGAACGTATATCCGCCGGCGAACTCGCGCAGCACCGGGTGGTGACGGTCGCGCCGGTAGTCGGCGTACCGCTCGGAGGGGCTCGGGTCGCTCACGCCAGCACCTTGAGCGCCTGGGGCACGCACTCGATCGTCATCGGCAGCGGGCCGAACCGCTCCCCGTCGGCGTACCCCACGATCCCGGGCGCGGCGACGGTGACCCGGCGGACCCGGTGGTGCTCGTAGGCCGGATGGGTCGTGTGGGTGCCCTTGAACAGCTTCGGGTAGGTGCGCACCAGCTCGAACTTGCCCATCGGCTTGATGATCACCACGTCTAGGAAGCCGTCGTCCAGCAGCGCGCCCTCCGCGATCCGCAGGCCGCCCCCGAAGGAGGGTCCGTTGCCGATCGCGACCAGCATCGCCGAGGTGTGCACGACATTGCCGTCGAGCTCGAGGATGTAGGGCAGCGGTTCGAAGGTGCGCAGCTCAGCCAAGGTGGCCAGGTTGTAGCGCATCTGTCCCTTCGGCCAGCTCATCCGGTTGGCGCGCTCGTTGACCACAGCGTCGAACCCGGCCGCCATCACCGTGACGTAGTAGCGGTCCATCGTGCGCGCCAGGTCGATGGTCCGGACCTCGCCGGCGATCACCCGCTCGGCCGCCGTGGCCGCGTCCCTCCGCGGGATGTCGAAGTAGCGGGCCACGTCGTTGCCGGTGCCCGCAGGAATGATCCCCAGGGGGATGTCGGTCCCGGCGAGCGCCTGGACGCCCAGGTTGACCATCCCGTCGCCGCCGACGACGACCAGCGCATCCACCCCCGCCGCCACCTGCTGGCGCGCCAGCTCCAAGGTCTGGTCCGGATCGCTGCCCTCGAGGGAGCGCACCGACAATCCGACGCTGCGGAGTCGGGCCATGGCCACGTCCCGGGTCTTCCGACCCCCACCCTTGCCGGCGGTGGGATTGGTCAGCAGGGCGATCTCGCGGGACACGCGTCGAGCCTAGAGGGCGAACGTGACGCCCTTTCGGCCGCCTTGGGCTTGCCGTTTGGTCACCAACGACAACTTTCGGGGCCGATCCTTTGCAGTTGGGGACCAAACGGCAGCAATCAGCCGCCAAGCCGCAGCAGGACGGCGTACCGGTCCGGCGAGGCGCCGACGGCCTTGGCCAGCCGGCCCAGGACGTCGAGGACCCCCGCGGAGCTGAACTCCCTGCCCGGCGTCAGCAGCGTCAGCCGGTCGTCGTACGTCGCCAGCTGGACTTGCCCGTGCCGCCAGGCCTGGTGGGCCCGGAGGCGCACGCGGTCGTCCATGACGGGAGCAGGGTAGGCCTCGTCGACGGCCAGCAGGTCGCACGGGAGTTCGTGGTCGCCGCCGCGCAGAGTGCCGCGCACGTGGTGGCCGCTCCTCAGGCCCGCGTCCGCAGCCCAGATCACCTCCCTCTCCCCCAGCCAGTCGGGGAGGTCGAACGGGTCCACCTCCGCGAGGCTCACAGCGGCGAAGCCTCGTCAGGGGACAGATCGGCGAACCGGTTCCGCTTGGCTCGACGCCGGTCGTTGAACCGCGCGATGAGCTCACTGACGAAGAACAGCAGCACCATCGGGACCGCCATGAAAGTCATCGTGAAGGGGTCGGCCGACGGGGTCGCGATCGCTGCGAAGAGAAACGTCCCGACGATGATCCAGGCCCGGTGTTCCCCGAGCGTTTTGCCCTTGAGTACGCCCGCGAGGTTCAACAGGACCACGAACAGCGGGATCTCGAAGGCGATGCCGAACACGATCAGCGTGCGGCTGAAGAACGTGACGTAGTCGTTGAACTCGACCAGGTTCGTCAGTTCATCAGGGTTGAACCCGATCAGGATCTCCAGGCCCTTCGGCAGCGTGACGTAGCCGAGGAACACCCCGGCGAAAAACAACGGACCGGCGATTGCGACGAACACCCGGCTCCACTTGCGTTCCCTGGCGTGCAGACCGGGCAGGATGAACGCCCAGATCTGGTAGAGCCAGAGCGGGCTGGTGCCGACGATCGAGGCCAGGCCGCAAAGCTTGAGGTAGAGCATCAGGCCGGCGGCCGCGCCGCTGGTCGTCGGCAGGGTGCTGCCTTCGGGAAGATTGTCCTGGGCCTGGAGATAGGGGTCGTAGATCAGGTCGAAGAGCTGGTCGAAGAAGATCAGCGAGACGGCGAGGCCGAGTACCAGGAACAGCGCGATCTTCAGGATCCGAGCGCGCAGCTCCCGCAGGTGGTCCGACAGCGCCATTCGGCCGTCGGGACCGACCGGGTGAACGGGCCGGCCAATGAAGAGCTTGACGACCCCGGAGATTGACACGGGTGGTGAGGCTGCGGCCGCGGTCAGCCGTTGTGGGTGTCGGTCTGGCGGTCCTGGGTGGTGGGCGCTTCGTCGGTGGTCGCGGGCAGCTCAGCCCGCGGCTGCTCGGGCTCCGGCTCCTCGTCCTTCAGTCCCTTGGTCTCCGACTTGAAGATGCGCAGCGCCTGGCCGGTGCCGCGGGCCAGGTCGGGCAGCTTCGCCGCCCCGAACACAAGGATCACGATCGCCAGGACCACCAGCCACTCGGCGCCCTGGGGAAATCCAAACAGGGGGTAGTTCATCGGGTCCTCATCCACTCGGGGGTTGTCAGGACTATCGTACGCCGCCCTCAGTACAGGCTGAGCGCCTCGTGTCGCACGCGTGCGAACTCATCGGCGTACTCCGGCGGCGAGATCACGCTCGCGTGCGGGGACAGCCGGAGGAGCAGGCGCAGCAGCCAGCGGTCGTCGGCGACCAGTAGGTCGACCTCGAGCGTGCCGTCTGCCTCCTGACGGACCGCTTCCACGGGGTAGTACTCGACCACCCAGCGGGCCGGTGGAGCCAGCCGAAGGGTCACCGGGGAGGTGTCGCTGGACTGGGTGAAGATGCCCTCGGAGAGGTCTCGCGGCGCCTCCACGGGCGTTTCGACCAGCATGTCGGTGACCTCCGCGGCAGCGATCCGGTCGATCCGGAACAGCCGGGGTGCCTCCGCGCTGTGGCACCAGGCGTCCAGATAGGTCATGCCGTGGGCGGTCACCACGCCCCGCGGGTCCACGATCCGCTCGGACTCCTCGTCACGCGAGGGGACGTAGTAGGTGAGCCGGACCTGGACGTGCCGCTTGGCCGCATCGCGCAGCTTGTCGGCCAGCGCCAGCAACCCCGGCTCACGGGCGTCGACGCCGGGGTCGATCCGGGCCGCAGCGGGCCCCTCCGCGGCGGCCGCCTCGAGCTTGGCGAGCACCCGGTCGACGATCTCCCGGGTGTCGTCGGTGGCACCGTCGCGCATCGCGCGCAGCGCCACGATCATCGCGGTCGCCTCAGTCGGGCTCAGCCGCAGGGGGCGGGCCAGGTAGTCGGCGTTGGAGACCCTGATGATGCCCGCGGCGTTCGGCCCGCTCGGACCCTCCAGGGCGTCCAGGTCGACGTCGATGAGGTCCTCCGGATAGCCGCCCGGCAGGCCGACCATGAACAGCACCTTGAGGTCGCTGAGCACCTGGGCCGGCGAGACCCCGAGCGCCTCAGCAGCGGCGCCCAGAGGCATCTCGCCGTGGGCGTGCAGCAGTGGCACCAGAGTGAGCAGCCGGGCGACCTGGTCCTTCGCGCCGGCAGCGGGCCGGTTCACGCTCCGACACCCCGCAATCGGGCGACGACATGGTCGCGGAGCGTCTGCGGCTCCTCGACGTAGACCACCGGGCCGTAGCCGAGCAGCTCGTCGCCCATGTCGATGGCGCCGCGGGTCAGCACCAGCCGGTCCCATCCAGTGGCGCCGTCGGGGCCGGCGACGCCCTCCTCGATCGTGTCCGCGGCCCGGCGAAGGGGCAGCGCGGCGCCGGCGCGGGCCAGCACCACGACCCGCTCGGTAATCCGGGGCGGTGCCAGCCGGCGGGCGATGTCGCGCACGTCGGTGCCCGCGGGGATCTCGTAGCTGCCCGGCGCACCGCGTCGTACGTCGCCCTGCACCCGCGAGAGCCGAAAGACCCGCTCGGCCTGCCGGTCGGTGTCAAATCCGACCGCGTACCAACGGCCCGAGTAGCGGGCCACGCCCCAAGGCTGGAGGTGGCGGGTTGCCGGTGTCTGCTGGCCAGACCGCAGGTAGTCGAACGCCAAAGGCGTACGCTCCTGCACCGCGGCCCAGAAGGCGTCGAACGCCGGCTCATCGGCACTGAGCCGGGGCTGGGCGATCTCGAGCTGGGTGACGTCGACGTCCACGCCTACGGCCGCCAGCTTGCGCACGGCCTCCGTTGTCGCTTTCGCCAGCGTCGCGTGTTGCCACACCTTCGTGGCCAGGCCGACCACCGCGGCCTCGTCGGGCTGCAGGTCGATCTCCGGGAGGGCGAACTCGTCGGGGCGGATCCGGTATCCGGGCTCGTCGTCGAAGTAGGCATCCATCTGCCCTACCTCGATGGGGACGCCGAGGCTGCGCAGCTCCTCCTTGTCGCGCTCGAACATCTTCTCGAACCCGTCTGGGGTCGAGTCGGGATAGAGGATCGAGCGGATCCGGTCCTTGGCGATGTAGTGACGCTGGACGAGCAGCATGATCAGCAGGTTGAGCAGCCGCTCGGTCTTCGCCGCGGCACTCATGCCGCCACCATCGTCAGGACGTCACCCGGCTACTTGGCGGAGACGATGTCGATGACGAAGTAGAGCGTGCTGTCGGCCGGGATGCCCTCCTGGGCCTGCGCGCCGTACCCCAGGGCCGGCGGGATCTGGAGCAGCACCCGGCTGCCTACCTTGATCCCGGCCAGGCCGTAGGTCCAGCCCTGCACCACACCGGTCAGCGAGAACTCGGCCGGCTCGGCCGAGAAGCTTTCGTCGAACGGCTTCTTCCCCTTGTAGACCATGCCGAGGTAGTCGGCCGTCACGGTGCTGGTCTCGGTGAGCGCCTCGCCGTTGCCCTCTTTGATCACGTGGCGCAGCAGGTCGCCGTCTACCTTGGGTTCAGGCAGGCCGGAGAAGTCGAGGGACACCGGGTCTCCCTTCTCCTCCACGACCTTCGGCATCCGGTTGGCGCCCACATCCGTGGGCTTCGGCGGCTCGAACATCTCCATCAGGTCGAGTACGACGACCACGCTGTCCTGGTTGCCGATGTCCATCTGCGGATTGCCGCCCTCGCCGAAGACGTCGGTGGCCGGGGCAACCACGGCGACCCGCGACCCGATCGTCCGGCCGAGCAGGGCGTCCTTGAATACAGGACTCAGCTGGTCATCGACGGTGAAGGTCTCCGGTGCGCCGTCCTTCTCGTAGGTCGTGTAGGCCTCTTTCTGGGTCCAGCCGTTGCCGATCCAGACGTTGACCTCGACCTTGTCGCCGTCGGCGATATTCTCGCCGTCGCCTTCGATAAGGACTTTGGTCTCGGGCTTCTTCGCCTCGAACTGTCCCTTCCAGTCGACCTCGGGGATCTTGCCCAGGTCGCCCGTGATGCTGATGCCCTCGAAGCCCGCCAGCATGCCTTCGCTAGCGCCCTCCTCGTCGCCGCAGCCGGCGAGGGCGAGCACGAGCAGGAGCGGGACGGCCACGGCAGCGGGACGTCGTACACGTCGGAGCACAGGGATCCACCTTCGAGCGGGGTCAGGACA
This sequence comes from uncultured Actinomycetota bacterium, assembly GCA_963780245.1. Classification (GTDB taxonomy): domain Bacteria; phylum Actinomycetota; class Actinomycetes; order Propionibacteriales; family Nocardioidaceae; genus Nocardioides. The sequence goes on from CAWABG010000013.1 coordinate 412,236, forward strand.
TTCGCTTGCGAACCCTACAAGGGGAGGCTGAGGGGTTCGTAGGCGCGCTCACATGCCATCGATCAGACGCTGCACCCGCTCGTCGTGAGCACGGAAGGGGTCCTTGCAGAGCACGGTGCGCTGGGCCTGGTCATTGAGCTTCAGATGCACCCAGTCGACGGTGAAGTCGCGGCGTCGCTCCTGGGCGCGCCGGATGAACTCACCGCGCAGCCGTGCGCGGGTCGTCTGCGGCGGGACGGTCTTCGCCTCGAACACCTTCAGGTCGGTGGTGACCCGAGCGACCGCGCCACGCTTCTCCAGCAGGTAGTAGAGCCCGCGGTTGCGGTGGATGTCGTGATAGGCCAGGTCGAGCTGGGCGATTCGTGGATGGCCGAGCGGGAGGCCGTTCTTGGCTCGGTAGCGGTCGATCAGCTTCCACTTGATCACCCAGTCGATCTCGCGGTCGACCAGGCCCAGGTCGTCGGACTCGACCGCCTTCAGCCCGCGCTCCCACAAGTCCAGGGCGCGTTCGAGGACCGGCGTGCTGATGCCCTTGCGGTCGACGAAGTCGTGGGCCTTGGCGAGGTACTCGGCCTGGATGTCCAGCGCGCTCGCCTCCCGACCGTTGGCGAGTCTCACTTTTCTACGGCCGCTGACGTCGTGCGAGATCTCCCGGATGGCCCGGATCGGGTTCTCCATCGTGAGGTCGCGCATCACCACGCCTTCCTCGATCATCCGCAGCACCAGGTCACAGCTCGCGACTTTGAGCATCGTGGTGGTCTCGCTCATGTTGGAGTCGCCCACGATGACGTGCAGACGGCGGTACTTTTCCGCATCGGCGTGCGGCTCGTCCCGGGTGTTGATGATCGGCCGGCTTCGAGTGGTCGCGCTGCTCACGCCCTCCCAGATGTGTTCCGCGCGCTGGGAGACGCTGTAGCTCGCGCCGCGGGGGGTCTGGGTGATCTTGCCGGCCCCGACGATGATCTGGCGGGTGACCAGGAACGGGATGAGCACATCGGCGAGTCGACTGAACTCACCGGCCCGGCTGACCAGGTAGTTCTCGTGGCAGCCGTAGGAGTTGCCCGCGGAGTCGGTGTTGTTCTTGAACAGATAGATCTCGCCGGAGATGCCCTCGTCGTGGAGCCGCTGCTCGGCGTCCAGGAGCAGCCCCTCCAGCACCCGCTCCCCCGCCTTGTCGTGGGTGACCAGCTCGATCACGTCGTCGCACTCGGGCGTGGCGTACTCGGGGTGGCTGCCGACGTCGAGGTAGAGCCGGGCGCCGTTGCGCAGGAAGACGTTGCTGCTTCTGCCCCAGCTGACCACCTTCCGGAACAGGTAGCGCGCGACCTCGTCGGGACTGAGCCGCCGCTGGCCCTTGAACGTGCACGTCACGCCGTACTCGTTCTCGATGCCGAAGATTCGCCGGTCCACGTCTGCAGCCTAGGCGCTTCCCGGTGGGCTTTAGGTTGCCTCGCTGTTCTCGGTTGCGGTTTGGTCCCCAACCGCCACCAAACGGGGCCGAACTAGGTCGTTTGTGACCAATCGAGCACCCCCATCGCCCGATGCCATCGGTTCATGATCCGCTCGCGGCCGGTCTCGGAGTACAACGAAGCCTCGATGAGGGTCCGCCATCGATCGTGCCGTCGTGGGTCGTGGGGCCGATCGATGGCTCGATCGATCTCGTGCATGGCCACCATTGAGTGGTTCAGCAGGTCATCGAGCGTGTATCCGCGGCGGACGTAGCCGGTGCCAGCCCAGCCGCGCTCCCTGCGCAGGTCTCTCCGGTGCGCGACCTTGTCGCGATGCACCGCGCCGTCGTACTCGTGGACGTTGCACGTGCCGATCACCAGGAGGTCGGCTACACCCAGAAGCCCACCATGGCTGCCATACAGCGTCACCTGGGGCTCGACAACAACACCGATGGCCCGGTGAAAGAGAAACAGCAACACTTCACCGGGAGACTCCAGCTTTGCGGACGCGGCAATCCACGCCGCTCTTAGTCGAACAACTCCAGGTCGGCGGGACCCAAGGAGGCGGTCCATCGCCTCAGGGTCGAGATCACCGGCACGAATTGCCGAGACCGCCAGGATCACGAGGTCGATGTGCCCGAGATCTCGGGCGCAGCGGAGCAGAATCTCCTCAGCTGACTCCACTGGCAACCCCCGGCGCTTAGCCGGCCGTGGCGTCGTGCGTCTCAGCCTGGAGCAGATTAGTCCCGGTCGTCGGGGTCGGGACGGATCGTCCTCAACAGCCGCGAAAACCGGAACCTGATCCGGCAGCTTGGGCAAGGCCCACCCACGCAATCGAGCCCCGGTCACGTGTGTGAAGACCGCGCCATCCGGCAGCACGGCCAGCCAGGCCCGCAGGTCCCTCAGAAACTCCTGGTCCGGGGACAGTTGGTCGCGCTCGGGCAGGAATAGTCCATGGCTCACACGGCGAAATCCCTTCCTCCGCCGCTGTCCTCGAATAGGGTCGTCTTGCTTGTCATGCGGCATGCAGCAAGGAATCGCCGGAATGCTCGAGTGCGAAACACTCAGTCAATCGTCCTGTGGACAGCCGCCTGGTCGGGTTGCGCCGTGCCGATTGGTCACCAACGGCGAGGGTGCCGGCCTATTAGATGCAGTTGGGGACCAAACGGCGGTCACCTGACCGGTTTTTGGTCAGTCCGTGGACTCGGGCGGCGTCGGTGGCGGGGGTGCCACGGGCGGCTCGCCGGTTGTCGGGTCCTCCAGCGGAGGGACGTTGCCGCTGGTCTGGTCGGTGGGGTCGGCCGGGTCCTCCGGGAGCGGCTCGATCGGCGCGTTGCCGGGACTGCCGTCCTCCGCCAAGGGCACATCCGGTGTCGCCGGGCCCCGGTCCCCGAGCAGCCCGTCGAGCCGCGAGGGAGACAGCCGCACGAACTTCCGGGGCTGGTTCCGGGTGCGGTCCAACAGCGCCACCTCGAGGTCGCCGGAGGGGATCACCCGGTCCTCGGTCAGCGCGTGCCCGAGGGCTGCGACCGCGAGTCGGAGGGCGGCATCCAGGGGCGCACCCTCGGTGTAGTGCTCTTCGAGGTACTGCTCAACCGGTTCGACCTCGCCGCCCATCACGGCGTACCCGTGCTCGTCGGTGACCTGGCCCTGATAAGTCAGCCGGTAGACCTGGTCGGCCTCGGCGGTGTCACCGACCTCGGCTACGAAGATCTCTACTTCGTACGGCTTCTCGCCGCCGCTGGAGAAGATGGTGCCGAGCGTTTGGGCGTAGGCGTTGGCGAGACCGCGGCCGGTGACATCGCGCCGGTCGTAGGCGTAGCCGCGCATGTCGGCGAGTCTGACGCCCGCGATGCGCAGGTTTTCGAACTCGTTGTAGCGGCCAACCGCTGCGAACGCGATTCGGTCGTAGATCTCCGAGACCTTGTGCAGAGCTTGGGACGGGTTCTCCGAGACGAGCAGGATGCCGTCGGCGAACTGGACCAGCACCACCGAGCGCCCGCGGGCGATGCCCTTGCGCGCAAAGTCCGCTCTGTCCTTCATCAGCTGCTCGGGAGAGACGTAGAACGGCATGCTCATTCGGCAGCTCCCGTCAGTGGTGCGGCCGGGCCGTCGGGGCGGATCATTCGGGCGGCGATCATCCGATCCGCCACGTCGGCAACCTCGCCATCCGCCCAGCGTCGACCGCCCTCGGCGGTGATGACCCGGACGACCGGGAAGATCCGCCGGGTGAGATCGGGGCCGCCGGTCGCCGAGTCGTCGTCGGCCGCGTCGTACAGGGCCTGGATGACCACGGTGACGGCATCCGACTCCGAGAGGTCGTCGCGGTAGAGCTTCTTGAGGGACCCCTTCGCGAACAGCGAGCCGGAGCCGACGCTGTAGAACGCGGTCTCCTCGTAGCGGCCACCGGTCACGTCGTAGCTGAAGATCCGGCCCTGCCCCGTGTCGAGGTCATAACCGGCAAACAGGGGTACGACGGCAAGGCCCTGCATAGCCATGCCGAGGTTGCCGCGGATCAGCGCCGAGAGCCGGTTGGCCTTGCCGTCGAGCGAGAGAACGCTGCCCTCGATCTTCTCGTAGTGCTCGAGCTCGGTCTGGAACAGGCGGACCAGCTCCACAGCGAGGCCGGCAGAACCGGCGATGCCCACCGCGGAGTACTCGTCCGCCGGGAAGACCTTCTCGATGTCGCGCTGGGCGATGATGTTGCCCATCGTGGCTCGCCGATCTCCGGCCATGACCAGGCCACCCGGGAACGTGGCCGCCACGATCGTGGTTCCGTGCGGCGCCAAGTCAGCTGCGTTTCCCTGCGGTACGGCGCGGCGGCCGGGGAGCAGATCCGGTGCCTGCTCCGAGAGGAAGTCGCTGAACGACGAACTGCCCGACTGCAGGAACGCCGCCGGAAGTCGGGGGTCCGCCACTACTGTCCGCCCTTCTGGATGAACGACTTCACGAAGTCCTCCGCGTTGGTCTCGAGGACGTCATCGATCTCGTCGAGGATCGAGTCGATGTCGTCGTCCATCGCCTCCTTGCGCTCGGCGACGTCGGTCTCGGCGACGACCTCGGTCGCCTCCTCGTTCTCCGTGGACTTGCGCGGCTGCTTGTGCTCCTGGGCCATGAGACGACCCTATCCAGTTACCGGGTGAGAGCGGTGAACAACGCCTCTGCGGACTCACATCTGTCGAGCAGTTCGCCGACATGCGCCTTGCTCCCGCGCATCGGGTCGATCGTGGGCACCCGTTGGAGAGACTCGCGACCGGGCAGGTCGAAGATCACGGAGTCCCACGATGCCGCGGCCACGTGCTCGGCGTACTTCTCCAGGCAGCGGCCCCGGAAGTAGGCCCGCGTGTCCTCCGGCGGATCGTGCATGGCCACCTCGACCACCGAGTCGTCGAGCAGCCGCTCCATCCGGCCGGCCGCAGCGAGGCGGTGGTAGAGACCCTTCTCGGGCCGGATGTCGGCGTACTGGAGATCGATCAGGTGCAGCTTGGCGTCGTCCCACTCGAGACCGTCGCGGGACCGGTACTGCTCGAGCAGCTGCAGCTTGGCGACCCAGTCGAGCTCGGTCGCGCAAAGCATCGGGTCGCGCTCGAGCCGGTCCAGGACCGATTCCCACCGAGCCAGCACGTCGAGGGTCTGCGTGTCGGCGTCGCTGCCGAGCCGGTCCTCGACGTACTTGCGGGCGAGGTCGAGGTACTCGAGCTGCAGCTGGATGGCCGTGAGCTGGCGCCCGTCGGTGAGTGTGACGGTCTGCCGCAGGGTTGGGTCGTGTGAGATCGCTCGGAGGCCCGAGACCGCGCCGTCGACGGTCAGATCGTTGGAGATGAACCGCTCCTCGATCATCGACAGCACGAGGGCGGTGGTGCCGAGCTTGAGGTAGGTGGAGACCTCGGAGAGGTTGGCGTCGCCGATGATCACGTGTAGTCGGCGGTACTTCTCTGGGTCGGCGTGCGGCTCGTCGCGCGTGTTGATGATCGGACGCTTGAGCGTGGTCTCCAGCCCGACCTCGACCTCGAAGTAGTCGGCGCGCTGGCTCAGCTGGAAACCATGGTCGCGGCCGTCCTGGCCGATGCCGACCCGCCCCGCACCCGTGATGACCTGTCGGCTCACGAAGAACGGCGTGAGGTGCCGCACGATGTCGGCGAACGGAGTCGAGCGCCGCATCAGGTAGTTCTCGTGGGCGCCATAGGAGGCACCCTTGTTGTCGGTGTTGTTCTTGTAGAGCACGATCGGCGCGCCGCCCGGCAGCTGTCCCGCTCGCCGGGCCGCGTCGAGCATCACCTGCTCCCCCGCCTTGTCCCAGCGGACGATGTCGAGCGGGTTGGTCACTTCCGGTGACGAGTACTCCGGGTGGGCGTGGTCGACGTAGAGCCGGGCGCCGTTGGTCAGGATGACGTTGGCCAGGCCCAAGTCCTCGTCGGTGAGTTGGCTCGGATCAGCGACCTGCCGCGACATGTCGAAGCCTCGCGCATCCCGCAGCGGCGACTCCTCTTCGAAGTCCCAGCGCGCGCGGCGGGCGCGAATCGTCGCCGAGGCGTACGCGTTGACCACCTGCGACGACGCCACCATGGGGTTGGCCAGCGGTTGCCCCTGGACCGAGATGCCGTACTCCACCTCGGTGCCCATGATTCGGCGCACGCTCATGACAAGAGCCTACGGTCCGAGGGTCCGTTGCGCTGAAGGCGCTCGGCAGGGTAGACGGGCACCGTGGGATTCTGGGAACAGCGCGTAGTGCCGCGGCTGGTCGATCTGACCTGCGGCATGAAGGCCATCGAGCCGCTGCGTGAGAACGTCTGCTCCGGACTCACGGGCCGGGTGCTCGAAGTGGGGTTCGGCAGCGGTCTGAACACGCAGTTCTACCCGCCCGGTGTCATCTCGATCGGCGCCGTCGAACCGTCCGACGTGGGATGGAAGCTGTCGGCCGAGCGCAGGGCCGGGTCCGACGTACCCATCGAGCGGGTGGGACTCGACGGGCAGCAACTGGAGGCCGAGGACGCGACCTACCACGCTGCGCTGTCGACCTTCACCCTGTGCACGATCCCCGACGCTGCCGCGGCGCTGGCAGAGGTACGACGCGCGCTGCTGCCCGGGGGCAGTCTCCACTTCCTCGAGCACGGCCTCGCGCCTTCCTCCAAGGTGCAACGGTGGCAGCACCGGATGGAGCCGCTCCATAAGCGGATCGCCGACGGTTGCCACCTGACGCGGGACGTGCCTGCGCTGGTGCGCGCGGCCGGGTTAGAAATCGTGGACCTCAACGAGGACTACCTGCCCGGGCCGAGCCCCAGCAAGCCGTGGGGGTACGTCTACCGCGGGCGCGCGGTGCGCACCGGCTAGAGGTACTGGCCGGTGTTGGAGACGGTGTCGATCGAGCGGCCCGGCTCGGTGCCCTGCTTGCCGGTGATGAGCGTGCGGATGAACACGATCCGCTCGCCCTTCTTGCCGGAGATCCGCGCCCAGTCATCCGGGTTGGTGGTGTTGGGCAGGTCCTCGTTCTCCTTGAACTCGTCCACGCACGCCTGGAGGAGGTGGGAGATCCGGAGACCGCGCTGGTCCTGGTCAAGAAAGTCCTTGATCGCCATCTTCTTGGCGCGGTCGACGATGTTCTGGATCATCGCGCCCGAGTTGAAGTCCTTGAAGTAGAGGACCTCCTTGTCACCGTTGGCGTAGGTGACCTCGAGGAACCTGTTCTCCTCGGTCTCGGTGTACATCCGCTCCACCGTTGCCCGGATCATGCCGCCGACGCACGCGTCGCGGTCACCGCCGAACTCGGCCAGGTCCTCGGCGTGCAGCGGCAGCGTGGTGGTGAGGTACTTGCTGAAGATGTCGCGCGCGGACTCGGCGTCGGGGCGCTCGATCTTGATCTTCACGTCCAGCCGACCCGGTCTCAGGATGGCCGGGTCGATCATGTCCTCGCGGTTGGACGCACCGATCACGAGGACGTTCTCGAGGAGCTCCACGCCGTCGATCTCGCTGAGCAGCTGCGGGACGATGGTGTTCTCGACATCGGAGGAGACGCCCGAGCCCCGGGTGCGGAAGAGCGAGTCCATCTCGTCGAAGAACACGATGACCGGGGTGCCCTCACTGGCCTTCTCCCGGGCCCGCTGGAACACGAGGCGGATGTGCCGCTCGGTCTCGCCGACGTACTTGTTGAGCAGCTCGGGGCCTTTGATGTTGAGGAAGTAGGACTTGCCTTCCTGGCCGGTCTTGGCCGCGACCTTCTTGGCCAGCGAGTTGGCGACGGCCTTCGCGATCAGGGTCTTGCCGCACCCGGGAGGACCGTAGAGCAGCACGCCCTTGGGCGGCTTGAGCTCGTGCTCCTTGAACAGCTCCGGGTGCAGGTAGGGCAGCTCGACGGCGTCGCGGATCTGGTCGATCTGGTTGACCAGGCCGCCGATCGCTGAGTAGTCGATGTCCGGGACCTCTTCGAGGACGAGCTCCTCGACCTCGGACTTGGGGACCCGCTCGTAGACGTAGGCGGCCCGCGAGTCCAGCAGAAGCGAGTCTCCGGCGCGCAGCTTGGCCTCGCGCAGCGGCTCGGCCAGGCGGACGACGCGCTCCTCGTCGGCGTTGGCGATCACCAGGGCCCGCTCGCCGTCGGCGAGCAGCTCCTTGAACATCACGACCTCGCCCACCTCTTCGTAGTCGAAGGCGGCGACGACGTTGAGGGCCTCGTTGAGCATGACCTCCTGGCCCTTGCGCAGGTCGTCGAGCTCGACCGAGGGCGAGACGTTGACGCGCAGCTTGCGGCCGCCGGTGAAGACGTCGATCGAGTCGTCCTCGTTGCGGGCGAGGAAGGTGCCGAAGCCGGCCGGCGGCTGTGCCAGTCGGTCGACCTCCTCCTTCAGCTTCATGATCTGGTCGCGCGCCTCTCGGAGGGTTTGCGCGAGCCGCTCGTTCTGCGCCGTCACGGCGGCGAGCGATCGTTGGGCGTCGGCGAGCCGAAGCTCGACACCTCGGGAGTGGCTCGGGGCATCGCTGAGCCGACGCCGGAGGTCGGTGACCTCGGCCTCGAGGAAGCGCACCTGGGTCTCCAGCTCGTCGGGAGTTCTACCGCCCGGTGCCGGAACCGTCATCAGATATCGACATCAGTCCCACCTCCTGTCCCTTGTGACCCTACCTGCGTCCTACCCCAACGGAAGCGGATAAGCAGCGCGTTTGATCACGTTTTGATCAGCGTGCATACCGGGCCCGGAAGTTCACCAACAGCGTCATCGGGTGGCTCACCTGCACCCGATCGGATGCGGCCTTGAGGTTCGCGGCCTCGCTCGGGTCGAAGTAGCCGAACGTCGAGTAGACCTCGATGCGGGTGTGGATGCCGGCCCGGTCGAGCTCTGGATGAAACTGCGTCGCGTAGACGTTCTCCCCTACCCGGAACGCCTGCACCGGACAAGCGGCGGACGTTGCCAACAGGACCGCCCCCTCCGGCAGCTCCGAGAGCGACTCCTTGTGCCCGCCATACGCCGCGAAGTCCCGGGGCATACCTGCGAAGAGAGGGTCGGCGAGGCCGTCCTCGGTCACCGTCACCGACAGGGGTCCGACAGGTTCGGGATAGCGATGGTCAACGACACCGCCCCGGTGCGAGCCGAGCGTGCCGATGCCGTAGCAGGCTCCGAGGAACGGAAAGTCCGCGGCGACCACCCGGTCGAGCACACCGACCAGGTCGCGTTCGGCCTGCCGTTGGACCGGCGCCTTGGACGACTCCGGGTCGGAGTAGGTGAAAGCGCCGCCGCCCAGGATGATGCCGGACCAGTCGTCCAGGCTGAGCGCTCCGAGCGGGTCGATGCCCAGCTGCCGGCGATGCAACCCGTCCTCGTCGACGTCGAGGAACCGTCGGAAGGCGGCGTACTCGTCGACCGCCGCCGGCGGCTCCGCGCGGATGGACAGCAGCAGGAATGGCTTCATTCGTCCGCCGGCTCGGTCGGTACGCCGGGTGGCCGGGGCCCTGCGTAGTCCGGGCCGTAGGCGCCGGGAGCGGGCCGGCGCTTCTTGAGCGGCGGTGTGGCTCCGGGGGCCATCCGTCGGGCGGTCACCAGGAACGCGGTGTGTCCGATCATGGAGTGGCCCGGTCGGACGGCGAGGCCCTCGACATGCCAGTCCCGCACCATGGACTCCCACGCCTGAGGCTCGGTGAACCCACCGTGCACCCGCACCGTCTCCACGAACCGGGAGAGCTGGGTCGTGGTCGCCACGTAGGCGCAGACGATGCCGCCGGGCCGCAGGGCTTCGGCGGCGGCATCCAGGCAGTCCCAGGGCGCCAGCATGTCCAGAATGATCCGGTCGCATCGCTCCCCCGCCGCCGGGAGCGCCTCGGCGAGGTCACCGATCGTGAGCGACCAGGCCGGGTGATCCCCGCCGAAGAACTGGGTCACGTTGCGTCGGGCGACGTCGGCGAACTCCTCCCGCCGCTCGTACGACGACACGCGGCCGTGGGGCCCGACCGCCCGCAGCAGCGAACAGGTGAGCGCGCCCGAGCCGACTCCCGCCTCGACGACGTGTGCACCGGGGAACACGTCCACCATGGCGACGATCTGCGCGGAATCCTTGGGGTAGACGACGGCCGCGCCCCGCGGCATCGACACGACGTACTCCGAGAGCAGCGGCCGGAGCACCAGGTACTCCCCACCCGCCGAGGACGTGACCGCGAAACCCTCCTCGCGCCCGATCATCTCGTCGTGCTCGACGTGGCCGCGGTTGGAGAAGAACCGCTTGCCCGCCTCGAGACAGAAGTTGTTGCGCCGGCCCTTGCTGTCGGTCAGGCGGACCCACTCGCCCGCCTGCAGCGGACCGCGGTGCACTCCCGACCACGCCTCGGGTGGGACGTCGGGCTCGGTGTCGGACACGGCGGCACCCTACTGCGACCGGTCAGGCCTCCCGGAACGCGCGGTCCACGTCCGCGGTCGCCAGCACCCCGAAGATGGATCCGTCATCCTCGAGCAGGAGGTACTCGGTCGCGGGATGCGCGTTGATGGCCCGGACCAGGTCCTCACCGGTGATTCCCACCGGAAGCCGGAGCCCCTCCTCGACGGTGCGGGCGACCGTCGAGACCGGAACCCAGGGCCGCCGGTCCTCAGGGGTCGCGAGCAGCGCCTCCTCGTTGACAACGCCCTCCAGGGTGCCTGCCGTTGTCACCGTCACGATCCCGCCGGCCTCGGCCTCGCGAGCCTGACGAACGGCTTCGGCCAGCGGCAGGTCACCCGGAACCGAGAGCGTGCGTCGGGCCAGGTCGCGGGCAACCAGCGCGGGCAGCTTGCGTCGCACGTTGGCCGTGTTCATCGCCGCTGAGGCACCCGACCAGAGGAAGGCCGCGACCACGAAGGACAGGAGAATATCGAGGACGTCGGGCGGCGCGTCGAACAACACCTCCTGCCACACCGGCCAGCTGAGCGCGAGTACGGCGACCACTCGTCCGCCCCACCCAGCAGCGATCGTCCCGGTATGAGCGCGGCCGGTGGCACCCCACACCGCCGCCTTCAGCACTCGGCCGCCGTCGAGCGGCAGCCCGGGCACCATGTTCAGCGCACCGATCAGCAGGTTCGCCCCCGCGAGCCCCTCGACGGCCATCCGCAAGAGGCCTTCCGGCGTGACGAACCACAGGGCCACCGCCCCGCCTCCCACCGCGAGGGAGGTGAGCGGACCGACCACCGCGATCGCGAACTCCTGCCGCGGAGTTCGGGCCTCGCCCCTGATCGCCGTCATCCCGCCCAGGAAGTGCAACGTGATCGAGTCCACCTGGAAGCCGTAGCGACGCGCCATCAGCGCGTGTGAGGCCTCGTGCAACAGCACCGACATGTAGAGCACCACGGCGAATGTGAACCCCACGACGTACTTGAAGCCGCCCAGGTCGGGCTGCACCTCATCGACGCGGGGCGCCATCACGAACGCGATGAGGGCCGCTACCAGGAACCAGGAGGAGGTGATCCGCACCTCGCTGCCCGCGATCGTGCCCAGCCGGAACGAACCCGGAGGCCGCGCGGAGGCATCCGGTCCGGGGCGTGGGTCGGGCTCGGACACACGGCGAGGCTAGCCGGGCTGTCGGCGCCGTCACCTAATGTCGGCTTCGTGAGCGTGCACGAGGTGGCGCCGGCCGACTCCGAGGAGTCGCCTGCCGAGCGGATCGGCACCCCGGTCGACGGGGTGAACGTCCTGGGCGCCATCTCGCCCAGCCGCGCCGGTGACTTCATGACCTGCCCGCTCCTCTATCGCTTCCGGACCATCGACCGGCTCCCCGAGCCGTTCTCCCCCGATGCCGTGCGCGGCACAGTGATCCACAAGGTGCTGGAGGACCTGTTCGACCTGCCGGCAGCGCAGCGGACCCCGGAGCGCGCCCGCGACATGTTGGTGCCGGCCTGGGATGCGCTGCTGGAAGTGGAGCCGGCGATCGCCGAGATGTTCGGCACCGAGGGGCCGGCCGTCGGCGACTGGCTGGCCTCGTGCCGCGAGGTGCTGGACCGCTACTTCACTCTCGAGGACCCGCAACGCCTGGAGCCGGCCGAGCGGGAGCTGTACGTCGAGACGCTCACCGACAGCAAGCTCTTGCTGCGCGGCTTCGTCGACCGGGTCGACATCGCCGCCGACGGGTCCATCAGAGTGGTGGACTACAAGAGCGGAAACAGCCCTGGCGAGTGGTTCGAGGCCAAGGCGCTGTTCCAGATGAAGTTCTACGCCCTGGTGATCTGGCGTACCCGAGGCGTGCTGCCATCGGTGCTCCAGCTGGTCTACCTCGGCAACGCCGAGGTACTCCGCTACGTCCCCGACGAGCAGGACCTGCTGGCCACCGAGCGCAAGGTCGAGGCGCTGTGGCGGGCCATCGTCACGGCCCGCGAGAACGGCGACTGGCGGCCCAACAAGAGCCGGCTGTGCGACTGGTGCGCCCACCAGGCGATCTGCCCCGAGTGGGGCGGCACTCCGCCGCCGCTGCCCGAGCCCGACCCGGCTAAGACGGCCCCGGCTGCCGAGTGAGATCGGCGGGCGTGAGCCCGACCAGCGTCTCCCGGAAGGTTCGGCCCGCGCCGGCTGGCACGTCGACGTAGTGCGGCACGATCAGGACCCGGCACCCGGCGGCCGCTGCCGACGTCGCTCCGGTGTCGGAGTCCTCGATCGCGACGCAGGCCGCCGGATCGACCGCGAGCAGCCGGGCCGCGGTCAGGTAAGGCTCCGGGTCGGGTTTGCCACGGGTGACGGCGTCCCCGGTGACGACCGCGCGGAACGACCCGGCGGGGAGCTGCGCCAGGATCGGCGCCACGAACCGCTCGTACGACATCGTCACCAGAGCGCAGGGCACCCCTTGCTCCCGGCATCGCTCGAGCAGCTCACGCGCGCCTGGGCGCCAGGGAACCTCGGTGAGCACACGTGCGATCACGCCGTCGAGCAGTCGCTCCACTATCTCCTCGGGCGTCAGGTCGATTCCCATGTGCTTCCGGATGAAGCGGCCCGACGCGATCAGGTCGCTGCCGACGAGCTCCAGCGCAAGCTCGCGGCTCCAGGTGCCGCCGTACTCCTCGGCAAGGGCGAACTCCGTGTCGATCCAGTACGGCTCGGTGTCGACAAGGGTGCCGTCCATGTCCCAGAGGACCGCGGCGGGCGATGTCGTTTGGTCACCAACCACAGAAAATGCGCCCTTCGCGTTGACGTTGGTGACCAAACCGCACGCCCAGGGGCGTGCGCGCTCAGTCCTCCGGGTCGTAGCCCAGGTTCGCAGACAGCCAGCGCTCGGCCTCGGTGAGGGTCCAGCCTTTCCGCTCCGCGTAGTCGGCCACCTGGTCGCGGCCGAGTCGGCCGACGACGAAGTACTGCGACTGCGGATGCGAGAAGTACCAGCCGGACACTGCCGCACCCGGCCACATCGCCATCGACTCGGTGAGCTCGATGCCGGTGGTGGCCTCGACGTCCAGCAGGCGCCACAGCGTCTGCTTCTCGGTGTGCTCGGGACAGGCCGGGTAGCCCGGGGCCGGGCGGATGCCGCGGTACTTCTCGGCGATCAGGTCCTCGTTGGCCAGGGTCTCCCCCGTGTCGTAGCCCCAGAACTGCGTGCGGACCCGCTGGTGCAGCCGCTCGGCGAAGGCCTCGGCCAGCCGGTCGGCCAGCGCCTCCAGAAGGATGGCCGAGTAGTCGTCCAGGTCGGCCTTGAACTTTGTGATCCGCTCCTGGGTACCCAGGCCCGTGGTCACGGCGAACGCACCGACGTGGTCGGCGAGGCCGGTGTCCTTCGGAGCCAGGAAGTCGCTCAGCGCCCGGTTGGGCACGCCCTCGCGGTGCTCGCCCTGCTGGCGCAGCGCGTGCAGGGTCTCGAGCACCTCGGTGCGCGTGTCATCGGCGTAGACCTCGATGGAGTCGCCGACCGCGTTCGCCGGAAGCAGGCCGAACACCGCATTGGCGGTCAGCCACTTTTCCTCGACGATCCGGTCCAGCATTTCCTGCGCGTCGTCGTAGAGCTTGCGGGCGGTCTCACCGGTCTGCGGGTTGTTGAGGATGTCGGGGAACTTGCCCTTCATCTCCCACGCGTTGAAGAACGGCTGCCAGTCGATGTACTCGCGCAGCTCGCCGATGTCGTAGTCGGACAGCACATGGATGCCCGGGTCGTTGGGCAGCGGCGGGACGTATCCGGCCCACTCGATCGGCGTTCGGTTGGCCCGGGCCCCCTCGATGTCGAGCAGCGGGCGGTCGTGCTTGGTCGCATGGCGGGTCCGCAGCGCGTCGTAGTCCTCCTGGACCGAGGCGAGCAGCGCGTCCCGCTGGCGGTCGTCGAGCAGGGCGGCGGCCGTCGGCACGGATCGGGACGCGTCCTTCACCCAGACCACGGGGCCGTCGTACTTCTTGTCGACCTTGACCGCCGTGTGGGCGCGCGAGGTGGTGGCACCGCCGATCAGGAGCGGGATGGTCAGACCCTGCCGCTGCATCTCCGAAGCGAAGTTGACCATCTCGTCCAGTGACGGCGTAATCAGCCCGGAAAGCCCGATGATGTCCGCGTCGTGCTCGGCGGCCGCATCGAGGATCTTCTGCGCAGGCACCATCACCCCGAGGTCGATGACCTCGTAGTTGTTGCACTGCAGCACCACGCCGACGATGTTCTTGCCGATGTCGTGGACGTCGCCCTTGACGGTCGCCATCACGATGGTGCCGTTGGTGTCCTTCGCGGTCGCCAGCTCGGGGTTGTCGAGCTTCTCCTGCTCGATGAACGGGATGAGGTAGGCCACCGCCTTCTTCATGACCCGCGCGCTCTTGACGACCTGGGGCAGGAACATCTTGCCGGCGCCGAACAGATCCCCGACGACGTTCATGCCGTCCATCAGCGGGCCTTCGATGACCTCGATCGGCCGGCCGCCGCGCGCGGCGATCTCCTTGCGGAGCTCCTCGGTGTCGGACTCGGCGTAGGCGTCGATGCCCTTGACCAGCGCGTGGGTGATCCGCTCGCCGACCGGCAGCGAACGCCACTCGGCCTCGGTCGCCTCGACGACCTCGCCCTGCTTGTTGTGCTCCTCGGCGATCTCAAGCAGCCGCTCGGCGGCATCGGGACGACGGTTGAGAACGACGTCCTCGATGCGCTCTCGCAGCTCCGGCTCGACCTGGTCGTAGACCACCAGGGCGCCGGCGTTGACGATGCCCATGTCCAGCCCGGCGTTGATCGCGTGGTAGAGGAACACCGCGTGGATCGCCTCGCGGACCGGGTTGTTGCCGCGGAACGAGAAGCTCACGTTCGAGATGCCGCCCGACACCATGGCACCGGGCAGGTTCTCCTTGATCCAGCGGGTGGCCTCGATGAAGTCCAAGCCGTACGACGCGTGCTCCTCGATGCCGGTCGCGACCGCGAACACGTTCGGGTCGAAGATGATGTCCTCGGACGGGAAGCCGACCTCGTCCACGAGGATCCGGTAGGCCCGCTCGCAGATCGCCTTGCGACGCTCGAGGTTGTCGGCCTGGCCGTCCTCGTCGAAGGCCATTACGACCGCGGCCGCGCCGTACTTCCGGCACAGCCGGGCCTGCTCGCGGAACTTGTCCTCGCCCTCCTTCATGGAGATCGAGTTCACGATCGGCTTGCCCTGGATGTTCTTCAGGCCGGCTTCGATGACCTCCCACTTGGAGGAGTCGACCATCACCGGCACCCGGCTGATGTCGGGCTCGCTGGCGATCAGCTTGGTGAAGCGATCCATGGCCGCAACGCCGTCGATCATGCCCTCGTCCATGTTGACGTCGATGACCTGCGCGCCGTTCTCCACCTGCTGGGCGGCCACCGTGAGCCCGGTGTCGTAGTCGCCCGCCTTGATCAGGTTGCGGAACTTGGCCGAGCCGGTGATGTTGGTGCGCTCCCCGACGTTCACGAAGAGGCTCTCGTCGGTGATGGTGAACGGCTCCAACCCGGACAGCCGCATCGCGGGCGCGATCTCCGGCACCTCTCGGCGGGGCTGGTCCGCGACCGCGCGCGCGATGGCCGCGATGTGCTCCGGCGTGGTGCCGCAGCAGCCGCCGACGATGTTGACGAAGCCGCTGCCGGCGAATTCGCCGAGGATCGCCGAGGTCTCCTCGGGCGCCTCGTCGTACTCGCCGAAGGCATTGGGCAGGCCGGCGTTCGGGTACGCCGAGACCCAGGTGTCGGCGATCCGGGAAAGCTCGGCGAGATAGGGGCGCATCTCCTTGGCGCCGAGCGCGCAGTTGAGCCCCACGGCCAGCGGCCGGGCGTGGCGCACCGAGTCCCAGAACGCCTCGGTGACTTGACCCGACAGGGTCCGCCCGGAGGCGTCGGTGATGGTGCCCGAGATGACGACCGGCCAGCGCCGGCCCTCCTCCTCGAACAGCGTCTCCACCGCGAAGATCGCGGCCTTGGCGTTCAGGGTGTCGAAGATCGTCTCGATGAACAGCAGGTCCGCGCCGCCCTCGACCAGCGCGCGGGCGGCGGTGAGGTACGCCGCCACCAGGGCGTCGTAGGAGACGTTGCGCGCGCCGGGGTCGTTGACGTCGGGACTGATCGAGGCGGTGCGCGTCGTCGGGCCGAGTGCTCCCGCGACGAACCGGGGTCGGTCCGGTGTGCGCTCCGCCATCGCGTCCGCTTCGCGCCTGGCCAGCCGGGCGGCGGCGTAGTTGAACTCGTAGGCGAGCTCCTCCATGCCGTAGTCGGACAGGGAGACCGCGTTCGCGTTGAACGTGTTCGTCTCGATGATGTCGGCGCCGGCCTCGAGGTACTCGCGGTGGATGCCGGCGATGATGTCCGGCTGCGTGAGGGTCAGCAGGTCGTTGTTGCCGACCAGGTCGCTCGGCCAGTCCTTGAACCGCTCGCCACGGTAGCCGTCCTCGTCCGGGCGATCGCGCTGGATCGCCGTACCCATCGCGCCGTCGAGCACCAGGATGCGGGCGGCCAGCAGGTCGTTCAGCTGCCGGGTCGCGTCGGGCCGCAGGTGACGCTCATCGGGGGCAGACAAGGGGACTCCTCTCGGCGAGCTCTCAGTCAGGTGGAACGGGGACCATCAAGGGTAGAAACCGTGTCCACGTTCTGGACGGGTTTCTCGAATGTTGACACCGGAGTTCAACGACAGAGAAATCGTCGCGTCACGGCCGCGCATCCGGGGATCGTCTCCCGGTGGCCGGACCGCCTGGATAGGCTTCGTGAGTGATCGAGATCCAGGAGGCTCCGGACCTGGTCGACCCCGTGGTGATCGCGGCCTTCGAGGGCTGGAACGACGCCGCCGAGTCGGCCTCCGGAGTGGTGGACCACCTCATGGACGTGTGGCAGGCGAGGGTCGTCGGCGCGATCGACCCGGAGGAGTTCTACGACTTCCAGGTCAACCGTCCGGTGGTGGGTCCGGACGCCAACGGGTTCCGTCGGATCACCTGGCCCAGCAGCCAGATCGCCGTCGCCTCGCCGCCGGACCTCGACCGCGACGTGATCCTGATCCGCGGCATCGAGCCCAACATGCGGTGGCGGCAGTTCTGCGCGGAGCTGTTGGCCGCCTGCGACGATCTCGGCGGCGCGCTGGTCGTCACGCTCGGCGCGCTGCTCGCCGACACCCCGCACACCCGACCGATCCCGGTCACCGGCACCGCCTCCGAGCCGGAGCTGGTCGACCGGCTCAAGCTGGAGCAGTCGACCTACGAAGGACCGACCGGCATCGTCGGGGTGTTCCAGGACGCCTGTGTGAAGCTCGACGTACCGGCCGTCAGCTACTGGGCTGCGGTGCCGCACTACGTCGCGCAACCGCCGTGCCCGAAGGCCACCCTCGCGCTGATCGGACAGCTCGAGGACCTGCTCGAGGTCAGCATCCCGCTCGGCGACCTGCCCGAGGACGCCCGCGCCTGGGAGCGTGGAGTCGACGAGCTTGCCGAGGAGGACGAGGACATCGCCGACTACGTGCGCGCGCTCGAAGAGACCCGGGACACGACCGACCTCCCCGAGGCCACCGGCGAGGCGATCGCCCGAGAGTTCGAGCGCTACCTCAAGCGCCGGGGTCCCAACGATGGGGACAACTCGTAACGACGGTCCCTATTTCACTGGACCCGACACGATCCACTGGATGCCGAACGGATCCCGGACCCGCCCCGCCCGCTTGCCGTAGAACTGGTTCTCCAACGGGAACACCACCTCCGCGCCGGCACCCACGAACGCCTCCCAGACCGGGTCCGGGTCGTCGATCAGCACGTCGAGGATCAGGCCCGCGGTTGCCTGGTCGGTCGCATCGGCGTCCTTGATCGTGAGTGTGGTGCCGAGAGCCCGGAACTCCGCGAAGACAACGCGTCCCTCCATCTCGTGCCGCTCCCCGATGTCCGCGTCGAGCGTCCGCTCGTACCACGCAAGCGCACCGTCGGCGGAGTCGACGACGAACTTCAGTCTGATCTGCTGGTTCATGCCCTCAGCCTGGAGTGCCGATACCGGACCGGTCTTGAACGAATGGGACTGATCCGCTGCGCGCTTTCGGGGTCAGAGCAAGAGACCGAGCGCCGCGTCGACCACGCCGAGCATGGTGACGGCGGCGTCGGGGTCGCTCGTGTCGGCGAGCCCGTCGGTGCCGAGCGTGGCCGCCACCCAGCGGTCGACTGCCGCAGTGGCGCGAGGTGCGTCGAGGTCGTCGGCGAGGTGAGCCAGCACCTCCGCGGCGACCGGTCCGGCCGGTGCTCCGGCGCCGAGGGCGATCGCCTTCCGCCACCGCGCCACATCGTCGACGGCCTCCCACAGCTCGGCGTCGGTCCACTCCCAGTCGCTTCGGTAGTGGTGCCGCAGCAGGGCGAGCCGGATCGCAGTCGGGTCGACGTCGCTGTTGCGCAGCGCCGAGACGAAGACCAGGTTGCCCAGCGACTTCGACATCTTCTCGCCGTTGTATCCGACCATCCCGGCGTGCACGTACGTGCGGGCGAACTTGACCCCCGGGTCGGCCACCTGGGCGTGCCCCGCCCCCATCTCGTGGTGCGGGAACACCAGGTCGCTGCCGCCGGCCTGGACGTCGAACGTCGGGCCGAGGTAGCGCTGCGCGATCGCGGTGCACTCGATGTGCCAGCCGGGCCGGCCGGGTCCGAACGGGCTGGGCCAGTTGGGTTCGCCCTCACGCTCGCCACGCCAGATCACGCAGTCCAGCGGGTCCTTCTTGCCCGGGCGGCCCGGGTCGCCCCCGCGCTCACCGAACAGCTGGAGCATGGTCTCGCGATCCAAGCCGGACTCCTCGCCGAAGGCGGGATCTGCGGTCACGGAGAAGTAGAGGTCGTCCTCGACCCGGTAGACCGAACCGATGGCCTGCAGCCGCTCGATCAGGGCCACGACCTCCGGGATCGACTCGACGGCGCCGATGTAGTGCGTCGGCGGAAGCACCCGGAGGGCCTGCATGTCCTGGCGGAACAGCTCGGTCTCCCGCTCGGCCAGCTCGACCCAGTCAACGTGCACCTTCGCGGCCCGCTCCAGCAGCGGGTCGTCCACGTCGGTCACGTTCTGGACGAACGTGACCTCGAGGCCGGCGTTGCGCCAGGCTCGGTTGAGCAGGTCGAAGCCGACGTACGTCGCGGCGTGGCCGAGGTGGGTGGCGTCGTACGGCGTGATCCCGCAGACGTACATGCGCGCGGGGCCGTCGGGCTCGATGACGACCTTCTGCCCGGTCGCGGTGTCGTGAACGGCGACCGAGGGTCCCGTCAGCGACAGGGAGGGGATCGCCGGAGCGGACCAGGGGCGCATGGCGTGAAGCCTAGTCGGCAGGTGTAGTTAGAACGGTGGCCAGGGGATGGCCGGCCAGTCGCCCCGCGGCGTGGGCAGCACCCCACGCTCGAGCAGCCGTCGGCAGCGCCGGTCGATGGCGTCGATCTCGTCGTCGGCCAGGTCACCGGCGAGCTCTTTGCCGAGATCTCCGGTGAGCGCTTTGCGAACCCGTTCCACGCCGGCCACCTCGCCGTCCGTGAGCGGTTCGCCGTGCCACCCCCACAGCACGGTGCGCAGCTTGGGCTCGTGGTGGAACGTCACCCCGTGGTCGACGCCGTATCGATGCCCGTCGGCCATCTCGAGGACGTGGCCGCCCTTCCGGTCAGCGTTGTTGATGAGTACGTCGAAGACGGCCATCCGACGCAGCGCCTCCGTGTCCTCGTGGATCAGGATCACCTCACGGTCGTGCTGGTCGACCCCCTCGAAGACCGCCAGCCAGCCGGTGCGGTGCTCCCCCGCGCCGATCAGCGTGACCGCCTCCTGCCCGGGATCGGGCTCGCGCCAGCACTGGAGCATCCCCTCGCCGTGCGGTCCGTCGCCGATCCAGGTCTCCGGTACGACGTCCCAGCCGATGGCCTCGGACACGGCGTACGCCGAGACCTCGCGGCCGGCCAGCGTCCCGACCGGGAAGTCCCAGAGCGGTCGCTCTCCCGCCACCGGCTTGTAGACCACCTTGGTCCCGGCGATCTCGGCGAGGAACGTCGCGTTGGAGGCTGGCATGATTCGGCCGTGGAGCACGAGGTCGCCCGCGAGGGGTGATCGAGCGGTCACGGGTCCCGGCGGCGGAAGCCGTTGGCCCGGGCGCACAGATGGCCGTCGGGGTCGATCGGGTTGCCGCAGAACGGGCAGCTGGGGCGACCGGCGGTGAGCACCTGTTCGGCCCGCTTGACGAACGCCCGCGCGTGGCCGGCGTTGATCCGGACCAGGAAGACTTCGTCGGGCTCCGGCTCCTCGAAGTCCTGGTCGACCTGGTCGGGGGTCACCACCGCGGCCTCTGTGAACGGGAAGACCTCGATCACCACCCGCTCGTCCTCGGGATCCCAGGACAGCGTCATCGTGCCGGCCCGGAACTCCTCCTCGATCGGCTGCTCGAGCGGCTCGGTGTCCTCCAACGCCATCGGCGCGACCGCGGGGACCAGGGCCTCCGACGCGTCGGTACTCATGACCTCGTCCAGCAGCTGGTCGATACGCTCGGCAAGCGCAGCCACCTGCTGCTTCTCCAGCGCCACACTGATCATCCGGGCGCCCGATCGGGCCTGCAGGAAGAACGTGCGGCCCCCCGGCTCGCCCACGGTGCCGGCGACGAAGCGCTCCGGCGGGTCGAACCCGTGCACGATCGGCATGTCACAGAGACTAGACGGGTGCCGAAGGGCCTCCACCGCCGCCGACGGGAGCATCGGTTTCGGGCGTGCGGCGGCGGCCTCGCTTCTTGGCAGGGGGCGTGAGCCAGGACAGGTCGCCGGCGTGGGTGTTGGTCGCCAGCACATAGGGCCGGGAGGCGGTGTAGCGGACGATCGACACCGACGCCGGGTCCACGTTGATCCGCTGGAACAGGTCCAGGTGCATCCCCAACGCGTCGGCCAGGATCGACTTGATGATGTCGCCGTGGCTGACTGCGACCCAGACCGCACCGGCCCCGTGATCGGCCTCGACCGTGGCGTCGCGGCGGCGTACCGCCTCGACGGCACGGGATTGCATCGCCGTCATCGACTCGCCGCCCGGGAAGGCGGCTGCCGACGGCTGCCCTTGGACGGTCCGCCACAGGGGCTCTCTGACCAGCTCCTTGAGCAGCCGGCCCTGCCACTCGCCGTAGTCGCACTCGGTCAGCCCGCGCTCACGAGCCACCCGGATCCGGCTCTGCTGGGACCGCGCGATGGCCGCGGCGGTATCGCGGCACCGCTCCAGCGGACTGCTGACCAGCGCGGCCAATCGGATCGGCGCGAGTCGCTCACCGACGCGAGCCGCCTGCTCTGCTCCGGTCGGGTCGAGACGCACCCCCGGGGTGCGGCCGGCCAGCAGGCCCGTGGCGTTCGCCTCGGTCCGCCCGTGCCGCACGAGGATCACGGTTGCCATGGCCGCGACCCTACCCAGCCCCTACCGTTGCTCCCGTGATCGTCGACAACGCCGTATACCGCGCCGGAGTGCGGGTGCCGCTGGACTGCGACGTCGCCGACCTGGCGACGGTTCGCGGCCGCTGCGCGCCCGGTGACTTCGTGTGGATCGGCCTCTTCGAGCCACCCGAGGAGGAGCTGGCCGAGGTGGCGAAGGTGTTCGACCTCCACCCGCTGGCCGTCGAGGACGCCGTCACCGCACACCAGCGACCGAAGCTGGAGCGCTACGACCAGAGCCTCTTCCTGGTCCTGAAGACGCTCTGGTACGTCGACGAGAACGACGCCGTCGAGACCGGCGAGATCAGCATGTTCGTGGGGGCGGACTTCGTGGTGACGGTTCGACACGGGCAGGGCGGTGGCCTCCATGAGGCCCGCCTCGCGCTCGAGCAGCGCGAGACGGTGCTCGCGCACGGCCCCTCGGCCGTGGTCTACGCCGTGTGCGACCAGGTGGTCGACATCTACGAACAAGTCGGGGAGGCCCTCACCGAGGACGTCGACGAGGTGGAGGCCTCGGTCTTCTCCGACGAGCGCACCAACGACTCGGCACGCATCTACGTGCTCAAGCGCGAGCTCGCCGAGGTCCGCCGCGCGGTGCTGCCGCTCCGGGAACCGGTCAAGCAGTTCACGGCAGGCAGCGTCCCGGGCATCGACCCGCAGGCCGGCCCCTACTTCCGCGACGTCGGCGACCACCTCGCCCGGATAGCGGAGACCATGGACAACCTCGAGTCGCTGCTCACCGCCGCGTTCGAGGCCCATCTGGCGGAGATCAGCATTCGGCAGAACGACGACATGCGGAAGATCTCGGCAGGGGTCGCGCTTTTTGTCGCCCCCACGCTGGTCGGCTCGATCTACGGCATGAACTTCGACCACATGCCCGAGCTCGGCTGGGTCGCCGGCTATCCGATGGCGCTGGGGCTGATGGTGTCCATCGCCGTGGTGCTGATGGTGTTCTTCCGGAAGTCCGGCTGGTTCTGAGGCTTGCCGTTTGGTCCCCAACGGCAGAAATTGGGGTCGATTTCATGCCGTTGGTGACCAAACAGCAAGGAATCGGCGCCCAGATCAGGCCGACAGCACGCCGGTGGCGAGCAGCAGCAGCGTTGCCGAGCCCAGCGCCACCCGGTACAGCACGAACGGCGTGTAGGAGTGCGTGCTGATGTAGCGCAACAGCCACGCGATGGCGGCGTACCCAACGACGAAGGCGACCGCGGTCGCGACCAGCGTCGGACCCCAGCCGTAGATGTTGTCCCCATCGGAGATGTCGTCGAGCTCGAAGATCCCGGCACCGACGACCGCCGGGATCGCGAGCAGGAACGCGTACCGGGTGGCGGCTTCGCGGTCATAACCGAGCAGCCGACCCATCGACAGGGTGGCGCCGGAGCGGGACACCCCTGGCATCAACGCCAGCGCCTGGGCCAGTCCCATCAGCACCGAGTCCCGGAGCGTGATCTGCTTGATGGTCCGGTCCGTCGAGCCGATCTTGTCGGCGACGCCGAGCACCAGTCCGAGGACGATCAGCATCGTGCCAATCACCCAGAGGTTGCGGAAGTCGTGCTCGATGGTGTCCTTGAGCAAGATGCCGAGGATCACGATCGGCAGCGAGCCGACGATGATGAACCAGCCCATCCGGGCATCGAGCTGGCCGCGGTACTCGGGCTTGAACAGCGACTTGAGCCAGGTCGAGGCGATCCGCCAGATGTCCTTGCGGAAGTAGATGAGTACGGCGAGCTCGGTGCCGATCTGGATCACCGCGGTGAACGCTGCGCCCGGGTCACCCCAGCCGAAGAGCTCGGGGAAGATCCTCAGGTGGGCGCTGCTCGAGATCGGCAGGAATTCCGTCAGCCCCTGCAGCGTCCCGAGCATCACGGCCTGGAGGAAGTCCCACACGGGCGACGATCCTAGAGGTCCGCATGGGCGTGCCCTCGCCCACGTCCCCCGGCGCGGCGGCTAGGTTTTCGCCATGCAGCAGCGCTCGGTCGGCAGCACCGGTCTCACGGTGTCGAGGCTCGGCCTGGGCACGATGAGCTGGGGCCGCGACACCGACGAGCACGAGGCGCGGGACCAGCTGATCGCGTTCGCCGAGGCCGGTGGCAACTTCGTCGATACCGCGGCCGGCTACACCGACGGTGACTCCGAGTCACTGCTCGGCACCCTGATCGGTGACGTGATGGCCCGCGACGAGATCGTGCTCGCCACCAAGGCGGGCATCTCGCGACGCTCCGGCGAGCGGGTCACCAACACGTCGCGGGGCGTGCTGCTGAGCACCCTCGACAGCTCCCTGAAACGGCTCGGCGTCGACCACGTCGACCTGTGGCAGGTCCACATCTGGACCGACGAGACCCCGCTGGAGGAGACGCTCGGTGCGCTCGACTTCGCTGTCAGCAGCGGACGGGCGGCGTACGTCGGCATCAGCAACTACACCGGGTGGCAGACCGCGCAGGCCGCGACCTGGCAGCGCGCCGTCCCCGGCCGCGCGCCGATCGCGTCCACCCAGATGGAGTACAGCCTCCTCAACCGATCCATCGAGGCCGAGGTGCTGCCGGCCAGCGAGGCGCTCGGCCTCGGTGTGCTGCCCTGGTCGCCGCTCGGCCGCGGCGTGCTGACCGGCAAGTACCGCACCGGCACCCCCTCCGACTCCCGAGGCGCCTCCAAGGTCTACTCCAACTTCGTCGGCGCCTACCTCGACGAACGCTCGGCTCGGATCGTCGATGCGGTGGTCCGCGCAGCCGAGGGCCTCGGCTGGACACCGATGGAGGTCGCGCTCGTCTGGGTGCGCGACCGTCCCGGCGTCACCTCGCCGATCGTGGGCGCCCGGACCGCGGCTCAGCTGCGCGGTGCCCTGGACCTGGAGGACAAGATGCTGCCCGAGGAGTTGGTGCAGGCGCTTGACGACGTCTCGGACGACGGATGAGCAGCGCACTGCGTCGGCCCTCGGACCGCAAGGTGGAGTGGGAGTTCGACAAGGTCACGTTCTCCCGGGAGTTCCCGCGCAACGTCGTGACCACGCTGCTCGTCGAGCGCGCTGAGCACGGCGGGTGGGAGCTCGACCGGGTCCGGATCGGACCCGACGGCGTACGCCGGATCGTGCTGCGCCGCAAGATCATCCGCGCAGTCCGCACCGCCTGAGCCGGCGAGCTAGACCTCGTCGAGGAACCGGTCGAACACCCGCGCTCCGAACTCGAGCGCGTCGACCGGTACCCGCTCGTCGATACCGTGGAAGAGCGCGGTGAAGTCCAGGTCCTCGGGGAGCCGTAGCGGCGTGAAGCCGTAGGAGCGCATCCCCAGCTTGATGAAGTGCTTGGCGTCGGTGCCACCGCTCATCAGGTACGGCGCCACCAGGGCGTCGGGGTCCTCGGCCAGGATCGAGCGCCCCATCGCGCCGACGAGGTCGCCGTCGTAGGGCATCTCCCAAGGCGCCTGGTTGGAGACGTACTCGATATCGATGTGCTCGCCGCAGAGCTCGGCCAGGGTCGCGAAGAACTCGTCCTCGTAGCCGGGGAGGAACCGCCCGTCGACGTGTGCGGTGGCCTCGGTGGGGATGACGTTCACCTTGTAGCCCGCTTCGAGCATGGTCGGGTTCGTGGTGTTGCGGATGACCGCACCGAGCATCCTGGTGGCGGTCCCGAACTCGTCCACCAGGGCCTCGGCGTTCTCGGGGGTGGCCTCGGTGCCGGCGAGCTCCGCGACCGCGGCCAGGAGTGTCTGCATCGTGGGGGTCAGCCGAACCGGCCACTCGTGGGCGCCGATTCGGGCCACCGCTGTGGCCAGCTCGGTGACCGCGTTGTCACGGTTGATCATCGACCCGTGACCGGCGCGACCGCGAGCCCGGAGCCGCATCCAGGCCATCCCCTTCTCGGCGGCCTCGATCAGGTACATCCGCCGCCCCCGCACCGTGGTGCTGAAGCCGCCGACCTCACCGACCGCCTCGGTGACCCCCTCGAACTCGTCCGCGTGGTCCCGGATCAGGACCTCGGCGCCCTTGTGCCCACCGGCCTCCTCGTCAGCGGTGAAGCACAGCACGATCGGCCGCTCGGGCGGACAATCGGCGCGCTGCCGCGCACGGACCAGCGACAGCAGCATCGCGTCGAAGTCCTTCATGTCGACCGCACCCCGGCCCCATACGTAGCCGTCCTGGATCTCACCGCTGAACGGGTCCACCGTCCAGTCCTCGGCCGCGGCCGGCACCACATCGAGATGCCCGTGCAGGAGCAGGCCCGGACGATCCGAGGCCGAGCCGCCCCACCGCGCCACCACTGAGGCGCGGCCGGCTTCGGGCTCGTAGATGCGGGACTCGATGCCGACCTCGTCGAGCAGCCCGGCGACGTACTCCGCCGCCTTCCGCTCGCCCGGGCCTTCGCGGTCTCCGTAGTTCGTGGTGTCCATCCGGATCAGCTCGCGACACACCTCCACGACCTCGGCCGAGGGGTCGTACGCCGGTCCCTGAACGTCGTCGTCCATGGGGCCATAGTGGCATCCGGATGTACTCGCCCCGATGCGGGGAAGGGCCTCTCGCTTTGCTAGGGTTTCTCCGCACTCGTCCGGGTGGCGGAATTGGCAGACGCGCTAGCTTGAGGTGCTAGTGACCTTTAACGGTTGTGGGGGTTCAAGTCCCCCCTCGGACACCACCAGCTGCGGCTTTTCCGCAGGTCAGCGGCCTTCGGCCGAACGGTTCGTCGCACTAGTTCGAACCGACTAGGCACCCCCGCCCAGTCACCCGATTCGCGCGAGCCCCTACCACGGCAACATCGGTATCGACCGATTGTGTGGCTCTCCACGCACACCGACTGATCCATCGGATCATCTTCTGCTTGGGAGCGATTTCGTGTTCCGCCCATCCTTGACCGCACTCCTGGCCACCATCCTCGTCGTCCTTGTACCCGGCACCTCTACGCCCGCCCCCGCCGCGGATCCCGGATATCCGACGATCTCGGTCTCCGACAGCACCGTGATTCTCGGCAAACAGGTCCTCGTCACCGGCGAAGGGCCTGGGCTGCGTCGCCTCTTCCTCCAGCTGAAGACCAGGGAGAACGGCTGGCAGAAGGTGGCATCCGCGCTGACCGGGGTCGGTGGCTCGTACACCTTCCTGGCTCCCGGCTGGGAAGGTACACATCGGCTGCGTGTGGTCGTCCCGGGCACGCTGGTCACGAACGACGAGGTCAGCGAAGTGGTGACGGTGACCGTGCGGATGCCGTACCGACCCAAGGGACCGAGTTCGGACTGGGCCTGGCTCTTCCGTCCCGGCGCCCGATGGGATCCCTGCGAGCCGATCACCTACCGGGTCAACCCCGCGCGTGGCTACCCCGCTGCGGTCTCCGACCTGCGGCGCACCTTCGCCAGCGTCGGACGGGTCACCGGCTTCCGGTTCAAGTACCTCGGGCGCACGAACCGTCGGGTCGAGCGCTCGCGTCGCGACAACCGCCCGGCGGGGACCGACGTCCTGATCGACTGGCAGTCCCCGCGCCAGGAGCGCAGCCTTTCCGGCCGGGTCGCCGGCATCGGTGGTCACTGGGTGCAGGGCAGGCGCCGTTTCGACGGCTACATGCTGCTCGACCAGACCGAGCGCTACCCGCGCGTCGTTTGGCGTCAGGTGATGTCGCACGAGCTCGGCCACATCCTGGGTCTGGGCCACGCCAGCTCGCGTCGGCAGCTGATGTACGGCGCCTCTACGCAGCACAACCGGTTGTGGGGCAACGGCGATCTCACCGCACTACGCCGGGTCGGCGCGTCCCGGGGCTGCCTCGGCGCACAGTCGGAACGAGCGGCTCCGGGCGCCGTACCGAGCCGCGTGGAGGACTGGTGACGACACCGGACCCCTAGGATGCCCGCGATGAGCGAGGCGGGGTTCCGGGTCGGGTTCGTAGAGGGCGCGATGCCGGACAAGTGGGTGCGGATCTGGCGCGAGCGCCGCCGCGACCCCATCGAGCTCACGCCCGTCGTGCAGGCCGAACAGGAATCCGGCATCCGGTCCGGCGCTCTCGACATGGCCTTCGTCCGACTGCCGATCGAGCGCGACGGGCTGCACTGCATCCCTCTATATGAGGAGGTCGCGGTCGCCGTCGCGGGCAGTGATCACTACTTGGCGGCAGCCGACGAGGTGACCCATGCCGATATCGCCGAGGACGAGGTCGACTGGTCGGCGATCTCCGCCGGGGACGCCGTTGCCGTCGTGGCGAACGGCGACAGCGTGGCGGTGATGCCGATGTCGCTAGCCCGGCTGCACCACCGCAAGGATGCGATCTACCGGCCCGTGACCGACCTGCCCCCCACGACCGTCGGGCTCGCGTGGCTGGTCGAGAACGCGGACCCGCGGGTGCAGGCGTTCATCGGGATCGTGCGGGGCAGGACCGAGCGGTCCACGCGGACTTGATTGCGCTGTCGGCCTGTCGTTTGGTCCCCAACCGCAGGAAACAGGGCCGAAATCCTGTCGTTGGTGACCAAACGACAACTCACCAAGACGTGGACAGCGGACGACCCTCGTGGAACCCGGCCGCGGACTGGACGCCAACCACCGCGCGCTCGCGGAACTCCTCGAGCGTCGAGGCCCCGGCGTACGTGCAGGCCGAGCGGACGCCGGAGCAGATCTCGTCGATGAGGTCCTCGACGCCGGGCCGGGCCGGGTCGAGGTACATCCGTGACGACGAGATGCCTTCCTCGTACAGCCCCTTCTTGGCCCGGTCGTACGCCGACTCGGCGGCGGTCCGATTGGCGACCGCGCGGGCCGAGGCCATCCCGAACGACACCTTGAATGCCCGGCCGTCGGGGTCCTGCATCAGGTCGCCGGGCGACTCGTAGGTGCCCGCGAACCAGGAGCCGATCATCACCGAGGAGGCACCGGCCGCCAGGGCGAGCGCGACGTCGCGGGGGTGCCGGATCCCGCCGTCGGCCCAGACGTGCCGGCCGAGGTCGCGCGCCGCCTCTGCGCACTCGAGGATGGCCGAGAACTGCGGCCGGCCGACGCCGGTCATCATCCGCGTCGTGCACATCGCTCCAGGTCCAACACCGACCTTCACGATGTCGGCGCCCGCCTCGATCAGCTCGCGGGTACCTTCGGACGACACCACGTTGCCGGCCACCACCGGCACCGTGGGCTCTACCTTCCGCACCGCGGCGAGCGCCTCGACCATCCGCTCCTGATGCCCGTGCGCGGTGTCGACGACGAGGCAGTCGATCCCGGCGTCGAGCAGCTCCATGGCCTTGCCGCCCACGTCGCCGTTGACCCCGGTCGCCGCCGCGATCCGCAGCCCGCCCGATGCATCCACGGCGGGCTGGTAGAGCGTGGCGCGCAGGGCACCGGTGCGAGTGAGTACGCCGATAAGCCGGCCGTCGCCGTCGATGGCCACCGCGAACGGTGCGCGGGCCGCGTCGAGGGCGTCGAAGGCGGCCCGAGGTTCGGTGTCTGCCGAGATGGGTGCGGCGACCGGCCCCATCACCTGTCCCACCTGGGCGAACCGGTCCACCTCCGAGCACTCCGCCTCGGTGACGACGCCCACGGGGCGGCCGTCGTCGACCACCACCGCGGCGCGGTGTGCCCGCTTCGGCATCAGCGAGAGCGCCTCGGCGACCGTCTGGTGCGGCGCGAGCTCGATCGGGGTGTCGAAGACGAGGTGCCGGGACTTCACGTACCGCACCACGTCGGCGACGACCGACGCGGGAATGTCCTGCGGGATCACCACGATGCCGCCGCGCCGGGCCACCGTCTCGGCCATCCGCTTGCCGGCGATCGCGGTCATGTTCGCGACCACGATCGGCAGCGTCGCTCCGGTGCCGTCGGAAGTGGCCAGGTCGACGTCGTACCGGCTGGCGACAGAAGAGCGCCGCGGCACCATGAACACGTCGTCATAGGTCAGGTCGTGGGGCGGTGTCGCGTGAAGGAACTGCACGCCGACAAGCCTAGGGTGGCGGGGTGCGACGTGCGGCGGGCCGGGCACCCGGTCGGGTGAATCTGATCGGCGAGCACACCGACTACAACGCCGGCCTGGCGCTGCCCTTCGCACTCGACCGCAGTACGACGGCCACGATCACCGTCCGCGACGACGACGGCGTGCATATCACCAGCCGGCAGATCGACGAGCCGTGGGAGGGCAGCCTGGGCGATCTCGGGACCGCCAGCGGCTGGGCGGCGTACGCCGCTGGCGTGCTGTGGGCACTGCGCGGGGACGGCTGGGAGGTGCCCGGACTCGACGTCGAGGTCGACAGCACGGTGCCGCTCGGCGCCGGCCTGTCCAGCTCCGCTGCACTCGAGGTATCCGTCGCGGTAGCGGTCGCCAGCCTGCTCGGTCGCGACCTCACCACCGCTCTGCGACGGCACCTGGTCGACGTCTGCGTGCGTGCCGAGACGGAGGTGGCCGGCGCCCCCACCGGCGGGCTCGACCAGATGGCATCCTTGCTCTGCCGGCAGGACCATGCGCTGCTCATCGACTTCTCCGACGGCTCGACACGCGACGTACCGCTGCCGCTGGCCGACGCCGGCCTGGAGCTCCTCGTCATCGACACCCGCGTCCACCACAGCCACGCGGACGGCGGGTACGCCGATCGCAGAGCCGAGAGCGAGCGCGGCGACCCGCGCCGGCTGCGGCACGTCAGCACCGAGAACACCCGGGTGCGCGACGCCGTAACCGCCCTCGAGCAAGGAGCCTGGGAGGAGCTGGGCCGGCTGATGACCGCCTCCCATGTCTCGCTTCGGGACGACTACGAGGTGTCGGCCGTCGAGCTAGACACGGCCGTTGAGGCCGCCAACGCGGCCGGGGCGCTGGGTGCCCGGATGACCGGTGGCGGCTTCGGCGGCTCCGCGATCGCGCTGATCAAGAGTGGTGCCGCGCACGCCGTGCAGGCAGCGGTCGGCGCAGCCTTCTCCCGCGCCGAGCACCGTACGCCGGAGTTCCTCCTCGCGGCACCGTCGGCGCCGGCTGCGCCCGTCCGGGCCGATTGAGTACGACGACTCAGCCGGACCCAGGTACGCCGGACGGTCCCACGCCGCTCGATCTCGAACAGGCTTGCCGGCATGGACACTTCGAACAAGCCCACGAACACCAACGCCTTCTACCTGCAGGCCGGACTCTCCTTCGGGATCGCCCTGCTGACCATGATCTTCGCGGTCATCTACCTGCCCGTGGAGCCGTGGATCCGGGCCTTCCTGGGGCTCGGCACGTTGTACCTGACCACCTCGGCGTTCACACTCGCGAAGTGCGTCCGCGACGCCCAGGAGACCCAGTCCGTGGTCAGCCGCCTCGACCAGGCGCGCGTCGACAAGCTGCTCGCCGAGCACGACCCGTTCCGCGCCATCTCCTGACCCTGACCCGTCACGCTGAACCAGATCTCTGGCAGCCGACCCGCCGCGAACTTCGCGACGGGTCGGCGCTTTTGCGGCGTGCTTGAATCGGCCACACGACCTGACCGCTACGCGAGGGAGCTCCGAATGTCCGGATCCGTTGTCGACGCCTTCATGAAGAACGTCACGGGGGCGGTCAAGATCGGACGGGACATGGGCGGCAAGGCCGTGTCGACTGCAGGGCCGGCACTGGTCGGCACCGTTGAGGCCGTCCGCAGTCGGCTCACTGGTCCGCACCCCAAACCGGCCACGTCCCCCACGCCCGAGGCCGAGCTGCCGAAGCCCGCGGGCCGCACGTCGGAGGCGCCCAACCCGGCGACCGTAGCCAAGAACATCGCCAAGCACGACCCGGCGACCGAGCCGGTGGTCCCGAAGCGGAAGCCGGTCAAGCACTCGGCACCGGGAGCCAAGCTCCCGGCACCGAAGCGCGCCTGACTACTTGAGCTCGGAGCTCGACAGCCCGAGGACCCGGCGCGCCACGATCAGCTGCTGGATCTGCTGGGTGCCCTCGAAGATGTCGAGGATCTTCGAGTCGCGCGCCCACTTCTCCAGAAGCTCGGTCTCGCTGTAGCCGACGTACCCGCACAGCTCGACGCAGCCCAGCGTGATGTCGGACCCCACCCGGCCGGCCTTGGCCTTCGCCATGGACGCCTCGAGCGAGTTGGGCTGGCGGTTGTCGGCCATCCAGGCCGCCTGCAGCGTGAGCAGGTACGCCGCCTCCCAGTCCGCCTCCATCTGCATGAACCGGGCGGCCGCCGCCGACTGCGCGTGCGCGGGGCGGTCGTAGTCGACCTCGACGCCCGCCTGCTGCAGGAGGTCGCGGGTCAGGTCGAGCGAGGCGCGGGCGCAGCCCACGGCCATCGCGGCGACCAGCGGCCGGGTGTTGTCGAACGTCGCCATCGCGCCGGCGAAACCGCCGTTGGTGTCGACCTCGGGCGAGCCGAGCAGGTTCTCGGCCGGCACTCGGCAGTTCTCGAACCGGATGGTCGCGGTGTCGGAGGCGCGGATGCCCAGCTTGTGCTCCAGCCGCTCCACCTCCATGCCTGGCGTGCCCTTGGCAACGACGAACGACTTGATCGCGGCCCGGCCCAGCTCCTTGTCGAGGGTGGCCCAGACGACGATGTGGTCGGCGCGATCGCCGGAGGTGACGAAGATCTTCTCGCCGTTGAGGACGTAGTGGTCGCCGTCCTTCACAGCCGTGGTGCGGATCTGGGCGGAGTCCGAGCCGAACTCCGGCTCGGTGATCGCCATTCCGGCCCACACGCCCTCGAACCGCTTCAGCTGCTCGTCGTCGGCGACCGAGGCGATCGCGGAGTTGCCGAGTCCCTGCCGGGGCATCGAGAGCAGCAGGCCGACGTCGCCCCAGCACATCTCGGCGATCGACATCACCGAGGCGAGGTTGGCGCCGTTCTTCACGGTGGTGTCGCCGTCCTCCTCATCCCGGCGGACACCGGCGGCGCCGGCACCCTCGCTGGCGCCGGACTCGGACAGTCCGTCGATCATCGCCGCGAGCATGTCGAGCTCCTTGGGGTACTCGTGCTCGGCGAGGTCGTACTTCCGGGAGATCGGGCGGAGCATGTTCATCGCGACCTGGTTGGCCTGGCTGACCAGGGCCCTGAACTTCTTGGGGTCTTCGAGATTGATCATCAGACCAGCACGCTTCCTTCCATGACGCCGATAGCTCGCAGGTCGCGGTACCAGCGCTCCACCGGGTGCTCCTTGACGAAGCCGTGGCCACCGAGCAGCTGGACGCCGTCCAGGCCGATCTGCATGCCCTTCTCGGCGCACAGCTTGCGGGCCAGGGCGACCTCGCGGGTGAAGTCCTTGCCGGCGGCCGCCCGGCCGGCGGCCTTGTAGGTGAGCAGCCGCATCGACTGCAGCTCGATCGCCATGTTGGCGACCATGAACGCCACCGACTGGCGGTGGGCGATCGGCTCACCGAACGCCTGCCGCTCCTTGACGTACGGCGTCACGTAGTCGAGCACCGCCTGACCGGTGCCGACGGCGAGCGCGCACCAGGCGAGGCGGGACAGCCGCACGCAGTCGGCGTACGTCGTGCCGTCGGTCTCGCCGAGCACCGCCTCGGCAGGGACCTTGGCGTCCTTGAGCAGCAGCCGCGTGAGCGACGCTGCCCGAACACCCATCGCCGGGTCGCCCTCGATGGTGAGTCCCTCGGTGGACGACTCCACCAGGAACAGGACCGGCTTGCCGTCGAGCATCGCGCCGACGACGAAAAGCTCGGCGCTCGCGCCGCGCGCTACCAGGGTCTTGGTGCCGGTGAGCGTGTAGCCGTCACCGCTCTTGGTGGCTGTCGTGGTCGGTTGGAAGACGTCGAAGAGGACGGCCGGCTCCATCAGGGCCAGGGCCGCGGCGGGGACGTCGGCGCCGGTGAAAGCCGGCAGGTAGGTCTGCTGCTGCTCGTCGGTGCCCCACAATCCCAGCGCGGTGGCGACGGCGCCGGGAGCCAGGCTCGCGACGGCGAGCCCCATGTCCCCCTTGGCCAGCGCCTCGGCGACGAGCGTGCCGGCCATCGCCGACCGCTCCTCGGAGATGCCGCCGAGCGACTCCGGCACCCCCAGGATCGGCAGTCCGATCTCGAGGCTGGCCTTCAGGAGGTGGTCGGGCGCCTCGCACTTCTCGTCCGCCTCAGCGGCCGCGGGCCGCACGACCTCGGTCGCGAACTCGGTCACCACGTCGACGAGCATCTGCTCGTCCTCGGTCGGGGTCAGGTCGAACACGCCCTTGGGCTGGGCCGCCGGGACCCGCACGCCCTTCTTGCCCCGCTTGCCGGACCGGGAGAAGGTCCGACTGGCGTTGGTGGCGGTCTTGAAGCCGCTCCGAGTCACGGTGAACACCACTTGCTCGGCCTGCTTGCGCATCCGCACCTTGTCGATCAGGTCGCTCTGCGCGAGCCGGTTGAGCCCGGCCACCAGGTAGCCGATCGGGTCACGCGAGGCGGATCCGGGCACACCGTGCCGGCCACCTGGCTTGAGGCTGTTCATCAGGGACATACGGATAATGTAACTCCCAGTTACACATACCGCTACAGCACCGCGAGTGGGTCCGGTCACAGCGCTTGTAGGCCGTCCGTCTAGGCTCCGCGCCATGTCTGAGGAGGTGCTCGCGCCGCACGGCCGACTGCCCGAGGGCGGGACGGTCCGGCCGATGACCCGATGGGGCACGCCGGTGATGCACCGGCCCCAGCAGCGGGTCACGTCGTACAACGACGCGCTGCGCGCCCTTGCCGCCGACATGGTTGCCACGATGTACGCCGCGGACGGCGTCGGCCTGGCCGCGTGCCAGATCGGCGAGGACATGGCGATGTTCGTGTTCGACTGCCCCAACGCTGACGGCCAACACGTCGTGGGTGTGGTGTGCAATCCCGTGGTCACCCTGCCGGAGGGCAAAGACCGGCAGCTCGAGGAGTCCGAGGAGGGCTGCCTGTCGCTGCCCGGCGCGTTCGTCGAGTGCGCCCGGCCGGACTCCGCGACGGTCGAGGGGTTCGGTCTGGACGGCGAGCCGGTCAGGTACGCCGGCGACGGGCTGCTCGCCCGGTGCCTGCAGCACGAGACCGACCACACGATCGGGACCGTGTTCGGTGACCGGCTGCCCACCAAGCAGCGCAAGAAGCTGCAGAAGGCGCACGACAAGGTCGCGGCGGACTTCCCACCGGACTGGCCGGTCAGCGCCGAGCGGTGACGTAGCAGGCGACTGCGGTCGCCGCGGCGACGTTGAGCGAGTCGATCCCTGCTCGCATCGGGATGACCGCTCGACGGTCGGCGCTCGACTCCCACCGCTCGGACAGCCCGTGCCCCTCGGAACCGAGGACCAGCGCCACCTTGTCGACGCCCGCCACCGCCTCCTCGATCGGAACCGCGTCCTCGGCCAGGGTCAGCGCCACCGTGGTGAATCCGCACTCGGTGAGGGCGGGCAGCGCGTCGTACCAGTCGGGCACCCGGGTCCACGGGGTCGTGAACACCGCGCCCATGCCCACCTTGACCGCGCGGCGGTAGAGCGGGTCGGCACACCGCGGCGAGAGCAGTACCGCGTCGAACCCCAGCGCGGCGCCGCTGCGGAAGATCGCGCCGACGTTGGTGTGGTCGACCAGGTCCTCGAGCACGAGGACGGACCGCGCTCCGTCGAGCACCGTGGCGATGTCCGAAAGCGGCCGCCGGTGCAAGGAGGCCAGCGCACCCCGATGGACGTGGAAGCCGGTCACCTCCTCGGCCAGCGCTTCCGCCAGGACGTAGCAGGGCGCGTCCGAGCGATCGAGGATGTCGGCGAGCCCCTCGAGCCAGCGCGGCGCCATCAGGAACGAGCGCGGCTCGAACCCGGCCTCGACCGCTCGCCGTACCACCTTCTCGCCCTCGGCGAGGAACAGCCCGTGTTCGGCCTCGAGGTGCCTGCGCAGCGTGACGTCCCGCAGGTCGCGGTAGTCGGCCAGCCGCGGGTCGTCGGCACGCCCGATGTCGACGCGCTCGGCCATCAGCCGAAGCGCTCGGGGTGCGCGACCGCGACCACCTGGCCGATCACGATGATCGCTGGCGGTTGTACGTCGGCAGCAGTGAGCTCCTCCGCCAGCGAGCCCAGGGTGGCGAGCACGGTGCGCTCGGTGGGCATGGTGCCGTCGCAGACCACCGCGACCGGCGTATCGGATGGTCGGCCGCCGGCCATCAGCGCCTCGGCGATCGCCGCAGCATTTTGCACCGCCATCATCAGGATCACCGTGCCGCGCAGCCGGCCGACGGCGTCCCAGTCGGTCAGCGACTCCGGGTCTCCGGGCGGCAGATGGCCGGAGATGACGGTGAACTCATGGGCGACACCGCGGTGGGTGATCGGGATGCCCGCGACGGCGGGCACGGCCACCGGGCTGGTCAGGCCCGGGATGACCGTCACCGGAACCCCCGCCTCGCGGCAGGCGATGACCTCCTCGAAGCCTCGCCCGAACACGAAGTTGTCGCCGCCCTTGAACCGCGCCACCCGCTTGCCCGCGAGCGCGCGGTCCACGATCAGCCGGTTGATCTCCGCCTGCTGGGCCGATCGACCGCGCGGGAGCTTGGCCACGTCGATGAGCTCGACATCCGGCGGCAGCTCGCCGAGAAGCTCACGAGGTGCCAGCCGGTCCGCGACCACGACGTCGGCCTCCATCAGCGCCTTACGACCGGCGATCGAGATCAGGTCGGGGTCGCCGGGCCCACCACCGACCAGGGTCACCCCGGGCACGTGTCCGCGCTGGTGACGTGCGGTGATCGTGCCCTCGCGCAGCCCGGCCAGGATCTCGTCACGCACCGCTGCGGAACGCCGCGGGTCGCGGTTGCCGAGGACCGCGACGGTCACTCCGGCGGCCGAACCCACGGCGGGAGTCCACGCGGTTGCCTTGGTCGCGTCGTCGGCCCGCACGCAGAAGATCCGGCGCTCCTCCGCTGCCGTTGAGACGCGGGCGTTGACTTCGATGTCGTCGGTCGCCGCCACGACGTACCAGGCGCCGTCGAGGTCCTCGGTTTCGAACCCACGCCGCAGCCACGTGAGCTCGCCGGCGCCGACCATCCCCTCGATCGACGGAGTGACCCGCGGCGAGACGACGTACACATCCGCGCCGGCGGCGATCAGCTGCGGCACCCGGCGCTGAGCGACATGCCCGCCGCCGACCACGACCACCCGGCGACCTTCGAGGCGCAGCCCGGAGGGGTAGGTCGGCAGCTCGTCCACGTGCGCCATCATCGCGGATGTGGCCCTGGTGGCCCGTGACGGGCTCCCGGGTCGCGGACTACGGTTGCCGTCATGAGTCTCGATCGACCCGTCAGCCCGAATCCCTACGAGCTTTTGCCGCAGGTGCCGGCGTTCGGCGTGACCAGCGCCGACGTCGTCGACGGACAGCCCCTCAAGGACGACCAGGTGGCGGCCAAGGGCAACGCGTCGCCCCAGCTCTCGTGGGATGCCGTGCCGGAGGCCCAGAGCTACACCGTCACCTGCTTCGACCCGGATGCGCCGACCCCGAGCGGGTTCTGGCACTGGGTTCTCGTCGATCTGCCCGCCGACGTCACCTCGCTCGACCCGGGTGCCGGTGGCGAGGGCGCCGACCTCCCGGGCAGCGCCTTCATGTGCCGCAACGACGGCGGGGGCAAGGCGTTCATGGGCGCCGCGCCGCCGGAAGACGACCAGGTGCACCGCTACTTCTTCGTCGTGCACGCGGTGAAGGAATCCGCCCTCGGCGTCGACTCCGACGCCTCCCCCGCGGTCGTCTCGTTCAACCTGGCGTTCAAAACCGCGGCCCGCGCGATCCTGCACGGCACCTACCAGCACTAGCCTTCACTCGTGAGGGTGACCACCGGCGGAATCTCGGTCGGGGTCGGCGCGCTCATCGTGGGAACCCTCGGCATCGCGGGAGTGCTGACCGTGCGCGATGAGAATGATGGTCGCGACGACTGCCAGCCTCAGCCTTTCGAGGTCGCTGAGTCGGCCACCGAAGCGTTCATGGAGGAGTACCTCCACTCGGACAGCGACGACTCCTCGCCAACGGGAGCGATCGTGATGCCGTCGGATCAGGCGCGCGACCAGGTCGACAAGTCCACCACCGTTCCCGAATGGACCGGCAGCGGCTACGTCGTGATCGTCAGCTACGACCCGGCGACCGACGAGCCGTCTCCGCCGAGCTGTTACGACGAGACCCCGGTTCTCTACGTGAACCCGAAGCGAGTCACGGGCTGAAACCCGCTCAGCCCTCCTCGGCCCGCCGCAGCAGCTCCTCGAACGGCGTGGGTTCGGCGAACTCGTCCTCGACGGTGCGCCGGCGCCGGGCGGTGGGGTCTACCTTGCCCATCAATGCGGCCAGATCGCCCGCCGCCCGCTCTACGCGGCGATCGAGACCGGCCTCGCCGAAGTCGTCCGTCGCGGCGAAGACCCCGGTCGGCACCACCACCGCGTGCAGGTAGGTGAACAGCGGTCGGAGGGCGTGCTCCAGCACCAGCGAGTGCCGCGCGGTGCCGGCGGTCGCGGCCACCAGCACCGGCGTCCCGTCGAGCGCTCCCTCGTCCAGCACGTCGAAGAAGTTCTTGAACAGCCCGGAGTACGACGCCGAGAACACCGGGGTCACCGCGATCAGCCCATCGGCTCCGCGTACCTTCGCGATGGCCTCGGCCAGCTCGTCGGCAGCGAAACCGGTGAGCAGGTGGTCGGTGAGCTGGTGCGCGAGGTCGCGGAGCTCGATCACGTCGACCTCGACGTCGCCCAGCGCCTCCACCGCCGCGGCGGCCAGCCGGTCCGCGAGCAGCCGGGTGGACGACGGCACGGAGAGCCCGCCGGAGACCACGACCAGGCGGGTCATGCGTTCACCTTGGCCTTCGCGTTCAGGAGCGAGGCGTGGGTGGGAGCGTCCGGCACGTGCGCGGGCCGGCCCTCGGCGAACCCGGCCCGCAGGTCGGGAAGGATCTCGCCGAGCAGATCGAGCTGCTCGAGCACGGTCTTCAGCGGCAGGCCGGCGTGGTCGACCAGGAACAGCTGACGCTGGTAGTCGCCGGCGTACTCCCGGAACCCCAGGGTCCGCTCGAGCACCTGCTGCGGCGAGCCGACGGTGAGCGGGGTTGCCTCGGTGAAGTCCTCGAGCGACGGGCCGTGGCCGTAGACCGGCGCGTTGTCGAAGTACGGCCGGAACTCGTTGACCGCGGCCTGGCTGTCGCGCCGCATGAAGAACTGGCCGCCGAGCCCGACGATCGCCTGGTCGGCGGTCCCGTGGCCGTAGTGCTCGAACCGGCGCCGGTAGAGGTCGACCATCTGCCGGGTGTGCGAGATCGGCCAGAAGATGTGGTTGTGGAAGAACCCGTCGCCGTAGTACGCCGCCTGCTCGGCGATCTCGGGGCTGCGGATGGATCCGTGCCAGACGAACGGGGGTACGCCGTCGAGCGGGCGCGGCGTCGACGTGAAGCCCTGCAGCGGGGTGCGGAATCGCCCCTCCCAGTCGACGACGTCCTCGGTCCACAACCGGTGCAGCAGCGCGTAGTTCTCGATCGCCAGGTTGATGCCCTCGCGGATGTCCTTGCCGAACCACGGATACACCGGCCCGGTGTTGCCGCGGCCCATCATCAGGTCCACCCGGCCGTCGGTGAGGT
Organism: uncultured Actinomycetota bacterium; assembly: GCA_963780245.1. Lineage (GTDB taxonomy): Bacteria > Actinomycetota > Actinomycetes > Propionibacteriales > Nocardioidaceae > Nocardioides. The sequence goes on from CAWABG010000013.1 coordinate 451,385, forward strand.
GCTGCAGCTTCGCGTAGTTCTCCGCGATCAGCACCGGGTCGGTGGTCGTGATCAGGGTGGTCGCTGTCGACAGGATGATCCGCTCGGTCTGCGCCCCGATGTAGGCCAGCGTCGTGGTCGGCGCGGACGCGATGAACGGCGGGTTGTGGTGCTCACCGACCGCAACCACGTCCAGACCGACGTCCTCAGCCTTCTTGGCGATCTCGATGGTCGCCTTGATCCGCTCATGCTCTGTGGCGGTCTGACCCGTGGTGGGGTCGGGGGTCACGTCGCCGACGGTGAAGATCCCGAACTGCATGTCGCCCTCCGGCGATAGTTGAATTGCGGACTACTCACTCAACTCGGAACGGGTGCGGACTATTCCGGGGCGGTTCGGCTGAGGATGAGAACGGCGCGGTCGTCGCCAGCGTTTCCAACCTTGCGGATGATGCGGTGGGCCGCGCCCGGGAAGCCACCCTGTACGGCATTCCGCGCTGTTTCCCGCAGCCACGCGATCCCCACTTCGATGTCCTGCGTGCGCGACTCCACCACCCCGTCGGTGTAGAACAGCAGCGCCTCCCCGGGCGCCATCGTGCCCTCGCTGGCGCGCAGCTCGGGGTCGGGCATGATCCCGAGCGCCGTTCCCCGGGCGTTGTCGATGGCCCACTCGCCGTCCGACGCGCTGTAACGGAGCGCGGGCGGGTGCCCCGCACTGGTGATCGTGTACTCCCCGCTGACCAGGTCGACGCGCAGGTGCACCGCGGTGGAGAACGACTCGTCGGACAGCTGGCGGAGCAGGAACCTGTTGGCCGCCTGCATCAGCTTCTGCGGCGACAGCGAGCCCAACATCCCGCCCAGCGCGCCGGCGAACTGGAGCGCCTGCGGACCCACCGCCACACCCTTGCCGCACACGTCGACCAGCACCATCTCCAGCCGCCGGCCCTCGATCACATCGGCGACGAAGAAGTCGCCGGCATAGCCTGCTCCGGCCGAGGACCGCATCGCGGACTGCGCCTCCCACCCATCCGGCAGCGGAGGGATCACACTCTGTCGCTGCAGCCGGTCGCGCAACTGGGTGAGCATCGCCTCGCTGAGCGGCACCGGCAGACCACTGCGCTGCCGGCTGGACTGGTAGAGGATGACAGCGATCACGATCATCATGCTCAGCACCGCACCGGACCGGGCGCCGACGATCATGCCGTCGTGGCGCAAGGAGAGGACCGCGGCGACGAACACCACCCCGGAGAGCACGGCGAGCGGGACGAACCGGAGCAGCAGCATGCCCACCAGCAGCCACACGAAGTACGTCGCGAGCGGCATCCACTCGTAGGCATTCCAGGAGACGACGAAGGCGACGCCCACGCAGCTCAGCAGGATCAGCAGGACCGTGACCTGGCCCTCCTGGGACCCGGACTGCCAGCTGCGGACCCGGTCGCCGAGGTACGCGCCGGAGCGCGCGAGAAGGCCCTTTCGCGGTCCAGGCACGGGTGCAGGGTACGCGTCAGCGGCGGGCCAGGCGTCACTTCAGTGGAGCCGCCAGGCTGATCGTTGCTTCGTGCCGCTCACCCGCGACATCGACCTCGAATCCACCCTCGTCCAGGTCTGCGGCCGTCACCGGCCCGTCGCTGCGGAGCAGGGCCAGGCCGACCGACGCGCCGACGGTCTCGCCCCACGCCGCGCTGGTGACCTGTCCCGCAGGCGCGCCGTGGCGGAGCAACAGCTCACCGCCCCACAGCATCGGCGCCGGGTCTGTCATGGCGAACGACACGACACGCCGCCGCGGCCCGCCGTTCGCGAGTAGCTCCCGGTGCGCCATGAGGGCCTCCCGTCCCAGAAAATCCTTCTCGCTCTTCAGGGCAGTCGCGAAGACCAGCCCGGCTTCCACCGGCGTCAGGTCGGGTGTCAGCTCGCGACCGAAGGCACGGTAGCCCTTCTCCAGGCGTAGTGACTCGATCGCGTAGTAGCCGGCGTTGACCGCGCCCCCGGCTGTCAGCGCAGCGTGCACCGTGCCGGCGTCAGAGACCGGGACCATCAGCTCCCAACCCAGCTCGCCGACGTACGTCATCCGGGTCGCCCGCAGCCGCGCCCCCGCCAGGGTGAGCTCTCGACTCGTGGCGAACGGAAACTGTTCGTCGGCCAGTCCCCCGCCGCCGAGTGCGGTCAGCAGTTGGCGCGAGTCCGGGCCCATCACGCCGAGAACCGCATGGTCCTCGGTGATGTCGCGCAGCGTTACCGCTGCGCCCGTCGGAACCTGGCGGCGCAGCCAGTCGAGGTCGCGGACCGTGGTGGCGGAGCTCGAGACCAGCAGGAACTCGTCGTCCGCTACCCGGGTCACGGTCAGGTCCGCCTCGTAGGTCGCACGGGAGTTGAGGAACGGCGTGTACACGCACGACCCGGCAGGTACGTCGACATCCGCGGCACAGATCCACTGCAGGGCGTCCAGCGCACCCGGGCCGCTGACGACGTACTTGCTGAACGAGGTCTGGTCGAACACCGCGACGCTGGTGCGGGTGGCGCGCTGCTCAGCCGCGCTCGCGGCCAGCCAGGACGGCTTGCCCCACGAGTACTCGAGTCCTCCGGGGTGGAACACGTTGGGCCGCTCCCAGCCCATCTTGGTGCCGAAAACGGCGCCGGCAGTGGCCAGGGTGTCGTGCAACGGCGAGACCCGCTGCGGGCGGCCGGACGCGACCTCACGGTTCGGCCACGGCACTGCGTAGTGCAGCCCCAGCACTTCCGCCACCCGCGACCGGAGCCAGGCGTTGTCGCCGTGGAACGGCGCGAACCGGCGGACGTCGACGCCCACCAGGTCCATCGTCGGCTCACCGGCGACGACCCACTCCGCCAGCGCCAACCCCGCCCCGCCGGCCGAGGCGATCCCCACTGAGTTGAACCCGGCCCCCACGAAGTAGCCGCCGAGCCCGGGTGCCGCCCCGAGCAGGAACTGGTTGTCGGGCGTGAACGACTCCGGGCCGTTGTAGAACTTGCGGACGCCGGTCTCGGCCAGCGCCGGCACCCGGGTCACGGCCTCGTCCATCAGCAGCGAGAAGTGCTCCCAGTCCTCCTCGAGCAGCTGGAACTCGAACGGGTGCGGCAGGTCGTCCGGCGCGCGCCAGGGCTTGGCGTCCGGCTCGAAACCGCCGACGACCAGGCCTCCGACCTCCTCTTTGAAGTACGTCCACCCGTCCGGGTCGCGCATGATCGGCAGGTCGGGGTGGGTGCCCTCCACCGCCTCGGTGACGACGTAGAAGTGCTCCGCGGAGTGCAGCGGGATCGTCACGCCGACCTGGTCCCCCAGCGCCTTCGCCCACTGGCCGGCGCAGTTGACCACGACCTCGGTCTCGACCCGTTGCTGGTCTCCGTCCCGCTCGACCCGCACTCCCGTGACCCGGCGGCCACGCGGCGACTCGTCGACGTCCACGCTCCGGACCCGCGTCTTCTCTGCGATCGTCACGCCCCGCATCCGGGCGCCCTTCGCCAGCGCCTGGGTGACGTCAGTCGGGTTCACCTTGCCGTCGCCGGGCAGCCACAGCGCCCCGAGCAGGTCGTCGACCCGCATCGCCGGCCACAGCTCCTGCGCGCGGTCCGGACCGACGAGCTCGCACTCCATGTCGTAGGCCACCGCGTTGGAGGCAGTGCGCCGCAGCTGGACCATCCGGTCCTCGGTCCGCGCGACCACGACACCGCCCACGTTGCGGTAGCCGGTGGCCTGCCCGGTCTCGGCCTCCAGGGAGGTGTAGAGCTCGGCGGAGTACTGCACGAGCTTGGTGCCGTTCTCCGTCGCCCGCAGCGGGCCTACCAGGCCGGCCGCGTGCCAGGTGGTGCCGCCCGAGAGGTGTCCCTGCTCCACCAGGAGCACGTCGGTCCAGCCCAGCTTGGCCAGGTGGTAGGCCACCGAGCAACCGATGATGCCGCCTCCGACGACGACGACCCGAGCGCGCGCAGGGAGATCGGTCACGAAACGACGTCCTCCAGGAGCTGACCGAAGTCGGGCCCGCGGAACGTGGCCGCGGCCTTCTCGTAGCGCTCCATGCCCCACGAGTGGAAGTCGAAGTCCATCGGGCTGGACGCCGCCTGGATGAACCCCCACAGCGACCAGCCGTACGCGCTGCATAGCGCGCCGAGCCGGACCCGAGCCAGGTCCGCGGGCGTCGGGTCTCCGACGTACGCCTCGGTCCAGGCCTCGACCATCTCCGGGGTGAAGTCGCACTCCGTGGCTGTGTTCCCCAGCTCGAACGCGGCGTCGTTGTTGCCGGAGTACTCGTAGTCGATCAGCCAGACCCGATCTCCGTCGTCGATGAAGTTCGCGGCCAGCAGGTCGTTGTTGCACGGAACCGTCGGACTCGGGCGGCTCGCCAGTGCCAGGCGGACGGACTCCCAGTCGTCGGCGTGGTCGTCGTACGTCGGCGGCAGCGGGAACCCGCGCTCGGCCACCGTCTGCCGGTACGTCGCCTGGCGCTGGAACATGTCGAAGTCACCGGTGAACCGGGGGCCGGCGTGCAGCCGCCTGGTCGCGTCCGCTGCCCGGGCCAGGACGCCGGGGTCTGCGAAGTCGGGGTTCTCCAGGCTCCGGCCCTCGAGGAAGCCGATCGCGAGCATCCGCAGATCCGGCCGATACTCGATCACCGGCGCACCCACCCCCGCCTCGGCCGCGGCCTGGGTGTTGACGTGCTCGTTGTCGCGATCGATCCCGAGCAGACCGGCGTCGTTCTCCGAGCAGCGGACCACCATGTCGAGCGCCGGACCCTGCTCAGCGGAGTCGGTCGTGGTGACCCGGACGTTGTGGTTGGTCAGCCCGCCCGGCAGTTCCGCGACGCGCCAGGACCGCCCCGCCAGTACGGCGAGGCGGTCCAGGTCGGCGACCGGGTCCCCCACTCAGTCGTCGAAGGCTTCGACCACGTCCGGGTCGATGGTGTGTTGAGGTCCTGTGAACCACTTCTTGGCCGACACGCTCCACCACACGAACAAGATGACCAGAGCACCGATCGTCAGGATGGGTGCGTAGTTCACGAACTTCCAGGAGAAGTCGTCGTTCAGGGGGTTTCCCTGCGGGACGAACGGGAGGATGAAGTAGACGCTGATGATGACGATCTCGGCTACCGCGATCAGGTTCATCCACTTGTACTTCGAGCCGTTCGTCCAGCTGCCGGGCACGAAGTCGTCACCCATCCGCCAGCGGAGCCAGATCGGGATCAAGAAGGCCAGGTAGAGGCCGATGACCGCCACTGAGACCACCGCGTAGAACGCCGTCGGCACGATCAGTGGATCTGCCTCGGTGCCGATGTTCACCTCGACCAGGGCCGGGATCGTGATCAGCGCGGCGACCACGGCCACGAGCAGTACCGCGTTGGCGGGCACCTTGTTGGCGCCGACCTTCGACCAGATCGAAGATCCCGGGATCGCCTTGTCGCGGCTGAAGGCGAACGTCATCCGGGAGGCACTCGTAAGACAGGCTGTCGTGCAGAAGAACTGACCGACAGCAGAGACGAGCAGGATGGTTGCAGCGAGATCCGTGTCCAGAGCCGACGTGAAGATGTAGGCCACTCCCCCGCCACCGACCCCGGCATTGTCGGGGTTGCCGGAGGCGTCGTCGGGAATCGCGAACAGGAAGGCTAGAAGAATGATCCAGCCGCCGATCGCGCTGTAGAAGATCGACCGCCAGATTCCCTTGGCCGCACCCTCCGAGGCGGCCTGGGTCTCCTCCGAGAGGTGGGCCGACGCGTCGAAGCCGGTGATCGTGTATTGGGTCAGCAGCAAGCCGAAGGGCACCACCAGGAACCAGTACATCGCCGAGCTGCTGGAGCCGTCGGAGTACCCGGAGTTGTTGAACCGCTCCGTGAAGACGTAGCTGAAGCTCTGGTGGTTGTCGGGCACCACGAACAGGATCACGATGATGAAAGCGGCGCCGAGAACGTGCCACCAGACCGAGATGTTGTTCATGACAGCCATCAGGTGACCGCTGAAGATGTTGAGCGTCGCTGCGATGGCCAGGACGATCAGGAAGATGATGAACACCCGGCTCAGCGAGTAGTCCGCAGCGAACGACTCGGAGAACGTGCTCAGCGTGAGGTCGATGAACGTCGCGCAGCCGTAGCCGACTGACGCGGTCACGGCGACCAGACCGATCAGGTTCAGCCAGCCGGTGAAGAATCCCGCGCGCGGACCGCCCATCTTCGAGGCCCACCAGTAGATGCCACCCGACGTCGGGTAGGCCGAGACCAGCTCGGACATCGTGAACCCGATGAGCAGGATGAAGGCGGAGACGATCGGCCAACCCCACGAGATGGCGACGGGGCCACCGTTGTTGAAGCCCTGGCCGAACGTCGTGAAGCACCCCGCCAAGATCGAGATGATCGAGAACGAGATCGCGAAGTTGGAGAAGCCGGACCAGGTCCGGTTGAGTTCCTGCTTGTACCCGAGCTTGGCGAGGAGCGCTTCGTCCTCGTTGTGGATCTGTTGGTCAGTCATGCGGCATGAGACCTTCCCGGGTGAGTACGACGGGTCAGCAGGAAACTAGACCCCCCTTGCGCGGGGTGTAAACAGGTCATCGAGAATTGGTTTGAAATCAGACCATTGACCGGCTGGATGCATTGACAGTGCGATCCAGCTCTCCCGAGGATGACGACATGACCGGCGCCCGTGCCTCGCAGCTGCCCGACGTGGTGCTGCGGCCGGTGCGCGGGCACCACGCGTTCGAGGCGTGCGTCGAGCAGCTGGCGGCCGCTATCCGTCTGGGCGTCTACCCTCGTGGGACCGCGCTGCCGTCCGAGCGACACCT
>CAWABG010000014.1:0-37168 GCA_963780245.1 uncultured Actinomycetota bacterium
AGCACGTGGGCGCCCAGGAAGCCTTCGGGGTTCAGCACGGCGAGCTCGCGGGACACCATCGCTCCGCCGTCGCTGCCGTGGGCGCCGTACGAGTCATAGCCGAGGCGCCGCATCAGCACGTTCCAGGTGCGGGCGACCCGCGCCATCGTCCAGCCGCCGTCCACGACGGGGGTGCTGAAGCCGAAACCGGGGATCGACGGAATGACGACGTGGAAGGCGTCCTCGGCCTTGCCACCGTGCGCGACCGGGTCCGTCAGCGGACCGATCAGGTCGAGAAACTCGGCGAACGAGCCCGGGTAGGTGTGGGTGAGGACCAGGGCCCGAGCGCCCGGCTCCGCCGAACGGGCGTGGACGAAATGGATGGTCTGGCCTTCGATCTCGGTCCGGAAGTTCGGGTAGGCGTTCATCCGGTCCTCCTGGGCGCGCCAGTCGAAACCGGTCTTCCAGTGGTCGACCATCTCGCGCAGGTAGGACTCGGGGGTGCCGTACGCCCAGGAGTCACCAGGGGCGGACGGCGCGAACCGGGTGCGCGCGAGGCGGGCCTGCAGGTCCTCGATGTCGGCCTGCGGGATCGCGACGGTGAAGGGGCGGATCTCGGTGTTGGTGGTGGCGTTCATGGCGGATCTCCTTGGCTGGGTTCCGGTTGGTGCTTCGCACGCTATGACCCTTTCCGGAACAGTTCTTTCCGCTATTCTCGGCTCGATGGCATCAACTTCTGCGCGACTTCTGGCACTGCTCGGCCTGCTGCAGTCGCGGCCCGACTGGGGCGGCCCGGAGCTGGCCCAACGGCTCGGCGTCACCGACCGCACCGTCCGCAACGACATGACCCGGCTGCGCGAGCTCGGCTACCCCGTCGACTCGGTGCGAGGCCGGGGCGGCCGCTACCGGCTCGGGGCGGGCGCCAAGCTGCCGCCACTCCTGCTGGACGACGACGAAGCGGTCGCCGTGGCGGTCGGACTGCAGGCGGCCACCGGCATCACGGGAGTCGAGGACACCAGCACCCGCGCGCTCACCAAGCTCGAGCACGTCCTGCCCGACCGACTGCGACGCAAGGTGGCGGCGCTTCGTTCGGCGAGCAGCGCCGGGCCCGCCAACACCGGGTCCGACGCGGAGGACCCCGAGGTGGATGCCGCCGTCCTCGGCGACCTGGCCGCCGCGATCCGCGACCACCAGGGCGTGCGTTGCTTCTACCGCGACGAGCCGCTGGAGCTCGAGCCGTACCACCTCGTTGCCTGGCAGCGGCGGTGGTATCTGCTGGCCCGGGAACCGAAGAACGGTAACTGGGCGCCTTACCGGGTCGACTGGCTGCAGCTCCGCACCCCGGGCGGCCGACCGTTCCGACCCGAACCGTTCCCGGGCGACCTCACCGAGTTCGTCGTGCGCGAGGTCGCCAGCGCGGGCTGGGCCGTGCACGCGCGGATCCTGGTCCACGCCCCGGCCGAGGAGGTGCTCGCGCGGATCAACCCGGCGGTCGGCACGGTGGAGGCGCTGGGCGAGGCCCGGTCGGTGCTCGTGACCGGAGCCGACAGCATCGCGACCTTGGCGGTTTACATCGGCATGCTCGGCATGGACTTCACCGTGACGGAGCCCGCCGACCTGGTCGACGAGCTCCGCACGGTCAGCGAGCGCTACGCCCGCGCGATCAACTAGGCCTTCACCATTCCGAGAGCTACCCAGTAGTCGCCGACTCGGGTAGTCACTTCGGGCCATTTACTTTCCTGCACCTCAGTAGCACCGTCCTGTGAGGTGCTCGGCGCCGATCCCGGCACCGTTGTCCGATCGGGAGGCAGCCCTGCCATGTTCACCTCAACTCGCCGGTTCCTCACAGCGACCTTCGCCTCGGCGCTGGTGGCCGTCCTCCTGCCAACCACAGCCTCCGTCGCGGCGCCGCCGCCTTCCACTCCTGTGCAGTCCCCCGCGAGCAGCGACGACGACGGCCTGGGGAAGCATGACCGCGCCCTGATCGCCCAGGCCCGGGCCAAGGACGAGCGCACCGTGCAACTGCTCCTGGCCGCAGTCCCGGGCTCGAGCGGCCAGGTCGCCAACGCCGTCGAGAGCCTCGGGGGCCGCGTGCTCTATCGCGAGGACGACATCGGCTACCTAAGGGTGGCAGTCGGGATCGGCCGCGCCGAGAAGGTGGCACGACTCGCTGGTGTCCGGGCGGCCGACGTCGACGAGATCATTCCGCTGGACGACCCACGGCCTGAGGGGCAGCAGGCACCGTCGCCCCAGACACCCCCCGGCGCCGGGACGCCGGCAGTCAACCCCTACATGCCGACCGGTGACACCGGCTCTGCGCAGTTCGCTCAGGCACATCCGACGTGGGACGGGCGCGGAGTCACCATCGGCATCCTCGACTCGGGCGTGGATCTGGAGCACCCAGCGCTGAGAATCACGACGTCCGAGACCCGCGAACGCAAGATCGTCGACTGGGTGACGTTCACGAGTCCGACCGGCGACAACGACCCCACCTGGCTGGACATGAGCACGGTGGTCACCGGCCGCACGTTCACCCACGCCGGGGTCACGTACCGGGCACCCTCGGGCGGTTCCTTCCGGTTCGCCCTGTTCAACGAGCGCGACCCCCGCCTCGGTGGTGAGGTCGGCTCCGACGTCGACCGCGACGGCAACCCAGCCGGCAGCAATGGCTTGTTCCCGGTTCTGTGGAAGAAGTCGACCGGCGAGGTGTGGGTAGACGTCGACCAGGACCTGTCCTTCGCCGATGAGGCGGCCATGCTCGAGTACAAGCTGGCCTACGACGTCGGCTTCTTCGGCACGGACGACCCGGCGACGCAGGTCCGAGAGCGGATGCCGTTCGTCGTCCAGCCAGACCGCGCGACCGACCGGGTCAACATCGGCATCGTGTCCGGAGCACACGGTTCACATGTCGCAGGCATCGCTGCCGGGCACGGCCTGTTCGGCGGTGAGATGGACGGCGCTGCGCCGGGGGCGCAGATCGTCTCGGTACGGGTGTGCCTGTTCATCACGGGCTGCACGAGCCACGCGCTGCTCGAAGGCATGGTCTACGCCGCCAAAACCGCCGACGTCGACGTGATCAACATGTCCATCGGGGGTCTGCCCTCTCTCAACGACGCGAACAACGCGCGCGCCGTCCTCTACGACGAGCTGATCCGCAAGTACGACGTCCAGATGTTCATCTCGGCGGGCAACAGCGGCGTGGGGATGAACACCGTGGGCGACCCCTCGGTGGCGACGACCGTTGTGAGCGTCGGGTCCTACATCACCAACGCCAGCTGGCAGGCGAACTACGGGTCGACCGCGCCCCACGGGGCCACCGACAACCTGCACCCGTTCTCCTCCCGCGGACCCCGGGAGGACGGCGGGTTCAAGCCCGACGTCGTCGCGGCCGGCTCTGCGGTCTCGACGACACCCCTGTGGCAGCCAGGTGGTCCGGTCGCGGGCACCTACCCCTTGCCTCCTGGCTACCAGATGTTCAACGGCACCTCGATGGCGTCTCCGCAGGCAGCAGGTGCTGCTGCGCTGCTGATCAGCGCGGCCAAAGCCTCCGGGGTCTCGTTCTTACCCGAACAGCTGCGTCAGGCCATGCTGTCCTCGGCCCGCTTCCTGAACGACTGGGGCGCGTTCGAGCAGGGCAACGGGCTGATCCGGGTGAATGACGCGTGGTCCCTCCTGCAATCGGGCATCGCGCCGGTTGCCATCAGCTCATCGGTGCCGGTGCACACCACACTCACCGATTTCCTGGCCACGCCCGGCGTCGGCCGCGGCATCCACGACCGCGAGGGCGTCACCGTGGGAACGCCTTACACGCGGACGTACACCTTCGTTCGCACCAGCGGCCTCAGACCGGCGATCACCTACAACCTGAGCTGGGTCGGCAACGACGGTACGTTCTCGAGTCCATCCTCGATCTCGCTGCGCAAGGGTTCGCCACAGACGCTGGAGGTCACGGTCGACCCGACCGAGCACGGCGCGCACTCAGCGATCCTGAACGTGGATGACCCGGCGACGACGGGCATCGACTACCAGACCATGAACGTGGTCGTGGTGCCGCACGAGTTCGAGCCGGCCAATGGATCATCCCTGACGTTCACCGACCAGGTCGCGCGAAACGACACCCAGAGCTACTTCGTCCGGGTTCCCGAAGGCGTTCCGGCGTTCAAGGTCGACTTCTCCGGTCCGGGCGCCGCAGCCGGGAGCGGTCAGGCCCGGTTCCTGCGCTTCCACCCCTTCGGCGTCGGGATCGACGGGAACGCCAGCACCAACTGCTACATCCCTGATGCCGGTGCCGGATGCTCGACGGGGTCACCCGCCTCGCGAACGGCTATCAACCCACAGGCCGGCGTCTGGGAGATCGTGGTGGAGGCTCGCCGCACCTCCGACGTCGACCAGACCCCGTACGCGTTGACCGCCAGGATCTTGGGGGCGAGCGTCACGCCGCACCCCGACATCGTCCCCTCGGCGACGGTTGGGACGCCGGTCGCCCGGTCCTACACGATCGAGAACCAGCTCGGCCCGTTCACCGGGCGAGCCATCGGGTCGACGTTGGGCAGCGCCCTCCGTGACCGGCCGAGCATCGCCCACCTGCAACAGGTTCAGCGGGAGATCACGGTGACTCCGGGCACGTCCAGCCTGCGCGCGACCATAGGTAACACCAGCGACCCGGCCGCGGACCTCGACCTGTACGTGTTCAACTGCACGAGCGGCTCCTGTGTGCAGGCGGGGTCCGCGGCGGATGGTGACTCGGAAGAGTCGGTGACGATCAACAGCCCGGCCGCAGGGCAGTGGGTCGTGCTCGTCGACGGCTTCTCCGTGCCCTCCAGCATGACCGACTACGACTACGTCGACGTCTTCGTCAACCCGGCGTTCGGTTCGGTGAGCGTTACGGACGCGAACTCGCTGCGCCCCGCCGGCTCCTCGTGGACCGTACCCGGTTCGGTCACCGCCAACTCCGCTCCGGCAGCCGGTCGGGTCCTGCTGGGTTCGGTAGAGGTACGCACCGACGGCAACGTGTTGATCGGACGAGGTGACGTCGTGGTCAGCTCAGTGGTGAGCCCCTGAGTCATGGGCGCATCCTCCCGGGTGCGAACAGCGCCGCCACCGCGGCGATCGCGACCGCGGCAGCACCGGTGAGCAGCGCCGGGCCGATCGCGCCGTCGTACCCGTTCGGCGTGATCTCGCCGCCGTTGCCGAGGAACACCGCGACCAGCAGCGCGACGCCGAGCGCAACACCGAACTCCCGGATCGTGGAGTTGGCGGAGCTCGCCTTGGCGAAGTCGGAGTCCGGCAGGCCCTCGAGAACGGCGGTGGCGCTGGGCGCGAAGGTCAGGCCCATGCCGATGCCGGCCATCGCCAGCGGCAGCACGAACGCCGAGTAGTCGGCGCCCGACTCGGTGAGCGCGGCGAACCACACCAGCGATGCGGTCTGCAGAACCAGGCCGACGAGCAGCAGCGACCGCAGCCCGGTCCGGGACGAGAGCATCCCGGCGATCGGCGCGACCACCATCGGCGCCGCGGTCCACGGCAGCGTCCGGAGTCCCGCCTCGAGCGGCGAGTAGTGCTGCACGACCTGGAGGTACTGCGACAGCAGGAACACCGTCCCGAACATCCCGATCGTGAACGTCAGCCCGATCACGTTCGCGACCGAGAACCCGCGCGAGGAGAACAAGCGCAACGGCAGTACCGCGTGAGCCCGACCCCGCGCCCAGACGACGTACGCCGGCAGCAGCAGCGCTGCGACGACGATCGGGGCAAGGACGCCGGCGGAGGTCCAGCCGTCGTCGTTGCCGTGCACGATGGCCCAGATCCCGAGGAACACCGCGCCGCCGAGCAGCAGGGTGCCGACCGGGTCCAAGCGCTGCCAGGCACCACGCGACTCGCGGACCGCCACCAGCAGCAGCGGGATGGCCACCAGCGCCACCGGCACGTTCAGCCAGAAGATCGCCTGCCAGTTCACGCCGTCGACGACCGCACCGCCGATGACAGGTCCGAGAGCGACACCGAGGCCGGAGACGCCGCCCCAGATGCCGATGGCGACGGCCCGCTTGTTAGCGGGGACGGCCGAAGCCAGGAGGCTCAGCGAGAGCGGCATGATCGCCGCGGCGCCGAGGCCCTGGACCGCGCGAGCCGCAATCAGCGCGTCCGCTGAGGTGCTCAGGGCGGCGGCGATCGAGGCCAGCGTGAAGAGGACGACGCCGGAGAGCATCACCCGGCGGCGGCCCAGCCGATCGCCGAGGGTGGCCGCCGGGAGCATGAACGTCGCGAAGGTGAGCGTGTAGGCGTTCACGAACCAGGACAGCTCCCCCACCGACGCGCCGAGGTCGGCCCGGACCACGGGGAGTGCGGTGGTCAGCACCAGGTTGTCGAGGGTGGCCATGAACATCGGCAGGGACGCCGCCAGGATCGCCAGCCACGGGGGAATGCGCCGAGTCGCGCGAGAGGGGGCCTGTTCGGCCGGGGGTGCTTCGACCACGGCGGTCATGACTGCTCCTTGTTGGCATTGAATGATTACTTGTGCCACAACCATAAGTAATCGACTGATAACATGTCAACCATGAATGCCTCCCCCGCCACCCGGATGCCCGCCGACGAGCGTCGAGAGCAATTGCTCGACGCCGCCACGCGCGCCTTCGGGCGCGGTGGCTACCACGGGACCAGCACCGACGCCGTGGCCCGGGAGGCCGGCATCTCGCAGCCGTACGTCGTCCGCACGTTCGGCACCAAGCTCGAACTGTTCCTGCAGGTGTTCGGCCGGGCCACCGATCGGATCCGGCTCGCGTTCGAGGCGGTGCTCGACGAGGGCGAGTTCGACCCGCAGAGCGAGGACGACGCGGCCCGGCTCGGGATGGCGTACACGAACCTGCTCGGCGACCGCGACCTGCTGCAGATCATGATGCACGGATACTCGGCCGGAGGTGTCGACGAGATCGCCGCGATCAGCCGGGAGTGCATGGCCGAGATCTTCCGGACGATCCGGCGCACCGGCTGGGACGACGACAGCTGCCGCGACTTCATCGCCCACGGGATGCTGATCAATGTGCTGCTCTCGATGCGCGCGCCGGAACATGTCGGAGACTCCCCCGGGCTAGACGCGCTGTCCCAGTGCACGCTCGGTGACACTCTCGAGCGGGCCGCCAAGTGACCCAGCTCGTCCTGGCCTCGGCCTCCCCGGCCCGGCTGGCCACCCTGCGCTCAGCAGGCGTCGAGCCGGTGGTGATCGTCTCCGGGGTCGATGAGTCCCAGCTCGACGGACTCCCACCGGCCGAGCTGGCCCTGCAGCTCGCCGAGCTCAAGTGCGCGGCCGTCGCGAGACGCGACGACCTACCGCCGGGTGCGCTGGTGCTCGGCTGCGACTCGGTGCTCGAGCTCGACGACGAAGCCCTGGGCAAGCCCGACGATGCCGAGCAGGCCACCGCTCGCTGGCGGCAGATGCGCGGGCGCAGCGGCGTCCTGCACTCCGGTCACTGCCTGCGCGACACGGGCGACGGACGCACGGCCGCCGCCACGGCGTCCACAGTGGTGCACTTCGCCGACATCGACGACGACGAGATCGCGGCGTACGTCGCCAGCGGCGAGCCGCTGCACGTCGCCGGCGCGTTCACGATCGACGGGCTGGGCGGCGCGTTCGTCTCCGGGATCGAGGGCGACCACCACACCGTCGTCGGCGTCAGCCTCCCGCTGCTGCGGGAGCTGGTGGCCGAGCTGGGCCACCGATGGACGGACCTCTGGGCTACTCGTTGAGCTGGGCGACGCAGTCGTCGACCGCAACCGCCTGTGCGGCCTCCCGGTTGACGGGGTAGTACCAGTTCACGACAACCCGCCCGTCGAGCCAGCTCCGGTCGTCGTCCTCCTTCTCGAGGGTGATCGGGAAGTAGCCCTCTTCGGCGTCCGCCTCCGACTCGAAGATCCATAGGTTCACCCCGGACAGGGTCCCGGACCCGCTGTCGAAGAGCAGCAGGTCCGACGGCAGGTCCGTCGCCTCCACGCCGATGTGCTCGGACTCGACCTGGAACGCCGTGTTCGGGTTGACCTCGGCCTCGACATCGGCGTCGCCGAGACAGCTCACGAGTGCAGCGGCGTCGGTCTCGAGCCCGCTCTTCTCAGACGCGTCGGAACCGCCGTCATCGTCGTCGTCGCCACAGCCGGCCAGCGCGAGCGCCAGCACCACCACCGCCGCACCAGCGGACCCTGCTCGCCTCATGTCGGACTCCCTACTCGACGGGCAGTCCCAGCCCGCGGGCGATGAGCATACGTTGCACCTCGGAGGTTCCTTCGCCGATTTCGAGAACTTTCGCGTCCCGGTAGAAGCGGGTCACGGCGTACTCCTCCATGAAGCCGTAGCCGCCGAAGACCTGGGTGGCGATCCGGGTCGCGGTGACCGCGGACTCGGTGGCGTAGAGCTTGGCGATCGACGCTGCATGCTTGAAGTCCTTGACGGGAGCACCGGCGTCCTTCATGGCGGCAGCCTTGTAGACGAGCAGCCGGCTCGCCTCGAGCATCACCTCGAGGTCGGCGATCTGGAAGGCCACGCCCTGCTTGCGCCCGATCGGTCCGCCCATGGTCTGTCGCTCGCCGGCGTACTCCACGCACATCTCGACGCAGGCCTGGATGCAGCCCACCGCCAGCGCGGCGATGGCCACGCGGCCATCGTCGAGGATCGCGAGGAACTGCGCGTACCCGCGACCCCGCTCGCCGAGCAGGTTGCCCTCCGGCACCCGGGCGTCCTCGAAGCTCAGGGGGTGGGTGTCCGTGGCGTGCCAGCCGAGCTTGTCGTAGGACTTCTCGGCGGTGAACCCCGGAGTGCCGCTCGGCAGGATGATCGCGGAGATCTCCGGCTTGCCCGCCTCGCTGACACCGGTGCGCGCGGTCACCGTGACGCACGACGTGATCTCGGAGCCGGAGTTGGTGATGAACTGCTTGGCGCCGTTGACGACCCATTCGCCGTCGTGCAGCTCCGCCTTCGTCGCGGTGGCCCCGGCGTCCGAGCCGGCTCCCGGCTCCGTCAGCCCGAATCCGGCCAGCCGCTGCCCGGACACCAGGTCGGGCAGCCAGTTGTCCTGCTGCTCCTTCGTGCCGTAGGTCTGGATCGGGTTGATGCCGAGCCCGACGGCGGCCTCCAGGGTGATGCCCATCGACTGGTCGACCCGACCGAGCTCCTCGATCGCCACGCACAGGCTGGTGAAGTCGCCGTCCTCGCCGGCGCCGCCGTACTCCTCCGGTGCGGTGAGGCCCATCAGCCCGAGCTTGCCCATCTTCTGGACGACGTCGACCGGGAAGTGGTGCTCGCGGTCCCACTGCGCGGCGTACGGCGCGATCTCGGCCTCCGCGAACTCGCGGACGCTGCGGCGGAACTCCTCGTGCTCACGGGACAGCTCGTAAGTCATCCGCCCATGCTAGACCCGATCGGTTAGCGTTCGTTAACCAGCCGGGCGTAGTGCCACCATGTCCCGGTGCTGACAACTGGGCGATACGCGATGACCGGCGCCACCGGATTCCTCGGCGGGGTCATTGCCCGCATGCTGATCGACGGCGGCCACGAGGTGGTTGCCCTGGTCCGCACGCCGGATGCCGCCACCGACCTGAGCGACCTCGGGGTCACGCTGGTGCCGGGTGGCCTCGACGACGAGGCCGCGCTGGACCGGCTGCTCGACGGCGCCGACGGGTTCTTCCACGTGGCCGGCTGGTTCAAGTTCGGCCGTCGCGAGAAGGACATGCTGCGCGCGGTCAACGTGCAGGGGACCCGGAACGCCCTCGAGGCAGCGCACAAGGCCGGGGTGCGCACGGTCTATACGAGCACGGTCGCGCTGTACTCCGACACCCACGGCGAGGTGGTCGACGAGACCTACCGGTTCACCGGAAAGCACGTGACGGAGTACGACAAGACCAAGGGGCTCGCTCACGATGTCGCCCTCGAGTACTCCGAGCGCGGGCTGCCCGTGGTGATGGTGCAGCCGAGCGTCATCTACGGCCCGGGCGACACCAGCACCATGGGCGAGATCAGCCGTCGGGTGACGGCTGGCAAGTTCACCCCCGGCCCCAAGGGTGGCGGAGCCTGCTGGGTCCATGTCGACGACGTGGCGACGGGACACCTGCTCGCGATGGAGAAAGGCGTGCCGGGCGAGAGCTACCACCTGACCGGTGAGGCGGCGACGTTCCAAGAGGCGCTGACCACTCTCGCCACGATGACCGGCGGGAAGAAGCCGCTGTTCATCCCCCGATGGCTGGTCCGGACCGCGGCTCGGATGAACGGCGCGTTGGAAATGGTGTTCAAGCTGCCCCAGGACCAGACCCGCGAGGCGATGCTGGCCTCCACCTCCACCTACTACGCCGACAACGCCAAGGCGCAGCGAGAGCTCGGCTGGACACCCCGATCGCTGAAGGAAGGCTTCACGGAGACCTACGTGACCGCAGGCCGAACCGGCGCCGGGCACTAGTCGCAGTTGTCGCAGACCCCGGTCGCGGGCAACGCCATGAAGCAGGTCGGGCAGACCGCGACCGGCCGGTCCGTCTTCGCGACCCGTGGCTTGGCGGCCGGAGTGCTGGCCCGTCTGGTCGCGGCCGCGCGCGTGCGGGCCTGCCGCTTCGGCGCCGTACCCGGCAGCTGCGCCGGCACTCCCCCGTCGGCGGGTGCCGAGCCCGCCCATTGGTAGCACTCGAGTCGCTCTCGCGCCGCCACCAGATCGTCGCTGGTGCCCACGACCAGCGCGACCAGGTTCGGCTCGCCCATCCGCTCGCAGAACACCGAGACGGGGCCGAGCACCTTCGGCAGCCACAGGTCGTGGTGCCGGGTGGTGCGGATATCGGTGCTCGCCATCAGCTCCTCGGCGAGGTCCGACTCACGGACCACGGCGTGGTACGACGCGGCGGTGCGGACCAGAACGTCCCGGGCCGCCCGCGCCCAGGTCTCCAGGGCGATCGACTCCGAGGTAGGCGTGCCTTCGGGTTCGTGCCAGAAGCCTTTGCGCTGTTGGCTGTAGTGCGAAGGAGCCACGGCGGGCAAGCATATGCGTCGCCGGCACCGAGCTCGCGAGGGGCGGGGTCAAGGCGCAGGTTGAGGGGGTTGGCCGGGCACGAGCGAAGCGAGGGACCGGGCACGCTGTCTCGAAACCAAGTCCACGGTGACGAGCCGGGAGCGGGGATGGATCCGACGAGCGATACCCTGCCCCGGCGAAGATCGAGCCAAGTCCAGGAGTGCCAGTGCCCGACGTCAAGTCCCTGAAGAAGGTCCTCGTCGCCAACCGCGGCGAGATCGCGGTCCGCGTGATCCGGGCCTGCAAGGACGCCGGCATCGGCAGCGTGGCGGTGTACGCCGAGCCGGACCGCGACGCCGTCTTCGTGCGGGTGGCAGACGAAGCGCACTCGCTGGGCGGCGCCACCCCGGCGGACTCCTACCTCGACATCGCCAAGATCATCGCCGTCGCCGAGAAGGCCGGCGCCGACTCCGTGCACCCCGGCTACGGCTTCCTCGCCGAGAACGCGGAGTTCGCACAGGCGGTCATCGACGCAGGGCTCACCTGGATCGGGCCGCCGCCGTCGGCGATCGAGGCGCTCGGCGACAAGGCCAAGGCCAAACACATCGCGGACAAGGCGAACGCCCCTCTCGCCCCCGGTACCAAAGACCCTGTCAAGGACGCCGGCGAGGTTGTCGAGTTCGCGAAGGAGAACGGGCTGCCGGTCGCGATCAAGGCCGTGTTCGGCGGCGGTGGCCGCGGGCTGAAGGTCGCACGCACGCTCGAGGAGATCCCGGACGCCTACGAGTCCGCGGTCCGTGAGGCGGTCAGCGCGTTCGGCCGCGGCGAGTGCCTCGTCGAGAAGTTCCTCGACAAGCCGCGCCACGTCGAGACCCAGTGCCTGGCCGACCAGCACGGCAATGTCGTGGTGGTCTCCACCCGCGACTGTTCGCTGCAGCGCCGCAACCAGAAGCTGGTCGAGGAGGCCCCGGCGCCGTTCCTCAGCGAGGCACAGACCACCGAGCTCTACGAGTCCTCCAAGCGCATCCTGCGGGAGGCGGGCTACTACGGCGCCGGCACTTGCGAGTTCCTGGTGGCCCAGGACGGCACGATCTCCTTCCTCGAGGTCAACACCCGCCTCCAGGTCGAGCACTGCGTCTCGGAGGAGGTCACCGGGATCGACCTGGTGCGCGAGATGTTCCGGATCGCGGCCGGCGAGGAGCTCGGCTACGACGACCCGGAGATCCGCGGCCACTCCATCGAGTACCGGATCAATGCCGAGGACGGCGGCCGCAACTTCATGCCGGCCCCCGGCACCCTGTCGGCGTGGAGCCCTCCGAGCGGACCGGGCGTCCGTCTCGATGGCGGCTACGAGAACGGCGAGACCATCCCCGGGGCGTTCGACTCGCTGATCGCCAAGCTGATCGTCACCGGCCGCGACCGCACTCAGGCGCTGGAGCGCTCGCGTCGCGCTCTCGACGAGTTCGTGGTCGACGGCATGCCGACGGTCATCCCCTTCCACCGCGCCGTTGTCGACGACCCGGCGTTCATCGGAGACGGCGAGACGTTCAGCGTCTACACCCAGTGGATCGAGACCGACTTCGACAACCAGATCGAGCCCTACGGCGGCGAGTCGGCCGAGGCCGACGAGCCCGGCGAGCGCCAGACCGTGGTCGTCGAGGTCGGCGGCCGGAGGCTCGAGGTCGTGCTACCGGCGGGCCTCGGCGGGATCGCCGCCAGTGGGTCCGCCAGCAAGCCCAAGCGCAGGGCCGGCAAGAAGTCGGGCGCGGCCGCCAGCGGTGACGCCGTGACCAGCCCGATGCAGGGCACGGTAGTGAAGGTCGTCGTCGAGGAGGGCCAGACCGTCGCCGAGGGCGACACCGTCGTGGTCATCGAGGCGATGAAGATGGAGCAGCCGCTCAAGGCGCACAAGGCCGGGACCGTCACCGGTCTCCAGGCCGAGGTCGGCGAAACCGTCACCAACGGCGCCGTCGTGTGCGAGATCAAGGACTGAGCCTCCCCGCCACCCGCCGGGTAGCGTCGGCGCGTGAGCACCGAGCTGCGTGAACCGAGGGAGCGGGTCAGCCCGCGGGCCCGGTCGATGTGGCTGGTCGGCTGCCTGGCCGAGGGCCTGGTGACGATGGCGATCCTGGTCGGCGCCGCCATCGCCTGGGAGTCCATTCCCGCGCGTTGGTGGCTGGTCGGCGCCGCCGGCGTGCTCGTTCTGGGGTACGCCGTGGTCGTCCCGCGTTGGCGGTACCTCGTGCATCGCTGGGAGGTCTCCGAGAGCGCGGTCTACACCCAGACCGGGTGGTGGGCGCGCGAGCGCCGGATCGCGCCGATGTCGCGGATCCAGACCGTCGACTACGCCGAGGGGGCGCTGTCCCGGCTCTTCGGCCTGGCGACGGTGACCGTGACCACGGCATCGGCGGCCGGAGCGCTCACGATCGAGGGTCTGGACAAGGCGCTCGCGCAGCAGCTGGTGGACGAGCTGACCATCAAGGCGGACGCCGTCGAGGGCGACGCCACGTGACCGACGCGTCCGGCCGCAGCGATCGTTCGCCGCCCGGCGACGAAGACATCGCGGGCGGGCTGCGAGGTCACCATCCGCACGTGACCGAAGCGTCCGGCCGCAGCGATCATTCGCCGCCCGGCGACGAAGACATCGCGGGCGGGCTGCGAGGTCACCATCCGCACGTGACCGAAGCGTCCGGCCGCAGCGATCATTCGCCGCCCGGCGACGAAGACATCGCGGGCGGGCTGCGAGGTCACCATCCGCACGTGACCGAGCTGGTCAGGGACGCGGAGTGGCAACGGCTCGACCCCCGGATGCTCCTGGTCCACCCGGTCCGCGAGGTGATCCGGTTCCTGCCGGTGCTGCTCGGCCTGTTCGTGGCGGGTACGGCGTCCGGCGGCGGGCCATGGCAGTACCTCGGCGTACTGATCCCGGTCGCTGTCGGCCTGATGCGCTACCTCACGACGCGGTACCGGTTCAGCCAGGGGCGGGTGGAGCTGCGCCGCGGGCTGCTCAACCGGCATGTCCTGTCGACCCCGCTCGACCGGGTGCGCACCGTCGACGTCACGGCCTCGCTGATCCACCGGATCCTGGGTTTGGCGACCGTGCGGATCGGCACCGGCACCGCGTCCACCGACTCCGACGAGCGGCTCGACCTGGACGGGCTCCCGGCCGAGCGAGCGCGCGGTCTGCGCGCCGAGCTCCTGCACGTGGCGCCGTCCACACCCGATGACGACGCCGAGGCGCCGGCGCCGCCAGAGGAGCGGATGGCCCTGCGCCTGGACCCGGGATGGGCGCGGTTCGCACCGCTGACGAGTAGCGGAGCGGTGATCACCGCCGGCCTCGTCGGTGGTGGGGCGCAGCTGCTCAGCGAGCTCGGCGCGTTCTCGGACGTCGACGCGCGGGACTGGTCACTGGGCATCCCGGTGTGGGTCGCCGTGGTCGTGGGGGCGGTCGGGCTGCTGGTCGGCGTCGCGGTGCTGTCGGTCGCGGGCTACCTGGTGACCAACTGGGACTTCCGGCTGTCCCACACGCCCGGCTCCTGGCACCTGTCGCGCGGGCTGCTCACCACGAGGGAGACCAGCATCGACGACGGCCGGCTCGCCGGCGTCAGCATCGGCGAGCCGATCGGGCTGCGGCTGGCCGGCGCGGCCCGACTCTCAGCCATCGTGACCGGACTCGGATCCGAGGCGGGCAGCTCCGTGCTCGCACCGCCCGCTCCGCGCGCAGAGGTGGTCCGCGTCGCCGGCCAGGTGCTCGGCACGGATACCCCGGCCACCAGCGACCTCATCGACCACGGCCCCGCCGCTGCGCGCCGCCGCTACACCCGCGCCCTCGGCCCGGCCCTGACCGCGCTCGGCGCGGCCGCCGTCGTGATCGTCGCTGCCGACTGGTCGTGGTGGCTTCTGGTGGTCCCGGCCGGTGTTGCCCTGATCGCGCTGGTCCTGGCGTCGGACCGGGTGCGGTCACTCGGGCACGCGCTCGCGGACGGGTACGTCGTGGCGCGGTCCGGCAGCCTGAACCGCCGACGCGAGGCGCTGGAGATCGAGCACGTCATCGGCTGGACCTTCCGGAGCACCTGGTTCCAGCGCCGGGCCGGCCTGACCACGCTGGTCGCGACCACGGCCGGCGGTCGCCAGGCGGTCACCTTGCTGGACGTGCCGGAGCAGCGGGCCGTCGACCTGGTCGACCGTGCCAGCCCCGCCCTGATACAGGGCTTCGGTTATCGAGTGACCGGCTCCCACTGAGCTTGCGAGGTCGTGGGCGGGTATCGAGACACCAGCGACCGGACTAGCGTCCTCCCATGTTCTCCAAGGTGCTCGTGGCCAACAGAGGTGAGATCGCGGTCCGGGCCTTCCGGGCTGCCTACGAGGTGGGAGCGCGTACCGTCGCGGTCTTCCCCCACGAGGACCGGTGGTCGGAGCACCGCCTGAAGGCCGACGAGGCCTACGAGATCGGCGAGCGCGGACACCCGGTCCGGGCCTACCTCGATCCGGACGCGATCGTCGACGTCGCGCTGCGCGCCGGAGCGGACGCGGTCTACCCGGGCTACGGCTTCCTCTCGGAGAACCCCGACCTCGCGGAGGCCTGCGCCAACGCCGGAATCACGTTCGTCGGGCCAACGGCGGAGGTGTTGACGCTGACCGGCAACAAGGCCCGCGCGATCGCCGCGGCCGCGGCTGCCGACGTACCGACCCTGGCGTCGATCGAGCCCTCGACCGACGTCGACGCCCTCGTGGCGGCGGCAGAGGACCTGCCGACCCCGCTGTTCGTGAAGGCGGTCGCGGGCGGCGGCGGCCGCGGGATGCGCCGGGTCGACGACCGGTCGAAGCTGCGGGAGGCGGTGGAGACCTGCATGCGCGAGGCGGAGGGCGCGTTCGGGGACCCGACGGTGTTCATCGAGCAGGCGGTCGACGAGCCGCGGCACATCGAGGTGCAGATCCTGGCCGACGCCGAGGGCAACGTGATCCACCTCTTCGAGCGCGACTGCTCGGTGCAGCGGCGGCACCAGAAGGTGATCGAGATCGCGCCCGCGCCCCATCTCGATCCCGAGCTCCGGGATCGGATGTGCGCCGACGCGGTGCGGTTCGCCCAGCAGATCGGCTACCGCAACGCCGGCACCGTCGAGTTCCTCGTCGACCCCGAGGGACGGCACGTGTTCATCGAGATGAACCCGCGGATCCAGGTCGAGCACACGGTGACCGAAGAGGTGACCGACGTCGACCTGGTGCAGTCGCAGCTGCGGATCGCGGCCGGCGACACGCTCGCCGACCTCGGGCTGTCCCAGGACTCCATCAGCCTTCGGGGCGCGGCGCTGCAGTGCCGGATCACGACCGAGGACCCGGCCAACAGCTTCCGTCCAGACACCGGCAAGATCACGACGTACCGCTCCCCCGGCGGGCCGGGCGTCCGCCTCGACGGTGGTACGACGTACACCGGCGCGGAGGTCTCCGCGCACTTCGACTCGATGCTGGCCAAGCTCACCTGCCGCGGCCGGACCCACGAGCTGGCCGTCGAGAAGGCCCGGCGGGCGGTGGCGGAGTTCCGGATCCGGGGCGTGACGACCAACATCGCGTTCCTGCAGGCCGTCCTGGAGGACCCCGACTTCGTGGCCGGCCGCGTGACCACGTCGTTCATCGAGACCCATCCACAGCTCCTGCAGGCCCGCGGCCAGGCGGACCGCGGCACCAAGCTGCTGAACTACCTGGCCGACGTGACCGTCAACCAGCCCCACGGTGCCGCCCCGGTGAGCGTCGACCCACGCACGAAGCTGCCCGAAGTGAACCTGGACGTGCCAGCACCCCACGGCACCCGCCAGCTGCTGCTCGAGGTGGGGCCGGAGGAGTTCGCCCGCCTGCTGCGGGTCCAGGACCTGG
Organism: uncultured Actinomycetota bacterium; assembly: GCA_963780245.1. Classification (GTDB taxonomy): domain Bacteria; phylum Actinomycetota; class Actinomycetes; order Propionibacteriales; family Nocardioidaceae; genus Nocardioides. Next base: position 16,821 of record CAWABG010000014.1, read on the forward strand.
TCGCGGTCACCGACACGACCTTCCGGGACGCCCACCAGTCGCTGCTCGCCACCCGAGTGCGCACCACGGACCTGCTGGCCGTGGCGGGCCACGTCGCCCGGACCACCCCTCAGCTGTGGTCGCTCGAGTGCTGGGGCGGGGCGACGTACGACGTCGCGCTGCGGTTCCTCGGCGAGGACCCCTGGGAGCGCCTCGCCGCGCTGCGCCAGGCGGTGCCCAACGTGTGCCTGCAGATGCTGCTCCGCGGGCGGAACACGGTCGGCTACACGCCGTACCCCACCGATGTGACGACAGCGTTCGTGCAGGAAGCGGCGGAGACCGGGATCGACGTGTTCCGGATCTTCGACGCCCTCAACGACGTCGAGCAGATGCGGCCGGCGATCGAGGCGGTGCGGGGCACCGACCGGGGGGTGGCCGAGGTCGCGCTGTGCTACACCGGCGACCTCTCCGACCCCGACGAGAAGCTCTACACGCTGGACTACTACCTGGCGCTCGCCGAGCGAATCGTCGACGCCGGAGCGCACGTGCTCGCGATCAAGGACATGGCGGGACTCCTTCGCGCCCCCGCCGCTCGGCGGCTGGTGACCGCACTGCGGGAGCGCTTCGACCTGCCACTGCACCTGCACACCCACGACACCCCGGGTGGCCAGCTCGGCACCCTGCTGGCCGCGATCGACGCCGGGGTGGACGCCGTCGACGCCGCCTGCGCAGCGATGGCCGGCACCACGTCGCAACCCCCGCTCTCGGCGCTGGTGTCCGCCACCGACCACTCCGACCGGGAGACCGGCCTTTCGCTGGCCGCCGTGAACTCGCTGGAGCCCTACTGGGAGGCCACTCGCCGGGTCTACGCGCCGTTCGAGTCCGGACTGCCGTCCCCCACCGGCCGGGTCTACCGGCACGAGATCCCGGGCGGCCAGCTGTCCAACCTGCGCCAGCAGGCGATCGCCCTCGGGCTCGGGGAGAAGTTCGAGGAGGTCGAGGACATGTACGCCGCGGCCAACGACATCCTCGGCAACATCGTGAAGGTCACGCCCTCCTCGAAGGTCGTCGGCGACCTGGCGCTCGCGCTGGTGGGCGTCGGCGCCGACCCGGCCGCGTTCGCGGAGGACCCTGGGAAGTTCGACATCCCTGACTCGGTCATCGGCTTCCTCAACGGTGAGCTCGGCGATCCTCCCGGTGGCTGGCCCGAGCCGTTCCGCAGCCGGGCCCTGGAAGGACGGTCCTGGCAGGCGCCTACCGAGGAGCTCACCGACGCACAGCGCGACGGTCTGGCCGGCAGCTCAGCGACCCGCCGCCGCACGCTCAACGAGCTGCTGTTCCCCGGACCCACGCGGGACTTCATCGAGGCCCGCGAGACCTACGGCGACGTGTCGGTGCTACCCACCCTCGACTACCTCTACGGGCTCCGGCAGGGCGACGAGCACGAGGTCGCCCTGGACGAGGGCAAGACACTGTTGCTCGGCCTCCAGGCGATCAGCGAGCCCGACGAGCGCGGCTACCGGAGCGTGATGGCCACCATCAACGGTCAGCTCCGCCCGATCGCGGTCCGCGACACCAGCATCGCCGCCGAGGTCGCGGCCGCCGAGAAGGCCGACTCGGCACAGCCGGGCCAGGTCGCCGCACCGTTCCAGGGCGTGGTGACCATCTCGGTCGCCGAGGGTGACACGGTCACCGCCGGCGACACGGTGGCCACGATCGAGGCGATGAAGATGGAGGCGTCGATCACCGCCCCGGTGGACGGCACCGTCGAACGGCTCGCGATCAGGGGACCGCAGTCGGTCGAGGGTGGAGACCTGGTGCTGGTGCTCGCCTAGGTGTGATGTCCGGCCAGGTTGTCCAAGCTTTCCGAAGTGGACGATCGGACATTTCTCCCGGTGTTTCACAACTTTTCGTCCTGTTGGCGAGTCTCCTCCTGCGAACCGACTCTCGGGGAGGCGCGCCATGACGACAGGACGACCACGATTCGCCCTGGCCTGGGCCGCGCTGGCGCTGGCGCTGGTCGCGCTGCTGGGGGTCGCGGCTTTCGCCGCCCATCCGCCGCTTCCGGTCCGCGAGGTGCCCGTACCCGCGGACGGCGCTCCTGCCGAAGAGGTCGTGATGGCCTACCTGGAGGCCATGGAAGCGCACGACTGCGCCACGGTGGCGGAGCTGGTGACGCCCGGTTCCCGGTGGTTGGGCGACGGGTGCAAGAACGCGGATGGACACGACGAGGTACGTGTGGCGGCGGTCTTCCGCGAGCAGCCGCACTGGTCAGGGCATGACCGCGGACAACAGGTGATGAACGTCAGTGTCAGGTTCGAGCAGACGAAGGTATGGGGCTACCTGTTGGTGCGCGACGCGCCCGGCCATCCTTGGCGGATCTTCGACGAGGGCGTCGGCTAGCGCTTGCGGACCTCGAAGCTCACCCACTCCGACTTGAGCCCGAACCTCGACCGGAAGGTGGCGCCGGAGACGGTGACCGACGCATCCGCGCCCAGCAGCCGGATCGACAGGACGCGACCGCCCCACTGGCCGTTACCGTCCCGGCGCGTGACCGCGATCCGGCGCAGATTGCCGATCTGGGGGAACGCGTTCTCGATTCGGGTGTCGGTGACCTTGGTCGACCAGTTGTGGTTGGGATTGCCGGCCCAGCCGTCGTACGGATCGGCCTTGGCGGGCAGGTACGGCATCGACCCTTCTGAGGCCCAGCCACCGTTGCTCGAGGAAAACTGAGTGAACGCCGGCTCGCCCCGATGTGTGCGGATCTCGCCGCGGGTCGCGTCCACGGCCCGGTTGGACGCGGGGTGCTCGGAGGTCACCCCGCCGTAGACCTGGCACGCGGTGGTGTCGCAGATCTGGTAGCGCGAGGTGAGCGGGTGCGCCCGCTCGTACGACGCGTAGGTGCGGGCCGCCACGGCCTGCGCCCGGACCGCCTCGGGGTGCCAGGTCGCCGGCACCTCTCGCGGCACCACGCCCTTCACGTAGTTCTCCAGTGAGGTCGCGTTGACGGTGTCCCGCGCCGGCGAGCCCTTCGTGGCGGGTACGGCGCGCAGTCGCCCTCGGTACTTCACCCGAGCGCTGGGCGTTACCAGCGTCACGGGTGCGCCGGCGGCGGCGAACTCGCCGTAGCCCTTCAGGTCACGCCAGGTGCGCCATCGGTCCGTGAAGTAGGACACCCGGTCGACCCCGCCGGCAGTCACGAAGACCCGCCACAGCGACGCGCCCTTGTCCGGCAGCGTCACCTTGCCGCCGCGCGCGCTGTCTCGAATCGTCAGGCCGGACCGGGCCTTCACCACCAGGTCGTCGGTGGTGTCGCCGGTGATCAGCACGGTCACCCCGCCACCGATCTCGCCGACCCGGGTGCCCGGGTAGTAGAAGCGCAGGATCTGCCGGTGCGTCAGCCCCTTGCGAGCCGCGCCCTCGGCGCCGTACTGCGACATGCCGTGGCCGTGCCCGTAGCCGTGGCCCTTGATCGTGATCGAGGCCTTGCCGGGCACCGACCAGGTGTCGCCGGCGGCTGCCGGCGCCGCCACGAGGGTCAGTGCGACAGCGGTCAGGAAGGCGAGCAGGCGGCGCAGCATGTCGGATCTCCGAGGGACGAAAGGTTCGGGCCCCGTCGACGGTACGTGTCGACGGGGCCCGATCCTTCATTTTCGGGTCAGTTCACCTTGATCCACATCACGCCGTTCTTGCGGGTCTTGATGACGCGGATCGTGGTTCCGGTCCGCGGCACGTCGACGCTGTACCAGCCGGGCTGGTAGTGGCCGAGGTGCTCACCGGCGCCGTGCTGGTCACTGTCGGACCAGTAGCGCCGGGTGTCGTCGAACACCCTCACCGCCCTCCGCGCGGGGAGCGTGAACTTCTGCCCCTGGAAGCGGATCGTCTGCTTCTTGCTCGACCTGTCGGAGAGCGCGGCGTCGTAGCTGGCGAAGCCGGGCCGCATGAGTGCTCCGTCGGGCGTGTGCACGAAGCCGGGGTTGACGTCGACCGGGAGGACCTCTCCGTGACCCGGGTGGTCACCGACGTTGTTGTCGGTGTACGACGCGTCCCAGTAGGAGATCAGCGCACCGGGGTTGTAGTGGAAGAACTCCACCTTGTCGGCCAGCTCACCGGTGAAACCGAAGTTGTACAGGTGGCTGAGCGGCTTGTCATAGCCCTTGTGCACCGACCGGTTGTCCACGAAGTATGCATTCGTGTACGGCACCAGGTCGTTGCCACCGGTGTTCATGAAGCCCCGGTAGGTCCAGCCCTCGTCCTCGGTCTCGGCCGTGCCGATGCTGGTGCCATCCAGAGTGATGTTGTCGAGCTGGAACCCGTCGAGGACGAACGCACCGTCGGTGATGTAGCGCCACCGGATCTGGTTGGTGCCCTCGGGCACCGCCGCGGTCAGGTCGACCCACTCGCCCTCGGTGTTGCCGGAGATCCCGACATCGTTGGGGTCGTAGCCGCTCTGGTCCTCACCGTCGTAGTTCTCCGAGGTGTCGATCTGCGTCCAGGAAGCGCCGTTGTCGCTCGACACCTCGAGGAACGCGTAGTCCCAGCCGTCCTCGATCTCGTACTTCACCTTGGCGGTGAGCGCTCCGCCACCGTCGACCGCGCGCTTCATGTTGTTGTCGAGGTCGTTGCCCTTGTCGCTGTAGAAGTAGCGCTCGCCGCAGTCATCGGCGCACGGTGCGCCCAGGTTCTGCCGGATCTTCTTGTCGGGCAGCCGGACCACGATGCCGTTGGGCTTCTTGCCCTTCGTCTGGCCAGGACGCAGCTTGACCGTCCTGGACTTGCCGGGTTGCACGATGGCGGCCTCCAGCCAGCCGAGCTGGAACTTGTCCCAGGCGCCGAGCGGCATCGGCCGGTCGCCGATGCCGGGATCGCCCGGGTTGGTGCCCCGCGACTGGCTCATCAGCGACCACCAACGCGTGCTGTTCTCGGCGCCACCGGTGTTGCCGGAGGTGTCGTAGAGGTCGGGCAGTCCGAGGTCGTGGACGTACTCGTGCGCGAACACGCTGAGGCCGCCGTTCTCGGGCTGGATGGTGTAGTCACCGATCCACACGCCGGTCGGGTTGTCAGGGATCTGCACCGCCCCGCCGTCGGACGGACCGCCCTCGCCGATCTCGATGCCGCCGAGCTGGGCGCCGCCGCCCGGGCCGGAGGTGAACCGCGGGTTGATCTGCGCGTACCAGCGGTGCGCCCAGATTGCGTCGCTGCCGTACGTCGGGTCGCCGTCGGACTGGTCGCCGCCCGCGTGCACGATCTGCATGTGGTCGATGTAGCCGTCGGGCTCCTTGAAGTTCCCGTCGTCGTCGAAGTCGTAGCGGTCCAGCTCGTCGAAGGTCTTCAGGTAGTCCTGGATCTCGGCCATGGTGTCGCCGGCGTCCAGCCGGTCCTGGGTCCACTGGGCCAGGCCGTCGCGGAGCAGGAACCAGGTGTTGTTGCAGACGATGGAGCCACAGGTGTCGCGGCCGTAGCGCGCCTCGTTGAAGGGCACCTTCACCCACTCGGTGACGTCACCGTTGATCCGGTACTTGCCGCTGGACTGGTCCTTGAAGAACGTGTCCAGGCGGTTGAAGTACATGTTCTCGTAATGGGCCTTGTTGTAGTCGGCCTTCCAGAGCGTCGAGTTGTCGACGCTCCGGTCCGGTTGGGGGATCGCGTTGTGCATCGGGCCGTCGAAGGTCGTCGCGTCGGAGCCGCCGTCAGGGAACGCCGAGTGCGTGGTGTCACCGAACTCGGCGAGGATCACGAAAACCCGCTCGTTGCCGACCTGGGCCGACTGGGCATATTGGCCCTTCGCGACCCGCTGTACCTTCGCGTCGCTGCCGGAGCGGAGCCGCTTCTCGACCGCGGCCTTGCGCAAGGCGTCGTACTTCTTCTGCCACGGCTGGCGGAGGTTGTCGCTGCCAGGGTGGTCGTGGCCGTCCCGGTCCGGCGCCGCGGTCGCGGCGACCGTTGCCGATCCGGGTGCGGCGCTCACCTGAGATGCGGTGAGAGGCAGTGTCAGGGCCGCCGCTGCCAAGGTCGCGGTCGCCAGGGCGGCCAGTTTCTTCCGTTGCATTCAATGCCTCCGAGGTGCTTGTACACGAGACCCGTCCTTGGATCCCACGCGTGAAGTACGCGCCACTCGGCATCCGACAACGTTCCGGTCCCCGTGGGAATACCCGGCATTCATCGTTACCCGACCGTTATCGGCCGGAAGATCTGCAGGTCAAACGCGGTGCAGCCGTCGAGCAGCCTCCGCGACCGAGCCGCTCATCGAGGGATACACGGTGAACGCCTGGGCCAGCTGGTCGGCGGTGAGCGACTCGGCCACGGCGATGGACACCGGATGGATGAGCTCGCTTGCCCGCGGCCCGACGATGACACCGCCGACCACGATTCCGGTGCCTGGGCGGCAGAACAGCTTCACGAAACCGTCCCGGACGCCCTGCATCTTTGCCCGCGGGTTGCCCGAGAGCGGCAGCGTCACCACCTCGGCCTGGATCTCGCCGGCGTCGACGGCCTGCTGCGACCAGCCCACGGTCGCGATCTCGGGGGCGGTGAACACGTTGGAGGAGACGAGCTTCTGGTCGAGGGGCTTCACCGCGTCGCCGAGGAAGTGCCACATCGCGATCCGGCCCTGCATCGCCGCGACGGAGGCCAGCATCAGGACCCCGGTGCAGTCGCCGGCTGCGTACACACCGCGGGCCGAGGTGCGCGAAACCCGGTCGACGTTGACGAACCCGTCGTCCTTGAGGACCACACCTGCGTCCTCGAGGCCGAGATCGCCGGTGTTGGGCACCGAGCCGAGCGCCAGGATGCAGTGCGACCCCTGGACCGTTCGGCCGTCGGTCAGCGTCACCGTGACGACGTCGCCGTCGCGGGCGACCGACTCCATCCGCGACCGGGCGAGCACGGTCATCCCGCGCCGAGTGAGCACCTCCTCGAGGACCTTGGCCGCGTCGGCGTCCTCGCCGGGCAGGACCCGGTCGCGGGAGGAGACGAGGGTGACCGGGATGCCCAGCGCGAGGTAGCCGCTGGCGAACTCCGCGCCGGTCACGCCGGAACCGACGACGATCAGCTCGGTGGGCACCTCGGTGAGGTCGTAGACCTGCTCCCAGGTGAGGATCCGCTCTCCGTCGGGCTGGGCGGTCGGCAGGGTGCGCGGCGCGGCGCCGGTCGCGATCAGCACCGCATCGGCGGGGTACGTCGCCTCGTCGGCGATCACTCGGTTGGGACCGTCCAGTCGGCCGCGGGCTCGCACGACCCGCACCCCCTCCTTCTCGAGGCGGCCGCTGATGTCGGCCGACTGCTCAGCGGCCAGCGCCTTGACCCGCGCGTTGACCCGAGCGAGGTCGACCCGGATACCGGTGGCCGCGTCGCCCTCGGCATCGTGGAACGCGACTCCCAGCTCGGCGGCCCCGGCCATGTCGGTCATCAGCTCTGCGGTAGCGATCAGCGTCTTGCTGGGGACGCAGTCGGTGAGCACCGCCGAGCCGCCGATTCCGTCGCTGTCGATGACCGTGACCTCGGCACCCAGCTGGGCCGCGACCAGGGCTGACTCGTAGCCCCCCGGGCCTCCGCCGATGATGACGACCTTGTCGCTCACTCGGTCATTCCTCTCGTCTCACCGGGTCTCGATACGCCTATTCGCGGGCTACTCGACCATTTCGGACGACGCAGCCACCTCGCAAGCTCGGTGCCCGCTGTCCTCAAAGATTGATCATGTGGCCGGCGATGCCCTCGACCGCTTCCTTCATCGCCTCGCTCAGGGTGGGGTGGGCGAACACGTTGCGCGCCACCTCGTCAGCAGTGAGGTCCCACTGCTGGGCCAGCGTCAGCGCCGGCAGCAGCTCGGTCACCTCGGGGCCGATCAGGTGCGCGCCGATGATCTCGTTGTGCTCGGCGTCGGCCACGATCTTCACGAACCCGACGCCCTCGGCCATCCCCCGCGCCTTGCCGTTGGCCGAGAACGGGAACGTCGCCACCTTGACGTCGTACCCCTTCTCCTTGGCCTGCTCCTCGGAGTAGCCGAACGACGCGATCTGCGGCTGGCAGAACGTGGCCCGGGGGATCATGTCGAAGTTGATCTCCATGGTCTCGGCGCCGGCGATGGTCTCGGCCGCGACCACGCCCATTGCCTCGGCTGTGTGGGCCAGCATCAGCTTGCCGGTGCAGTCGCCGATCGCGTAGACGTTGTCGACGTTGGTGCGGCCGCGGGCGTCGACGTCGATCGCGCCGCGCTCGGTGAGCTTGACCCCGGCGGCCTCGAGGCCGAAGCCCTCGACGCGAGGGGCGAAGCCGAAGGCCGCGAGCATCTTGTCGGCCTCGAGCACCTCGGAGTCGCCGCCGTCGGCCGGGCTGACCGTGACCTTCACGCCGCTGCCGGTGTCCTCGACCTGGTCGACCTTGGTCGAGAGCAGGACGTTGACCCCGAGCTTCTTGTACTGCTTGAGCAGCTCCTTGGAGACGTCCTTGTCCTCGGTCGGGACCATCCGGTCCAGGAACTCCACGATCGTCACGTCGACGCCGAAGTTGACGAGCACGTAGGCGAACTCGACGCCGATCGCCCCGGACCCGCCGATGATGATCGACTTGGGCAGCTGCTCGGTGAGGATCTGCTCCTCGTAGGTGACGACGTTGTCGCTGACGCTCATCCCGGGCAGCATCCGGACGACCGCGCCGGTGGCCAGGATCAGGTTGTCGAACGTGTGCGAGGACGTGTTGTCGTCCGAGTCCTTGACGTCGATGCCGGTCGGGCCGGTGAGCGTGCCCCAACCGTCGACCTCGGTGATCTTGTTCTTCTTCATCAGGTAGTGCACGCCTTTGGCGCTGGCGTCCGCTACCTTGCGGCTGCGCTGGTGGGTGGCCCCGAAGTCCATCGTCGCGTCGCCGCTGATCCCGAACGTGTCCTTCTCGTGGGTGATGATGTGGGCGATCTCCGCGTTGCGGAGCAGCGCCTTCGACGGGATGCACCCGACGTTGAGGCAGACCCCGCCCCAGTACTTGTGCTCCACGACCGCCACGGACTTGCCGAGCTGCGCGGCGCGGATGGCGGCGACGTACCCACCGGGGCCGGCGCCGAGGACCAGAACATCGAAGTGAGTCACGAGATCAGCCTAGACGTGTCGCGCGGAGCGACCACTCCCGGCCGATGTGCTCCTGAACAGGGGTCAAGTGCCGCCTGGCGTGCTCAGGGTGCGTGCAGTGTACGCGCGAGGCTGTGCCTGACTCCCTGTTCAGGGCACTAGCCTGCGAACGTGACTCTGTACGCCGCCTACGGGACCAACATGGATCCCGCGCGAATGGGCGAACGATGTCCACACTCACCTCTGCAGACCACGGGCTGGCTCAGCGGCTGGCGGCTGACGTTCGGGGGCGAGGAGCACGGCTGGGACGGCGCTCTTTCGACGATCGTCCAGGACCCGTTCGAGCAGGTCTTCGTGGCCGTCTTCGATGTGACCCGCGAGGACGAGAGCCAGCTCGACGGCTGGGAGGCCGCCGACTCCGGCCTCTACCGGAAGACGAAGGTGCGGGTCTCCACTCTCGGCGGCGAGATCGTCGCCTGGACCTACGTCCTGGACGCCTACGAGGGTGGGCTGCCCTCCGCGTCGTACCTCGGGGTGATCGCGAACGCCGCCGAGGCCGCCGACGCGCCCGACGACTACGTCGTGGCCCTGCGTCGCAGGCCGTGTCGATCCACCGGTTTGTGACCGTGGCCCCGACTAGAGTTCCCGCGTGACCGACACCTCGCCGTACGACCTGGCCACCGAGGCCGCCGCCGAGCTGGGCCGGCTCACCGGCGTGGAGCGCCACGACGTAGCGCTGGTCCTGGGCTCCGGATGGCTGCCGGCGGTCGAGGCTCTGGCCCAGCAAGACGGATACGGCGCCACCGCGGAGATCGCCACCACCGACCTGCCCGGCTTCTCCGCTGCCGCGGTCGCCGGCCACTCGGGCAAGATCCGCTCGGTCCGAGCGGGTGACCGCAACCTGCTGGTTTTCCTGAGCCGCACCCACTACTACGAGGGCAAGGGCGTCGCGGCGGTCGTCCACGGCGTGCGTACGGCGGCCCAGGCGGGCTGCCGGGCGATCGTGCTGACCAACGGCTGCGGCGGCCTCAAGGAGACCTGGACGCCCGGCACCCCAGTGCTGATCAGCGACCACATCAACCTCACCGGCCGCTCCCCCATCGAGGGCGCGAACTTCGTCGACCTCACCGACCTCTACTCGAGCCGGCTGCGACAGATGTGCCGCGAGGTCGAGCCCGGGCTCGACGAGGGCATCTACGTCCAGTTCCCCGGACCGCACTACGAAACGCCAGCCGAGATCGCCATGGTGCGGGCCATCGGGGGCCACTTGGTCGGCATGAGCACCACACTCGAGGCGATCGCCGCTCGCGAGGCCGGGATGGAGGTGCTCGGCATCAGCCTGGTCACCAACCTCGCGGCCGGCATCAGCGGTCAGCCGCTCAACCACGAAGAAGTCCTCGAGGCCGGGAGGGCCGCGGCCTCGCGCATGGGGGGATTACTCAGCCGCATCGTGCCCAGGATCTGAGGAGTCCCATGACCGGCACCGCCGACGACACCCGGCATCGCCTGATCGAAGCCGCCACCCGGGGGTTCGCCGAACAGGGAGTGCACACCGCCTCCCTGCTCGAGATCACCCGGCAGGCCGGCCAACGCAACCGCGGCGCGGTGCACTACCACTTCGGATCTCGCGAGGGCATGCTCGTCGCCGTCCTCGAGCAGCAGGTCGACCTGCTGGCGGCCCGCGAGCGAGAGCTGCTCGCCATCGCGCGGCAGCGGCCCGACGACGACATCGCGTCGGCGGTGGCCGCCTTCGTCCGGCCGGCCGTCGAGCTCGGCGACCTGGGCTGGGAGGGCCGCTGCTACCTGGTGATCCTGGCCGAGCTGGTCGAGGACGACCCCGACTCGCTGGATCCCGACGTGGTCGCCGCGCTCACCCGGGCGGGCGGGTACGACGCCTACGGCCTGCTCGAGGAGCGGCTGCCGCCGATGTCCGACGAGCTCCGCCTCGAACGGATGTCCCTGGTCACCACGTTCATCCTGCGCGCCGCCGCGGACCGGGCCCGCGCCGGCGACCGGCCGCACCCGAGCCGGCGCCAGCTCGACACCGAGGCGTTCATCCGCAACCTGATCGCGATGTCCGTGGGCATGCTGACCGCCCCCGCCGAATCGTGACCGGCGTGCGGGTCCTGGTCACCGGCGCCGCCGGCAGCATCGGTCGGGTGCTCGCGGTCGGTCTGTCGGAGCACGGACACGAGGTCATCGGGCTGGACCTGGTGCCGGCGCCGGACGGTGACGACCGGCGCTGGTACGTCGTCGACTGCACCGATCCCGACGCCGTGCGGGCCGTGTTCGCCGAGGAGCGGATCGATGCGGTGGTCCACCTCGCCGGCAACCCCGACGAGGGGTCGCTCCCCGACTCCCTGACCTCGCACGTCGTCACGACAGCGGCGCTGCTGGACGCGGCCGTCGCGCACGACGTACATCGATTCATCTACGCCTCGTCCAACCATGCGGTCGGGCGCACCCCACGCACCGACCTGGTCACGGTGGAGACGCGCCCCCGGCCCGACACCTTCTACGGCGTCGGCAAGGTGGCAGCAGAGGCACTGCTCAGCCTGTACGCCGACCGGTACGGCATCGACGCCCTCGCCTGCCGGATCGGCTCCTTCCGGGCTGAGCCGGCCTCCACCCGACAGCTGTCCACCTGGCTCTCACCCGGCGACTGCGTGCGGATGTTCGAGGCCTGCCTCACCGCACCCGCACCGGGCTATGCGGTGCTCTACGGGATCTCCGCCAATACCCGGGCCTGGTGGGACCTGGAGCCCGGCCGGGCGCTCGGCTACCGCCCGGTGGACGACGCCGAGGCGTTCGCCGACCGGATCGACGCGTCCGCCGACGATGCCGCGGAGGACGCCCACGTGGGCGGGCCGTTCACGTCGGAGACGTACTACCGCCCAGCTCTCGATCCAGGCGGTCCGTGAGCCCGGCGATGCAGCCGAGCATCATCCGGTGATGGTTCCAGCGCAGCAGCGGGCGGGCGACGTACGACCCGAGGGCGAGTAGCCCGGTCACCCGCACGCGCTGCTCGAACTCCATCCGGGTGCCGTCCGCCTCGGGCGACAGCTGCCACCGGACCGAGCCGTCGAGGTCACCAGAGACCTCGACCTCGAGCACCGTCCCCTCCCGCGACACCGCGTGCAGCATCAGGTCCAGGGTGTAGGGCAGCGTCGAACGGCACAGCACCCGCGCGTCGTCCGGCCCGAGCTTGGCCACCGCGCGGATCTGGGGCCACCACTCCGGATAGCGCTCCAGGTCGACCACCGCCTCGCGCACCGCCTCGAGCGGCGCGGCCACGCTCCAGGTCCCCCGGAACTCGTACTCCGCGGTCGGCCGGCGCATGCCGCCAGCGTAGGGCGCGCCTCATCGGGTACCGGCTCGCATCGACTCAAGGAGGAGTCATGACCCAAGGCATCGAGAGGGACCCGGACAAGCGCATCGACAGCGACCGGGGCACCTACGACATCGCGAACGACGGCGTGTCCGATGAAGACCGGGCAAGCGGCACCGCCGGGCTGCCGACGCAGGACGACGTACCGTCCGAGACGGTGGAGGCGATCGAGGAGGACCGCCAGGAACGGCTCGATCCCGAGAACCGGCCGGACGGCGCGGAGATCGACAACACCGACCGCACCTTCGACTCCGGTGCCGGCAAGTTCACCGACGATGACAGCTACGACGCCGAAGAGCGGCCGTTCGTGACCGAGGAGGGCGTGGCGCCTCCGGCTCCCGACAAGGACAACCCACAGAACACATAGCGGCCCGAGGAGGGGGCTCCACTAGCGTGCCCCCATGACTCCTGACGTGGACGTGCTGCTCGACCGGGCGCGCTCCTGGGCCGCGGCGGACCCCGACGAGGCGACGCGCGCCGAGCTCGAGGCGCTGATCACCGACGTCGAGGCGGGCGCCGACGCCGCTGACCTGGGCGACCGATTCTCCGGCACCCTCGAGTTCGGTACCGCCGGACTGCGCGGCGCCATCGGCGCCGGACCCAACCGGATGAACCGGGTCGTGGTGACGCGGGCGGCGGCCGGGCTGGCGGCGTACCTCCGCGAGCAGGGCGCGACCGGCGGCGTGGTCATCGGGTACGACGCCCGCCACAACAGCGACGTGTTCGCCCGCGACACCGCCGAGGTGATGACCGGCGCCGGCTTCACCGCCCACGTGCTGCCGCGGCCGCTGCCCACGCCGCTGCTCGCGTTCGCGATCCGCGAGCTCGGGTGCGTCGCCGGGGTGATGGTCACCGCGAGCCACAACCCGCCGCAGGACAACGGCTACAAGGTCTACCTCGGGGACGGCAGTCAGATCGTGCCGCCCGCCGACGCCGAGATCTCGCGGCAGATCGCCGCGATCGGACGGCTCGAGGACGTGCCCCGCGGGGTGCCCGGACCCCCGCTGACCGAGGACATCATCGACCGCTACCTCGACACCGTCGCCGACCTTGCCGGTGACGGTCCGCGGGACCTGCGGATCGTCTACACGCCCCTGCACGGCGTTGGCGGCGCGTCGGTGGTGCAGGTGCTCGAGACGGCCGGGTTCGACGCGCCCCGTGTGGTCGAGGAGCAGGAGCAGCCGGACCCGGACTTCCCGACCGTCGCGTTCCCCAACCCCGAGGAGCCGGGGGCCATGGACCTGGCGATGGCGCTCGCCGAGCGGGCCGACGCAGACCTGGTGGTGGCGAACGACCCCGACGCCGACCGGTGCGCCGCCGCCGTACCGGGTCTGCACGGGTGGCGGATGCTGCGCGGCGACGAGGTGGGCGCCCTGCTCGCCCACCATCTGCTCAAGGCCGGTCGCCAGGGCACCTACGCCGCGTCGATCGTCTCTTCATCGCTGCTCGGCAAACAGGCCGCCGCCGCGGGTCAGGGGTACGTCGAGACGCTGACCGGCTTCAAGTGGATCAGCAGGGTGCCTGATCTTGCATTCGGCTATGAGGAGGCGCTCGGCTACTGCGTGGACCCCGAGCACGTGCTGGACAAGGACGGGGTCTCGGCGCTGCTGATGCTCTGCGAGCTGGCCGCGCAGGCGAAGGCCGACGGTCGCGGCCTGACCGACATCCTCGACGACATCGCCCTCGAGCACGGCCTGCACGCCACCGACCAGCTGTCACTGCGGGTGAGCGACCTGAGCGTGATCGCCGGCGCCATGCAGCGGCTGCGCGACCACCCGCCGACCGCGTTGGGCGGCCTCGAGGTGCTGGAGGCCGAGGACCTGACCGCCGGCTCAGCCACCCTGCCCCCGACCGACGGCCTGCGCTACCGGCTGGCCGACGGAGCCCGGGTGATCGTCCGGCCCAGTGGCACCGAGCCGAAGATCAAGGCCTACCTGGAGGTCGTGCTCCTCGTGGACCCGGACGACGGCGTCGAAGCTGCTCGGATCGCGGCCGCCGGCCGGCTGGACGCGCTGCGCAACGACGTCAAGGCGGCGATGGGCCTCTAGATCAGGATCGTGACCGCGAGGGCCGCTACGGCGGCGCCCAACGCGATGATCTCCGGCCAGGCGCGGACCCGGCGTAGGTCGTCGGACAGCGCCGCCTGCTCCGGCGAATTCGCCTTGATGCCCTGTCGATTCCGAGCGTCGGACGCGCGGTTGCGGAGCTTGGTCTCGACAAAGCGGCCGAACGACGCCTCCGAAGGGTTCGCCTCGACGACCATGCGGCTGTCCCGCCGGATCTGACGACGAGAACGACCCACCGCGGCGCAGTTGAACTCGCGGTCACCGACCTTGATGGTCAGGAACTGGCGGATCCGGACCTCCGCTATCGCCGCCCACGGGAGGTGCACCGTCTCCAGCATGTTGCGCAGCACCAGCTCCGACTCCTCCAGCACCACCGCGGGCCGGACCTGCGCGATGTAGACGACCACCGCGAGCAGCACCAGCACGGCCGCCACCCAGTCCGGTGCGCCTGTGTCCGGGTCGACGACGACCCACACCGCCAGCGCGAGCGCGCCAACCACCGTGATGCCGCCGAATACCAGCGCTCCAGTGGACCGGAACGTCTCCGGTCGTGTGGGCATGGCGGTCCTTCCCCTGTGGCTGGCACTGTTATCCGACGGTTGTCGCATCTGTTCGGGTCGACCCTATGCTGAGGACCATGTCGACCACGGCCACGGACTTCTCGGACGTCACGGGCTCCGAGGCCTCTCTCCGGCGGTTCCTGCACGGACTCCCCGGCGTCGACCAGGTGGGTGCCGAGGCACGCGCGGCGTCGCTGGGCACCCGGTCGATCAAGACGACGGCCAAGGCGTATGCGCTCGACCTGGCGATCCGGATGATCGACCTCACCACGCTCGAGGGCCAGGACACCCCCGGCAAGGTGCGCGCTCTCTCCGCCAAGGCGATGCGTCCTGACCCGGCCGATCCGACCTGCCCGGCCACCGCCGCGGTCTGCGTCTATCCCGACATGGTGGCCACGGCCAAGCAGGTGCTGGGTGACAGCGGCGTCCACGTGGCCGCGGTGGCCACGGCGTTCCCGAGCGGGCGCGCGGCGATGGACATCAAGCTCGCCGACACCAGGGACGCGGTCGAGGCCGGGGCCGACGAGATCGACATGGTGATCGACCGGGGAGCATTCCTGGCCGGTCACTACCAACAGGTCTTCGACGAGATCGTTGCCGTCCGCGAGGCGTGCGGAGACGCCCACCTGAAGGTGATCTTCGAGACCGGCGAGCTGCAGACCTACGACAACGTGCGCCGGATCAGCTGGCTGGCGATGATGGCCGGCGCCCACTTCATCAAGACCTCCACCGGCAAGGTGCAGCCGGCGGCGACCCTCCCGGTCACGCTGATCATGCTCGAAGCGGTCCGCGACTACCGCGAGGCCACCGGCCAGATGGTCGGCGTGAAGCCGGCGGGCGGGATCCGCACCAGCAAGGACGCCATCAAGTACCTCGTGATGGTCAACGAGATCGCTGGCCCCGACTGGCTCGACCCGGACTGGTTCCGGTTCGGCGCCTCCACGCTGCTCAACGAGATCCTGATGCAGCGCACCAAGATGAAGACCGGCCGCTACTCCGGTCCCGACTACTTCACGCTGGACTGATGACGCCATGAATAAGCAAACAGGCTTCGAATACGCACCGGCTCCTGAGTCGCGGAGCATCGTCGACATCAAGCCGTCCTACGGCCTGTTCATCAACGGCGAGTTCGTCGACGGGCACGGCAAGTCGTTCAAAACGATCAGCCCCGCCACCGAGGAAGTGCTCGCCGAGATCGCGGAGGCCGACGACAACGACGTCGACGCCGCCGTCAGGGCCGCGCGCAGGGCCTACACCAAGGTCTGGGGGCCGATGCCCGGCCGTGAGCGCGCCAAGTACCTCTACCGGATCGCCCGGATCATCCAGGAGCGCGGCCGCGAGATCGCCGTCCTGGAGTCGATCGACAACGGCAAGCCGATCAAGGAGTCGCGCGACGTCGACGTACCCGTCGCCGCCGCCCACTTCTTCTACTACGCCGGCTGGGCCGACAAGCTCGAGTACTCCGGCTACGGCTCGACCCCGCTCGGCGTGGCCGGCCAGGTCATCCCGTGGAACTTCCCCCTGCTGATGCTGGCCTGGAAGATCGCGCCGGCGCTTGCTTGCGGCAACACGGTGGTGCTGAAGCCGGCAGAGACGACGCCGCTGACCGCGCTGCTGTTCGCCGAGATCTGCCAGCAGGCCGACCTGCCGCCGGGCGTCGTCAACATCATCACCGGCGCCGGCGGCACCGGCCAGGCGCTGGTCGGGCATCCGGACGTCGACAAGGTCGCGTTCACGGGTTCCACCGACGTCGGCAAGGCGATCGCTCGCAGCGTGGCGGGATCGAACAAGAAGGTCACCCTCGAGCTCGGCGGCAAGGCCGCGAACGTCGTGTTCGACGACGCGCCGCTCGACCAGGCGGTCGAGGGCATCGTCAACGGCATCTTCTTCAACCAGGGCCACGTCTGCTGCGCGGGCTCACGGCTCCTGGTCCAGGAGTCGATCTCCGAGGAGCTGCTTGCCCGGCTCAAGCGCCGGATGTCGACGCTCCGCGTCGGCGACCCGCTCGACAAGAACACCGACATCGGCGCCATCAACTCTGCCGAGCAGCTCGCCAAGATCAAGGAGCTCTCCGACATCGGCGAGGCCGAGGGCGCCGGCCGCTGGTCGCCGCCCTGCGACCTGCCGTCGCACGGCTTCTGGTTCCCGCCCACGGTGTTCACCGGCGTCTCCCAGGCGCACCGGATCGCCCGCGAGGAGATCTTCGGGCCGGTGTTGTCGGTGCTGACCTTCCGGACGCCCAGTGAGGCGATCGAGAAGGCCAACAACACGCCGTACGGACTGTCTGCGGGCGTGTGGACCGACAAGGGCTCCCGCATCCTCAAGATGGCCAACGCGCTCAAGGCGGGCGTGGTCTGGGCCAACACGTTCAACAAGTTCGACCCGACCAGCCCCTTCGGCGGCTACCAGGAGTCCGGCTACGGCCGCGAGGGCGGCCGGCACGGCCTCGGCGCCTACCTGAAGGGTGGCCAGCGATGACTGCGGCCAACGAGCGGCTGAGCGTACGCAAGACCTACAAGCTGTTCATCGGCGGCGACTTCCCGCGCTCGGAGTCCGGCCACTCCTACGTCGTCAACGACAGCAAGGGCCGCTTCGTGGCCAACGCCGCGCTCGCGTCCCGCAAGGATGCTCGCGACGCCGTCGTCGCCGCTCGCAAGGCCTTCCCCGGCTGGGCGGCCAAGACCGCCTACAACCGGGCCCAGATCCTCTACCGCGTCGCCGAGATCATGGAGGACCGCCGGCCCCAGTTCGTCGCGGCGGTACGCGAGTCCGAGGGCCTCAACGCGGCCCGCGCCGACAAGGTGGTGGACGAGTCGATCGACCGCCTCGTCTGGTACGCCGGGTGGGCCGACAAGCTCACCCAGGTCGTCGGCAACGCCAACCCGGTCGCCGGCCCGTTCTTCAACCTCTCCACGCCCGAGCCGACCGGCGTGGTCGCCGTACTCGCGCCCCAGGAGTCGTCCCTGCTCGGTCTGATCAGCGTGGTCGCCCCGGTCGTGGTCACCGGCAACGTCGCCGTCGTGGTGTCCTCCTACGAGCGCCCGCTGCCGGCCGTGACGTTCTCCGAGGTGCTCGCCACTTCCGACGTCCCCGGCGGCGTCATCAACATCCTCACGGGTTCCGCTGCGACGATCGCGCCCTGGCTCGCCGCACACATGGACGTCAACGCGATTGACCTCGTCGGCATCGCCGGCGAGACCGCACTTGCCGGCGAGCTCGAGGTCGCGGCCGCCGACAATCTCAAGCGCGTACGCCGGACACCTGCCGCCGAGCCCGACTGGACGATCGCCCCCGGCCTGGAGTCGATGACCGACTTCCAGGAGATCAAGACCGTCTGGCACCCGATCGGTGTCTGAGGAGGCGGCCGGTAGATCAGTACGGGCTCGGGCTATGCACCAGCGACCGCCCGCCGCGACGGGACGTCTCCAGACGCCTGCATGACCTGGAGTGCCTCCGACTTCTTCAACCGGACAAGACCGTCGCGAATGCGGGACTTCGCGGTACCGAGGGGAATCCCGAGCAGGTCCGCGACCTGGGCGAAGGTGTTCCCGTCGAGGTAGGCCAGTCGAAGCGCCTCGCTCTGGCGTGCTGAGAGTTCGCCCATGGCGTCCCTTACGCTGCGCGCCTCGATCGATGCCCACGCCTGATCGTGGGTGGGATCGCTGACACTGCCGCCGCCCCACTGCTCTCTGACGTGACGATCATCTCGAGCCGCCCGGCGGCCAACGGCACGGACGTGGTCGATCGCCACGCGGTGGACGATCAGGAAGATCCAACCCAGGCTCGAGCCCTTGCGCGGGTCGAAACGGGCGGCCTGCTGCCACATCAACAAGTAGGCCTCTTGGACGGCGTCCTCGGCGAGCCTCCGGTCGTGAAGCACTCGTAGTGACAGTCCGTAGGCTCGCGCGGCCGTCTCCTCGTAGAGCGCGGCGAACGCAGCCGAGTCACCACGGGCCGATCGCACGAAGAGTTCGTCTAGCCTGGCCACGGCTGGTGTCCGGCCAGTCACGGCGCTGCCACGGGACGATGGTGGGTCGCACGTGGAGACCTGCATTTCGCCGCTTTCGATTGGGCGCCGGGGTCCGGGGTCGCCAGTGGTGGGTTCCACTCCGCCGGTACCCACAAGCGCCTGACCGACACCACGCACCATCAGGATGTTCGTCGAGCTCCGTGGCGCCTTCACCGGGCCACGGCTCCGCTCCGGCGGGTTCGTGACCCACTGGTTCCGGCGCACCGATCGCTGGGATCATGGTGCCGTGCCCGCCACCGTCATCGTCCTTGCCGGACCCTCCGGGGCCGGCAAGTCGCGGCTCGCCGAGCGGATCGGGCTGCCGGTGCTGCGGCTCGACGACTTCTACAAGTCAGCCGGGGACCCGACTCTGCCCCGGATCGCCAGCGGCTCCAACGCGGGGCTGGTGGACTGGGACGACCCGATGTCGTGGCTGATGGACGAGGCGCTGGAGGCAGTCGCCGAGCTGTGCCGGGCAGGCGCCGCGACGGTGCCGATCTACGACATCGCCAAGGACGGGCGCCACGGGTCGCACACGCTCGAGCTCGGCGAGCAGGATCTCTTCGTGGCCGAGGGGATCTTCGCCCAGGAGATCGTGCCGGCCTGCCAGGAGGCGGGGCTGCTGACCGCGGCGTACTGCGTCCGGCAGCACCCGGTGGTCACGTTCTGGCGTCGGCTGACCCGCGACCTGCGCGAGCACCGCAAGCCTCCGCTGGTGCTGGTCCGCCGCGGCATGGCTCTGCTCCGTGACCAGCGCAACGTGGTCGCCCACGCCGTTGAGCTGGGCTGCGAACCCGTTACGCCGGAGGAAGCCTTGACCAAGGTCCGTGGGCTCACCTCTGGAGGCGTGACGCGATGACCGCGCCGCTGTTCGGCCGGGAGCTGCGCCAGCCCGACCAGCGGTCCTGCGGTCCGTCCTGCCTCGTCGTGGCCCGGATGGTGCTTGACCCGGACTACGCCGAGGGGACGCTGGCCCGGTTCGACACAGAGGTGCTGGCGACCCACCGCCGGGTGATCAGCGCCTGGCCGCAGGCCCTGGGCACTCCGCCGTGGGCCGTGGCGCGCGAGATGGAGCGGATCACCGGCGTGGACTACCGGTGGGGGCTCGCCCGCTGGCGGCGCGACGCGGCGTACGAGCGGGTGCTGGCGGGGCTGCAGGCCGGCCTGCCGGTGCCCCTGTACGTCGGCAGCACACTCCTGCCGCGCCACGTCGTGCTGGTCGTCGAGGAAGGGGAGTCCGGCGGCGTGGACGTCTACAACCCCGCGCGCGGCCGTCTGACCACGGCG
>CAWABG010000015.1:0-42964 GCA_963780245.1 uncultured Actinomycetota bacterium
TCTGAGCTGTGGTCAACATTGACCACCGCTCAAACACCTGATTGGTGGGTCCGCTCGATGTGGCACGCGGTACGCCGCGCCTAGCGTCGCCGACATTCGCAGTACCACTCACATCAGGAGGAAGTCATGTACGTCATCGTCCAGCACGACATCAAGAACCCCGAGACCGCCTTCCCTCGTGGCCAGGCCATGATTGACGGCGTCGGCGCCCCCGACGGCACTCGGGTCCTGCAGTTCTACCCCCGCGTCGACGGGTCCCAGGTCACCTGTCTCTGGGAGACCGCCTCGGTCGCGGACGTTCAGGGTTACACCGACGCGACCCTCCGCGACGCCAGCGTCAACACCTGCTACGAGGTCGACGTGGAGAAGGCGTTTGCCAACCAGGTGCTCGGCCTGGTCGCGGGGCCGTCGGTGGGCTGACCTCGCTCAGCGCTCGCCGCGCGGCCGCGCCAGCACCGGTCGCAGCAGCATCGCGATCACCAGCGCCCCGCCACCTGCCAGACCCCACCACAGGGCTTCGTCGCGGGTGTCGGCCAGCACGTCGGCCTCGGGGCGGGGGGCCTGCGCCTTCTGGACGGTGTCGTTGATCTCGCTGGTCTCGGGAAAGCCGCTCTCCTCGAACGTCAGCGGGCGCTGCAGCGCCTCGACCGGCTGGGCCACCCCGTGGCCGGTGAGTCGGGTCGTCAGCTCGCCCGCGCCCGTGGCGGTCCGATAGAGCCGGGCCAGGATGCGCGACGGGTGCTCGCGGTAGGCCGACATCAGCAGGGCGAGCACTCCGCTGACCTCCGCCGCCGCCCACGACGTGGCCGCCTCCGGTGGGAGTAGACAGCTGACGCCGTTCATCGCGTAGGAGACTCCGTTGACGGTCGGAGCCGCGATGTCGGTGGCGGAGTTCTGTACGACGAAGTCCCTGGCGTCCACGCCGCGCGGCAGCGACGACGTCGCGGCGACGACCGGGAAGTAGCCGGCTGGGTAGACGACTCGTGCGGCGTCCTCGCCGGGCAGCGGGTCACCGGCGAAGTCGCCCAGCACCGGGTCGCTCTCGTCGGTCGGGCGGTTGCCGGACGCGGCGACCACGACGACGCCGAGGCCCGCGAGCCGGTTGATCACCGCCTCGAGCTCCTTGCTCGGCTGCAGTGTCAGGGCCACGGTGGCGATCCGGATCGGGTCCGGGCCGTCGGACACGTGCGCGGCCACCCATTCGAGGCCGGCGATCACGCCTTGGTCGGTCAACCCACCGAGCTCACCGTCGTCGGAGTCCTGCGGGGCGTCGTAGACCCGCACGTCGAACACGGAGGCCCCCGGCGCGATCCCGACCGGCTCACCGTTGGGGCGCTCCCTCCCCGCGATCAAACCGGCCACCGCGGTGCCGTGGTAATAGGTGTCCCGGTCCGTCCTCGAGAACCCCTTGGCTCGGAAGCCACCAACAGTCGGGATCCGCCCGTCGTCGTCCGCGACTCCCGAGTCGATCACCGCCACGCCGACGCCCTGGCCGGGGGCGATGTCGCGTTGGGCGAGCAGGTCGGTCGCCTCCTCGATCCGCAGCTCCGTCAACGGCACGCTGGGCATCTGCACTTCGGTGGCGTCGGTGGTGTCGTCGTCGATGGCGTTGCACGCGCCCTCCACGGCGTACGCCGCCGGCCCGACCGGTACCGCAAGTCCGGCGAGCGTCAGCGCACCCGCCAGGAGTACCGCCCAGCGTCTGGCTACTGGCACGACGGCTTGCCCTTCTCACTGGTCGGCGGGCACAGCGCCGCGTCCTCGGACAGCTCGACGCCCGGGCCGAACAGGTCGACCCACGTGTCGGGCACCAGCACCCAGTCGTCGTCCTCGTAGCCGAGCTTGCCGGCGGTATCGGGACCCACCAGCGGATAGCCGCGGCCGCGCTCGTCGATGAGGAAGGGCTCGGCACTGTCGGCGCTCTCGCCCCATCCACCCGACATCACATAGGCGCCGTGGCCCGAGTCGACCGAAGCCTCCTTGGCGCCGGGGTCCGAGACGGCCTCCGGCGAGGCCTCGTCGAGCGGAGCCTGGGCCAGTACGACGCCGGGCTGGGCGTCCCGCGACGCGTGGAGCTGGGCGCACAGCTCAGCCTCCGCCGCGCTCAGCGTCGACGTCGGGAAGTGCGCACCCGCGGCCTCGTACGGCGGCGGAGCCGGGGGAAGCTGGGCATCGGAGTCGATCGACCGCTCCTTGGGTCGCCGGCCCTCGAACTCGGTGTTGCGCAGCACCCGGAACGCGAACTCGCTGAAAGTCGCCGCCCCCTCCGCGGTGATCACCCGCGGCCGGTTGTTGACGTCGAAGAAGTAGTCGCCCACCCGCACGTTGCCCGGCAGGCTTGCTGCGCCCGAGAACTCCGGTCGTCCACCGGCGCCGTCGAGATTCAGACCCTCCGCGTCGAGCGATCCACCGGCGTCGAACAGCAGCAGCCACTGCTCCGGCACCTCCACGGCGTCGCCGCTCAGGGCGACCTCGAGGTCGCTGTTGAGGTTGTCGTTGAGGGGCATCGGGTAGCGGTAGGCGCGGGCCGGGCGGGTCGCCGTCGCGGGCTCCTCGGCGATCAGGAAGTACTCGTTCTTCCGCTTGACCACGAAGCCGGAGTCGGGGGTCAGAGTGACGTCGGGGTGGCTCGTGACATCGGTCTTGATGCCCAGGCCGGTGCCCGTGCAGGAGGTCCAGTCGCTCTGGATCAGCCGCGACTCGTCGGGGACCGTCGCGGGTGCGTCCAGGATGCCGATCGTCGGGCCGGTCTCGTTCTTGTTGATCTCGTCGAGCGGCACGTACTCGGGCTCGACGTCGGCGCCCAGGATCAGCTGCGCCGAGGTGACGTTGGTGATGGGCCGCAGCGTCGGCTCGGTGTCCCCCGGCCGCGGCTCGATGATCACGTAGATGGAGCCCTTGTCCTTGGCGATGATGAACGCCGGCTGGTCCCAGTCGATGCTGGTCTTCGGGTCGAAGACACCCGCGATCGCTGCCCCCGCCATCAGCAACACCGCCAGGGCCACGCCGCCCACGATGGTGCGTCCCGGCCGCGCCGGCTCGACCTCCCGGCCCCCGGGCGCACCGGATACGAACGCCGTCACCAGCCGGCGACGGCTGAACGAGTACGCCTCGACGAGGTCCTTCTTGGTGGCCATGGCCGGCTCAGTTCGTGAGGCGGCTGCTGGCGCCGAAGACGCCGGTGGCCATGACCAGCAGCGGCAGGATCGACAGCAGGGCGACGGTCTCGGCGACGTCACCGAGGCGGCCGCGCCGGACCGAGGGGGCCGAGGGCAAGAGCGTCACCGCGAGCAGCACCGCTCCGGTGGCGGCGAGGACGACGGCCGTCGTGGGCCGCCAGGTCTCATGGAACACCAGCAGCGACACAGCCACCGAGGCCAGGCCGAGGATGCCGGAACCGAGCCCGACCATCACCTCGGCGCCGGTGCGGTACTGCCGGGTCCGCAGCATCACGATGAACGAGCAGGCGACGGCCAGCACCGTGCCGTAGATGCCGAGCCGGACCGCCAGCGGTGCGATCAGCACCAGCATCAGCCCGACCGTGGCCGAGATCGCGACCAGGATCTCGTGGGCGACCCGGGCATCCGCGGCGACGCGTCGCGCCTGGATCTCGTCGGGGTCGGCGGTGATGTCGGCCGGTGAGTAGAGCTGGTCGACGGACGTCCCGGTGACGCCGAGGGCGAGCCAAGGGAACACGCTGCCGGTCATCACCACCAAGGCCAGGGCGACGGTGAGCACGACATCCTGGTCGAAGTCGGTGCCGGTGAGCAGCAGCCCGACGGCGAGGAAGACGGCGCCGACGACGACCGGCGGCAGCACCAGCGTGCGGCCCTCCCCCAGGCCGATCAGGCAGACGAGGCCGGCCGCCAGCGCAGCGCCGCCCGCGCTGGCCACCGGGTAGCCGAAGAAGTCGCCCTGGTCGCTGGCGAACATCAGCCCCGCGACCGCGGCGTACGCCGTCCCGATCCAGGCGACCGCGACCGCGGCCTCCGACTCGTGCTGGGCGTGGGAGAGCACGATCGCCCCGACCACCAGGGCGGCGGCGATCGTGGCCGCGGCCGTGGCAGCCAGCGTGGAGCCGGACTGGATGTAGAGCGCGATCGCGCCGAGCGTCATCAGTAGGCCTGCCGCGCCCAGGGCGGTACGACGGGAGGAGGCGGGCTGCCACGGCTTCAGGTCGTGCTCGACGACGTCGGTCATCGCCTCGACCACGTCGTCATAGACCCGGGGCGACTCGTCATCGATGCCGGCGGTCACGGAGATCACGCCGCCGTCCTCCACACCCTGGAGGGTCAGCCCGGAGTCGTTGGCGAGGGCTCGGCCCTCCGCGGTCACGACCCGGTAGCCGCCGTAGACCGTGGCGGAGTCGAGGAGTCCGACGCTGCGAGCCAGCTCGGGGACGAGCTCGGCGACCGGCACCGCTCCGGGCAGCACGAGATCGACGCGACGGGTGCCAGAGGTGACGGTGACGCGCACCAGGCCGGACGTACCGACAGATGCCTGACTCATCGTTGATCTCCCGAGATGCTCAAACCGTGGCAAGCGTTTTGCATGCTACCCGCGGGGAAATGCCGGAGGGACCGGCACCAGGTGCCGGCCCCTCGCACAATCGCGTCGATCGAGATCGCTCGAAATTTCGAACTGAGCGGCGCCGCGCCTGTCGGCGGCCTGGTAGTCGGCGTTCGACTGGTAGACGGTCTTGTGACTCTCGTCGAGCAGGTCGCGCATCTCCTGGATCGCCCAGTCCCACTTGGCCTTGGCCCGGGTGTAAGCATCCTGCTGGCCACCCGCCCAGTCGCTCTTCAGCGGGGCGAGCTCGCCTTCGAGCCGGTTCATCCGGTCGTCGATGTCCTTCACGGTCGAGTACATGTCCTGGGCGGCCTGCTCGAGAGCGGCGTGCTGGACGCGGATTCCGTCGAGGTTCATCGGTCTCTCCTAAAGGTCAGTGGTCTCGGTCAGCCGAGTCGGCCGTGGAGCTTGTTGAAGTTGCCGTGCTGCGCTTCGTCAGTGCTCACGTTGTCCCGCTCGGTGCTGTGCAGCGAGGCCGAGAACTCGTCGAGGGCGTCGACGATGACCTTCTGCTTCTCGTTCCAGGCGCTGTGGAGGATGAAGAACGCGGATGCGCCCTGGCCTCCCCACTTGCCCTGGACGCCGGCGATCTGTCCGCTCAGCTTGTCCGCGATCTTGTTGAAGTCCGCACGGGCGTCGGTGACGAGCCCGGCTGCCTTGGACAGTGTGCCTTCGCCTTGCCCGAACTCAGGGGCGTTCGACATGTGCCACTCCTCGATTCCGGCGGCATGTCGCCGCGCTGATGGATGGGGTCTTGCGGTGGTGCGGTACGAGCAGGGTGTTACCCGGGGCCCTAGGCCCTAAACATCAGCTCGTCAATTCCCACAGGTGTCGGAACAGCCCCACCGCGACCACCACCGCACCGACCGCGAACGCACCGCAGACCGCTTCCGCGATCTCCGCCTGTCGCGCCCACCACGCCGAACGCCAGCCCCGGCCGAGCGCGACGGCGACCAGGAGAACCAGGAACCCGAGCAGCACCGCACCGCCAGCGAGCAGCCCTTCGGTCCGCCGGCCGGCGGCGTCGAACATCACCACCATCAGCGCGGCCCAGCAGACCAGGCCGGCCATTCGCAACAGGGCTCTGGCCGAAGCATGCCGGTAGCTGCGCGCGGCCAGCAGCAGCGCAGCGCCCGCGAAGCCGACCAGGCACCAGGCACCGACCCGATCCATCGAGAAGGTCGCGTCGGCGAGCAGCAGGGGCGCTGCGAGGGTCACCACCGCCAGCACCGCGAAGGACGCGGCGGTCACCATCCTGGTGCCACTGGCGGCGACCATCGCGACAGCTCGGCGGGGAACCACCGTCCGGCCGCGCCGTCCCTTCGGACGCTCGCGCGCAGACCACGCCGTCACCGCCAGGCGCTCGAGGTCGATCAGGAACTGGTCGGGCACCTCCACCGTCAGCATCGGCACGAAACGCGCGGCCAGCATCGCGACGAGCAGCAACACCGCCCACACCACCTGCGGGCGCACGTCGACGATGGCCGCGGCGCCGGTGACGAGGAAGACCGACGTACCCACCACCATCCAGACGCGCAGGGCCTCCTCAGAGTACTCGTCGAGGGCGCGCCCGACGGCGGCCGCCACGGCGGCCGCGAGCCCCACGATGCCGAGGATGGTCGGCAGCTTCTCTGGTTCGGGATCCCAGGCGATCGCGAAGGCAGCGGCGCCGGCGAAGGCCGGTGCGGCGAGCACCCGGTGCGCAGCGAACCGGCCGACCGGCACGCAGCCGAGCACCGCCGCGGCGACCAGCAGCCCGACCGTCACGGTGTGCCGGCCCGACGACTCCTGGTGCGCGGCGAACCAGCCCGCTAATAGGGCAGTCGCGACTGCGGTGCAGAACCATACGGCGGACAGCGGGCCGGGGCTCGGAGCCGGCCCCTCGGTGCCGGCGTTGGTACGCCGCGGCGCGCCGCCGGGCCCCGCCGGCCCGGCGTCGGTGACCGCCACCAGGACGGCACCGGAGGTGACCCCCGCCTCGGCAAGCGTGACGTTCGTGGCGAGCGGCCGGGCGGACCGGGAGAAGAGTGCCGGGACGGCACCCGGGCCGGTCTGCCGGGCGTACTCGGCGGCGACATCGGCGGCCGTGGCCGCAGTCGGCACCACGAGGTCGAGCACGCCCGTAGGACCGTGCACGCTGAGCGCCAGGATGTCGGCGGTGCCGATCGCACGCGCCGTCGAAGCCGTCACGTCGCCTCCCGAGAGTTGGCTCGCACTCCGAGAGTAGACGGTCGATGAGTCGGGTAGGACTTGCCTATAGTCGGGGAAC
This sequence comes from uncultured Actinomycetota bacterium, assembly GCA_963780245.1. Classification (GTDB taxonomy): domain Bacteria; phylum Actinomycetota; class Actinomycetes; order Propionibacteriales; family Nocardioidaceae; genus Nocardioides. Next base: position 6,839 of record CAWABG010000015.1, read on the forward strand.
CGTGAAGCGCGGTTCTCGGGAGCACTTCGGTCGACGGTGAGGGTCTGAGCACACGTGAGCACCAGCCAGTTGAGCACCACGCTGCGTGGTGGCCGCGTCGACGAGCCGGAGATGCCGAGCGGCCAGCTGGTGCTCCAGCCGCCGCCGCAGATCCAGCCCAACGAGGGCGCCGCCGGCGTGGCGATGAACGCCATCCCGATGCTCGGCAGCCTCGGCTCGATCGTGCTGGTCGCCACCCTCGGCAGCACCGGTGGCGGGTCGGGGATCAGCTCCAGCACCCGCTTCATCGCGGCCGGAATGTTCCTGTTCGCGACGCTCGGATTCATCTTCGTTCAGATCGACCGACAGCGTAAGCAGCGTCAGCAGCAGGTCACGGGGTCGCGCACCGAGTACCTCCGCTACCTCTCCACGGTCCGCCGGATCGCCCGCGAGGCCGCGGACCAACAGCGTCGCGCGCTGACCTGGCACCACCCCACCCCGCAGGCGCTGCCGGCGCTGGCGGAGGACCGCGGCCGGGTGTGGGAGCACGGCCCGGCTGACCCACACTTCCTGCAGGTGCGCTACGGGCTGTGCGCCCAGCCGCTCGCGCTGGAGCTGGTGCCGCCCGAGAGCGCCCCCATCGACGACGTCGACCCGGCCGCCGCCTCGGCACTGCACCGCCTGCTCGTGGTGCACCGGCTGCAACCCGACCTGCCCGCCTCCATCGACCTGCGCGCCTTCGACCGCGTCGAAGTGTGCGGCGACGAGGAGCGTGCCCGGGCGCTGGCCCGGTCGATGATCTGCTCGACCGTCGCGTTCCAGTCGCCCGAGAGCGTCGTCCTTGCGGTCCTCGCGACCGACGAGACGCTGGCGCACTGGGACTGGGTCAAGTGGCTGCCGCACGTGCGGAGCCACCAGCAGAGCGACGCCGTCGGACCGATGCGGATGGTGACCACCTCGCTGGCCGACCTCGAGGCGCTGCTGCCACCGGACCTGAGCGACCGGCCCCGGTTCGGTGCCGACGAGCGCCCGGCGACCCCGCACATCCTGCTGGTCACCGATGGCGCCGAGCTGCCGCCCGGCAACCACGTCGTGCCCCCGGACGGCCTGCACGGCGTGACCCTGATCGACCTGCCCTCCCGCTGGGGAGAGCTCGAGGACTCCAGCCGGCTGCGGCTCCTGCTCGAGGATGGCAAGGCCGACGAGCAGGGCCGGGTCCCGATGCTCGCGCTCCGGGTGCGGGAGCAGTCGATCCGCGCCAAGGGCGACCAGTGCGACCTGGCGACGGCGGAGGCATTCGCCCGCCGACTGACCCCGCTGCACACCGCGTCCGCGGGACAGGCGGAGCAGGCCAGCGGCGAGATCGCCGGGCCGACCGACTTCATGGACCTGCTCGGGCTGGGGGATGTACGCCGGTTCGAGCCGGGTGCTGCGTGGCGCCCCCGTCCGGCCCGCGACCGGCTCCGGGTGCCGATCGGGCTCGGCGAGGGGGGCTCACTGATCCACCTCGACATCAAGGAGTCCGCCCAGCAGGGCATGGGCCCACACGGCCTGGTCATCGGCGCGACCGGATCGGGCAAGTCGGAGTTCCTGCGCACGCTGGTGCTCGGACTCGCGATGACCCACTCCCCTGAGCAGCTCAACCTGGTGCTGGTCGACTTCAAGGGCGGTGCGACGTTCGCGGGCATGTCCGAGATGCCGCACGTGTCGGCGGTGATCACCAACCTGGCCCAGGAGCTCACGCTTGTCGACCGGATGCAGGACGCCCTGTCCGGCGAGATGGTGCGGCGGCAGGAGCTGCTCCGCGAGGCCGGCAACTTCGCCTCGATCCGCGACTACGAGAAGGCCCGGGTCGCCGGTGAGGACCTGGTGCCGATGCCCTCGCTGTTCATCGTCGTCGACGAGTTCTCCGAGATGCTCTCCGCCAAGCCCGAGTTCATCGACCTGTTCGTCGCCATCGGCCGTCTCGGTCGCTCGCTCGGCCTGCACCTGCTGCTCGCGTCCCAGCGTCTCGAGGAGGGCCGGCTGCGCGGCCTGGAGTCGCACCTCTCCTATCGGATCGGGCTACGCACGTTCAGCGCCCAGGAGTCCCGCGCCGTGCTCGGCGTCCCGGACGCCTACGAGCTGCCGGCCGTCCCCGGCCTCGGTTACCTCAAGCCCGACCCGACCTCGATGACGCGGTTCAAGGCGGCGTACGTCTCCGGGCCGCCGTCCGGCCGGGTCCGGGTCCATCGCGACGACGGCGGGTACGTGCACGGGATCCTTCCGTTCACGATCTCGGAGGTGCAGGCGCTGACGGTGCCCGACCTCGAGCCGGAGCCCGTGCGGCTGCCCGAGCCGGCGGAGTCCCAGGAGACGCTGCTCGACGTCGCCGTGGACCGGATGGAGGGTCACGGCCCGGCGGCCCACCAGGTGTGGCTGCCACCGCTCGACGTACCCGACACCCTCGAGCGGCTGATGGGCGACCTCACCGACGACCCGTCGCTCGGCCTGGTGTCCCCGGGCTGGCGCGCGCTGGGCGGTCTGGTGATCCCGCTCGGCACTGTCGACCGCCCGCGCGAGCAGCGCCGGGACACACTCACCATCAACCTGAGCGGGGCGTCCGGGCACGTCGCCGTAGTCGGGGGTCCGCGCAGCGGCAAGAGCACGATGCTGCGGACCATCGTCACCAGCATGTCGCTGACGACGACCCCGCTGGAGTCGCAGTTCTTCGTGCTCGACTTCGGGGGCGGCACCTTCTCGCCCCTGGCCGACCTCCCGCACGTCTCCGGCGTCGGCACCCGGTCCGAGCCCGAGGTGGTCCGGCGGATCTTCGCCGAGGTGGCCGGCATCGTCGACCGGCGCGAGGCCTACTTCCGCACCAACGGCATCGACTCGATCGAGACTTACCGGAGCCGCAGGGCCCAGGGCCGGGCGGACGACGGGTACGGCGACGTCTTCCTCGTCATCGACGGGTGGAACACGCTCCGCTCCGACTTCGACGAGCTGGAGATGGAGATCCAGCAGCTGGCCTCGCGCGGCCTCACGTTCGGGCTGCACGTCGTCACCGGCGCCTCGCGGTGGGCCGACTTCCGGGCCTCGATGCGCGACCTGTTCGGCACCCGGCTCGAGCTGCGGCTCGGCGACCCGATGGACTCCGAGATCGACCGCAAGGTCGCGGCGCTGGTCCCGTCGGGGCGACCCGGCCGCGGACTCGTGCAGGGCAAGCTGCACTTCCTCGGCGCGCTGCCCCGGATCGACGGCGAGCCCACGTCAGACACGCTCGGCGACGGCGTCGAGCACCTGATCAAGCAGGTCTCCGCGGCCTGGACCGGGCCGGCCGGCCCGAAGCTGCGGCTGCTTCCGGATCGGATCGACCTGGACCGGATCCGCGAGGTGGCCGCAGACACCGACGGCGCCCGGCTGCTCCTGGGCATCAACGAGAAGGAGCTGGCACCGGTCGGGCTCGACCCCGATGGTGAGCCGCACCTGCTGATCTTCGGCGACGGCCAGTCCGGCAAGAGCGCCGTGCTCAGGACCTACATCCGCGAGGTGATGCGCACCCGCACCGTCAAGGAAGCGCAGATCGTCGTCGTCGACTACCGCAGGTCGCTGCTCGGCGAGGTCCCCGAGGACTACCTGCTCAACTACCTCACCTCAGCCGCCCAGGCCCAGCCGGCGCTCAAGGACCTGGCCAGCTACCTGGAGAGTCGGATCCCGGGACCCGATGTCAGCCCGGAGCAGCTGCGCAGCCGGTCCTGGTGGACCGGCGCCGAGGTGTTCGTCGTCGTCGACGACTACGACCTGGTCGCCACCCAGCAGAGCTCGCCGGTCGCGCTGCTCCAGCCGCTGCTGGCCCAGGCCCGAGACGTCGGCCTGCACCTAGTTGTCGCCCGTCGTTCGGGCGGCGCGTCCCGCGCGCTCTATGAGCCGGTGATCCAGTCGCTGCGCGACCTGGCGATGCCCGGCCTGCTGCTCTCCGGCAGCCGGGACGAAGGCCCGCTGCTCGGCAACGTGCGGCCGTCGATCTCCCAGCCCGGTCGCGGTCAGCTGGTCACCCGCGACCGCGGTCGCGAGGTCGTCCAGACGGCCTGGACCGAGCTCGCGCTGTGACCGCGTGACGAAGCCTTAACCTGCCGTCAATCTCCCGGAGAACTTCGCGGCGCAGGCTGGATGACATGGACGATCTCGATCACGAAACCCGGCCGGCGCCCGACGGCGACCTCGATCGCCGCCGCCGGCAGCGCGACACGCTCCGGCTCCGGCACGCCCACCTGCTCGGCCGGCTGATGTCGACCCGCGACGATCTGCGCGGGGTGCATGCGCTGGCCGACTTCGTCGACGACTCGGTGCGCTGGACGGCCTGACGCCGTTGGTCAGCGGCGCCCGGTCTTGAACATCCCGCGGGCGATCTCGCGCGCCGCGGTGCGCATGGTGTCCTTGAACGCACCGGACTTCACCACATCGCTGATCACGCCACCAGCGCCGGGGGGCCGCGCTCGTTCATGACCGTCACCACGGCCTCGCCGATGCCGAGGTTGGTGATCACCTTGCCGAGGTCGGGATACGCACTCTCGGGACAGGTGCCGTTTGTCTATAGTCGCGACGTGATCTTCAAGCGCGTGGGCGACGGTCGGCCGTACCCCGACCATGGTCTGAGTTCGCGCGGCTGGGCGGCGGTTCCGCCGCGCCAGGTCCGGCTCGACGAGCTGGTGACGACCAAGGACACGCTGCAGCTCGCTGCCCTGCTCGACGAGGACTCGACCTTCTTCGGAGACCTGTTCGCCCACGTCGTGTTGTGGGAGGGCGAGTACTACCTCGAGGACGGCCTGCATCGCGCGCTGCGCGCAGCACTGCAGCAGCGCAATGTCCTGCACGCGCGGGTTCACGTCCTGGAGGCGTCATGAACATCGCGCAGGCACGGATCCGCTCGGCGATCACCCTGCTCGGCCTCGTCGTACTCCTGCTCGCCGGCGTTGCCTGGGCGTGGTCGGCGGTGAGCGAGCCGTTCCCGGAGCGCGCAGAGGCGGCGAGCTGCACCTCGACGGTGGTCGCCGCGGGAGAGAAGGTCTACCCCGACCAGGTCACAGTCAGCGTGCTCAACGCCGGCCCCAGCGAGGGGCTCGCTGACCGCACGATGACCGACCTGGTGGCGGCCGGCCTGGACGAGGGCGAGTTGGGCAACGCCAAGGGCACCGACATCACCAACGTCGAGATCTGGGCCGAGGACGTGGACAGCCCGGCGGTCAAGCTGGTGAAGAGCTACCTGGGCAAGGGCACCGAGATCGTCCGCCGCGACGTGTCACTGCCTGGGATCAACGTGGTGGTCGGCGAGGAGTTCCCGGGAGCGGGCGAGGGTCGCGAGTTCGCAGTGGCCAAGGAGGAGGCGACCATCTGCAGCCCGCCCGTCGAGGACCTCAGCTAGCTAGGTCGCTCGTCCTCCAACCACTGGGCCAGCCGACCTCTTGCGCTGACCTCGCGCAACCGCTGCTCGGTGCGCTCGCGCTGCTTGCGCGGCGTGACGACAAGCATGTCGTCGCCGCGGCGCAGGACGGTACGACGCTCCGGCACCATCGTCTCCCCGTCCCGGATCACCATCGACACCGAGGCGCCCCGCGGTAGTCGCAGCTCACCCACCTCGACGCCGTGCAGCTTGGAGACCGGGCTGATCGTGATCTGTAGCAGGTCGGCCGCAATCCGTTCCAGCGGTGCCGCTTCGAGGTCGAGATCCCGCGGTTCCGAGCGCCGGGCGACCTTCAGATACCTGGCCACGAGCGGCAGGGTCGGCCCGGTGAGCAGCGTGTAGATCACGACCATCACGAAGATGATGTCGAAGAGTCGCTCCGCGTCGTCGACGCCTTCCGCGAGTGGGATCGTGGCGAAGACGATGGGGACCGCGCCGCGCAGCCCCGCCCAGGACAGGAACGCCAACTCGCGGGGGGGCATCCGTTGCACCACGGTGCAGGCGAGCACCGAGAGCGGCCGGGCGATATAGGTGAGGACCAGGCCGGCGGCGATCGCGAGACCGACTGTCTCCAGCGTGATGCGACCGGGCGAGAGCAACAACCCGAGCATCACGAAGAGGCCGATCTGGGCCAGCCAGGCCACCCCCTCGGAGAAGGACCGGGTGGCGGCGCGGTGCGGGAGGTCGGAGTTGCCGAGCACCAGCGCGGCGACGTACACCGCCGCGAATCCGGACGCGTGCACGGCGGCGCCGCCGCCGTAGGCGAGCAGCGTCAGGCACAGCACCGCGATCGGGTAGAGGCCGGACGACGGAAGGGCAGCCCGGCGCATCAGCCAGGCGCCGCCGAACCCGACGGCGAGGCCGATCAGGACGCCGGCCACCAGCTCGAACACGATGATCCCCGCCACGATGAACGGTCCGTCGTCGGCGACCGCCCCGGTTGAGATCAGGGTGACCAGGACGACGGTCGGCGCGTCGTTGAGCCCGGACTCCGCCTCCAGGGTCCCGGTCAGGCGCTTGGGCAGCGGCACCACGCGCAGCACCGAGAACACCGCGGCCGCGTCGGTCGCGGAGGTGCAGGCACCGAGCAGTACAGAGATCTCCCAGGAGAGGCCGAGCACGTAGTGGGACGCGAGCGCGACCACGGTGACCGAGATCGAGACGCCGATCGTGGCCAGGGCCACGCCGAGGCGCATCGACCCGCGGATCTCGTTCCAATGGGTCGTCAGACCGCCCTCGGCCAGGATCAGGACCAGTGCCGCGAAGCCGAGCGCATGGGCGAGCTCGGCGTTCTCGAACGGGATCCCGAAGCCCGACTCGCCCAGGGCCACCCCCATCAGGAGATAGATCAACAGGCTGGGCAGACCGGCCCGCGAGGAGACCCGGACGGCGAGGACCGCGAGAAGGGTGACGGCCGAGCCCAGCAGCAGGAATTGATCCAGCTGATGGACGTCGAAGGTCATGATGGCCTCGGCGGTCGGGGGCGACGGATACGCAGTCTATCGGTGCGGCCGTCGGCCCCGACGTCGGTGGTTTACGTGGTGGGCGTGTACCCCGGGCGCCCCTGGGAATCCCACTCCTGCCAGAAGGACAGGAACTCGTCGCCGAGGAACGGGTCGCCGCCGGTCATCGCGATGCCGCCGCGTCGTACGGTCCAGTCCCAGGGTGCGAGCTCCTGGGCCGCGGCGAGATGCGCTCGGGCCGCCTCGGTCAGACCGGTCCGCTGGAGGTGCGCGGCGACCCGTCGTTCGGCCAGCGCCTGCTGCTCGGCATCGGAGCGCACGTGCGGCGCCGCCTCGGCACTCTCGGGCAGGGTCCCCTCGCGGACCCAGGCGCGGAGCGCGTCGTGGTGCCGCTCGCTGTCGATCAGGGTGAACTCCCGGAACTGGTCGTTCCCCGGCGCGATCGTCGGCGGCTTCACGATCCGGTCCTGCTCGTCGACCCAGACCACGCTCGGCACGTTGGTGATGCCATAGCGCTCGGCGGTCACGTGCGCCGGGTCCACAGCGACCGGGTACGACGGTGTCGCCGCGTCGATCCAGGGCCGGGCGTCTTCGGGGTCGTCGTCCAGGGCGACCGAGAACAGCTTCAGCCCGGAGTCGGCGAGCTCGTCCTGCAACCGCTGCCAGCCGCTGAGCTCGTGCCGGCAGCCACACCACGAGGCCCAGGTGATCAGCACCCGCTTGTTACCGGAGAACTCCTCGAAAGCGATCGGGTTGCCGTCGACATCGTTGAGCGTGAGTGGCGGCGCCACGCCGTCGGCGGTCTCGCGAGCCCGCGTCTCGGCGCCGGGAGTGACCGCGAAGACGTCAGCGTCCTCGTCGCGAGCGATGAGCAGGCCGAGCGCGGCGGCCCAGGCGGCCAGGTCGATCAGCGACTCGTCACCCGCGGCGATGACCTCACGGCCGAGCAGGGGGACGCACACCTCGCCCCGGCACAGCCCGGCTGGTTTCAGCTCCCACCCGGTCGCGGCGGCCAGGTCGGCGGCGTCGGCAATGCCGTCCTGCCCGCCCAGCTCGTGCTCGCGACCATCGACATCGATCAAGATCACGCGGACAACGATCGCACGAAACTGAAACTTGTTCTACATTTCGATATTGCTTCGTCCCTCAGCAACTCAATGCAAGGAGAGCGATGTCCGAGAGCAAGGGGACGGCACTCCCCGAGGTGCTGCCCGCGTCCGACCTGCCCGCAGACGCGCCGTCGTACGACGTCGTGGTGGTGGGCTTCGGCATCGCCGGCGGCTGCGCCGCGCTCGAGGCGGCCCGGGCTGGTGCCAGGGTGCTGCTGCTCGAGAGGGCGGCAGTACACGGCGGGACGTCGAGCATGTCGGGCGGGCACTTCTACCTCGGCGGCGGCACCGCCGTGCAGCAGGCAACCGGGCACGACGACTCGACCGAGGAGATGTACAAGTATCTCGTCGCGACGTCCAAGGAGCCCGAGCACGACAAGATCCGTGCCTACTGCGAGGGCTCGGTCGAGCACTTCGGCTGGCTCGAGTCGCTGGGCTTCGAGTTCGAGCGCTCCTACTTCCCTGGCAAGGCGGTGATCCAGCCCGGCACCGAGGGGCTGATGTTCACCGGCAACGAGAAGGTCTGGCCCTACCGCGACCAGGCGGTGCCCGCGCCCCGCGGCCACAAGGTGCCGGTGCCAGGTGACACCGAGGGCGCCAAGATCGTGATGGACCTGCTCCGTGCCCGCCTCGACGAGGAGACCGGGATCGAGATCCGCTACGAGACCGGCGCGATCAACCTGATCGCCGATGACTCCGGCGCAGTGGTCGGGGTGGCTTGGCGTTCGTTCGACGAGACCGGGATGGTGCGGGCCTCGTCCGTCGTGGTCGCGGCCGGCGGCTTCGTGATGAACCCGGACATGGTCAACGAGCACACCCCCGCGCTCGGCGAGAAGCTGTTCACCCTGGGCTCGACGTACGACGACGGCCTGGGCATCCGGCTCGGTGCCTCCATCGGTGCCGAGCTCAAGCACATGGACGAGCCGTTCATCACCGCGCCGTTCTATCCCCCATCGATCCTGGTGACCGGACTGATCGTGAACTCCGCGGGCAAGCGGTTCGTCGCGGAGGACAGCTACCACGCACGCACCTCGCACGCCGTGATGCACCAGCCGGGCGCCGCGGCGTACCTGATCGTGGACAGCGCGCACGTGGAGTACCCGAAGATGCCGCTCGTCCCCTTGCTCGACGGGTTCGAGACGGTCGCGGAGATCGCAGAGTCGCTCGGATGCGACGTCGCGACCCTGCAGGAGTCGATCGACCGCTACAACGAACACGCCGCCAACGGCGAGGACCCCGACTTCCACAAGGGCCCCGACTGGCTCGCGGTCCAGGACAAGGGGCCGTGGGCGGTCTTCGACCTGACCCTCGGCAAGGCGCTGTACGCCGGTTTCACCCTCGGCGGGATCCGGGTCAGCGTCGACGGCGAGGCGCAACGGCCGGACGGCTCCGTCATACCCGGCCTGTACGCCGCCGGCGCCTGCGCCTCCAACCTCGCCCAGGACGGCGCGGGCTACTGCTCCGGCACCCAGCTCGGCGAGGGCTCGTTCTTCGGTCGTCGGGCGGGGCGGCACGCCGCTGGAAGATTCACCGCATAACCGGTGAATCTGACCGTTCTAGAACGAACCTTCGTGACAGAAGGGTCAGATCCGTGGAGGGCATGGGCCGGCTGCGCGTTCAGGCCGCGGTGTTTGCCATAGCCCTTCGGATCCTCATGGCTGTGGCAACCGGAAAGTCTAGGTCTCTCCAGGTCAGTCGGATCAGTGTCCAGCCCGTGACCTCGCGGATCAGGTCCTCGCGCCGCTTCTCACGCATCACCATCTGCTCGATGGTCTCGCCGGCCTTGCGGTAGCGGTGGTACTTCTCGGCCCCGTCAAACTCCACGATGACTTTTAACTCGGGCCATGCGAAATCGACTCGAGCCACCTCGCCTTGAGGAAGCCGGATCTCGAATTGCGGCTCAGGACTCGGAAGACCCTGCCCGGAGAACAGGAACATCGAACGTGTTTCGCCGACCGATTCCACCTTTGGCTCAGCAAGATGGAGGAGCAAGTGATGCGGCAAGGTGCGGGGCCAAAATTCCACAGCCTGGGCTACGGACTGCAGCTCGGTGATCGTCGTCAGCTCAAGATGCAAGAAGTGATTTGCCTGCACAAGCCCAGCCTCGGCGCCCGCGATGCCGGCGACATCCAACGCGGTTCGAGCTGGCGTGGTGATCCAATATCCGCCTTGCCGACGAAGATCGCCGATCCGGCAGGCACCCTGGTGATGCACTACCCGGGCCTTGTTGCGACCGCCACCGTCGAGGTGCGTGACGTGGACGTTGTGCAGGTCGAGCCCATAGTCGGGCCCGCCCGACGCAATCGCCGCGCTGCCGTGGGAGAGCACGATGTGATCGGCGTACAGCCGCATCACCGCGCGGCAGAGCATCAGATGGCGAGTCTTCTCGTCGGCCGCTAGGTAGCTTGTGCGAAGGGCGTACACCCCTTGGCGCATCCGGATCAGCGTTCCGTCGCGGACCAGCCTATGGAGGACCCGGTCGTTGAGTCCACAGGCCAGCGCATCGCGTCGAAGGACCACGCCCCATGGATCAGCCGCATGCTGGATCGGATGCATCATGCGCGCCAGCGTCCCCCGGCGATCCCTCAGCCGGTGCCGTCGTAGAGCGACCTGTGGAGGACGCCGGGACCAGCCTCATCTGTGGACGATCCTGGCCACAGCCCGGACACAGCGGCTCGGACGAATCTGACCGTTCTGGGCCGAAGGTTCGCGACGGAACGGACAGATTCACCGCATAACCGGTGAATCTTCCCGGGCCGTAGCATCGGCCCGTGACGACAGCCGACCGCTGGCAGGTGGCAACCCGAGCCAACGTGCCGCCGTTCCACGTGATGGATCTGCTCGCGGCGTCCGCGGCGCGGCAGCGGACGCACGGCGACTTGGTCAACCTGCTCGCCGGGCAACCGAGCACGGGCGCGCCCGAGCCGGTCAACACCGAGGCGATCCGGTTGTTGAACTCCGGAGAGGCGCTCGGCTACACCCCCGCCGCCGGTATCCTCGAACTGCGGGAGGCGATCGCCGGCCACCATCGGCGCACCTACGGCATCGAGGTGCACCCCGACGACGTCGTCGTGACGACGGGTTCCAGCGGCGGCTTCCTCCTGGCGTTCCTGGCGGCGTTCGAGGCGGGCGACCGGGTGGCGATCGCCCGGCCCGGCTACCCGTGCTACCGCAACGTGCTGGCCGCTCTGGGCTGTCAGGTCGTGGAGATCCCGACCGGCGCCGACACCAGGTTCCAGCCCACGGTCGAGCGGGTCGACCAGCTCCACCGAGCGGAGCCGATCAAGGGCTTGGTGGTCGCCTCACCCGCCAACCCGACCGGCACGATGCTGCTGCCGGCCGAGCTCGCGGCCATCGCAGCCTGGTGTGAGGAGAACGCCGTCCAGCTGATCTCCGACGAGATCTACCACGGCATCGAGTACGCGCCGATCGACGGCCACGCGCCGCTGGCGCGCAGCGCGTGGGAGACCAGCCGCGAGGCCGTGGTGTTCGCCAGCTTCTCGAAGTACTTCTCGATGACCGGTTGGCGGATCGGCTGGATGCTGGTGCCCGAGCGGCTTCGTCGCGCCACCGACGTGCTGACCGGTAACTTCACGATCTGCCCGCCGGTGCTCGCCCAGCGCTCCTGCCTGCAGGCGTTCACCGACGCGACGTACGCCGAGCTCGACGGCCACGTCCGCCGGTACGCCGAGAACCGCCGGTTGCTGCTCGAGGAGCTGCCTCGCCTCGGCATCAACCGGCTCGCCCCCGCCGACGGCGCGTTCTACGTGTACGCCGACATCGGTCATCTGACCGACGACTCGATGGCGTTCGCCCTCGACCTGCTGACCCGCACCGGCGTCGCGATCGCGAGCGGGATCGACTTCGACACCGAGGCCGGCCGCCGCTTCATCCGGTTCAGCTTCGCCGGACCGCGCGCCGACATCGAAGAGGGCCTGCGTCGGCTACGGGGTGCCCTGTGACTCCCGAGGCCGAGGTCGCGGTCACCGCGGCGGAGTCGGGGGCGGCCGCCATCCGGTCGATGTACAGCGCCGATGTCGCTCGCTACGACAAGTCGGCGACGGACTTCGCCACGGAGGCGGACGTCGAGGCGGAGCGCACGATCAAGGCGACCGTTCGAGGAGCGTTCCCGCACGATGCGTTCCTGGGCGAGGAGGGCGGTCTCGACGGGCCGGCGGGCGCTGCGCGCACCTGGCTGGTGGACCCGTTGTGCGGCACCCTCAATTTCGCCGCGACCACGCCGCTCGTCGGGGTCAACGTGGCGCTCCGCGAGAGCGGCCGGGTGACCGCCGCCGCGGTCACCGACCCGTTCGCCGGCGAGACGATGTGGACCGACGGTCTGGTCGCCCGCCTGCGCACCGCCGACGGTGAGCGTGAGCCGGCACCCTCACCGGTGACCCGCCTGTTCGACATCGACTTCGACGGCGACGCGGTCTGGGCGGCCGCGGTCGCCCGGGACGCCGCGCCGCACTTCGGCATCCGCGTGGTGTCGACCAGCCTGGCCGCGGCCTGGGTCGCGGTCGGCCGCCGGGCGGCGTACGTCCAGCTCGGCGACGTGCGCGACAGCGTCCACTTCGCGGCGCCCATCGCCGTCTGTCGAGCAGCCGGCTGCACCGTCACGGACCTGCACGGCGAACCCGTGGAGAGCGGGCCGAACGGCCTGCTGGTCTCCGCCGACGCAGCCACTCACGAGACTCTGCTCGCGGTGCTCCGCGAAATCGGCTAGCGCAGGTAGCCGGTTCGGATGAACCCGTTGCGCACCCGCTGCGGGTGGTCGCCGACATTCGTGGTCTCCACGATCTTGGCGGTGCGGTAGGAGATCTTCGCGACCGTGTCGGAACCGCTCCACGAGATGTAGCAGTGCTTGCCGTCCCAGCTCGGGGTCACCCAGTAGGGCTTCTCGCCGCCCTTCAGCAGCGGGCTGCGCTTCCAGGTCCGGGTGCTCACGAGGGTGGCGTAGTCCGACATGGTGCCGGCGACGCAGATCCGGGTGCCCTCGGGGTTCATCGCGATCCCGTGGTGCGCCGAGTCGAGCAGGTACGCCACCCGCGGCAGGTTCGGGACCAGGTTGGGCAGGCGTACGACGCGGGTGATCTTCCCGGACGCCCGGTTCATCTCGACGAACCCGTGGAAGAAGGACAGCTGGAAGTAGATCTTCTTCTCGTCCGGGGACAGCGTCATCGGCCGGACCGAGATGCTGACGTTCTTCAGACCGCGCTCGTCGAGCGCCTTGCGGACGTTGTACCGGCGCTCGATCTTCAGCGTCTTCGCGTTGACGATCTGCAGCACCCGCTCCTCTTCCAGCGGGTCGGGAATGGCGGGCTCGTCGAGCGGGCTGTAGACCGTGCCGATGCTGGCGTGCAAGATCCTGCGGCCCCCATCGATGTAGGTGTTCTCGTGAGGGGAGGCGCCCGACCTGAACTTGCCGACCTGCTTGCCGTCGCGCATCCGCAGCACGTGGACGACGTTGCCGGTGGAAGCGCTGACAGCAACCCTGCGGCCGTCCGGCGACACCGCCATGTGGTCGGAGCGGACGCCGGCGACGGGGAAGCGCCACTTGATCTTTCCGGTCTTGAGGGTGATTCCGACGACGTCGGCGAACGAGGGTCGTGAGATCACCACCAGCCGGCCGTCGTTGGAGGAGTACATGTCGTCGACGAACTGGTCGTGGCCCTCGCCGATCATCGCCCTGATCGCCAGGAAGTACGCCAAGCGGTACGGGTTGGTCGCGATCTCGGCCATCCGGGCGTCGTAGTCGGGGATCACGTTGATCCGCGCCAGCCGCTTGAACGACTTCGGGGCGAGCACGTCGGCGGTGCCGTCCCAGTTGTTGCCCACGAAGACGACCCGACGCGCACCTTCGGGTGGTTCGCCCGCCTCATCGGCGCCCGCCGGGGAGGCAAGGGCGCCAAGGGCGGTGAGGCCGAGCGCTGCCACCAGCGCGCCGACGAGGGCCCGCCACACCTGAATCCGCACCATGTCACTCCTTCGCTCAGGCACAACGCTCGGCACATCGGGTGCGTTACGGGTGTTTCGGGCCACCCCCACATGGGTAGGCGAGAGACGACACCACCGGACTCAGGCTGCCACAAGGAAGTGACGATGTACGGCAACGCGGACGTCATGCGCAAGCGGGCCGACCAGTTACGGGAACAGGCCGTCGACCTGCGCGGGCTCGCCGACCTGCTGGTGGCTCAGACCGAAGGCATCGGCTGGACCGGCCGGGCCGCCGAATCGATGCACGAACGGGTCCGGGAGCGGGCCACCCACCTGCGCGGCGCGGCCACCCGGTACGACACCGCAGCCGACTCGCTCGACCGGCACCTGCAGGAGGTCGACAAGGTCAAGGACGCCATCGTCGACATCGAGCGCCGGGCCACCACGCTGGTGGCAGACGCGCGCACCCGGGTCGCCCGGATCGCGGCCGCCAACGACGCCGAGCCCGATGTACGCCGGGTGGCCGACGTCGACGACCAGACCCTCGCCGGGTTCACCCCGCCCCGCACCGGCCACAAGGACTGGCTGGCCGTGTCCCTGCCCGGACTCTGACAGGAGCCACGTTGCCCACCATCGACCTGAGCACCCCGCCGCCGGCACCCGACGGCGTTCTCGACGCGCTGCCCCGACGAGCGGCGCTGACCCTTCCCGAGCTGCGGCTCGTGGCCACGGCCGCCGGTGGCGCGCCGCTTCCCTTCGACCTCGCCGAGCATGTCGGGGCCGCCGCACTGGAGGACCGGCTCGGGCAGAGCCGCGGGACCGTGGAGGACCATGCCTACCGCGACGTGCTCGGTTCCCTGCACGATCCGGAGGCCTCGCTCCAGCGCCGGGGCCTGCTGACCGACGGCCGCGTCGACGAGGGCCTGCTCGGCGCGGTCGGGCTGATCGCCACTCCCCACCTCGCGCTGGACATCGACGTGGTCGCCGACGAGGTCCAGGCGAAGGCCTGGCACCGACAGGCGGGCGAGGCGGTCGCGACCCTGTCCACCGTCGACGGCATCGTCTTCGAGCTGGCCTGGTTCCGCACCCTCTCCTGGCCCAGCGAGCTCGCTCGGATCGCGACGATCCCCGAGGACCTCGCCCAACACGACTCGGCGGTGCCCGCACGGGTTGACCTTCCCTACGAGCTGGCCGACGCGGCCGCTGAGGCGCTCCGCAGCTCGCGGGCCGAGCTGGTGAGCGTGCTGACCTCTCGGCACGCCGGCGAGGTGCTCGATGCCGACGGCACACCACTGACCGAGGTCGAGGCCGGTCGGTTGCTGGCCGCGCTCGGCTCCGAGGCCCGCGGTCGGCTCCGCGTCCTGGCTGCCGACGTCTCCGGTCCGGAGACCTCCGTGGTCGGTGTGGTGTCGTGGGTGCTCGTCGCCGACGGCTGGCGAGCGCTGACCCCCCACCGGGTCGACGGCGCCGCCCGGGTCGACGTACGACGCGTCGAGCCGGAGGATCTCGCCGCCGATCTGGCGCCGGTGCTGGCGGAGGTGACCCGATGAACACCCAGGACAGCGACGACATCGTCACCGCTGCCGCTACCGAGAAGCGCAGCGCCCCGACGACGCCCGTGGAGGCGGAGAACCTGGCCGACCGCTACGAGCGGATGACCCGGCTGGCGGATCGGTTCGACGACGCCGGGGAGGACATGCGGCGCCGGGCCGCGCTCGGCGCGGAGATCATCGCCGACCCGGCCTTCGCCGAGTCTGCCGAGCTGTCGAAGCAGACCTTTGACCGAGCCGAGGACGACCTCCAGGCGGCCACCACCGGCAAGGACGGCCTGCTCAGCCGCTCCATCGAGCTCGACGCCGACGCGCTGGTGCTGCGCGCCACGGTGCTCACCTACCGGTGGATCGACGATCTGCAGACCGCCGCCTACAAGACGCTCGGCTCGATCGCGGGCCGCGCGATCGGCTACCTCGCGCCGGAGGTGGCCCTCGGCGGTGCGATCGTGTCCGCCGGACTGATCGAGACCGATGCCCTCGACCGGGACGGGGTCGCGGCCTATCTCAACGAGCTGGCCGATAGCAATCCGGAGCTGATGGAGCACGTCGCCACCGGCGGCGGCGGGCTGCTCGACGGCATGCGGATGCGGGCGCTGCTGACCCTCGGTGTGCTCGCCGAGGACCGCGGCCGCGCCGCCAGGCGCGGCGGACTGCGCGCGGTCGGGGTCGAGGCGCTGGCCGCGGCTTTCGACGCCGCGCTGCGAGACGTCGCCGGTGGGTTGCTCGACGAGGCCGAGACGACGACGCCGGCCCCGCCGGCGCAGGAGGGCGTCAAGCCCGGCAGCGTCGCCGACCTGATGACCACGCTGACCAGCACCCCGCACGGCGTCTCCGTACAACGCGTGGGCACCGGCCGCTACATCGCCTACCTACCAGGCCCCAACGGCGTCGGATCGGGCCGGTTGCGCCTCGTCGGCGGCGACCACACGGCGTACGCCGACCAGGTCGTCCAGGCCATCGAGCGCGCTGTCGACGGCGACGCCGGAGCCCGGGTGATGCTCGTCGGCGCCGCACAGGGTGGCATCACCGCGGCCGAGGTGGCGGCGACCATCGACTCGTCCGCGTTCGTGGTCGACCAGGTGATCACGGCCGGGGCACCGTCGGCCTACGTGCCGCGGATCCCGGAGGCCACGCGGGTGCTGTCGCTGGAGGACCGCGCCGATCCGGTGGCACTGCTGGGATCGCTGATCAACGCGCGATCCACCAACCGGATCACCGTGGTGTTCGACGGGGATCGCGACCGGGCCACCAGCGTCTACGTCACCGGTGGCCGGGCCGCGGATCGCGCGACGCATCCCGAGCTGCGCGCCGAGATCGACCGGATCCAGGAGCTCGGCTACCTGGCCGGCTGAACGCCCAGGTGATCAGCGCCCAGGCGACGAGCAGGAGCACCACCTCGAACAGCACGTAGACGGGCCACCCCGGTAGCAGGTCGAGGACGGAGGCTCCGGTCGGCTTGCGGTTGAGGTAGCCGTAGTTGGTGCCGGTCAGTCCGTTGAACACCATGACCGTGACCGCCCAGCCTCCGGTCACGAGCACAGCCAGCCGGTAGTCCCGCCAGCCGGGCCGGTACCCCGACCCCACGAGCCAGCCCGCCGCCCAGATGCTCAGGAAGTGCATGCCCCAGTACATGAAGTAGCGCGGGTCCGGGAACTCCTGGCCCAGCGAGGGTGTGATCACTCCTTGGATCGTGAGCGTCAGCCCCCAGAAGAACGTCAGCGCCATCGCCCACCAGGCCCGCGTCCACAGCGCGACGACGGCGACCATCCAGGTGATGTCGCAGTACTGGAGCGGCAGCGAGGTCCCCAGGTCGAAGTCGGACGGGAGCAGCTGGAGCGCTTGGAACGGGACCGTGAAGCACAGGATGGCTACCGCGAACCCCCGCCGGAAGCGTTGATCGGCTCCTCGCCGGCTGCCGTGCTGGACCAGGGCCGCGAAGACGACGACGAAGAATGCGATCAGCCCGAAGTGCTGCAAGGTGTTGCTCTCGAAGCGCATCGGGACCAGCACGGCGTTCACTGAACTCACCCCACCCTCAACCAGCAAGGTCGTGGACGAAGTCTCCTAGTTGCGTGAGGTTGCGGCACTCGACCATCGGCACGATCGCGCCGTATGTCGGCGCCGCGGAGTCGCCGCTCCCCCAGTGCCGCGTGTGCTCCGGGTTGAGCCAGTAGGAGTGTCGAGCCGCCCCGGCGAGCTCCTTGAGCGTGCCTTCGGCGAGGTCGCTGTAGTTGGAGCGCGCGTCACCGAGCACGAGCAACGACGACTTCGGGCCGAGCGCATCGGCGTACTCCTCGGCGAACTTGGTGAACGCGCGGCCGTAGTTGGTGCGGCCCCACAACGCTGCGTGCGCGGTGCTCGCGGCGAGCTCGGTCATCACGTCGACCACGTCGGCGCCCGGCTTGAAGTGGTGGGTGACCTCATGGACGTGGTCGATGAACGTGAACGCCCGCACCTTCTGGAACTGGTCGCGCAGCGCGAACACGAGCAGCAGAGTGAACTGCGCGAAGTTCGCCACCGAGCCGCTCACGTCGCAGAGCACCACGAGCTCGGTGCGGTGCGGGCGCTTGGGGCGGTGGTGCGTGGTCATCGGGACGCCGCCGGTGGACATCGAGGCGCGGACGGTACGCCGGAAGTCCAGCTGCCCACGTCGCTTCGCGTGGTGCTCCTTGGTCAGCCGGGTCGCGAGCCGCCGCGCGAGCGGGTAGATCTCGCGGCGCATCTCCTCCAGGTCGGCCTTCCGGGCCGCGGTGAAGTCGAGGCGGTCGATCGTGGGGCGGATCGCGACGTTGGCGACGTGGTCGGGTCCCTTCTCTTCGGCGATCCGCCGGCGGGCGTCGTCCTCGACCATCCGGGTGAAGCCGCCCAACCGGCGACCGGCGACCCGCTGCGCCTCGTCGTCGTTGCGCCCTTCGGCGAGCAGCCCGCGCACGATCTGGTCGACGAGCTCCGAGGGTGCCACCCGCTGCAGCGCGGTGTACGCCGACCACGACGACAGCCCCGGCCCGCGGCCGGGCATCGCGCCGAACCGGGCCACCATCTCCGCGGCCATCCGGGCCAGGGCCTGCTGGTCGTCGGAGGTGAGGGCCTCGAGCAGCTCGGCCCGGAAGTCCTGCAGGGCCCGGGCGTTGTCGCGGACGCCGGGCTGGTCGGGCTCCTCGTCCCCCGTACTCGCGCTGACGCCGTCGCCGACCATCCGCGGGAAGTAGATGTCGAACAGCGCCTCGAACGTCGGCCGCTGCGACTGCCGCTTGACCAGGGTGGCGGCGTACCCGTCGCGGATGGTGTGCCGGTCGCTCCAGTCGAGGGTCTGCAGGGCGGCGATCGCGTCCAGGTCCTCGGCCAGCGACACCGGCAGGCCGGCCCCTCGCAGCGCCTCCAGGAAAGCGATATGACGGTCGACCAGCCCGCTCCTCATCGGAGCCGTAGCTCCTTCACCGCACGTTGGTGGTCGGAGTCGTGCTTGAGGATCACGCCGAGAGTGTCGGAGATCGCCTTCTCGTCCAGGTCGCGGATCTCCAGGGCGATCAGGGTGCGCGCCCAGTCGACGGACTCCGCGATCGACGGCGGCTTCTTGAGCTCCAGCTCGCGCAACCGGCCGACGGTGGCGACCAGCTGCTCGGTGACCCGGTCGTCGAGCCCGTCGACCTGGGACGCCACGATCTCCCGCTCGCGCTCGGCGTCGGGATAGTCGAGGTGCAGGTAGAGGCAGCGACGCTTGACCGCCTCGGACAGCTCGCGGGTGGCGTTGGAGGTCAGGACGACGTACGGGCGTCGGGTCGCGGTGACCGTGCCCAGCTCGGGGATGGTCACCTGGAAGTCGGAGAGCACCTCGAGCAGCAGCCCCTCGACCTCGACGTCGGTCTTGTCGACCTCGTCGATGAGCAGCACCGTCGGCTGGTCGCGCCGGATGGCGGTGAGCAGCGGCCGGGTGAGCAGGAACTCGTCGGTGAAAATGTCGTCGTGCGTCTCGGACCAAGAGGACGGAGTCTGGTCGGACGTCATTGGTAGCGCAGCCTGGATCCGAAGCAGCTGCTTCTTGTAGTTCCACTCGTAGAGCGCCCGCGCCTCGTCCAGTCCCTCGTAGCACTGGAGCCGGACCAGGTCCGCCCCAGTGGCCCGGGCGACCGCCTTGGCCAGCTCGGTCTTGCCGACCCCGGCCGGGCCCTCGACGAGCAGCGGCTTCTCGAGCGCGCCCGCGAGGTACGCCGTCGTGGCCGTCGTCGGGTCGGCGAGATAGCCGGCCTCCTGGAGACGGGCGCCGGCGTCGGCGGGTGCGGAGAACCAGCTCATGGGGCCATCCTGCCCGACCGATGTCTCGGGTCACTTTCGGACCGTGTTCCCGTGACCCGAAACCCCCGTGATCGTTGAGGAAACGTCTCCATCTCACCCTGGAAAGGGGGAGCCGTGCGACACCTCCCTCCCCCCGGGGTATCGCTGGGCCTGGGCCTGACCAAGTCGGCGCTGATCGGGCTCTCGCTGGCCCTCGCGCTCGGCCTGGGCGCCTCCTTGGTCGACAGCGCCGACCAGAGCGCGGCGCCGAGCAACGAGGTGTCCGACTCGCGGTTCACCCGGCTGATGGACCGGTTCGAGTGCTCGGAGACCGGCTTCGGGTCCGAGGTGGTCCCGAACAGCGCGCTGATCCACCTGGATGGCCAGGTGAAGCGGGTGTCCTTCGATCGCGGCTGGGCAGTGTTCACCGGCGACGAGCCGGGCACCCTGATGGCGGTCTGCCGGCGCTAGTCGGCGCTGGCGCCGTGCCGTCCGGCGCCACCCGCGAAACGGGCCGCGCCCTCGAGAGCATCTGCTGCAAGCGAGCGCATCCCGTGCTCCAGCTCGCGCCTGATCGCCGCGGCTTCGTCCAGCCCGTGCTGGTCGAGCACCGAGAGCCGGTCGTTGCGCATGCAGGCCTGGGGCAGCTCGGCCAGCTGCTCGGCGAGCTCCTCAGCGCGCGCCCGAGTCGTGCCGGGCTCGACGACCCGGTCCGCGAGCCCGATCCGGAGTGCTTCGTCTGCGGAGACCCCCCGCCCGGTGAGGATCAGGTCGAGCGCCCGCCCCTCCCCTATCAACCGGGGCAGCCGCACCGTGCCGCCGTCGATCAGCGGGACACCCCAGCGTCGGCAGTAGACGCCGAGGATCGCGTCCGACGCCACCACCCGGAGGTCGCACCAGATCGCCAACTCCAGTCCCCCGGCGACCGCATGGCCCTCGACCGCTGCGATCACCGGCTTGCTCAGCCGCATCCGGCTGGGCCCCATCGGCCCGTCACCGTCGGGGTTGACCTGGTTGCCGCGCTCGGTGCCGATCGCCTTCAGGTCGGCGCCGGCGCAGAACGTCCCGCCGTCGCCGTACAGCACCGCGACGCTCTGGGAGTCGTCGGCATCGAAGTCCCGGAACGCCTCGGCGAGCGCCGCCGCGGTCGAGCCGTCGACCGCGTTGCGGGCTTCCGGCCGGTCGATGACGACGGTGGTGATGGGGCCGGTCTTGTCGACGCGCACGCTCATGACGCCGACCCTAGAGGGGGGTTGGCCGCGAACCTACGAGGCCAGTGAGCCAGCGAAGATCTGCCAGGCAAGGGCGCTCTTGGCCACCAGGCTCAGCACCAGGTACGCCCGCTCCCCGAAAAGGTAGCTACGCCAGGGTCCGATCCTTCGGTACTGGAGCCACTGGTTCGCGGCGAAGCTCATGAACAGGACGAACAGCGAGACGAAGATGCCGTAGACGAAGCCCGGGACCGAGTCTCCGGCTCCGACCAGGTTGATCAGAATCGCCAGCCATGGCGCCGCGCCGGCGATGGTGCCGAACCAGAACGCGCGCATCGTGGTGGTACTTCGGTCCGGAGGATTGCTGGCCTCTTGGATCCAGCCGAACAGGATCATCGCAACATTCGCACCCGCGATCGCCACCACCGCCGAGATCGCGGTGATGCCGTTGTAGAACGCAATGAGCAGCACCATGATCGTGGCGCTGAACGCATACTCGACCCAGCGGAACCGGTTGATGCCGGCGCCCAGGTCGCGCTCGTAGCGGTCCTTGAACACGATGGCAGTCAGCAGGTGGTCGACAGCGGCCAGGGCGAGGAACAGCGCCACGGCCGCCCCGATCCGGACGTCGAACAGCGCCTCCGGCGCCGGCGGCGCACTCCCCGGGGGCCCGGACGGGAACTGCGAGGTCACCGTGATGGCGAAGTCTCCGGCCAGCACCACGATGACGAGCGCCTGAACGGCATGCAGCACGCCGAGGCCGATGTTCCAGCGGCGCAGGTTGGCCGCCTGCTCTGATGAGACCTGCACGGGGAGAGGCTACGCCGTTCAGCGCCGCCGGGACCGGTAGGCAGACATGGCTCGGGCCAGCGCGGCATCGGCTGTCGGTCACCGTGACTGGCAGAGTGCGGTCATGCACTGGCTGGGCAACATCCGCGAATCCATGCAGTCGAGACTCTGGCCCGTCCCCACCGCCGCTGTCGTCACTGCTCTCCTGGCAGGCGTGCTGCTCCCCGAGCTGGACTCAGCGATCTCCGGCAGCCTGTCCAGCAGCACCGAGTCCCTCCTCTTCGGAGGCGATGCCGATGCCGCACGAGCCTTGTTGGGCGCGATCGCGGGGTCCCTCATCACGGTGACCTCGTTGACCTTCTCGCTGACCGTGGTGACGCTCCAGCTCGCCAGCAGCCAATTCTCCCCACGACTGCTGCGGGCCTTCACCAGTGACCAGTTCGTCCAGGGGACGCTGGCCCTGTTCCTCGCGACCTTCACCTACGCACTCACGGTGCTGCGCGCCGTGCGCAGCGGCGGCGACGGACGTGAGGAGTTCGTGCCGCAGGCCTCGGTGACCTTGGCGTTCGTCCTGGCGGTGGTCAGCGTGCTGGCGCTGGTGCTCTTCCTGGCACACCTCACCCGGCAGATCCGCGTAGAGACGATGCTGCGCAACGTCCATCGCGACGCCACGCGCACCATCCGCGCAGTGCTGCCCGAGCGCGGCGAGAGATCGGCCGACGCCGGCGAGGAACCGACGGCCCCCTCAGATGCCCACGTGCTGCTGGCGGCCGAGGACGGGTTCCTGACATGGGTCGCGGAGCTCCGGCTTCTCGAGGTGAGCATGGATGAGTGCATCGCCATCCGACTCGACGTTTACCCGGGCAACTTCCTGGTTGCCGGGACACCGATCGGAGCCGTCTGGCACAGGGATGGGACCGTACTGGGCGAGGACGCGCTGGGTCGGATCGCCGACCGCGTCAACGGTTGCCTTCAGCCGAGCTTCGAACGAACGGCGGCGCAGGACGTTGGATTCGGCCTCCGACAACTCACCGACGTCGCCAACAAGGCGCTCTCACCCGGCATCAACGACCCGACGACGGCGTGCCATGCACTGGACCGCATCTCGGCCTTCCTCTGCGCGCTGACAGACCGTGACCTCGGCGCTCGGTTGGTGAGCGATGAGGACGACCGCGTCGTGGTCGTGCTGCGCCGCCCGGACTTCGCCGCCTACCTCGATCTCGGCATTTCCCAGCCACGGCGCTACGGCGCCTCGGACCCTCAAGTCTTGGCCCGCATTTTCCAACTGCTGCTCGACCTCAGTTACCACGTCGACGCAGGGCAGCGGGCCGATCTCCGCGACCAGCTCGACCGGCTGCGCACCACGGTGGCTGAGCAACGTTTCGATGAGGCAGAGCGCGCGGGCCTGACCCGACTCGGAGATCGGATCGAGGAGAACCTGCGCCACCCGGGGTCATGGCCGACCGGCCCGCCGAGGAGCTGAGACCGCCCCGGTCCGGCAACGAGAACAGCCCCCGACCACACACGTCTCGCGGGTCAGGGGCTGTTCGCGTGGCGGTGGCGGAGGGATTTGAACCCTCGGTCGGCTTGCACCGACAAACGCTTTCGAGGCGTTCTCCTTAGGCCGCTCGGACACGCCACCGCCGGGAAGGTTACCGGAGCGGGTCAGGCCCGGTGAAATCGCTACCAGCGGTCGTGCACAGCCTCGCGGAGGCGTTCGTCGTAGATCTGGGTGACTCCCTTGAGCACCTTCTTGGGCAGTTCCTCGAGCCGGCCGGCCGCCGCGTTGGCGCGGGCCTGCTCGGCGTTGCGGGCGCCGGGGATCACCGTGCTGACCCCCCTCTGCTGAGCGACCCAGGCGAGCGCCGCCTGCGCCGTCGTGACGTCGTCGCCGAGGTGCTCGCGGACCAGGGTGGCGAATTCGTTGGCAGCCGCCACGCCGGTCTCGTAGTCGACGCCCGAGAAGGTCTCGCCCACGTCGAAAGCGCTGCCGTCTCGGTTGTAGGTGCGGTGGTCGTCGGGGGCGAACGTCGTGGTGGCGTCGTACTTGCCGGACAGCAGGCCGGACGCCAGCGGCACCCGCGCGATGATCCCGACCTTGGCCTTCTTGGCGGCGGGCAGCACCTGCTCGAGCGGTTTGAGCCGGAACGCGTTCAGGATGATCTGCACGGTGGCGACGTGCGGCCGGGCGATCGCGCTCAGCGCCTGGTCGACGGTCTCGACGCTGACGCCGTACGCCGCGATCGAGCCCTCGTCGACCAGCACGTCGAGGGCGTCGTACGTCGCGTCCGCATCGATGACCGCCGAGGGCGGGCAATGCAGCTGGACCAGGTGCAGCTGCTCGGTCCCGAGGTTGCGACGGGACCGGTCGATCCAGGCGCGGAAGTGGCCGGGCCGGTAGTTCTCCGGCAGCTGCTCCATCCGCCGCCCCATCTTGGTCGCCACGGTGAAGTCGGCGTCGGCGTGGTCGGCGAGGAAGCGGCCGAGGATCTGCTCGCTGCGGCCGTCGCCGTACACATCCGCGGTGTCGAAGAAGGTCACCCCCTCGTCGGCCGACGCCTCGAGCACCTCGCGGGCCACCGCTTCGGTGACATCCCCCCAGTCGGCACCGAGCTGCCAGGTGCCGAGGCCGATCACGGAGACGGACCTGCCGGTCCGCCCGAGAGTGCGCTGCTCCAGGTCGGTCATGCCGGAAGTCTGGCAAACACCCACTCGATGCGGGACCGGTAGGTCTCACCGGGGCGGAGCACGGCCGACGGAAAGTCCGGATGGTTGGGCGAGTCGGGGAAGCGTTGCGGCTCCAGGGCGACACCGCCGAGCTCGCCTCCCGTGTAGACCTGCAGCCCCGGCTGGTCGCTGCGCAGCTCCAGTCGCGCGCCGGTCCTCGGCGACTCGAGGACGGCCGCGGTCCGCAGGCCGGTGCCGTCGACGACGTAGTTGTGGTCAATGCGTAGGTCCCCGACCACTCGCGTGACCGTGAGGTCGTAGGGCGTCCCCGCCACCGGCGCGTGCTTGCCGACCGGGATCCCGGTCGGGTCCACGGGGGTGTACTCCCCGGCCGCGACCGTGAGCTCCTGGTCGTCACCGAGGTCGAAGTACGCGTGGTTGGTCAGGTTGACGACGGTGGTCGCGGTGCTGGTGGCACCCAGGTCGATCGCGACCCGGTCCGCCATCACCTCGAACCGAGCGGTGGCGGTCAGCTCGCCCGGGAAGCCCTGGTCGCCGTCGGGACTGACCAGGCGGAGCACGGCGTGCTGGGGGCCGTGCTCGACCAGGTCCCAGATCCGTCGGTCGAACCCCCCGGGCCCGCCGTGCAGATGGTTGCCCCGGTCGTTGGTGACGACCCGGACCTCGCCGCCGTCGAGCTCGAACCGGCCACCCGCGATCCGGTTGGCATAGCGGCCGATGGTGCCGCCGACGTACGACGTGGAGGCGAGGTACTCCGCCGCGGTGTGATAGCCCAGCACCACGTCGCGGCCGTACACCACGAGCCGCTGCACGGTGGCTCCGAGGTCGAGCAGGGTCAGCACCGGGCCCGGCGGCTCGCCGATCGAGATCACCTGGAAACCGTAGTGTCGGCGGCCGCGTCTACGTTGCCGGCATGACGCTGACCCCAGGGATGATCACCACCGACAGCCTCGACCCGGAGCCGCTCGCCACCTGGTGGGCCGAGCAGACCGGCGCCTCGATCGTGCAGAATCACGGCGGCTTCTTCATCGTGGTCGCCGGTGGCAGCCTGCCTCTGCTGCTGGCTTTCCAGAAGGTGCCCGACCCGACCACGGACAAGAACCGGCTGCACATCGACTTCACGGCGGCGGACCTCGACGCCGAGGTCGACAGGCTGGTCGCCGCGGGCGCAACCCTGGTCGGCCGCCGCGGTGAGGCGGACTTCCACTGGGTGACGCTCGCCGACCCGCACGGCAACGAGTTCTGCGTGGCGCCCCAGAGTGAGACCGCGGAGTCCTACGACACGGCGTGAGAGGCGCGCCAGTCGGCGCGACGGCCCATCAGCCCTAGAAGCCGGTCAAGGGACGGCGCATCGTCCGGCACCTCGACGACGGTGCCGAAGGCGTCGCCCCGTTGTTCCGCGGTCTCAGGGGTGGAGAACGGCAGCGCGAAGTCGATGAGCGTCTGCACCGAGGGGGGCTCGGCGGCGTAGCGCTGCCCGGTTGCCACGGCCAGATCCCAGCCGTGCACGACCACCTCGTTCAAGGCCACCTTGGCCGCCTCGCTGCCAGGCATCTCGACCGGTCCGGCCATCGTCACGCCAACGTAGGCCGCCGGGTTGCGCCACGACTCGGCCAGCACCTCGAGGTCGCGGGCGATCAGCAAGCGCCAGCCGGTCTCGAGCTGCGACGCGTCGCCGCTGCCACCGGCCGGTCCGCCCGGCATCGGTTGCTGGTGAGCGGCGTACGTGAACGCCACGGTCAGCCCGCCGATGTGCTGCACCAGGTCGCCCACGGTGTAGTCCGGACACGGGGTCGGGTCGGTCAGTTGGTGGTCGCGGGTTCCCAGCACCAGACGGCGCATGGTCGCGGTAGAGGGACCTAAGTCAATGGGCTGCATTGAAGTGAGACCGGCCTCGACCGGCGGATTCATCGGTTGCGGCTCTGCGCGCCGATGAACAAGCCCAGCCCCGCCAGCAGCGGCAGGCTCGACCAACCAGCCCAGGCAGCGGTGGGCAATCGTGGTTCCGGCGGTCCGGAAACGACGATTGCCCACCGCTACCGGGCGGCTCACCGATGGGAACGGAAGAACTCGTCCAGCAACGCGGTCGACTCCTCCGCAAGCACACCGGCTACCACCTCGGGCCGGTGATTGAGGCGGCGGTCGCGGACGACGTCCCAGAGGCTGCCGACGGCGCCGGCCTTCTCGTCGTACGCACCGAAGACGATCCGGTCGACGCGGGCCTGCACCGCGGCGCCGGCGCACATCGTGCACGGCTCGAGGGTGACGACGAGGGTGCAGCCGGTGAGCCGCCACTCCCCTCGCACCTCAGCGGCCGCCCGCAACGCGACGACCTCGGCGTGGCCGGCCGGGTCGGCCAGGGCCTCGCGGACGTTCCGCCCGCTCGCCACCACCGATCCCGAGGAGTCCACGACCACGGCGCCGATCGGTACGTCGTCGGTGAGGACGGCGGCCCGCGCCTCGTCGAGGGCGGCGAGCATCGGCTCGCGCCAGTCGTTGCCGGCCAAGGTCAGGCGGAGGTCAGTCCGACGGCGTCGTCGAACTGGCTGCCGAACCCGAGCCGGCGGGCCACCTCGGACAGCGCCTCGTCGGGGTAGAGGTCCAGGTCGTCGAGCAGCACGCCCATGTCCATCGCGTTCATGCCCAGGTCACCGAGCAGGTCGAGGTCACCGGCCGGCACCTGCTCGTCGTCGTCCGCCCACGGCGGCAGCCCGAGGAACTCGATCGCGGAGCCGGCGAGCTCCCACTCCTCGGCGGCAGTCACGTCCGAAAGCAGTACCCGGGTCTGGGCGCCGGCGACCCGAGCGATCAGGAAGAAGTCCTCGTCGATGGCGACCATCCCCACGGCGCCGTGGTCGCCGGGGAACCGCCGCAGAGCGTGCGAGAGCGTCTCGACACCCGTGAGCACGTCGTGGGCGAGCTCCTGCACCTGCCAGACGCCTTCCTCGCGGTAGGCGGCCAGGGCGAAGTCGACCCCATCCGACTGATCGGCCATACCGCCAGAGTGACACGGCGGGCATCCGGCGGCCAAGCTCATTCGCCGGAGCGCGATACGCCGTACGGCGGCGATAGGGTCGCGCCTATGCGCACCCACGTCGTCGACCACCCGCTCGTCGCCCACAAGCTCACGGTGCTGCGAGACGAGCGCACGGACTCCCCCACGTTCCGCAGCCTGGCCGACGAGCTGGTCACCCTGCTCGCCTACGAGGCCACCCGTGACGTACGCGTGGCGCCGCGCGAGATAGTCACCCCCGTCGCGCCCACGACCGGGGTCAAGCTGGCCACCCCCAAGCCGCTCGTCGTACCCATCCTCCGGGCCGGGCTCGGGATGCTCGACGGGATGATGCGGCTGCTGCCGACAGCGGAGGTCGGGTTCCTCGGCATGGTGCGCAACGAGGAGACACTGGAGGCGTCGACGTACGCCGAGCGGCTGCCCGACGACCTGTCCGGCCGCCAGTGCTACGTCCTCGACCCGATGCTGGCCACCGGCGGCACCCTGGCCGCAGCGATCAAGTTCCTCACCGACCGCGGCGCCGACGACATCACCGCCGTCTGCCTGCTCGCGGCGCCCGAGGGCTGCGAGCGGCTCGAGCGCGACCTGGAAGGGCTCGACGTACCGGTCACCGTGGTCACCGCCGCGATGGACGAGAAGCTCAACGACAAGGGCTACATCGTGCCCGGGCTGGGCGACGCGGGCGACCGGCTCTACGGCATCGTCGGCGACTGACGTCAGTCGGCGTACAGCTGGGCGTGCGCCTTCACCATCAGCGTGTTCAGTGTCGAGAACCGCAGGCCGATCACGCTCAACGACGGACCCATCAGATCCAACAGGTTCGGGTTGTCGGCGAGCAGCCCCTCCACGCTCGTGTAGTGATGGTGTCCCCCGAGGAGGTGCCCGACCTCGTGGGCCATCACCTTGCCGGTTGCGTCGCCGCCCTCGATGACCTCGCCGACAGCGAACGCATGTTTGGCGAAGCGCACCCCTCCGATGCAGTCGGCCAGGCCGGCCACATTGCTGCCAGAGGGCCCGCCGACGGTGATGTCCTTGCTCGTCATCGTATAGACGATGTCGACCCCGCGCGGGCGCTTGGCCTTGTAGAGACGCTTGGCCTGCTCGGTGAGCTTCTCCGCGTCGCGGCCCTTGAAGGTCACCTTCTCGTACGTCGGCGCCACCCGGATGCCGAGCGGCCCGTACGCCTTGCGCATCGCGGTCACCGCCCGCTTCGCCTCAGGCTTGGCGACCCCGTCGAGCAGGATCCTCAGGTCCAGGCGGACCGGGTCGCTCGTCAGGGAGATTGCGTGTGGGACCAGCTGCGTGCAGCTCAGCAGGTGGTCGGAGTCGATCGGTGCCACGACGTCCGGCAGCACGATCGGGTCAGCCTGCGACGGCGCCGGCCCGACCACCAACACGGCAGTCAGGGGTACGGCGAGCAGCAGGCGGAACCGACGCAACATACTTCATCAACGACCCCGCGGGATCTCCGTTACGCCAGTTCAGAGCGCCTTGACCGCGTTCAGCAGCTTGCTCATCGAGTCCTTGGCGTCGCCGAACAGCAGTGACGTCTTCTCGTCGAACAACAGCTCGTTCTCGATGCCGGCGAATCCGGGGCGCATCGACCGCTTCATGAAGATGATCTGGCGCGCCTCGTCGGCGTTGAGGATCGGCATGCCGTAGATCGGCGCACCCGGCGTGGTCTTCGCCGCTGGGTTGACCACGTCGTTCGCACCCACGATCAGCACCACGTCGGTGTCCTTGAAGTCACCGTTGATGTCGTCCATCTCGTGCAGCTGCTCGTAGGGCACCTGCGCCTCGGCGAGCAACACGTTCATGTGGCCGGGCATCCGGCCGGCGACCGGGTGGATGGCGTAGTCGACCTGACCGCCCCGCTCGTTGAGCACGTCGACCAGCTCGCGCAGCGAGTGCTGCGCCTGGGCGACCGCGAGTCCGTAGCCGGGCACGATGATCACGCGGTCGGCGTAGGTGAGCATGATCGCGGCGTCCTCGGGAGTCGCCGAGCGGACCGGGCGATCGGAGACCTCGCCGCCGCCGAGCGTCGAGCCGCCCTTCAGCGCACCGAACAGGATGTTGGCGACCGAACGGCCCATGGCCCGGGCCATCAGCAGGGTGAGGAAGGTACCGCTGGCGCCCACCAGGGTGCCGGCCACGAGCAGCACGGTGTTCTGCAGCACGTAGCCGCCCGCGGCGACCGTCAGACCGGTGAACGCGTTGAGCAGCGAGATCACGATCGGTACGTCGGCGCCGCCGACCGGCAGCACCAGCAGCACCCCGATCACGAGACCGACCAGTCCCAGCACGATGCCGGCCCACATCACCGGCTCGGCGACGGTCACTCCGGAAAGCACGAGCGCGGCCACCAGGATGCCGCCGAAGGCGACGGGCAGACCGGGGAAGATCACCGGTCGCGAGGTCAGGATCTCCTGCAGCTTGCCGAACGTGATGATCGAGCCGGCGAAGGAGACCGAACCGACCAGGATCGTGAACGCGGTGGCGATCAGGTAGATCGCCTTGATGTCGGTGTCGACGAAGTGCTCGAGCTCGAGCAGCGCCACCAGCGCGGCGGCCCCGCCGCCCACGCCGTTGAACAGCGCGACCATCTGCGGCATCTGGGTCATCTGCACCTTCTGCGCGCCGATCGCACCGCCCGCCGTACCGACCGCGATCGCGACCAGGATCAGCACGACGTTGTCGAGGTCGTCGACGTAGAAGAACGGGAGCGCGCAGGCCACCACGGCGCCCGCGGCGCCGATCAGGTTGCCGCCGCGGGCGGTCTTGGGGCCGGAGAGGCCCTTCAGCGCGAGGATGAAGCAGACCGCGCAGAGCAGGAAGACGAACTGAGCCCAGGTTGGCATCAGCTGCTCGCCTCCTTGCCCGAGGCGTCTGGGGCGGGCTTTCTCTTCTTCTGCACGAACATCTGCAGCATCCGGTCGGTGACCATGAAGCCGCCGACCATGTTGACCGCGGCGAGCACCACCGCGATCAGGGCCACGGTGAGCGCGATGCCGTCGTCGGCCTCGCCGGCGACCAGGATCGCGCCGAGCAGGATGATCCCGTGGATCGCGTTCGCGCCCGACATCAGCGGCGTGTGCAGCGTCGAGGACACCTTCGAGATCACCTCGATGCCGACGAAGACGCTGAGCACGAAGAACGTGAGCCAGATGATGTCGTTGCTCACTGGTCCTCCTCCTGATCGGTGGGCTGATCGTCGGACTCTGGCGCCGGCCCCTCTATCGCCTCGCGGGTCGGCTCGTGCCGGATCTCGCCGCCGTGCGTGACGCAGGCGCCGATGACGATCTCGTCGTCGAAGTCGGGCGTGAAGGTGGCCGCGCCACCCTCGTCCCCGTCACCCGCTCCTTTGTCCTGCGCCTGCACCGTCATCAGCGTGACGATGTTGACGATGTTCTGCGCGTAGAGCTTGGACGCGGGCCCGGGCATCTGCGCGGGGACGTTGAGGCCGCCCCACACCTGCGCGTTGCCGATCCGGACCACCTCGCCGGCGTCCGAGCCTTCGACGTTGCCGCCGCTCTCGGCGGCCAGGTCGACGACTACCGAGCCGGGCTTCATCTGCTCGACCATGTCGCGGGTGACCAGCAGCGGCGCCTGCCGGCCGGGGACCGCGGCGGTGGTGATCAGCGCGTCCGCGGCGGCGATGTACGGCGTCAGCAGCTCCATCTGCCGGGCCGCGCGGTCTTCGGTCATCTCTCGGGCGTAGCCGCCGGAGCCTTCCAGCGTCTCCAGCTCGAGCTCGATCGCCTTCGCGCCCATCGACCGGATCTCCTCGGCGGCGGCCGCGCGGACGTCGTACGCGCGCACGATGGCGCCGAGCCGCTTGGCGGTGGCGATCGCCTGGAGGCCGGCGACGCCGGCACCCAGCACGACCACCTCGGCGGGCTGCACCGTGCCGGCTGCGGTCATGTTCAGGGGGAAGAACCGCCGGAGCATGCCGGCGGCGACGATCGCGCAGCGGTAGCCGGACACCAGCGCCTGCGACGAGAGCGCGTCCATCGACTGTGCGCGGGAGATCCGGGGCACCAGCTCCATCGAGAAGCTCGTGACGTGCGCATCGCGCATCGTGGCCACCAGGTCGTGCTCCTGCCCGACCGGCAGGAACGAGAACGTGGCCGTCCCGCGGGGCAGCCGTCGTACGGCGTCGGGCGCCAGCGGTCGCACGGACACCACGACGTCGGCTACGCCGAGAGCTCCGGCATCAATCGTCGCGCCCGCCTCGGTGAACTCTTCATCGGAGATCTGGGCGCCTCGGCCGGCGTCGGGCTCGACCAGGACCTCGGCTCCGAGCCCGGTCAGCTTCCCGATCAGCTCCGGAACCAGCGCGACCCGGGTCTCACCCTCTCGGGTTTCCCTTGCTACAGCGATCCTCACGCGTGGCAACTTAGGCCACGAAGGCCGTCTTTACCCACAAGGCTCAGCCACTGGGCGCCATCACAAACTCTTCAACCACCTCATGCCGAGGCCGGTTTCGAGGGCCCTCGCCGAGGAACGACGCCACCAGCGCGAACCGATCGACCGTGAAACCAGGCCCGGCGTAGGCATCGAGCAGCCGCACCCAGTTGGTGGTGTCGGTGGGGCGGCCGATCCAGGCGACCGTGAGGTGGGGGCGGAAACGCTTCCCGTCGGACTCCAGCCCGGCCCGGGTCGCGGCAGCCCGGGCGCCGGCAGCCGCGCGGGCCAGCTCGGTCCGGGCGTCGGCGGTGAGGTCGAGTCCGGCCCACAACACCTTCGAGCGAGCCGCGTTCGGAAACGCGCCGCCGCCCGCGACCCGCGTCCCGAAGGCGGTACGACGAGCGGCCGCCCGCCCCAGCCGCTCCACCAGGTCGTCGACCTTCCGCTCTGGCACGGTCGGCAGAAATCCCAGCGTCGCGTGGTACTGCTCCGGGAGTGTCCAGCGGAACTCTGCTTCCGCGCGCCGCGGCGTGAGGAACTCGTCGAGGTGCTCGATCACCTCGGCCGGCGGCATGACGGCGACGAACATCCGCTGCCCGGGCTCCCTCTTCTTCGACATCAGACGTGCGGGCCGATGAGCGTTCCCACGGCGTACGTGATCAGCATCGCGAATAGACCGCCGGCCACGTTGCGGACCACCGCCCGATGGGCGGCTCCGTAACCGAGGCGAGCGCTGACGTAGCCGGTGAGTGCCAGCGCCACAGCCACCGAAGCGACCGTGACCCAGACCCGTGCCGACTCGGCGGCGAGCGTGATCGTCAGCAGCGGCAGCAGGGCTCCGAATGTGAACGAGATCATCGATGCGAACGCCGCGTTCCACGGACTGGTGAGGTTATCCGGGTCGATGCCCAGCTCCGCCTCGGCGTGCGCACCCAGTGCATCGTGGGCGGTGAGCTGGGTGGCTACCTGAAGGGCCAGGTCCTCGTCGAGGCCCTTGTCGACGTACAGCCCGGCCAGCTCGGCGAGCTCGTCCTCGGGTTCCTCGCGCAGCTCGCGCCGCTCCTTGTCGAGCAGGGCGACCTCGGAGTCGCGTTGGGTGCTCACCGAGACGTACTCCCCGGCGGCCATGCTGATCGCCCCCGCCACCAGACCGGCGATGCCGGCAACCAGGATCACGTCGCGGTCGGTGGTCGCACCGGCGACGCCGAGCACGATGCCGGCCGTCGAGACAATGCCGTCGTTGGCACCCAGGACACCGGCCCGGAGCCAGTTGAGCCGGTCGTTGAAACCGCGCTCGTGCGGCTCGTCCTCGTGGGGTCCGAGTTCGAGGTCCGCGCCGGGAGCATCGGAGGTCATGGCTCGATCGTGACCATGCCCTCGCGCGCCTGCAAGCAAGGAAAGGCTCCACTCGCTGGTCGAGTAGCGCGTATCGAGACCATTCGGGCCGGTCTCATCCGAGGTGGCCTCGGTTCGCACCGGGTCTCGGTACAGCCGGTCACGACCTCGTTCCTCGGTCCCTCGGCCACTCGACCTGCCTCGGATGCTGCATTGCGCTCGTTCCTCGCGCCCTACAGCCCGAGGTCACGCCCGATGAGCTCCTTCATGATCTCGTTGGAGCCCGCCCAGATCTTCGTGACGCGGGCGTCGCGCCAAGCGCGGGCCACGCGGTACTCGTTCATGAAGCCGTAGCCACCGTGCAGCTGCACGCAGCCGTCCAGCACGTCGCTCTGCGTGTTGGACGACCACCACTTGGCCTTCGCGGCGTCGATCGCGGTCAGCTCACCGTCGGCGTGCGCCTCGACGCACCGGTCGACGAACGCCTCACAGACCTCGATCGCGGTGAACATCTCGGCCAGCAGGAACTTGTTGTACTGCAGCGAACCGATCGAGACCCCGAATGCCTGCCGGTCCTTCGCGTACTGGAGCGTCTCGTTCAGGATCTGCTTGGCATGCGCGAGGTTGGACACCGAGCAGCCGAGCCGCTCCTGCGGGAGCTTCTGCATCATGTGGACGAAGCCCTTGTTGAGCTCGCCGATGATCTCGGCGTCGGTGACTCGAACGTTCTCGAAGAAGAGCTCTGAGGTGTCGGACTCCTCCATGCCGACCTTGTCGAGCTTGCGGCCGCGCTGGAACCCCTCCCTGGTGGACTCCACTCCGAACAGCGTGATGCCCTTCGGGCCGAGCTCGGGCGCGGTGCGTGCGGCCACGACGGTGAGGTCGCACGAGTAGCCGTTGGTGATGAACGTCTTCGACCCGTTGATCACCCACTCGTCCCCGTCGCGGACGGCGGTCGTCTTGAGCGCGGCCAGGTCCGACCCGCCAGAGGGCTCGGTCATGCCGATCGCCAGCAGGATCTGGCCCGAGGCGATGCCGGGCAGCCAGCGCTTCTTCTGCTCGTCGGTGCCGAGCTCGGTGACGTACGGCGCCGTGATGTCGGCGTGGATGCCGACACAGGTCGGGAGCGCGGCGTTGACCTTGGCCAGCTCTTCCATCAGGACCGCGTTGAAGCGGTAGTCCTCGGCCCCGGCGCCGCCGTACTCCTCCGGCACCTCGAGACCCAGGAAGCCCTGGGCGCCGGCCTCGAGCCAGAACTCACGCGGCAGCGCTTTCTCGGCGATGTACTTCTCGGTGTTCGGGACGACCGAGCGCTCGAGCCAGGTCCGGACCGAATCGCGGAACGCCTCGTGGTCCTCGTCGTAGATCGCGCGCTTCATGGCCGCGAGTCTACCGTCGGGTAACGGGCCGGGCTCCGCCTCAATCCGTGAACTCGACCACCTCGGCGGCGGGCGGCGCCTCGACCACCACGGCCTCGTCGAAGGCCGACAGCTCCAGCTCACCGGTGTCCCGGCCACCGCTCAGCGTCAGGCGCAGCACGTGGTGCGGCTCGGCCACCGCGACCCAGGCCCGGAGCCGACCGGTCGGGAGGGGCGACGACACCTCGACCACGTCGGTGCCGTCGATCTCGCCGACCCCGTCCTTGCTGGTCAGCTCCTCGTCGATCGGTCTGGTGAACGGCGCCAGCCGGCTCGCGAAGTCGCAGTACGACGCCAGGTCACCGGTCGTCACCCAGCGGCCGGCGTACCGCTCCGCCGCATCGCTCTGGTCGGATGCCGCCCAGAACTCCGCCGTGCCGCGGACATAGTCGCGACCGTCGGCCACCACGAAGTCGGCCGGTTCGGACCAGCCGGGGATCCGCAGCCGGCCCAGGCAGTCGCCGTCGCTGCGCAGCGACAGGTCCATCAACGTGCTGCCGGCCTCGTCGCTGACCTTGGCGGTCAGCTGCAGGGAATCAAGGGCGAGCATCGCCTCGAACCCATCGGCCATGATCCGCGGTGCCGAGTGGTACTGGGCGTAGGCCTCATCGCCCTCGGGCGTCGCCGGATCGTCCCCATCACCACACCCGGCCAGCACCGGGAGCAGCGCGAGGACGATTACGGGAACGGCGCAACGCACGATCTGACCTACCCAGCATCTTTGGGCTTGAAGTCGGCGAGGTCGACGACCTCGTCCTCGGCCGGCGCTTCGGTCGCGACCTCGTCGTCGAATCCCGAGAAAGTGACGTTGCCGGGGTTCTCGCCCTCGACCGCGAACGACGCGATGTAGTGCTCGCCCTCGGCGAGGATCTTCACTATGCCGTCGCCCTCGTCGTTCGTGAAGGTGAGCGGGACGACGTCGTCGCCTTCGAAGTCCTCGACATCGCCGACCTCAGTGTTCGTCTCGTCCTCCTCATCGGAGGTGACCTGCTCGATGAAGCCCGCGAGGTCGCAGTTGCTGGGCGTCACCTCGCCGTTGGTGTCGGCCACCCAGGCGTCGGCCACGAACTTGATGGCCGCCGGTGCCTGATCGCCGAACTGCTGGGCGAGCAGCTCCGCGTTCGGCTTGAACCACGCGCCGCCGTCGGCCTGGAGCACCTCAGCGGACACCTCTCCGAAAGCGACGGTGCCGGTGCAGTTCCCGTCGGCATCCATCGACAGGTCGAGGGCCGCGGTCTGGCCGCCGGAGGAGATGTCGGCCACGACATGCACCGACTCCAGCTGACCCATCGCCTCGATGGCTGCGGCCTTGATCTCGTCGTAGCTCTGGTTGGCGAAGTCCGAGGCGCTGCCGCCGTCGCCGCCGTCATCCCGGTCGTCACCGCAGCCGGCCAGCAGCCCGGCCACGATCAGGACGCCGGCGCCGAAGCAGGCGCGTGCACGCTTGGTCATCTCGTCCCCCATCAGACAGTCGGTGGAGATCGAATCACACACCGCCCTGCTGCGGGC
>CAWABG010000016.1:0-166351 GCA_963780245.1 uncultured Actinomycetota bacterium
CCCTTCGGGCGGTCCATGGCGACCACGGGAACCAGGGTCGAGATGCCGTCGGCGGCGATGGTCGAGGGGTTCCAGCTCACCATCGGGTCGCCGGCCGCGACGGTGGCGCCCTCCGACGCGATCACAGTGAACCCGCGACCCTCCAACCGCACCGTGTCGATCCCGAGGTGCACCAGCACCCCCACGCCGTCGTCGCCCAGGACCACGAACGCGTGCGGGTGCAGCTTGACGATCTTCCCCGCGATCGGGGACACCACGGTGACCTCGCCGGTGCCCGGGTCGGGGTCGATCGCGACGCCGGGGCCGACCATCTCGGCGGCGAACACCGGGTCCGGCGCCTCGGTCAGCGGGATCACCCGCCCCGGACACGGCGCGAGGACATCGGTCACATCAGGTCCTCGATGTCGCTGGCGAGGGTGTCCGCCTGCGGTCCGACGACCACCTGGACCACCGTCCCGCTCGCGATGACGCCGTGCGCGCCGGCGGCCTTGAGCGCCTTCTCGTCGACCTTCGAGGCGTCCTCGACCTCGGTACGCAGCCGGGTGATGCACGCCTCGATCTCGACGATGTTGTCGGCTCCACCGAGCCCGGCCAGGATCTGCTCCGCCGTGATGGCCATCTGGGTTTCCTGTCCTCCGAGAGTCCTTGACAAGTGTGCCGCGGACGTCCAGTCTCACTGGTACGTACCAGAACGTACCAGTGGCGCAACGAGGTGTCGAGAGGCCGATGACCAAGCTCCGGGGCGGCCCGCAGCCCAAGCACGCGCAGCTTCGCGACGCGCTCGCCGAGCTGGCCGTGACCGAGCTCAGCCCCGACGCCGCGATGCCCTCGGAGCGCGAGCTGATGGCGACGTACGACGTCTCCCGCGACACGGTGCGCAAGGCGATCACCCGGCTGGTGGCCGACGGGCTGCTGACGCGGGTCCATGGCCGCGGCACCTTCGTCGCCCGGCCCCGGCTGGAGAGTCGGCTGCACCTCGCCTCGTTCAGCCAGGACATGCGCCGCCGGGGGCTCACTCCGTCCACCCGGTTGCTCGCGGTCGAGCTGGACCGGCCGCCGGCCGAGGTGGCCCAGGCCCTGGACCTGGGCGACGATGCGAAGGCGTGGCGGCTGGACCGGGTCCGTCGCGCCGACGGCCAGCCGATCGCGCTCGAGAACGGCTGGTACCCGCAGGCCCTGCTGCCCGGCCTCGACAAGCACGACCTCGGCGGCTCCCTCTACGAGCTGTTCGGCGACGTGTTCGGCCTGACCATCGACTCCGCCGAGCAGACGCTGTGGGGCGAGTCAGCCGACGACGAGGTCGCCGAGCGCCTCGATGCCCCGCTGCACACCCCGCTCCTGGTTTTCCGCCGCGTGTCCAAAGTCGCGGGCCGCCCGATCGAGTACGTCGTGTCCCGCTACCGCGGTGACCGGTACCAGATCCACATGTCTCTGGGTCGTGACGAGATCGACCCGAGCTCCACCGAAGGAGAACAGTAGTGAGCACAGCAGATGCGACCTCGGGCACTGACACCGGAGGTCGGAGATTCAACCTCGCACCAGTCCAGAAGTTCGGCCGCAGCCTGATGCTGCCGATCGCGGCCCTCCCGGCCGCGGCGCTGCTGCTCCGGCTCGGACAGCCGGACCTGCTCGGGGCCGATGGCCTCGAGTGGGACAAGGTGGCGGCGGTCATCGGTGCGGCCGGCAACGCGCTGCTCGGCAACCTGCCGATCCTGTTCGCGGTCGGTGTGGCGATCGGCATGGCCAAGAAGTCCGACGGCTCCACCGCGCTCGCGGCGGTTGTCGGATACCTGGTCTTCAAGGCGGTCGGCGACGCGATGTCGCCGTACATCCTCGACCCGCCGCCCGAGGGTGGCGTGCAGGAGCTGATCAACTACGGCGTCCTCGGCGGCATCGTGATGGGCCTGCTGTCGGCGTACCTGTGGCAGCGCTACCACCGGATCAAGCTGCCGGACTATCTCGCGTTCTTCGGCGGCCGCCGCTTCGTCCCGATCATCACAGCCTTCGCCGCGATCGCGGTCTCGGTGCTGATGAACCTGGTCTACCCCGCGTTCGACAAGGGCATCACCGAGACCGGTGAGTGGGTTACCGAGAACGACGTCACCGGGGGCTTCGTCTACGGCACCCTCAACCGGTTGCTGATCCCGCTCGGTCTGCACCACATCCTCAACAACCCGCCGTGGTTCGTCTTCGGCGAGTACACCGACTCCGCCGGTGTGGCGCAGCACGGCGACATCCCACGGTTCCTGGCGGGCGACCCGACTGCGGGCGCGTTCATGACCGGCTTCTTCCCGATCATGATGTTCGCGCTTCCCGCCGCCGCGCTGGCGATCTGGCTCGAGGCCAAGGCGTCGCAGCGCAAGGT
This sequence comes from uncultured Actinomycetota bacterium, assembly GCA_963780245.1. Lineage (GTDB taxonomy): Bacteria > Actinomycetota > Actinomycetes > Propionibacteriales > Nocardioidaceae > Nocardioides. The sequence continues at coordinate 2,366 of CAWABG010000016.1, forward strand.
CGTCGGCGGCCTGATGCTGTCGGCCGCGCTGACGTCGTTCCTGACCGGGGTGACCGAGCCGCTCGAGTTCGCGTTCATGTTCGTGGCCTGGCCGCTGTACGTGATCCACGCGCTGCTCACCGGCACCTCGCTGGCGCTGACCAACGCACTCGATATCAAGGACGGGTTCGGGTTCTCTGCGGGCCTGTTCGACTATCTGCTCAACTGGAACATCGCCACCCATCCCTGGGCGCTGATCCCGATCGGACTCGGGTATGCCGTCGTCTACTTCTTCCTCTTCAGGTTCGTGATCCGGAAGTGGAACCTGCGGACACCGGGCCGCGAGGACGACGACGATGAGTCGATCGTGACGGCGGACACGAGCGCCTGACCTTGCTGCTCGCTGCGGACCGGATCGTCACCCCGGCGCGGATCTTCGCGCCGGGGTGGCTGCTGGTCGACGGCGACCGGTTCGCCGATGTCGGTCCCGGCGCCCCCGCGCGATCGCCGGACGTCGAGCTGCCCGGCGCCACCGTGGTGCCGGGCTTCGTCGATGCCCATGCGCACGGCGGAGGCGGGGCGTCGTACGACGGCGGCTCGCCGGACGAGGCGGCGACGGTCGCCCGCACCCATCTCGCCCACGGCACCACGTCGATGATGGCCAGCCTGGTCAGCGCCGATCACGCGTCGTTGGTGGGGTCGGTCGACCGACTCGCCGACCTCGTCGACGACGGGCTGATCGCGGGCATCCACCTCGAGGGGCCGTGGCTCAGCCCCGAGCATGCCGGCGCCCACGATCCCGAGCTGCTGGTCGCCGCGACTCCCGGGGAGGTCGACGCCCTGCTGGCGGCCGGTCGCGGCCACATCCGGATGGTCACCCTCGCGCCGGAGCGGCCCGGCGGACTGGAGGCGATCCGCCGGCTGACGGCCGCCGGCGTGGCGTCGGCGATCGGCCATACCGACGCGACGTACGACCAGGCGCGGGCCGCGCTGGACACCGGGGCCACCGTCGGTACCCACCTCTTCAACGCGATGCGCGGCCTGCACCACCGCGAGCCCGGCCCGGTCGCGGCCCTGCTCGAACACCCGGACGCGTACGTCGAGCTGATCGCCGACGGCGTGCACGTCCACCCCGCCGCGCTCCGCCTGGCCGCGGGCGTGAAGCCGCTGCACACGGTGTTGATCACCGACGCGATGGCTGCCGCCGCGGCGGCGGACGGCGACTACCGGCTCGGCCGGATGAGTGTCGAGGTCCGCGACGGAGTCGCCCGGCTTCCTGGCGGCGGCGCGATCGCGGGCTCGACGCTGACGATGGCGGCGGCGCTGCGGTACGCCGTCCGCGAGGTCGGCCTGCCGATCGAGGACGCGGTCCGTGCGGCCACGGCGACGCCGGCCGCGATGCTGCGGCTGGACCGGGTCGGCGCGCTGCTGCCCGGTTACCGCGCCGACCTCGTCGTACTCGACGACGACCTGGAGGTACGACGGGTGCTGCACCGAGGCACCTGGGTCTAGCCACCGATTGACGCTCCCGTCCACAGCCAGAAAATCCGTGGTGTCGGCGGCTGCGCCGGCGGGCACGCAGTTTCCCCATGACGAACTCATACCCACTTGGGGGGACCATGCAGGAGAAGTGGAAGAAGATCCTCGGCGCACCGCGCTGGTGGCTCATCAACGGCGTGTGCATCGCGCTGGTCGTTGCCGCCGTCGTCGTCCTCTGGCCCGACGACGCCACGGGGGCATCGCCCCGCGCTGCCTCGGTCGCCGCGGCCACGGAGCCGGCGAAGCCGTGCGCACCGATCGAGTGCGAGGAGAACTGGCCGCAGCTGAAGGCGAAACGGTTCAAGAGGGGCAAGCTGGGCAACGCGAAGGGATACAAGCTGCCACCGCGGGTCCGGAAGATGGTCGCGAAGAAGTGGAACGGACGGATCGAGCTGAGGGACGACGACCCGTGGTGGCACTTCCCGAGCCACGCCATGAAGTGCCTGGCCTACGCCAACCACTTCGGCGACTGTGATGCAGCGGCCGACATCCAGGACCGCGTCGAGAAGAAGACCTACAAGGTCGCCGTCGCCTGTGGCGGCTCGGCGATCATCGGGTTCCTGGGAGGCGGCGGATGGTGGGGACTCGGTCGTGGCGCAGGGATCTGTCTCTGGACGAAGTTCGTCAACCTCTGGTAACCGCGGCCTCGTCGGTGGCACTGAGAATGGTAGGTTTGTGCCATGAGAACGACCATCGATGCTGCGGGTCGCATCGTGGTGCCCAAGGCGCTGCGCGAGGCCATGGGGCTCACGGCAGGGAGGACGATTGACGTGGTGTTCACCGACGGGCGGATCGAGATCGAGTTGGCGCCGGTGGAGGTCAAGCTCGACGCCAAGGGGCGGCTGCCGCGCCTCGTAGCAGGAGCGTCTCAGCCGGCGCTGACCGATGAGCAGGTGCGCGACGCGCTCGAAGCCACCCGTCGGTGAGCCACACGTGCGACACCAGCGTTCTGGTGCCTGCGCTGCTGGCCTGGCACCCCGACCATGACGCATGTCGCTCGGCGCTCGGGTCCGTGACCAAGGTGCCGGTCCAAGTGCTGGTCGAGTGCTACAGCGTCCTGACCCGGCTCCCCGCGCCGCATCGGGTCGCGCCCGAGGACGCGGGCAGCCTGATCGATGCGCTGCCGTTCGCGCCGGTCTCGCTGCCGGCCGGCAGACATGCGGCGCTGGTGCCCGAGTGCGCGCGCCTCGGAATCCGTGGCGGTGCTGTCTACGACGCCCTGATCGCTCGTACTTCGACGCACCACGATCTCGAGTTGCTCACCCGCGATCGCCGGGCCCGCACCATGTACGACCAGGTGGGGGTTCGTTACGCGTTGGTGTGATCCGGTCGGTTATCCACAGATTCGGATTCGGTGGTGTCGCCGGCAGTCGTGATCGGCGTTCAATATTCCTATGCTGAAAATGCGGAATCTCGGGGTAGCTGCATCGGCGATCGTGCTCTCCACTACGACACTGGCGGTTGCGGGCACCGCGTATGGGCGAGCCAATGACACGCCGTGGCAGGTCGCCCCAGGCTCGCTCGGAGCGGCCATGAACCTGGCTAGGGACTGGGTTCATCCCCAGCCGAGCGAGTCTCCCTGACGGATCGTGCCCGGTACGACGACTTGCGCATCCACGCCCAACCACGGCTCCCCGCCGGTGTCGGGGCGGAAGTCAGCCAGGGCCTTGAGCAGCGACCCGTCCTTGTCACCTGTCGCCGGTGCCATGTCGATCTGGCCGCAGCGGGCGACGGCGTTCCGGACCCGGACCACGGCCTCACCGATCGTGAGCTCGCGGCCGAACCAGGAGTCCTCGACGTACGGCTCGTCGCCGGCGTCGACGACCATCGTCATCCGGAACCGGGAGCCGGTCTTGAGGAGGTCGGTCCTGCCGGTGCGCTTGCCGACGTCACGGAGCGAGGCCGTGGACATGATGCTCACCGGCGCCCCGAATACGGCGCCGCCACGGGGCGATGCGGCCAGCCGGACCGGCTTGCCGAGATGGTCGGACAGCAGCTCCGAGTGCGGCCCGGAGGTGAGGACGTGGGTGACCGTGCGGTTCCAGTACTCGCAGGTCACGGTGTCGCCGATCAGGGGAGCGGGCGCGGAGACGGACTCGCCGGAGGGCAGCTCGAGGCCGAGTGTCTCGCCGTCCCAGTGAGCTTGGACCTGCACAAGCGTGCGGTTGGAGAGGGTGCGCTGGACCTTGCGTCGCTGGACGTCGACCACGCAGAACACCCGGTCGCCGACAGGGCCGTGGTCATCGAGGACGACCTCGTCGCGCGGGAGATGCCGGGTGCCCTTGACGGACGCGAACCCCAGCTGGATGACTTCCACGAAGTGAGCATTTCATGGCCGGGGGTATCAAGGAGGCATGGAACCTCAGTGGGTCGTCGCTGCCATCGCGATCATCATCGTCGGCGTGATCGCCTGGAGAGTGTTCGAGGGCAACAATGAGTGATGGCCCGCACCCTCGCTGACGCGTTCGAGGTCCACGTCCACCAGTACGGGGGGCGCGGTGACCTGCACCTCTGGAACGCGATGAGGGAGCGGCTGGCCGGCGTACCGGTTCCGGAGGGCGAGGACGCGGTGCGGGCGGCGTACGTCGCCGCGCTCAACGAGATCGTCGGCTTCGACTTCGACACCGAGCCCGAGCGGCGGGTCTTCCGCAAGGAGCTCGACCACGGGGGGATGTCCGGCGGGGTGGTCGACCTGGAGTGGTGGCGCACGACCGGGGTGCCCCTCCTCGTCGAAGAAGCACGCCGCTGAGCAACGTGCCGTACTGTCGAAAGCCGGAGCCATGCTGGTTCCACTAGGGAGCCACGTCATGTCTGACAAGTCCCCGCGGCAGAGCAAGTCGCAGAAGAGCTCCAAATCGATCAAAGAGAAGCGTCGCGACAAGAAGGCGAAAGGCAACGAGACCAGCGGGATGGAGAAGCTTGTCACCGACAAAGGCCACCACCGCTCCCATTGAGCCAGTGACCACGCTCCACCCGCCGCACTTCCTGACGATCATGCGCCGGCTCGCGATGAGCCTGTTCATCGCGATGGTCGTGCCGGCGACCCTGTTCTACGTGCTGCTGAGGACCGTCGGCATCACCCCGGCGATCATCGCCGCGCTCACCTGGACCTACGGCGCCATCGCGTACCGGCGCGTCGCCAAGCTGCCGGTGTCCGGGCTGCTGCTGATCATGGCCACGGTGCTGACCATCCGCACCGTCTTCACGCTCTCGACCGGCAACACCTTCGTCTACTTCCTCCAGCCGCTGATCAGCGACGGAGCCGTCGCGCTGCTGTTCCTGGCCTCGCTCGCCACCACCCGCCCCGTCGTGGCGCGAGTGGCCGCGGACTTCTATCCGATGGACGAGCAGCTGCACGCCCTGCCGCGAGTACGCCGCCTGTTTCGCCGGCTCACCCTCATGTGGGGAGCCGTCTGCCTGGCCAAGGGCGGCGTCGGCCTCTGGCTGCTGCTGTCGCTGTCGACGCCGAACTTCGTGCTGGTCAAAAGCCTCTCGATGATCACCATGACCGGACTCGCGGTGGCGGTCACCGTGTGGGGGTCCGTCGTGGTGCTGCGCAAGGAACGCATCGCGCTCGCCTGATCAGTCGTTGGTCGAGTAGCCCGCCTCGCTGGTCGAGTGTTCGCGAGGGACGAGCGAACGTATCGAGACCCCGAGGTCCGGGTGTATCCAGACCACCGTGGTGGTCTCGATACGCGCTCGCTCGTTCCTCGCTCGTGCTACTCGACCAGCGGATCGGTCCCGTTGCCCACCTGGGTGGTCTCGATACGCGCTCGCTCGTTCCTCGCTCGTGCTACTCGACCAGCGGATCGGTCCCGTTGCCCACCTGGGTGGTCTCGATACGCGCTCGCTCGTTTCTCGCTCGTGCTACTCGACCAGCGGATCGGTCCCGTTGCCCACCTGGGTGGTCTCGATACGCGCTCGCTCGTTTCTCGCTCGTGCTACTCGACCAGCGGATCGGTCCCGTTGCCCACCTGGGTGGTCTCGATACGCGCTCGCTCGTTTCTCGCTCGTGCTACTCGACCAGCGGATCGGTCCCGTTGCCCACCTGGGTGGTCTCGATACGCGCTCGCTCGTTTCTCGCTCGTGCTACTCGACCAGCGGATCGGTCCCGTAGCTCGTTCCTCGCTCGCGCTACTCGACCAGCGAAGAGCTCAGCCGAGGCGTCGCTCCAGGACCTGCCCCGGCCAGCCCTTCACGTCGAACGCGTGCGTCCGGGTGTACCCCGCGGACTCGTAGAACCGGACCAGCGCCTGGTCGCCGCCGGCGTAGCAGTCCACGCGCAGGAGAGACACGTCGAGCTCCCGCGCGATCGCGTCGGCACACCGGAGCAGCACCCTGCCGGAGCCGCTGCCGTGGCGGGCGACCAGCGCGACGACGTACAGCTCCGGCTCGGTCGCGGGTGGCGCGTACGGCGTCGCCTCGCCCACGGCCATCGCCCCGACGGGCAGGTCGTCCCGGGTGGCGATCACGGCCGCGCCGGAGCCGGCCCAGAGCGCCACCGCGGCCGCGCGCTTCGCGTCGCCGGAGAACGGGGTAGTGCCCCACTGCTGGGTGTTGCCGACGCTGTTCAACCAGGCGACCGCGTCATCGAACAGCTCGAGAATGGGAGCGGTGTCCTCGAACGTGGCCACCCGGAGCGAGAACGGGGTGGCGTCGAAGTTCTCCACGGATCTGGCGACCGGCTCGTCGTACATGGCACCTAGTCATACCCTCGACGCCATGGGCAAGCTCGTACCGGCCGGCAAGAAGGCGGTCGGGCTGGCGACCGAGCAGGTCAAGATCCAGCGCACCCGGTCGGTCAACAAGAAGCACGCGTTCGAGAAGGCCCGGACGCTCGCGGACGGCACGGTGCTGCGGCAGCTGCGCGGCGAACAGGTGATCTGGGTGGTGTTCGCGGGCGACGAGGCGGTGGCGTCGTACCCCTCCCGTCCCGACCTCGCGGACCTGGTCCGGCACGCCGACCTGGGCAAGCGGCAGACGCCCGCGGACTACGACCGCACGAGGGCCAGGAACCGTGCCAGGCGGGTCGCGAAGAAGGGCGCGCAGGCCGCGATCACTCGGCGACGAACTCCGCCTCAACCGTGACGTCGACCCGGATCTGCTGAGGCACCAGCGAGATCGCCGGTTGGTCCATGTCCATCTCCTTCGCGGAGAACGACATTGTCTGGGCCATCGGGATGCCGACGCTCATGCCGTCGTCCGAGACGCGCACCGGGGCGGGCGGCGTGAACCCGAACGACTCGGCGTAGTCGGCGGCCTTGGCCACGGCGTCGGCGACCGCCTCGCGGCGTACCTCCGCCTCGCGGAGCCGGCGGTTGTCGGGCGTGAGGTCCCAGTGGATGTAGCCGATCGTGACGCCCTCGCGCGTCAGCCAGGCGTCGGCGAACTTCTCGAGGGCCTCGAACATCGCGAACTCCGCGCGGGCGGTCACACTGGCCTCGTGGCGGGGCTTGCCCACGTCGCGGCCGCGGTGCCGGTCGCGCCAGGTGTGGGCGCGGACCTGGTCGGAAGACCAGGTGCGTACGCCGCCCGCAGCGGCGAGATCCTCCAGCGCAGCCGCGAGCTCCGCCTGTAGCGCGGCCGCCCGCAGGTAGGCGTCGTCGCGCGAACCGGCCTCAACCGAGACCTGGATCGGGACGGACGCGGACTCCGCGAGGAAGGACCGTTCGGCCGTCCCGCGGACGCTGATGCGCAGGGTCATGAGACAGGTCTACCAGCGCAGTGGGATGCGACGAGGTATCGTGGTCGCAGCACCAACCCCGGCGCCCCGGATCACGGGGGCCGAGTGCGGTCGGTGCGCCGGAGCACGGGGCTTCACCCTCGACCAGCGGGACTACCCGCCGTCGGTCGATCTTGACCGCGATCCGGCAGACGTACAGAGGAGAGTGGCTTGGCACGAGGTCAGGGCCGGTCCGGCACCAGGACCGCTCAACGTCGGCGTGACAACGACGGCATTTTGCCGGTGCTCGCGAAGGCTGTCCGCGAGGTCGAGAACGCCGTCCAGCGCGGTCAGATCACCGGGGGCCAGCGGACGAAGTTCCAGGTCGCCGCGCTGCTGGCTCGCGAGGAGCGCGCCCGCGTCAGGGTCGATCCCGAGCTGACCGACGGGCAGCGCGACGCCCAGCTCAAGCGGCTCGACGGGATCGGCACGATCCTCGCCCAGACGGCCGCGCGTGAGCCGTCGCTGTTCCATCTGCTCGACGAGAACGCCGAGGTTTCCGAGGCCGCCCGCGAGCTCAGGCGCCGGATGATCGCGCAGGCGGGGCTGGAGCCCGAGCCCGAGCCCGAGCCCGCCGAGCCGGACATGTTCTCGGAGAAGAACGAGAAGCAGGTGGTCCCGCAGTCGGTGATCCAGCGGCAGCTCGCCAACCCGTTCCTCACTCCCGACTTCTCCGCCGCCGCCCCGGCCATGCCGAGGGAGCGCCGGCTGGTCGGCTGGGAGCTGATCGGCCCGCTGCTGAACTCGTTCGAGTTCGCCGCCCCCGGCGCCCCGAGTCACATGGAGCTGCCCGAGCACTCCTCGGTCCAGGCCCCCGACGGCCTGGAGCTGATGCACCACCAGGAGCGAGTCGTCGCTGCGGCCGCGGAGGGCCACCGTACGTTCCTGCTCGCCGACGAGCCCGGACTCGGCAAGACCGCGCAGGCGCTGCTCGCGGCCCAGGCCGCCGATGCGTTCCCTCTGCTGGTCGTCGTACCCAACGTGGTGAAGACCAACTGGGCCCGTGAGTCCGCGCTGTGGACCCCGCGCCGCTCGGTCACCGTGATCCACGGCGACGGCCAGAACATCGACGGCTTCGCCGACATCGTGGTCGTCAACTACGAGGTGCTCGACCGGCACGTCGGCTGGATGGACGACCACGGGTTTCGCGGGATGGTCGTCGACGAGGCGCACTTCATCAAGAACAAGAAGTCGCAGCGCTCCCAGCACGTGCTCGAGCTCTCGCGCCGGATCCGGACGCGGGTGCCGCGGCCGCTGCTGATGGCGCTCACCGGCACCCCGCTGATCAACGACATCGAGGACTTCCGGGCGATCTGGGAGTTCCTCGGCTGGATCGACGACAAGAAGCCGCTCAACGGGCTGATGGCCAAGCTCGAGGAAGCCGAGCTGACCCCGGCCGACCACAGCTTCTACCCGCGGGCTCGGCAGGCCGTCGTCGACATGGGCATCGTCCGGCGCCGCAAGATCGACGTCGCATCCGACATCCCCGCCCGCCGGATCGCCGACCTGCCGGTCGAGCTCGACGACGCGGTCGGTCGCTCGATCCGCGAGGCCGAGCGCGAGCTGGCCGCGCGGCTGCTGGCTCGCTACGACCAGGCGCTGGAGACCCGCCGCGAAGGCTCCGTCGTCGATGGCATCGACGAGGAGCTCGTACGCCGCGTCGCCAACTGGGAGCTCCACGACGCCGCCGAGTCGAAGTCGGAGGAGAACGTCTTCGCGATGGTGCGCAGGATCGGCCAGGCCAAGGCCCCGCTGGCCGCCGACTACGCCGCCCAGCTGGCCCGCAGCGCGGGCAAGGTCGTGTTCTTCGCCAAGCACATCGACGTGATGGACGCCGCCGAGGAGGCCTTCGACTCCCGCGGCATCAAGTACACCTCGATCCGCGGCGACCAGACCCGGACTGCCCGCGACAAGGCGATCGACTCCTTCACCAACGACCCCGAGGTCCAGATCATCGTCTGCTCGCTCACCGCGGCCGGCGTCGGCATCAACCTCCAGGTCTCCTCCAACGTGGTGCTCGCCGAGCTTTCCTGGACCGACGCCGAGCAGACTCAGGCCATCGACCGCGTGCACCGGATCGGCCAGAAGGAGCCGGTCACCGCCTGGCGGATCATCGCCGCGCAGACCATCGACGCCCGGATCGCCGAGCTGATCGACAGCAAGGCCGGCCTCGCTGCCCGCGCCCTCGACGGGTCGGACGAAGAGGTCGGATCGTCGGCCGACGTACAGCTCGAGGCGCTGGTGTCCCTGCTCACCGAGGCGCTGGAGACGCGCGGCTAGACCGTCGGGAGTTCTTTCAATCCGCCCCCGAAGGTTGAAAGTTGTTTTAGCCTGGCCCCTCAGCTTTCTGGGGAGGGAGCCGAATGGCGGGGGGATCCGTCGACGCACTGGTGCGTCGGCAAACAGAGGGGATCGCGCGCACGACCGCGAACGCGCTCAGGGCGCTGCCGGAGTCGTGGGTGGTGCTGCACGACGTGCGGTGGCCGGGTCGTCCGTTTGCCAGCATCGACCACATTGCGGTCGGTCCAGGTGGTGTCTTCGTGATCGGCAGCAAGAGGTGGTCGGGACGGGTCCAGCTGTCCGGCGATGTGCTCCGCCACAACGGCCGACGACGTGAGCGCGAGGTGCTCAGTGCCCGCGAGGCGGCCGGCGCTGTCTGGCGACGGCTGCCGCCCCTGCCGACAGCGTGGGTGACGCCGGTGCTCTGTCTCGCGGGCCGCGACGTTGACGGGTGGGCAGGGACGGTCGCGGTCTGCCACAAGACGAGCATCGTCGACCTGCTGACCTCCCACCCGACGGTGCTGGCGTCCGAAGTGATCCACTCCGTGGTCAACGACCGGCGCCTCCAACTGCGGGCGTCAGCCCTCATCGCACCATCGCAGGCTAGGTCGACCGTCCCGATGCTGGCTCGGGTGCAGCCATCCACGCGCCGCCCCTGGCGGGGCTGGCCTTCGTCGCGGCCCTCGCCGTGAGCCCGCAGATTCTCGCTGGAGTGTCCGACGAGATCGGCAGCCTGTTCATGCGCACGGTCGATTCGGGCAGCATGCCCGACGACGGACGATAAATGTCCGATCGGCCATAGTTCGCCGGATCCGTTCGAGCCGGACCCGATCTCGTCTTAACCTTCCGGCCAATGGATCGGGGAGGATTCATGGCGGAGGAGTCCATCGGGGGACGCGCCACCGCGGCAACGCTGGAGGCCTTGCCGCGTGACCAATGGCGCGTGCTGCACGACGTACCGTGGCCCGGACGGTCACACGCGGCGATCGACCATGTCGTCGTTGGTCCGGCCGGTGTGTTCGTGGTCGACGCCAAGTGCTGGGCCGGCGTGGTCAGCGTCCGGGACGGCGAGCTGCGGCAGGACCGGTACTCCCGCCGAGGAGCGGTCACCCAGGCCGCGGAGGCCGGCCGGGCGATCGCCCGTCAGCTGCGCAACGCCCGGTGCCCGGTGAGCCCGGTGCTCTGCTTGGTCCGGGACGAGCAGCTCTCGGTCGAGTGCGACGGAGTGATCGTGTGCACGACGGCCACGATCTTGGAGCTGCTGCAGTCGCGGCCTCGGGTGCTGGCCGACGTCGTGGTGCAGCGCATCGCCCTCGACCTGGCGGGCCAGGCGTTGCCGCGGGCGGCCGCGCGGAGACCGAGTTCGGGGAGGACCGGGCGTGATGTCGCCTACCTCGCCAGCGCGCTGGCTGCGCTGATGGTGGCGCTCCTGCTGGTCGTGAGGCCGGATGCAGCGACCGAGGCGGTCCAGGACCTGACTCAGTGGATTGCCGACCGGATCGAGGACGTGGATTGAGCGGTCCTCCACAGTTCGAAAGTCGGTGGAGTCGCCGTACGCCGGAGCGGGAACCCTGTTCCGCATGCACACCGACGTCGACTGCCTCGGCCGGATCTCCGTCACGCCTCGCCTGCTCGGCGCCGACCGGGACGAGGTCGCGGACCTGGCCACGTTCTGGGCGCCGACGCGGCTGGGGCTGGTGCTGGGGCGGTACTGCGACCGGGCGACCGTCGTTGCCGAGCTGCGCGCGCTGATCGACGTTCATTTCAAGCCCGCCGGCTTCCTGCTGCACGGGATGGTGGTGGCGCAGACCGAGGAGGGAGACGTGTTCACGGTGACCGCTCGACGCAACCGGGTCACGTCGCGGCAACTGTGGACGGCCGAGGGCGACCCGATCCCGGACAGCTGCCGGGTGATCGAGCTGGACCGCCGGCGGCGGCGCGAGCGTCGGTCTCGGGATCTGCCCGCTGGTTAGGGGTCGATGCCGCTGACGTCCTCGGGGACGTCGACGGAGTGCTCGCGCAGCACCTCGATCGGGATGACCTCGAGGGCGCGGGCGTTGGTGGACGCGAGCACGACGGGTGCGGCCACGCCCTCGTCGTACGCCTGCAGCCAGCGGGCCGCGACCACGCACCAGCGGTCGCCGGGGTTGAGGCCGGGGAAGTTCCACTCCGGCCGCGGCGTCGACAGGTCGTTGCCGACCGAGCGCTGGTGCTCGAGGAACTCGGCCGTGGCGACCGCGCACACCGCGTGCAGCCCGACGTCGTCGGGACCGCACGCGCAGTTGCCGTCGCGGTAGAACCCGGTCACCGGGTCGGTACCGCAGGGCTCGAGCTCGCCGCCGAGGACGTTGAGTTCGGTCATGGAGAGATTGTGCCGCGTTCCGGCCGGACTGATCATCCACAGGCGAACCTGACCCACTGTTGTCCTTGCTCGCGGGTGTCGATGATCGGCAGGCATGAATCGGCGGATCCGCGAGCTCCTCGAGCGTCAGTCGGGCGTCATCAGTCGTCGTCAGGCGACGGCGGCCGCACTGAAGCCCCATGACATCCAGCGGCTGGTTCGGCGTCGCGAGTGGGTGCGCGTGTACGCCGGCGTCTACGTCACCCACACCGGCGAGCTGACCTGGCTGCAGTGTGCCTGGGCGGGCGTGCTGTTCGCGGCTCCCGCCGCCCTCTGCGGCGACTCGGCGATCCGGGCGACCGACGGGCCAGGGAAGCGGGACCGCGGCGGAGATTCGAGGATCCACGTGGCGATCGACCGCAAGCGGGCGGTCGCTGAGCCGCCGGGCGTCCGCATCCATCAGCTGCCAGGCCTCGCCGAGCGGGTCCAGTGGAACCTCAGCCCGCCGCGAGTCCGGATCGAGCATGCACTGATCGACGTCGCGTCGCAGAAGCCGCGGGAGGCCGACGCGATCGCCACGCTCGCCGATGCCGTTCAGGCTCGGCGGACCACGGCTCAACGGATCCTGGACACGCTGGCTGCTCGCCGACGGGTGCCGCGCAGGAAGTTCCTCGCCGACGTGCTGCAGGACATCGCTGCCGGCACCTGCTCGGTGCTCGAGCACGGCTACCTCGACCGGGTCGAGCGCCCGCACGGCCTCCCGGTGGGCGCGCGCCAACCCGAGGCATGGTCCGGCGGGCGCATCCTTCGCGACGTCGAGTACGTCGGCCTCGGAGTCGTGGTCGAGCTCGATGGACGGCTCTTCCACGACACCGCTGCGAGCCGGGATCGAGACCTCGATCGAGACCTGGACGCAGTGGTGGAGGGGCGCCAGACGATCCGGCTCGGATGGGGACAGGTGTTCGAGCGCGCCTGCCATACCGCCGCCCGGATCGGGCGGCTGCTTCAGCAACGAGGTTGGTCCGGCTGCTCGGTGCCGTGCCCGGAGTGCCGGGACATTGATTCACCTGGTGCATCAGAATCCAGGCACTGACGTCACTGGTACCCAACGAGGAGCGGACTCGCCTCCACGATCTCGAGGTCGACCGACTCGCCGGGGATCGTCACAGAGCCGGGCACCGACTGCCACGCGCTGCCTCCGACCCGGAACACCGCTGTGTACGTCGTGTCGACGCGCGGGCTGACATCGCCCTTCTCCAGGTAGTCATGAGTGATCTCGAGCTTCGGGTACGGCGCTCCCGCCGAGGTCGTCGTCGTGGTCTCGCCGTCGTCGAAGTGCCAGGTGAACTGGGCCGGGGTGATCCGGAGGTGCACGCGCTGGCCGAGCAGCTGCACGGTGCGGGTGAACTCCGCGCGTTCGGTGTAGAAGTTGGTCGCGAAGTTCACGAGCGTGCGGCCGTTGGGTGGTTGGACGATCAGGCGTGCTGGTGGCAGGGGCAAGCGTCGCAGGGCGGCAGCCACGTGGCCCGACTTGAGTAGTCGGCTCGTGCAGGGTCACGCACCGCAGAACTCCTCGTACGGCTCGCGAAGAAGATTGGCGTAGGCCAAGGCAAGCAAAGGTCCCAGTGTCGAGAATGAGACCGGACGCCTCGACCCCGCTCACTTCCGATAGTGACACACCGCAGCGGATGATCGCTCGAGACCTCAATCAAGCCCTGTACTGCCTGCGTCACCGTGACCTCATTCGGCACGTATCTGCCGATGCCCGCGGGGGTGCTGCGAGGATATCCGACGGTCAGTAGCTGCTAGAACAATCAGGATCTGTCATGATGCGTAGGCGAAGTGATCGACTCTTCCACTGGCCGCTGTCGGACGCGAACGTGAAGACCAAGATGTGCTTCTCGCTCCGTGTAGCTGATGGGTTCGGCGTCCGCCGTCCGGAAACGTTCGTCCTGCTGCAAAGATCACGGACGCTGCGACTTGTCGTGAGACCTGACGAAATTCGATCGCCTCTGAACGGATCGGACATGCCAACCCGATGTCTCGAGTCGCCCACCATCCGGTAGACCTGACGGACTGGCTCGATGGAGTTCGAGCAGGATTCGCATGCGTCGCTACTCAGGGCGTAGACCGTCCGTCGCATCCGCCGGTTCTGGACAGTGATGTTCCGTGCCTCCACCCACGCCCGCACCGTCTCCTCCGGGCGTCAGCTCCGCCGGTTCGGTAGTCGTGGACGACGTCGTCGGATCGGTCGGCGCGGGGGAGGTGGACTCCGGCGGGGCGAAGTCGGGCTCGGGGTCGTCGCTGCAACCGGCGCAGGCGACGGCCACCAGCACCGCCAGCGCGGCGAGCGGGGTGCGCATCACAAACAGGTCCTTCCCGAGATGAAACGGACGCTACCGCGCGGACCGGACCCCTGGAAGCAGGGTTTTCGTACCTGTGGACTATCCAGAATGAGCGGCGATCGAAAGTAAAGGGCTCTAACGTCAGCATGTGGCTGACTGGGGACAAAAGGCGAAGGACAAGGATCGCGATGCCGCGATCAAGGTGCTCGAGGAGGCCGCCTCGCGCGGGCAGATCGTCGATGCCGACAAGCTGAAGCGGATCCAGGAGGTGCAGGCGGCCACGACGATCGGGGAGATCGACCTGATCACCCGCGGCCTCGCTGCGGTCGCGGGCGCCGGTGCGGGCGTCGTACCGCCTGCTGCCGCCCCGCCGCCGGTCTCGGCCCCCGCTCCGCCGGCGAACCCGACGTTCCAGCAGTACACGCCGCCGGTCACCCCGCCGGTCACCGAGCCGGACCCCACTCCGGAGATCACCCCGCCGCCCACGAACGTGCAGTACGGCGAGCCGCTCACCTCGTCCGGCGGCACCCAGGTCACCACGCCGCTGATGATCACCAAGGCCGGTGGCGGTGCGAAGTGGGTGCTGATCGTCGTGCTGATCGTGATGGCCGGCGTCACCGTCCCGATCTTCTTCGGCATCAAGGCGATCGTCGACACCGCGAGCGACACCATCAACGACTTCACGCCGGGCCAGGCCGACGTGTTCAGCGAAGAGGGTCTGGAGGAGCTCGCGGACGACCTCGAGGCGGCCAGGGGTTCAACCGAGATCTTTTCTGCGACCCTCTACCCGACGTACGCCGTCCTGGAGGTTCCCGCCGAGGGCTCCGGCAAGCGGATGTTCCGTTACTACTGGGACGGCGACCTGGACCAGCAGAGCAAGGGCACGGTCAGCGAGCCGAAGCGGATGGACCTGCGCGACATCGAGCTCGACGTGGTGGAGGACCTGCGTACCAAGGCCCGCGACCAGGTGGAGGACGCCGACCCGAAGACGAACTACGTGATCGTCTCGGCGCCAGGGGCGACTGACGAGGGCGCCTACTTCTCGGCGTACGCCTCCAACGACTTCGGCGAGGGCGGGTACGTCACCGGTGACCTCGACGGCAAGGTCATCCGCTCTACGACGTGGTGAGGCTGTAGAGGTACCGCGAAGTCGGTACCAGGTCGAGATCCCGGTCCGCACCGATCCGAGCGACGCTGGCCATCAGTCGGTCCAGGCGTGACTTGAGCTCGTCATCGTCGCCGTCGCTGCCATAGAAGGCGTGCATGTCGTCCATCCCCGCCATCGGGAACAGCTCCTCGACGATTCCGCTCACCTCGGGCGTCTCCTCGGTGATTCGCGAGACCACGAGGTTCTGCGAGTACCCGAACGTGGCCTGGGTCGCGATGGCGATGGGGGTGTGGTCGACCCGCCACCGGTGCAGCCACTCCTCCTGGGTGAGCTCCGCGGGCCGCCGGATCACCGCGACGTTGCTCAGGGCGTCGAGCCGCGAGCCGTCCCACGCCTCGGGAGGTTCGATCGGTCTGCGCTCCTCGACCTCCCAGCCCGCCACCCGGTCGGAGACATCGAGCAGCGCGGCGGCGACGCTCGGCCCTACGCTGCTGGAGGCCGTCCAGACGCTCGCGAAGCCGTCGATGCCCGGCTCGAACGTCGAGATCCGCATGGCCCGTTCGACGTGCTCGTCGGCGACGTTGACCTGGAGCCGGATCCCACCTGCCGCCTCGAGTCGTCCGTGGACCTCGGGCGAGTGCAGGCCACCGAGATCCCCCCACAGTGCGAACATCAGCTTCGTCATGCCCCACTTGTAACACGCCGTCCACCCCCCAGTTCGGGCGTCTGAAGGGCTGGAATGGGGGCGGACAGCGTGTTACAGGCCGGCGGCGCGCGCAACCTCGCCGTACGCCTCGGCCAGTGTGGCGACCGTTTCGTGCGCGTTGAGGCCGCTGGGGTTGGGCACCACCCAGAGCTCGGACCCGGCCAGCGGCTCGGGCTGTCGGCCGAGAACCGCCTTCGGAATCCCGAACGCGGTCCGGTACGCCGTGATGCCGGCCACCGCGACCACCCGAGGCGACTCCCGGGCGACCAGCGCCTCCAGCGCGGCGCCGCCGGCCCGCAGTTCCTCGGCCGTCAGCTCGGCGGCTCGAGCGGTGGCCCGCCGGACCAGGTTGGTGATCCCGATGCCCCGTTCCCGCAGGTGGTCGCGGTCGGCGTCGGTCATCCCGTCGGACGGCGAGATCGCCCTGGTGATCACGCCGGCGCGCAGCAGCGCGGGGTAGAACCGGTTGGCCGGGTGCGCGAAGTGGGTCTGCGTCGCGGCGGTCCACAGGCCGGGGTTGATGCCGACGAAGAGCAGCCGGAGGTCGGGTCCGAGCAGGTCGGGTACCTCGGCGTCCCGGAACGACTCGAGCTCGGCGCGGTTGAAGCTGGCCATGCCCTGAGCCTGCCGCATCGCAACCAGCGCTCGGGCGGTACCGTCCCAGCACTATGAGGCGGATTCTTTGCGCGCTCCTGCTCCTCGCGGCCCTGACGGGCTGCGGCGACGACGGCGACGGCGACGGCGACGGCACGTCAGACCCGACGGCCGATGCCGCGGAGCCCGAGCTGGTCCAGATCGTCGTGATCACCTCGGCCGGCGGCAAGGTGACGCCGCGGGCGTACTTCGTCGACGACCGCCAGGAGATGAAGGACTACGTGAAGACGTTCGAGGACCGCGACGACGTGGCCGAGGCGGTCCGGCAGGCGGTGACGGACGCGGGGGAGCGCGAAGGCCGGCTCGCGATCGCGACCATTGCGATCGGGTGCGACGTACCGCCCAACGCCAGCATCATCGTGACCGCCGACGGGCCCGAGGTCCGTCCGGGAAAGATCGTCGACCCGGTGCTGGAGTGCTTCGCGCCAGCCACCAGCATCGCGCTGGTGGAGATCCCCGCAGCTAGTTAGCCGGCCCGGGCTTGTTGTAGAGGATCTCGATGCCGTTGGCGATCGAGCGCTCGTCGCCGTCGGAGGGGGAGTTCCGGACCTTCAGCTTCCCGCCGGTGCCGCGGGCGATCCAGGTCGAGGAGCCGCCGCCGTCGAGGTTGAGCGCCTCGTCGGCACCGAGGTCGATCATCCTGTTGGCGAGCTCGACCATCGTGTAGCCGCGACTGAAGCTCTGCCGCCCGTCGACCACCAGGAACAGCAGGGTCTTGGTCGCGGTGTCGATGCCGATCGCGGTCCGCGGGTGCAGCTCGCGGTCATCGACCACCTGGATCTTACCGTCGCGGATCAGGAACTTGTTGCCGGTGATGGCCATGGTGGGGGACCCCTGGAGGTGCCACCGCACCTGTGCGGCGTCGCCGACCTTGAGCGTCGAGAGGGCCTTGGCGCCCGGGCCGCGACCGACCAGCATCACTCCTTTGATGGCCTTGTCCTCGCGCAGCTTGGTGCTGGTGCGCACCACCTTGCCCTCGCGGATCAGCACCATCCGCACGTCGCGCTGCTGCCCGTCGACGATCCGGTAGCCCACGGTCCTTCCCCACGCCTGGTTGTAGGCGCCGATGCCGCCGACCCGGACCGTCGGTGAATTGACGTTGGTGACCACGATCTCGGGATGGTTCTTGACCCTCGGCATCATCGGCAGCAGGTCGATGTCGGGGCGGCCCTTTTTGTCGATGAAGAACGCGTTGTTCCACCCGGAGATGGGGCCGTTGAGCGCGCCGCGCTGCCGGTCCCTGCCGATTCCGAGAGGGGCGCCGGTGTCGCCGATGTCGAAGAAGTCGCCGTTGACGCCGCCCACGTCGTTCTTGTTGGTCAGCATCGTGCTGAGCGCCGAGGTACGGCGTACCGGCCCGCCGTTGGTGTAGTCGACCCGCAGCCCCTTGGTGCGCAGGTCGACGGAGAGCAGGTAGGAACGGACCGGGCCGCGCGCGCTCTGCTCGTCCCAGATCGTCGCCTTGACGCCGGGTGCGACCTGCCACTGGTTGCGGATGCCTACCTCGGTGGGACCGCGGAACCACCGGGGCAGCTGCCGGGCGATCTCGCCCTTCACCCCGTCGGAGGTCTGCTGCCCGCGCGGGTCGCGGTCGTCGTCGGCTGTCGGCTGACCGGGACTGCCGGCCGAGCCGATGGCCGCCGGAGCGGATCCGGCCAGCAGGCACGCCAACAGCAGCGCGGGGAAGGTACGCATCTCCCCAGAGTAAAGAACTCAGCGGCCCACTACTGGGAGATGCACCACCGTGTCGTTGATTCGTACGACGCCGGGTAGCCGCGACCCCATCAGCAGGAACGTGTCGCTGATCGCGGTGGCCAGCAGGTAGAGGTTCTGGCCCTTCGGCACGTTCACCGCCACCGATGGCAGCACGACCCGGCGGTGCTGGCCCCGGACGGTGCGCGGCTCGTTGATCGGGAGCACGTTGTTCTGCACGAGCTTGGCGCTCGCGGCGCTGGTGCCGACCGCGAGCCCGTAGAAGGCCCGGTTCTGCACGCCGACAGCGGTGACCGAGCCGGTGAGGTACGGCGACCCGGCAACGCGGATCGGACCCTTGGCGACCAGGTAGGACCGGGGGACTTCGACCGCCGTGGTGGTGCGGACGCTGCCGAGCTTGTACTTCTTGTCCGCCGCGATCGAGTTGATCGACGTACACGTGCTGGTCCGCGTGGCGAGGTGGAACCGGCCCCAGCCGCCGAGGCCGGTGTTCCTGCCCTTGAGGGTCTCGTCGAAGAACCTGATCGACAACTGCCGGAAACTTCCGCCGGCGAGCTTCCTGCTGCACGGGTCCGAGTCGACCTGGACGCCGCCGGGCAGCACCGCGGGCAGCACGTGGCCGCCGTTGTAGGCGACGAAGATGCTGTGCCTGCGGGCGTTGGGGGTGAGCGACTTCCGCCAGTTCTCCAGGCCCTGCTGCAGCGGGAACAGGGTGTCGGTGGTGCCCTGGCCGATCAGCATCGGGACGTCGAGCCGGCGGCCGTGGCGCACGTGCCACTTCGGACCGTTCTTCTTGAAGAAGGTGACCAGGTCCTTCGGTACCTCGCCGGTGACCGCGCCCTCGATCAGCATGTTGTAGACCTCGTGCGGGCAGCGCGTCGGACCGCAGCGCGACCGCGCTCAGCCCCAGCGCCCACTCGGTCCGAACCACGCCCTCGGGGGCGATACTCTCGAGGAGGTCGTGCCAGGTGATCTCGGGGGCCATCGCGTCGATGACCGGTTTGCCGCGCACCCGCAGGTTCTCGAACGCGCCGAGGAACTGGTAGCCGCCGCCGTAGCTGCCGCCGACCGTGCCCATCCGCGGGTCGCCCCTGCCGTCTTGCTTGACCCAGCTGAGCTCGCTGATCAGGGCGATCAGGCGTCGTACGTCGGCACCCTCGAAGGCGGGGTTCTCGACGTGGGCGACGCCGCCGGACTGGCCCCAGCCGCGCTGGTCGTAGGAGAGCACGCCGTACCCGGCATCGAGGAACTCGCGGACGCCGGACGGGCTGGTGGTGCGCGAGCCGCCCCAGCCGTGGCTGTGCAGCAACATCGGCACCTTCCGCGACGACGAGGCGCCGGCCGGCCGGAACAGGGTGTAGCAGATCTTGACCTCGGCCTTGCTGCCCGGCTCCGGGACGCTCTTGATGCAGCCGTTGGAGACCGCGACCGCGGCTCCCGCAGCCGGTGTGGTGGGTACGGCGGTCAGCGCGGCCGCGAGCAGGGCGGTGCCGAGCAGGGCGACCAGGCGGGATCTCACGCCGGTACTAACCGCCGGGAGGGGCCGAAGTTACTGGCGCGTCACATGCCCGTCAGCGGCAGCCGCCGGCCCCCAGCCGGGCCAGGCCGTCGAGGTCGCCGGTGCCGTAGCTGGTGCGGGTGACCCCGGCGGCGTACATGATCTCGCCCTGGTCGCCGACGTGCGCGAGCCCGACGAGGTGTCCGAGCTCGTGCAGCAGCACCGCCAGCTCGACGGTCTCTGCGTCCTTGGCGGAGGCGAGCTTGTCGTAGGTCTCGACGTCGAGCACGACCATGCCGGTGACGTAGGAGCGCCGCCCGCCGACCTCGGCGTACGTCGCCCCGCCGATGCCCGCGACGTCGCCCTCGAGGTCGGAGACCTCGTCGGAGTCTGCCCAGCCGATCAGCACCGGCAGCGCGTCGCCGTTGGGGGCGAACCGGTCGTCGAAGTTCCGGTCCTCGGTCGTGCCCTCGAAGCGGAACCCCAGGCCGGTGCGATCCTCGACCTCGGCGATCCCCTCCTCGACCAGGTTCTCCCAGTTCGGCGGCGAGCCGTCCGGGTTGACGAGGTAGCGGATCTCGCGGCAGGGGTTCCAGCCCACCGGGTCGTCACTGCCGCGCTGGGTGGCGAGGAACTCGTAGTGACCCCCGGGGATCCCCTGCTCCTGCACCTCGGGGTGGATCCGGCCCTCGGCGCCGATCGCCTCGCGGATCGTGGTGCCGAGGGTGCCTGGATCGAACGTCACGAACGCCGCGAGCGCGACCGCGGTCACGACCACCGAGACGACGGTGACCGTGCGCTGGCGCTCTTCGGTCGTGGGCACAGGTACATCATCGCCTCCAGGTCCTAGGGTGCAGAGCGTGGCGTCGTGGAACACCTTTATCGAGGGCGACAACCTCGATGTGCTGCCGCTTCTCGGGGACGGTGCGGTGGACCTCATCTACATCGATCCGCCCTATAACACCGGCAACGAGTTCGCGTACGCCGACTCTCACGGATCGCACGAGGCGTGGGTCGCGATGATGCGGCCCCGGCTCGAGGCGGCGCGCGAGGTACTGGCGCCGAGCGGTGCGATCTTCGTCAGCATCGACGACAACGAGGCGGCGTACCTCCGGTTGCTGATGGACGAGGTGTACGGCGAGCGGAACCTGCTCGCCCAGATCGTGGTGAACCTCAACCCCAAGGGGCGACAGCTGGGCCGGGGGTTCGCGACCAGCCACGAGTACCTGCTGGCCTACGCGAAGGACGCGTCGGCGTGCGTGCTGGACGCGACGAGCGCGGACACAGTCAACGAGCGCGACTTCCCGCTGACCGACGGCGACGGGCGGCGGTTCCGGCAGCTGCCGCTGCGCAACACGAACAAGAAGTTCAACCCGGCGACCGCGCGGACCCTGCACTTCTCGGTCTGGGGATCGGTGGGCTCTGGCGAGGTGCGGACCGCGCCGTTCGAGGACTCGGTGGAGATCCTGCCGGTGTTCGGAGACGGGTCGCCGGCGGTGTGGCGCTGGAGCCGGCCGCTGATCGACGAGCGCGGCGCGGACCTGCTGTGCCGGGTGGTGCGCGGCACCCGCGGGCAGCGCGTGGACGTGTTCCAGAAGGACTGGCTGCACCTGCCCGGCGGGCGACGCAAGAAGCTGCGCACGATCTGGCTGGCCGACGAGGTGGGCTCCACCGACACCGCGGTCGCCGAGCTGAAGGAGATCCTCGGCCACGTCTTCGAGTCGCCGAAGCCCACCGGGCTCGTGCGCCGGATCCTGCACACCATGCCCGCCGACGCGGTGGTGCTCGACTTCTTCGCCGGCAGCGGCACCACCGGGCACGCGGTGGCGCTCGCGAATGCCGAGGACGGCGGGTCGCGGCGGTGCATCTCGGTGAACTCGGCCGAGCCGACCCGGGAGCGGTCGAACGCACGGTCGGCCGGCTACCTGACCGTCGCCGACATCACCCGGGCCCGGCTGCGGGCGGTGGCGGACCAGGTGGGCGGCGGGCTCGAGGAGGACGCTGTCGGGACCTAGGCGCCGACCGCCTTCTCGAGTGCCTTCACCTCGTCGTCGAGGTAGGTCAGCAGCCGCTGCAGGTGCGGGACGGTCCTCCGGCAGCCGGTGAGGCCGAACGCCATGTTGCCGTCGTACGACGTGCAGGTGATGTTGAGCGCCATCCCGTTGATCGGGATCGACAGCGGGTAGCTGCCGACCAGCGCGGCGCCGTTCCAGTAGTGGGTGGTGCGCGGGCCGGGGACGTTGCTGATGATCAGGTTGTACGGCGGCCGGATCAGGCCCTGCATCCGGAACATCGGGGTGAGGATGGCCGGCGCCTGCCCGATCGCGCTCATCGCCAGGATCTGCAGCGGCGTCATCGACTGGAGCGCCTCCTTGCCGTCCTTCATGGACTGGTGGATCGCAGCCAGCCGCTTGGCCGGGTCGTGCAGGTCAGTGGCCATCTGCACCATCACCGCGCCGACCGCGTTGCCGCCCTCGGCGGAGGCGGTCTGGGACTCCTTGGCCTTCAACCCGACCGGGACCATCGCGACCAGCGGGTCCTCGGGGAGCTCGTCGAGCTCGAGGAGGTACTTGCGCACCGCGCCCGAGCACATCGCCATCACGACGTCGTTGATCGTGGTTCCGCTGGCCTTGCCGATGGCGCGGAGCCGCTCGATCGGCCAGTCGTCGGCGGCGAACCGTCGGGACCCGGTGATGCTCTGGTTGAACATGGTCCGAGGGGCGTTGAGGGAGAGCGCGGACGTCTCGTTCTTGACGGCCTTGCTGATGGTCTTGATCAGCGCGCTCGGGAGGCCGGCGGCCTCGGCGGTGATCCCGAGCGCGGTGCGGAACGCCGAGATCGGGACGTCGGAGAGGCTGTGATCACTGTCGACGGTGGGCTTCTTCGGACGACCCGCGGCGCCGGCCGCCCACATCGCCTGCATCCCGCGCTCGTCGGGGTTGGTGCTGAGCACGCTCTGCAGCAGTCGCATCGCGGAGACGCCGTCGACGAGGGAGTGGTGGACCTTCGTGTACATCGCGACCCGGCCGTCGCGCATGCCCTCGATGACGTGCGCCTCCCAGAGCGGGCGCTCCCACGCCATCCGGGTGCTGTGCAGGCGGGAACAGAGGTCGAGCAGCTCGCGTACCCGGCCCGGCTTGGGCAGCGCGCTGTGCCGCACGTGGTGCTCGATGTCGAACTGCTCGTCGGGCACCCACACGAGCTGGGCGCCGGTCTTGATCGAGCGGTGCGGCCGCTTGAGGAACAGCGGGGCGATGTCCTCGACGTCGCGCATCTCCTCGAACATCTCGCGGACGAAGTTGCGCCCGGCGCCCTCGGGCTTCTTGAACAGCTGCAGGCCACCGACATGCATCGGCATGTTGCGGTTCTCTGCGAGGAGGAAGCCGGCTGAGGTCGGGTCGATCGGCGTGGCCACGGGAGCCCCTTTCGTCGGACCCCGATCCTGTCGTGACGGGTCGGACGCCACAAGTACGCCGCGCGGCAGTCGTTCCCCGAGGGTTCACCCTTGATCTTCCGTCGGCCCCTGGCGGTGCGGCGAAGACGTGCAGGTCGTCCCCGACCTTTCACCTCCGCCTCGGGAGTCGTCATGATGCGTCGCTTGCTGGTCTCGTTGGGCCTTCTCGCCGGTGTGGCCGCGGGGGTGATCGCGGTGCCGTCGGCGGCGTACGCGGACACGTACTCGGCGCCGCTGCAGACCGCGATCGCGGACCTGCCGGTGGCGACCGAGGTGCGTACCGGCTACTCGCGCGACCGGTTCCAGCACTGGATCGACGCGGACGGGACGGGTGCAACGCCCGCTACGAGGTGCTGATCGCCGAGTCCGAGACCCGTGTCCGTGTGGAAGTGGGTGCTCGACGGAGCGGCGGGCGCTTGGTTCTCCTACTACGACCGGGTGTCGTGGACGAACCCGGCAGACGTCGACATCGACCACATGGTGGCCCTCGCCGAGGCCTGGGACTCGGTGCGCGGACCTGGACCGACGCCGTACGCCGGGACTTCGCCAACGACCTGGGCGACTACCGGACGCTGGTCGGGGTGACCGACAACGTCAACCAGGCCAAGGGCGACAAGGACATCCGGGAATGGCTGCCGACGTACGACAAGTGCCGCTACCTGCGCGAGTTCGTCGCGGTGAAGGTCCGCTGGCGGCTGACCGTGGACAGCGGGGAGAAGGCCGCGATGAGCTCGCTCGCCGCCAGCTGCTCAAACACCACGATCACGGTCGTCCGGGCGCGGTAGTCGCCGCTTCTGTCCACAGCCGGCCCCTATGGGCCGGTCGTCCACAGCTTCGCCGCTGGCCGCCGTCGAACGTCGTCGTTCATTCCTAACGTCCTCCGCACGCCGGAACTCACCGGCGTACCGACCTCTCGGAGGACACATGAAGAAGCACGCCCTCACCCTTGTCGCGCTGGCGTTCGCCGGCCTGGCCCTCGGCTCCGGCGGGCTGGCCGTCGCCGATGCCACCTCGCACGATCCGCACCCGAAGACGATCGTGGAGGTGGGCGGCGACAAGGCCAACGGGTTCTCGATCTACCGCTACGACGGCACCGCTGAGTTCCCGCCGACCGACAGCGAGGCGCGGGCGGAGTGCTCGGAGTACGACACGCGCGTCGCCAGGGTGCGGTGCCGCACCGAGGTGCGGGTCTGGTACTCCGCGCTCGGTGACCTGAAGCGCTCGATCAACTACCAGCAGTGGATGCAGGACTAGCAGTCGGCGTGACCTGGCACGATCTCGTTCATGGAGGCGGGACCGCTCGACCGGATGTGGAGCCGCGGGCGGGTCTCGGTCCGGGCCCGCGTGGCCCGCCTCGCGGACAAGCGGTGGCACGTGCTGCAGTGCGCGCTGGCCGCGGGCGTCGCATGGTTCGTGGCCGCGGACCTCCTCGACCACCCGACGCCGTTCTTCGCACCGATCGTGGCCGTGGTCAGCCTCGGCACCTCCTACGGCCAGCGGCTGCGGCGGGTCGCGGAGGTAACGGTCGGGGTGGCGATCGGTGTGCTGATCGCCGACCTGCTGGTCATCCAGATCGGCTCCGGCTGGTGGCAGCTCACGCTGATCGTGGTGCTCGCGATGAGCGTGGCGTTCCTGCTCGACGGCGGCCAGCTGTTCGTGATGCAGGCCGCCGTGCAGTCGATCGTGATCAGCGCGCTGGTGCCCGACCCGGACCAGGCGTTCATCCGCTGGACCGATGCCCTGGTCGGCGGCGCGGTGGCGGTCATTGCTGCCACCGTGGTGCCGGCAGCGCCGCTTCGGCGTCCGCGGGAGCAGGCGGCGCGGGTGATGCGCAAGATCGCCGAGCTGCTGCGAGCCGGAGCCGAGGTGATGGTTGACGGTGAGCTGGAGCGAGGCCTGGACCTGCTCGCCGACGCACGCTCGACCGACGAGCTGATCCGGGAGCTGCAGGTCGCGGCCGACGAGGGGATGGCGGTCATCTCCTCCTCGCCGTTCCGGGTCCGGCATCGCGCCGGGGTGCGCCGGATGGCCGAGCTCGTCGACCCGCTCGACCGGGCGCTGCGCAGCACCCGGGTGCTGGTCCGACAGGTCGCGGTGACCGCTTACCACCGCCGGCCGGTGCCGGAGTCCTACATGCGGCTCGCGGTCGAGCTCGCCGCAGCCGCCGACTGCGTGGCCGACGAGCTCGCCGCGGACCGGATGGCGGTCGCTGCCCGGCCGGCGCTGCTCGAAGTCGGCGAGGCCACCGGCCGGGTCGAGCGGACCGACGTGCTCACCGCAGAGGCGATCCTGGTCCAACTGCGCTCGATCGTGGTCGATCTGCTGCTGCTGACCGGGATGGACCAGATGGAGTCCACCGACGCGCTACCCCCGCCACCGCGATGAGGACCGGCAGCCGATCAGGTCAGTCCTGACGTGACGGAGACCGGATGGGTCCTGCATGTCGACCTCGACCAGTTCATCGCCGCGGTCGAGGTGCTCCGCCGACCCGAGCTCGCCGGGAAGCCCGTGGTCGTGGGCGGGCGCGGCGACCCGACGGAGCGTGGCGTGGTGTCCACAGCGTCCTACGAAGCCCGCGAGTACGGCGTGGGCTCCGGGATGCCGCTGCGAACCGCCGTCCGCAAGCTCCCGGACGCGATCTTCCTGCCGGTCGACGCGCCGGCGTACGACGCCGCCTCGGCGGTGGTGATGGACACGCTCCGCTCGCTCGAGTGGGGCGGGCGACCCGTGGTCGTGGAGGTACTCGGCTGGGACGAGGCCTTCGTAGCCGCGGACGGGTCGCCGGCGGAGGGGGTGGGGGGAGGTCCCTCCCAGGCAGCACCGCTCGAGTTCGCCCAGCAGATCCGGGCGTCGGTGCTGGCGGCCAGCCGGCTGCACTGCTCGGTGGGCATCGGCAACAACAAGCTCCAGGCCAAGATCGCTACCGACTTCGGGAAGCCCGATCCCGGGGTCTACGTGATCACCGACGAGACCTGGTTCGCCGAGATGGGCCACCGCCCCACCCGGTCGCTGTGGGGCATCGGGCCCAAGATCTCGAAGCGGCTGGCGACGATCGGCATCGACACCGTCGAGCAGCTCGCTCGTTCCGATGCCCGGCTCCTCGCCGCGGAGTTCGGCCCGACGATGGGGCCGTGGTTCCACCGGCTCGGACGAGGCGTCGACTCCAGCCCGGTCGACGCCACGCCATGGGTGCCGCGGGCGCACGGCCGGGAGGAGACGTTCCAGGAGGACCTCACCGACTGGGCCGAGGTCGAGGAGACGATCCGACGGATCACCCGCCGGGTGGTGGAGGACATCAACAAGGAGGGCCGGTCGGCGTTCCGGGTCGGGCTGAAGATCCGGTTCCGGCCGTTCGACACTCTCACCAGGATCCACAAGATCGACACCCCCACCAACGACCCCGAGGTGCTCGCCGACGAGGCGGTGGCGCTGCTCGACCGGATCGAGAAGCGCCGGCCGGTCCGGCTGCTCGGCGTCCGACTGGAGATGGTCGAGCCCGAGGGTGGTTACTGACCTGCCGTTTGGTCACCAACGGCAAGAAACAGCCCCGGAAACCTGTCGTTGGGGACCAAACGACAGCCCCGGGCCGCCCTAGAGCGCGTCCCGCAGCTCCCGCACCACCGAGTCGACGACCGCGACCAGGTCACCGTCGGTGGCCGCGGCCACCCGCCGCTGTCGCTCGTACGACGCCCCGCGCGCCGGGATGTCGGCGACCGAGGCCAGCTCGGCGGCGCAGCCCAGCCGGTCGGCCACCGGGGCCAGCCGCTCGAGCTCGTCCAACAGGTCGTCGGTGACCAGCCGCTCGGTGCACTTGTCGTCGAGGATCACGATCGCCTCGAGGCCGTAGCGCGCCGCTCGCCACTTGTTCTCCTGCACCTGCCACGGCGGCATCGTCACCAACGTCTCCCCGCGGGCCAGCCGGTCGTCCAGGTCGACGACGATGCACTGGCACAACGCGACCAGCGCCGCCAGGTCCGCGAACGACGAGACGCCGTCGCACACCCGGTTCTCGAGCGTGCCCAGGTGGGGCGCCGGCCGCAGGTCCCAGCGGATCTCCGACAGCACGTCGATCACCCCGGTCGTCAGCGCGTCGTCGGCGTACGCCTCGAACTCCTCCCATTTCTGGAAGTGGAACGGCAGGCCTGCGGTCGGCAGCTGCTGGAACATCAGCGCGCGGTTCGACGCGTACCCCGTGTCGTCGCCCGCCCAGATCGGCGAGGACGCCGACAGTGCCTGCAGGTGCGGGTAGTACCGCAGCATCGCGGTCAGCACCGGCATCACCCGGGATCGCTCCGGCATGCCCACGTGCACGTGCAGCCCCCAGATCAGCATTTGCCGGCCCCACCACTGGGTGCGGTTGATCAGCTCCTCATACCGGTGCCCCTCGGTCAGCTCCTGCGCCGTCCAGGACGAGAACGGGTGCGTGCCGGCGCCGAACAGGTCCAAACCGAGGTCGTCGCCCGCCGGCACCACCACCGATAACGTCTCGCGCAGGTCTGTCATCGCCTCGTCCACCGTGCGGCACACGCCGGTCACCACCTCGACGGTGTTGCGCAGCAGCTCCTTGTGCAGCCGTCCCGGGTCGGTCAGCCGTGCCTTGGCCCGGGCGAACAGGTGCGCGGCGTCGTTGCGGAGGTCGCGGGTCTGCCGGTCGACGAGCGCGAACTCCCACTCCACCCCGAGCGTCGGCTCGGGTGAGGCGGCGAACTCGATGCGCACGCCGCCATCCTCGCGCATGCGAGCATCTGCCTGTGCCCGAGACGCGCGAGCTCAACCTCACCCTGGACTTCTGTCTTCGGGTGGGCGAGCTGCTGCTCTCCTCGGGCGCCGGCGCGGCCGACGTCGCCGCGACCATGCTGTCCCTGGCCCGCGGCCTGGGCGCCGCCCAGGCCGAGGTCGACGTGACGTTCACGGCGCTGACCATGAGCCACCAGAGCAGTCCGGAGGAGTGGCCGCTGATCGCCACCCGACACGTCCGGCAGCGGGTCATCGACTACCAGGACCTGACCCAGGTCGACCATCTGGTCCGGGCGGTCCTGCGCGACGAGGTCGACCTCGTCGGCGCGCGCAGCGAGCTGCTGCGGATCACCTCCACCGGCCACGACCGCCCGCGGTGGGCGGTCAGCCTGGGCTGGGGAGTCATGTGCGCCGGCGTCGGCGTCCAGCTCGGTGGCGACTGGCTGGTCGTGGGGCTGGCGGGTTTCGCGGCGATGGCGATCGACCGGCTGCAGATGATGATCGCTCGGCGCCGGATCCCGGGGTTCTACCAGCAGGTCGCCGGCGGCGGCCTGGCCACGATGATCGCGGTGGCGGCCGCCGCGACACCGCTCGAGGTCGACGTCCAGCTGGTCGTGACCGCCAACATCGTGATGCTGCTGGCCGGGATCGGGTTCATGGGCGCGCTGCAGGACGCGCTGACCGGCTTCTACATCACCGCCGGCGCCCGGCTGATCGAGGCGCTGCTGGCCACCGCCGGCATCATCGCCGGGGTCAGCGGTGGACTGGGGCTGGCGTCGGTGATCGGCGTCGAGATCCCGCCGATCGACCCCGGCCGGACCGGCATCCAGGAGGTCGGCCTGGCCGCGCTCGGAGCTGCCGTGGCGGCCGCGGCGTTCGCATTCTCGTCGTACTCGCCCAAGCGGATGCTGGTCCCGGTGGCCCTGGTCGCCGCGGCCGCGATGGCGATCTCCCTGTCGGCCGAGACACCGGAGGGCATCGGTCGCACGTGGTCGGTCGCCCTGGCCGCACTGTTCGTCGGCCTGGTCGGCTACACGCTCGCCGGCCGGCTGCGGGTCCCGCCGCTGATCCTGGTGGTGTCCGCGGTCGTCCCGATGCTGCCTGGCCTGTCGATCTTCCGCGGCCTGTCCCTGCTCGCCGAGGGCAACCGAATCAACACCCCGGAGGGCCTGGTCGCACTGATCACCGCCGCCTCGGTGGCGCTGGCCCTCGCGGCTGGCGTCATCCTCGGGGAGTACGTCGCTCAGCCGCTCAAACGGGAAGCCCGTCGGGTCGAGTCCCGGCTCGCTGGCCCCCGGCTGATCGGCCCGGTCCGGGTGCTCAGCCGAACCAGCGGCGGGCGGCGCCGTCGAAAGGCGCCGCGCGAGATTCCATCAGCTCGCGAATCCGGTCCCGAGACGCCGTCGCCAGAGTGACGACGCCGTCGGGATAGCCCAGCTCCACCCGGTGCTGGGCGAACTCGTCCTCGTCGTCCACCCAGACCCGACCGTCGGGCTCCTCGATCACGTCCAGGTCCAGGTCGACCGCGCGCACCGTCGTCCCGTTCCACACCGGCGGCGTCGTCATGTCGACGTACACCCGCACCGGTCCGCCCACGTCGTGGAAGGTCGCGAGCCAGCCCCGCTCGACGTCCGAGCCCGGACCCGGCACCAGTCCCACCTGCGCCGTCGCCGCGACCGCCTCTGCGCCGGGGCGCGTCATCAGGGTGCCCGCCGGGATGCCGAGCCAGTCGCCGTACTCGTCGCTGCCGAGGTACGTCGCCGGGATCTGCCAGTGCGGCGCTTCACCCCACTTGGTCATGGAGATCAGAACGGAGGTGCCGGCGACCAGATCCACCGGACCGTTCTACACCGAGCCGCAAGCTAGACGATCGTGGCCTTCGCCGGCACGACCCGCTGGGAGACCTTCGCGATCACGTCCTGGTAGTGCGAGCCGGTGAGCTTCGCGAAGTGGTGTAGTGCGTGCGCGTCGATGCCGACCAGCAGTCGGGCCTGGTTGCGCAGGATCCCGCGGACGATGATCTCGGCCGCCTTCTCCGGCGTCATCCGGGCCAGCTTCTTGTCGAAGAGCTCCGACGTCGCCAACTTGTCCTCGTTGTCGGCGACCCGTGCGTTGCGGGCGATCGCGGTCTTGATCCCGCCGGGGTGCACGACGGTCACTCCGACCGGGTGCCCGGCGATCAGCATCTCCTCGCGGAGCGCCTCGGACATGCCGCGGACGGCGTACTTCGTCGCGTTGTAGGCGCTCTGACCCGGCATCGAGACCAGGCCGAAGAGCGACGAGATGTTCACGACGTGCCCGTCGCCCGAGGCGATCAGGTGCGGCAGGAACTCCTTGGTTCCGTGCACGACGCCCCAGAAGTTGATGCCGACGATCCAGTCGATGTCTTTGTACTCGAGCTCGCTGAAGTCGCCGGCGAGCGCGACGCCGGCGTTGTTGATGATCACGTTGACCCGGCCGAAGTGCTCGGCCACGGCGGCGGCGTACGACGTGAACGCGACGCGGTCGGCGACGTCGAGGTGGTCGCTGCGGACCTCCTTGGCGCCGGCGGCCTTGACCAGCTCGACGGTCTCCGCGAGCCCGGCATCGTCGACGTCGGAGATCGCGAGCAGCGCCCCTTGGCGGGCCAGGTTGACGGCGAGCGCGCGGCCGATGCCGGAGCCGGCGCCGGTGATCACGACGACCTTGTCCTCGAGGGTCTTCATGCCATGACCTCCTGGGTGGAGCCTGCGCGGGCATCGACCCGGTAGGCGTCGATGTCGAACTTCGCGGTCTCGCCCCGGAACGCGAACGTGGTGCGCGGCCACAGGGTGGTGTTGTTGCCGTGCGCATCGAGGTACCAGCTGGCGCAGCCGCCGGTGGTCCACACGGTGCGCTGCATCCGGCGCTGGACGCCGGCGTTGTACGTGGTGACGACCTCGTCCTTCACCTGGACGGTGCCGTAGTCGTGGGCGCGCATCGTGCGGAGCGCGTCGACGATGTAGGTCACCTGCGACTCGATCATGAACACCATGCTCGAGTGCCCGAGCCCGGTGTTGGGGCCGACGATGAAGAACAGGTTGGGGAAGCCCGCGACCGTGGTGCCCTTGTAGGCGGCCATGCCGGTCTCGCGCCACTTCTCGGCGAGGGTCTGGCCGGTGCGACCGGTGATGTGCTCGGTGATCGGCAGCTCGGTGGTGAAGAACCCGGTCGCGACGATCAGCACGTCGATCGGGCGCTCCACGCCGTCCTTGGTGACGATGGCGTCGCCGGTGATCTTGGCAATGCCGTCGGTGACGAGGTCGACGTTGTCGGCGGCGAGCGCCGGGTAGTAGGTGTTGGAGATCAGAATCCGCTTGCAGCCGACCTCGAACGTCGGCGTCACCTTCTCGCGCAGCTCGGGGTCCTTGATGCCCTTCTCGATGTTCTGGAGCGCCAGCTTCTTGGCCGGCCAGAGGATCTTGGGCTGCAGCGTGAAGCCGGGCACGTAGGTCTCGCGGCCCCAGTAGATCGCGCTGCGGTACGCCGACTGCACACCTGGGATCCGCTTGAAGGCGATCTTCTCGAGCGAGGTGTAGGCGCGGTCGTTGCGCGGCATGACGTACGGCGCGGTGCGCTGGTAGACATCGAGGTGGCCGACCTGCTTCTGGATCGCCGGGACGATCTGGATCGAGGAGGCGCCGGTGCCGATGATCGCGACTCGCTTGCCGGTGAGGTCCACGTCGTGGTTCCAGCGGGCGGAGTGGAAGATCTCGCCCTGGAAGGACTCGATGCCCTCGATCTCGGGCAGCTTCGGCTCGGACAGGCCGCCTGCGCCGCTGATGACCGTGCGGGCGGCGTACGTGCCGTTGGACGTCTCGACGATCCAGCGCTGCCGGCCTTCATCCCAGGTCGCGTCGTTGGCGGCCGTGTCGAACACGAACCTGTCGAGAGTGCCGGACTTGTCGGCGACGCTCTTGATGTACGCCTGGATCTCCGGCTGCGGAGAGAAGGACCGCGACCAGTTCGGGTTGGGCGCGAACGAGTACGAGTAGAGCTGGCTCGGCACGTCGCACTCCGCACCCGGGTAGGTGTTGTCGCGCCAGGTGCCGCCCACGTCGGAGCCGCGCTCGACGACGACGAAGTCGGTCTCACCGGCCTCCTGGAGCTTGATCGCGGCGCAGAGTCCCGCGAAACCGGCCCCGATGATCAGGTGGTCGACCTCGCGGGGGATGGCAGAGACGGGCTTGTCGTGCTTCATGGCCACGACGCTATTGGCGTTATTGAACATCTGTCAATAGAATGTACTGCGTGACGGTAACCACACGGACCCAGCGGAGCCGGCTGAGCCCTGCCGAGCGGCGCGAGCAGCTGCTCGACCTCGGCGTCCGGCTGCTCGCCACCCGGTCCCTGGACGAGCTGTCGATCGACCTGCTCGCCGAGGAGGCCGGGATCTCCCGCGGCCTGCTCTACCACTACTTCGGCAACAAGCACGACTTCCACGAGGCCGTCGTCCAGCGGGCCTGCGACGACCTGATCGCGCAGACCGCGCCGCCCGCAGAGGGTGAGGCTCTGGAGCGGCTGCTCGCCTCGATGACGGCGTACGTCGACTACGTGACGGCCAACTACGAGGGGTACCTGTCGCTGGTCAAGGGCGCCGCGAGCGGCAACGACACGCTGCGCCGGATCTACGATGACGCGCTCGGCGTGCTCACCGACCGGGTGTTCACCGAGGACGCGCTGCACGAACTGCTGACCGACACCCCGCTCACCCGCCTCACCGTGCGCGGCTGGGCGTCGATGTCGGAGGCGCTGGTGCTGGCCTGGGCGCAGAATCCCAACGGCGTCACCCGTCAGGAGCTCGACGACCTGCTGGCCGCGTCGCTGCCGGCACTGGTCGCGACTATCACTGACTGACGACTGCCGCCAGCTGGTCGAGGCCCCAGGTGAGGTCCTCGGCGGAGGTCACCAACGGTGGCGCGAGCCGGATGGTCGAACCGTGGGTGTCCTTGGCAAGGACGCCCCGCACCATCAGTGCTTCACACACCTCGCGGCCGCTGCCGATCGTCGGGTCGATGTCCACGCCGGCCCATAGGCCGCGCACCCGCACGCCGACCACGCCGTGGCCGATCATCGCCTCGAGCCGCTCGCGCATCAGGATGCCGAGCTCGGCCGCCCGGGTCTGGAACTCTCCGGTGCTGAGCATCCCGACGACCGCGCTCCCGACCGCGCAGGCCAGCGGGTTGCCGCCGAACGTGGAGCCGTGCTGGCCGGGTTTGAGTACGCCGAGCACATCACGGTTGGCGACCACGGCCGAGACAGGGACGATGCCGCCGCCGAGGGCCTTGCCCAGGACGTACATGTCGGGGACGACGCCCTCGTGGTCGCACGCGAAGGTGCGGCCGGTGCGGCCCAGGCCGGCCTGGATCTCGTCGGCTGCGAACAGCACGTTGTTGCGGGTGCAGGCCTCGCGGACGCCGCGCAGGTAGCCGTCCGGCGGGATCACCACGCCGCCCTCACCCTGGATCGGCTCGATCAGGACGGCGACGGTGTGGGGGGTGATCGCTGCCTCGAGGGCGGCCAGGTCGCCGTACGGCACCGTCACGAAGCCCGGGGTGAACGGACCGAAGCCGTCACGCGCGTCGGGGTCGTCGGAAAAGCCCACGATCGTGGTGGTGCGGCCGTGGAAGTTGCCGGAGGCGACGATGATCTCGGCCTGGTCGGCGGGGACGCCCTTGACCTCGTAGCCCCACTTGCGGGAGACCTTGATCGCGGTCTCGACGGCCTCGGCGCCGGTGTTCATCGGCAGCACCAGCTCCTTGCCGCACAGGTCGCCCAGCGCGGCGCAGAAGTCGGCGAACCTGTCGTGGACGAAGGCCCGGCTGGTCAGGGTCAGCTTGTCGAGCTGCTCGTGCGCGGCGGCGACCAGCAGTGGGTG
Source organism: uncultured Actinomycetota bacterium (assembly GCA_963780245.1). Taxonomy (GTDB): domain Bacteria; phylum Actinomycetota; class Actinomycetes; order Propionibacteriales; family Nocardioidaceae; genus Nocardioides. Next base: position 36,338 of record CAWABG010000016.1, read on the forward strand.
GGAGTGCCCGAAGTTCAGCGCGGAGTACCCCGCGAGCAGGTCGAGGAAGCGACGGCCGTCGACGTCGGTCATCCAGGCGCCCTCGGCATTCGAGAGCACCACCGGCAGCGGGTGGTAGTTGTGCGCGGTGCGGGCCTCGGCGCGGTCGAACTCCTCGGCGGATGCAGCGGCGGGCGGGTCACTCAGAGCGGCGGTCATCGGGTCACTCCCCTCGTCGGATTGCGGGCCCGGACGGGCCGGCCAAGATTGTCTGACAATCTGCTTCCCAGGGTAACTGACGGGTGTCGAAGTTGTTCAAGCGACAAGCCGCACCACCGTCCTGGCCGACTCACGCCTGGCGCGCGGGCTGGGCCGTGGCGAGGCCGGCCATGACGTCCCGAAGCCGGTCGAGCACGTAGCCAACGCCCTGGTCGATCACCATGGCCGCCTCGAGCTCTGCCTCCGCCTGGCGGCCGAGCGCGAGCGCGGTATCGGGCGAGGCGCGCCCGGCCTCGGCGAGCGCGAGCAGGCCGAGGACCCAGGCCGCGAGCACGGGGTTCCCCCGGGCCTCGGCGACGGTGGCCCGCAGCTGGGCGGCGGCCTCGTCGTAGCGGCCGGCATCCAGCTGTGCCTCGCCGATGTTGCCCATCAGGACGTACCAGTTGATGTTGTCGCGGGGGGTGATCTCGAGGGCCTCCTGGTAGAGCCGCTCTGCCTCCGCCAACTCGCCGCGTAGGTGGTGGAGTGTCCCGAGATCAACCAGGCATCTCACTCGAACGGGCACCGCACGGGCCAGCGCCAGAGCCTCCCGCTGTAGGTCGATCGCCTCGTCCATGTTCTCGCCTCGACCCAGAACACTCGACGCCACCGACGCCACGTACACCAGGGTGTCCGGGTCATCCGCCGACCGGGCCGCGGCCACGAGCCGGCGGGCGTCGTCCGCAGACACCGAGGCCACGTAGCCGAGCCCGGCGAGCAACCGGATGGCTGCCGTTCGGACCAGGATCTGATCCTTGGTGACGGGTGCTGGCAGCTCCAGCACTCTGCTGGCGATGTCCCAGGCGGCCGGGTGTCGGGCGTACGTCAGGGACCAGCGGACCACCTCGCGCATCACCTCGCCGCAGCCGTCATACTCTCGCGGGATCCCCCACCCCAGCGCGGCCTCCATCGCGCGCGCCTCCCACGCCTGGACCGGTTCGAGGGCATCCGGGTCAGCCCGGGCCACGGCCCAGTCGACCAGTGCGCGCATGGCCGCGTCGTACAACTCCGGGCGCGCGGCGAGCTCCGCGCGGGCCACGTCCCGGATCGTCACGAGCATGCGGTACTCCGCGCCGTCCAGGTCCAGGAGACTGCGGCGAGCCAGCTCGGCGGTTGCCAGGGCCGGAAGTCCCGGAACGGCCGACAGCAGGCTCCGTGCCATCTCCACGGTGAACCGGTCCGGTACGACGGACAGCACCTGCAGGGCATCCCGGTGCGGTCCGTCGAGCAGGTCGAGACTCCAGCCGACCAGAGACTCGAGGCTGCGCTGGCGCTCCGGCCCGCCGCGGCGGCGCAGCTCGATCTGCCCCTGGCGCAGCGCTTGGAGCAGCTCACGAGGAGGCAGTGACGCGGTCCTTGCCGCGGCCAGCTCGACGGCGAGCGGCAGGCCGTCCAGCAGGTCACAGATCTCCGCCACCACCTCTGCGTCCTCGCTCGCCAGGTGGCCACCCGCGGCGGTGGCCCGGTCAACGAAAAGTGAGGTGGGTGTGGTCAGCGGCCCCAGCCGCTGGACCCGCTCGCCTTCGACATCGAGAGGTTCCCTGCTGGTGGCGAGGAGTCGTAACCGCGGTAGGCCGGCGAGAAGCTCGCCGACCAGCTCGGCGGCGGCGTCGGCGACCTGTTCGCAGTTGTCGAGCATGAGCAGCGGCTCGCCGCGCCGACGGAGCTCGGCGGTGAGCTGCTCGATCGAGGGTTGACCCGAGACCCCCAGCGCCTGGGCGACGGCCGCCATCACCTGGTCCGGGGTGGTGACCGAGGCGAGCTCGACCATCCAGATCCCGGCGTCCAGGTCAGGTGCGCGGCGGACGGCGTACTCGCTGAGCAGCCGGGTCTTCCCCATGCCACCGGCACCCACAACGGTGACCAGTCCCGGCTCGCTGACAAGGCGGTCGAGCTCGTCGATCTCCACCTCGCGCCCGACGAACCGCGTAAGCGGCTCGGCCACGTTGGTCCGCCGGGTAGGCGTGGCGCGGGGCTGGGCGTCGTCGCCGGCGATCCGCCACAGCCGCATCGGCTCCTGGAGGTCCTTCAGCTCGAAGCTGCCCACATCCACCGTCGACGCGCGGTCCTCCTCGTCGAGCTCAGCGATGACGGCGGGGGTCACCAGCACCTGCCCCGCACCGGCCGCGGAAGCGACGCGGGCCGCCACGTGGACACCCAGTGCGAGGTAGTCGTCGTCGACCGGTTCGGCGTCGGCGGTGTGCGCACCCGCCCGGATCCGGAGCCACAGCCCGTCCGCGGGCTGCTGCTCCAGGCTCTCCTGGATATCGAGCAGGGCACGGACGGCACCGACGGCCGACGGGAACGCGAGGAAGGCGCCGTCGCCCTCGGTCTTCACCACGACACCTCCGTGCACCGCGGCGCAGTCCGCGATCGCGGCGTGCACGGTTGGCAGCGCCGAGACGTAGGCCTCACCGTGCTCCGTGAATGCGCGCGTGCTCCCCACCACGTCCGTGAACGCGAAGGTCACCAGCCCCGTAGGGAGCGCCCGGGTCATGCTCAAGTGTGGCTCAGCGCAGCAGGTCGCGCACCGCCAGCGAGGCAAAGACCATCGCCGAGCCCAGCGGGGCGCCCGGGCCGGGGTAGACCGACCCGAACACCGACGCCGTGGAGTTGCTGGAGGCGTAGAGACCCTCGATCACCGAGCCGTCCTCGCGGAGCACCCGGCCGGCGGCGTCGGTGACCAGACCGCCCTTGGTGCCGAGGTCCGAGAGCACGAACCGGGCGGCGAAGTACGGCGGCTGATCAACGGGGGTGAGGGCCTTGTTGGGGCCTTCGCCGCCGGCGAAGAAGGTGTCGTACTCGTCGCCGCCGCGGCCGAACTCCTCGTCGACCCCGGTGCCGGCGTACTCGTTGAGCCGCCGCACGCTCGCGGCCAGCGCGTCCTGCGGGACGCCCATCGCGGTGGCGAGCGCCTCGAGCGTGTCGGCGCGGACCCAGGTGCCGGCCGCGAGGTGGCCCTCCGGGTCGCCCTCGGGCATCGCGATCGCGGGCAGCCGGCCACCCTCGCGGTCGTCGAACACGAACCACGACGGGATCCGGTCGGGTGACTTCGCCATCTCCCGGCCGAACCGGTCATAGGGGAGGCACTCGTTGGCGTAGCGCTGCCCGTTGGCGTCGACCATCAGCCCGCCCCGGAAGCCGAGCGTGAACGACCCGCTGCCGTCCGGGTGCTCGAGACCGGGGCAGAACCAGCCGAGGGCGGAGTAGTCGGTGGCCGCGCCGAGCAGCTCGGCGGCCCGGATCGGCTCGCCGGCATTCGTGCCGCGGGGCGCCATCGTCCAGGCCACGTCGCCCGGCACGCCGTGCTCGGAGCGCATCGTCTTACTGCCCTCGAACCCACCCGCCGCGATCAGCACGCCCCGGCGGGCGTGCACGGTCACCGGGTCGGAGCGGTACGTCGCCTCAACCCCGACCACCCGGCCGCTGTCGGTGACCAGCTCGCTGACGGCGTGCTCGGTCAGGATGGTGCCGCCCTCGCGGAGCACGATCGCGGCCAGCCGGGCGATCAGTGACTGACCGCCGCTCAGCGTGTTGCGACCGCCCTCGCCGGCACGGTCCCGCTCGACCGGGGGCCGCAACAGCTCGCCGACCTCGGGAGGCAGCTCGGCGCGCTTGATGTTGACCGGCTGGATCGACCGGCCGAACGGCACCCTGCCCGGAGCGTCGTAGTACTCAGGGAACGGCAGCCACTCGAACTCCATGTCCGGGTCCGCCTCGAGCTCGGCAACCAGCTCGGGCGCGTGGGCAAGGAAAGCGTCGATCTTCTCGGCGTTCGGGTCCTGGAGGATCGCATCGAGGTAGCTGCGCGCGGATTCTGTGGAGTCCGGGATCCCGGCTCGCTGCTGGACCTTGCTTCCGGGCAGCCAGCAGGCGCCGCCGGAGTAGGCCGAGGTGCCGCCGATCAGCGGCGTCTTCTCCAGGACGGCGACGGAGAGGCCGGCGTTGGCGGCCAGCGCCGCGCCGGTCAGGGCACCGCCGCCCGAGCCGACCACGACGACGTCGTACACAGCGGGCTCGGTCACCGCTGGATCGTCGCAAGTAGAACGTGTTCTATGCAACCTCGGATGCGCTGACCGAGTCAGCGCAATTGCGCCGCTACGGCAGGCAACAGCCCGGCAACCGGGTGGCAACCGCGCAATTGCGCCGCTACGACAGGCGCCAGGCTGGCAACCGGGTGGCAACCGCGCAATTGCGCCGCTACGACAGGCGCCAGGCTGGCAACCGGGTGGCAACCGCGCAATTGCGCCGTTCCGACAGGTCCCGTCGTCAGGCCGACGTGTTCTATGCAACCTCGGCGAGGTACCAGCCGAACGCGCTGACGGCGGCCACCGCGACCAGTAACCCGGCGATCAGCCAGGTCTTCCACGAGGACGAGAAGTTCCATACGACGACCCCGGCGCCGGCCACCAGGGAGAGCGGGAGGGCGGCGTTCCAGGGGATGTCGAACACGGAGACCACGGTGAAGTAGCCGACCGCGACGACGAGCACGATCGCGACGACCACGCCCACCAACCAGCCGGCGCCGTTGAGCACGAGCCCGCCGCTTCGAGGGGCGCGCGGGGGAGGCGGTGGAGGCGGGGGGAGTTGCGGGGCACCGGCCATCGACGCAGCCTTTCAATGGTTGGGCAGAATGGTGCCGCCATGACCGACTCCTCGCTGCGGATTGCGTATCCGCCCGAGCTGCCCGTCAGCCAGCGCCGCGATGACATCTCCGCGGCGATCCGCGACCACCAGGTCGTGATCGTGGCCGGCGAGACCGGCTCCGGGAAGACCACGCAGCTGCCCAAGATCTGCCTGGAGCTCGGCCGCGGCCGGCCGGGCAAGGGCGGCGGAATGATCGGGCACACCCAGCCACGGCGGATCGCGGCCCGCTCCGTTGCCGAGAGGATCGCGGAGGAGCTCGGCACCCAGCTGGGCGACCTGGTGGGCTACCAGGTGCGGTTCACCGATCGGACGTCCAAGGCCAGCCGGGTCAAGGTGATGACCGACGGCATCCTGCTCGCGGAGCTCCAGCGCGACCGGCAGCTACGCCGCTACGACACGATCATCATCGACGAGGCGCACGAGCGCAGCCTCAACATCGACTTCCTGCTCGGCTACCTGCGGCGCCTGCTGCCGAAGCGACCGGACCTCAAGCTGATCATCACCTCGGCCACCATCGACGTCGAGCGGTTCGCCCAGCACTTCGACGCACCCGTGGTCGAGGTGTCCGGCCGCACCTACCCGGTCGAGATCCGCTACCGCCCGCTCGTCGAGCTGCCCGAGGCCGACGACGAGGGTGAGCCGATCGTCCGCGACCAGACCGAGGCGATCGTCGACTCGGTGCGCGAGCTCTCCGCAGAGGGTTCCGGCGACATCCTGGTCTTCCTTCCCGGCGAGCGGGAGATCAGAGACACCGCCGACGCGCTGTCCGGGCTCGAGCGCCTCGAGGTGGTGCCCCTCTACTCGCGCCTCTCCGCCGCCGAGCAGCACAAGGTCTTCGCTCCCCACTCGGGGCGGCGCGTGGTGCTGGCCACCAACGTCGCCGAGACCTCGCTGACCGTCCCGGGCATTCGGTACGTCGTGGACTCCGGCGTCGCCCGGATCTCGAGGTACTCCGCGCGCACCAAGGTGCAGCGGCTGCCCATCGAGGCGATCAGCCAGGCTTCGGCCAACCAGCGGTCCGGGCGCTGCGGCCGGGTCGCCGCAGGCATCGCGATCCGGCTGTACGCCGAGGAGGACTTCGAGGCCCGCCCGGAGTTCACCGAGCCGGAGATCCTGCGGACCAACCTGGCTTCGGTGATCCTGCAGATGACCTCGCTCGGGCTGGGCGACCTGGCCCGGTTCCCGTTCGTCGAGCCGCCCGACCGCCGCAACGTCACCGCGGGCCGGCAGCTGCTCGAGGAGCTCAACTCGATGACGGGGGACGGAAAACTGACCAGGATCGGGAAGCGGCTTGCCCGGCTACCGATCGACCCGCGCCTGGGCCGGATGATCCTCGAGGCCGAGCGGCTCGGGTGCGTCCGCGAGGTGCTGGTGATCGTCGCCGCCCTGTCACTGCAGGACCCGCGCGAGCGGCCGGTCGAGCACCGGCCGCAGGCCGACCAGTTGCATGCCAGGTTCACGGACGACCTCGTCGGATTTCGTTACATGGCTCAACTTGTGGCGCTACATCAAGGAGCAGCAGCGCGAGCTCAGCAGCAGCGCCTTCCGCCGGATGTGCAAGCGTGAGTTCCTCAACTACCTCCGGGTCCGGGAGTGGCAGGACTTCGAGTCGCAGCTGCGCCAGGTCTGCAAGGAGATGGGCATCAAGCCGGGTCTCGATGCGCTCGCTGGCGCTCGTTACTCGACCAGCGAGGGCGCGCCGTACGACAGTGACGGCATCCACCAGGCCCTGCTCTCGGGACTGCTCAGCCATATCGGCCTGCTCGAGGAGCGCGACCGCGAGAAGCGCGGGCCGCGCGAGTACCTCGGCGCTCGCGGTGCCCGGTTCGCGATCTTCCCCGGCAGCGGCCTGCACCGGAAGAATCCGCAGTTCCTGATGGCCGGCGAACTCGTCGAGACCTCCCGGCTGTGGGCCCGCCAGAACGCCGCGATCCAGCCCGAGTGGGCCGAGGGGCTCGGCGCGCACCTGGTCCGGCGTACCCACTCCGAACCGCACTGGTCCAAGAAGCGCGCTGCGGTGATGGCCCACGAGAAGGTCACCCTGTACGGCGTTCCGCTGGTCGCCGACCGGCTCGTCAACTACGGAAGCATCGACCGCGAGCTCAGCCGCGAGCTGTTCATCCGGCACGCCCTCGTCCACGGCGAGTGGCACACGCACCAGAAGTTCTTCGCCAAGAACCGTGAGCTGCTCGAGCAGGCCGAGGAGCTCGAGCACCGGGCCCGGCGGCGCGGCATCGTCGTCGACGAGCACACCCTCTTCGACTTCTACGATGCCCGGGTCGGCCCCGACGTGGTCGGCGGAGCGCACTTCGACCAGTGGTGGAAGCAGGAGCGGCGCGAGCGACCCGAGCTGCTCACGTTCGACCCGGAGATGCTCACCCACGACACCGCGGACCCGGTGCGTGATTCCGACTACCCCGAGAAGTGGGCGGTCGAGGACGGGCTCAACTTCCCGATCAGCTACCACTTCGAGCCGGGTGCCGCCGACGACGGGCTCACCATCGACGTCCCGGTCGCCACCCTCAACCGGGTCGCCGCCGACGACTTCTCCTGGAACGTGCCCGGCCTCCGTGAGGACCTGGTCACCGGCCTGATCCGGAGCCTGCCGAAAATACTCCGGGTCAACTTCGTGCCGGCCCCCAACAAGGCCCGCGAGTTCCTGACCGCCGTACCGCCCGGGGAGGAATCGCTGCTCGACGCCCTGGAGCGCTGGCTGCGCGCCACCACCGGGGTTGTGGTGCCCCGTGAGGCCTGGGACTGGGCCAAGGTGCCCGAGCATCTGCGGCCGACCTACCGGGTCGTCGACGATGGCGGCGTCGAACAGGCCCGAGGCAAGGACCTCGACGCGCTGAAGGAGCCGCTGCGGCCGAAGTTCGCCCAGGCGATGGCCGAGGTCGCCGACGACAGCGGGCTGAGCCGCACCGGCGAGACCACCTGGGTGTTCGCGCCCATCGAGGAGTCGTTCACCCGCACCCGCGCCGGCCACGAGGTCCGCGGGTTCCCCGGGCTGGTAGACGAAAGCGCGACCGTTGGGCTGCAGGTCTTCGGCTCGCAGGAGGAGCGCGACGCTCACCACCGACTCGGCGTGGCCCGGTTGCTGCTGCTGACGCTGCCCAGCCCCGACGTGCTCGGCTCGCTCGACAACACCGCGAAGCTGACACTGGCGGGGTCGCCGTACGCCTCGGTGGCGGCGCTGATCGAGGACTGCCGGGCCGCGGTGGTGCGCGCGGCCGTCGACGCGGCCGAGCCGGTGCGGGACCTGGCGGCGTACGACGCGCTGGCGGCCGGCATCCGCCTCGATGAGGCGGTGGGTGAGCTCGTGGCGCTCGTGATCCGGGTCCTCGACGCGTGGCGGGCCGCCGACCGACTGCTCGGTGGCCGCGCCGACATGGCCATGCTGCCCGCGCTGACCGACATGAAGGCCCAGCTCGGCCGCCTGGTCCACGACGGCTTCGTCGCCGACGCCGGGCCGGGCCAGCTCGCCCGCTATCCGATCTACCTGCGCGCGCTGAGCGACCGGCGGACCCGGCTCGACGAGGGCGGCGCCGCGGTCAACCGCGACCGGCTGCAGATGGAACGGATCGGCCACCTGCAGGAGGCCTACCTGCACCAGGTCGACGCGCTGCCGGACGGGCGGCCTCCGGGGGAGCGGTTGGAGCGGGTGCGCTGGATGCTCGAGGAGTACCGGGTCTCGCTGTGGGCCCAGCAGCTCGGCACGCCGTACCCCGTCAGCGATCAGCGGATCCGCAAGGCCTTGGACGTAGCCTGAGTCCCATGTCCGGCCGACCGCACCATCGCCCGACCCAGAGGGACGCGTCGTACTTCGACGAGTTCGTCGGCGGCGCCGACCCCGCGGTCCTGTCGGAGGCGGCCGACCGCGCCGCCCAGCTGCTGGTGCGCGGTGCCCGGGAGAGCGACGACGACGCGGTCGCCGACCGACTGCTGCACCTGGCGGACACCGAGGGCATCGAGGCGATCGCCGAGGTCTGGTCGGGCTCGCCGGCGGACTCCCTCGCCGGCTGCCTGTGGCGGCTCTTCCTGCTCCGCTCCTGGGTGTACGCCGACCCGGTGGGCGTGGCTCGCGAGTTCGAGGCCGGTTCCCGCGCCGAGGTCGCGCGCGTGGTGGCCGGGGTGGCCGAGCCACCCGGGCCCGAGGAGCTCAAGGCGATGATCGACCAGGTGCTGCGCGGGATCGCGGGCGGCGACTTCGCCGACGTACTTTTCCGGGCCGCCGCCTTCGCCCGCGTCGTGGCCACCGGTCGGGCCGGACTGCCCGATCCCTCCGACCTGGAAGTCCGCCGGATGCTGGGCCTGGCCGAGCAGCTCGAGTCCGCGGCGCACGTCGAGCTCGACCGCGGCCTGGCCTGAGGAACGCTCGGAACAACGTCCCGTCCCGTATCGTTACGCCCTGAGTGCGCCGGGCCGCGGCAGCCCCGGGCTCCACAATTAGCCGCTTCGAGCGGCCATGCGCCGAGAGGCGCTCCCGGTCCGGCGCACTTACTTCTCACGGGGACTCGATACGACCAGCGTGGGCGTTGGTCGAGTAGCGCGGGCGACGAAGGAGCGAGCGCCGAATCGAGACCACGCGAACGGCTAAGGTCCAATGCGTGACCGAGTACGCACCCGAGATCGACGGCGAGCCCGACCCGGGCGAGGTGGTCTGGGGCTGGGTGCCCTACGAGGACGACCCCACCCAGGGCAAGGACCGGCCGGTGCTACTGATCGGCCGACGCGGGGAGCAGTGGCTCGGGCTGATGCTCACCAGCAAGGACCACGACCGGGACGCCGAGGACGAGGCGCGGTACGGGCGGCACTGGATGGACGTCGGCACCGGCGGCTGGGACCCCGAGGGCCGGCCGAGCGAGGTCCGACTGGACCGGTTGCTGGAGCTCGGCGAGTCGGCGATTCGCCGCGAGGGCGCGGCCCTGGACCGGACGACGTTCGACGCCGTACTCGCGGAGGCGGCCAAGTTCCACGCACTCTGATTATCTCGGTGGGGCGGATATCTCGGTGGGGCGGGGACCTACTGCCCGGTAAAGTCAGCGGTTCATGCGACGGATGGGGAGCGAATGCTGACCGAACGACGAGCATTGCGCTCGCCTGCCTTGGTCGCATTGATCACCCTCACCCTGATCGGGGCGCTCGCCCTTGTCGGCTGCGACGACGAGCCGAAGCGAAAGCCGGGCAACCGCCCTGGCGGCTCCAACTCGCAGAAGACCTCCCTCACGTTCGGGATCTGGGGACCGGACGAGGAGGTGCGGGCCTACCAGGCGATGGTCGACGACTACAACGCCGGCGCCAAGGCGGTGAAGGTGAGCATCGAATCCTGGCCCGATGCTCGGACGATGATGGCCGCGTTCGCGGGCGGCGACGACGTCCCCGACCTGTTCCTGATCACCCGCAGCGCGCTGGTCGACGTCCGCGACGCCGAGCTCAACACCCCGCTCCTCGAGCTGCTCGACGAGCGCGGGGTCGAGTACGGCGACGGCTACTACCGCGACGCGATCGAGGCGTTCTCCGGCGACGACGACCTGCAGTGCATGCCCTACGGCGTCTCGCCGATGGTCATCTACTACAACGCCGACCTCATCGACTTCGAGACGATGCGGTTGCGCGAGCTGCCCACTCCCGCCGAGGGCGAGGAGCACGACGGCTGGACGTTCGAACAGTTCCGGGCCGCGGCCGACTACGCCAGCCGGCCGCGCCGCCACACCAGCGGCCTCTACATCGAGCCGTCGCTGAGCGGGCTGGCGCCGTTCATCTACGCCGGCGGCGGCGACGTCTACAACGACGACTCCGCACCCACCTCTCTGGCGTTCTCCGAGGACGGCACCCGGGACGCGCTGACCCAGGCGCTCGAGGTGCTCCGTGATCCGCAGTTGACGCTCACCGACCGGCAGCTGGCGCAGCGGACGCCGCTGGAATGGTTCAAGCGGGGAAAGCTCGGCATGCTGCCCGGATTCCGCGAGCTGACCCCCGAGCTGCGCGGCGCTCCCGACCTCGACTTCGACGTGATGCCGCTGCCGCGTCTTGACGACGCCGCGACGATCGGCGACTTCTCCGGCCTCTGCATCTCCGCGGACTCGCCGTCGGTCTCCCAGGCCGCCGACTTCCTGGTCTACGCGATCGGGGAGGAGGCGCTGGGCCGGGTCGCCGGCGCCGGCTATCTGGCCCCGGCCAACCTCGGGGTCGCGACCTCGCCCGCGTTCCTGCAGGCCGAGCAGCGGCCGTCCCATGCGGGTGTCTTCAACGCGACCGTGTCCGACATGGTGCTGCAGCCCCTGATCGACGAGTACCCGGCCCTGGAGCGAGCGATCGCGACCAGCCTGCGCCAGATGTTCCGCGCCCCGGTACTCGATCTCGACGGACTCACGACCGAGATCGACGACGAGTCGAGGGTGCTGCTCGACCCCGACTACGAGCCGGAGCCGCCAGACTCGGATCCCTCGGAGTCGTCCTCCGAGTAGGCGTCGGCGTCCAGCACCGCCTGGACCACCAGCGGAGCAACGAGCGCGATCTGCCAGCCACGGGCGCCCAGCCCGGTGAGCTGGTCGATGACCGACTCGAGAAGCTCGGTCGGCTCGCGACTGGCCGGAGGCGCCCACAGCACCCGGCGCAGGCTGTCGGGCGTGAGCACGTTCTCGACCGGCATCCCGTGCTCCTCCGCCAATGCGGCCATCGCTTCGCGGGCGATCTGCAGGCGGCGGGCGGCGACCGCATCGCGCTCCGCCCAGGCCCGCGGGACGGGCGGCCCGTCGCCGCGCTGGGTCCTGGTCGGCAGGTCGTCCTCTGGCAGCTCTTGGGCCTCGCGCAGCGCGGCCAGCCAGCGCTTGGTGTAGCGCTCGGCGCCTCGGCCGTGGAATCCCTTGGTCCCGAGCAGCGCGTCCTTGTCGCTCGGCAGCGCCGTCGCCGCGGCCACCAGGGCCGAGTCCGGGACGATCCGTCCCGGTGTGACGTCACGCTGCTGGGCGAGCTCGTCGCGGGTCTCCCACAGGGCGCGTACGGCAGCCAGCGCCCGGCGCCCCCGCACCTTGTGCAGGCCTGACGTACGCCGCCACGCGTCGACGCGCTCGGGAATCTCGAAGCCGCGGAGGTAGTCGAACTCCTGCCGCGCCCACTCGCCCTTGCCGGCCGCCTCGAGCTCCGCCTCGAGCACGTCGCGCAGCTCGACCAGAACCTCGACGTCGAGGGCGGCGTACTCCAGCCACGCCTCGGGCAGCGGCCGGGTCGACCAGTCGACCGCGGAGTGCTCCTTCTTCATCCGGAAGCCCAGCAGAGTCTCGACCATGGTCGCGAGCCCGACCCGGGGGTAGCCGAGCAGCCGGCCGGCCAGCTCGGTGTCGAACAGCTCCGACGGCACCAGGCCCACCTCGGCGAGGCAGGGCAGGTCCTGGGTGGCGGCGTGCAGGATCCACTCGGTGCCGTCGAGCACCTTCTGCAGCGGGGCCATGGACTCGAACGCGATCGGGTCGACGAGGTGGGTGCCGCTGCCGCGACGGCGCAGCTGGATCAGGTAGGCGCGGTTGGAGTACCGGTAGCCGGAGGCGCGCTCGGCGTCGATCGCGACTGGCCCCTCACCGCCCTTGATCGCGGCGCACACCTCGGCCAGCCCGGCCTCGGTGTCGACGATCGGGGGGAGTCCGTCGGCGAGCGCCAGCAGCTCGGCCTCGGGCTCCGGTGGTGACTCGGGCTCGTCGCCCTCGGGGGGATCGGTTTCTTCTTCCACCATCACCCCGGGCCCCGCTGGCCGCGGCGCCCGGGCATCACCGCCACGCCCTCGGGGACCGGCTCCAGCCCCGAAGCCGTGCACAACAGCTCGCCCCATGCCTCCACGTGGGGAGCGACATCGAGCGGGTCGCCGGGGCGCGCGTCGCTCGGCTGGACCGGGGTCCAGGAGGCGCGGATCTCGATCTGCGCGCTGCCGGGCTCGTCGGACATCCCGCCGAAGCTCTCCGTGGCCACCCGGGTCACGGTGCCCGAGGGGGCCGCGAACACGGCCCCGTGGGCGGTCAGCGCCTCGGTCAACCAGGTCCAGCCGACGTCGGCGAGCAGCGGGTCGGTGATCAGGTCGAGCTCGATCTCGGCACGGCAGTAGGCCACGCACCGGAAGGTGCCGTCCCAGGCGTCGTTGCCCGCCGGGTCGTGCAGCAGGATGATCCGGCCGGTGCCCACGTCGGTGCCGTCGACCGTGACGTCCGCGGAGAGCGCGGCGGCGTACGGTGCGATTCGCTGCGGCGCCGGCATTTCTTCGCAGAGGATCTCCGGGCGCAGTGTTGCTGCGCGCATGGAGGCGACGGCGTCCCGGAACTCGGGCGGGGATGACCCCGTGCCGTTTCCCGGGTGCATCTCCGGACCGACCACCATGCCTTCACAGTAAGTCGGTCGACCGCCAACCGATATGCGAACACGCCGGTTTCGGCTCGGGCCCTTGGCTCTGGGAGGCTTCCGGCATGAGCGCGTTCCTCAAGGCTGCCCGCGGTGAGCCGGTCTCCCACACGCCGGTGTGGTTCATGCGCCAGGCGGGGCGCTCGCTGCCGGAGTACCTCAAGCTCCGCGAGGGCGTCGGGATGCTCGAGTCGTGCATGAACCCCGAGCTGGTCGTGGAGATCACCATGCAGCCGGTGCGGCGGTACGGCGTGGACGCGGCGATCTTCTTCTCCGACATCGTGCTCCCGTTGAAGGCCGTCGGTGTCGACCTGGACATCAAGCCCGGCGTGGGACCTGTGGTGGCCTCCCCGGTGCGCACCCTCGCCGATGTCGAGGCGATCCCGGACCTCACCCCCGAGCACGTCCCGTTCATCACCGAGGCGGTGCGCGGGCTGGTGGGTGAGTTGGCCGGCACCCCGCTGATCGGGTTCGCGGGAGCGCCGTTCACCGTGGCGTCGTACCTCGTCGAGGGCGGGCCGTCGAAGGAGCACGCGAAGACCAAGGCCATGATGTTCGGCGCGCCGGACGTCTGGGACGCACTGATGCGCAAGATCGGCCGCAACTCCGCGGCCTACCTCGAGGTGCAGGTCGCGGCCGGAGCGGCCGCCGTACAGCTGTTCGACTCATGGGCGGGCGCGCTCACGCCCGCCGACTACGAGGCCCACGTGATGCCGCACTCCGCCCGGGTCCTGGAGCGGGCCGGCGCGCTGGGCGTGCCGCGGATCCACTTCGGCGTGGGCACCGCCAACCTGCTGACGCTGATGGGTGAGGCCGGAGCGGACGTCGTCGGCGTCGACTGGCGCACCCCGCTCGGTGCCGCGATCCCCCAGGTGGGCGAGCGCGCCGTCCAGGGCAACCTCGACCCTACGCTCGTCTTCGCCCCCACCGACGTGATGACCGCCCGAGCCGCGGAGATCATCGAGGCCGGTCGCTCGGCCCGCGGGCACATCTTCAACCTCGGCCACGGCGTCATCCCCTCGACCGACCCCGATCAGCTCAAGCGTCTGACGGAGTTTGTGCAGACGTACCCGCTGAAGGGATAGTCCGCCGCATTTGGCACCCCTTTGGGGGGCTGAAGGGTGCCACGCGCGGCGGACTATCCCGTCAGGTGGCTATGCGTCACTCGGAGCAGGGGCGGCTGGGGTGGGCGTCCGTCGAAGGTTGAACCGTCGGAGGAACGGCCAGCAGAGGCCGGCGATGATCAGCAGGGCGATCGACCAGGGGAGGATCGCGCCGGCGACGGTGGCCAGTCCGGTGCCGAACGCCGTCAGCGCGTTCCAGCCGCCCTCGAGCCCGGACAGGAAGCCGGTGTCGTCGTCCTCCTTCTCCTTCTTCTCCGGGACGTCCTGGGTGCGCTGGATGTTGACCGTGACGGTCGACATCGAGGTCTGGTCACGCAGGAAGGCCAGCCGCTGCACCATCGAGTCGAGGTCGGCCTGACGCTGGGTCAGCTGGGACTCGATCGCCACGATGTCGCGGATGCTCGTTGCCTGGCCGAGCAGCACCTCGACCCGGCTCAGGCTGGCCCGCTGGGCGCGAATCCGTGAGTCGATGTCGATGATCTGGGTGGTCACGTCCTCCGAGGTGGAGCTGGACGACGTCAGGTTGGCGACCTTCTCGAGAGCGTCGAACGCGTCCGAGTAGTTCTTGGCCGGGATCCGGAGCACCAGCCGGGCCAGTCGCACCTCGCCCTCGTCATCGGTGCTGGTCTCCCGGTCAGTGATCTCGCCGCCGACCTTGTCGACCAGCGCCTGTACGTCGAAGGCCGCCTTCTCGACGTCGGCGGCGTTCAGCTGCACGTTGCCCTTGGAGATGATCGCCCGCTCCAGGGCGTCGGGGTCCTCCTTGGGGGCGCCGGCCGGCTGCTCGGCGTCGAAGTCGACGCCGTCTTCGCCGTAGGCCATGTCTCGCTGGAGCTGGTTCCCCCCGGCGGCGTCCGCCTCCTCGGGCATGGCGGCGGGAGCATCGCCCGCGTTGCCATTCCCGCCCGAATCCATGTCGTCACTGCCCGACGAGCAGGCGGAGAGGGTGAGTACGGCGGTCAGCATCGCCACGGCAATGGCGCGAGTGGGCCTCATAGGGGTGCGACGGGGCGGCCCCACCGTGGGTTCCGGTCGTGATCGAACCGTGACCTGCGAGGCTGGAGTCCGTGAAGGTCCTTGTCGTCGGCGCCGGTGTCGCCGGGCTGACCGCCGCCCGCGACCTGGCCGATGCGGGCCACGAGGTCGTGGTGGTCGAGGGTGCCGATCGGATCGGCGGCAAGCTCCGACGCCTCCAGGTCGCTGGAGTCGTCGTCGACGTCGGCGCGGAGGCCATGCTCAACCGTCGCCCCGAGGGCGTGGAGCTGGCCCGCGGGCTGGGCCTGGACGTTGTGCACCCGACCGACGCGGCGTCCCGGGTCTGGACGCGCGGCGAGCTGCGTCCGCTCCCGCGCACCCTGATGGGCGCGCCGCTCGACCTCGACGACCTGGCCGCGAGCGGCGTCCTCGTCGCCCGAGGGCCTGGCCCGGGCCAGCGACGAGCGGGTGCTCCCGATCGAGGGCGACGTGTCGGTGGGCGACCTGATCGCCGAGCGGTACGGCGACGAGGTCACCGAGCGCCTGGTCGAACCCCTCCTCGGTGGCGTGTACGCCGGCCGCGCGCGGGAGATCTCGGCTCGCGCCGCCACCCCTCAGCTGATCGCGCTCGCCGAACGGGGCTCGATCACCGCCCAGGCCGACAGCCTCCCGGGCTCGGACGTGCCGGTGTTCGCCGGGATCGCCGGCGGGATGGCCACGCTGGCCGAGACCCTGGCCGAGGGTCTGGACGTGCGCCTGGGCGAGCCGGTCACCGACCTGCGGCAGAGCTGGCCGGCTTCGACGCCGTGGTGCTCGCGACCCCGGCGGCCCCGACCGCCCGGCTGCTGGCCGACCTGGCCCCGGACGCGGCGCGCGAGCTGGCCGGGATCGAGTACGCGTCGACCGCGGTGGTCACCCTGGCGTTCCGCGCGGCCGACGTACCTCTCCTGGCCGAGACCGACGCCTCGGGGTTCCTGGTGCCGCCGGTCGAGGGTCGGCGAGTGAAGGCGTCGACGTTCTCGTTCTCGAAGTGGGGCTGGGTGCGCGACGCGGGAGAGGGTCTGCTGCTCCTACGCACCTCGCTCGGCCGGCACCGCGAGGAGGCGACCCTGCAGGCGACCGACGGCGAGCTTGTCGCGGTGTCCCTGAGCGACCTCGCTGCCGCCATCGGGCTGGATGCCGTTCCCGTCGAGACCCACGTCCAACGCTGGGGCGGCGCGCTCCCGCAGTACGCCGTCGGCCACCTCGACAAGGTGGCCCGGATCCGGGCGGCCGTGGCCGAGGTGCCAGGCCTCGCGATCGCGGGCGCGGCGTACGACGGCGTGGGCATCCCCGCTGTCGTCGCGTCGGGCCACCGGGCGGCCGCGGAGCTCCTCGCGGCACAATGAAGGGATGAACACGAAGGCCGCTCGGGCGAAGGAGATCAACGACTCGATCCGCTACACGATGTGGTCGGTGTTCCGCCTCGCCTCGCCCCTGGGCGACGACGACCGCGGCGTCGAGGCCGCCGAGGTCGAGAAGCTGTTCGCCGAGCTCGCTGAGGCCGACGTCGTGGTCCGCGGGGTCTACGACGTCAGCGGCCTGCGCGCCGACGCCGACGTGATGGTCTGGTGGCACGCCGCCGACAGCCAGGACCTGCAGAAGGCCTACCACCGGTTCCGGCGTACCGCGTTCGGCCGCCGCCTCGAGCCGGTCTGGTCCCAGCTCGCCCTGCACCGGCCCGCGGAGTTCAACAAGAGCCACGTCCCGGCGTTCCTCAACGACGAGGAGCCGAAGGCGCACATCTGCGTCTACCCGTTCGTGCGGTCCTACGAGTGGTACCTGCTCCCCGACGAGGAGCGCCGCCGGATGCTCGCCGAGCACGGCAAGATGGCGCGCGACTACGCCGACGTCCGGGCCAACACGGTGGCCAGCTTCGCCCTCGGCGACTACGAGTGGATGCTGGCCTTCGAGGCCGACGAGCTCTACCGGATCGTCGACCTGATGCGCCACCTGCGCGCCTCCGACGCCCGCCGGCACGTCCGGGAGGAGCTGCCGTTCTACACCGGCTCGCTGGTCCCGGTCGCCGAGCTCGTGGAACGCCTGCCCTGATGGGGCGTGGTCGGGCAGGCGGTGAGCTAGTTACCAATTGCGCGGCTGGTCCGGTAACTCAGGCACCGCCGACCCGTGTCACCGCGGCGCGCGGTGAACTGGTTACCGTTCGTCGGCGCCGTTCGGGAACTCACACACCGCTGGTCCGCGCCAACCCCTCGGCCGGCGGTGGAACGCATCCGGTGGCGCCGCCGTCCCACTTCCATGAGGTACGCCGTCACCCTCGCCGCCATGCTCCTGGCCGTCACCGCCTGCTCTGACTCCGACGAGCCGGACAGCGCCCGCGACCCGGGCGGGCCGGGCTCTCCCACGCCGACCGTGATCCCCAACCCGGTGATCGTGATGGACGTCGACCAGCCCGAGCTGTGCACGGGGCCGATCGCCGAGTCGTACCCGCCGCAGTGCGGCGGCCCGGTGATCAGCAACTGGGACTGGGCCGACCACAAGGGTGCATACGACCAGGTCGGCGACGTGCGCTGGGGCGAGTTCGTGGTCGAGGGGCACTACGAGGGTGACGAGTTCGTGGTGACCTCGGCCCAGCCGGCCGACCACTCGTCCAGCTAGACGACGACCGTCCCCGACCGCGCCGTGAGTGCGGCGTACGCCTCGACGAGCTTCGCCGTGACCGGCCCGCGTCCACCGGCACCGATGGTTCTGCCATCCACTGAAACGACCGGCGTCAGGCCGCCCATGGTGCCGGTCACGAAGGCCTCGTCGGCGGTGTAGAGCTGGGTGGTGGAGAAGTCGCCGACCTCGGTGGGGATGCCGGCCTCGGCACACAGCTCGAGCACTGCCTCTCGGGTGATGCCCTCCGGGCAGGCGCGGGTGGTCGAGGTGCGTACGACGCCGCCGGCCACGTGGAAGGCGTGGGTGGCGTTGGTCTCCGCGATGAAGCCCGCGTCGTCGAGCATCAGCGCGTCGTCGGCACCGGCGACGTTGGCCTCGATCTTGGCGAGGATCGAGGTGAGCAGGTTGTTGTGATGGATCTTCGGGTCGAGCGAGTCGGCGCGGTGTCGGCGGACCGACGAGGTGACCAGGGTGATGCCGCTGTCGTCGTAGACCGGCGACTTGAACTCCGCGAGCACGATCAGCGTCGGTCCTGACTGGTTCAGCCGGGGGTCCATGCCGCTGGTGAGCTTCACGCCGCGGGTGAGGGTGAGCCGGATGTGGACGTCGTCGCGCATCTCGTTGGCGGCCAGCGTCGCCCGGATCTGCGCCGTGATCTCCTCGTCGGAGGGGATCTCGGCGAACGCCAGGGCGGTGGCCGAGCGGCGCAGCCGGGCGAGGTGTGCGTCGAGCCGGAAGATCCGGCCGTCGTGGAGCCGCAGCCCCTCCCACACGCCGTCGCCGCCCTGCACGACCGAGTCGAACGGGCTGACACCGGCCTCGTCGCGGTGCCGGAGCTCGCCGTTGATCGAGACCATCAGGTCGCGGTTGCGTTCGTCGAACGTCTGCTGCATCAGTTCTCCTCGACTCGAAGCCGGTGCGGCGCCAGCGCGTCGTAGTAGGGCAGGCACAGCTCGAGCAGCGGCTGCAGGTGGTCCGGCAGGGCGTCGCTGCTGCCGGGAGAGTACGGCGCGAACCCGGTCGAGGCCTCCACGCCGGCGTACCAGTGCGGCGCCCAGACCCCGTCGGTGTCGCGCGGACCGGCCGGCCAGCTCACCATCTCGCTGTTGAACTCGATGCCGAGCGCCGTGCACAGCAGGCCCAGCGTCGCCGCGGGGTCGCGCAGCACATCGGCGGCATCGACGACCGGGCCGCCGTACCGCTCGAACAGCTCGACCTGCTGGGGCAGCCCGAGGTCCTCGAGCGTCGGCTCCTCGCGGACCTTGGCGTAGGAGGTGAGCACCCGCTCCGGGTCGCGCACGAGGAACGCGTGGTCCAGCCCGGCCAGGGCGTCCCGGTCGATACCGGGGAGCAGGTGGTGGGTCATGTGCTTCTGGTACTGCAGCGGGGTCGGCACCGGACCCTCGCTCAGCTCGGCGCACACCTCGCGCCAGTCGGTCGGCTGGGAGGCGATGATGTCGGCTCGCCCGGGATGATCCAGCCCGGTCTCGGCGAGGTAGGCGGCGTACAACGGCTCGTCGACGACCGTGCAGTCGGCGCGGTTGCCGAAGCTGCGCATCATCGCGGTGGACAGGTTGCGCGGACCCGACCACATCGCCACCCTGTGCGTCACCCAGGACTCACTCGGAGTCGGCGGGTGGGTCCTGAGTAGGCGAGGGACGAGCCGTATCGAAGGGCTCCAGCGTCAGGCTGATCGAGTTGATGCAGAAGCGATCACCGGTGGGTGTGCCGTAGCCGTCGGGGAAGACGTGGCCCAGGTGGGAGCCGCAGTTGGCGCAGCGCACCTCGACCCGCTTCATCCCGTGCGTGGTGTCCTCGATGTACTCCACGGTGTCGGTGATCGGTTGGTAGAAGCTCGGCCATCCGCAGCCCGAGTGGAACTTCGTGTCGGACTCGAAGAGCTTCGACTGGCACGCCTTGCACTTGTAGACGCCCTTGGTTTCGACATCGGTGTACTCACCGGTGAACGCGCGCTCGGTGCCGGCCTTGCGGAGCACGGCGTACTCCTCCGACGAGAGCTCCTTGCGCCACTCCTCGTCGGACTTCTCCACCTGGTAGTTCATGACTCCGAGCGTACTCAGAACCCGGTGATGGAGTACGGCGGCGGCCCGCCGTCGGCCATCGCCGCCAGGGTCGCGATCGCGTCGTCGTCGCCGGCCAGCCGCCCGGCGCCGCGGAGCGTGCGCACGGAGACGCCGCCGAGGTAGAGCGAGCCCAGGGTGTCGGCGGCCAGTCGCACGTCCGGTGCGTCGTCGGTGCGGCCGACCTCGGCCCGGCCGGCCTCGGTGCGGACCTGCCAGCGCCCGGCCGAGTGCCCGAGCGGGTCGTCGACCTCGAGCACCACCGACCCGTCGGCACTCCAGGGCCGCGCGGCGAGCGCGGTGGGTACGTCGAGCACTCGGACCCACAGGAAGCCGCCCACCCCGGTCACCTTGCGGGCGTGCGGCTCGACCAGCGCCCACTCGAGCGGGTCGTCGGCGGGGGAGCGGTTCCATCGGACCCGCTGGACCAGGTCGATGTCGGCGAGGAACTGCCAGAGGCGGAGGTAGGCGGCCGAGGTGAGCGCCACCAGGTCGACCACGTCGACGGTCCGGGGGTCCTCGGAGTACCCGGCGTGCCGGTAGAGCGCGTAACCGTCAGCCTCGCCCGCCTCGTCGAGATGGACGGCCGCCCGCAGCTGCTTGTCCGGTCCCTGGTGCTCGAAGCTGAACGCGGCGGTGAGGATCGGGCGGTAGAACAGTGGCCGGGGGACCGAGCCGCGGGTGGTCCGGTGGAAGCGATCGAAGACCGCCTCGACCGTGGGCCACGCCTCCTCGGGCTCGACCAGCTCGACGCTCCCCTCGGTCGGCTCGCGCAGCGCGAACTTGCTGGTGGTGTCGACCTCCACCCTCCAGGAGTGGGTGGCCGCGCCGAACCCGAACCGCCCGTAGATCGAGCCCTCCGACACCGTCAGCCCCGCCAGAGGTACGCCGTGGTCGACCGCGTCCTGGAGATCCTCGCTGATCAGCCGGCGGAGCAGCCCGCGCCGCCGGTGGGTCGGCGCCACGGTCACGTCGGTGATCATCCGGAACGGCACCAGCTCGCCGCCGGGGTTGAGCGTCTTGTCGAAGCTGGCGTACGTCGCGACCGGCATCGTGGCCGGCGCGATGCGCGCCTCCGTGGGCCAGGCGCCGCGGAGGACCACGCCGTCGGTACGGACGTGCTCCAGCCAGTGAGTCCGGAACTCCTCGGAGGTCCGTCCCTGGTGGAACCCGCGCGTCATCGCCTGGGACCAGCCGGCCACCCGCTCGTCGGTCGGGTCGCCCTCTTTACCCACGTCCAGGGTGGCGAAGGCAAGGTCTGGGTACTGGTCGGCGGCGGTCACTCGGTTCAAGTTACTTACCGCCGCCGTCCTCGGGCGAGCGGCTTTCGACGGTTTGACGAATTCGGAGAACAGTTGTTCACTCAAGCGATGGCCAACGCAGGCACGATCTCCTGGGAACGGGTGCGCACCGTGGGTTCCAAGCTCACCACGCCGCTGCATCCCGACGACTACCTGTCGCTGCTCAACCCGCTGTGGAGCTCGCGCGAGCTGCGCGGCCGGATCGAGCGCGTCGATCCGGAGACCGAGGACGCCGCGACGCTGGTGATCCGGCCCGGCTGGGGCTGGCGCTACGACCACAAGCCCGGCCAGTACGTCGGCATCGGCGTCCAGGTCGAGGGGCGGTTCCAGTGGCGCTCGTACTCCGTGAGCTCCCCGCCGGAGCGCAGCCGCGGCACGATCACGATCACGGTCCGGGCGATGCCCGAGGGCCTGCTCTCCGCGCACCTGGTCGGCGGGCTCGAGCCCGGCACGATCGTGCGGCTGGCGCTGCCCGAGGGCGACTTCGTCCTCCCTGACCCGCCGCCCGAGCGGATGCTGTTCCTCGTCGGCGGCAGCGGCGTCACGCCGGTGATGGCGATGCTCCGGACGCTCGACCGCCGCGGCACGATGCCCGACGTCGTCATGCACTACTCGTCGCCGACCGAGGAACGGATGATCTTCCGCGACGAGCTCGACGCGCTGGAGCAGAAGCACGACGGCTTCACCCTGCACCGGCTGCACACCGACACCGAGGGCATGCTCGACCTGGCCGACCTGGACAAGGTCTGCCCCGACTGGCGCGAGCGGGAGACCTACGCCTGCGGACCCGGCCCGATGCTCGACGCCGCCACGGAGTACTTCGAGGCGCAGGACGTCGAGGACAAGCTGCACCTCGAGCGGTTCTCGCTGGAGCTCGGCGGTGAGGGCGGCGAGGGCGGCACGATCACGTTCCGCAACTCCAACAAGACCATCGACGCCGACGGTGCGACCACCGTCCTCGAGGCCGGTGAGGAGGCCGGCATCGGGATGCCCTTCGGCTGCCGGATGGGCATCTGCCACACCTGCACGCTCACCCTCGTCTCCGGCAAGGTGCGCGACCTGCGCAACGGCGACGAGTACGACAACGCCAACGAATCCGTCCAGACCTGCGTCACCGCCGCTGTCGGCGACTGCACCCTCGACATCTGATTGGAGATCTAGACCCATGGCAATCTCAGACGTGAAGGAGTACGCCCACCTCAGCGAGGAGGAGGTGGACCAGCTCGGCCGTGAGCTCGACGCGATCCGCGCCGAGATCGAGGAGTCGCGCGGTGCTGCCGACGCGGCGTACATCAACCGGATGATCCGGATCCAGCGCGGTCTGGCCGCGGCCGGCCGGGTCACGCTGATGGCGGGCACCCAGTTCGACAAGACCCGCAAGCCCGCGATCGGGGCCGGCATCGCTCTCCTGGGTCTGCACAAGATCCTCGAGAACATGGAGATCGGCCACAACGTCATGCACGGCCAGTGGGACTGGATGAACGACCCGGAGATCCACTCGTCCAACTGGGAGTGGGACACCGCGCAGCCGGCCGAGCAGTGGAAGCACTCGCACAACTACGTGCACCACCAGTTCACCAACGTGCTCGGCTACGACAACGACATCGGCTACGGCATCCTCCGGATGGCGCGCGAGCAGAAGTGGTCGCCGTACAACCTCGGGCAGCCGATCTACAACAGCCTGCTCGCGTTCCTGTTCGAGTGGGGCGTCGCGCTGCACGACCTCGACATCGAGCGGATCCGCAAGCGCGAGAAGGACCCCAAGGAGATGGTGCGGCAGCTCAAGCAGATCGTGCGCAAGGGCCGCAACCAGATCCTCAAGGACTACGTCGTCTACCCGGCGCTGGCCGGCCGGCAGTGGAAGAGCGTGCTCGCGGCCAACGCCACCTCCAACATCATCCGCAACATGTGGTCGTACATGATCATCTTCTGCGGTCACTTCCCGGATGGCGCCCTGCACTTCACCGAGGAGGAGATCGAGGACGAGTCCCGCTCGGAGTGGTACCTGCGCCAGATCCTCGGCGCCGCCAACTTCGAGGGTGGCCCGATGCTGCACATCCTCTCGGGCAACCTCGGCTTCCAGATCGAGCACCACCTCTTCCCCGACCTGCCCAGCAACCGGTACGCCGAGATCTCGGTGAAGGTCCGCCAGCTGTGCGACAAGTACGACATCCCGTACACCACCGGACCTCTGCACCGGCAGTACGGCCAGACGCTGCGCACGATCATGAAGATGTCGGTGCCGAACTCCTGGACCAGCAGCGACCAGCCGGAGCCGCCGACCCCGTCGCAGGACCGCAGGCGCAAGTCCGACAGCGAGCGCCCGCAGCGACGCCGTGAGCTCGGCGGTTGGTCCCGCAACGGTGCGGCCGCTCGGGCATGACCATGACGTGGGAGCGGGCCTGGGTGACCCGCTGCGCGCTCAGCCGGATCTGCGGTGACTGCGGCGAGTCGCTCGGGCGTCCGATCGCGTTCGTCGGCACCCAGGACGAGATCGACCGGAACGCCTTCCATGCGCCGCCGATGCACGTCGCGTGTGCCGAGGAGGTGGCCGGTCGAGATGGCGCGGACCAGGACTGGCGGGTCGTCCGGACCGCGGGCTTCGAGTTCGTCCGGCCCGCGCGGGAGGACCTGGACCGGGACCCGACGTTCCAGCCGAACTCGCTCGTCAGTCCCACCTGAGGCCCGCCCGGTCCTCTACCGTCGAACCATGGCCGACCCGTGGCAGGTGCTCACCAGCTCGCAGAAGAAGGCGATGGGCCTGGTCAGCGAGGCGTTCGACGGCGTCGTCAAGCTGGGCCGCGACGCGGTCACCCAGCCCGAGGAAGCGCTGCAGCGGCTGACCACGCTGGTCGCCGCGGTCGGCGACCTGGCCGCCTCCAGCACCAAGCCGATGGAGTCGCTGCTCGCCAGCCAGCGCAACCTCGCCAACGCGATGACCGCCTTCGCCCAGCTCCAGACCGAGATGGCCGAGGTGGTCGAGCGCCTCGCCGCCAGCCACAACGCGGTCGTCGACGCCCTGGAGAAGCTCGCCGGCCCGGTGCTCAGCGTCAGCGAGCTGATCCGCAGCGAACCGGTGGTTGAGAAGGCCCAGCAGCGCGCCAAGAAGAAGTAGCTCGGCACGGTCTCGATACGCCCCGGCCTCGCAAGCTCGGCCGGGGCTACTCGACCAACGCTGGTGAGCGGCGTGGCCCTCGCTACTCGACCAACGCTGGTCGAGTAGCGCGAGCGAGGAACGAGCGAGCGCGTATCGAGACCACTGGTTCGGCAACTGGTTCGGCGCGAACCCTTCGGGTACTGGTGGGCATGACCACGACACCGCCAGAGCCTGCGCCGGATCCTGACGTTGTTCCCAGCCGCGACCCGGAGCCGATCTCGACGCCGGAACCCGAACCGCACCCCGAGCCGCAGCCCGACGAGGACCCTGGCACGCCCTGATCCGCTGCTAGCGGCCGCTACGGTGGCGGGTATGCCGAAGACGCCAGCCGCCGAGGTTGATGCGGGTGGCCGCGCGGTACGGGTGTCGAGCCCGGACCGGGTCATCTACGAGAAGACCGAGCGCACGCCCGAGGTCACCAAGCTGATGGTGGCGGAGTACTTCGCCAGCGTCGACGACGGGCTGATGAGGGCGCTGCGCGACCGGCCGACCGCCCTGGAGCGGTGGACGTCCGGCGTACGACCGGGCATGAAGCTGGCCACCGGACCGCAGGACAGGGACGCCGACGCGTTCTACCAGAAGCGGGTCCCGAAGGGCGCGCCCGACTACCTCGAGACCGTGCAGATCACGTTCCCGTCCGGCCGGACCGCCGAGGAGATCTGCCCGACCGAGATCGCGGTGCCGGTGTGGTGCGCTCACATGGGGACGCTGACGTTCCATCCCTGGCCGGTACGCCGTGCCGACGTCGACAAGCCCGACGAGCTGCGCATCGACCTGGACCCTCACGGCGGCACCACCTTCACCGACGCGGTCCGGGTGGCCGGTGTCGCGAAGGAGCTGCTGGACGAGCTCGGGATCGTCGGCTTCGCGAAGACGTCCGGCAAGGGCGGCGTGCACATCTACGTGCGGATCAAGCCGGAGTGGGAGTTCGTCGACGTCCGGCACGCCGCGATCGGCTTCGGTCGTGAGCTGGCTGCGCGGGACGAGGGCGTCACAATGGACTGGTGGAAGGAGGAGCGCGGGGAGCGGATCTTCGTGGACTTCAACCAGAACAACCGCGACCGCACGATCGCCTCGGCCTACTCGCTGCGCCCGATCCCCGGCGCTCCGGTCTCGACGCCGATGACCTGGGACGAGCTGGCCGGCGTCACCGACCCGGGCGAGTACAACCTGTTCAACGTCCCCGACCGGGTCAAGGACGGCGACCCCTGGGCGGGCATCGACGACACGGCGTACTCACTCGAGCCGCTGCTGTCCCTGTGGGACGAACAGGGCGCGGAGGAGCTGAACTACCCGCCCGACTACCCGAAGATGCCCGGCGAGCCGCCGCGGGTGCAGCCGAGCAAGAAGGTCGCCGAGCACTGGGACGAAGACGGCAACCGGATTGCCGACTGAGCGAATGGGTCCTCAGGCCTTCTCCCACGGCGCCACGATCGGGAAGTAGTCGCCGTAGAAGTCGGCAAGCAGCCCTTCGATCCGGTCGTGGCTCTGCGTGTCATCCTCGGCGTCGGCCAGGTGGATGAAGTCCTGGTCGCGACCGAGGACCTGGGACAGCTGCCGCTTGACGTCGGCTGCGCTGAGGTCCACGGACATCAGGCTGGGCTCGGCGGAGTGGGCCTGTCCCGTGAGCAGGCCGGCGTGCGGGCCGCCGAGGACGGACTTCCGGTGCGCGCGGGGAGTGGGGGCCAGGCGGTGGGTGATCACGGCCCCGGAGGCATCCTGGGGCAGGCGGCGGTCCGGTGCGTCGGCCAGTCCGATGGGTCGGTCCGAGCTGAAGGTGGCCAAGGACCCCGACGGCGAGAAGAACCGCTCGGGCCTCACCGGTCGGCCGAGGAAGACGCCGTGGCTGAAGTGGACGAAGTGCTCGGCCAACCCCTCGATCCGGTGCAGCGGGGTGTCGCTCGGATGGGCGGTGAGCATCGGGTGGTCGGCGTCGAGCCACTCCGGCACCTGGCCGGCGGTGACCAGGTGGATCCGGCGCACCCACGGCGCGAACAGGTGCACGCTGCGGAGAGAGTGGCGCAGCTGGTTGCCGTCGACCCAAGTGCAGACGACGTCGACCGGGAACCGGCACTCACCAACGGTGGGCGCCGCCATCAGCGGCAATGTCGGCACCGAGACCCCCTCGACCTCCACCTCGACGGTGGCCGGTCCGACGGGCATCCGGTCGGCGTACGGGTTCCGGCGCGGGCCGACCAGCTCGCCCCCAACCGACTGCTCCCAGAACTGCACCTCGATGGTGCAGCCCTGACCGAGCACGCCCTCGGGCCACGGCTCGAGGCAGATGGTCGAGGTCATCCCGCGGCGTAGGTCGGTGCCCAGCCGCTCGATGGTGCCGCGGCGCTCGGGCCAGCCGTCGAGGGCTGGGTCGCGCAACGAGAGGTACGCCGGCGGGTCGCCGTCGACCAGCGCGGCGAGAAACTCATCCCGCGCGGACATCGGCAGCACCACGATCGTGGTGTCGGTCTCGTGCGGCGGGATCACCAGCCAGTCGGCGCCCGTGACCTTGGCGGCAGCAACGGCGCAGGTCAGCGCCTCGTGGCGAGCCATGGCCGGCGTCACCTCGCCGGGGGGGTATCGAGACCCGCGGCGTGGTCTCGATACGCCGCTGGCTCCTTCGTCGCTCGCGGCTACTCGACCAGCATGGGCGAGGCGCCCTTTGGTGCCGCGGCGGGCGCGGGCCTCGGCGAAGATGCCGGTCCACCGCTCAGCGATGGCGATGGCGTCGTACTGTCGCGAGGTGCGGAGTGCTGCCTCGCCGAGCCTGGCTCGGAGCTCGGGGTCGGTGGCCAGCCGGAGCAGAGCCGCGGACATGCCGGCCACCGACTGGGGACCCACCAGCATCCCGTTGACCTCGTGCTCGATGATCTCGCGCGGCCCGGATGCGCAGTCGAAGCTGGCCACCGGCACCCCGGCCGCCATCGCCTCCTGGACCACCAGCGGGAATCCCTCGGTGCGGGAGGTCAACGCGGCGATCGACGCCTTCGCCCACTCCGCGGCCATGTCGGTGACCGCACCGGGCAGCTCGACCCGGTCCTGGAGGCCCCGCTTCCGGACCTCGCGCACCAGGCGCTTGTGCTCGGGGCCGGTGCCGCAGATCCGCAGCCGCCAGCCGGGGACCTGGTCGGCGATCTCGGCGAACGCGGCCACCAGCAGCTCGAACTGCTTCTCGCGCACCAACCTGCCCGCGCTCAGGATCAGCCGCCCATCCAGCCGGGACCGTGGGTGGACGCCCAGCGGCAGCGGGTTGGGCATCACCACCGTCGGCGGGCACAACGAGCCGAGCTGCTCGTGCAGCCACTCCTCGAGCGGCGGCGTCAGCAGGGCCACCACGTCGGCCCGCGGGGCGTAGTTGAGCAGTGGCTCCAAGCCGCTGGTACGCCCCGACGACGATCGGTGTTCCTGGTGGACCACGACGACGTGATCACCCAGCAGGTCGATGCCGGCGACGAGCAGGCCCGGTGTGACAGTCACCGCGACGTCGATGTCGAGACCCGGGAGCGCCGCCTCCATCGCGATGTCGCAGAGCGCGGTGAACTGCTTGTCCCAGCGGCTCGGCACCAACGCCGACTCGCTCCGGTGCAGCGTCCGGGCCTCGGCTGCGTCGGCCAGGCCATCGTTGACCGCGCGCGGGTGCTCCGGATCGCGGACGTCGACGAGGTAGTCGACGCCGATCCGCTCGTCGATGTCGTAGTGCGGCGCATCGGCCGATCGGGTGATGCTGACGATCCGGACGTCCTGGTCCGGCGCCAGTGCGTTGGCCTGGGTGATCGCCGAGCGCGAGGTGCCACCCATGCCGTCGATGTTGAAGACGATGAACGCGACCCGCACGCTGGCGAGCCTATGGGAAACGGGCTCAGGCGCCGCTGATCCCCTCGCCGCCGCCGGCCTGCTCGTCGAAGTTCTCGTGCTCGAGCAGGTGCAGCACCGGGACGCCGATCTTGCGGCGGGCCCGGGAGGTCCAGTCGAGGTGGAAGAACTCGGCGACCACGTGCGGCCGGGTCAGGATGATCGCCTCGCGGCCGTCGACCTCGGTCACCTTCGCGGCGAGTGCGTCGATGGGTGGCTCGCCCACGACCGCGCCGCTGCCGATGGTGGCGCCGGTCGACTTGAGAGCGTCGAGGGTGGCGGCGAGCTCCTTGTCGGAGCGGTCCTTGCACTCCTTGCGAACGGCGTCGAGGTCGACGTCGCGCATGGTCATCGCAGGTGACGCCAGCATCTCGCCGGCTGACAGGGATCCCATCGATGCCTCGATCCGGGCCGCGGCGTCCTCGAGCGGGATCAGCACGTGATAGGTGATCGGATCATCGATCCCCTCGTGCAGGCTCCGGACCTGTTGCGCGTCCGCGGCCGTCAACTGCTGTTCCACCAGTAGAACCACGTCGTAGTCAGCCATGGCGCACCCCTCCAGAGGTTCAACCTTGTCCTGACAACACACTAGCGAGGTCGTAGCTGACTGGCTGCTCCAACTGCTCGTATCCGCACGACTCCGGATCGCGATCCGGGCGCCAACGCTTGAAGTGAGCGGTGTGCCGAAACCGGCGGCCCTCCATGGCGTCGTACTTCACCTCGAGGACGCGCTCGGGGCGCAGGGGCGTGAAGCTCAGATCCTTGCCCTGGCTCCAGCGACTCTGGGTGCCCGGCACCCGATCCGGGTTGGCGATCGCCCATTCCTCCCACTCGCCCCAAGGGTGGTCCTTGATGTCGCAGACCAGGGGCTGCAGCTCTTCTATGAGCTCGGCCCGGCGGGCCGCGGTGAAGCTGGCGGAGACGCCGATGTGCTGGAGCTTGCCGTCTGCGTACAGCCCGAGCAGCAGGCTGCCGAGCAGTGGCTGTTCGGGCGTGGAGGTCTTGTGCTCGCGGTAGCCGCAGAGCACCACGTCGGCGGTGCGCTCGTGCTTGATCTTCAGCATGGTGCGGCCGTTCTGCTGGTACGTCGCGGTGAGTGGCTTCGCAACCACCCCGTCGAGGCCGGCGCCCTCGAACTGCTCGAACCACTCCTCGGCCACCTTCGGGTCGTCGGTGGTGCGGGTCAGGTAGCAAGGCCCGCTGAGCTTCTTGAGGGCCTTCTCCATGACCGCTCGGCGCTCCGCGAACGGCTTGTCGACGTACGACGTGTCGTCGAGCGCGAGCAGGTCGAAGGCCACGAAGCTGGCCGGGGTCTTCTCGGCCAACATGTCGATGCGGGACTTCGCGGGGTGGATCCGCTCCTGAAGGGTCTCGAACTCGCAGCCGTTTCCCGATCGCCACGAAGATCTCGCCGTCCAGCACGCAGCGCTCCGGGAGCTGCTCCAGCGCGGCGGTGACCAGCTCGGGGAAGTAGCGGGTCAGTGGCTTGGTGTTGCGGCTGGTGAACTCCACTTCGTCGCCGTCCCGGAACACGATCGCCCGGAACCCGTCCCACTTCGGCTCGAAGCTGAGCCCGTCGTACTTCTCGGGATCGGGCACACCCTTGACGGCCTTGGCGAGCATCGGCTGGACGGGCGGCATCACGGGCAGGTCCACCTGCCGAGCGTAGATCAGGGCAGCGACTGCAGGTGGTCGTAGTACGTCGTCCCTCCCGGTGCCCGGGGCTCGTAGGAGTCAGGCTTCAGCAGAGCGAACTGCTGGTCGAACACCGGCAGGTCCGCCGGGAGGTTCCACCAGGCCCAGGCCAGGTAGCCGACCCCGTTCGCGTCACCCCAGTCCATGACCGTCTCCATCCAGCCCGCGGCCTGTGGCTCCCCCCTGAGCGAGTAGCCGAACTCCGTGATCAGCACGGGCACCTGCGCCTGGACCGACTTGATCGTGGTGTTCCAGCACGTCTGCGTGCAGCCGGACTCGCCGTGGTAGTAGTTGTGCCACGCGGCCACGAGCTGGTCATCGCCAGCGGGCTTGTGCGCGAGCCAGCCGCTGAGGTCGGCCGACCAGTTCAGGCCGCCGAGGAGGGCGGGCTGCTGGGCACCTGCACCCCGGACCGCCGCCAACATCTCAGCCATGCCGGCCACCTCGTAGGTGACGCCGGACGGCCCGTTCTGCTGGACCTCGATCTCGTTGGCCGTGTCCACGTGGCAGCCACCGTCGCGCCAGCATGCCCAGTCGAGGTCGCCGGACCCGAACGACTCCACGTTGTACGGCTCGTTGTAGAGCTCGAACATCACCGACGGCTCGTCCTTGTACGCCGCGGCGACCTGTCCCCAGAACGTGATCGACTGCTGGTCGGCCATGGCCCGTTGCCCGTCGCCGGCACGGATGCCCTCGGGGCCGGTGCGGTGCAGGTCGAGGATCACCGCGAGTCCGGCATCCAGTGCCCAGTCGACGCGCTGGCGGACCACCGCCTTGTAGTCCGCCGCTCCCATCCACTCCCCAGCCACGGGGGCACCGTCCGTGCCGAGCCAGCAGTCCTGGTTGAGCGGAAGTCGGACGAGGTCGATGCCCCAATCAGCCATTGCCTCGGTGTCGGCGGCCACGTGGAACGGCTTCCAGCCCTGCGAGCAGGAGTACTCGAGGTCGGGCCAGTTGACCCCGCGCGGCACCCAGGTGGCATCGGTGCGCGAGTCCACCAGGCGGTTGCCCACGACGACCGGCTCGACCGGTCCTGTTGGCGTCTGGCCTTCTGTGAATGTGACGGAGACCGTCGCGGACACAGCTCGGGGCACCGTTCCCTGAGGGCTCAGCACTGCGGCGTACGTGAACGTCCCAGCGCGTGGTCCGACCTGGGTGAAGCTGAACGTGCGTGGACTCCCGGCGCCGAGGGTGCCCGTCGCCACCGCCTCCCACTCGGAGTCGAGGCGCCACAGAATGACCTCCTGTCCCGCGAGGCCGCCGGTGACGGTTCCGGCCAGCGTCACCGGTGTCGTGAGGCCCGCGGTCGAGTGGCTCGCGCTCACCGAGATCCGGGGCACTCCGATGACGTTCACGGTGTTGGACGTCGCACCGGCTGTCCCGCGGTGCGCCTTGAGGACCAGCCGGTGGGCGTTGGCGCCTCCCGTGTCGACCGTGACCTTGAACGACACCTTGCGGGGCAGGGTTCCGGACATGGACTTCCGGGCGATGGTGGACCACCCGCTGCTCGTACGGCGTTGCAGCAGCACCGGCTGGCGCGCAGCCGCCCGCGGGGCGGTGCCGGTGATCGTGACCCGTCCACCGACGGGCACCGACGATTCCGACGTCCGAGCCGAGACGCGCGGTTTCTCCGGCGCCGCGGATCCGGAAGCCTGGCCAGCGACCAGGGCCGCCGCGACGAGAACGAGCGCGACGAGCGCGCGATGGAGTCTCAGGGCGGACATTCGGTTCTCCTTGGGCTAGCTCAGAAGCGTGACAGGTCGGGGTGGAGGAGCCGGAAGCGGTGCAGCGGGTAGCCGACGAGCTCGGTCGCCCCGACCGCCCGGGCCGAGGCACTGCGGGGGAGCAGGAGCATGGGGCCGAGCTCGCCGAAGTACTTCCCGGGCCCGAGCACGTTGATGTGCTCCTCGCCGCCGTCGGCGAGCTCTCGATAGACCTCGATCGAGCCCGATTCGACCACGTAGACAAGCTCGCCGCGGTCGCCCTGACGGAACAGCACCTGGCCGTCGGCCAGCGTGACGCGTTCCGGTTCCTGATCCTGGTTGTCGGCGCGAGGGGCGAGGTCGACCACGCGGTCGGCGAGATGGGTGATCCGGTCGTCGTGCGTGGCCACGATGACCATTCGGCCCGGGGACGCCAGCCGGCGGATCAGCTGAAGGACGCCTTCGACCTGTACGTGGTCGAGGTGCGCGGTCGGCTCGTCGGCGAGCACCAGCGGGGGATCGTGGGCCAGGGCCCGGGCGATGGCGACCCGCTGCTGCTGGCCGCCCGAGAGCGCGCCGGGCCGGTGGCGCGCGCGGTCGGTCAGGCCGACCTGGTCGAGGAGCTCGAGCGCACGCGGCACCGCCGCCCTCCGGCTCACTCCCGCCAACGTCATCGGGACGACGACGTTCTCGCGTGCGGACAGGCTCGGGATCAGGTTGAACGCCTGGAACACCACACCGACCTGGTGCTGTCGGTACGCCGCCAGCTCGCTGCCGTGCAGGTTCTCGACCTCGATGTCGCCCTGCCGGATGCTGCCCGAGGTCGGCTTGAGCAGCCCGGCGAGGCAGGAGAGCAGGGTGGTCTTGCCGCACCCGCTCGGCCCGAGCAGCACGACCAGCTGCCCGTCCGACGCCTCGAGGGAGAGCCGGTCGAGTGGCCGGACGACGTACCCGCCGGAGTTGTACTCGACGGTGAGGTCACTGACCGTCAGCGCGGACATCAGCCACCTCCGAACGCGAGTGCCGGGTCGACCTTCAGCGCCTGCCGGAGAGCGACGAGCGAGGAGAGGACTCCGATGCCGACGGCCAGCACTGGCAGCACGAGGTAGGCCTGGGTGGGCACCTCGACCGGCACCAGGTAGAGCGGCTTCAGCAGGCCGGCGGTCGCGGCCGCGAGACCGGCCGCGGCCAAGGTGATCAGCACCGCTTGGAGCGCCACGCCGATGAAGAGTGACATCGACGAAGCGCCGACGGCCTTGAGCACAGCGAAGTCACGGAGCCGCTGCAGGGCCGACACGTAGATCAATGCTGCGACGATGATCGCCGCGACCGCCCACATCAGGTAGCGGCTGTTGTCGACCGAGGCGACCGCGTCGGCCATCGGGCCGAGGCTGTCCTCCTCCACGTCGTGGTTCGTCATCAGCACCATGCCGGGCGGCACGGTGTCCGGCGTGCCCTGCACCACGATCGTAGTGACGAGTGGTTGCCCCTGAAACAGCGTCTCCTGCGCCGCAGTGAGGCTGATCCACAGGTCGGCCGTGCCCCCGAGCATTGTCATGCCCTCGACCAGCCCGACGAC
This sequence comes from uncultured Actinomycetota bacterium, assembly GCA_963780245.1. GTDB lineage: Bacteria > Actinomycetota > Actinomycetes > Propionibacteriales > Nocardioidaceae > Nocardioides. Next base: position 69,729 of record CAWABG010000016.1, read on the forward strand.
GGTGAACGTCTTGGTGCCGAGGACGAACTGGTCCTTCAGGTCAAGATCGAGGCGGAGGTCGACCACTGCCTCGTCGTCGGCGCGGACCGGTTCGCCCGTCGTCGGCGTGACTGGTCCCGGGCCGTCCTCGGGTGCGCCGATGACCATCGCGCGTTCGAGTTCAGCGGAGCCACGGTCGATGGTCTGCAGCGAGATCACCAGACCGTTGGCGCCGGTGACGCCAGCCGCCCCCTCCAGCTCGGCCACGACCGACTCGTCGATCGCCGAGGTGGACGTGAAGGGACCGGACACGCCCTCGGCTACCACCCATCCGTCGGCGTCGGCGCTGGCGACCGTGCGATCGACCTCGTTGTGGAATCCGTTGACCATGCCCGTGAGGAGCAGGGCGAGCGCGAACACCAGTCCCGCGCCGACGACGGCGATGAGGAACTGGCGGTAACGGTGGCGCAGGTCGGCCAAGGTGATCGCTAGCACGTCGGCCTCCTCGCGCCCCATGAGCGAGATCTGCTGATCGTAGTGGTGGGCCCTAGGCTTGTGCGAGCATTCCCCGGTTGGTCTGCCGGTAGGGCCCGCCTGACTTTGAATCAGGATTAGCGACGTAGGTTCGACTCCTACCCGGGGAGCAAGCCGCACTGGCCCTGTGCCGGGCCGCGTCGGACACGGTGGGTCGGCGCGGGAGTGATCCGGCACGATTCGGCATCGACAGGCAGGTTTACCCACCCCCCGGCATGGGCAATGGACCTGGGAACCCTGCATTCGGGGTCGTCTCGGCCGCTCGGGCGGCACCATCTCGGGAAAAGGAAGCTCATGCGCTCGCTCACTCTGTCCGCTCTGTCAGCCTGCACAGTCCTGTCCCTCGGCGCGGCCACCATGGCCGCGACCACACCGGCTGCCTCCGCGGTGCCGGCGACCTCGACCAGCGAGCCCGCGCCGTACGTCGTGGTCCTGTCCGATTCCGTCGATGCTCGCACCGTCGCCGGTCGGCATGCGCAACGGTTCGGTTTCGACGTCGGGCACGTCTACACCTCGGCTCTGCAGGGCTACTCCGCCTCGCTGAGGCCGGCGGCGGTCGCGGCACTCGAATCCACTCCGGGGGTGCGCTGGGTGCAGCGCGACGAGCCGGTGAGCATCGACGCCCAGTCGACCCCGACCGGCATCAACCGCGCGAACGCGGACGATAGCCCCACGGCGCAGATCAACGGCGTCGACGAGCGCGTCAACGTCGACGTCGCGGTGCTCGACACCGGTGCCGACCTGACCCACCCCGACCTCAACATCTATCGCGCCGGGGCGAAGAACTGCTCCGTGGGAGCCATCAACGCCAACGACCTGCACGGGCACGGAACGCACGTGTCGGGCACCATCGGAGCGCTCGACAACGGGACCGGAGTGGTCGGTATGGCGCCCGGTGCCCGGATCTGGCCGGTCAAGGTGCTCACCGACGCCGGCACCGGCCTCAACTCCGACGTGATCTGCGGCATCGACTACGTCACCGCCAACGCCGCGCAGATCGACGTCGTCAACATGAGTCTCGGCGGTGGCGGCGCCGACGACCAGAACTGCGGCGCGAGCAACGGCGACGCCATGCACGCCGCGATCTGCCGGTCGGTCGCCGCCGGGGTCACCTACGTGGTCGCCGCCGGCAACGACTCCGAGGATGCGAGCAACTCCACCCCGGCCGCCTACGACGAGGTGATCACGGTCAGCGCCCTGGCCGACTTCAACGGCCTGCCCGGCGGCGGCGCTCCGTCCACCTGCCGGTCCGACGTCGATGACACCTTCGCCGACTTCTCCAACTTCGGCGCGGACGTCGACCTCATTGCGCCTGGGGTGTGCATCAACTCCACCTGGATGCTCGGCGGCTACAACACCATCAGCGGCACTTCGATGGCCAGCCCTCACGTGGCCGGCGGAGCCGCGCTCTACAAGGCGACTCACCCCGCGGCGACCCCCGCGGCGGTCAAGTCTGCGCTCCAGGCCTCGGGGACGCTGGACTGGAACAACGCCGATGACGGCGACACCACCAAGGAGCGGCTGCTCAACGTGGCCGGGTACTGAGGCCGGACCGTGGCGGCTGCCGTGACTGAGCGGTGAGCCGTCGTCAGCCGGTGACCGGGCCGGCCTCCGCGCAGCCGGCGCGGAGGCCGTCCGATCCCGACCGGGTCTTCAGGAGGAAGTACTCCGACCACAACGTCTACTGGAACTACCGCTCCGACCTGCGCTGGGTGGCGGAGCGGGTCCCGTTCGACTTCCGCTATATCGGCGACTGGGGCCACCCGCGCGGCCAGAAGATGGTGGAGTACACCCGCGTGTAGCCGGCGAGGCTAGGTTGCCCCCATGTTCGTCGGCCACTACTCCGCCTCGTTCGCCGCGAGCCGCGCCGGCGTAGCGCTGCCGTTGTGGGTGTGGTTCGTCGCGGTGCAGTGGCTCGACTTCGGGTTCATGACCCTCGTGCTCGCCGGTGTCGAGAAGGTCCGACTCACCGAAGGCTTCACCGAGTCGAACGACCTCGACCTCTACTACATGCCGTTCAGCCATGGCCTGGTCGGCGCCGTACTCATGTCCGTAGCCTTCGCCGCAATCGTGGCAGCGGTGTTCCCGGCAGCACGCCGACCATTGGGCTTCGTGCTCGTCGCGCTCGCGAGCTTCTCCCACTGGCTGCTCGACCTGGTGATGCACACGCCCGACCTGCCGCTGTACGACGACGACTCGACCAAGGTCGGGCTCAGCCTGTGGGAGCACGGCGTGATCGCGCTGCTCCTCGAGCTCGTCGTCCTCGCGCTGGGGGCCTGGCTCTACACGCGCTCCGCAACGCTCACCGAGCGCGGCCCGCGGCTGGTCTGGGGGTTCGTCGCGCTGATGGCGGTCCTGCAGCTGTCGTCGCACTTCGGCCCGTCAGTGGACTCGCCGGAGGCCTTCGCCGCCACTGCGCTCACGCTGTACGTCGGCCTGGCCGTGCTGGCCGGGTGGGTCGAACGGCGAGCGGTCGTCAGCTCTTGACCAGACCGGCCTCGGCACAGCCGGCCCGGAGGGCCTCCAGACCGAAGGCGCCAACCGGTCCCAGGCCACCGACACCCTGCAGGCCACCGGCCGCGACGGTCCGGGCTCCCCAGGCGAGCATGCCGGCGGTGTAGTCGTAGGGGTCCGGGCCGCGCAGCGTGGTCGTGGCGAGGACCTCGCCGGAGCCGGAGCGGGCCACCGCGACGATGGCGCAGCGCGCCCTGGCCCGCGCGTCCGCGTTCGGTCCGCCGGTGGAGCCCTTCACCACGCGCCCCACGCCGGCGAGCGTCATCCGCTTCAGCGGAGCAACCCTGCGCGCGGGAGTAGATGCCCATCCTCCGGCCTTCATCAAACGGGCCGCCGCCGGGGGCACCCCGAGGTAGACGCCCACGTCGCGCAGCTGTGGGTACGACGCGGGTAGCGCGAGGTGCTCCGACCCGGGGATGGAGACGCCGGTCAGCGACTTGTCGCCGACCTCGAAGGTCTTGATTCTCCGTCCGGCCCGATCCGGTCGCAGCGCGCCGTCGCGCCACCCGAAGCCTTCCTCCAGCATCATCCCCGCGATCGACGCCTTGGTGCCGCCGCTGGTGCCGACGTGGAAGGCGAAGTACCCGACATCCACCTGGGTGGCCTCGGGGCCCGCCTCTTCCAGGGCCAGCGCCCCGGCCAGGCTGCCCGGCACGAAGTCGAAGCCGAAGGCGCTCAGCATCGCCGTGCCGTGGCCGGCCGCGATCGGGCCCCACCGCTCGAACACCTCGCGGATGAACGTGCCCTCGCCGGTCGAGTCGAGATAGTGAGCGCCGGCCTCGGCTGCGACCTGGGCTGCGGTACGCCCGTGCCGCAGGAACGGGCCGACCGTGGCGATGAGCACGTCGCCCGGATCGACCACCGCGGCCAGCGCAGCCTGGTCCGAGGCGTCCGCCACCGCCACGTCCAGCCCGCCGAGCTCGTCGGCCAACGCCTGCAGTGGCTCGGGACGCCGTGCCACGAGCGTGGGGCGCTCGCCGTCCGCGACGAGGCGGCGGGCGGTGAGCTCACCGGTGTAACCGGTGGCACCGAAGACCAGGAGCTTGCTCATATGCGGGAACCTAGTGCCGTGAGCATCGTCGAGCACAGCGTCGAGATCGGCGCGCCCATCGCAGAGGTGTTCGGCTACGTCGACGACTACACGGTGACGAAGGACTGGATGTACGGGCTCCACAAGATGGAGCTGGTCAGTGGGCACGCGAGCGGTATCGGGGCGACGTACGACGGTGTCATGAAGCTCGGCGTCTCGCTCACGTCCCGGATCCGGTGCACTGGCTGGGAGCCGGACCGGTTGATCGAGCTCTCCTCGATCAGCGGGATCAAGAACACCCAGCGGTGGATCTTCACCGACCTCGGCAACGGGCGCACCCGAGTCGACGCTCGGATCAGCTACACGCTGCCGGGCGGACCGGTCGGCCGGGCGATGGCCGCGGCGGTGAAGCCGCTCATCGGCGTCGCGGTGAAGCACTCGAGCGAAGCGCTCGTTCGCAACGTCGAGGCCGGCTGACACTCGCGGTCCTCTCGACGGGCAGGCCAGACTGCCCGGGTGACTTCCTCCCTCGCCGGCGTCGTACCCGGCATCATCGACGCGCACATCCACCAGTGGGACCCGCTCACCACGCCTCGGGAGGTGTCGCGGCTGGCACGTCTCTACGCCCGCGCCCCACGCCTCATCGATTTCCTACTGCCGGTGCTCGCGCCCCAGGGGGACCGCGAGCTGGTGATCACTCCGCACCACGTCGCCACCCCGTACCTACCGGCCACCTACGCGGCGGACGCGGCCGGAACGCTCGCCGCACTCGGGGTACCGGTCGAGGCCGTAGTGCACGTCGAGGCTTCCTGGCACGGGCCGGACGTGGTCGACGAGACCCGGTGGCTGGAGACGTTGCCCTTCGGCAAGGACGGGAATCCCGGACTGGCCGGGATCATCGCGCACGCGGAGCCGCGGGACCCCGACATCGGCCGGGTTCTCGACGAGCACCGCGCCGCGAGCACCAGGGTGGTGGGCATCCGGCGCTACACCGCGTGGCACAGCGATCCCAAGGTGAAGGACTGGGTCGACAGCGACGGCGTGCTGGAGTCCCCCGAGTTCCTGCGCGGGTTCGCGGCGCTCGCGGAGCGCGGGATGACGTTCGACGCGTGGGTGTACGCCGGCCAGCTGAGCCAGGTGGCCCGGCTCGCGTCGGAGTACCCGGAGACGACGATCGTGCTGGACCACTACGGGACGCCGGTCGGGCTGCAGGGTCCGATGGGGAAGCACACCGGCCGTGACGAGCGCAGCCGCGCGGACCTGCTGCACCGCTGGCGCGACGACATCGCGGCGGTGGCTGCGCACCCGAACGTGGTCGCGAAGCAGTCCGGGATCGCCTTCCCACCGATGGGCAACCGCCGCGTCGGAATCGGTCGTGCCGACCTCGCCGAGCTGGCCGCCCCGCTGATCGAGCACACCGCCGACGTGTTCGGGCCCGACCGGCAGATCTTCGGGTCGAACTTCCCGATGGACAAGTCGCTGACCGATCACGCGACCGTGGTCGGTGCGCTGTACGACGTCTTGGCGCCTCGTGGCCCCGAGCTGCTGGCCAAGGTGTTCCGGGAGAACGCGATCCGCGTGTACGGGCTCTGACCGTCACGCGCTAGGCCGGACTGGACCGGTGGGGGCAATCCTCATCGCCTGACGACGCCAGCGCCGCGAGCGCCGCCTCGACCCCGCGGTTGATGCGAAGTCTTTCACCGGTGGCCAGCAGGTCGAGCATGCCGCCGCGCAGGACCGCCAGGGTCGCGGTCCGCTGGTCACGGCCGCGCGCGGTACGCCGCAACGCGCGGGGCTGCGCGGCCGCCAGCAGCCGCAGCCAGTCCTCCACAGTGGCGCGGGCGAAGTCGCCCCACGGCCCGGAGGGGTCGGAATCGCTCGCCAACTAGAGTGAGGCTCCTACCGCTCGAGGGGAGCCTTGTGGGCCAGAACCTGACCGTCATCGTGCTCGCCGCCGGCGGCGGCACGCGGATGAAGTCCAAGACCATGAAGGTGCTCCACCGGGTCGGTGGGCGCAGCATGATCGAGCACGTCCTGAACGCGGTCCAGGCCGTCGATCCGCAACGGATCGTGGCGGTGGTCGGGCACCAGCGCGAGGAGGTCGGCGCACACATCCGGGCCGCGGTGCCGGAGTGCGTGCTCGCAGTGCAGGACTCGCAGCAGGGAACCGGTGACGCGGTCCGGGTGGCGCTCGAGGCATTGGGCGGCGTCGACGGCACCGTCATCGTCGCGACGGCCGACACCCCGCTACTTCGCGGCGACAGCCTCCGGGCCTTCGCCGACGAGCACGAGGCGGCACAACGCGCGGTCAGCGTGCTGAGCGCGATCGTGGACGACGCGTTCGGCTACGGCCGCGTCGTACGCGACGACGACGGCGACGTCACTGCCATCGTCGAGGAGAAGGACGCCACCCCCGAGCAGCGGGAGATCAGCGAGATCAACTCTGGGATCCTCGCGTTCGACGCCGGCTTCCTCGTCGATGCGCTGCCCCAGCTCGGCAACGACAACTCGAAGGGCGAGTACTACCTCACCGACACGGTGAAGATCGCCCGCGACGGCGGGCTCACCGTCGGGGCCCACGCGCTCGACGACGGCTGGCAGACGGCCGGGGCCAACGACCGCGAGGAGCTCGCCGCGCTCGGCAAGGAGCTGAACCGCCGGATCGTCAGCGGATGGATGAAGGACGGCGTGAGCGTTATGGACCCGGCGACCACGTGGATCGACTCCGACGTGGTGCTGGCTCCCGACGTGACGATCCTGCCAGGGACCCAGCTGCTCGGCGCGACCGTGGTGGCCGAGGACGCGGTGATCGGCCCCGACACCACGCTCAAGGACTGCGAGATCGGTGCTGGCGCCCGCGTCGTACGCACGCACGGCGAGCTCGCCGTGATCGGCGAGGGCGCGACTGTCGGCCCGTACGCCTACCTGCGTCCCGGCACCAAGCTCGGGATCGACGGCAAGATCGGCACGTTCGTGGAGACCAAGAACGCCGAGATCGGTGACGGCGCGAAGGTCCCGCACCTGTCGTACGTCGGCGACGCCGAGATCGGCGAGGGCACCAACATCGGCGCGGGCACGATCTTCGCCAACTACGACGGCGTCGCCAAGCACCGCACCAAGGTCGGCAAGCACGCCAAGACCGCTTCGAACAACACGTTCGTGGCGCCGGTCGAGATTGGCGACGGCGCCGGCACCGGCGCCGGAACGGTCGTACGCCGGGACGTTCCTCCGGGCGCCCTCGCGGTCAGCGCGGGCCCGCAGCGCAACCTGCCGGGATGGGCGCAGACCAAGCGGGCCGGTTCCTCCCAGGCCGAGGCTGCCGCGGCCGCGTCTCACGATGACGGCGCGGGGATTGGGGACGACGAGTCCGGCAGTGCAGAATCGTGACCACCACTCCGGCGACCAGGAGCTGCAGCGCGTGACCGGGATCCAGAAGACCACCGAGAAAAACCTGATGCTCTTCTCGGGCCGGGCGCATCCTCAGCTGGCCGAGGAGGTGACCCAGATCCTCGGCACCGAGCTGGTGCCGACCCAGGCCTACGAGTTCGCCAACTCCGAGATCTACGTGCGCTTCGAGGAGTCGGTCCGCGGGTGCGACGCGTTCGTGCTGCAGAGCCACACCGCGCCGATCAACGAGTGGATCATGGAGCACCTGATCATGGTCGACGCGCTCAAGCGCGCCTCGGCCAAGCGGATCACGGTGGTGATGCCGTTCTACGGCTACGCGCGCCAGGACAAGAAGCACCGCGGCCGCGAACCGATCTCGGCCCGGCTGATGGCCGACCTCTTCAAGACCGCCGGCGCCGACCGGTTGATCGTGGTCGACCTGCACGCCGACCAGATCCAGGGCTTCTTCGACGGCCCCGTCGACCACCTGATGGCGCTGCCGATCCTCGCCGACCACGTCAAGGGGAAGTACGGCGACCAGCAGCTGGCCGTGGTCTCCCCGGACGCCGGCCGGATCAAGGTCGCCGAGCGCTGGTCGGCCCGCCTCGGCGGCGTACCCCTGGCCTTCATCCACAAAACCCGCGACATCGACCGGCCCAACGAGACCGTCGCCAACCGGGTCGTCGGCGACGTCAAGGGCCGGGTGTGCGTGCTGGTCGACGACATGATCGACACCGGCGGCACCATCGTGAAGGCGGCGGAGGCCCTGATGAACGACGGTGCCGCGGGCGTGATCATCGCCGCGACCCACGCGATCCTCTCCGACCCCGCCGTCGACCGGCTCAAGAACTCGGCGGCCACCGAGATCGTCGTCACCAACACGCTGCCACTGGCCCCGGAGCGCGAGTTCGACAAGCTCACCTGCCTCTCGATCGCCCCGCTCGTCGCCCGCGCGATCCGCGAGGTCTTCGAGGACGGCTCGGTCACCTCAATGTTCGACGGTCACGCGTAGGAACCCTGCGAGGAACGAGCGGGGTTCCGCGACGCGGGAGATCGAGTGCCGACCGGGTGTATCGAGATCCGCGGTGGCTGGTCTCGATACGCGCTAGCTCCTTCGTCGCTGGCGCTACTCGACCCGCGATCAGCGCAGGTCGTCGAGCCGGTCCTCCCAGCCTCGGCGTAGCACTGTCGGCAGGTCGCCTTCGAGCGCGCGCTCGAGCTCCCGCAGCTGGTCCTCGCTCAGGGCCACACTCGGGGAACGCCCGGTGCACCTCCTGGGCGAAGGCCTGGCCGCGCCGGGCGAGGCGTGGTGCCTCGGTGAGGTAGGCGGTGACGTACGGCGCCACCAGGTCGCCCTGCTCGGGGTCCCACAGTCCGCCGCACACCGCTCTCAGCATCCGGTTGGAGATCCGCTCGTCCTCGGCGACCAGGGCCCAGGCGGCGGCCTTCGCCTCGGCCGTCGGGAGGGCGGCGCGCGCAGTGGCCGCGCCCAGCTCTCCCTCGATCGTGCCGTCGCGCTCCCGCTCCGCGTCGATGGCAGCGAGGTCGAGGCCACCGAGGGACGACAGCCGGTGCACCGCCGACCAGCGCAGCGCGGGATCGAGCTCGACGCCGGCGTCGGTGACGCTCTCGTCCAGCCAGCGCCGCAGCTCGGCGCTGTCGTGGGTCGAGGCGGCCTGGCCCCGCGTGAGCTCGATCCGGACCTGCTCGTCGTCGGTGCCGGCCACGCCGAGACGGCAGGCCTGGCTCAGCAGGTCGAGCCCGCGGCCCGCGTCGCTGGCGGACAGCCGTTGGACCACCATGGCGCGCGTCCGCCGCACGACGGTGGTCACGATCGACACCTGACGCTCGGTCGGCAGGTGCCGCGACACCAGGGTCAGGAAGTCGTCCGCCGACAGCTCACGGCTGCGCACCAGACCGAACGCCGCCGTCCACAGCACCGCCCGCACCATCGGGTCGTCGATCCCCGACAGCCCGCGCACCACGGCCTCCCACGAGGCATCGTCGAGGACCAGTCGCGCGAACGTCTCCCCGTGGCTGTTCGGTACGACGACCAATCCGGACCATTCGTCGAGCCGGACCGGCTCCGCGCCGAGGTCGACGAAACGGCTGCCGATCTCGGCCAGCTCGTCGTCGTACGCCGTCACGCGGATGCGGTGCGGGCGGGATCCCTCACGCGTCAGCACCGGCACCTCGTCGTCGCGGGTGACCCGGATGGTGTCGAAGCCGGTGCTGCGCAGCCACCGCTCGGCCCAGTCCAGGACGTCACGCTCGGACACCGCATCGAGGGCCGCGACGAAGTCGGCGAGGGTGGCGTTGCCGCGGCGGTGGCGGGTCAGGTAGGCGTTGAGCCCGGCCAGGAAGGTCTCGTCGCCCAGCCAGGTGACCAGCTGGCGCAGCGCGGCGTTGCCCTTGGCGTAGGAGATCATGTCGAAGTTGTTGGCGGCCGAGTCGACGTCCGGCACCTCCTCGGGCGCCGGCGCGATCGGGTGGGTGGACCGGCGCAGGTCCGCGTCGAACGCGACGGGCTTGCGGCCGATTTCGCCGGCGAGCAGCGCCCTCGGTTCACCGATCGCGTCGGCCGCGACCCGGTAGCCCATGTAGTCGGCGAAGCTCTCCTGCAGCCAGGTGTCTTCCCACCAGGTCATCGTCACCAGGTTGCCGAACCACATGTGCGCCATCTCGTGCGCGATCGTCGAGGTCCGGTCGATCCGGGTCAGGTCGGTGAGCCGGCCTCGGGGGAGGTACTCGTCGCGGTACGTGACGCAGCCTGGAGTCTCCAGCGCTCCCCAGTTCTGGCCGGGCACGAACGCCTGGTCGAAGGAGTCGAACGCATAGGGCTCGACGAACAGCTTCGCGTAGTGGTCGAAGCAGGCCTCGGTGACGGCGCGCAGGTCGGCGAAGTCGCGATCGAGCTCGGCGGCGAGCGACTTCCGCGCGTGCCAGCCGAACGGCAGCCCCGCGTACTCCCACGTCCGCGAGTGCCAAGGTCCGCCACAGACGACGAACATCGCCACCGGGATCGGCGGGGTGGTCGCGAACCGCCAGTGCCCGGCCTCGCTCTCCAGCACCCGGCCGTTGCCGAGGACGGTCCACCCCGGATCCGCCGACACGCTCAGGTCGACGGTGCCCTTGAGGTCGTTCTGGTCGAAGCAGGCGAAGACCCGCTGAGCGACGTCCATGCCGACGTACGCCGACACATAGGTTTCGCCGTCGGCCGGGTCGGTGAAGGTGTGCATGCCGTCGCCGTCGGTGACGTAGGGCAGCCGCGCCTCCACGACGACCTCGTTGCGTGCGGCCAGCTCGGTGAGCAGGATCCGGTGGCCGTCGTACGCCGCCTCGACGGGCGCGCCGCCGACGGTCACCCGCAGGTCGACGGCATCGGTGAGCTCCAGGAACGTGTCGGGTCCGGTGCTGGCGAAGCGCACAGTGGTCCGGCAGCCGAAGCGGTCGCTCGCCGGATCGGTCAGGTCCAGCTCGACGGCGTAGGCGACGTCCGAGATCTGCTCAGCGCGAGCGCGGGCCTCGGTGAGGGTGAGGGACACCCCGGGAGCCTATGTCTGGCGTGACCAGGTCCGCCTCGCGGCCGGCGCACAACATCAGCAGCTCTTGCATCGGGCCTTGATCACGGGACCCCTGGCCCCGCTCCCAGTCGACATCGGTGGCCACCATCCGCACGCCACGGATCGCTCGGCGGGTGCCCATCAGCGGCGCGATCAACCGGACCCGGTCGGCGGCCACCGCGGCGGCGGTGGAATCCATGTCGTGCCGCAGCCCCAGCGGTCGAACGATGTCCTGGTGGTGCACCAGCGCGTCGATGAGCGGCTCGACGGTTGTCGTGGTGGCGACCTTGCGGCGTGAGGTCGCGTAGGTCTCGAAGTCAGCGAGGATCTCGTCGGTGCTCTGTGAGTCGGACATCCGCTTGGTCTCGTGGAAGATCATCGTGTTGTAGCCGCGGCCGAGGTTCCGCGCGAAGAGGCCCATGGTCCGCCCGAAGCTCAGCTGCGGCGTCGAGATGACGTGGGCGGCCACGTCCTTGACGGTCCACCCCTCGCACAGCGATGGGTGCTGCCACTGCTCGGGCGTCAGCGTGCGCAGGGTGGCGGCGAGCGCGTTCCGCTCGTGGTGGATGTGACCCCACAGGGTGTCGCGATCCATGCCGCCTCCGGATTGGTAAGATACACTGACTAATATGGTCAGAGAGACTGACCTAAGTCAAGAAGGTTCCATGGCCGACCTGCACCCCGCACTGCTGATGTTCATCGCCGTCCGGCACCTCGAGACCAGGGTGATGGACGCAGCCGCGGAGGCCGGGTTCGAGCTCACCACTGCCCAGGCCCGCCTGGCCGCGCGGATCGGCGAGGAGGGCACCCGGCTGACCGACCTGGCCGAGCAGGCGCAGATCACCAAGCAGAGCGCCGGCTTCCTGGTCGACCAGCTCGAGCGAGCCGGCCTTGTCGAACGGGCTCCCGACCCCGCGGACGCCCGCGCCCGGCTGGTCCGCTTCACCGACAGCGGCCTCCACGTGGTGTCGGTCGCCCGGAAGGTGGAGCGTCAGGTGCAGCGGGAGTGGCGACGCCACCTCGGCGTCGAGCGGTTCGACGCCATGCAGGAAGGTCTCACCGCGCTGCGCGAGATCACCGATCCTTACGCGTGAACCTCGATACGGGTCGCTCAGCTCCTCACTCCGTTCGGATCTGAGCCGATCCCTACTCGATCTCCCGCCCGGTCGCGGTCCTCGCAAGCTCGGCCCGCGGGGCGTGAACCTCGATACGGGTCGCTCAGCTCCTCACTCCGTTCGGATCTGAGCCGAGCCCTACTCGATCTCCCGCCCGGTCGCGGTCCTCGCAGCTCGGCCCGCGGGGCGTGAATCTCGATACGGGTCGCTCAGCTCCTCACTCCGTTCGGATCTGAGCCGAGCCCTACTCGATCTCCCGCCCGGATCGCGGTCCTCGCAAGCTCGGCCCGCGGGGCGTGAATTGGTGCCGGCACCGCATCCCCGTTACGATTCTTCGGTTGCCTCGGCGAGGGAGCCCGCTGCGCGGGACTCCGTGATCGACAGGGCCGGCTGACCACCACGCCGCGCCATCCGACCACGGAGCGTGGCGTTTCGTTTCTCGCCGGCAACGCCCCGAATTTCGAATGACACATCCACAGCACGAAGAGAGAGTTGTCGCATGGCTGCCGAGAAGATCAAGGCCGAGTCCCGCACCGAGTTCGGCAAGGGAGCGGCCCGCCGGATCCGCCGTGAGCACAAGGTGCCCGCGGTGGTCTACGGCCACGGCAACGAGACCATGCACATCAGCCTGCCCGGCCACGAGACGATGATGGCGCTCAAGCACGGCGGCTCCAACGCGCTGCTCGAGCTCGACATCGACGGCTCCCCCCAGCTGGCGCTGACCAAGCAGGTCCAGGTCGACCCGATCCGCCGCACCCTCGAGCACATCGACTTCGTCGCGGTGCGCAAGGGCGAGAAGGTCACCGTCGACGTCGGCATCCACCTCACCGGACAGGCCGCCTCCGAGACGCTGGTCGTCACCGAGAACACCACGATCTCCCTCGAGGCCGAGGCGACCAACATCCCCGAGTGGATCGAGGTCAGCATCGAGGGCGCCGAGGTCGGCACCCAGATCCACGCCTCCGATCTGGTGCTGCCCGAGGGCTCGACGCTGCTCACCGACGGTGAGGTCCTCATCGTCAACATCACCAACGCCCCGACCGAGGCAGAGGTCGAGGCCGAGCTCGCCGACGCCGAGGCCGAGGCCGGCATCGAGCGCGACGAGTCGGACGAGGAGATCGCCGAGGCCGAGGCTGCCGCCGCCGATGGCGACGCCCCCGCCGAGGGCGATGGCGAGGGTGGCGACGAGGAGTGATCCTCCGTCGGCTCAGGTGGTTCCTGGGTCGCCTGATCTCGCCGGTCACCGGCACGGAAGCGCAGGAGACTGACCAGATGGACGCTGCTGCTGCCGATGTGTGGCTGGTGGTCGGCCTGGGCAACCCCGGGGACAAGTACGCCGGGCACCGGCATAACGTCGGCTACCTGGTGGTCGAGGAACTGGCGCAGCGGCTCGGTTCCTCGTTCCGGGCTCACAAGACCGGCCGGGCCGACGTGGTCGAGGGTCGGCTCGGGGTGCCCGGGACGGACTCGACGGCGCGTCGTACTGGCTCGTCCGCGTTCGTACATGAACGAGATCGGCGGCCCGGTGAAGGCGTTGGCCACCTTCTACAAGGTGCCGTTCGAGCGGATCGTCGCCGTGCACGACGAGCTCGACATCCCCTTCGACACCATGCGGGTCAAGCTCGGCGGCGGCGACAACGGCCACAACGGGCTCAAGTCGCTGCGCTCCTCGCTCGGGACCGGTGAGTTCCACCGCGTCCGGATCGGGGTCGGCCGGCCGCCCGGGCGGCAGGAGGTCGCCGACTTCCTGCTCTCGGACTACACGGCCAAGGAGCGCAAGGAGGTCCCGCTCCAGGTGGTGCTCGCCGCGGACGCGGTCGAGACGCTGATCACCGAGGGGCTCGAGCGGACCCAGCAGAAGTTCAACTCCTGACCCGCCACTAGTGTTCATGCGTGACCTTCGACCCCGGCACCCCGCCCGACGACGCCGCGACCGACGACCACATGCTGGCCGCCTGGCTGGCCGAGGTGGCCGGGCAGCGGTTGCTCGAGGTGCGTGGCGAAGGCCTCGAGGGGCGCGAGCTGAAGGACGCCGGCGACCAAGCCGCCCACGACCTGCTGATGACGCTGCTGGCCGAGCAGCGACCGGGCGACGCGGTCCTGTCCGAGGAGGGCAAGGACGACAAGGCGCGGCTGGAGGCCCAGCGTGTGTGGATCGTCGACCCGCTGGACGGCACCCGTGAGTTCTCCGAGGTGCCGCGCGACGACTGGGCCGTGCACGTCGCCCTCTGGGAAGCGGGCGAGCTCACCGCCGGCGCGGTCGCCCAGCCGGCGATCGGCGAGACGTTCAGCACCAGCCGGCCTCCCGTCGTACCCCCCCGGACCGCGAAGAGGCCCCGGATCGCGGTCTCGCGCAGCCGGCCCCCTGACTTCGTCCACGGCCTGGCCAAGGAGCTGGACGCCGAACTGGTGCCTATGGGCTCGGCCGGAGTGAAGGTGATCTCGGTGGCGCGCGACATCACCGACGCCTACGTGCACTCGGGCGGGCAGTACGAGTGGGACTCCGCGGCGCCGGTCGCAGTCGCCCGAGCGGCAGGACTGTTCACGTCGCGGATCGACGGCACCCCGCTCGTCTACAACCAGGACGACGTCTACCTGCCCGACCTGATCGTCTGCCGGCCAGAGCTCGCCGAGCAGATCGTGGCCTACGTGAAGGCCCACGACGTCAGCTGACTAATCCGTTTGCCCCGGTCCGCGTACGCCGTGACAGTGGCTCCGTGACTTCTTTCATCTCGCACACCACGATCGACTGCGCCAACGCCTACGAGCTGTCGGAATGGTGGAAGCCGGTTCTCGGGTACGTAGACCTCGACGGCGACCCGAACCTCCCGGGCCACGAGGAGTGCATGATCCGCGATCCCGAGACCGGACACATGGTGCTGTTCATCGAGGTGGCTGACGCCAAGGCCGGCAAGAACCGGGTGCACTTCGACCTCCGGCCCCGGGAGATCACCCGGGACAAGGAAGTGGAGCGCGTGCTCGGCCTCGGCGCGACCCAGGTCTGGGATCTGCGCGGCGAGCACGGCCCGGGCACCGGCTGGGTGACGCTGGCAGACCCGGAGGGCAACGAGTTCTGCATCCTGCGGTCGCTGCGCGAGGTCGAGGCAACGACCGAATCGTGAGCCTGTCCAGACCGCGATCGGTAATTTGATAGAACAGACTTGTATTCAATCAATGGGTGTTCCATAGTGGGCGCATGTCCCTCTCCGCGAAGGCAGCGAAGCGCCCCTATGACTCGTCGCGTCGGCAGGCCATGGCCGCCGACACCCGGCTGGCCGTCATCGCGGCCGCGACCAGGTTGTTCTCCGAGCGCGGCTGGGAGACCAGCGTCCGCGACATCGCCCGCGAGGCCGGTGTGGCCGTCGAGACCGTCTACAAGGCTGTCGGGTCCAAGCGGGAGCTGCTGAAGGTCGCGATCGACGTCGGTCTGGTCGGAGACGACGAACCGATCGCGCTGGCCGAGCGGGCCCAGTTCGCCGCCCTGGGTGAGGGCGACCGCCGGACCCGATTCGGGCGGGTGGCCGCCTTGGTCGCCGACCAGTACTCACGGGTCGCAGCGTTGCATCGCGCACTCGACCAGGGAGCCGAGGCCGACGCCGAGCTCGCCGACCTTCAGGGGGTCGTCCATCACCAGCAGAACCTCACGGTCGCCGAGGGACTCGCGCTTGTCCTGAGTCAGCGCCCCGAGCCCGAGCTGGTCGCCGGCGTGCAAGCCGTCAGCAGCCCGGAGGTCTACCTCCACCTGATCCGCAAGACGAGGTGGTCGTCCGAGCAGTACCAACAGTGGCTGGCGCAGACCCTGTTCCAGCTCGTCTCACACATTCCCGAGGAGTCGACATGACCGCACAGCAGATCAACCTGACCAACGCCCCCGCCGACACTCGGATGATGGGCATCGTCCACTCCGCCCTGCGCCGCGACCTGGTCCGGCTCCGCCTGGTACTCGGTACGCCGGCCGCTCATGAGCCCAAGCGGCGCAAGGCGCTCGCCGAGCACGCGATCTGGCTGATGGACTTCCTGCACCACCACCACACGGGGGAGGACGAGGGGCTGTACCCGCTCGTCGTACGCCGCAACCCGGACGCCGCCGCCCTGTGCGAGCGGATGGACGTCGACCACGGCACGATCACTCCCGCGATGGACGGGTTGCGAGCCGCCGCGCAACGCCACCTCTCGGATCCCCGCAGCCCCGAGGCCGACCTGCTGGCGGCCGTCATGGCGCTCGAGGAGCCACTGGTGCCGCACCTGGCCCGCGAGGAACGGGAGATGATGCCAGTGGTGTCGGCCAGCATCAGCAATGCCGAGTGGACGGCGTGGCACCAGTCGATGATGCACGGGAGCATGCGCGACCTCGCCTTCGAGGGGCACTGGCTGCTCGACGGGCTCGACGAGCAAACGACCGCGATCGTCGTGGGGCCGGTGCCCGCAGTTGCCCGATTCATCCTGGTCAAGCTGCTTGGCGGCGGCTACCGCCGCAAGCGTGCGCTGCTGTGGGACGGAACGCGGGCCGCAGCGGTACCTCCGCTGCACGTCGACGACACCCGGACGTGGACCTCGTGAAGTGGCGGGTGGACTGGGAGGGCGAGGTGACCGTCGACCTGGTCGCCGACCCCGCCCAGGTCTGGGCGGTGCTCTCGGACCCCACGCGGGTCGGGGAGTGGAGCCACGAGTGCCACACCGTGGTGTGGCTCGACATGCACTCGCGGGCCGCCGTGGGCGCGAAGTTCCGCGGCATCAACCAGGTGGGTCGATTCAAGTGGTCGCGGAACTGCACGATCACCGAACTCGAGCCAGGACATCTTTTGGTCTACCGCACCTCGGGCGGTGTGCCTCCCGACTCGACCGAGTGGCGGTTCCGACTCGACCCCCTCGACGGAGGGACCCGGATCACCCAGTCGTTCCGGATCCTGAAGTTCCCGCGGCTGATGGAACTGGCCACCGTCCTGCTCAGCCCTCCGCATCGCGATCGTGAGGATGCGCTCCGCGGCGACCTGGTGAAGCTGGGCGAGGTCAGCGCGACCGTCGACGTGTAGGACCCAGCCCAGCCGTAGAGTGAACCCGACACCCCCCGTCATTGCTGACCGGGGGCTGTCGTGTTGTCCGTGCTACCCCAGGAGCCTCCGTGCAGCTCGCAGGTCTGACCGCCGCCGTCCTCGCCGACCCCGCTCTTCGCGAGGCGATGGCCGGGCGGCAGGCGCTCGACCTCACCGGGCCGATGGCGCTGCGGCCGTTCGTGGTGGCCGGCCTCGTCAACGCCGGACGGCCCGTGCTCGCCGTCACCGCGACCTCCCGCGAGGCAGAGGACCTGGTGGCCGAGCTCGGCGACCTCGTCGACCCGGCCCGCGTCGGCTACTACCCGAGCTGGGAGACGCTCCCGCACGAACGGCTGAGCCCGCGCAGCGACACCGTCGGCCGGCGGCTCGCGGTGCTGCGCCGGCTGTGCCACCCCGGCACCGATGCGGCCACCGGCCCGTTGTCGGTGGTCGTGGCGCCGGTGCGGTCGATCCTGCAGCCGCAGGTGCGCGGGCTGGGCGACCTCGAGCCGGTGGAGCTCGAGGTCGGTCGCGCGGCCGAACTCGACGACGTCGTACGCCGCCTGGTCGACGCCGCCTACATCCGGGTCGACCTGGTGGAGAAGCGCGGCGAGTTCGCGGTCCGCGGCGGCATCGTCGATGTGTTCCCGCCGACCGAGGAACACCCGCTTCGGGTGGAGTTCTGGGGTGACGACGTCGAGGAGATCCGCTCGTTCGCGGTCGCCGACCAGCGCACCCTCGACAAGCTCGACCGGCTCTGGGCGCCGCCGTGCCGCGAGCTGCTGCTCACCGACGACGTACGCCGTCGGGCGGCCGAGCTCGGCCAGGTGCACCCGCAGCTATTGGAGCTGACCGACAAGATCGCGGCCGGGATCGCCGTCGAGGGGATGGAGTCGCTGGCGCCGGTCCTCGTCGACGAGATGGAGCTGCTCGTCGACCTGCTGCCCGCCGGCACCCAGGTGCTGCTGCTCGACCCCGAGCGGGCGCGTGGTCGGGCCCATGACCTGGTCGCGACCAGCGAGGAGTTCCTCGGCGCCAGCTGGGCCGCGGCGGCGGGCGGCGGCACCGCGCCGATCGACCTCGGCGCGGCGTCGTACCGCGAGCTCGGCGAGGTCCGCGAGCACGCCGTCGGGCGTGATCTCTCCTGGTGGTCGCTGAGTCCGTTCGGCTTGGACGCTGACGAGGACGACGGCGAGGGCGCAGCGGCGGGGGCGCTCTCCGCCAAGCCCGCTCCGCAGTACCGCGGCGACGTCGACAGCGCGATCAACGACATCGCGCGATGGCGCGCCGACGGCTACCGCGTCGTCGTCGTCCACCCCGGCCACGGACCCGCTGAGCGGACCGTGGAGGCGCTCGGCGAGAGCGACGTACCGGCCCGGCTGGTCGAGCCGCTGGAGGCCGACGGGCCGCCCGGCGTCGTCGAGGTGACGTGCGGCTCGCTGAGCAACGGCCTGGTCGACGACACCCATCGGATCGCGATCCTGACCGGCGAGGACATCTCCGGGCAGCGCGCGTCCACCCGCGACATGCGCAAGATGCCGGCCCGACGCAAGCGGCAGATCGACCCGCTCGAGCTCACCGCCGGCGACTACGTCGTCCACGAGCAGCACGGCGTCGGCCGGTTCGTGGAGATGAAGCAGCGCGAGGTGCAGGGCGCCACCCGCGAGTACCTCGTTCTCGAGTACGGCGCCTCCAAGCGGGGCGGACCGCCTGACCGGCTCTACGTCCCGGCCGACGCGCTCGACCAGGTGACTCGGTACGTCGGCGGCGAGCAGCCCAGCCTCGACCGGCTGGGCGGCGCCGACTGGGCCAAGCGCAAGGGCAGGGCCCGCAAGGCGGTCCGCGAGATCGCCGCCGAGCTGATCAAGCTGTACGCCGCCCGGCAGGCCACCCAGGGCTTCGCGTTCGGCCCGGACAGCCCGTGGCAGCGGGAGCTCGAGGACGCGTTCCCGTTCACGGAGACTCCCGACCAGCTCACCACCGTTGACGAGGTCAAGGCCGACATGCGCCGGACCGTGCCGATGGACCGGCTGGTCTGCGGCGACGTCGGCTACGGCAAGACCGAGATAGCCGTGCGCGCGGCGTTCAAGGCGGTCCAGGACGGCAAGCAGGTCGCCGTGCTGGTGCCGACCACGCTGCTGGTGACCCAGCACCTCAGCACGTTCAGCGAGCGGATGAGCGGGTTCCCGGTCGTGGTCAAGGGGCTGAGCCGGTTCCAGACCGACAAGGAGGCGCGCGAGGTGATCGACGGCCTCCGCGAGGGCAGCGTCGACATCGTCGTGGGCACCCACCGGCTGCTCAACCCCGACATCCGGATGAAGGACCTCGGTCTGATCGTCGTCGACGAGGAGCAGCGGTTCGGCGTCGAGCACAAGGAGCAGATGAAGCGACTCCGCACCAGCGTCGACGTGCTCTCGATGTCCGCGACCCCGATCCCGCGCACCCTGGAGATGGCGATCACCGGCATCCGCGAGATGTCCACGATCACCACGCCTCCCGAGGAGCGGCACCCGGTGCTGACCTACGTCGGCGGCTACGAGGACCGCCAGGTGGTCGCCGCCGTACGCCGTGAGCTGCTGCGCGACGGCCAGGTGTTCTACATCCACAACCGGGTGCAGTCGATCGAGAAGGCGGCCGCCCGGCTCCGCGAGCTGGTGCCCGATGCGCGGATCGCGGTTGCCCACGGACAGATGGGGGAGCACCTGCTCGAGCAGGTGATGCTGGACTTCTGGGAGAAGGAGTTCGACGTACTCGTCTGCACCACGATCGTCGAGTCGGGCCTGGACGTGTCCAACGCCAACACAATGATCATCGAGCGCGCCGACACCCTCGGCCTCAGCCAGCTGCACCAGCTCCGCGGCCGGGTCGGGCGCAGCCGCGAGCGCGCCTACGCCTACTTCCTCTATCCCACCGAGAAGCCGCTCACCGAGACCGCGCACGCGCGCCTGGCCACGCTGGCCCAGCACTCCGACCTCGGTGGCGGCATGGCGATCGCGATGAAGGATCTCGAGATCCGCGGTGCCGGCAACCTGCTCGGCGGCGAGCAGTCGGGGCACATCGCCGACGTCGGCTTCGACCTCTACGTCCGGCTGGTCGGCGAGGCGGTGCAGGACTTCCGGCAAGAAGGCCCGAGCGCTGATCAGTTGGGGGAGGTCCGGATCGAGCTCCCGGTCGATGCGCACCTACCGCACGACTACATCCAGAGCGAGCGGCTCCGGCTGGAGATGTACAAGCGGCTGGCCGAGGTCCGCACCGACGCCGATGTCGACGTGATCGCCGAGGAGATGGTCGACCGGTACGGCGAGCCGCCGCAGGAGGTTGTCTCCCTGCAGCTCGTCGCCCGGTTCCGCGCTCGCGCGCGGCAGGCCGGGATCGGCGAGGCCACGATCGCGGGCCGCAACGTCCGGTTCGCTCCGGTGAGCCTGCCCGAGTCGCGGGTGGTCCGGCTGAACCGGCTCTACCCCAAGTCGATCGTGAAGGCGCCGGTCGAGACGATCCTGGTGCCGCGGCCGGGCACTCCGGGCGCGACCGGGCGCCCGCTGACCGGTATCGCCCTGCTTGAATGGGCGCGCGGGGTCATCGACAGCGTGATCGACCCTGCGCCGGAGTCCAGGGCCGAGCCCAGCAAGGAGCCACAGTGAGAAGCATTCGACGCGCCCGCCTCGCCGCTGCGGTCGTCGGAGTCGTCGCCGGAGGCCTGCTCGCGGGCTGCGGCATCGCCAGCGAGGGCATCCAGCCCGGCGTCGCCGCCGAGGTCGGAGACACCAAGATCAGCCTCGATGACGTCGAGGACGCGGCCGAGGAGCTGTGCGAGCTCCGCGGGGAGGACCCGGCCACCAAGGGGGTGCCGGTCTCGGGTGCCGAGGTGCGCACTCGCGCGCTGCAGACGCTGGTGCTCCGTTCGATCGCCGACGGGCTGGCCGAGGAGTACGACATCGTCCCCACGCCGACCTACGCGAGCCTCGAGGCGGCCGCCGACGAAGCCGGGACGGTGCAGGCCCGCACGACTCTCGGGCTCTCCTACTTCGTCAACGTGATGCAGACCGTGGGTCGTCAGGAGTCGGATTCCGGCGCGGCCGAGGAGGACCAGCTGGCGGCAGGCATCCAGGCCGCCCAGGCGTGGACCGAGCGAGAGGGCGTGAAGACCAACCCGGTGTTCCCCGCCATCGAGATCGGCGACGTGGCGGTGGAGTTCACCCGCGACGACGACCTGTCGGTGGCGGTCAGCGACTTCGCCGAGGGGGCGCTGAGCGACGCCGACCGGCTTGCGGAGCAGCAGGGCGACTCGGCGTACGCCGCGACGCTCCCCGAGTCGCAGCGCTGCGGCTGACCGATGAACGACGCGCTCGCGTCTGATCCCCTCGGCGAGTTCGCGGAAGTCATGCGCAGGCTGCGCAACGAGTGCGCCTGGAAGGCCGGGCAGACGCACGAGTCGCTGGTGCCGTTCCTGCGCGAGGAGACCGAGGAGCTGGTGGAGGCGATCGACTCCGGCGATCTCGACCACCTTTGCGAGGAGCTCGGCGACGTACTGCTCCAGGTGGTCTTCCACGCCGTGATCGCCGAGCAGGCGGGGGCGTTCACGCTCGACGACGTGGCTCGCGGGATCACCGAGAAGATGCGCCGGCGAAACCCGCATGTGTTCGACCCGGCATCGATCGGCCGTGCGCCCGACGACCCGCCGCTCGATCCGGACGCGATCGACCAGCTGTGGGAGCGGATCAAGCGCGACGAGAAGCGGTAGATTCTCGACACTCTCTCGGGACCGACCTCGATCGGAGGACCCCGATGCTGCCACGCGTCACGGGCATCCTGCTCGCCGGAGCTCTGTTACTGGCACCGGCACTCGCGAACACCGACGGACCAGTGACCTCCCCGGTGGCTTCAGGGGCGTCAGCATCCGGCGGCGAGGACGCTTCCGTGCGAGCGCCGGCCGGCAAGGCGACGAACGGCACGAAGAGCTATCCGTTCTACCCGCTGGCCGGCAACCTGGGACGCGACATCTTCGTGGGCAACTACGTGGACCTGGATCCCACCCCTGGCGTCCGGACCTATGACTGCTCGGCGCACAGCTACGACGGGCACGACGCCCACGACGTCGCATCACGAGGCAGCTTCGTCGAGCAGGACATCGGCATCCCGGTCTACGCCGCGCTCGACGGCTACGTGACTCGTACCAACGACGGGGAGCCTGACCGGAACACAGTTCCGACCGGCCAGCAGGCCAACTACGTGCAGCTCTATCACGGCGGCGGACACGTCACCGGCTACTGGCACCTGAAGAACGGCTCGGTCGGCTATCAGGTCGGTGGCCAGTGGCGGCCGTGGCAGGTGGGCGACTTCATCCGGGCCGGCACCCAGATCGGGCTGATGGCCTCCAGCGGCAACAGCACGGGTCCGCATCTGCACTTCAGCTCGCACACCAACTCTGCCGGTGCGCCGTCGTGGAACGGCACGCCGTACGAACCGCACAGCGGCGCATGCGACTCCGGGCCGAGCGACTGGTTGTCCCAGGTGGACGACCCGACCACGCCGATCGTCTACGACTTCGCGTTCAGTCCGAGTCCGTTCACAGGCAACGCAAGCCTGCCGGAAGACCTCGCGGTACGGACCGGGAGCTATCTCACCGGGCCGCGAACGGTGTACTTCCGAGCCGACATGGCCGGCGTCCAGGCTGGCGACGAGTTCCGGATTCGGATCCTGCGGCCGGACTCGTCGGCGGCGGTGGAGGTCGCCGACACACTGGACTTCGAGGTCCGCGGTGGATACCTCTGGTTCGGGTACAACGTCGACCTCAACCAGACGGGTACCTGGCGGCTGACTCTGGAACTCGGGGGAGGCACGGCGGTCCAGGCGCCGTTCGAGGTGCTGGCCGCCGGTGCGCCGCCGAACCGTCCGCCGCTGGGCGTGGACGTCGCTCTGGACCCGGCCGCGCCCACCGACGATGACGCGGTCTTCTGCCGGATCACGTCCGCACCCGCGATCAAAGACCTCGATTACGACCTGGTCCGGTATCACTGGGTCTGGAGGGTCAACGGGGTCGTCGTCCGCGATGTGGTGACCGCAGCGCGGGCAGACGCCATCCCGCACCACGTGGCCGGCGGCGGAGTGCAGCTCACCTGTGCGGCCACCCCGAACGACGGGACCGTCGACGGCCCGACCGCGACCGACTCGGCCCCCGTGCTCGAGGGTGTTCGCGAGCCGAGTCTGCGCGTGCGTGTGCTCGGTAAGGGAGTGGTGAGGAGCGCCGGTATCGCCTGCCCCGGAGACTGTGCTCAGGCCTATGCGCCGCCGAGCTCGACGTCGGTGACGCTGGCGACGACCACGAGCGCGACCCGCTCGGTCACCCTCAGGGCAAAGCCCAAGTCGAAGCAGTGGAAGTTCAAGGGCTGGACAGGAGCATGCGCCCCCTTCGGCGCCGCCAAGACGTGCACGATCACCGTTTCCCAGCCGGTGACGGTGAAGGCGACGTTCAAGAAGAAGGCCTGAGCACGGCTCGGCCCACGACGCCCACGGCCAACACGGTCAGGCCGCCGATC
This sequence comes from uncultured Actinomycetota bacterium, assembly GCA_963780245.1. Classification (GTDB taxonomy): domain Bacteria; phylum Actinomycetota; class Actinomycetes; order Propionibacteriales; family Nocardioidaceae; genus Nocardioides. The sequence continues at coordinate 93,420 of CAWABG010000016.1, forward strand.
ACGGCAATCGCCAGAAGCGTGGCGACGAGCGTCAGGCACCCCACGAGGCCCACCAGGTTGATGGCCCGGGGCCACCGGCGCTGCTCGGCGGGCTGGCGCAACGCGGCCAGGTTGGCGACTGCGTAGTAGACGGGCACACCGCACGAGGAGAGCCCGATCGCCCTGCGCAGGTCCGCGACCAGGATCAGCACGACGATCGCACCTGCGATCACCAGGCTGGCGGTCGCGGCCCCGACCCGCACCACCGGCTCGGCCCACGCGGCGCCGACCGCGTCCATCGCCGCGGCGAGCGGGGTCGCGCTGTCGGGGAGCCGATCGCCGAGCACCAACAGCAGGGCCACGGCCACAGCGGCGTACAGCGCGACCGCGACGCCGAGGGCGACCAGGATCGCCCGGCCGAGCAGCTCGGGCCGGCGCACCTCCTCGCCGAGGGTGGCGATCCGTGCGAGAGTCCGACCACGACGGCGTCGCCGGTGCCGAGCCGTCGGGCGAGGGTGGGCTGCTCGGCGCTCACCCGCCCAGCATCCCCGATGGACCTGCCGTCAGCCGAAGAGCACCTTCCCCTGGTCGATCAGCAGGATGACCGAGAAGAAGCCGTAGAAGACGACGGCCCAGATGATCATCGCGAACCGCCCGCCTCGCAGGCCGATCTCGCGCGGCAGCACGCCACGGTTGAGCTGGATCAGCAGGCAGGAGTAGACGAACATCACCACACCGTTGAGCGCGGCGGCGATGACCAGCAGCACCAGCGGCTGGTCGACGCCGGCGAGCAGGATCACCGAGCCGACCAGGATCATCAGCCAGACGGTGGCGAAGTAGAGGCGGCTCTCGCTCCAGCGCTCGTTGTCGCGCAGAGCGCCGGTCTTGAGCACGTCGGCGGTGAGCCGGGCGACCATGTCGAGCACGGTGAGGTTGGTGGAGAACAGGACCATGCTGCCGATCAGCCAGAACACAGTGCCCAGCCAGGCGCCCTCGGACGCCTTCAGCGCCTCACCCTGCAGCTCGATGAAGTCGAAGCTCTCCGCGCCGGTGGACCCGATCGTGACGAGGGTCAGCGTCATGAACGTCAGCAGGGCGACCGCGCCGATCACGAAGAACGTCAGGAACTGCTCGCGGTTGGCGACCTTCCACCATTCGTTCCAGCGACGCATGTTCTCCTCGTCGCGGTGGAAGAAGTAGCCGGTGGTCGGAGCGGCGGTCTCCTCGCCGGTGAACGGCGAGACCACGCGCGGCATCTTCGCGCCCATGCCGAGGCCCTTGTCGCGTACCCAGTTGGACTGCACGAGGTTCATCACCCCGCCCGCGCCGGCGAACGCGATCGCGCCGAGCAGCGCCGCGGCCCCAATGTCCGAGACGCCGTCGGGGATCTTGTCGACCTCGACGAAGCCCTTGCCGAGTGCCTCGAACCCGGGTGCCCCCAGGAGGAAGAGGATCGCGTAGATCAGGAACACCACGATCATCGCGACCATGAAGAACTGGATCTTCTCCACAGTGCGGTAGACGATCGGCGAGATGGTGAGCACCGCGCCGATGAGGATCAGCACGCCGATGGTGAGGTAGGGGATCAGGTCCTCGGAGAATCCCAGCGCGAAGCTCAGCGTGGTGGTGCCGCCCGTCGCCCAGCCCGGCCACATCCAGGCACCCACCGCCATCACGATGAACAGCACGCCCCATGGCTTCCAGAGCCGGGTGAACCCGGTGACCGCGGTCTCTCCGGTCGCAAGGGTGTAGCGCTCGATCTCCATGTTCAGGAAGTACTGCGTCAGCACCCCCAGCACGGTGAGCCAGACCAGGGCCAGCCCTACCTGCGCGGTGATGTTGGGCCACAGGACGTACTCGCCAGACCCGATCGCGCCCGCGAGCAGCAGCACGCTCGGCCCGATCACCCGCTTCATCGGGAGGGCCTCGGGGAGGTCGGTGTAGGTGACCGCCGGGACGTACTTGTCCGGGATCTCGGGTGCTTCGGCCGTGCTGCGGGCGCTGGTCCGCTCGCTCATGGCGTCTCCTAGGTGCCGGGCCCGGAGCGCTTGCTCGGGCGCCGCTGAGGCCCGGTCCTATCGACGACCACCCGAGACACTTCTACGGTCACTTCCACGATATGGAAGTCACCTTCTACAATCAGGAAGGCTATCCAGTGTCGACGTGGGCGGTCAACGGTGAGGGGGTAAAGGCATGAACGCGGTGGGTTCCGAACCCGAGCCCCGAGGGGGAGTTCAGTCGATCTCGCGGGCCTTCGAAGTACTCGAGGCGCTGGCCGAGCACGGCCCCTTGGGCCTGTCCCGCCTCTCAGTGCGCACCGGGCTCCCGCTCACCACGGTGCACCGCCTGACCGGCGCCCTCACCGCGCTCGGCTACGTGCGCTCAGGGGAGGGGAAGGAGTACTCCCTGGCGCCGCGGCTGATCCACCTCGGAGAGCGCGCCAGCCGGATGGTGTCGCGGTGGGCCATCCCGCACCTCACGTCGCTGGTCGACGAGCTGGGCGAGACGGCCAACCTCGCGATGCTCGACGGCGACCGAATCGTCTACGTCGCCCAGGTGCCGTCCCGCCACTCGATGCGCATGTTCACCGAGGTGGGCCGGAGCGTGAACCCGCATTGCACAGCGGTCGGCAAGGCGCTGCTGGCGCGGTTGCCGGAGGCCGACGTGCTCGCTCTGGTCGCGCGAACCGGCCTACCGGCCCACACCGAGCACACGATCACGACCCCGGAGCGGCTGGACGCCGCGCTGGCCGGCGTACGCACCGACGGCTATGCCATCGACGACGGTGAGCAGGCGATCGGGGTGCGCTGTGTGGCTGTCGCCCTTGACCACGCACCGCTTCCTCTCGCCCTGTCGGTCTCCGGGCCGGCCCCGCGGATGACCGAGGACCTCCAGGCCCGAGCTGTGCCCGCGCTCACCAGGGCGGCCGCCGCCTTCGCCGCGGACCTCGCGGGGTAGGCGTCCGGCGGACACCGGCGGCTGCTCATCTAGGCTGTCGAGGCACCAACCCCACCTGACCAGGAGCACCCAGACGTGGCAGCGATCGAAGCCGTCGGCGCCCGCGAGATCCTCGACTCGCGCGGCAACCCCACCGTCGAGGTCGAGGTACTCCTCGACGACGGGACATTCGCGCGCGCGGCGGTGCCGAGCGGCGCCTCGACCGGCCAGTTCGAGGCCAGCGAGTTGCGTGACGGAGGCAAGCGCTACCTCGGCAAGGGCGTGCAGAAGGCCGTCGACGGAGTGATCAAGACGATCGGCCCGGCGCTGGAGGGCCTCGCGGCCGACGACCAGCGGCTGGTCGACCAGACCATGCTCGCGCTGGACGGGACCCCCAACAAGGCGAAGCTCGGCGCCAACGCGATCCTCGGCGCCTCACTCGCTGTCGCCCGCGCCGCGGCCGACTCGGCCCAGCTGCCGCTCTACCGGTACGTCGGCGGGCCCAATGCCCACCTGCTGCCGGTGCCGATGATGAACATCCTCAACGGCGGCGCGCACGCCGACACCAACGTCGACGTCCAGGAGTTCATGATCGCGCCGATCGGTGCGGCGACGTACCGCGACGCCGTACGCACTGGCGCCGAGGTCTACCACGCGCTCAAGGACGTCCTGAAGAGCCGCGGCCTGGCGACCGGTGTCGGCGACGAAGGCGGGTTCGCGCCGGACCTGGAGTCCAACCGCGCCGCGCTCGACCTGATCGCCGAGGCGATCGAGAAGGCCGGCTACGAGCTCGGCAAGGACTTCGGGCTGGCGCTGGACGTCGCGGCGTCCGAGTTCTGCGAGGACGGGACCTACACGTTCGAAGGCGTCGCCAAGACCGCCGCCGAGATGACCGACTACTACGACGAGCTGGTCTCGGCGTACCCCATCGTCAGCATCGAGGACCCGCTCGACGAGGACGACTGGGAGGGCTGGAAGGCCATCACCGAGCGGCTAGGCGCCCGCACTCAGCTGGTCGGCGACGACCTGTTCGTCACCAACGTGGAGCGGTTGCAGCGCGGCATCGACGGTGGCCAGGCCAACGCGCTCCTGGTCAAGGTCAACCAGATCGGTTCGCTCACCGAGACCCTCGACTCCGTAGAGCTCGCCCACCGCAACGGGCTGCGCTGCATGATGAGCCACCGGTCCGGCGAGACCGAGGACACCACGATCGCCGACCTGGCGGTGGCCACCAACTGCGGCCAGATCAAGTCGGGCGCACCGGCACGGTCGGACCGCACCGCGAAGTACAACCAGCTGCTCCGGATCGAGGACGAGCTCGGCGATGCGGCGAGGTACGCCGGTGTGTCGGCGTTCCCGAGGTACTCCGCCTGAGAGACCCTAGGTCGTATGCCGGACCAGCGACGTGCGCCGCGAGGGTCCCGGCCCCGGGGACGATCCGGGCCGGGGCGCGCCGTGCGCACCGCCCGTCCGATCGCTGCGGCACCGGAGGCACCGGTCGCCCGGGCAGCCGCGGCCACCGAGTCGAAGGTCCGATCACGACTGACCGGCCGGGCCGCGATCCTGGTGATGGTGCTCGCGGTGCTCGCGGTGTCGTACGCGTCGTCGCTGCGGGCCTACCTGGAGCAGCGGTCCCACATCGGCGATCTCAAGAGCCAGATTGCCGAGCGCCGGGCGAGCATCCAGGAGCTGCAGCAGGAGAAGCAGCGTTGGCAGGACCCGGCCTACGTGAGCGCGCAGGCACGGGAGCGCTTCGGCTACGTCAAGCCGGGAGAGACGCCGTTCGTGGTGCTCGTAGACGGCCAACCGCTCGAGAGCGAGGCGGAGCTCACCGACCCGGACACGGTCGCGCCGGTGCCGGAACGGACCTGGTACGACGACGCCTGGGACTCGATGAAGATCGCCGGCGACCCACCGACCAAGGCGCCGCCGATCCCGCTGCGCAAGATCGACGGCTCCGATCAGCAGCCCTCCGACGACTAGTGTCGCGACGGTGATCGCGCCCGAGGACGAGGACGTGGTGCGGCGCCAGCTCGGTCGGCCACCGCGGGCCATCCACGACGTAGGGCACCGGTGCCCGTGCGGCAACCCCGACGTGGTGACCACCGAGCCGCGACTGCCCAACGGCACCCCGTTCCCGACCACCTTCTACCTGACCTGCCCGCGCGCGGCGTCGCTGATCGGCACCCTCGAGGGTTCGGGTCTGATGAAGGAGATGCAGGCGCGCCTGGGCGAGGACGCGGAGCTCGCGGCGGCGTATCGGCGCGCGCACGAGGCCTACCTGGAGTTCCGGTCCGGGCTCGGCGAGGTGCCCGAGATCGACGGTGTCACCGCGGGCGGGATGCCGGACCGGGTGAAGTGCCTGCACGTCCTGGCTGCGCACGCCCTGGCGGCCGGGGCCCGGGGTCAACCCGCTGGGCGACGAGGTGCTCGACCTGCTGGGAGAGTGGTGGGCCGCCGGCCCGTGCGTGGAGCGATGACCGCCGCTGCCATCGACTGCGGCACCAACACGATCAAGCTGCTGATCGGGGACCTGCCCGACGTTGCCCTGCGCGAGACCCGGATGGTCCGACTCGGCCAGGACGTCGACCGAACCGGACGGCTGGCCGATGATGCGCTCGCCCGGGCGTTCACCGCGATCGACGAGTACGCCGCCCTCATCGCGGCCAACGGCGTGGACCGGCTCCGGTTCTGCGCGACCTCGGCGACCCGCGACGCCGCCAATGCCCAGGTGTTCTCCGACGGGGTCTTCGAGCGCCTCGGCGTCCGGCCGGAGGTGCTGACCGGTGCGGAGGAGGCGGCGATCGCGTTCGACGGGGCGGTCCGCCACCTCGCCACTACCCCCGACCTCCCGGTGCTGGTGATCGACGTCGGCGGCGGCTCGACCGAGCTGATCCTCGGCGACACGAAGCCGCAGCAGGCACACTCGATGGACATCGGCTCGGTGCGCCTTCACGAACGACACCTGCACGACGACCCGCCGACCTCCGACCAGGTGGCCGCGTGTGTCGGCGACATCGACGCGACGCTGGACTCGTGCCCGGTCGACGCCGCCGCGGCGGCCACCGTCGTCGGCGTCTCGGGCACTGTGACCACCGTGGCCGCGGGCGTGCTCGACCTGCCGTCGTACGACCGCGAGGCGATCGACCAGCAGGTGCTGCGCCTCGACGACGTACACGCGATCGTCGAGCGGATCGTGGCGATGCCGGTCGCGCAGCGTCTCGAGCTGCCCTACCTGCACCCCGGCCGCGCCGACGTGATCGATGCCGGGGCGCTGATCCTGTCGCGGGTGCTGCGCCGGGTCCGCACCGAGACAGTCGTGGTCTCCGAGTCCGACATCCTGGACGGGATTGCGTGGTCGCTGGTCGGGTTACCGTGACGGCATGAAGAAGATCCCGTTGCTCGCTGCTGCGGCCGTCGGCTATGTCCTGGGTACCCGTGCCGGGCGTGAGCGTTACGAGCAGATCAAGACCGGCGCGAAGAAGGTCGCCCGCGACCCGCGGGTGCAGGCTGCCACCCACCACGCCGCGGATGTGGCGAAGGACAAGGTCAGCGACGCCGCTTCCCAGGCAGTCGACAAGGTACGCCGCGAGGCCTCGATCCAACCCGCCCCCTGAGCGACCCGCTGGCTCTGCTCGACGCACAGGTCGTCGAGTGTCGGGCCTGTCCCCGGCTGGTGGAGTGGCGTGAGCACGTCGCCCGGGAGAAGCGCGCGTCGTTCGCGGACGAGGAGTACTGGGGCCGGCCGATCACCGGGTTCGGCGCCCGGCGACCGAGGGTTCTGATCGTGGGGCTGGCGCCCGCCGCCCATGGCGCCAACCGCACCGGCCGGATCTTCACCGGCGACCGCAGCGGCGACTGGCTGTTCGCGAGCCTCTACCGCGTCGGTCTGGCGAACCAGCCGACCAGCGTGCACGTCGACGACGGGCTCGAGCTGCTCGACACCCGGATGATCGCTGCGGTTCGGTGTGCTCCGCCCCAGAACAAGCCCACGGTGGCCGAACGCGACACCTGCGCGAGGTGGCTCGATGCCGAGCTGGAGTTGGTCGCCGAGCGAGGTCCGCGTGGTCCTCGCCCTCGGCTCGTTCGGCTGGGACGCCGCGATCCGCTCGCTCCGGCTGGCCGGCTGGCGGGTGCCGGCGCCGAAGCCGCGATTCGGCCACGGCGCCACCGCGACTCTGGGCGCGCCGCACGGGGACGTCGTTCTCCTCGGCTGCTACCACCCGAGCCAGCAGAACACCTTCACCGGCAGGCTCACCGAGGAAATGACCGACGATGTGCTCGGTCGTGCGGCGGACATTGCGAGAATGGAGCGGCCCCTGTATCCCAACCGGTAGAGGACGTCGCCTTAAAAGCGATTCAAGTGTGGGTTCGAGTCCCACCGGGGGCACCAGGAAGGCCGTCCGTGGTCAGCCGTTCCCGATCGTCTTGAAAGTCGCCTTGGGCTGCCAGACGCCATCGTGCACATCGAACTTCCAGCAGACGTAGCGACGCGTGCCGTTGTCCTTCAGCTGGCGCGGCGAGCACTTCCATCCGTTCTTCTTGTACTTCTCGCCGCCCTTGCCCTCCGAGGCTCGAGCAACTCTCCGCGCAGCGCGGCAGGTGTCGCGTTCCTGGCGGATGTTCATGACGCCGTAGTGCGTGGAGGAGACCGGCGCCGACGAGCCATAGCTGAAGCTGCCGCACTGCTGCGGCGCCGCAGCCGGCGCTGCCGCAACGGCGGGGCTGAGAGAAAGCGAGAGCAGGAAAGCGGCTGCGAGTGCGGTGCGCTTCATTCGGGTCGTCGCTTCATCGGTGGTCCTCCCTGGCGCGGAGGCTAGACCCGATCGCTGCGCCGCTCTCAGTCGAAACGGACTTCTGGGGCAGGCAGACTAGACCCGTGCACGAACCATGACGATCAGGACGTCGACGACCTGTACACCCAGGAGACCTGGGATGCGCGCTACGCCGAGTCCGAGCGGATCTGGAGCGGCCAGCCCAACCAGCGCCTCGTGGAGGAGGTCGCCGACCTCGCGACCGGCGGGGCGCTGGACGTCGGCTGCGGCGAGGGCGCGGACGCGGTGTGGCTGGCCGAACGCGGCTGGTCGGTGACCGCTCTCGACGTGTCGGAGGTGGCGCTGGCGCGGGTGCGTGACCACGCCGCCGAGAGGGGGGTCGCCGACCGGATCGAGACGCTGCACCACGACCTGATGGCCGGCGGTCCGGCACCCGGTCGGTACGACCTGGTGTCGGCGTTCTTCTTCCAAGTGCCGCCCGAGGTGTTCCAGGGCTTCTACGGCGGTGTCGCCGAGCTGGTCGAGCCGGGCGGCACGTTGCTCGTCGTAGGGCACCATCCCGACGACCACGACAGCGGCGCCCGCCGCCCCCACGGCGGCCAGCTGATGTTCACCCCGGAGCAGGTGATCGCGCTGCTCGACCCTGGGTCCTGGGACGTGGTGACTCAGGCGGCACCCACGCGCGAGATGGCCGGGCCGGAGGGACCGGTCACGGTGCGGGACTCCGTGGTCCGGGCGGTGCGCCGCTGAGCGTCGGATCCGGGAACGCCGGGGGCCGCCAGGACGTTGTACTGGTTGAAGCCGTCTAGACTCGACTTCGGACTAGGTGAGCCGTCACGGAGACGGTCACCCTCGGCCTCCAAGGAGGAGACCATGCAGAGCAACAACCCGGTGTTCCGGCGCTCGGAGGAGTTCCACGCCGGTGGCACCAACACCCACGGCAACCAGACGTACGCCGGCAACGGCTCGACGTACCAGGGCTACGGTGCCGATCCCTCGACGTGGGGGACCGGCGAGCCCGGTGCCCCGGGGCAGCAGCCCACGCAGGCGCCGCCGTCGACAGGCCCCATGACGATCGACTCGGTCGTCCAGAAGACCGCGATCTCGATCGGCATCGTGATGCTCGCCGCGATCGCGACCTGGGTGCTCACCCCCGACATCACCGCGACCACGATCAGCAACGGTGACCTGGGGTCCCTGTTCGCTGCGCTCACGATCGGCAGCCTGGGCGCGTTCGCGTTGTCGATGGTCAACTCGTTCAAGCGGGTGATCAGCCCGGCCCTGGTGATTGCGTTCGCGGTCCTCGAGGGAGTGGCGCTCGGTGCGCTCAGCAAGCTCATCGACGCGCAGTTCTCGACGCCCGACAGCGGCAACATCGTGATCCAGGCCGTGATCGGCACCTTCGCGGCGTTCGCCGGCACCCTGGCGGCCTACAAGTTCTTCAACATCCAGGTCGGCGCGAAGTTCCGGATGTTCGTCATTGCGGCGATGTTCGGAATGATCGGCCTGGGCCTGCTGGAGCTGGTGCTGGGCCTGTTCGGCGACAACATGGGCCTGTTCGGCTTCGGTGCGCTCGGCATGCTGACCGCGGTCGCGGGTCTGGTGCTCGGCATCTTCATGCTCATCCTGGACTTCGACTTCGTCGAGCAGGGCATCGCCAACGGCCTCCCGGAGCGGGAGTCCTGGCGGGCAGCGTTCGCCATCACGGTGGCCCTGGTGTGGATCTACACCAACCTGCTCCGCCTGTTGGCGATCTTCAGTCAGGACTGACCCGTCTCTCAGCGTTGACCCGTCGCGAGCTTCGCGACGGGTCAACGTCATTTGTGGAGCCAGGCGAGGACCGCGAGGACCCGGCGGTTGTCGTCGGTGGCCGTGGGGAGATCGAGCTGGGTGAAGGTGCTGTTCGTAGCGGGCGACCGTCGTTTCGATGGTGCTGGGCAGCCAACCGAGTGGAGCTAGGCCTACCCCTGCCCTGGACCCGGTTCGCCGCATCGGGGCGAACTATGGTTAGGCTTACCTAACTGCCATCGCGGCGGGGTAGGACGACGAAGAGCGAGGACCACCTCCATGCGCCCGACCATCCGTCTCACTGCCGGCCTGCTGGCCGCCGGGCTGGCGCTCAGCGCGTGCGGCAGCGACATCGACGCCGGCGACGACAACGCCGGGGACAACCCTGACGTGAGCATCCCCGAGGGCCCGTGGGAGTTCACCGACGGCTCGGGCGAGGTGGTGAAGCTCGACCAGACGCCGACGCGGATCATCGCGCACTCGGGCGAGGCCGCGGCGCTGTTGAGCTACGGCATCAAGCCGGTTGGGATCTACGCCGACGAGTCGATCAAGACCGACCCCAACCTCCAGGGACTCGATCTCTCCGGCATCGAGATCCTCGGCGAGGAGTGGGGCAGCATCGACGTCGCCAAGGCGAGCACGCTCAGCCCCGACCTGATCGTCGCCGACTGGTGGCCCGCCGAGGAGGCGCACAGCGGCCTCGAGGAGGGCGTCAAGGAGTCGAGCAAGAAGCTCGCCGACCTGGCGCCCGTGGTCGGCGCCTCGCAGGGCTCGTCGATCCTCGAGCTCGCGGAGGGCTACGAAGACCTGGCCGAGAGCCTCGGCGCCGACGTCGAGGAGCTGTCCGACGACAAGACCCGGTTCGAGGAGGCGCGCGACGCCTTCTCCGAGCTCGTCGAGTCCAAGTCCGGCCTGACCGCGCTCGCGATCTCGCCGGCCGATGACCTGCTCTACGTCGCCAACCCGGAGTACGCGCCGGAGCTGCTGGACTTCCAGGAGTGGGGTCTCGACGTGATCAATCCGGACACGCCGGACCCCGGCTTCCCCTACTGGGAGAACCTCAGCTGGGAGAACGTCGACAAGTACCAGCCCGACGTCCTGCTGATGGACTCCCGGACGTTCGACGACTCCCTCGAGACCGGCAAGACGCAGCCCACGTGGGAGACCATCCGGGCCGCAAAGGCCGGACAGGTGATCTCGTGGCCGGCTTTCTGGCTGCACACGTATGGGCACTACGCCGACGCGCTGGAGCAGCTCACCGCCGACCTCGAGGGCATCGACGAGAACGTCGGCGACTGATCCGATGACCACCGCGCTCACCGAAGCGCCGGCAACCCGGGAGCCGACGACCAGACCCCGCAGGCGGGGCCTGGCCGTCGGTCTTCTCCTGCTCCTGGGGGTGCTGGCAGTGGTGACGTTCCTGAGCGTCACCCAGGGATCTCGGGACATCTCCCTGGGGGAGGTGCTGCGCGCTTTCGCGAGCTTCGGGTCGGGGAGCGTCAACGACACGGTCACCCTCGAGGTGCGGGTGCCTCGAACGATCATCGGCCTGTTGGCCGGCGCCGCCCTCGGGCTCTCGGGTGCGGTCCTGCAAGGCGTGACTCGCAATCCCATCGCCGACCCCGGGATCATGGGCGTCAACGCGGGCGCGGCGGCGGCCGTCGTCGCGGCGATCACGTTCTTCGGCGTCGCAGGGGTGTCGAGCCATATCTGGTTCGCGTTCGCCGGGGCCGGGCTCGCCACCATCCTGGTGTACGCCGTCGGCTCGCTCGGCCGGGACGGCGCGACGCCGGTCAAGCTCGCGCTCGCGGGTGCGGGGGTCACGGCGGGGCTGACGTCGTACACCTCCGCGATGATCATGACCAACGACGTGGTGCTCAACCAGCTGCGGTTCTGGCAGGTCGGCTCCCTCGCCGGCCGCTACGCGCCGGTCGTGACGGGGGTAGCACCCTTCGTGATCCTCGGCTGTCTGCTCGCGCTGCTGTGCGGTCGGTGGCTGAATGCGCTCGCGCTGGGCGAGGACACCGCGCGGTCGCTGGGGGTCCAGGTTGGCCGGACCCGACTGGCCATCTTCGTCGTGGTGGCACTTCTCTGTGGTGCTGCAACCGCGGCCTGCGGCCCGATCGTCTTCGTCGGGCTGGCGGTGCCGCACCTGGCGCGGCTGATCTGCGGTCCCGACTATCGGTGGATCCTCCCGTACTCCATGGTGATCGGCCCGATCGTGCTGCTGCTGTGCGATGTCCTGGGTCGGCTGGTCGCCGGCGACGGCGAGCTCCAGGTGGGCGTGATGCTGGGCGTGCTCGGCGCGCCGTTCTTCATCGGCCTGGTGCGCTACGGACGGCTGTCCGAGCTTTGAACACCCTCCTCGCCCCGGTGGTGGCCGACCTCCGCACCGACCGTCGCGGCCGCCGGCGGCAGACCCTGATCGTCAACGCCGGCCTGCTGGTGCTCGTCGCGACACTCGTGATGGTCAGCCTGACCATGGGCAGCGTCCGGCTCACCGCCCGCCAGGTCGTGCTGTCGCTGCTCGGGGTGATGGACAACGACGCGGTCAACTTCGTCGTACAGGATCTGCAGTGGCCGCAGGCGAAGTCCGCGGTGGCCACCGGACTGGCGCTCGGGATCGCCGGCACTCTGTTCCAGCACCTGCTGCGCAACCCGCTCGCTTCCCCGGACTTCGTGGGGGTGTCGTCCGGCGCCAGCGTCGCTGCGGTGGGCGGCATCGTGATCTACGACCTCAGTGGGGTGGGCACCCCGACGCTCGCGGTGATCGGTGCGCTGGTGACGTCGGCGCTGATGTACGTGCTGGCCTGGAAGGACGGGATCAGCGGCTACCGCTTCATCCTGATCGGCATCGGCATCTCGACGTTCATGTTCGGCATCGTGAGCTACCTGCTGACCCGGTCCCGGCTCCAAGAGGCCAGGGAGGCGATGCACTGGCTGGTCGGCAGCGTGGGGCAGTCGGGCAACACCGAGGTCAACATCTTGCTCGTCGCACTCGCTGTGTTGGTGCCGCTGAGCCTGGTGCTGCGGCGGCTGCTGCGTGCCCTGGAGCTCGGTGACGATACCGCTCGCATCCTCGGCACCAGGACCGAGGTGGCCCGGCTGGCGCTGATCCTCGTGGCCGTGATCCTCACCGGACTGGCGACTGCGGTGGCCGGACCACTCATCTTCGTGGCGCTCGTCGCGGGCCCGGTCGCGGACCGGCTCCTCGGCAAGGGGAGCGGGGGGCTTCTCGCCGCCGGGGCGGTCGGCTCGTCCCTGGTGCTCGCGTCCGACTACATCGCGGTCAACCTGTTGCCGATGCAGCTGCCGACGGGCGTGATCACCGGTGCCGTCGGCGCGCCGTACCTGCTGTGGCTGCTGGCCACCTCCGACAGAGAGAGCGTGTGATGACCGGTCGACTGAGAGCGCAGGGACTGAGCCTCGGCTACGCCGAGCGCGACGTGGTCAAGGAACTCGACCTCGACATCCTGGACGGTCGGCTGACCGCCATCGTCGGTGCCAACGCCTGCGGTAAGTCGACGCTCCTGCGCGGGATCGCTCGCCTGATGAAGCCGCGGTCCGGTGAGGTGCTGCTCGACGGCACCCCGGTAACGGAGCTCGCCTCCCGAGAGGTCGCCAAGGTCCTCGGCCTGCTCCCGCAGACCCCGATCGCGCCGGATCGGATCACGGTTGGCAACCTGGTCTCGCGCGGCCGGCACCCCCACCAGGGCTGGTTCCGGCAGTGGTCGCCCGCTGACGATGATGCGGTCGCGGCCGCGCTCATCGCCACCGAGACCGCCGAACTGGTGGATCGACCGGTGCAGGAGCTCTCCGGAGGTCAGCGCCAGCGCGCCTGGGTCGCGATGGCGCTCGCGCAGGAGACCGACCTGCTGCTGCTCGACGAGCCCACCTCGTTCCTGGACATCAACCACCAGGTCGAGCTGCTCCGGCTGCTCCGTGACCTGAACCGGCGCACCGGGCGGACCATCGTCGTCGTCCTGCACGACCTCAACCTCGCGTGCCGGTACGCCGACCATGTGGTCGCGATGGCCGACGGGCATGTCGTCGCCGAGGGACTGCCGAATGACGTCGTCACGGCGGCGCTGGTCGAGAAGGTCTTCGGGCTGGCCTGCGTAGTGGTGGCGGACCCGGTCGCTGGTACGCCGATGATCGTGCCGGCGGACGACGAACTCCAGGCGCCTAGGTAGACGCGTCGGCCGTCTCGGTAGCGGCGGGCGCCTGGCCCTTGGCCTGGGGGCGGCTGCGCCGGTGTCGCAGCTCGACCCAGAGGCCCCGGACGCCGAGCCGGTCGCCGCCCACCTCGGTGCCGTCGAGCTCGGTGCCGGTCTGCCGGACGGCCTGGACCGCGGCCTGGGTGACCGGCAGCACCGCCTCGCCGCGGAGCGCCTCCGGCCGGGCCTCGTTGTCGGGAGCCAGGCCGAGGGTCGCGAGCACCGACGGGATGATCACGTTGGTCAGCGCCCGGTATCCCTCGGCCGACGGGTGGAACTGGTCCGGTCCGAACAGCACCGCGGGCGCGGCGTCGAACTCCGGGCCGAGGATCGAGCCCAGCGAGACGGTCCGGCCGCCCTCGCCGATCACCGCGATCGTCTGCGCAGCGGCGAGCCGGCGCGACCACATCCGGGCCACCTGCTTGAGCGGCGGCGGGATCGGTCGGACCGTACCCAGGTCCGGGCAGGTGCCGACGACGACCTCGACGCCGGCCTCGCGCAGCCGGCGCACTCCCTCGGAGAGGTGCCGAACCGACTCGGCCGGCAGGGTCTTGTGGGTCACGTCGTTGACGCCGATCTGGATCACCGCGACGTCGGGTTCGATCGGCAGGGCGCGGTCGATCTGGGCGGCCAGGTGCGGTGACCTCGCGCCGACCACCGCGTAGTCGCGAAGGTAGACCCGGCGGTCGGCATGCTCGGAGATGCCGCTGGCGAGCAGCGCGCCGGGCGTTTGCTCGACCCGGTCGACGCCGTAGCCGGCGGCGCTGGAGTCGCCCAGCAGGGCCACCCGGATCGCCGGCCCGGGCCGGCCGCGGCCGTACCAGCCGGTCGCGTCGGGCGGCGGATCCTCGCGGGTCTGGCCGATCGACTTGCGTGCCAGCCAGGCCTCGAGGTTGAGCACGCCCCAGGCCGCGCCGCCGAGCAATGACAGACCTCCGCCGCCGTACGCAGCGGCGGCGGCGAGCTTGCGTGCGGCGGCGGCCTTACCCATCGACCCAAACTCTACGGATGCCGCATAGGTTGGGCGGATGCAGTACGTGAACTCGCTCTTGGACCTGATCGGCAACACCCCGCTGCTCCGGCTGTCGACCACGCTCGACGAGGTGGCAGAAACCGCGCCGCTGGTGCTGGCGAAGGTGGAGTACTTCAACCCGGGCGGGTCGGTGAAGGACCGGATCGCGACCCGGATGATCGAGGCCGCGGAGACCTCGGGTGAGCTCCAGCCCGGCGGCACGATCGTGGAGCCGACCTCGGGCAACACCGGCGTCGGGCTGGCGATGGTCGCCCAGGCCAAGGGCTACAAGTGCGTGTTCGTCTGCCCCGACAAGGTGAGCGAGGACAAGCGCAACGTGATGAAGGCGTACGGCGCGGAGGTCGTCGTCTGCCCCACCGCCGTCGCGCCGGAACATCCCGACTCCTACTACAACGTCTCCGCGCGGCTCGCCGCGGAGCCCGGCGCCTGGAAGCCGGACCAGTACTCCAACATGCACAACCCGCGGTCCCACTACGAGACCACCGGTCCGGAGCTCTGGGAGCAGACCGAAGGCAAGATCACGCATTTCGTCGCCGGCGTCGGCACCGGCGGCACCATCTCCGGGGTCGGCCGCTACCTCAAGGAGCAGAACCCCGACGTCCAGGTCATCGGCGCCGACCCGGCCGGCTCGGTCTACTCCGGCGGCAGTGGACGGCCTTATCTCGTCGAGGGCGTGGGTGAGGATTTCTGGCCGGACGCCTACGACCGCGACATCGCCGACCGGATCATCGAGGTCTCCGACGCCGACTCGTTCGCGTTCACGCGGCGGCTGGCCCGCGAGGAGGCGCTGCTGGTCGGCGGCTCGTCGGGGATGGCCGCGTACGCAGCCGTCCAGCTGGCACGCGAGCTGGCTGGGACTCCGGAGGGGGAGAACGCGGTGATCGTGGTGCTACTGCCCGACTCGGGGCGCGGCTACCTGACCAAGGTCTTCAACGACGAGTGGCTGGGCCAGTACGGCTTCGACAGTGGCCACGAGTCGGGAAGCCAGAGCGTCGGCGAGGTGCTGCGCGGCAAGTCCGGCCGGCTGCCCGACCTGGTGCACACCCACCCGGGCGAGACCATCGCCGAGGCGGTCGCGATCCTGCAGGAGTACGGCGTCTCGCAGATGCCGGTCGTCCGGGCCGAGCCGCCGATCGTGGCCGCGGAGGTCGCCGGCTCGGTCTCCGAGCGCAGCGTCCTGGACGCCCTGTTCACCGGCAACGCCCGGCTCACCGACTCCGTCGAGCAGCACATGTCCCCGCCGCTCCCCGTGATCGGCTCCACCGAGGACGCCCGGGACGCGGTCAAGCTGCTGGAGTCCGCGGACGCGGTGCTCGTGCAGGAGGACGGCAAGCCGGTCGGCGTGGTCACCCGCCAGGACCTGCTCGCCTACCTCGCCCGGCCGTAGGGCGCCAGATGGTCTCGATACGCCCTGCCCTCGCAAGCTCGGTCGGGGCTACTCGACCAACGTTCTCGCTGGTCGAGTAGCGCGAGCCAGGGACGAGCGAGCGCGTATCGAGACCAAACGCTAGGATGAGAACACGTTCTAGTTTGGAGGGCGGATGACGCAGACCCCGGCGATCGAGGGTTGGTTCACGACCGGTCCCGAGCCCGCGCTGATCGGCTCCCGGTGCACCGGGTGCGGCTGCGTGTTCTTCCCGCGCACGGCCGGTGAAGGAGGCTTCTGCCGCAACCCGGAGTGCGACAGCGAGGCGTTCGAAGAGGTCGAGCTGTCCCGCCGTGGCCGGGTGTGGTCCTACACCGACGCGCAGTACCAGCCCCCGCCGCCGTACATCCCGGTGTCGGACCCGTTCGAGCCGTTCGCGCTCGCGGCCGTCGAGCTGCCCGAGGGGCTGGTCGTGCTCGGCCAGGTCGCAGCCGGATACGGCGTCGCCGACCTGCGGGTCGGCCAGGAGGCCGAGCTGGTGGTCGAGACGCTCTACACCGACGACGACGGCGAGCGCACGGTGTGGCGCTGGAAGCCGGTCGTCGAGATGGGCGAGGAGGCCGACCAGTGACCGAGCAGGTGGCCGTCCTCGGCGTCGGCATGCACCCCTGGGGCAAGTGGGGCCGCAGCTTCGTCTCGTACGGCGTGCACGCTGCCCGCGCGGCGCTCGCCGACGCCGGCGTCCCGTGGAACGACGTCGACCTGATCGTCGGCGGTGAGACCGTCCGCAACGGCTATGCCGGGTACGTCGCCGGCGCAACGTTCGCCCAGGCGCTCGGCTGGAACGGCGCCCGGGTCGCCACGTCGTACGCCGCCTGCGCCACCGGCGCCCAGGCCCTCGACACCGCGCGGTCGCGGATCCTCGCCGGCCAGAGCGAGGTGGCGCTGGTGGTCGGTTCCGACACCACGCCGAAGGGCTTCCTCGCACCCAGCGCGGGGGAGCGGTGGGACGACCCCGACTGGCTGCGGTTCCGGCTGCTCGGAATGACGAACCCCGCCTACTTCGGCCTCTACGCGCGCCGGCGGATGGACCTCTACGGAGCGACCAGTGCGGACTTCGCCCAGGTCAAGGTCAAGAACTCCCGGCACGGCCTCAGCAACCCGAACGCCCGTTACCGCAAGGAGGTCAGCGCCGCCGACGTGCTCGGCTCCGCGGTGGTCTCCGACCCGCTGCACCTGCTCGACATCTGCGCGACGTCCGACGGCGCCGCAGCGGTGCTGCTGACCAGCGCCGACTACGCGCGCCGGCTCGGTGCCGACAAGCCGGTCCGGGTGGCCGCGATCTCCACGGTCACGCCGACGTTCCCCAACACGATCATCGACATGCCGCTGCTCGCCACCGACCCCGCCGGGACCCTCGGACCCCCCGAGCGGACGTTCAAGGAGTCGATCGCGCAGGCGGCGTACGAAGAGGCCGGCATCGGGCCCGACGACGTGAGCCTGGCCGAGGTCTACGACCTCTCGACCGCGCTCGAGCTGGACTGGGTCGAGGACCTCGGGCTGTGCAAGCGCGGCGAGGCCGAGACCCTGCTCCGCGCGGGCGACACCACGATCGGCGGCCGGATCCCGGTCAACCCGTCCGGCGGGCTGGCCTGCTTCGGCGAGGCCGTACCCGCGCAGGCGCTGGCCCAGGTGTGCGAGGTGACCTGGCAGCTACGCGGCCAGGCGGAGGGCCGTCAGGTCGAGGGCGCCCGGGTCGGGATCACCGCCAACCAGGGTCTCTTCGGTCACGGGTCCTCGGTGCTGCTGACGGTCTAGTCGTCGGACCCGCCCGCTTGACCCGGGTGGAAACGCCATGTTCAGTGCTCACCAGCACACATGGAGGGCCCTCATCGGGGCGGTGCCCAGACCCTGGGAGATCCGACATGACACGACGCACGACCCGCTCCATCGTCCGGATTGCGGTGGGTGCCACGGCGCTGGCGATGCTGAGCACCGCCAGCCCGATCGCCGGACCCGCCTCGGTCGCCGGCGCCGCCGTGGAGTGCGACCCGGATGGGTCGGTCTCCGCGGCCCGAGCCAAGCCCGGGTCCGACAGCGAGGACCCCTCGAGCGTCACCGCGGCCGAGGCCGCGGCCATGGAGCAGAAGCTGCAGCGCCGCCTCGCCCGTCTCGCCAGGCTGGGGAAGGTGAGTCCGAGCGGCCGTCCGCTGGCCAGCAGGGCCGCCTACCGTGTGAAGACCTACGTGCACGTGATCACCCGCAGCGACGGCACCGGTGGCGTCACCCGTGACCAGGTCGGTGCCCAGATCGACGTGCTGAACCAGGGCTTCCGCGGCGGTGGGCTGAGCAACGGAACGTCGGCGCCGACTCCCTTCCAGTTCGACGTGAAGGGGATCGACTACACGGCGAACGACGCCTGGTTCGACTGGCACCTGACCCCCGACTTCGTGGACGAGGACGCCGAGGCGAAGGCGGCCAAGGCAGCGCTGCACGTCGGCGATGAGAGTGACCTCAACATCTACATCGCCGGTCTCGGCGACGGGCTGCTGGGCTACGCCAACTTCCCCGGCGACGGGACGCCGCTGGACTACGACGGACTGGTCCTGCTCAACGAGTCACTGCCGGGCGGATCCGCGGCGCCCTACAACCTGGGCGACACCGCGACCCACGAGGTCGGTCACTGGCTCGGTCTGTACCACACCTTCGACAACGGCTGCGCGGCACCGGGCGACTACGTCGCCGACACGCCGTACCAGTTCGATGGCGACAATATCTTCGGGTGCAACGAGGACGACGACACCTGCCGGAAGCCGGGCACGGATCCTGTGCACAACTTCATGAGCTACGGGGACGACGAGTGTGCCTCGACCGGTTCACCCCCGGCCAGTCGAAGCGGATGAAGCAGGCGTGGTTGGCTTACCGCGCCGACAACGCACCTATCTAAGGAACTCATGTACGTCGACATCGAGCGGCCGGACCCGGCCGTCGCTGTGGTACGTCTCAACCGCCCGGAGCGCCTGCACGCGATGTCGTACGACGTGATGGTGCCGTTCCGGGCCGCGCTCGACGAGGCGGGCGCCGACGGGACGGTCCGCGCCGTCGTGGTCACGGGCGCGGGAGCCGCGTTCTGCTCGGGTGCGGACCAGGAGTCGGCCGGCGTGCCGCCGGGTGTCGGCGACCTGCCGCCGCCGACGTACGCACTGCGGGCGATGACCTACCTCGAGGACGTCATCCTCACCATGCGCCGGTTGCCGCAGCCGCTGATCGCGGCCGTCAACGGGCCGGCGATCGGCGGTGGCCTGTGCCTCGCGCTCGCGTGCGACCTGCGGCTGGCGGCGCCATCGGCGTACTTCCGGGCGGCCGGGATCAACAACGGCCTCACCGCCAGCGAGCTCGGGCTGAGCTTCCTGCTGCCGCGGGCGGTCGGCTCGACGCGCGCCGCCGACCTGATGCTCACCGGTCGCGACGTGAACGCGGAGGAGGCCGAGCGGATCGGCCTGGTCTCGGCCGTCCATGATGACGTGGTGGCGGCTGCTGTCGAGACCGGGCAACGGATCGCGAAGCTCTCCCAGCCGGGCATCGAGCTCACCAAGAAGTCGCTGCAGGCAGGGATGGCCGCCTCCTCCCTCGAGGCGCACCTGACGTCCGAAGGCCTGGGCCAGCTCTACCTGCGGCTGCTCACCGGCAACTTCGAGGAAGCCACGCGGGCCCGCAAGGAGGGCCGCGAACCGATCTTCCGCGACCGCCGGTAAGCGCTGGTCGAGTAGCGCGAGCGAGGCATGAGCGAGCGCGGATCGAGACCCTCACAGTGGTCTCGATGCGCGCCGGCCTCGCAAGCTCGGGCCGGGGTTACTCGACCAACCGCAATTGCTTTGCCTCGCGGGCGCTCCCGCTGATATCCATTCCCGGTGACGATCTCGGACGTGACCTGGCCGCAGCGCACCGAGCGCCTCCTGCTCCGGCAGGTTCGGGAGGACGACATCGACGGGCTGCTGGTGTCTCGCAACAAGCCGGAGGTCTACCGATGGCTGATGAAGACCGTGGTCGACGTCGAGGCGTTCCGCGCGGTTTGGATGCGAACGCTGACCGAGCCTCGCGACCATTCGACCGTCGTCGAACTCGACGGCGTCGTGATCGGTACCGCCTCGCTCGAGGTCGAGGACGCGATGGGCCAGGACGGCGGCGAGCCGAGTCGCGCCGCCGAGGCGCACATCGGCTACATCCTCGACAATGCGTACGCCGGCCGAGGCTACGCCACCGAGATCGCGACTGAGCTCCTCCGGATCTCGTTCGAGGAGCTCGGCGTACACCGGGCCTATGCCGGCTGCTTTGCCGACAACACGGCGTCCGCGCGGGTCCTCGAGAAGATCGGCATGCGCCTGGAGCAGTACGGCGTCCAGGACTCCTGGCACGCCGAGCTCGGCTGGATAGACGGCTGCACCTACGCCATCCTGGCCGACGAGTGGCTCAAGGCTTCCGCTGCACCCGGTAGATGACGTGAGTGCCGGGCAGGCCCTTCAGCTCGGCCTCCCCCGCCTCCTCCAGCACCACGGCCGCGTCGGCCTCCAGCGCCTCCAGAACCGCACCGGTGGCCAGCACCTCGCCGCCGCTCGCGAGGTCGCCGATCCGGGCCGCGATCGCGACGTTGCGGCCGAAGTAGTCGCCGTCCCGGCTCACCACGGTGCCGGTGTGGACGCCGATCCGGACCCGCACCTGGCGCAGCCGCTGCTCGAGGGTGCGGGCCAGGTCCTTCTGGATGCCCAGCGCCGCGCGGCAGGCCGCCTCGGCATCGCGGAAGGCGACCATGAAGCCGTCACCGGCGGTCTTCACGACCTGGCCTCGGTACTTGTCGATCCGGGACCGGAGCAGCTGGTCGTGGGCGGCCAGCAGCTTGACCCACGCCTCGTCGCCGAGCCGGTCGTTGAGCGCTGTGGAGTCCTCGATGTCGGAGAAGAAGAGCGTCACAGTGCCGTCAGCGGCGGCCATCGACACGATGTCGGCGCGCTCCTCCTGGGCCCACGTCTGGAGGTCCTCGATGGAGGCCTGGAGCAACCCAGCGACGCCATGCTCGCGCACCTTGCCGACGGTGCGTAGGAAGCGGCTGACCGCGCGTTCCGTCGGGGTCGCGGGCGGGCGCGGTCGAAGCGCGGCCGAGAGGTCGGACTCGAGCTGCTGTATTCGCGTGACCGCGGCGGCGGCCTTGCGTCGGGCGCTCAGCATCAACCCGGTGGTGACGAGTAGACCGACGGCGAGCACGCCGACGGCGACGGAGAGTACGACGACGTCGGTGCTCAGATCCCCAGCCCCTCCTCGAGCAGGCCGAGCTCCTCACCGGAGTAGACGGCGATCTTCTGCAGGCTCGGGATCGAGTCCCGGCAGCCGGTGTAGCCGATGTTGAACTCGCCGGCGTACGACACCGCGGTGATGTTCAACGCCTGGCCGTTGAACAGCAGGCTCACGGGGTAGAGCTCCTCCATCGGCGAGCCGTCGAGGTATCGCGGCTCGGCGGGGCCGGGCACGTTGGAGATCACCAGGTTGGACGCCGGACGGCCGCGGCCGCCGAAGCCGAGGATCGCCTGGCCGATGAACGGCGCCATCAGGCCGGCCGTGTAGGCGTCCATCGCGGCACTGCCGACCTCGGGCAGCCGCTCCTTCCCGAGCCGGCACGATGTCTGGACCGCGTTGATCCGCTCGACCGGGTCGGAGACGTCGGTGCCGAGCCGGGAGTAGAGGAACGTGACCGCGTTTCCGACCTTGGCGTCCTGACCCTGGCGCACCGAGACCGGCACGTTCGCGATCAGGTCCTCGGTCGGGAGCGCGTCGTGCTCGATCAGGTACCGCCGCATGGCGCCGCCGCAGATCGCGAGGAACACGTCGTTGAGGCTGCCCTCGGCCGCCTTCGCGGCCAGCTTCATCCGCTCGATTCCGTAGTGCTGCGTCGCGAACCGCCGCGGCGTGTGGATGCGGCCGTTGAAGATCGTCTTCGGCGCCCGGAACGGAACCGCTCGGTCAGCCTCGGCGCCGATACCGGTGACGCTCTCGGCGTACGTGCGACCCAGCGAGCCGGCGACGCGGCGGGTGCTCCGTACGCCGTCGCGCAGCACCTCGATCGGGCCGGACCGCTCGAGCTCGAGTGCGGGCTCCTTGGTGGGAGCGGTGATTCCCGACTGGTCGGGTCCGCGGGTGCCGATCGCCCACGGCGGCAGCATGTCGCGCGCGTCCGGGTCGGCGGACAGGATCCGGCGCAGCAACCGGATGCCGCCCACACCGTCGACCTGGGAGTGGTGCGCCTTGAGGTACAGCGACCAGCGGTCCTCCTCGAGGCCCTCGATGACGTGGCACTCCCACAGCGGGTAGCGCCGGTCCATCCGCTGCGAGTGCAGGCGGGAGACCAGGACACCGAGCTCGCGTTGGGAGCCGGGAGCCGGCAGCGCGGAGTGCCGCAAGTGGTAGTCGAGGTCGATGGCGCCGGCCTCCAGCTCGACCCAGCTCGGCACCGGAAGGGTCCTGTAGAGGAGGTTGAAAGGTGGCGCGAACTCGTGGCATTCCCGCCAGTTCGCCACCAGGTCGGCCACGAACGTCGGCCGGTCTTCGGGAACGCGGAAGGTCGCGAGCATGCCGACCTGCATCGGGGTGCGGTGGGTCTCCGCGAACAGCCACGCCGAGTCGTTGGTCTTCAACAGCCTGCGAGCCAACGGGTTCCTCCTGGTCGTCTCCCCGCCCGCGAGACTACTGCCGCGCGTTGGATCGCAGGACTAAGTTCGAGTGGTGACTGCTCCCACGATTTCTACGCTCGGAGAGCTGCGCGCCTCCGGTCACGTCCACAAGCCGCTCCGGACCGAGATCCGCGAGAACCTGCTCGCCGCCCTGGCCGAGGGCCGCGACCCCTGGCCCGGGCTGCACGGGTTCGAGACCACCGTGATCCCGCAGCTCGAGCGAGCGCTGATCGCCGGCCACGACGTCGTACTCCTCGGCGAGCGCGGGCAGGGCAAGACCCGGCTGCTGCGCACCCTGATCGGACTGCTCGACGAGTGGACCCCGGTGATCTCGGGCTCGGAGCTCGGCGAGCACCCCTACGAGCCGATCACCCAGGCCTCGAAGGCCGCGGTGGCCTCGTACGGCGAGGAACTGCGGGTCTCGTGGCGGCATCGCGATGATCGATACGCCGAGAAGCTGGCCACGCCGGACACCTCCGTGGCCGACCTGATCGGAGACGTCGACCCGATGAAGGTGGCCGAGGGCAGGTCCCTGGGCGACCCCGAGACCATCCACTTCGGGCTGATCCCGCGCTCGCACCGCGGCATCGTGGCGATCAACGAGCTCCCGGACCTGGCCGAGCGGATCCAGGTCTCGATGCTCAACGTGATGGAGGAGCGTGACGTGCAGATCCGCGGCTACGTGCTTAGGTTGCCCCTCGACGTGCTCGTGGTGGCCAGCGCCAACCCTGAGGACTACACCAACCGCGGCCGGATCATCACCCCCCTGAAGGATCGCTTCGGCGCCGAGATCCGCACCCACTACCCGACCGAGCTCGAGGCCGAGGTCGCAGTGATCCGGCAGGAGGCGCACCTGGTCGCCGAGGTGCCCGACTACCTGGTCGAGATCCTGGCCCGGTTCACCCGCAACCTGCGCGAGTCCGCGTCGGTCGACCAGCGGTCGGGGGTGTCCGCCCGGTTCGCGATCGCCGGCGCCGAGACCATCGCCGCGGCCGCGCTGCACCGGGCCACCGGCCAGGGCGAGTCCGAGGCCGTGGCCCGAGTGGTGGACCTCGAGACGGCTGTCGACGTACTCGGCGGAAAGATCGAGTTCGAGACCGGCGAGGAGGGCCGCGAGCAGGAGATCCTCACCCACCTGCTCCGCACCGCGACCGCCGAGGCCGTCCGCGCGCACTTCCGCGGCTTGGACTTCGCGCTACTGGTCGAGGCCATCGAGCAGGGCGCGCTGGTCACCACCGGTGAGCAGGTCACCGCCCGGGACTTTCTGTCCGGGCTCCCCGTCCTCGGCGAGTCGGAGCTGTACGACGACGTGTGCGACCGGCTCGACGCCACCAACGACGGCGAGCGGGCCGGCGCCATCGAGCTCGCGCTGGAAGGGCTCTATCTCGCCCGCAAGATCGGCAAGGACAGCGACGGTTCGGAGACCGTGTATGGCTAGCCGGGTGGGTCTCGATACGGCCTCGCCCAGCGGCTCGGCCTACTCGACCGACGAGGTCGCCGTTCCCGTTGGTCGAATAGCGTGCTGCGAGCGGGTATCGAGACCAGCTCGAGGGCGAGGTCGTCGTGGCTAGCAAGCCGCACCCGGTTCCGCCGCTACGAGGGCGGCGACCCGCTCGCGCCTCCGGTCGACATCGCGGAGGCGCTGGACTCCATCGGCGAGGACGTGATGGCGGGGTACAGCCCCGAGCGCGCGATGCGGGAGTTCCTGCGCCGGGGTGGCAGCGACCAGACCGGGCTCGACGAGCTGGCCCGCCGGGTGGCCGAGCGCAGGCGCGACCTGCTGCAGCGGCACAACCTCGACCGCACCCTGCAGGAGGTGCGCGAGCTGCTCGACCGGGCGCTCCTCGAGGAGCGCAAGGAGCTGGCCCGCGACGCGTTGATGGACGACACCGACCGTATGTTCCGCGAGCTGCAGCTCGACGCTGCATCTCCACCGGAGGGGCCGCCCAACACCGCGGCCGCCGTCAGCGAGCTCAGCGACTACGACTGGGCCTCGCGGCAGGCGCGCGAGGACTACGAGAAGATCAAGGACCTGCTCGGCCGGGAGCTGTTGGACCAGCGGTTCGCGGGCATGAAGCAGGCGCTCGAGAACGCCACCGACGAGGACCGGCAGGCGATCAACGAGATGCTCGACGACCTCAACGAGCTGCTGGAGAAGCACCAGCGCGGTGCGGACACCGACGAGGACTTCGAGCAGTTCATGGACAAGCACGGGGACTTCTTCCCGGAGAACCCGCAGAACATCGACGAGCTGCTCGACGCCCTCGCCCAGCGCTCCGCGGCGGCCCAGCGGATGCTCAACTCGATGAGGCCCGAGCAGCGCGAGGAGCTGATGCAGCTCTCCGCGCAGGCGTTCGGGTCGCCGCAGCTGATGCAGTCCCTGGCCCGGATGGACGCCAACCTCCAGTCGCTCCGACCCGGCGAGGACTGGGGTGGGTCC
Source organism: uncultured Actinomycetota bacterium (assembly GCA_963780245.1). Lineage (GTDB taxonomy): Bacteria > Actinomycetota > Actinomycetes > Propionibacteriales > Nocardioidaceae > Nocardioides. Next base: position 118,674 of record CAWABG010000016.1, read on the forward strand.
GAGCGCTTCGACGGCGAGCAGGGCCTCGGCCTCGGCGACGGCACCGGGGTGCTCCAGGACCTCGCCGACCTCGACGACCTGGCCGACCAGCTGGCTCAGTCCTACTCCGGCGCCCGCCTCGACGACGTGGACCTCGACAAGCTGGCCCGCCAGCTCGGTGACCGCGCCGCGGTCGATGCTCGCACCCTGCAGGAGCTGGAGCGCGCGCTGCGCGACGGCGGCACCCTGCGCCGCGGCTCCGACGGTCAGCTGATGCTGACGCCGAAGGCGATGCGCCAGCTGGGCCAGGCGCTGCTGCGGGACGTCGCCCAGAAGATGTCCGGCCGGCAGGGCCAGCGCGAGCTGCGCCAGGCGGGCGCCGCCGGCGAGCAGTCGGGCTCCACTCGCGAGTGGGCGTTCGGCGACACCGAGCCGTGGGACATCCCGCGCACCGTGCTCAATGGGGTACGACGGCGCGCCGCCGAGGGCGGCGGGCCGATGGTCAGCGTGGAGGACATCGAGGTCTCCGAGACCGAGTCGCGCACCCAGGCCGCGGTCGCGCTGCTCGTGGACACGTCGTTCTCGATGGCGATGGACGGCCGGTGGGTGCCGATGAAGCGCACCGCTCTCGCGCTGCACACGTTGATCCGGTCGCGGTTCCGCGGCGACCAGCTACAGCTGATCGGCTTCGGCCGGCACGCCGAGGTGATGGACATCGAGGAGCTCACCGCCCTCGACGCGATGTGGGACAAGGGCACCAACCTGCACCACGCCCTGCTGCTGGCCAACCGGCACTTCCGCAAGCACCCCAACGCCCAGCCGGTGCTGCTGATCGTCACCGACGGCGAGCCCACCTCCCACCTGGAGCCGGACGGCGAGGTCTACTTCGCCTACCCGCCCAGCCCGCTGACGATCGCCTACGCCGTCCGCGAGCTCGACAACTCGCGCCGGTTCGGTGCGCAGACGACGTTCTTCCGGCTCGGCGAGGACCCGGGCCTGGCCCGCTTCATCGAGTCGATGGCCGCCCGGGTCGAAGGACGCGTGGTGGCGCCCGAGCTCGATGACCTGGGCGCCGCGGTCGTCGGCTCCTACCTCGGTTCCCGCGGCCCGACGCCGATGGGCCAGATGCGCAGCGCGTACGGCGACTGGTTCGGCGGCCGTGGGTTCTGGGTCGGCGACTGAGATCAGCCGAGCAGGTCCATGACCTCCTCGCGGATGTCGTCGAGCTCGTAGAGCCGGACGGCGGTGCCCCAGCCGGTGAGCATGCTGCCGTAGAGGCTGAGCCGCTCGGCCAGCGCAACGTCGGTGGTGCGCACCCAGACCAGCCGCGAGGGACGGATCCGGTCGACGATCACGCGGCTGCCCTGCCAGTCCGCGGTGGTGGTGATCCGTTCCAGCGCGGTGAGCTCGCTGATCGGCACCAGGTCGGCGGTGTGCGGCTCACCCTCGAACCGGTGCCGGGCGACGTACCCCCCGGCCCGGTAGGACACCTGGAAGGTGTGCGACTCGCGAGTCGCGTAGAGACCGCTCTCCCGGATCACGTCGCGTCCGGGTGCAACAGCGCGGCGAGCTGCTCGACCCCGTCCACCAGTCGGGTGCCGGGTCGGGCCCACGCAGCGTTCGCGTCCACGGGATGCAGGGGTACGCCGTCGGGCAAGACGCCCGAGGAGGCCAGCTCGTCTGCGAGCCGACGGGCCCCGTCGAGGTCGAAGCCGCACGGGGCGACCACGACCACCTCCGGTCCAGCGGCGTGTACGGCGTCCCAGGTCACCCGCTCGGACTTCGCGCCGGGCGTCCCGAGCAGTGGCTCGCCACCGGCCGCGACGATCATCTCCGGCACCCAGTGGCCAGGGGCGAACGGCGGGTCCGTCCACTCCAGCAGCATCACTCTCGGCCGTGGCCGGCCGGCGACCCGGGCGCGCACCGCTTGGAGCCTCTCGCGCTGACCGGTCACGAGCGCGTCGGCCTCCTCCTCGTGGCCGGTTGCCTTCCCGAGCGTCCGGATCGAGTCGAACACCTCGTCCAGGGTGTGCGGATCGATGGTCAGCACGTCGGCGGTGCAGCCGAGGTGGGCGAGCGCGTCGTCGACGACCGAGACGTCGACCGCACACACGGCACAGAGGTCCTGGGTCACCACGAGGTCGGCGTCCAGCTCGGCCAGCGCGCCCTCGTCGAGGTGGTAGAGGTCCTCGCCGCGGGCCATCGCGCCGACGACGTACGCGTCGATCTCGGCAGGCGTCATGCCCTCGGGTAGCGCGGACGTCGACACGATCCGCCGCTCCCGCGCTGCCCGCGGGTAGTCACACTCGAAGGTCACCCCCACGACGTCGTCACCCGCACCGATCGCGAACAGGATCTCGGTCGTCGAGGGGAGCAACGACACGATCCGCACGCTCCCCACCCTAGGGTGGCCGGGTGGACGACCCGACCCTGTCGGTCCTCGCCCTGCTGGGGCTGGCCGCGCTGACTGCCGGGTTCGTCGACGCAGTCGTCGGGGGAGGCGGGCTGATCCAGCTGCCGGCCCTGCTGCTCGGGCTGCCCGCCGCGTCGCCCGTCGAGGTGCTGGCCACCAACAAGCTGGCCTCGATCTGCGGGACCACGGTGAGCTCGGCGACGTACTACCGCCGGATCCGGCCGGACCCGAAGACGTTCCTGCCGCTGATGCTGCTGGCGTTCATCGGATCGGCCGCGGGGGCGGGGGTGGCGTTCCTGATCCCCAAGGAGGCGTTCGACCCGATCGTGCTGGTGGCGCTCGTGGTCGTGGGTGCGTATGTCGTGCTCAAGCCGTCGCTCGGCGGCGAGACCGAGCTCCGGTTCGCCGGGCACCGGCACACGGCCGTGGCGATGCTGACCGGCCTCGGCGTCGGCTTCTACGACGGCGCCCTCGGTCCCGGGACCGGCAGCTTCTTCGTGTTCATCCTGGTCGGGTTGCTCGGCTACTCGTTCCTGGAGGCCTCCGCCAAGGCGCGGCTGGCCAACTGGGCCACCAATCTCGCCGCGCTGTGCGTGTTCGTGCCGCAGGGCGCGGTGCTGTGGAAGGTCGGCCTGCTGATGGGGGTGTGCAACCTGGCCGGCGGCTACCTCGGCGCCCGCACGGCGGTGGCCCGCGGCGCCGGCTTCATCCGGGCGTTCTTCATCGTGGTCGTCTCGGCCTTCGTGATCCGTATTGGAGGTGAAGTCGTCGGGTTCTGGTGACTACGGTGGCCGCGTGCACCCCACGTGGCTGACGGCGTTCATCGACCTGCCGTCGGAGAAGTACGACGCCGGCGTGGCGTTCTGGTGCGGCGTGACCGGCTACACGGTCTCGGAGAGCCGCGGCCGGCACGACGAGTTCGCGACGCTGGTGCCGCAGGAGGGCGACGCGTTCCTGCGGGTGCAGCGGGTCGGCGACGGTCCTGGCGGCGTGCACCTCGACGTGCACCAGCCGGGTCAGCCGTTCGCTGCCCGTCGATCTCCGGGCGGTCTCGCCTACTGCGAGGTGTCCGAACAGCTCAGCCGACGGCCGCCCCCGACGGTGTGGCCGGGGGGTCATTGGTCGATCGTCGACCAGGTCTGCCTCGACATCGCGCCGAGCGCCTACGAGCGCGAGTGCGACTTCTGGAGTGAGCGCATGGCCGCAGCTCAGATCGAGTCGACGTACTTCGACGAGTTCATCAGCCTCGCGCGCCCGCTCGACCAACCGATCAGGATCCTGCTCCAGCGGGTGGGGGACGACCGACCGGAGGTGACGGCGCACTTGGACGTCTACACGAATGACCGCGAAGCCGAGACCGGTCGACACGAGGCACTCGGCGCATCCGTATTGCGCCAGCACGAGCACTTCACGGTGCTGACCGACCCGACCGGGGCGGCGTACTGCATCACGCCGCGTGACGCGCAGACAAGGATGGTGGACTGATGAGATCCGAAGAGCGCACCAAGGTGCCCTTCGCGGCCGACGAGCGCAACACGCTGGTGGGCTTCCTCAACCGGCACCGGGACACCCTGCGGATGAAGGCGGCCGGGCTCGACGCGGAGCAGCTGGACATCGCGCTGCCGCCCTCATCGATGACGCTGGGCGGGATGCTCAAGCACCTGGCCTACGTCGAGGACTGGTGGTTCGGCCAAGGATTCGCAGGTGGACCCGCGGCGCCACCGTTCGACGACGTCGACTGGGACGCCGACAACGACTGGGACTGGCACAGCGCGTCCGGAGCGCCGCCGGAGGAGCTGTTCGCTCTGTTCGACCGGTTCGTGGAAGCCTCCGACCAGGTGATCACCGCCGCGGCATCGCTCGACGACCTGGCGGACCGCCGGGCCAGGAACGGCGAGGAACTGAGCCTGCGCTGGATCTTGGTGCACATGATCGAGGAGTACGCCCGGCACAACGGCCACGCCGACCTGATCCGGGAGTCGATCGACGGCACGACGGGCGCATGAGCATCCGCCCGGCCACGGTCGAGGACTGGGCGCAGATCTGGCCGTTCTGGAGCGAGATCGTCGACGCCGGCGAGACCTACGCCTACCCGCCCGACCTGGCCAGCGAGCAGGCCCGCGACCTGTGGCTCTACAAGCCGCCGGGGCAGACCGTCGTGCTGGTCGATGACGACCAGGTGCTCGGCAGCGCCACCATGGGCCCGAACCGGCCCGGCCGTGGAGCGCACATCGGCACCGCGTCGTTCATGGTGTCCTCGGCGGCCCGCGGCCGCGGTGTCGGCCGGCGACTGGCGGAGTACGTCGTCCAGTGGCACCGCGACCAGGGCTACCGCGGGATCCAGTTCAACGCAGTCGTGGAGACCAACACCGCCGCCGTACACCTGTGGCAGACCCTGGGTTTCGAGATCATCGGCACCGTGCCGGCGGCGTTCGAGTCACGCGAGCACGGCCCGGTCGGCCTGCACGTGATGCACCTAGCCCTCTAGGGGCTGGGCGAAGCCGGGGAGGAACTCGGTCAGGATCGCGTGGAACGGCGCCTCGGCCTCGAGCTGGCTCATCACGCCGATGCCGCCGACGCAGGTGCGGTGCAGGAGCAGGTACGACGGCGGCAGGTTGAGCTTGATCGCCACCGTGTACGCCGGTTCCCGCGGGTTGTTGATCCGCTCGAACTGTGAGCGCATCCAGGCCCGGCTGAACCGGAACCGCTCCACCTTGGTCGGCTCCACGAACGGCGAGAGGTAGTCGATGACGAGCTCGGGGTCCAGCTTGATGTTGGGCCGGAGGAAGCCACCGCGGCGCAACTCGGCGAGGAGCTCGTCGCTGTTGTTGTCGGCGCACAGCCGGATCAGAGTGCCCATCGCTTCCGGCAGGTTGCGCTCCGGTAGCCGGGCCACGGCGCCGTAGTCGAGCACGCCGAGCCGGCCGGGGGAGCCGTCCTCGTTGGGCATGATCCGGTAGTTGCCGGGGTGCGGGTCGGCGTGCAGCATCCCGGTGCGGGCCGGCCCGGAGAACAGGAACCGCACCATCAGCTCGCCGTAGTGGTCCCGCTCCTCCTGGGAGCCGTTCTTGATCACCGATGCCAGGGAAGCCGGTGACTCGAGCCACTCGGTGATCAGCACCTTGTCGCCGTACTCGACGACGTCGGGGACCACGATGTCGGGGTCGTCGCGGAACTCCTCAGCGAACGTGGACTGCGCCTCCGCCTCGAGCTTGTAGTCGAGCTCGTCGACGGCGCGCGCCTCGACCTCCACCATCAGCGCCTTCACGTCGATGCCGGGGATCAGCGGGCCGATGGTCTTGGCGAGCCGACCGAGCTGCTTGATGTCGGATCGCAGTGCGTCGCCGGCTCCCGGGTACTGCACCTTGACCGCGACGTCGCGCCCGTCGTGCCACTTGCCCTTGTGTACCTGCCCGATGCTGGCCGCCGCGGTCGGTCCGCCGTCGAGCCAGACCAGCTTGTCCTGCCAGTCGAGGCCCAGGTCCTGGTCGAGGGTCTCCCGCACGGTCTGGGTCGGCATTGGCGGCGCGGAGTCCTGCAGCTTGGTCAGGTGCTCGCGGTACGGCCCGGCCATCTCCTCGGGCAGCGCCGCCTCCAGCACCGACAGCGCCTGGCCGAACTTCATCGCGCCGCCCTTGAGCTCGCCCAGGGTCCGGAACAGCTGCTCGGCCGTCTTCTGTTGGATGTCGTTCATCACCGCCTCGGCCGGCGCACCGCCCAGCCGCTTGCCGAGCCCCAGCGCGCTCCGGCCGGCGTACCCCAACGGCAGCGCGGCGAGCCGGGCCGTGCGCGCAGCTGCCTTGCGGGGGAGATCGGCCATGGACTCATTGTCACAGGACGCACCTACGCTGTCCGCGTGGAGCTCGAGTTCACCGGGATCGTCGTCGAGTGGCGCGGACCGGCCCCCTTCTACTTCGTCCCCCTGCCCGAGGACCCCGCCGACGCGATCGACGAGGTCAAGGCCGAGGTCGCATACTGGGGCGTCGTGCCGGTCACCGCGTGGATCGGCGACACCGAGTTCACCACGTCGATGTTCCCCCGCGAGGGGACCTACTTCCTGCCGTTGAAGGACGCGGTCCGGAAGCCCGAGGGCATCACGCTGGGCGACGAGGTCGACGTCCGGCTCAGCGTCGGCCGCTGATGATGACAGCTCAGATCGAGTGCGGGACAACCATGTACGTCGCCGTGGCGCGCGCGAGGTCGCGCTCTTCTGCGTCGCGGATCACGCACTCGGCGCTGAGGATCCGCCTGCCGCGATGCACCATGGTGGCGGTCGCTGTGAGCGGTCCGCTCTTCGGCTGACGGAAGTATCGAACGTGCATGTCGGTGGTCACCTGGATCTCGGTCTCGTTGTCCAGTGAGCGCGTTGCGGCCAGAGCGGCTGTGGCATCGGCGAAGGCAGCGAGCAGGCCACCGTGGACGGTCCCCGGCCCGGAACCGGCGGTCTCCTCGCTCAGCTCCATGGTCGTCACGGCCGTGTCGTCAGTGATGGACACGATCGTGAGGCCCATCCGGTCGTGTAGTCGCACGTGCCGGCGCATGTGGATCGTGGCAGCTTCCCAGTCCCCGTCCTTGAGTGCCGCGACAGCCATCGCGACGTGGGAGGGGGGCGCTTCACCGGCCATCCCGGCAGCGTAGGGCTGCGGCGCGTTCAGGGCGATGCCAGGCGGTTTCCGCGCTAGGAGCGTTGCGCCCCGTCGGGCCAGGCGGCGATGCAGACCTTGTTGCCGGCAGGGTCGGCGAGGATCCAGGCTTCGGGCGCCGCAGAGTCGTCGACGATGCGGCCGCCGGCCGCCAGGGCAGCGGCGAGGCGACGTTCGGCGTGCTCGCGAGCCACCGACACGTCGACGTGCATTGCGTGCCGCAGCGGCTTGGCGGGGTCGAGGTCCTGGACCCAGAACGTCGACCCATGGCCGAGCGGGTCGATGCCGTTGTCCTCGGCCAGCGTCTGATAGCCGAGCACGGCCCGCCAGAAGCCGACGTCCAGCTCGTCGGGCCGGGCTGCCACGGCGAGCTGGACCTCCTGGACGGCTCCGCGGTCGGTCGCCGCCCCGTGTTCCTGCGCAACCGCAGAAATGGCACGGGCCAGTTCGATGTGGTGCGGCTCGATGCGCTCCACGCCGCGGGCGAGCCGCACGGTCAGGCGTCCGTCGCCGACCGTCAGAAGGACCTCCGACCCTTCGAGGCCCGGTACCGCGGCGACGGCGTTGGCGAGCGCGGCCGCCGCGGCGAAGGAGTCCGTGACGAACACCGCCGCGGCGCCGCCGTGCAGCACTACCCAGTCTGCGACCCCCTCGGCCCGGAGGAACTTCCGCCACGCCTGCTCGCTCATGGCGACACTTCAGCACACGCCGCGGACAGCGTCTTGCGGTCGATCAGGCGGTCGGGTCTGGCATGACCTCGAAGACCTCCTGCGCGCATCGGCAGGCAACGGCGATCTTCCTGGCCCACTCCTGTTCCAGCCCGGCCCCAGGGGACGAGGTTCGGCTCAGCGTGGGATCCGGAATTTCAGGACTTGGCTGAACGCGCCCTTGCCGACCCGGTTGATGGCGCGGACCTTGACCTTGTAGCGGCCGGGGTCGAGGGCTCGGGCGACAAGCTTTCGCGGCTTGGCCGGAACAGAGGTGTTGTTGCCGTTGACGGAGACCAGGTAGCCGGTGATCTTGGCGCCACCGGTGGCGGGGGCTTTCCAGACGAGGATTGCCTTGCCGCTCTTCAGCACCAGGCTCGGTTTCGCGACCCTCCCCGGGAGCGTGGCGGGCGTGACCGCCGGCGAGACCTGGGACGCCGGGGAGCTGCCGTGCTCGTTGGTCGCGGTGACCGTGAAGGTGTACGACGTGCCGTTGGTGAGGTTGGTCAGCCTCGCGGTGGTCGTGTCTCCCGTGACGGTCATAGTGCGAGGGCCTGGACTGGCCGTGATCGTGTAGCCGGTGATGGGCGATCCGTTGTCGGCGGGTGCGGCCCAGGAGACCTGCGCCGACGCGTTGCCGCCCACTGCCGTCACCCCGGTCGGCGGCTCGGGCGGGCTGCCGACGGCGGCGCCGGTGACGGTGAGCTTGGTCGGGTGATGGTGAGCCGCGGGCGCCGTGTTGTCGAGGGTGTCGACGAGGGGCTGGATCGTGACGGTCCAGGTTCCCGTTGCGGCGGTCGTGGGAATCGCGACGGTGCGCTGGTAGAGGCCGTTCGTCGCGTCACCCGAAGTGCGGGTCATGGCGCCGAGGCCGAGGGTCTGGGTGGTGGTGTCGGAGTCGAGTACCAGGGTGGGCGGCACGGCGCCGGTGGCGTCGGTGACCCGGGCGGTCACGGTGACCGTCTTGCTCTCGGTGGCCACGTCGACGCTCTTCGGGGTGAAGTCGTACTCGGAGAGGACCGGAGCGGCCACGTCGGTCGTGCCACTGGTGACGGTCAGCTTGGTCGGATGGAAGTGCGGTGTCGTCTCGGCGTTGCCACCGGTGTCCGAGAGCTCGTCGATCCACACGGTCCAGGTCCCCTGGACCGCCGTGGGCGGGATGCTGACCACTCGCTGGTACACGCCGTTCTTGACGTCACCAGAGATCCGGGTCATGGGGCCGGCACCGAGTCTCTGCCTGTTGACGTGGTCGTCCGAGCTCAGAACCATGGTGGGTGTCTGCACGCCGGTGGCGTCCGTGATGCGTGCGGTGACCGTCACGTTCTTGGCGCCGCTGGTCACGTCGACGGCTTGGGGGTCGAAGCCGAACTCCGAGAGAACGGGCGGCGCCCCGTCGGTCGTCGTGGCGCCCACGCGGAACGACAGGGCCGCGAAGTTGATGGTGTGCGTGGCCACATCACCGCTCGGGTAGTACTCCACGACTCCGTCGGCGGTGTAGAAGGCCTGGTTGTCGCTGGTGTCCACCACCTTGATGAAGTCCACCTCGGTGTCACCCAATGTCCATCCAGCTGCGGTGATCGTCTGGCGGACGTCGTCGACAGCGGAACCTTCGAACAGATGGAGCGCGCCGTCGGAGTCGGCCACATGGACCTCCACCCTGTCGATCCCGCCCGCGTCCGTGGCCGTCCACGCGAAGCCCACCTGGGTGCCGGGTGCGTACGGCCCCGTCGTCGAGAGGGAGATGGAGCCCAGCGCCGGCGGCGTGGTGTCGTCCGCCGCCACCGCCGGAGCCGCGGTCAGCGCTAGGACCAGCGTGAGCAGGCCCAGGGCAATGCGACGGTAGGTAGTGCAAGCTCGCACGACGGTCCCCCATGGTGACGGTCCGGTCTAGTCGACCGAGGATGAGCCAAGAAGAACACAGTCCGAGGGATCCCGGAGGCAAAAGTCGCGGTATTGGCTCTCAGGCGGTGGCGGGGAACTTCACGCCGGTGTTGGCGTGGCAGCGGTAGCCGTTGGGGTTCTTGGCGAGGTACTGCTGATGGAGGTCCTCGGCGTAGTAGTACGTCGGCGCCGCCTTGACCTCGGTGGTGATGTCGCCGAGCCGCTGGCGGGCCAGCTCGTCGCCGTAGATCTTCGTCAGGTCGTGGGCGGTCTGCTCCTGCTCGGGGGTGGTGAAGTAGATCGCCGAGCGGTACTGGGTGCCGATGTCGTTGCCCTGGCGCATGCCCTGAGTCGGGTCGTGGACCTCGAAGAACCGCTTCACCAGGTCGGCATACGCGATCTTCGTGGGGTCGTAAACGATCCGGATCGCCTCGGTGTGGCCGGTGCGGCCCGAGCAGACCTCCTCGTAGGACGGGTTCGGGGTGTGCCCGCCGGCGTACCCGACCGAGGTGGAGTAGACGCCCGGGAGCTGCCAGTAGATCTCCTCGGCGCCCCAGAAGCAGCCGAGCCCGAAGATCGCGACCTCGTGGCCGGCCGGCGCCTCATCGGTGACGACCGGGGTGCCGAGCACGACGTGCTTGTCGGCAACGTTGAAGCTCCGCTCCGTGCGGCCGGCCAGCGCTTCGTCGGAGCTGATCAGCTCGGTCTTGTGGCGGTTGAAGATCGACACGGGACCTCCTCAGGGTCGTTGCCATTACGTCGATTCTGACGCATCACAACAACGCCTGGCTCCCGCCGGATGTTCCTAGCCGGTAGTGAGTGGCGCAGCGGCCCGATCCAGCGGTGACCTGGTTCCCGATTCTTCGCCCGAGACGGTAACCACCTCACCGCCACCCCGCCGGAACCTCACCTAGCCGTGATGCGTGGCGCAGAAGGCGTCGCGCTTGACGGTCCCGGCCTGGCTCGACTTGAACATGCCCTTCATCACGAGCGCCTGGCTGGCGGCGTACATCTCGATCTCGCGCTCGACCGCCCGGCGGGCGGCGGGCGACTTCGCGTGTGCCAGCGCCTCGGCGTGCCGCCAGACGAACTCGCGCCAGCCACGCATGATCACCCCGGCCAGCGTCTCCTCGATCGTACTGATGTCGATGTCGTCGAACCGCGGGTCGAAGCGGGCCGCCTCCTCGGCGAACACCGGCGCATAGAGGGAGTCGAGCCGCTGGTTGTAGGCGTCGTGGTCGCGCTTGTGGCTGGTGCCGTCCGGGGCGGTCAGGCCCACCTCGGCGAGCACGTGCGGGAAGTCCCGGTTGATGTGTGCGTTCATCGCGAGCATGAAGTTGCCGAGGCCGGTCATCGCGCGGTCGTCCTCGGCCTTCAGCGCGATCGCCCACGCCTTCGGGATCTGGGCGCGATTGCCGGCCTCCCAGTCGTCGCGGACGTCGAAGTAGAGCTCCGCGAACACCGCGTCGACCTGGGTCAGCCACAACTTGTCCTGGAAGTAGCCGCTGCGGGCGGCGTCGCGCACGTTCTCGGTCACCCGCAGGTAGGCGAGCGCGAAGACCGCGTCGTGCTCGCAAGCGGCGGCCAGATCATCGAGACGCTCCTGCATCTCGGTGACCACGTCGTCGATGCACACGTCCTCACCGGTGGGGCAGACGTCGCCGACGTACGGCGTGTGCGGCGACGGGAACGGGCCCAGCAGCGCGATCAGGGGGTCGAGGATGCCGAACACCGCGCCCGGGATGAGCGGGCCGAACGGTCCCAGCGGGTCGTCGCCGGGCGCGGCCTTCGCCGCGCTGGTGGGCGCCAGGAGGGAGAGGGCGAGCCCGAGCGTGACTGTGACAGCGAGTCTGCGCATGGAGGTCCAACGAGCCGGCCGCGCAGGCGGTACGCCGCCCGCAGTAGCCTCGCGGAGTGAGCGAACAGCAGCACCGACACAAGTCCGGGTTCGAGACGCGTGCGATCCACGCCGGCTACGAGCCCGACCCCACCACCGGCGCGGTGATCCCGCCGATCTATGCGACCTCGACCTACAAGCAGGACGGCGTCGGCGGGCTGCGCGGCGGCTACGAGTACAGCCGGTCCGCCAACCCCACCCGCACCGCCCTGGAGGGCGCGCTGGCGGCGCTGGAGGAGGGGGAGCGCGGGTTCGCCTTCGCCTCCGGGCTCGCAGCCGAGGACACGCTGGTCCGCACCACTTGCGTGCCGGGCGACCACGTCGTACTCCCCAACGATGCCTACGGCGGCACCTTCCGGTTGTTCGCCAAGGTCGAGGCGCCCTGGGGCGTCGAGCACACGTCCGCGCCGGTCGACGACGTCGATGCGGTGCGCGCCGCCGTCCGTCCCGGGCAGACCAAGCTGGTGTGGCTCGAGACGCCGACCAACCCACTGCTCAACATCGGCGACATCGAGGCGCTCGCCGCCGTCGCCCACGAGGCCGGCGCGCTGCTGGTCGTCGACAACACCTTCGCCTCGCCGTACCTCCAGACGCCGTTGACCCTCGGTGCCGACGTGGTCGTGCACTCGACGACCAAGTACGTCGGCGGCCACTCCGACGTGGTCGGCGGCGCCCTCGTGGTGCGCGACCTCGAGCTCGCCGAGCGGCTGACGTTCCACCAGAACGCGATCGGCGCGGTGCCGGGGCCGTTCGACTGCTTCCTCACGCATCGCGGCCTGAAGACGCTCGGGGTGCGGATGGACCGGCACTGCGACAACGCCGAGCGCGTGGTCGAGTTCCTGAGCTCCCACCCGGCGGTCGCGGAAGTGATCTACCCGGGCCTCGAGATCCACCCCGGCCACGCGGCCGCCGCGAAGCAGATGCGTCGCTTCGGCGGGATGGTCTCGTTCCGGGTCACCGGAGGCGAGGAGCAGGCGCTGAAGGTGTGCGAGCGGGCAGAGGTGTTCACGCTCGCCGAATCCCTCGGCGGCATCGAGTCGCTGATCGAGCACCCGGGCCGGATGACGCACGCCTCGGTGGCCGGGACCGACCTCGAGGTGCCGGCCGACCTGGTCCGGCTGAGCGTCGGCATCGAGACCGCCGACGACCTGCTCGCGGACCTCGACCGTGCCCTCGGCTGACCTGGCCGTCTGCGTCGACTTCGGCTCCACGTTCACCAAGGCGTCCCTGGTCGACCTCGGCGCCGGCCGGGTCGTCGCCCGCGCCGAGCACCCCACCACGATCCCGGACTCAGATGGCATGGGCGACCTCCTCGACGCGTACGACGCCTGCCTCGCCGACCTCATCAGCGCCGACCCCCGGGCCGCGGACGCCGAGGTGCTGGCCTGCTCCAGTGCCGGGGGCGGGCTGCGGATCGCCGTGGTCGGCAACGAGGAGCTGGTGACCGCCGAGGCCGGGCGCCGGGTCGCGCTGAGCAGCGGCGGCCGGGTGGTCTCGGTGCTCGCGGGGGCTGACGGCGTCTCCGTGGGCGAGCTGGGCGACCCCGACGTCGTACTGCTCACCGGGGGCACTGACGACGGCAACACCGAGGCGATCACCACGGCAGCCGGCCAGCTCGTGGCGGCCGGCTGGACCGGGCCGGTCGTGGTGGCGGGCAACGTGGATGCACAGGACGCGGTCGACGAGATCCTGGCCGAGGTTCCGCACGTGCTGACCGACAACGTCGTACCGACCATCGGGGTGCTCGCACCCGACGGTGCCAGGGCCGCGACCCGGGAGATGTTCCTGGCCCACGTGATCGGCGGGAAGCACCTGAGTGCGAGGGCCGAGTTCACCGCGATGGTCCGCGGCGCCACACCTGACGTCGTCCTGACCGGGGTCGAGGTGCTGGCCCGGGCGGCCGGCGACGTGGTGGTCGTCGACGTCGGCGGGGCGACGACCGACGTGCACTCGGTGGTGAAGCTCGACCCGGAGGATGCCGGGCTGTCCAGGGAGGTGGTGGCGACGACGCCGGTCACCCGCACGGTCGAGGGCGACCTCGGGATGCGCTGGTCGGCGGTCGCCACGGCCGAGGCAGCTGAGCTCGGCGACCTCCACGAGGCCGCCGCGCGCCGAGCCGCGGACCCCGGATTCGTCCCGGACACAGCGACGGAACACGACGTCGACGAGCGGCTCGCGACTGCCGCCGCGGGCCTGGCGCTGCGCCGCCACGCCGGCCGGTCCCGAGTGGTGCTCAGTCCGGAGGGCCGGGTGGTCGAGCGCAGCGGCAAGGACCTGCGCGAGGTGCGACTGCTCGTCGGCTCGGGCGGGGTGCTGCGGCACGGCCGGGACGGCGTCGCCGAGCGGGTGCTGGGACCCAGCACGGGCGCTCACCTCGAGGGCGGATGGCAGCTGCCGGAGGATCCGATCGTGGTCGTGGACGGCGATTACGTGCTCGCCGCGGTGGGGTTGCTTGCCGATCCGCACCCCGAGGCGGCGTACCGTCTTGCGCTGACCCTCCTCGACCCCGGAGCCTGACCCACGTGACCAACGACGCCGAGCCCCCCGAGCCGGACGCCCCCGACGAGCCACCGGCCGAAGAGTCGGCCGAGGAGTCCAAGCGGCGCTGGCCGATCCGACGCCATCGTGGCGAGGACGACGAGAGCTTCGCGCAGCGGGTGTCCCACCACTGGGCTCAGGTCCGCGACGAGCGTCGCCAGGGGCCCACGCCCATCGTCACCGGCCCTTCGAACCTCAGCCGGGCCCAAGTCCCGTGGGGCATGGACCTCGCTGCCGCCTGGGCCTGGCGGGCCATCGTGATCGCCGCCGCCGGCTACGGCACCTTCTGGCTGCTCGCGTACTTCTCCGTGATCACGCTTCCACTCGTCATCGCGCTGCTGATCACGGCACTCGTCTCCCCGTTGGTCAACCTGCTCGACCGGGTCGGGATCCCGCGCGGACTGGCCGCCATCACGGTGGTCCTCGGCGGGCTCGCGGCCGTCGCCGTGCTGCTGACCTTCGTCGGGCAGCAGGTGGCCGGCGGCGCGTCGGACCTCGCGGACTCCACGGTCGAGGGGCTCGGCGAGATCAAAACCTGGCTCAAGGACGGGCCGCTCAACGCCAGCGACTCCCAGATCGACGGCTACATCGAGCAGATCCAGGACGCCATCAGCGAACGCTCCAAGGACGGCGAGGTCCTCAGCCAGGTGACCGAGCTCGGCGCGACGTTGGGCCACGTGGTGGCCGGCTTCTTCATCATTCTGTTCGCGACCTTCTTCTTTCTCGCCGACGGCTCCCGGATCTGGTCGTGGGCGGTCCGGCTCGCCCCCCGTGCCGCGCGCGAGCGGGTCGACAGCTCGGGCCGGGTCGCGTGGATCTCGCTGACCCAGTTCGTCCGGGCCACCGTGATCGTCGCGCTGGTCGACGCGCTCGGCATCATGATCGGCGCCGCGATCATCGGCGTCCCGTTCGTCCTCGCGATCGGCGTGCTGGTCTTCCTGGGCGCGTTCATACCGATGGTCGGCGCCACGGTCGCAGGCTCGGTCGCGGTCCTGGTCGCGCTGGTCGACCAGGGGCCGGTAGCCGCGCTGGCGATGCTGGCGGTCGTGATCGGCGTGCAACAGCTCGAGGGTCACATCCTGCAGCCGTTCCTGATGGGACGCTGGGTGTCGTTGCATCCGCTCGGTGTCATCGTCGCGATCGGCGTCGGCGTGATCGTCGGCGGCATTGCGGGCGCCCTGGTTGCCGTGCCCCTCGCGGCGGCGCTCAACGCGGTCGTGCAGCACCTGGCGTCGTACACCTCACCAGGCGATGATCCGGAGGAGGAGCTCGCGGAGGACTACGCAGAAATGGGCGCGACCCTAGAGGTCGAGGACGAGGATGACGTCGTTGAGTGAGGTGACGCTGGCCGACATCGAGGCCGCGCGTGAGGTGCTCGCCGGTGTCGCTATCCGGACGCCGATGGAGGACTCCCGCTGGCTGTCCTCCGTGGTCGGCGGCCCGTCGCTGCTGAAGTGCGAGAACCTCCAGCGCACCGGCTCGTTCAAGGCCCGCGGCGCCTACACCCGGATCTCGCGGTTGAGCCCCGAGGAGCGGGCGCGAGGTGTCGTGGCAGCCTCGGCCGGCAACCACGCCCAGGGTGTCGCGCTGGCCGCGCAGCTGCTCGGCATCAAGGCCACCGTGTTCATGCCCGAGGGTGCCCCGATCCCGAAGGAGCGCGCGACGAGGGGGTACGGCGCAGAGGTGGTCTTCCACGGCCGCTATCTCGAGGACGCGATGGTCGCGGCGCGGGCGTTCGAGGCCGAAACCGGAGCGGTGCTCATCCATCCGTTCGACCACACCGACATCGTGGCCGGGCAGGGGACCGCCGGGCTCGAGATCGTGGAGCAGGCGCCCAAGGACCTGCAGACCGTGCTGGTGCCGTGCGGCGGCGGCGGGCTGCTCGCCGGCATCGCGATCGCGGTCAAGTCGCTACGCCCCGATGTCCGGGTCGTCGGGGTGCAGGCCAAGGACGCGGCCGCCTATCCCGAGTCGCTTCGCCAGGGCTGCCCGGTGCCGCTCGACAACATGAACACGATGGCCGACGGCATCGCCGTGGGTCTTCCCGGGGCGGTCACCTTCGCCGCCGTCCGAACGTACGTGGACGACATCGTCACCGTCTCCGAGGAGTCGATGTCAGGCGCGCTGCTGTCTCTGGTCGAGCGAGCGAAGATGATCGTGGAGCCGGCCGGTGCCGCCGCTGTAGCGGCGCTGCTCGACGCCCCGACGTCGTACCGGACCCCGGTGGTGGCAGTGCTCTCCGGCGGCAACATCGACCCGCTGCTGCTCGGCAAGGTGATCCGGCACGGCATGGCCGCAGCCGGTCGCTACGTCAGCCTGCACGTGAACATCCCCGACGTG
The DNA here is from genome assembly GCA_963780245.1 of uncultured Actinomycetota bacterium. Taxonomy (GTDB): domain Bacteria; phylum Actinomycetota; class Actinomycetes; order Propionibacteriales; family Nocardioidaceae; genus Nocardioides. The sequence continues at coordinate 135,072 of CAWABG010000016.1, forward strand.
CCCGGCGGCCTGGCCGATCTGCTCACCGAAGTCGGCCGGGCAGGCGGCAATGTGCTCGAGGTCGTGCACGAGCGGATCTCCCCGTCTCTCGACCTGGAGCGCGTCGAGGTGCACCTCCAGCTCGAGACGCGAGGTGCCCAGCACACCGAGAAGCTGATGACCCGCCTACGCGAGTGCGGCTACCGCATCCACGAGTAGGTCTCGATACGCGCTCGCTCGTGCCTCGCTCGCGCTACTCGACCAGCGTGGGATGATGACCCGCCTTCGCGAGTGCGGCTACCGCATCCACGAGTAGGTCTCGATACGCGCTCGCTCGTGCCTCGCTCGCGCTACTCGACCAGCGTCGGACGGTCAGCCGGTGAACGGGACCGCGTCGAGGATCTCGACCTTCTGCTCCTTGCCGTTGGGCGCGGTGTAGGTGACCTTGTCGCCGCGGCGCTTGCCGAGGATCGCGGAGCCCATCGCCGACTGGGGCGAGTAGACGGTGAGGCCCTCGGGCTCGATCTCGCGGGCGCCGAGCAGGAACTTCTCGGCCTCGTCGTCGTCATCGCCGACGAACTTGTAGGTCACCACCATGCCCGGCTCGACGATGCCGTCGTCCGGAGGGGTCTCGCCGACCTCGGCACGCAGCAGCATGTCCTCGAGCTGCCGGATCCGACCCTCGATCTTGCCCTGCTCGTCCTTGGCCGCGTGGTAGCCACCGTTCTCCTTCAGGTCGCCCTCGTCACGCGCGGCGCTGATCCGGCTGACGATCTCCTGACGGACGGGGCCTTTGAGGTTCTCGAGCTCCGCGTGGAGCTTGTCGAGGGCATCCTGGGTCAGCCAGATCGTGCTGGACTCGGTCGACTGGGTCATCGGGGTACTCCTGAACTGAATAGCGACTACTGCATGACTGGTACGTGTGCGGAGGTCCCGGCACTGGTGGCTGCGGGTCAACGGGCCCCTGCGGGACGGCCCGCTCGGGACGACTCAGACCGATGAGTCTAACAAGGGAGACGCCCGAAAAGCAGATCGAAGGTGCGGGCTCAGCGGGGACGGGCCTGGTCGGGTGTCGTGCAGCCCACCAGTTCGACCGCCGTCGCCAGCCGCTCGGTGCGCACCGTCTGCTCGTATCGGGTGCCCGCGTCCGGCTCCGCGGTGAAGGACAGCTCGCCGACCACGGTGTGGTCCTCGGCGTAGGCGCGGAGCTTGCAGGTCGCCACCACGTCGTCGGACCCGAACTCGACCCGGACCTCCGCCGTGGAGGAGTGCTCGTCGACCGTGTCGAAGCCGATCAGCTCCGACTCGACGTCCGGCGTGGCGTCGCTCACCGTGGCCCAGAGGAGCCACCCGCTGAAGGCCAGGAGTACGGCGACGGAGGCCGCGATCAGCGCCTGGCGCCGCCACGGCGCGGGGGCGCCGTACCGGTCGCTCGGGACAACCTGCGAACTCACCGTCTCAGCCTCGCACCTAGGCTGGCTCCATGTCGCAGCGCCCTCAGACCGGGCCCCGATCGGGCTACCGGTTGATGCACGTGCACGCCCACCCCGACGACGAGTCCAGCAAGGGCGCCGCCTCGACCGCGATGTACGTCGCGGAGGGCGTCGACGTCCATGTCGTGACCTGCACCGGCGGCGAGCGCGGCTCCATCCTCAACCCGAAGATGGACCGCCCCGACGTCCTGGAGAACATCACCGAGATCCGGCGCCAGGAGATGGAGCGGGCCCGCGACATCCTCGGGGTGCGCCAGGACTGGCTCGGATTCGTCGACTCCGGGTGGCCCGAGGGCGACCCGAAGCCGCCGCTGCCCGACGGCTGCTTCGGCCTGGTCCCACTCGAGGAGGCGGCCGCGCCGCTGGTGAAGTTCATCCGGGAGTTCCGGCCGCACGTGCTGACGACGTACGACGAGCGCGGCGGCTACCCGCACCCCGACCACATCAAGTGCCACGAGGTCTCGGTGGAGGCGTTCCACGCTGCCGCCGACCCCGAACGCTACCCGGAGCTAGGCGAGCCCTGGCAGGTGCTCAAGCTCTACTACCACCACTCGTTCAACCGGCCGCGGATGCAGGCGCTGCACGACGCGATGGTCGCCCACGACCTCGAGTCACCGTGGGCCGAGCGGCTCGAGGAGTGGAAGCCCGAGCCGGAGTGGGACGCCCGGGTCACGACGCGGGTCCCGTGCGGCGAGTACTTCGGGGTCCGCGACCAGGCACTGCTGGCCCACGCCACCCAGATCGACCCGGACGGCTTCTGGTTCGCCATCCCTCGCGAGATCCAGCTCGAGGTCGCGCCGACCGAGGACTTCGAGCTCGTGGTGAGCCACGTGGCGAGCGAGACCCCCGAGGACGACCTGTTCGCCGGCATCACCGACGCCTCCTGAGAGACTGCGCACCATGACTCCCGTTTCGGTCGCCCTGTGGGTCGTCGACCAGGCGCCCGAGGACGACGATGTCGTCGCCGGCTGGACGGCGTTCCTGATCTTCGGCCTGCTGATCGCGGCAGTGGTGTTCCTCGGCTTCAGCCTCACCAAGCAGCTACGGAAGGCCGACCAGGCCGAGGAGGCCGGACTCTACGACCCCTCCACCAAGAAGAAGCGGCACGAGCTGCCCACCGAAGAGCCGACTGCGGAGTGAATAGGACTAGGCGGTAGGCGCCGGCAGCCGGGCCGCCAGCTCGTACGACGTCGCCAGCTCGCGCACCTCCGCGGTGGCCTTCTCCGGAGCTCCGCTGTCGAACGGCGGCTGCGGGTCGTACTCCGTCCAGAGCTGGATCGTCTCGGCGGTCGTCCGGTCGGTGAGGATCTCGACCAGCCGCAGCGCCATGTCGATCCCGCTGGAGACACCGCCGGCGGTGATGATCCGAGCCTCAGGTACCTCGACGACCCGCTCCGAGCGGGTCTCGACCCCGAACAGCCTCAGGGTCTCGAGGTGCACGTAGTGGCAGGTCGCCGGCGCGCCGGTCAGCACGCCGGCGGCCGCCAGGATCAGCGACCCCGAGCAGACCGACGTCGTCCACGTGGTCGTCTGGTGGACCGCGGCGATCCACTCGGGCAGCGGGCCGGTCAGCACGTGCTCGCTGCCGGGCCCGCCCGGCACAACGATCACGTCCGGAGTGAGCACGTCGGCGAAGGCGGCGTCGGCGTGCAGGGTCAGCGACCTCCGGTCGTCGCGCACCGGGCCGGCTTGCTCGGCCACGAGAGTCACGGAGACGCCAGGGGTCATCGCCAGCATCTGGTAGGGCCCGACCACGTCGAGCGCGGTGAAGCCGTCGTACAGGGCGATCGCCACGGTGGTCATGGGCACTAGCGTCGTGATCGGCCCCACGCCATGGCGAGGGCCGAGACTGCGTAGGTCCGAAATCTTGGGATACCAGTCTGTCGGACATGCAGCCAAGCGGGGTACGCCGTTCTAACGTGGTCCCCATGACCGAACCGCGCCGGGTAGTGGTGGTCGCGTACCACGCCGCCGAGCTGCTCGACATCTCCTGCATCACCACGGCCTTCACGGTCGCGAACTTCCTGAGCGGCGAGGAGCTCTACCGGGTGACTCTTGCTTCGCCGGGCGGGCGTCGGATCCACACTGGAAGCGGGCTGGTCCTCGAAGCTCAGGAACGGCTGGAACGGGTCACCGGACCGCTGGACACACTGGTCGTCTCCGGCGGCATCGGCTATGTCCAGGCGATGGACGACCGGCGGCTGGTGGCGCACGTACGCCGCCTTGCAGGAGAGTCGCGGCGGGTGGCGTCCGTCTGCACCGGCTCCGGCATCCTGGCCGCGGCCGGGTTGCTCGACGGTCGCCGGGCCGCCACCCACTGGGACCACGCCCAGCTGCTGTCCCGACGCTTCCCGGCAGTCACTTTCGACGGCGACCCGATCTTCGTCACCGACGGTCCGTACTGCACCTCCGCGGGCGTCACCTCGGCGCTCGATCTGACCCTGTCGTTCATCGAGGCCGACGTCGGAGCCGACCTGGCCCGGCAGGTTGCACGGCAGCTCGTCGCCTATCTGCAGCGACCCGGCAACCAGGCCCAGATGAGCATGTACACCGCCGCCCCGGTCGCGCCCGACTCACTGGTGCAGAGCACCATCGACCACGTCGCCGGGCATCTGGCCGACGACCTCTCGACCTCGGTCCTGGCGGAGCGGGCCGGGGTCAGCGAGCGACACCTCACCCGGCTGTTCCTGCGCGAGGTGGAGGTCACGCCCGGCCGGTTCATCCGCCGGGCGCGCACCGAGGCGGCCGCACACCTCCTCACCACCACCGACCTCACCATGGAGACGCTGGCCTCCCGGTGCGGCTTCGGTACGCCGGAAACGCTGCGACAGGCCTTCCAGAGCCGGTACGGCGTCAGCCCCTCGCACTATCGCAGGACCCAGTCCAGGTGCGCGCCGGTCCTCGAGTCGCGGGCCGTTGACCGGGTTGGTCCGCCCCAGAACCGACGATCGCGCTCGGGCCCGTGGCACCGCTCTGGCCCGGTGTGATGTCCGCGCGCCACCGGGTGGCCGCAGGGCTCGTTCTTGAGGCCCGGCTTGCCGACCCAGCTGGGAGCGGCGGAAACAGGAAGTCGCTGCCCTGGAGCACGGCCAACCCACCAGCGCCACTCCGGCCCGTCCGCTCGTCCGGCAAGGGTGCGGCGCCGGTGCAAGGTCGGTGGCTCAGCCGGTGCCGGACACCGGGATGTGCCAGGTCACCGTGGGTGCCGGGTGGTACTTGCTGGCCCCGGCCTGGTTCAGCTCCAGGGTGCAGGTGCCCGTGGTGAAGAAGGCGAGGAGCTCGCTGCCTCTGGCCCTGCACACACTTGGCGTGGTCGAGACGATGGTGACCGGGGACGCCGACCCGCCACCGCTGGCGTTCAGCGACACGACGGTCCCCACGACACCCGCAGTCGGGAGCAGATCCGTGCCGATGGCCTGGGCCCGCTTGACGGCCATCGCCGGGTACAGCGCCTGCGAAGCTGCCTCGTAGTCCGCGCTACCGACCTGGTCGGCCGCGATCACGCAGTTGCCGACCCGCTTGAACTTCACCAGCCCGGTGGTCTCGTTGACCCTGCACGCGTTGTTGGTCGTCGAGGAGTGCACGGTGAAGGTCACCGGGTTGCCCGATCCGCCGCCGGTCGCGTTGACGTCGTGGTTGACCCCGATCGTCGGGAGCACCGGTGGCACCGTGTCGAATGTGATCGCCTGGGCGGCCTTGCCGACCATCAGCCCGACCAGCACGGGGTCGTGGTCGGAGGACCGGTAGGCGTCCGGGGAGTAGAACGAGAGAACTTGGCCGGGAGACTTGAACTCTTTGTTGTAGTCCAGAGCGATCGGCTCGTCGGCGTTGACGTGCCACTGGGTGACGCCGGTGACCTTGTCGGCCAGGCTCGCACTGGCCAGGGCGTGGTCGAGATAGCCCGACTGGCCTTGGAAGACGTAGGAGTAGGCGTCTACTCCGGCGTGTTCGGCAATCGTGTTGGTGTAGCCGCTGTCGCGGAAGGCCGTGATCGGGTCCTCCATCGCATAGGCGTTCAGGTCGCCGATCACCAGCGCGTCGGAGTCTCCGCTACCGGTCGGGTCCGACGCGATCCAGTCCACCAGCGCCTCGGCGGCGTTGGTCCGCGTCTGGTTGCAGTTGCCCTGGCCGTCGCCGGTGTCGGGGTCACCGGCGCCACAGTCCGAGCCCTTCGACTTCAGGTGGTTGACCACGACCGTGAAACGGTCGCCGCCACGCTCGAAGGTCTGCGCCAGGGACGGGCGGTTCCGGGTGTCGTCGAACCGCGGGTCGACGCTCGAGGCGATGACCGCGTGCGCGCCGACCGGAGTCACTCGGGCCGGCTGGTAGATGATGCCGACCCGGATCGCGTCGGTGCCGACGATGCCGGTGTCCACGAAGTCGTAGGTGCCGGCACCGGCCACACCGTTGAGCCCGTCGACGAGGTCCTCGATGGCGCCGTACTCGGTCGCGGTGGAGTCGTTCTCGAGCTCCATCAATCCCACGACGTCGGCGTCCAGCTCGGTGATCGCGGAGACGATCTTCGCTCGCTGCCGGGTGAACTCGTCTGGGTCGTGGGCCCCACGCGGGGTCGGGAAGCCGGCACCGGCGCCGTCGCCATTGAAGTAGTTGAGCATGTTGAACGCGGCGACCTGTACGTCGCCACCGACGGCGGCCGGACCGGCGGAGCGGGGGTTGCTGTGCACGAACTGGACGTCGGCCGGGTCGACCGGCTGAACCCGGTAGGCGCTGAAGCGCTGGTCCAGAACACCGGTGAGGCTGGGCGTCGTGTCACCGACCCGCAGCGTGTTGCCGGCGCTGAGGCCACCTTGCGGGTAGAACGTCGGGTCGCTGTTCTGCAGGTTGCTCCCGTCGTCGAGCAGGATGCGGCTGCGGTCGTTCAGATCCTGCTGGGCCTGGGCCGGAGCACCGGGAGCGACCACGTTCGTCGGGTTGAACAGCCGCCCGTCAACAGCGAGGGCGACCTCACCGAAGCGAGCCAGCGTGAACACCTCGGTCACGGTGAGCTCCTGCTCCAGGCTGATGCTCATGCCCTCGTAGCGCTCCAAGTCCGCTACCGCAGGGACCGGCAGGCCCACCGTGGTGGGGGTCACCGAGTTGCCGGCGCTGCAGACCACTGCCGCGGTGACCGAGCTGAGCTGGGTGAGCCCGGAGGACTCACCGGCGGTGCCGTCCACGCGTACCTCGTCGCCGAGGTTCACCGGCGTCGAGGTGTTGAAGACGAAGATGCCTTCTGAGGTGGCCGGGTTCGCGTCCGCGTCGGCGCCCTCCTCCTGCACGTAGTAGCCGCCGAACTGGCCGGACCCCTGGTAGTCGCCCACCACGACGCCCTCGATCGTGTGCGTACCGGTCAGGGCCGCTGACATGCCGGAACCCTGGATGTCGTGGATGTACGTCGCAGGTCCGCCGCAGACCGGCTCGTCCATACCCTCCGCACCAGCCGGGGAGCCGGTCAACGGGACCAAGCCCGCCCCGACCAGGCCTGCGACAACAATGACCCGAGCACTCCGACGCATCATGTTTCACCCCACTGGCGTGACCTCGCACCGTACGTGAGCAGGCGACGAAAGTCACTGCCCGACATTGCGCTGCGGAGGGGTTTTACTCAGGGCACGCGCTCCCCTAGGCGCCGACGACCCGCTACCGGGGGCGTGGGTGAGTAGGCCACCTCCTACCCTGGGAGAGTTGCGCTTCGCGCGCCGTCGCGATGAGTGGTTTGCGGCATCACAGGATCGGGGCAACGCTGATGGCTAATCGTCTGGCAACTGCGACGAGCCCATATCTCTTCCAGCACGCGGACAACCCCGTCGACTGGTGGGAGTGGGGACCCGACGCCTTCGAAGCGGCGCGCCAGCGCAACGTGCCGATCCTGCTGAGCGTCGGGTATGCGGCCTGCCACTGGTGCCACGTGATGGCGCACGAGTCGTTCGAGGACGAGGCAACCGCGGCGTACCTCAACGAGCACTTCGTCAGCATCAAGGTCGACCGCGAGGAGCGACCGGACGTGGACGCCATCTACATGCAGGCGACCACCGCGATGACCGGCCACGGCGGCTGGCCGATGACGGTCGTGCTCGACCACGACGGCAACCCGTTCTTCGCCGGGACCTACTACCCCGACCAGCCTCGGCACGGCCAGCCGGCGTTCCGGCAGGTGCTGGCTGCGCTGGTCGACGCCTGGCAGACCAAGGGTGAGGACGTGAAGCGGGTGGCCGGGCAGCTCCGCGAGCACCTGCGGCAACCACTCGCCACCGCAGCGGCGCCGATCGGCCCGGAGACGCTCGACTCCGCGGTGCAGCAGCTGGCCAACGAGTACGACGCCGACCGCGGCGGCTTCGGTGGCGCGCCGAAGTTCCCGGCGTCGATGGTGCTGGAGTTCCTGCTCCGGCACGGCTCGGAGCCCGCCCGGGCGATGGCGGCCGGGACGCTCGAGGCGATGGCCCGCGGGGGCATCCACGACCAGCTCAGCGGCGGGTTCGCCCGCTACAGCGTCGACGCCGACTGGGTCGTGCCGCACTTCGAGAAGATGCTCTACGACAACGCGTTGTTGCTCCGCGTCTACGCCGACTGGGGCACCGACGTCGGTGGATGGGCGGCCGAGGGGATCGCCGACTTCCTGCTCGGTGAGCTGCGTACCGCCGAGGGCGGCTTCGCCTCCGCACTTGACGCCGACTCAGAGGGGGCCGAGGGCACGTTCTACGTCTGGACGCCGGGGCAGCTCACCGACGCGCTCGGTCCGGACGACGGGCCGTGGGCGGCCGCGCTGCTGGGCGTGACCGAGGCCGGCACCTTCGAGCACGGCTCGTCCACGCTGCAGCTGCGCGAGGACCCCGACGACCTGGAGCGCTGGTTCGACGTCCAGCGCCGGCTCCGAGAGGCGCGTGCTCACCGGGAGCGCCCGGCCCGCGACGACAAGGTGGTGGCCGCCTGGAACGGGCTGGCGATCAGTGGGCTCTGTGTCGCCGGCACCCGGATCGGTCTCCCCGAGTATGTCGCCGCCGCGGTCGAGGCCGGCGAGCTGCTGAACCGGGTGCACCTGGTCGAGGGCCGGCTGCGCCGGGTCTCCCGCGACGGTGTCGTCGGAGCGCCGGCCGGGGTTTTGGAGGACTACGGTTGCGTCGCGTCCGGGTACCTCGACCTGGTGCAGGCGACCGGCCACCCGGTCTGGCTGGAGCGGGCCGGGGCGCTGCTCGACACCGCGCTAGAGCACTTCGCCTCCGGCGACGGGGGCTTCTTCGACACCGCGGACGACGCGGAGGTGCTCGTCGCCCGCCCCCGCGACCCCTCCGACAACGCGTCGCCGTCCGGGCTGGCGGCGATGGTGCACGCGCTGTCGACGTACGCCGCACTGACCGGCTCGGGTCGGCATCGCGACGCCGCCGAGGCGGCGCTGGCTACGGTCGCATCGATCGCCGAGCGAGCGGCGCGGTTCGCGGGCTGGTCGCTCGCCGCCGCGGTGACGATGGCGGACGGGCCACTGGAGATCGCGATCGTCGGACCAGCGGGGGAGGACCGGGATTCGCTCGAGCGTCGGGCGCGGCAGCACCTGGGGGCGGTGGTCGTCGTCGCAGATGGGCCGGTCGACGGGATCCCGCTGCTGAACGGCCGGCACGCGGTGGACGGACGGGCGGCGGCGTATGTCTGCCGCGGGTTCGTGTGTGAGCGACCGGTGACCTCCGTGCCGGACCTTGACACGGCTCTGTCTGCGACACATTGACGCGAGTAGGTTCGACGGCGTGAGCGACGACACCTACGACTACGTGATCGTCGGCGCGGGCAGCGCCGGTGCCGTCCTGGCGGCGCGGCTGTCGGAGGACGCCGGCAGCTCGGTGCTGCTGCTCGAGGCGGGCGGCGAGTCGGACGCGGACGAGGTGACGATCCCGGCGGCGTTCCCGGCGCAGTTCAAGACCAAGTGGGACTGGAACTACACCACCACCGAGCAGAAGCAGCTGCACGGCCGTCGTGCGTATTGGCCGCGGATGAAGGCGCTCGGTGGCTGCTCGTCGATGAACGCGATGGTCTACATCCGCGGCCACCGGGCCGACTACGACGCCTGGCGCGACCAGTACGGCGCCGCCGGGTGGGGGTTCGACGACGTGCTGCCCTACTTCATGCGGTCCGAGGCCAACACCCGGCTCGGCGCACCGCTGCACGGACGGTCCGGCCCGCTGCACGTCGAGGACCGGGGCTACACGCACGAGCTGAGTCAGGCGTTCGTCCAGAGCGCGGTCAGCGCCGGGATGAAGCCGAACGACGACTTCAACGGCGTCGAGCAGGAGGGGGCCGGCCTCTACCAGGTGACCTGCCACAAGGGTCGCCGGTGCTCGACGAACGAGGCCTTCCTGAAGCCGGCGCGCCCCCGACGCAACCTCACGGTCGCCACCGGCGCGATGGCGACCGGCATCGTGGTCCAGGCCGAGCGAGCGACGGGGGTGACCTTTCGGCAATGCGGGACCGAGCACACGGTGACGGCCCGACGAGAGGTCGTCCTGTGCGGCGGTGCGATCAACAGCCCGCACCTGCTGATGCTGTCCGGCATCGGTCCGACGGCCCACCTGGCCGAGCACGGCATCGACGCCAAGGTCGAACTGGCGGGGGTCGGCGCCAACCTGCAGGACCACACGCTGGTGCCGCTGCTCTGGTACACCCGCGGAACGACGGACCTCGGTGAGCTCAGCAACCTGCGCAACCTCACCCGCTGGAAGGCCCGCGGCACCGGCCCGCTCTCCTCCAACATTGCCGAGGCCGGCGCGTTCCTCAGCAGCAGGGATGGGCTCCCGGCGCCCGATCTGCAGATCCACGCGGCACCGTCGGGCTTCTACGACAACGGATTGCACGAGCCGACCAGCCGGATGTTCACGGCGGCACCGGGCCTGGTGAGCGTGCAGAGCCGTGGCTCGATCCGGCTCCGCTCGGCCGACCCGATGTGGCACCCGGCCATCGACCCGGCCTACCTCGAGGACCAGACCGACCTGGACGCGCTGCTGGTCGGTATGCGGCGGACCTGGGAGATCTGCACGCAGGGTGCGCTGGCGGCGTACCTCGACCGGCCCTGGGAGATGCCGGATGACCCCACCGACGACGACCTGCTCGACCGGATCCGGACCTGGGGGCAGACGATCTACCACCCGACCTCGACCTGTGCGATGGGCACGAACGAGGACGCGGTGGTCGACCCCGAGCTCCGGGTGCGCGGCATCGAGGGGCTGCGCGTCGCCGACGCGTCCGTGATGCCCGCCGTACCCCGCGGCAACACGAACGCCCCCACCATCATGGTCGCCGAGAAGGCGGCCGAGCTGATCAGGAGTACCTCATGACCGTGACTGAGACCCGTGCGACGTTCGACTCGCTCAACCCGATCACCGGCGACGTCGTCGCCACGCATCCGGTGCACAGCGAGGAGGAGGTGCGGGCCACGGTGGCCCGGGCCCGCGAGGCCGCCGCATGGTGGTCGGCGCTGTCGTACGACGAGCGCGACACCCACCTGTCGGCCTGGAAAGGCGTCGTCACCCGGCGGATCGCCCAGCTGGCCGACGTAGTGCATCAGGAGACCGGCAAGCCGCACGGCGACGCGACGTTCGAGGCGGCCCTGGCGGTCGACCACCTGGCCTGGGCCGCGGGGAACGCGGAGAAGGTGCTGAAGCGCCGCCGGGTGCCCTCGGGCCTGGTGATGGCCAACCAGTCGGCGAGCGTGTCGTACGAGCCGCTCGGCGTCGTCGGCGTGATCGGCCCCTGGAACTACCCGGTGTTCACCCCGATGGGCTCGATCGCCTACGCGCTGGCGGCCGGCAACGCGGTGGTGTTCAAGCCGAGTGAGTACACCCCGGGCGTCGGCGAGTGGCTGGCCCGGACGTTCGAGGAGACGGTGGGCCGACCGGTGCTGCAGGTGGTGACCGGGCTCGGCGAGACCGGCGCCGCGCTGTGCCGGTCAGGCGTCGACAAGGTGGCGTTCACCGGATCGACCGAGACCGGGAAGCGGGTGATGGCGGCCTGCTCCGAGACCCTCACTCCCGTCGTGATCGAGGCCGGTGGCAAGGATGCGCTGATCGTCGACTCCGACGCCGACATCGAGGCGGCGGCGGACGCTGCGCTCTGGGGCGCCTGCGCCAACGCCGGGCAGACCTGCGCCGGCGTGGAGCGGGTCTACGTGCACGAGCGGGTGTACGACGAGTTCCTCGACGAGCTGGTGACCAAGGCGAAGGACATCCGCGCCGACGACGGCCCGGGTGCGCAGCTGGGCCCGATCACGATGCCCAAGCAGATCGACATCATCCGCTCGCACATCCAGGACGCCCTCGACCGCGGCGGGCGCGCGGTGGTGGGCGGCGCCGACGCCGTGGGCGAGCGGTTCGTGCAGCCGACGATCCTGGTCGACGTACCGGAGGACTCACTGGCGGTGCAGGAAGAGACCTTCGGGCCGACCATGACGGTGGCGAAGGTGCGGGACATGGACGAGGCGGTCGCTCTCACGAACGGGTCGCGCTATGCCCTCGGCTCGACGGTCTTCTCCAAGTCGCACGGGATGGAGATCGCCGAGCGGATCCGCTCCGGCATGACCGCGATCAACGGCGTGATCACCTTCGGTGCCATCCCGAGCCTGCCCTTCGGCGGCATCGGAGAGTCCGGCTTCGGTCGGATCCACGGTCCCGACGGCCTTCGCGAGTTCACCTACCCCAAGGCCATCGCGAAGCAGCGTTTCAAGCCCCTCCTCGCTCTGACCACGTTCAAGCGCACCGAGAAGGCCGACCAGCAGCTGGTCAAGTTGGTCACGATGCTGCACGGGCGTGGGACGACCATCCCGAAGAAGGTCCCGAAGAGCTAGCGCCATCGGCGGTCGCACAGTAATTGAGGTGCGAGCGCAGCGAGCCTCGGAACCACTACGCGTTGGGGTTGACGAAGAGCCGCTGGCGGTTGGCTGTGGTTGTGACCGAAAGGCTGGCTACGGGCGAGGTGGGCGGGTGGTTGCGCGCCGTCGCCGGCTACCGGTGAGTGGGTGGATTTCCGCTCAACCACGCGGGAAACGTCCACAGGCGACGCTCCGATGAGGTCTCTCCACAGGCCATTCTGAGGCGACTTGGAGTGTCGGTGCTGAGTGCGAAAATCGATCCATGCCAGCCACCGCGACCACCATCGATCGGGCCCACCCGGTCGGGGTCGCGGCTGCCCGGATCGACGACATCCTCAAGGACGTCCGAGACGTGCCGCTGTGGTCGATGAGCCCGGCCGAGACCCGCACGACGATGGTCCGGCTGACCCGGTTGCACGCCTCTCTGGCAGAGCTCGAGGCCAGGGTCGCCGCCCACGCCCAGACCGTGGAGGTCGAAGCAGAGAGCGGTGCGAGCTCGACCCCGAACTGGTGGGCGCACGCGACCAAGCAGACCCGCGCCGGTGCGCACCGCAAGACCAAGCTCGCCACCGCGTTGGCCTGCGAGGCGCACGCAGCCGGTCCGGATCGCGCTCGCTGATGGCGACCTGCTGGTGGACCAGGCCGAGGTGATCATCGCCGCGATCGACGCGCTCCCCGACGACATCGACCCCGAGATCGTGCGCCGACGCGCAGTCCCGGTTGATCTCCTACGCCGCGGTCCACGACGCGAAGGCGCTGCGGATCCTGGGCAAGCGGATCCTCGACGTGGTCGCACCTGAGGTCGGCGAAGCCCACGAAGCGAAGGTGCTGGAGCGGGAGGAGCGTGACGCGGAGGCGGCGGCGAGGTTCCGGATGTTCGAGGACGGTCACGGCAAGTGGCACGGAAGGTTCACCCTGCCGGGGCTGCAGGGCGCGATGCTGAAGAAGTCCCTGATGGCGTACGCGGCCCCGAAACACCGCGCATCGGTCGAGGGTCAGGCACCCGAGCCCGGCCTGCCGTCCGCGCACCGGTTGGGTCGGGCGTTCATGGAGTACGTCGAGCCGCTACCCGACCGACCGGCTCCCCAAGGCCGGCGGGATGTCCGCGTCGGTGGTGGTGGTGATGGACTACGAGACCCTGCTCGGCAGGCTCAAGGCCGCCGAGCTCGACACCGGCCACCGGATCTCACCCGGCCTGGCCCGGAAGCTGGCCGTGCGAGGCCGGGATCATCCCGGCCGTCCTCGGCGGCGAAGTCCCAGGTCCTCGACCTCGGCCGCAGCACCCGGTTCCACACCAACGCCCAACGGATCGCGCTGACCATCGAACAGGGTGGCTGCACCGCCGAGGGCTGCGACGCGCCACCCGCGATGACGCCACGCCCACCACGACCAACCCTGGTCCGCAGGGCGGCGACACCAGCATCAAGAACGGCCGGCTGCTCTGCCCCAGCCACCACGCCCGAGCCCACGACCCGACTACACGATGACCAAGCTCCCCGGAGGCCGGGTCAGGTTCCACCGGCGAACGTGAGCAAGGGCGTTCGCCCCGAGGTGATCAGGAATCGAGAAGCACCGCCGATGGCCTCGCTCCTAACGTGGTGAGCACACCAAGACCACCGCAACCGAGGAGCAGTCATGACCACCACCACCGGGTTCACCAAGGCCGAGATCGCCGCGATGAAGGCCCACGCCGCAGAGCTGAAGGCCGATGGTAGGGCCGGCGCCAAGAAGGCTGAGGGCCTCGAGACCTGCCTGGCCAAGATCGCCGAGATGTCCGAGCCCGACCGATCGTTGGCCGAGCGGCTCCACGCGATCGTGGCCGCCGCCGCGCCCGAACTCGACGCGAAGACCTGGTACGGCATGCCCGCCTACGCCCGCGACGGGAAGGTCGTCTGCTACTTCAAGCCCGCGGAGAAGCTCGTCAAGCGGGCCTGAGCCCCGATCAGCCCTCGGCGGTCTGTTCCTCGATCTGCCGGCGTACGTCGGCCATGTCCAGGCCGCGGACCCCGCTGATCACCTGGTCGAGGGCGGCCGGCGGGAGCGCGCCAGGCTGGGCGAAGACCAGGATGCCGTCGCGGAACGCCATCAGCGTCGGGATCGAGGAGATGCCGGCGGCCGAGGCCAGCTCCTGCTCCTCCTCGGTGTTCACCGATCCGAACGTGATGTCCGGGTTGGCCTCGGAGGCCGCCTCGTAGGTAGGGGCGAACTGCCGGCACGGGCCGCACCAGCTCGCCCAGAAGTCGACCAGGAGGATGTCGTCGCCCTCGACGTGGGAGACGAAGTTGTCGTTGGTCAGGTCGATCGTGGCCATCGGCCCAGCCTAACGGGACCGGGGTAACCCCTCAGCGCAGCGAGTACGTGGCCAGCGAGACGCCGACGTAGTGAGTGGTGAACGCCAGGATCGTGAAGGAGTGGAACACCTCGTGGAAGCCGAACCACTGCGGCGACGGGTTCGGCCGCTTGACGCCGTAGACCACCCCGCCGAACGTGTAGAGCGCGCCGCCGACGGCGATCAGGACCAGCACGGTTACCGCCATGCCGTTGCCGAGCTTGGAGGCGCCGCCGTCGATGAAGCCCGGGATGAAGAAGACCGCGGACCAGCCGAGGCCGATGTAGAGCGGCAGGTAGAGCCAGCGGGGCGCGTCGAGCCATAGGACCCGGAACAGGACCCCGAGGATCGCGCATCCCCAGACCACCGAGAGCAGCACCACCCGCTGGGTGCCTTCGAGCATGATCAGCGTGATCGGCGTGTAGGAGCCGGCGATCAGGATGAAGATGTTGGCGTGGTCGAAGCGCCGCAGGATCGTCCAGACCCGCGGCGACCAGGTGCCGGTGTGATAGATCGCCGAGACCGCGAAGAGCAGCAGGGCGCTCCCTGCGAAGAGTGCCGATCCGATCTTGGTCGTTGCCGTCGGCGACAGGACGATGAGCACGATCCCGCCGACCAGCGCCAACGGCGCGGTACCCAGATGCATCCAGCCGCGGAGCTTCGGCTTCACCTCCGCGAGGGTCTCTCCAAGCGTCTCGATGCCGGCGCGGACGGCCTCGTTGGCGTGATGGAGAGCCTCGTTCATGAAGCCAGGCTAACGGGGGTCCGGGCACGATCCGCATCGAAGCGCTGTGCGTCACCTCACCCGGGGCGGGAGCCCAGCACCTAACATCAAAGGGTGGTGGATTGGAAACGCGGAGTGCGGAAGGTGCTCTACCCGGCCTATGAGGCGCGGATGCTGCGTCGGATGCCGACCAATCTGCCGAAGCACGTGGGCGTCATGCTCGATGGCAACCGCCGCTGGGCGCGCTCCGTGGGGCGCGACAGTGAGCACGGCCACAGGGCGGGAGCCGCCAACATCGAGCCGCTGCTCGGTTGGTGCGAAGAGGTCGGGGTCGAGGTGGTCACCCTTTGGCTGCTCTCCACCGACAACCTCAACCGCCCCCAGGCCGAGCTGGCGTCACTGCTCGAGATCATCGAGGACGCTGTCGAGTCGCTGACCGAGCAGGGCCGCTGGCGGCTGCACCCGGTGGGCGCGCTGGACCTGCTGCCGGCCTCGACCGCGGAGACGCTGAAGGCGGCCGAAGAGGCCACCCGCGACGTGGACGGGATGCTGGTCAACATCGCCGTGGGGTACGGCGGCCGGCGTGAGATCGCGGACGCCGTGCGCTCCCTGCTCAGCGAGCACGCGGGCCGCGGCACCTCGCTGGAGGAGCTCGCCAACATCATTGACGTCGAGCACATCGCCGACCACCTGTACACCAAGGGCCAGCCCGATCCCGACCTGGTGATCCGCACCTCCGGCGAGCAGCGGCTCGGCGGGTTCCTGCTCTGGCAGAGCGCGAGGTCGGAGTTCTACTTCTGCGAGGCGTACTGGCCGGACTTCCGCCGAGTCGACTTCCTGCGCGCGATCCGGGCCTACGCGCTCCGCGACCGGCGGTACGGCGGGTAGCTCCGGGTCACCGTCCCTTCATCCCGCGTTCGGGCGTGTCTGCCTCGTTGGACGGGTCGCCGGGGTTACGTTCGCCGAAGCGGCGAGTGGGGAAGCTCGCCGCATCGGGAGGCCCGAACGTGAGAGATCACGACCTACTCGCCCGGAGAGGGTGGCAGGCCACGGCCTGCCCCGCGACCCGAGCAGGAGGACGCCGGCACTACGGCGTTCGGGCCACCTCCCGGTCCAACTGCGTGAACGAGTAGGGCCGGGCGAGAGTGCGCGCGCGGTCATTTGAGGGGTGCCCCGTGCCACGTGCAGCAGCATCACCCAAGACGGCCAAGTCGCCGAGCCCGAAGAACCGCACCTATGTCCTCGACACCAGCGTGCTGTTGGCGGACCCTGGCGCCCTGCGCCGATTCGCCGAGCACGAGGTCGTGCTACCGGTGGTCGTGATCACCGAGCTGGAGGGCAAGCGGCACCACCCGGAGCTGGGCTACTTCGCCCGCAGCGCCCTGCGGCTCCTCGACGAGCTGCGGATCACCAACGGCCGGCTCGACGAGCCGGTGCCTGTCGGCGATGAGGGCGGCACCCTCAGAGTGGAGCTCAACCACACCGACTCCGACTCCTTGCCCTCGGGATTCCGGCTGGGCGACAACGACACTCGCATCCTCGCGGTGGCGCACAACCTCTCCGAGGAGGGGTACGCGGTCACGCTGGTCTCCAAGGACCTGCCGCTGCGGATCAAGGCGGCCGCCGTCGGCCTGGACGCACAAGAGTATCGAGGCGAGACTGGCAGTTCAGGCGCCGACTCCGATCCCGGCTACTCCGGGATGGCGGAGGTCGAGGTCGCCGCAAACGAGCTCGACGAGCTCTACGACGACGGCACCCTCGACCTCGAGGGGACCCGCGACCTGCCCTGCCACCAGGGCCTGGTGCTGCTGTCCGACCGGGGCACGGCGCTGGGGCGGATCGGCCCGGACAAGCAGGTCCACCTGGTGCGCGGCGACCGCGAGGCGTTCGGCATCCACGGCCGCAGCGCCGAGCAGCGGATCGCCCTGGAGATGCTGCTGGACCCGGAAGTCGGCATCGTGTCGCTGGGGGGCCGGGCCGGCACCGGCAAGTCCGCACTCGCCCTGTGCGCCGGGCTCGAGACCGTGCTGGAGCGCAACCAGCACCGGCGGGTCGTGGTGTTCCGTCCGCTGTACGCCGTGGGCGGCCAGGAGCTCGGGTACCTGCCCGGTTCGGAGTCGGAGAAGATGTCACCCTGGGCGCAGGCTGTCTTCGACACGCTGGGCGCGATCACCTCGACAGAGGTGATCGAGGAGGTACTCGCCCGCGGGATGCTCGAGGTGCTGCCGCTGACCCACATCCGTGGCCGCTCGCTGCACGACGCGTTCGTGATCGTGGACGAGGCGCAGTCCCTGGAGCGCAACGTCCTGCTGACGGTGCTCTCGCGCATTGGAGCCAACTCCAAAGTCGTGCTGACCCACGACGTCGCCCAGCGCGACAATCTCCGGGTCGGCCGTCACGACGGGGTGGTGGCGGTGGTCGAGAAGCTCAAGGGCCACCCGCTGTTCGCACACGTGACCCTGACCCGGTCAGAGCGTTCACCTATTGCCGCCCTGGTGACGGAGATGCTCGAGAACGTGGCCCTGTAACACAGTTCTTCGGGCTGGGCCGACCATTTGCGTGATCGGGCAAAGCCATGCAGGGTGGTCGGATCGTCACGGAGATCGGGCTCCGTGACTTGCCTGAGCATGACGACCCGAACGCCGTCTACCCAGAGACCCCACTTGTGTCGAAGCACGTCAAACACGTACCGAAGCACCGCGGAGCGCCGCCCCGGCACGCGCTCGCGAAGGCTCCGCGCAAGGCGCTCCACACGACTCTGCTGTTGTCCTCCGTAGCCGTCGCCGCCACCGGGGTGACCATCGGTGGCGGGCTGGTCAACACCGGCCCCACGGCGGTGACCAACGCTGCCGCTGACGCCGGCTCCGATCTGGACGCCCGGATCTCCGGTCGCGGCGCGGTGGCAGCCGACCTCGGCGAGCGCGACGCCAGTGTCTCCCGGTCCGACACCCGTGAGGACTCCGATCCCGCGAAGGCAGCGGCGCTGGACTCCGACGCCGGCGAGGCGATGACCCAGACCGAGGACCTGTCCGATGGCGACCCGCGCGAGATCGCCAAGGCCCTGCTCGCGGAGTTCGGGTTCGGTCTCGACCAGTTCGGCTGCCTCGACTCGCTCTACACGCGTGAGTCCGGCTGGCGGGTCAACGCCGACAACCCGTCCTCCTCGGCCTACGGCATCCCGCAGGCGCTACCCGGCTCAAAGATGGCCTCCGCCGGCTCCGACTGGGCGACCAACCCGGTGACCCAGATCCGCTGGGGCCTGGGCTACATCGAGGACCGTTACGGCAGCCCCTGCGGGGCTTGGTCACACAGCGAGGGCCACGGCTGGTACTGATCGGTCAGTCACGACCGGTCATCGAGTCCACGTCCAGTGCCTCGTCGAGCTGCTCCTCGGTGAGCTCACCGCGCTCGACGTAGCCCAGTGCGATCACCGTCTCGCGGATCGTCGCGCCCTCGGCGAGCGCCTGCTTGGCGATCTTGGCTGCGGCCTCGTAGCCGACGTACTTGTTGAGCGGGGTCACCACCGACGGTGAGGACTCGGCGTACCGGCGCATCCGCTCGGCGTCGGCGGTGATCCCGTCGATACAGCGCTCGGCCAGCAGGCGGCTGGACGTCGACAGCAGCCGCACCGACTCCAGCAGGTTGCGCGCGATCACCGGCATCGCCACGTTGAGCTCGAAGCTGCCGCTGGCGCCCGCGACGGTGATCGCGGTGTCGTTGCCGATCACCTGGGCGCACACCATCAAGGTGGCCTCGGGTAGCACCGGGTTGACCTTGCCGGGCATGATGCTCGACCCCGGTTGCAGGTCGGGCAGGTGGATCTCGGCGAGCCCGGTCGTGGGGCCTGAGCCCATCCACCGCAGGTCGTTGCAGATCTTGGTGAGCCCGACCGCGATGGTCCGCAGCACGCCGCTGAGCTCGACCAGCGAGTCGCGGGTGCCTTGCGCCTCGAAGTGGTTGCGGGCCTCGGTGAACTCCTGTCCGGCCTTCTCGGAGAGTACGGCGATGGTGCGGGCCGCGAACCCGTCCGGGGTGTTGATGCCGGTCCCGACTGCGGTGCCGCCCAGGGGCAGCTCGCGCACGCGGGGGAGCACCGCCTCCAGCCGCTCGACGGCGTAGCGCACCGTGGCGGCGTACCCTCCGAACTCCTGCCCGAGGGTCACCGGCGTCGCGTCCATCAGGTGCGTGCGACCGGACTTCACCAGGTCATCGAACTCAGCAGCCTTGGCCTCGAGCGAGCTGGCTAGCACGTCTAGCCCGGGCAGCAGGTCCTCGACGACCGCCAGCGTGGCGGCGACGTGGATCGCGGTGGGGAACACGTCGTTGCTGGACTGGCTGGCGTTGACGTCGTCGTTGGGGTGGACCTCGACCCCGCCCTGGCCGGCGAGGCTCGAGACGACCTCGTTCATGTTCATGTTGGAGCTGGTGCCCGACCCGGTCTGGAACACGTCGATCGGGAACTGGTCGTCCTCGTGGCCCTCGGCGACCCGCAGCGCCGCCGCCACGATCGCGTCGGCCTGCTCGGCGGGCAGCACGTCGAGCTCCTTGTTCGTCCGCGCGGCGGCGGCCTTGACCAGGGCCAGGGCGCGAATCAGCCGCGGCTCCAAGGGGGTGCCGCTGATCGGAAAGTTCTCCACGGCCCGCTGGGTCTGCGCCCGCCAGAGTGCGGTGCTCGGCACGCGCACTTCGCCCATGCTGTCGTGCTCGATGCGGTAGTCGTCGCTCACACCGCGACGTTACTATTGCCTATTGGTAATCAATCAGTTACCAATAGTGCATGGACGTCTTCGCCGCGCTGGCCGACCCGGTTCGCCGGGGGCTGCTGGAGCGGCTCGCTCTCGGGCCCGCGCGGGTGGTCGACCTAGCTGCCGAGCAGCCGATCAGCCGTCCCGCCGTGAGCAAGCACCTGAGACTGCTGACCGACGCCGGGCTGGCCACGGCCGAGGATCGCGGCCGGGAGCGTCACTACCGCGTGGCGGCGCAGGGCCTGGCCCCCGTGCAGGCCCTGCTCGACCTGCTCACCGCTCCGATCGCCCCGATCAGCGAGCGGATGCTGGACGGCCTCGAGCTCGAGGTGCGCCGCACCGGGCGCGATCGTCGCGTCACCGAACCCACCCATCACGAGGAGACCGGATGACCACGTCCCACATCACCCCCGCAGCGACCGGTCACAAGGAGGTCCACGACGGCACTGCCTACGTGGCCTTCACCCGGACCTTCCGCGCCCCGATCGACGACGTCTGGGCGGCGGTCACCGAGTCGGACCGGCTCGGTCGCTGGATCGGCACGTGGGAGGGCGACCCGGCGGAGGGCCAGGTCACCTTCCAGATGACCTTCGAGGGCGACGAGGCGTCGTCGGAGACGTTCACGATCGACGTGTGCGAGCCGCCGCACCGCCTGGAGATCACCACGGGACTGCCGGGCAACGGCGGGAACCAGACCACCTGGCAGCTTCGGGTCGAGCTCGCCGAGCGGGACGGGGTGACGACGCTGCGGTTCGCCCAGGACGTGCCCGAGCCGGAGATGGCCTCCGGGGTGGGTCCCGGCTGGGACTACTACCTCGACCGGATGGTGCTGGCCGAGGCGGGAGGCGATCCCGGCACGCAGGAGTTCGACGACTACTACCGCGCAGAGTTCGCCTGAAGGATCTCAGTCCGTCGGGCAGACCGCGCCATCCTCGAGGCCACCGTAGATTTCGAGGCGCTCGATCTCGGGCACGATCTTGCCGTACTCGCCGTAGCCCTCCTGGTCGAGGTTGCTCCAGCCCCAGAACAGTTCGAGGCCGGTGTGCTCGATGCCGGCATCGTAGGAGGACTCCAGGTAAGGACAGGTCGTCATCCCGCGATCGACTTCGGTGAACTCGCCCTCCCGCTGCACGAGGAGCACCAATTCCGTGTCGGAACCGTCGTTGACGAGCTGGACCCGCATCGTCTCCCCGGACTCGGTGACGTCGATCTCGGTCAGGACCTCCTCGTCGGAGTTACCTGTCGGATTCCCTTCGTCGCTGGCGCTCGTGCGGTCCTCGGCCGTGTCGTCCGGGGAATCGCCGTCGCGTTGGAGCAGGAGCACGATTGCGGTCACCGCAACGATGGTGAGTACGACGGCCGCGGCGATCAGGAGCGGGCTGGCCCGGCGACTGGCGCGCTGACGAGGCTCCTCATTCGGGCTGCTCGGCGCCGGAACCTCCTCTCTGATGGGGAGGGTCGCCTCAACGCTCGGGGTGGGCGCCACCGTTGTGGGCAACTCGGAGTCCGAGCCTGCGGCCGGGCGAGTGAGGACCTGGTCGACCGGGATCGCTCCCGTCGCGTGAGCCAGGACAGAGACGGCCCAGCGGGCGCCGCTGGACTCGCTGGTGCCGCGGTCACGAGCCAGCAGGTCGCCCTGCATCTCGATCGCCTTGTCCGGATCCGCTCCGAGCGCCAACTGCTCCCGAAGGCGCCGCATGGCACCGGTCGCGATCGCCCCGACGAGCAGGCTCACCTCACCGGTCGACGCCGATCCCTCCGGGACGAAGTCGTCGAAGGCGGCGCGGAACGCGACCGGGTCGTCGAACACTTGCGGTCCGACCTCAGCCCCGAGCTCGGCGAGCTCGTCGTGCAGTGCCACGCGCATAGCATGGCATCAGGGAGTCAGCGAGGGGCGGAGTACCCAAAGGAGTCGTCGGTCACGACACCGATGGTGGCCACCCGAGGTGCTCACGAATCAGGTCCGCCACCGCGCGCATGCCGGCGGGGTTCGGGTGGTAGGCGAGCGGGCGGCCCGGTATCGGGAGCGTGGCACCGACCGCCCAGGGGTCGTCGGACCAGGCGTGATGGTGCCGGCTGGCCTCGGCCACGCGGACCACCTCGGCGCCGGTCGCCGCCGCGGCCTTGGCGGTGAGCTCGGCCAGCCGGTCGGCGAGGTGTCGGGCGAGGTCGGCGTGCTCGCGCTTCAGCGGCGGTGACCTCACCCCGCTGGGCGGCAGCAGGGTCTGGTACTCCACGAACAGCACCCGCGCCTCGGGTGACCGTTCGCGCACCCGCTCGCCCACGGTCACCAGCGAGCCGGCGACCTTCTCCAGGGACGCCTCGCGCCGATCCGGATCGAGTACGTCGCGCAGCCGGCCGCCCACCACGGGCAGCAGCCGCAGTGCGCCGGGAAGGGTGGCGACGTACATGCCCGGCACATAAGCGATGTCGTTGCCGCCGATCGTGATCGTCACCAGGTCCTCGGTGCCGTCGAGAGCGGTGACCTGCGGCGCGGTGCCGTTCTGACGGTCGGTGAGCACGTGCGCCGTGGTGGCTCCCGAGTAGGTGACGTCGACCAGGTCGAGCCCGAGGTCCTCGGCCAGCAGGTTCGGGTAGTTGCGTGCCGATCGCATCGCGGCGCGTGGGCTGCCGGGCGCACGGGGTGGGATGCCCGGACCGGCGGCCATCGAGCTGCCGAGGGCGACGTACCGCTTCACCCGCCGGACGGTACTCGCGCGGCGTACAGCCAGTAGTGCTCGTCTCGCCCCTGGAGCAGGACCTTGCGCGGCTGGGCCGTCACCTCGCCGAAGACGTTGCCGAGGGCGTCCTCGAGCGCGGGTGATTCGGCCGCCGACCACACCACCACCGCGCCGCCGGGCCGGAGCACGTCGCGGGCGGTGCTGAGGAAGGCGGCGTGGTAGAGCGCCTCGTTGGTGTCGTGCACGAGGTAGCCGGGTCCGTTGTCGACGTCCAGCAGGATCAGGTCGTACGACGCGGGGCGGGCCTCGGCGATCGCCACCGCGATGTCGGCCACCACGACGGTGACCCGCTCGTCTGCCATCAGCGCTGGTCCGTGGGCAGATGGTGCCGTCGCGCATCCACTGCACCAGCGCCTCCTCGATCTCGACGACGGCGCACTTCTCGACCCGCGAGTCGGCCAGCACCTCGTGCATCGTGAAGCCCAGGCCCAGGCCGGCCACCACGACGGCGCGCGGGTCATCGACGAGCTCGAGGGCGGCCGCGGCCAGGGCGCGCTCGGTGCTCACCTCGAGGGTGTCCATCACGAAGACGCCGTTGACGCGCAGCTCGAGGACGGTCGGGCCGTCGTCGGGACGACGCTCCCTCAGGACGAGCTCGCCGCGGTCGCTCTCGGCTCGAGCGATCTCGGCGTACTCCATGGACTCAGGTGCCCAAACTCAGTCGAAGATCTCGCTGAGCCAGCTCTCCTTCTTCTTCTTGCGGTAGGGCTGCTGCTGGAGCCGCTGGTCGTAGGAGCCGTGTGGCGCCGACTTGGCGGCGGGAGCCTGCTGGCTAAGAGATCGGTCGATGATCTTGTCCAGCTCGCCTCGGTCGAGCCACACGCCCCGGCACTGGGGGCAGTAGTCGATCTCGATGCCGCTGCGCTCGCTCATGGTCAGGGTGGATCCGTCGGTAGGGCACTGCATGCTGCGAGAACGTACCCGCCCTGCCATGGGTGCCCGACTACTGGGCCGAGCGCACCCGGATCCCGGCCCCTCCCAATGAACTCAGCGGAACCGTGACGGCGCCGGAGGGGTCGGTGAAGAAGTCGTTGCCCTTGTCGTCGACCACGATGAATGCCGGGAAGTCTTCGACCTCGATCTTCCACACCGCCTCCATGCCGAGCTCCTCGTACTCCAGCACCGACACCTCCTTGATGCAGTCCTGGGCGAGCCGGGCGGCCGGGCCGCCGATCGAGCCGAGGTAGAACCCGCCGTGGGCGGCGCAGGCCTCGGTGACCGTTTTGGATCGGTTGCCCTTGGCGAGCATCACCATCGAGCCGCCGGCGGCCTGGAACTGCTCGACGTATGAGTCCATCCGGCCGGCGGTCGTCGGGCCGAAGGACCCCGATGCCATCCCGTCGGGCGTCTTTGCCGGGCCGGCGTAGTAGACGGGGTGGTCGCGGAGGTACTGCGGCATCTCCTCGCCGGCGTCCAGCAGCTCCTTGATCTTGGCGTGCGCGATGTCGCGGGCCACGACCAGCGGGCCGGTGAGCGACAGCCTGGTCTTCACCGGGTGCTGGCTCAGCTCGGCCAGGATCTCGGCCATCGGCCGGTTGAGATCGATCGACACCACTTCGCCGCCGGCGATGTCCTCGGCTACGCCTGCGTCGGGCATGTACTGCGCCGGGTCGGTCTCGAGCTGTTCGAGGAACACGCCCTCGGAGGTGATCTTGCCGAGCGCCTGCCGGTCCGCGGAGCAGGACACCGCGATTGCCACCGGGCAGGAGGCGCCGTGACGGGGGAGTCGCACCACCCGGACGTCGTGGCAGAAGTACTTACCGCCGAACTGCGCGCCGATCCCGAACGACTGGGTGAGCTTGAAGACCTCCTCCTCGAGCTCGACGTCCCGGAACCCGTGAGCAGCCATGCTGCCCTCGGTGGGGAGGTGGTCGAGGTAGTGGGCGGATGCGTACTTCGCGGTCTTCAGCGCGAACTCCGCGCTGGTGCCGCCGATCACGACCGCAAGGTGGTACGGCGGGCAGGCCGCGGTGCCGAGGGACCTGATCTTCTCGTCCAGGAACTCCAGCAGGCGCGTGGGGTTCAGCACCGCCTTGGTCTCCTGGTAGAGGAACGACTTGTTCGCCGACCCACCGCCCTTGGCCATGAACAGGAACTTGTACTCGGGCTTGCCGTGGTTCTCGGTGGAGTAGAGCTCGATCTGTGCCGGCAGGTTGGTGCCGGTGTTCTTCTCCTCGAACGTCGTTAGCGGCGCCAGCTGCGAGTAGCGCAGGTTGAGCTTCGTGTAGGCGTCGTACACACCGCGGCTGATCGCCTCGGCGTCGTCGGCGCCGGTGAGCACGCCCTCCGACTTCTTCCCCATCACGATCGCGGTCCCGGTGTCCTGGCACATCGGCAGCACGCCGCCGGCGGAGATGTTGACGTTCTTGAGCAGGTCGAGCGCGACGAACCGGTCGTTGCCCGACGCCTCGGGGTCGTCGATGATGCGTCGCAGCTGGGCCAGGTGTGCGGGCCGCAGGTAGTGGGAGATGTCGTGCATGGCCTCGGCGGTAAGCCGCTGGATCGCCTCGGGGGTCACCCGCAGGAAGGTCTGGCCGTCGGCCTCGAATGTCGAGACGCCCTCGGTCGAGACCAGCCGGTACGGCGTGTCGTCGGGACCGATCGGCAACAGGTCGGAGTAACGGAACTCAGGCTCGGACTGTGCGGCGCTCACGGGCCAGAGATTACGCCGGTCACTGGCGGAGGAGCTCCAGTGCCTTCGCCAGCTGGTAGAAGGACCAGACCGCAATGACCGCGGCGGTTCCGTAGCACACCATCGCCACCAGGAGCTTGTGCTTGAGCTGCAGCCCGTCGTACAGCGTGAACCGGAACCGGTGGGCCGCGTGCACCAGCATCGGCACGAACATCCCGAACAGGGCCAGGAACGTGAGTGGGTGCTTCACGATGGCGGCCAGGTGGTCGTGGTCCGGCGGGTCGATCCAGCCCAGCGGGAAGGCGAACGCGAAGAGGAACACGAGGATCGGGAGGATGGTGGCTGCGATCACGCCGCCGCCGCTGAACGTGAGCCACACCAGGGGCTCGATCCGCCGCTTCGTCATCCCGTCACCAGCCAGGTGATGACCGCCGACACCACTGCCAGGCCGACGTACTGCCCCCCGATGATCGCCGCCGGCGTCAGCGGGCGGCCGGACACGCTCACGACCATCGCCCGTGGGGTGAGCATGAACCAGGTGATCAGGTGCAGGATCAGGAACGCGAAGGCGACCAGGTTGATCACCACCAGCCACGGCGATGCGGCCGCGTCGAGGAAGTCGTCGTACGCCGCCTCACCGTGTCCGATCGCGCGGACGAACAGCGTCAGGTAGACGACGAACCAGGCGATGAAGATGCTGCTCAGCTCGCGCATCACGAAGATGAAGTAGGACCGCTTCTTCAGCCACCACCAGGTCGACATCCGGCGGTGGTACATCGTCACCTGGGTCATTTCGACCCCCGCGGCATCAGGAACGCCTTCACCGACTCCTGGGCGGCCTTCAGCTTGTATCTCTGGATGGCTCCGGCTGGGTCGACGTGCTTCGGGCAGACAGCGGAGCACTCGCCGACGAAGGTGCAGCCCCACACGCCGTCGTGCTCGATCAGGACGTCGAGCCGCTTCCGCGCCCCCGCATCGCGGGAGTCGAGGTCGTAGCGCTCCGCCAACGCGATGGCAGCCGGCCCGATGAAGTGCTCGTCGAGGCCGTAGACCGGGCAGGCGGCGTAGCAGAGCATGCAGTTGATGCACATGCTGAACTGCTTGTACGCGTCGAGCTCCTCGGGCGTCTGGAGGTACTCCCCATCGATCTCCGTCACGTCGTCGTCACGGATGATCCACGGGCTGACCCGGGGCAGCTTCTCCATGAAGTCGTTGATGTCGACGACGAGGTCGCGCACCACAGGGAAGTTGCCGAGCGGCTCGACCCGGATCGGCCCCGGTGCGTAGTCGGTCAGAAACGTCGCGCAGGTCAGCTTCGGCTCGCCGTCGACGTTCATGCCGCAGCTGCCGCAGATGCCCATTCGGCAGGACCAGCGGAAGGACAGCGTGGGGTCGACCTCGTCCTTGACGTGGTTGAGGCCGTCGAGGACAGTCCACTCCTTGCGCAGGGGTACGTCGTACTCCTGCGTGCGTGGCTCGGAATCGATGTCGCCGCGGAACCGGGTGACCTGGAGCCGGATGCTGTCCGTCATGGCTACCTTCCGTAGGTCCGCTCGCCCGGAGGCCAGCGGGTGATCGTCACCGGGAGGGACTCGACTCGCGGTGTCCCGTCGGAGTTGCGGTGCACCACCTGGTGCATGAGGAAGCGATCGTCGTCGCGGTCCGGGAAGTCCGTGCGCTGGTGGGCGCCCCTCGACTCCTCGCGGCGCAGCCCCGACTCGAGCATGGTCTCGCCGATGTCGAGCATGTTGGCGAGCTCCAGGGCGGCGAGCAGCTCGGTGTTGAACGACCGGCTGGTGTCCGCTACGCCGGCCCTCCCGACCCGTTGCTGCAGCTCCGCGAGTGCCGCCACACCCTTGGCCATGGCCGGCCCGGTCCGGTAGATGCCGGCCGCGTCCTCCATGATCGTCTGCATCTCCTCGCGGATGGCCGAGATCCGCTCGGTGCCCGACTCCCCGCCCATGACGTCATGCTCGATGCGGCGTACCTCGTCGGCTGCCTGCGCCTCGATCGCGTGCGGCGCCGCGCTCGCCGAGGAGGCGTACTCCGCCGCCGCGCGCCCGGCCCGGGCACCGAACACGAGGCACTCAGGCAGCGAGTTGGAGCCGAGCCGGTTCGCGCCGTTGATGCTGACGCACGCGGTCTCGCCGGCGGCGTACAGGCCCTCCAGCGGCGTCGCACCGTCGATGTCGGTGTGGACGCCTCCCATCATGTAGTGCACGACCGGGCGGACCGGGATCAGCTCGTGCACAGGATCGATCCGCTCGTACTTCAGGCACAGCTCGCGCACGAAAGGGAGTCTCGACTCGATGAGCTGTTCGCCGAGGTGGCGCAGGTCGAGGTGGACCACGGGGCCCCACGGCGAGTCGGACGTGCGTCCCTTCGCCACCTCGTGCACGAACGCCTGCGACAGCCGGTCGCGCGGTCCCAGCTCCATGCTCCTGAGCTCGGGTGTCGGCGTGGGCTTGCCGAGGTCGTAGTCCTGCAGGTAGCGGTAGCCGTCCTTGTTCAGCAGCCAGCCGCCCTCGGCCCGGGTCGCCTCGGTGATCAGGATGCCGGTGAACGGCAGCCCGGTCGGGTGGTACTGGACGAACTCCATGTCCTTCAGCGCCGCCCCCGCGCGGTAGGCCAGGGACATCCCGTCACCGGTGTTGATGGCGGCATTGGTGGTGAACGGGAAGACCTTCCCGCAGCCTCCGGTGGCCAGGACCACCGCCTTCGCGGTGACCGCCTGGATCTTCCCCGTCAGCAGACCGACTCCCACGACGCCGTGCACCCGGCCGTCGTCGACCAGGAGCTTGGTCACGAACACCTCGTCGTACCGCTTGACCTCCTTGTACTTCAGCGAGGTCTGGAAGAGCGCATGGAGCATGTGGAAACCGGTCTTGTCGGCCGCGTACCAGGTGCGCATCTTCTTCATGCCGCCGAACGGCCGGACCGCGACGTGCCCGTCCGGCTTTCGGCTCCACGGGCAGCCCCAGTGCTCGAGCTGCAGGAGCTCGCGCGGCGCCTCGTTGACGAAGGCCTCGATGGCGTCCTGGTCCCCGAGCCAGTCGCTGCCCGAGATGGTGTCGTAGATGTGTTCCTCGATGGAGTCGTCGTCGGCGATGACGCCAGCCGCGCCGCCCTCGGCGGACACCGTGTGGCTGCGCATCGGGTAGACCTTCGAGATCACGGCCACGTCGAGCTCAGGGTTCGTCTCCGCAATGGCGATCGCGGCCCGCAGCCCGGCCCCTCCGCCGCCAACGATCAGAACGTCGTGGGCGGCCCGAACTATTGGGTCACTCACCACGCAGCTCCTCGTCCACCAGGACTTTCCCGTGGTGGTCGACGATCATGTGGTGGAGGCTGCCGTCGTGGAACTCCTCGCGATGCGCGTGGCAGCCACACGAGTAGCGCACGTCGCTGGTGATCAGGCCCTGCTGATCCTCGGTGCTGAACTCCTCACCGTCGCGGGTCTGCCCGCAAGGAGCGCGTCTGGGCTCGAAGGTGGTGGTGGTGGACGTCACATGTGCCTCCTGGTGCGAGGGCTCCGACCTTCGTTCCCAGGTTCCTCCAGTGCGTCCGGAAAGTGAAGGGCCAGGGTCGGGAAAGCGCCAGGTTCACGAGCAGTTCGGGACGGCTGCCCCCGACCTGGTGACGGACGCGACCCTCGCGGTGGTCGAGGAAGCCCGCTGAGTCAGCTCTCTGTCGCCCCGTCGGACTCCTCGCGCTCCTCCTGTTGCTTGGCCTTCCCTCGCTGCTCCTCGGCGCGCTCGCGGACCTTGCGAAGGAACTCGGCGTCTGCCTCGGGATCGGGGGCAATCGCGCGTCGCGGCGGCTGCGGCGCCGCGCGGCGGGTTTGTGGCTTGGTCGGACGACCCGCCACGAGCCACGCGATCGACCCGACGAGCGGGAAGAGCAGGATGAGCACGATCCACCACAACTTCTTGAGGTGTCGGATGTCCTCGTCGCGACTGGTGATCGCGTCGACCAGGCAGTAGATCAGCAACACCAGCGGTATCACGTAGCCGAGCAAGAGCCTGCCCATTGGATTCCCCCGGTTGATCTGGACTGCCCGAACCCTAGTGCCCCGTTGGTCCGGCGCAGGCGTTCGAGCACAGCTTGCACCTCGTAGGGTGGACCGGTGAGCGAGCCCGAGCAGCTGCGGATCTCCGACGACGACCGGCACCGCGCGGCCGAGGCGCTGCGGGAGGCCGCGGGAGAGGGGCGCATCGACCTCGAGGAGCTCGACGAGCGGCTGGAGGCGGCGTACGGCGCAAAGGTCTACGCCGACCTGGTTCCGATCCTCGCTGACCTGCCCGACGCGCAGCTCCCGGCGGTGCGGGCCGCGGACTCGCTGACGCGGGCACCGGGCTCGGTCACCGATCGGCACTATGACAAGAGCTTCTCGATCATGGGCGGCCAGACCCGCAAGGGCGTCTGGGAGATCGGCCCGGAGCACCGAGCGTTCACCCTGATGGGCGGTATCGACCTCGACCTGCGCGAGGCGGTGTTCGGCGCCGACGAGGTCGTCATCCACGCGGTCGCGATCATGGGCGGCATCGACATCTACGTGAACGCCGGCACCAAGGTGTCGGTGGAGGGCGTCGGCATCATGGGCGACTTCGACCAGGCGCGCGACAAGGTCGAGCCGCAGCTGAGGCCGGACTCGCCGACCGTGCGGGTCAAGGGCGTGGCGCTGATGGGTGCGGTGACCGTCAAGCGTCGCGCGATGCCCGATGAGGAGCGCCGCAAGCGGCTACCGCGCTGAGCGGCTAGGACTCCTCTGCTGGCGCGGCGGCCACCTGGTCCTGCTCCTTGGCCACTTCCTCGGCCTGAGCCATGGTGTCGCTGCCGGGAATCCTGCCCGCCGCACTGGTGTCCAGGGTGAGGTTCTCTCCCGACGCGGGGTCGAACAGGTGCATGTGGGCGGAGTTGACGTAGATCTCTGCGTCATCTCCCTCGGCGATCTTGCTGGCGCCGTCGAGCGAGATGACCAGCTGGGTGCGCATCGACTCTCCGTCGAGGTCCTTCTCGAGCTGGGTGAGCTGCTCCTGCACCTCGGGGGGTGCCTCGAACGGGATGTAGGCGTAGCTCTCGTTGCCGAGCCACTCGACGGCATCGACCTTCGCCCGGAACGTCTGGCCGGAGGTCGCGCTCGAGTCCATCAGGGAGGCGTCCTCGAAGTGCTCGGGACGGATGCCGGCGATCAACAGTCCCTTGCCCTTCGCCCGCTCGGCCTTGTCGGAGGGGATCTCGACCGACCCGAAGGGCAGCTTCACCGAGGTGCCCTCGATCGTGGCGGGTACGAAGTTCATCGGCGGTGAGCCGATGAAGCCGGCGACGAACAGGTTGGCGGGCTGTTCGTACAGCTCGCGCGGAGTGGCCAGCTGCTGCAGGATCCCGCGCTTGAGAACGGCGACCCGGTCGCCCAGCGTCATCGCCTCGGTCTGGTCGTGCGTGACGTAGACCGTGGTGATACCAAGTCGCTTCTGCAGCCGGGCGATCTCGGTGCGCATCTGGCCGCGCAGCTTGGCGTCGAGGTTGGAGAGCGGCTCGTCGAAGAGGAACGCGTCGGCCTCCCGGACGATCGCCCGGCCCATCGCGACCCGCTGCCGCTGCCCGCCGGAGAGGTTGCCGGGCTTGCGGTCCAGGTGCTCGTCGAGGTCGAGGGTCTTGGAGGCCTCGCGGACCTTCTTGTCGACGGTCTCGTTGTCGGCCTTGGCGAGCCGCAGCGGGAAAGCGATGTTCTCGTAGACCGTGAGGTGCGGGTAGAGCGCATAGTTCTGGAACACCATTGCCAAGTTGC
>CAWABG010000017.1:0-28365 GCA_963780245.1 uncultured Actinomycetota bacterium
CCGGCGTGATGCTGCGGGTCGACCGAGACGTGACGCCCACTATGGCCAGGACGCCGACGCTGGCGCAGTGGGAGCTCGACCTGCTGCGCAGCATCGAGAACGTCGTCCGGCTCGGACGCGTGCGCCGGGTCGAGCGTGGGGCGATCGAGCTCGACGGGGGGCGAGTGCGCACGGCGGACGATGCGGTCGTGGTGCACTGCGCGGCGTCCGGCTTCCCCGACGTACCGCCGGTCCCGCTGTGGTCCGCGGACGCGATCCGACTGCAGCCGATCCGCAGCGGCTTCCCGTGCTTCGCGGCCGCGCTGGCGGGGTACGTCGAGGCGACCCGCACCACCGACGAGGAGAAGAACAAGCTGTGCCCGGCCACGCCGTACGGCAACTCGCTGGCGGAGTGGGCGCGGATGACCGTCCTCGGCGCCCGCGGGGCGGCTGCGTTCGGCGCCGAGCCGGACATCGCCGAGTGGGCGCAGCGGTGCCTGCTCAACCCGGCCCGGGTCGCACCCGAGCACCGGGATCGGCCGGAGGTCTTGGCCGCCCAGCAGCGAGTCGCCGAGCACGCGCCGGCCGGGTTCGGCCGGCTCGCGGAGCTGGCTGGCCTATGAGACGAGCCACACTTAGGTAAGGCGAGCCTTAGCGTGTTGTATGGTGCTCGCCGTGGGGAAGGCCGGGAAGCTGCCGAAGGTGGAGTGCTGCGCGTCCAAGAAGCGCTGCGACCGCTGCCCCATCCGGATGCTCAAGGACGGCACGCTCCCGGTCGGCCTCACGGTCAAGAAGCGCAAGCTGGTGACCGTCGACGGCAAGAGGGTCAAGAAGAAGCAGCTCGCCAAGGTCGCCTGACCCGGCGTGTGGCGTCACCCCTAGGATCGGTCGCATGCCTGCCCCTCGATTCAGCGAGCAGCTCAACCTGCAGATCGGCAACGAGCTGGCCGCACACAACCAGTACCTCGCGGTGGCGGTGCACTACGACGCGCAGACGATGCCGCGGATGGCGGCGTTCTTCTACCAGCAGGCACTCGAGGAACGCGACCACGCGATGATGATGGTCCAGTACCTCCTGGACACCGACGCCGACGTGGTGATCCCCGCAGTCGAGGCGACGGTCTCGTCGTTCGACGACGTGATCGCCCCTATCCAGCTCGCCCTGGCGCAGGAGAAGCGGGTCACCGAGCAGATCAACGCGCTGCTGAAGATCGCCCGGGAGGAGAACGACTTCGCCTCCGAGCAGTTCATGCAGTGGTTCATCAAGGAGCAGGTCGAGGAGGTCGCCACGATGAGCGACCTGCTCGCGGTCGCCACCCGCAACACCAACGATGTCGAGGACATCGAGGAGTACGTCGCGCGCGAGCAGAACGGCGGCGAGGCGGACCCGACTGCTCCCCGGATCGCCGGCGCTTAGGTCGCCCTAGTCAGCTAGCCCGGGGGCCGCGAGGTCGCGGTCGAGTTCGGGCAGAAGGCCTCGCGGGGCGAACCCGTGTGGACCTCCTCGGGCAGGTCCAGCTCGACGGTGTCCTCGAACATCCCGGCTGTCTTCGTGCGCACCACGATCTCGGTGACGTACGAGCCGGCCCGGGCGGAGAGCGTCTCGCACCCGGCCATCTCGAGCGAGAGCGTGAACTCCGCGGTCTCGCCCGATGCGATGGCGCCGTCGGTGATCGAGGCGATCGTGAACAGCTGCGTCTCCGGCTGATCATCGGCCAGGCCGAGCACCCGCACGGGGAGACGGCCGTCGTTGGCGATCCGGAACGTGTACTGCAGGGTGCCCTCGTCGACGTACCGGACCTGACGGACGGTGCGGTCACCGATCGTGAACGCCGCCGCGGCCTCGGTGCCGCCCACCGATGCCGGGCCTTCCGTGGACAGCGAGGGCGTGCTGCGGGCCACGGCGATGCTGCCGCCGAGCACGAGGACCACGAGCAGCGCGACGACCAGGATTACCCTACGCAGCACCCGCGCCCCCGCGTCGGCGGCGCAACCCGACGATCAGGGTGATACCGCCGATCACTGCGAGCAGCGGGCCGGTGGGACCGTCCGAGTCCGCAGCCGGAGCAGCCGAGGGCGCGAGTCCCAGGGGCCGGTTCGGGCTGTCGAACCACTGGCACAGCGGCGGGTGTCGGAAGGTCGGGTCCGTGCGGTCGTACTGGCTGCAGGTCAGGAACCCCGCATCCTTGACGACAAGCCCCGGCGTCAGGAACGAGCCGCCGGCCGCGCAGGACCGCGGCGGCAGCACGAAGTTGTCGGTCGGGGTGCCGTGCGAAGACCGGTTCTTCTCCCAGCAGTTGCCGACGCCCGCGTCGTCCCACCAGTGGTCCATGCCGTTGTGCCTGACTTTGCCGTCCTTGGTGAAGCCCATGTGGTTCTTGGTCGTGTGGTTGTGGTGCGAGGTGTCGAAGAGCTTGTTCGGGTCGAACTCGTCACGGAGGGGAGCCGGCACCCAGAACTGCATGGTCCCGTAGCGCCAGTTGTCGTAGATCCAGTTGTGATCGGTGCGGTTGTAGTTGCCGCCGGCGATCAGTACGCCGGTCCCGACCGGGGTCGGGACCACAGGGCACACGGTGCCGTTGATGTAGCCGCGCTTCTTCATCGGCTTGTCGCAGACGCCCTTGTCGACGTACCTCGTGTAGTAGTTCTCGTTGTTGCTGTAGATCTCGTTGTAGCTCCATCGGGCGTGGTCCTGCGGGAGACCCGGGTGGCCGGGGAACAGCGAGTCCGTCGCGATGCCGGTGGCGTTGTTGTAGAACTTGTTGTGGTGGGCCCAGATCGAGTTCCCGGCCGTTCCTGAGTAGCCCAGCGTGTTGTCGTGGCTCCGGTTGTTGCGGATCTCGATCGCGTAGCGCTTGACCTTGACCGTCTTCACGTTGGCGTTGATGTCGGAGCCGGAGCCCGGATAGATGCCCGAGTCCCCGTTGTAGTAGTTGTTCGTGCGCTTGATCAGGCCGTGGTCGCCGGCGAACGCCAGGATGCCGTACTCGTCGTTGCCTCGGGTGGTCAGTCGGTCCAGCACAAACCCGTCGGTCTCGAGCACGTAGACCGCGTTGAACTCGGCCTGTTGGACGGTCATGTTCGACAGGTACGAGCCGCCCGCCCGGTCCAGTCGGATCGCGTTGAGCTTCTTGAACCGGTTGTCGACGATGACGTCGGTCATCTTGATGCCGGTGCCCACGATCTGGGTGCCGCAGAACCGGCTGTCGCAGCGGATCGACTTGTTGCGCGGAGACTGGTCGCCGAACAGGGCGATCAGGTTGAGGTTGTGCGGGCACTTGACCTGGTCGGCGTACGAGAGGCCGATCGGGTCGGTCTCGTCCGCCCGGGCGGCCAGACCATCGGGCGTGGGGGGCTCCTCGGTGTTGGAGATGCTGCCGATGTACTCCGAGCTCTGCAGCGGCGTGCGCGACGCGGAGCCGAGGTGCGAGCAGTAGTAGGTGCGCTCGTCGCCGGCGTACTTGCGCTCCTCGTAGAGGCCGGGCAGCACGTAGACCGAGGTCCCGCGCTTCTTGATGCTGTTGATCGCGTCCTGGATCGACCCGTAGTCGCAGCGCCGGATCAGCCGTTGGTTGAGCTGCTTGCGGGCGCCGGCGGGCATCTTCTCGATGCGCGACCGCGACTCCGGGCGGCAGACCACCCGGCTGTTGGGGTTGTCGTATCCCTTGAACTTCGGGACCTTGCCCGACCCGTCCGGGAACGACGTCGGCCGCTCCTCGTGGGCGCCCGCCGAGGTGCCGGCGGCAGCCAGAAGTCCTCCGGCGAGCAGGGTGGGGATGAACAGGGCGAGTACGAGACGGATCAGACGCGGCATCGATACCCCTTTCGAGTGGTTCCAACGCGCCGGTGCGACCGGAGTTACGTGCGAGTAGGAGAATCGTCGGTGTGCAACGCGTGATCGTGGTCGGTGCCGGCGTGGTCGGGCTGAGCTGTGCGGTGCGCCTGCTCGAGGCCGGTCACCGGGTCGACGTGGTCGCGCGCGACCTGCCGCTGGAGACCACGTCAGCCGTCGCGGCGGCGATCTGCTATCCCTACCGCGCCGCGCCGCAGGACCGGGTCGACGCCTGGACCGCACGCTCGTACGCCGTCTTCGAGCGCCTGGCGGCCATCCCGGAGGCCGGGGTGCGGATGCTGGAGGGGACCGAGCTGATGCGCGAGCGTGAGGTGATCTCCACGACCGCGGTCGTGGAGATGCCCATCTATCTGGGTTGGCAGTCGGAGCGGGTGCAAGCCCTCGGCGGGACGATCACCCGGCTCAACCTGTCGGAGCTGCCGAGCGGAGGCGACCTGGTGGTCAACTGCTCCGGCCTGGGCGCGCGGTTGCTCGGTGCCGACTCCTCCGTCGTACCGGTCAGC
The DNA here is from genome assembly GCA_963780245.1 of uncultured Actinomycetota bacterium. Taxonomy (GTDB): domain Bacteria; phylum Actinomycetota; class Actinomycetes; order Propionibacteriales; family Nocardioidaceae; genus Nocardioides. Next base: position 4,336 of record CAWABG010000017.1, read on the forward strand.
GGGCAGGTCGTCTACGTCGAGCAGTTCGGCCTGGACCGGTGGTGGCTCGACAGCGGGTCGCCCGAGGGGCCGACGTACGTCATCCCGCGCTCGCGTGACGTGGTGGTCGGCGGCACCGACGTGGAGGGTGACTGGAGCCGTACGCCGTCTCCTGAGGTCGCCGAGGGCATTCTCGCGCGCGGCGCTCGCTTGGTGCCGGAGCTGGCGCACGCGCGGGTCATTCGGCACAAGGTCGGCCTCCGGCCGGCGCGCCCGGAGGTTCGGCTCGAACGCGAGGGTCGCGTCGTGCACTGCTACGGCCATGGCGGCTCTGGCGTGACGATCAGCTGGGGGTGTGCCGAGGAGGTGGCGGAGTTAGTCGCGACGCCCGTGGAGGGCGACCGCGGCAGCGACGCCGGCGGCTAGTCCGAGCGTGGCGCCGATCAGCGGGCCCCATTCGTCGTTGGCTGCCCGGCCGAGCAACGAGCCGGCGACAGCGCCGACCAGGACGAGGGTGGCCAGCAGCACGTTGTGGAACATCTCGCGGAAGAAGATCCCGCTGAACGACTCGCCTTCTCCCATCGGTTCGCCGTGGTCATCGAGCGGGATCGCGCGGACCACGGCGTCGACGTTGAGCGGGCCGTAGATGTGCGGGAACGCCCTCGTCTCCCCGTCGGGCACCTCTTCGACCACCGGCGCCGTCAGCCGCTCCGGGTCGATCGCCAGCAGCACCAGCGGCTCCGTCACGCCGCCGTAGAACGCCTGCCGCACGCCCTGCCACTGGTGGGCGTGGCTGGCGTGGATGAACCCCTCCTCGACCAGCGTCCGTCCGAGGGTGGAGGTCGTGTAGCTGCCCGACCGCTGCGCCGCCTCCCAGTCGGCCACGGTGGCGATGTGGAAGATCCGCGACATGGCTGGAGCCTAGGGCTCGCTCCGGGGTCGAGCAGCGAGCGTCGCTGAGCGCTGGGGCGCCTCCCTGCTCGACCACCGGATGGCCATCAGAAGAGGCGGTGGGTCGGATCGTCGAGCCCGCGTAGCGCGTCGTAGTCGACGACCGCGCAGGCGATGCCGCGGTCGGTGGCCAGCACCCTCGCCTGCGGCTTGATCTCCTGCGCCGCGAAGATGCCCCGCACCGGAGCGAGCAGTGGGTCGCGGTTGAGCAGCTCGAGGTAGCGGGTGAGCTGCTCGACGCCGTCGATCTCGCCGCGGCGCTTGATCTCGACAGCCACCGAGGCGCCATCAGCGTCCCGGCACATGAGGTCGACCGGGCCGATCGCCGTCGGGTACTCGCGGCGGACCAGCGTCAGGCCGTCCGAAAGCGTGGCCGGGTGCTCGGCGAGCAGCTCCTGGAGGTGCTTCTCGACGCCGTCCTTCTGCAGGCCCGGGTCAATACCCAGGTCGTGACTTGAGTCGTGGATGATCTCCTCGATCAGGATGCGGAGGGTGTCGTCACTCTTCGAGGTCACCGTCCACTCGACGCTGCCGTCCTCGGAGACGCCCTCCCGGAGCATGCACGGGGGCGACATCCAGTTCAGCGGCTTGTATGAGCCGCCGTCGGAGTGCACGAGCACCGAGCCGTCGGCCTTGATCATCAGCACTCGGGTCGCCATCGGCAGGTGCGCGGTCAGTCGTCCGGCGTAGTCGACCTGGCAGCGGGCGACGACGAGTCTCACGGGGCCGGAATCTACCCTGCGCTCAGGGCCGTCCCGCGTGCGGTACGTCGACCCGCTGAGTCAGTACGACGCCGTCCGACGCCCCTTCTCGGCCGTAGTTGTTGGCGACCATGTAGAGCGTCTGGCCGTCGTCGCCGCCGAGCATGCACGAGAAGCAGCCGCGGTCGGCCTCGACGGTCTGCAGCACGCGTCCACCTTCGGCCACCCGGACACAGCGCTCCCCGGGCACGGTCGCGTACCAGATAGCCCCCTCGGCGTCCGCGCAGATGCCGTCGGGTGCCTCCCCGACGTCGGCCCAGACCCGGCGATCGATGAGCTCGCCCGTGGGCGTGATCGTCCAGGCGGTCAGCCGGTCGGCGTGGGACTCGGCCACGACCAGGGTGTCGTCGCCGAGCACCACCATCCCGTTGGGGAACCAGACGTCGTCGTGGACCTGACGGTAGCTGCCGTCCGGCAGCACGACGCCGACGATCCCCGGCTGCGGCTCCTCCCAGGGCATGGCCCCGGGCATGTCGACCCAAGCCCTGCCGGCACCGTCGACGACGATCTCGTTGAACGGCTTGCCTGCGGCGCCGTACGGCTCGAGCTCGGCACCCACCACGACACCGGATCGGGTCGTGGTGACCATCCGGCCGTCGGGCAACCAGTCGATCGAGAACGGCAACCCATCGACGCGCGCGACGACCTCGCGCCGACCGTCGGAGTCGAACGCGAGCACCTGCCCGGCCAGCCAGTCGCACATCCAGAACCTGCCGTCGTGCCAGCGGGCCGACTCGCCCATCCGGATCCCGGCCGCGAACATCTCAGTCATGCCGGGACTGACTCGCGCCGGCGCGGGTTCTCATCGCTCCAAGACCGTGCGGATCGGCGAAGTTACCGGTCAGTGAACCTGGTACGAGCGCGCAACTCGGCCGTGGAATGATGCGCGCCATGACGAGCAGCGCGCCTGAAACAGCCTCCCGCACGTTCTCCACGATCGGCATCGTCGGCCTCGGCACGATGGGAGCCGGGATCGCCGAGGTTTTCGCGCGTAATGGCTACGCCGTGGTAGGCGTCGAGCTGAACGACGACGCCGTGGATCGCGGCCGCAAGCACCTGGAGAACTCCACCGGCCGGGCCGTGCAGCGCGGCAAGCTCAGCGAGGCGGACCAGGCCGAGCTGCTGGGCCGGATCTCGTACTCCACCTCGATCAAGGACCTCTCCGACGCCGACTTCGTGGTCGAGGCGGTGGTGGAGTCGCTCGAGACCAAGAAGGCGATCTTCGCCGAGCTGGAGGCGGTCGTCTCGCCCGACGCGATCCTGGCGACCAACACCTCGTCGCTGTCGGTCACCGAGATCTCGACGGCGAACGCCCACCCCGGCCGCGTCGTCGGCGTGCACTTCTTCAACCCGGCCCCGGTGCAGAACCTCGTCGAGATCGTGCGCACCGTGGTCACCGAGCCCGACGTGCTGGCTGACGTGCAGGTGCTGATGGAGAAGCTCGGCAAGAACCCGGTCGTCTGCGGGGACAAGGCCGGTTTCATCGCCAACACGCTGCTGTTCGGCTACCTCAACCACGCGGTCTCGATGTTCGAGGCGCACTACGCCACCCGCGAGGACATCGACGCCGCGATGCGGTTCGGCTGCGGCTACCCGATGGGCCCGCTCGCGCTGCTCGACCTGATCGGCCTCGACACGGCGTACGAGATCCTCGAGACGATGTACCGCCAGGGCCGCGATCGCCTGCACGCGCCCGCGCCGGTCCTCAAGCAGATGGTCACCGCTGGGATGCTCGGCCGGAAGACCGGCCGCGGCTTCTACACCTACGAGGACGTCGACAGCTCCACGGTCGTGCCGGACGCACTTACCCCGTCGGACGACGACCAGCCGCAGCTGCGCCACGACATCAAGCTGGTCGGCGTGGTCGGCACCGGCACCATGGCGACCGGCATCGTCGAGGTCTTCGCCAAGAGCGGGTACGACGTCCTGTACGTCGGCCGCTCTCAGGCCAAGGTCGACGGCGTCCGCGCGACCATCGAGAAGTCGCTCGACAAGGCGATCCAGCGCGGCAAGCTCGAGGAGTCGGCCAAGGCCGAGGTCCTGGACCGGCTGACCGGCACCACCTCGCTCGACGACCTCAAGGCAGTCGACATCGTGGTCGAGGCGATCGCCGAAGACCTGGACGTGAAGACCACGCTGTTCGAGAACCTCGACGAGATCTGCAAGGACGGCGCGATCCTCGCGACCACCACGTCCTCGTTGCCGATCATCGCCTGCGCGCAGGCGACCGGGCGGCCGCGGGACGTGATCGGCATGCATTTCTTCAACCCCGCGCCGATCATGAAGCTGGTCGAGGTGGTCTCGACCGTCTCCACCGACGAGGCGGTCACCGAGACCACTCGCGCGCTCTGCGCGAAGGTCGGCAAGGTCGCGGTCTCGTGCACCGACCGGGCCGGGTTCATCGTCAACGCGCTGCTGTTCCCCTACCTCAATGACGCGGTGAAGATGCTGCAGGCGCACTACGCCACCGCCGACGACATCGACACCGCGATGAAGCAGGGCTGTGCGCTGCCGATGGGTCCGTTCGAACTGCTCGACGTGGTCGGAAACGACGTCTCGCTGGCAATCCAGCGCGAGCTCTACCTAGAGTTCCGCGAGCCGGGCTTCGCGCCCGCGCCGCTGCTGGAGCACCTCGTCACCGCGGGCTACCTCGGCCGTAAGACCAAGCGCGGCTTCCGGGACTACACGCGCAGCTAGGACCCCGGCAACGCGCGCCAGCGGCCCGCCGACTAGTACGGCAGCGGTGGCAACGTCGTCAGGACCGGTTCACTTGCACCCAGAAGGCTCCGAGGTCGGGCTCTTCGTTCGCGTGGAGACGGATCGTCCAGGTGCCGGCGCTGGGCACCTCGAACCCCTTGATGATCGGGTCGGCGTACTCACCTGAGTCGTCGTCGCTCGCCAGCACGTCCCCGTCCGGGCTGACCAGCTCGAGGAAGAGATCGGCGACGTTGACGGACTCGGACTTGGTCACGATCTCGACGCTCTCGCCGGTGCTGAGCTCGACGGGCAGCTCGAACCGTTCGCCAGGTGCGGCGATCTCGCCGAACGTCCGGACGGGCTCGACGGCCGCCGAGTCGGCCAGCTTGCTGACCTTGAGCCGGAAGCCGCCGTTCGCCTCGGGGGCGAACATCTTCACCACGACCGAGTAGTCGCCGGCGTCGACCAGCTTCACCGCGGCGAGCTGCGGCTCGTGACCCGGACCGCTGTCGTCGTCGAACGCGATCAACGAGCCGTCGGGTGCTCGGAGCTCGATCACCAGGTCGACCTCCTGCTGCCGTCTGGTCGCGTCGACGCGTACGACGTCACCGGCGTCCGCCGGGAAACTGAAGTCCCGGCTCTGGTCGAGCGTCGGCACCTCGCTGGTGAGGTCGAGCAGATCCCCTGAGGCTGTTCCGGCAGTCGTGGGCGCGTCGTCCGCCGCTGGGGGTGACGGCTCGTCGTCATCATCGCCGGTGAGCGCCAGGACGGCGATCACTGCGACCCCGACCACCGCGGCCAGGACCAGGCCGACGAGGAGCGTCTTCCGTCGGGGCTCAGTGGCACTGACGGCTGGTGAGGGCACCACTTCGACCGGTCCGCCAGCACCTCGCCAGACGACTTCGCTGGCTGCCTGGGGTCGTGACAGTCCGCGGAGCTCGAGCGAGCCAAGGGTGCGGAAGGCGAACCCGCCTCGAGAGCCGACCAGGGACTCGACCAGGCCGGAGACCAGGATCTGTCCGCCTTCTGCCGTGTCGCACAGGCGCTTTGCGATCGTGACCGGCGTCCCGAAGTAGTCCTCTCCCTCGACGGTCACGTCGCCGGCGTTGATGCCGACACGTACGCCGATCTGCTCAGCGCCGTGCTCGGAGTTGTAGGCGTCCACCCCGCTCTGGATGGCGATCGCGCACCCGATCGCGTCGAGCGCACTCGCAAACGCCACCATGTGCCCGTCACCGAGGGTCTTCACGATCCGACCACCAGTGGGCTCGACCGCCTCCTCGATGATCTGGAAGAAGCGGAGCCGAACGGTTTCGGCGTCATCATCGCCGAGGCGGTCGCCCATGGCTGTAGAACCGACGAGGTCGGTGAACAGCAGCGTCATGGTGTTCGCTGGCACGCTGGTGATGCTAGTACCGCGGCCGTGAAGCTTTCGCCTGATACTCGCGGCGGCCGTAGGCGCCGATGCGGGACACCGTCGCCTTCTGGGCGAGCTGAGTCGGCGTCAGCTGGGCGCGGGCAGTGCTTTCATCGCAGGTACGGCCGGTGCCCGGTCGAGCGCCATCCGAGCCAGTCGCCGGAGCTGCTTCGGCGAGTTCTTGAGCGTGGTCTCGGCCAGGAAGCCGTTGGGCAGGGACAGCCGGAACACCTTGTGCCAAGAAGAGGCGACCTGCTTGACCAGCGGCGCCTCGTGGTACCTGAGGCCGTAGCGCTTGAACAGGTCGCGGATCTCGTTGGAGATCTCGCCGTACCGGTTGCTCGGCAGGTCGGGATAGATGTGGTGCTCGATCTGGTGGCTGAGGTTGCCGCTCATCACGTGCAGGAACTTGCTGCCCTTGATGTTGGCCGAGCCGAGCATTTGCCGGAGATACCACTGGCCCTTGCTCTCGGACGTGTCGAGGGACTCCTTCTCGAAGGTCTCGACACCCTCCGGGAAGTGCCCGCACATGATCACCGAGTGACTCCACACGTTGCGCACCACGTTGGCAACCGCGTTGGCGGCCATCGTCCGGCGCCAGCCGCGGCCGGACAGCATCGGGTGGACGACGTAGTCCTTGGTGACCTGCTTGCGCACCTTGTTGAGGGTCGCGCTCAGGTCGGCCTTGAGCTCGGGAGTCATCCCCTTGCCCTTACGCAGGTGCTCGCCGAGGTCGAGGTCGAACATCGCGATGCCGTACTCGAAGATGCATGCGGTGACGAAGTTCTGCACCGGCTGGAACAGGTGGCGCGGCTGCCAGGGCTGGTCCTCGTCGACCCGCATGATGCCGTAGCCGAGGTCGTTGTCCTGGCCGAGGATGTTGGTGTAGGTGTGGTGCCGGTGGTTGTGGGCGCGCTGCCACAGCTCCGGCGGCGACGCGTGGTCCCAGTCCCAGGTGGTGGAGTGGATCTTCGGGTCGCGCATCCAGTCCCACTGGCCATGGAGCACGTTGTGCCCGATCTCCATGTTGTCGAGGATCTTGGCGACCGAGAGGCCGGCCGTGCCCAGCAGCCACGCGCCCGGGAAGCGGCCCGCGATCAGCAGCGCCCGGCTGCCGAGCTCCACCCTGCGGTGGACCGCGATGACCCTGCGGATGTAGGCCGCATCTCGCTCACCGAGGCTGTCGAAAACCCGCTCACGGATCGCGTCGAGCTCCGCGCCGATCCGCTCGACGTCGTCGGGGGTGAGGTGCGCTACCTGGCTGTCGGTTCTTCTCTGCAAAGCGGTCATCCCTCCCGATCCTACGGGCCCTAGGTGAACGGGAGGTCACGGTCCGCTTGCGTAGACTTTCCGTCCATGAGACTGAGGTTGATTGCCGGCACCGTGATGGCGCTGCTCGGGATCGCGTCGCCTGCCATGGCCGACATCGAGCCCCTGCCGGTCAACACCGACTTCGACTACCAGCTCGGTGGAGTCGCGGAAGTGCCCGACAACGTGGGCATCGTCGCCCGCGACCGCACGGCCGACCCCGTCGAGGGTCTCTACAACATCTGCTACGTCAACGGTTTCCAGACGCAGCCGAACGAGAAGCGGTTCTGGAAGAAGCGGATGCACCTCGTCCTCCGCCGCGACGGCAAGCCGGTCCTCGACGAGGTGTGGGGGGAATGGCTGCTCGACATCCGGACCCAGAAGAAGCGTCGGGCGCTGGCCGGGATCGTCGGGGGGTGGACGCAGGGCTGCGCGGACGACGGGTTCGCATCTGTGGAGTACGACAACCTCGACTCGTTCACACGCAGTCACGGCCTGATCAAGCGCAAGCACGCGATTGCGTTCGGCAGGCTGCTGGTCGCTGGGGCCCACGCCTCCGATCTCGCTGTGGGTCAGAAGAACTTCTCCGAGTTCAACGGAAGCAAGATCGGTTTCGACTACGTGGTCGCGGAGGAGTGCGGCCGATACAAGGAGTGTCAGAACTACGTGGACTCGTTCGGGCAGTCGGTGCTGGTGATCGAGTACCGCAAGAAGGACTTCCGCTGGACCTGCGAGCGCTTCGGAGAGCAGATCGCCGTGGTTCGCCGCGACCTCGCGCTCAGCCCGGGCGGCGTGCACAAGTGGTGCTGAGCGGCCTGCACACGACGTCCATCGGCGAGTCCGGATCGGCCATCGTCTTCCTGCACGGCCTCTTCGGCCAGGGCAGGAACTGGACCCAGATCGGCAAGGCGCTCGCCGACAACCACCGGATCGTTCTGGTCGACCTGCCCCACCACGGCCGGTCGGCCTGGGCCGACTCGTTCAACTTCATCGAGATCGCGGACCAGGTGGCCGGAGTTCTGTCCGCCGACGACCCGGTCGCACTTGTTGGACACTCGCTGGGCGGCAAGGTGGCGATGATCCTGGCGCTGCGGCACCCCGAGCTGGTCGAGCGGCTGTGTGTCGTCGACGTCGCGCCGGTCGCCTACGACCACATGGAGGAGTTCGCCGGCTACATCGAGGCCATGCAGGGGCTGGACCTCGACTCACTGGCGCAGCGCGGGGACGCCGACTCGGCGCTCGAGGGGGCGGTGCCGACCGCGAGCGTTCGCGCCTTCCTGCTGCAGAACCTGCGCCGCGAGGGCGACGGCTGGCGGTGGCAGATGAACCTCGACGTGCTGGGGTCGGATCTGAAGGCGATCAGCAGCTGGCCGGAGGACGAGCTGGCCGGTTTGACGCCGTACGACGGACAGGTGCTGTGGGTGGGCGGCGAGAACTCCGACTACGTGCGTGAGGAGCATTCGACCACCATGAACCGCTGGTTCCCCCGCAACCGGCGGGTGACGATCAAGGGCGCGGGCCACTGGGTGCACTCGGAGCAGCCCGAGGTGTTCGTCGAGGTGCTGCGCCGGTTCGTCGGCTGAGGGCTCAGGAGACGGCCTTACGGGCCCGGTAGGCCGCGACGGCGTTGCGGTTACCGCAGGTGGTCGAGCAGAAGCGTCGCGAGCGGTTGCGGGACAGGTCGAGTACGACGCCCTCGCAGTCGTGGTCGGCGCAGACGCCGAGCCGGCTCATCTCGTCGCCGCGGATCACGTCGATCATCGCCATCGCGGTCTCGACGCAAATTCGGGTCGGCAGGGGAGACGTGGGATCGACCGCGTGGACGTGCCAGTCCCATTGGCCGTGCCGCACCAGCTGGGGCACCGCTCGCGCGTCGGCGAGCATCTCGTTGACGATCTCGACCGCTTCCTCGCGGGGGGCTGTGAGCAGCTGCCTCAGCCGCCCCCGCATCTCACGAACGGCGCCCAGCTCTGCCTGGGTGTGGTCGCGACGGCCGGTGTACTCGTACTGTTGGTAGAACGCGTCGAGGTCCTCGATAGTCCGGAGCGTGTCCGGCGCGAGTGCGGAGTTGGCCAGGGTGACCGCCGACTGGAGCGAGACCTCCGTGTCATGAGCAAAAACCATGTTGACATATTACGACACGGCACCTAGTGTCATGTGCTATGGTCACGTTGGTACATGACACGGACTCGACGGGGGCAGGTGCGCGCACCGCCTCCGGGCTCGGGTTCGCGTTGCTGTCCGCCGCGGCCTTCGGACTCTCCGGCGCGCTGGCCCGCCCGCTGCTCGACGCCGGCTGGAGTGCCGGTTCCACCGTCCTGATCCGGATCGCCCTCGGCGCGCTCATCGTGGTGCCGTTCGGCATCTACGCGCTGCGCGGACGCTGGGGCTTGGTCCGGCGCAACCTCGGACTGATCGGCCTCTACGGCACGCTGGCGGTCGCAGCCCCCCAGTTCGCGTACTTCTCCGCCATCCAGTACATGCAGGTCGGCTCCGCGTTGCTCATCGAGTTCACCGCCCCGGCCGCGGTCGTGATCTGGCTGTGGCTGGCCCACGGGCAACGGCCGCGGGCGATCACACTCGCGGGCGCCGCCGTGGCGGCCCTCGGCCTGGTGATGGTGCTCGACCTGCTGTCCGGCGCTGACCTGAGCACGGCCGGCGTCCTGTGGGCCCTGGGAGCGATGGTCGGCTGCGCGGCGTACTTCCTGATCTCCGCCGACGACAGCACCGGGCTGCCGCCGCTGTCGCTCGCGGCCGGTGGCCTCGTCGTCGGCGCCGTCACGCTCGGCCTGCTCGGGCTCGTGGGCCTGATGCCGATGCGCGCCAGCACCGCCTCGGTCGAGTACGCCGGCACCTCGGTCTCCTGGTGGCTGCCGCTGCTCCTGCTCGGTCTGGTCACGGCTGCCGTCGCCTACGGCGCAGGCATCGCGGCGATCCGCCGTCTCGGCTCCCGACTGGCCTCGTTCGTGGCCCTCAGCGAGGTCGTGTCCGGTGTCGTCTGGGCCTGGGTGCTCCTCGACGAGCTTCCCCGCGCGATCCAGCTGGTCGGCGGGCTGCTGATCCTGCTCGGCGTGGTAGGCGTGAAGCTCGGCGAGCGCGACATGGCCCGGCTGGAGCCCACACCGATCTGAGAAATCCCGCGCGCAGACGCAACATCTGCCCTCTCCCGCACGTCAGTCGTGCGTGGATGTGGGAGTGACCGAGCCGCAGCCCGCGCTCTCCGTCCCGTCGTTCGACGACTGGGTGGAGGCTCGGGTGGCCGCGCTGCTCCGCTTCGCCTACCTGGTCATCGGCTCGCAGCAGGGCGCCGAGGACGCGGTGCAGTCGGCGCTCGAGAGTGCCTGCCGCAAGTGGACGCGGGTACGCCGCGCCGACGATCCTGACGCGTATGTGCGCCGGATGATCGTCAATGCGCACGTCTCCGACTGGCGCCGGTCCGCCCGGAAGGAGTCGCCGGTGGCGGAGGTACGGCTGGCCGGCGGGGCCGATCCCGCCGAGCAGGTGTCCCGGTCGGATGCCGTCTGGCGGGTCTGCGAGGGCCTGCCGCCCCAGCAACGGGCGGCGGTGGTGCTGCGCTACTACGAGGACCTCGAGTACTCCGAGATCGCCGCGATCCTCGGCGTCACCGAGCCGACCGCCCGCTCCCACGTCCACCGCGCACTCGCCGCACTTCGCGACGAGCTGGAGAGACAGGAGCGCTCCGATGGTTGACAACGCCGACCTGGACCGGCTGATGCGGGACGGGCTGGAGCGCCGAGCAGCGGACGTCGATGTGACGGCACCGGTGGCTCGGAGCGCGACCGCGTCCGTACGCCGGCGGCAGCGGGGCTGGCTGGCGGCCGGATTCGCCGCGGCCTCGGTCGCCGCTGTCACCGTGATCGCGGCGCTCGACAACACCCCTCCGGAGCCGCCCGGCGACGGAAACGGGGAACCAGCCGTCGTGGATGTGTCCGGCGAGTGGCGCACCGAGTACTGGGCCGATATGCGCGTGGACGTCCCGGCCGAATGGGGGTACGGCGGCGCACCGATGGCGAGCGGCCGAGACGTGGTCTCGTGCTTCCCGGAACAGATGCTGGACGCTGACGGCCGGCGCCTGCCCACCAACGAGATCCCCGGTCAGGTCGGGTACGTCGGCCGGCCGATCGCGATGACCGACGTGTGCGTGCCGTACCCCGACAACCGGCCGGACCTCCCGCACGTGCCGTACGTCTGGCTCGGCGCCGACGTGGAGGTCGGCACCGTCGACCTCGGGGGCGGCTTCGTCCAGGAGACCGTCGAGGTCAACGGGAGCACGCTGACCGTCGCGAGCACGGACGCTGCCCTGCGGGAGCGGATCCTCGACTCAGCCGACGGCGGGGAGATGTGTCTCTCGGAGATCGAGTCCGGCGGCAGCATCGAGCACGACGGGCCACTCGCTGCCGAGCTCAAGCCCACGTCGATGACGGTGTGCGCCTACCGCAAGGACGACATGGACGATGCGAGCGTCCCGGCCACGCTGACCTACGCGGGTTGGGTCGGCCGGGCCGCGACCGACGATTACTTCCGCCACGTCGCGGTGGCCGGCCCCTCGAAGGACCAGTGCCCCACGGCCAACATCGTCGAGTCCGAGTGGGTGGTGCTCGAGATGACGACCGACAACGGGAAGGTGACGGATCGCCACGTCGTGCACTTCGTGTGCCCCGGCATCGACCTGAGCGCCACGACGCTGAACGGCTTCGAGACGATCACGCTCACGCCGGAGCTCGCCCGCCCGTGGGCGGTCGGCGGGATCTCCGCGGTGATCTACGGCCCGATGGGCGGTAAAGGGGCGATGTTCGACTCGTTCATCGGCCCGCAGGGATGATCGCGTTTTCTCAGGAACGCTTAGGGCTCGCTCGGTACATTGGCAGGGATGTCCGCCCGCCACCGCACCCTCGTCCCCCTCGCGGTGGTCGTGGCATTTCTTCTGGTCGGAGCGGCCGCCTGTTCGGGCGGTCCAGCCGCTGTCAGCAACGCGGGTGACGACCCCACCGCCGAGGAGACCGAGCCGACGGCCGACGAGCCGTGTGCGGCAGTCGCGTCGGTGCGGGGCACGACGTACCACGTGGTGCAGGTGGCGAGCCAGGACTACGGCGTCAAGCCGACCGTGCAGGTCGACGGCGAGGCCACCGACTGCACCGGTGCCGGCACCCAGCCGCTGACGTTCCACGCGATCCCGCAGGTCGACCCCGCCTGGGCGCTGTGCGGGTTGGTCGACGGCAAGTGGCGGGTGTTCTTCTCCGACGAGGTCGGCCAACTCCCCGCCGACAGCGTGCTCACCGACATCGTCTTGGGGCGCTGAAACCACGCCGACCCGACGGGTTAGCGCGTGTCTTGCCGTTTGACCACGACCTCGCGCATCACCAGCAGTACGGCGGCAGCGGTCGGGATCGCGAGCAGCGCTCCCACCACGCCGAGCAGCGCGGCGCCGACGAGCGCGGCGATCACGGTGACCGCGCCGGGGACGTCGACCGAGCGCTTCATCACCCGTGGGTAGATCACGTAGTTCTCGACCTGCTGGTAGATCAGGTAGAAGATCGCGCAGGCGATGCCGATCTTCACGTCGGTGGCGAACCCGATCGCAGTCACGATGACGGCGCCGATCGTCGCGCCGATCATCGGGATCACGTCGAGGACGGCGACCACGAACGCCAGCGCGACGGCGTACTCGCTGAGACCGATGGCGAACAGGAAGACCAAAGAGGTGATGCCGGCGCACATCGCGACGATGAACGCGCCGGAGACGTAGCCGCCGATGTTGTGGATGACCCGGTCGCCGAGCTTGGTCACCCGGTCGCGGCGCGAGGCGGGGGCGAGCCGGTAGATCGCCTTCTTGGTGGTGTCGAGCGAGGCCAGGAAGTAGAGGGTCAACACCAAGATGATGAACGCGTTGAACAGCGCCGAGAGGATCTTCAGCCCGAATCCCAGCGCGCCGCCGAACAGCGTTCCCAGGAAGTCCCCGTCGGTGACGTAGCTCTGGATCTTCTCGATGATGTCGTATTCCTGGTCGAGCTCCTGGATCCGCGCGTTGCCGCGCAGGTCGTCCAGCCAGCCCGGCACGTTGTCGCTGAGCGCCGCCACCTGGTCGGTGATGACCGGGACGATCGCGACCAGGAACAGCGCCAGCCCGAGGAGCGCGGACACGATCACCGATGCGACGGCCCAGGGCCGGGCGAGTCCCCGCCGCTCCAGGAACTCCACCGACGGGTTGAGACCACACGCCAGGAACAGCGATACGACGATCAGCAGCAGGACCGAGCTGATGCCGGTCAGCGCGGTGAACAGGAAGTACGCCGTCAGCAGACCAAGGCCGCCGGTGAAGCCCATGAAGAAGGCCGAGTGACGCTGGAACGGTTCGCCGGGGTCCCCGAGGTCGGCAAGCGCTCCGGCCGCCGCCGCGGCCCCGGCCCGCCGTTCGGCCCGCAAGGCCCTCAGCGCGGCGCGCGACCGGGGCTCACGCGACTCGTCCTCGACCAGGGCGTCGGCGTCCCCATCCGGGGGCGCCGAGTCACTCAACTCTCGTCCTCCGCGAACCCGGCCACGACGTCGCGCAGCGAGGCGAGCTGGGAGGTGATCGCGTCGCGGCGCTTGGTCAGCCGATCGAGCTCGGCCCGGGTGGCCGCGACCTCGCGCTGCGCGTCGGCATCGGCGTTGCTGGTGATCGCCTCGGCCTGGGTCTGCGCGGACGCAATGACCTGCTCGGCCTCGCGGCGGGCCCGCGTGAGCATGGCCTCGGCCTCCGACTGTGCGGCCGTCCGCGCCTCGCCGGCCTGCTTGGTGGCCGCGCGAGCCCGCTCCTCGGCCGCCGACGCCCGCTCCTCGGCCTCCTGGACCAGGCGCTGGGTCTCGACCATCGCGCTGCTGTGGTGGTCGGTGGCCTCGCGGGCCAGCCGCTCCTTCTCCACGGCAAGGGTGCGTCGGGCTTCCATCACCTCACGGTCGGCGGCGGCCCGGGCCTGCTCCACGTCGCGGGTCGCGGAGGTGCGCAGCTCGTTGGCCTCCTGCTGGCTGGCGAGCCGCAACTGGTCCGCCTCCCGCTTGGCGGCCGCGATCATGTCGGCGGCCTCGCTCTGGGCCAGCGTCTTCTCCTGCTCGGCGTCCTTGATCAGCCGGTTGCGGTGCTCGTCGAGCTCCTGCAGCTGCACCACCCGGATGTCCTCCGCCTCGCGGGCTCCCTCCGCCCGGATCGCCTTGGCGTCGGCGGTGGCCTGGGCGCGGATCTGTACGGCCTCGGCCGCGGCGGAGCCGCGGATCTCGTCTGCCTCCTCCTCGGCGAGCCGCAGCATCGAGCTGGCCCGGCCCCCCAGCCCGGCGTACGACGGTGACTCCTGCTCGGACAGCTCGTCGCGGGCCTGGGCCAGCTCGGCCTCGAGCTGCAGAACCCGCTGCTCGGAGTCGGTGAGGCTGGCGCTGAGCCCGGCCTTCTCGCTGCTCAACTGGCGCACCTTGGCGTCGACCGCCGCGCGGTCGTAGCCGTTGCGCTTAATCACCGGGAAGGTGGGCGTGCCGGCCGAGGTGGGCTGCGACGGCGGGGCAGCTGTCGGTGCCGCGGGGGGGATCACCGGGCGCCGCTGGGTCTGCTCTGGCGTCGGCTCGGGCGCCGTTTGCACCACCGGGATCACCTGGGTCGCCTCGACGTCTCCCTTAGCCTCTGGTTCGCGGCTTTCGCCGTCCTCGGGCTCGTCGTCGAATATGGACAGGCCCTGGTTAGTCATGGGGAAGTTCCTCGTCTCGGCTGGGGGTTTGCAGACGGGCACCATGATGGCCGATCCGGCTGAGAGAACCCAGCGCGGACGGCGGGATTTGAATAGGAGGCGTCTCAGACGCCGCGGAACCGGTTGATCGCGGTTTCGTGCTGGGTGCGGAGCTCCTGGTTGCGGACGCCGAGACCCTGCTCCGGCGACAGACAGAGCACACCGACCTTGCCCTGGTGGGCGTTCTGGTGGACGTCGAGCGCTGCCTGACCGACGTCCTCGAGCGGGTAGGTGCGCGACAGCGTGGGATGGATCGCGCCCTTCGCGATCAGCCGGTTGGCCTCCCACGACTCGCGGTAGTTGGCGAAGTGCGAGCTGATGATCCGCTTGAGGCTCATCCACAGGTAGCGGTTGTCGTACTCGTGCATGTAGCCCGACGTGGACGCGCAAGTCGTGATCGTGCCGCCCTTGCGAGTGACGAACACTGATGCGCCGAACGTCTCGCGGCCGGGGTGCTCGAAGACGATGTCGATGTCCTCACCGCCGGTGAGCTCGCGGATCCGGGCGCCGAACCGCTTCCACTCCTTGGGGTCCTGGGTGTGCTCGTCCTTCCAGAACTTGTAGCCCTCCTCGTTACGGTTGATGATCAGATCCGCGCCCATCGAGCGACAGATGTCCGCCTTGTCGTCGCTGGAGACCACGCAGATCGGAGTGGCGCCGCCGTTGAGCGCGTACTGCGTCGCGAACCCCCCGAGACCGCCGGAGGCGCCCCAGACCAGCACGTTGTCGCCCTGCTTCATGTCGCCGCCGTTCTTGCTGACCAGCTGGCGGTACGCCGTGCAGTTGACCAGGCCGGGGGAGGCGGCCTCCTCCCAGGTGAGGTGCTCGGGCTTGGGCATCAGCTGGTTGGCCTTGACCATGGCGATGTCGGCCAGGCCGCCGAAGTTGGTCTCGAAGCCCCAGATCCGCTGTTCGGGGTCGAGCATCGTGTCGTTGTGGCCGTCGGGACTCTCGAGCTCGACCGACAGGCAGTGCGCCACGACCCGGTCGCCCGGCTTCCACCGGTTCACGCCCTCGCCGGTCTTCAGCACCACGCCGGAAAGGTCGGAGCCGACCACGTGGTAGGGCAGGTCGTGCCGCTTGGTCAGCGGGGAGAGCCGGCCGTAGCGCTCAAGGAAGCCGAACGTCGACAGCGGCTCGAAGATGGAGGTCCAGACGGTGTTGTAGTTGATCGCGCTGGCCATCACCGCCACCAGCGCCTCGCCCGGGCCGAGCTCAGGCAGCGCGACCTCGTCGACGTGCAGCGACTTGCGCGGGTCCTTCTCCTTGCTGGGGATGCCCTCGAACATCTCGGTCTCGTCCTTCTTCACGAAGGCGGCCCGGTAGGACTCGGGGATCTCCAGGGTGGCGAAGTCCTCGCCGGTTGCCTGGTCGGACTCGATGGCGTCGAGGATGTGCTGCACGACGTCGTACTCCCTTGGATCGGTGGAACCGGACAGCGGGCAATTTACCCGCGAGTAACAGTGGCGGACGCCAGGTCTCAGTGGGCGGCGGCGGGTTGGACCAACTCGACCAGCACCCCACCCGCGTCCTTCGGGTGGATGAAGTTCACCCGCGAGTCCGAGGTGCCGCGCTTGGGGGCGTCGTACAGCAGGCGTACGCCGCGCTCGCGCAGGATCGCGCTGACCTGCTCCAGGTCGGTGACCCGGTAGGCCATCTGCTGCACGCCGGGGCCGGAGCGGTCGAGGAACTTTGCAATCGTGGAGTCTTCGTCGAGCGGGGCCAGCAGCTGGATGCAGGAACCGGAATCGCCTACGGCGATCATCGCCTCGCGGACGCCCTGCTCCTCGTTGACCTCCTCGTGGACCAGCCGCATGCCGAACGTGTCGCCGTAGAACGCGATCGCCTCGTCGAGGTCCGGGACCGCGATGCCGACGTGGTCGATCGCGGTGAAGAGGTGTGCAGCGATATCCATGGCGCACATGGTGGTGCCTCGTGCGGATCCGCGCGACCCGGTGTGACAAGTGCCGCACGGGTGAGCTCGTGGACACTCTCGCTCACGAAGTGACTCGTGGGTATCGTCGCCAGCAATACCAACGTCTGTGGAGGCATTCCTGATGTCCGGATCTGTCATCGTCGCCGGGGCTCGTACCCCGATCGGCCGCCTGCTCGGCGGCCTGAAGTCCCTCTCGGCCGCTGAGCTCGGCGGTGTGGCCATCAAGGGCGCCCTCGAGAAGGCGGGCGTCGACGGAGACAAGGTCGACTACCTGATCATGGGCCAGGTCATCCTGGCTGGGGCCGGGCAGAACCCTGCCCGCACCGCGGGTATCGCCGCCGGGCTGCCGCTGTCGCTGCCCTCGATCACGATCAACAAGGTCTGCCTCTCCGGCATCAACGCGATCGCGACCGCCGACCAGCTGATCCGCGCCGGCGAGGCCGAGATCATCGTCGCGGGCGGCATGGAGTCGATGACCAACGCGCCGCACTTGCTGCCGAAGTCCCGTGAGGGCTTCAAGTACGGCGACACAACGCTGGTCGACTCGATGGCCTACGACGCCCTGTTCGACCAGATCACGCAGCAGGCGATGGGCCTGCTGACCGAGGAGTGCAACGCCGCTGCCGCCAACCTGACCCGCGAGGAGCAGGACGAGTTCTCGGCCCAGTCGCACCAGAAGGCTGCGACCGCCTGGAAGAACGGTGTCTTCGACGACGAGGTCGTCCCGGTCGAGATCCCGCAGCGCAGGGGCGACCCGGTCGTGGTCTCCCAGGACGAGGGCGTGCGTGGTGACACCACCGCGGAGTCGCTCGGCAAGCTGCGGCCCGCGTTCAACAAGGAGGGCACCATCACCGCCGGCTCCGCCTCCCAGATCTCCGACGGCGCCTGCGCCGTCGTGGTGATGAGCAAGGCCAAGGCCGAGGAGCTCGGCCTCGAGTGGCTGGCCGAGATCGGCGCGCACGCGATGGTGGCCGGCCCGGACTCGACGCTGCAGCTGCAGCCGGCCGTGGCGACCGCCAAGGCGTGCGAGAAGGAGGGCATCGCGCCCACCGACCTCGACCTGGTCGAGTTCAACGAGGCGTTCGCCGCGGTCGGCATCTCGTCGGCCCGTGAGCTCGGCCTCGACAACGCCAAGGTCAACGTCAATGGCGGCGCGATCGCGCTGGGCCACCCGGTCGGCATGTCCGGCGCCCGGATCGTGCTCCACCTGGCGCTCGAGCTGCAGCGTCGCGGCGGCGGCGTTGGTGCGGCGGCGCTCTGTGGTGGCGGTGGCCAGGGCGATGCGCTGATCGTGCGTGTCCCGAAGAGCTGAACATTCGGCCGACGACCTCGTCGGACGAGCCCGTGAGGGCGAGGCCCGCGCGGTCGCTCGGCTGATCTCGCTGGTCGAGGACGAGTCGCCGCTGCTGCGCGAGGTGATGGCGGCACTCGGCCCGCACACCGGAAACGCGCAGGTCATCGGCATCACCGGCTCGCCCGGGGTGGGCAAGTCGACCTCGACCAACGCGTTGGTCACCGAGCTCCGCAAGCAGGACAAGCGGGTGGGCGTGCTTGCCGTCGATCCGTCGTCCCCGTTCTCCGGTGGCGCGCTGCTCGGCGACCGGGTGCGGATGCAGGACCACGCCCTCGACCGCGAGGTCTACATCCGGTCGATGGCCTCCCGCGGACACCTCGGCGGCCTGGCCTGGGCGACCCCGCAGGCGCTTCGTGTGCTCGACGCGGCCGGCTGCGACGTGATCCTGATCGAGACGGTGGGAGTCGGCCAGAGCGAGGTCGAGATCGCCGGGCTCGCCGACACCACGATGGTGCTGCTCGCGCCCGGCATGGGCGATGGCATCCAGGCCGCGAAAGCCGGCATCCTCGAGGTCGGCGACATCTACGTCATCAACAAGTCCGATCGGGACGGCGCCGACCAGGTACGCCGCGACCTGCGCGGCATGATCGCACTGGGAGAGCGCCCCGATGGCGCCTGGACGCCGCCGATCATCAAGACCGTGGCGCAGACCGGCGAGGGGGTCGACGAGGTCGTCACCGAGCTCGACCGTCATCGCACCTACCTGGAGTCCTCCGGCGAGATGGAGCGCCGTCGTACCCGCCGGGCTCGGGACGAGATCGAGGCGATCGCGGTGACCGCGCTGCGCGCCAAGTGGGGCGACGTCCACGGGCGCTCTGAGCTCGATGACCTCGCGGCCTCGGTGGTGGCGGGGGAGCGCGACCCGTACTCGGCGGCCGACGACCTGATCGAGTCCGTCACCGATGCCTGACCACAAGGTCTTCGTCGTCACCGGAGCCGGGCCCGGCTCGCTCGGCGAGGCCACCGCCGCCGCCCTGCGCGAGCACGGCCGGGTGATCACCACTCGTCGGTCGGGCACGCCGACCGACGACTTCCACCCGCTCGACCTCGCCGACGCCGACTCGGTGCGGGCGTTCGTGGCCTGGCTGGGTACGACGAGCGACCGGCTCGACGTCCTGGTCAACAACGCCGGCATCCACCTCGACCTGCGCGGCAAGTGGCGTGAGCCCCAGCTCCTCGACGGCCACGAGATCCACTGGCGCACCAACTACCTCGGCACCGCCCACCTGACCCGGCTGTTGCTCCCGGACCTGCTCTCCACCGCCGCGAGCGAAGGCGAGGCGCGCGTGGTCAACGTGGTCTCGAAGCTCCACGCGCGAGGCAGGAACGACTGGCTCGAGGCCGGCGTGACGCCGTATGACTCCTGGGACGCCTACGGCACCTCCAAGCTGGCGCTCGTGCACGAGGCCGCCGAGATCGAGCGGCGCTACGCCTTCTACGGCCTGCACGGCTACTCGCTGCACCCGGGCTCGGTCTACACGAAGGTCGCCGATCGAGGGCTGGAGACCGCACCGGTGCTGGCCCGGCTGCGCAAGCTCGCCGCTCCGCTGGAGCGCCGGGCGCTCGCGTCCCCGAAGACGGGCGCGCGCACCACGGTGTTCTGCGCGACCTCGCCCGAGGCGGTAGCCGGGTGCCTATCACCGGCGTTCGGCGGTCGCGGACGCCTCTGCTGAAGCCGCAAAGGTCGACGCTGGGGCCGCGCTCTGGGAGCGCACGAACGCCTGGGTGGAAGGCGCGCCTCCGTCGTAGCGATCGCGCTAACTGATACCAATGTGGAGATCCCTGCTCTCGGCCAGGACGGAGAACCCTGCCCAATGAACGCCAAGAAGATCATCCTCGTGGTGGTCGTCGTGTTCCTCGGCTTTTGGATGCTCACGGAGCCCAGCGGGATGGCGAACGCCGCCGAGGGCGGTTGGGGCGTGACCGAGGAGTTCTTCAGGGGGGTCATCGACTTCTTCGATGCCCTCGGCAACTGATGGGTGAGACATGGGCATCGTCTCGTCGCTGAGCGACCCCAACATCGCCAAGCACCTGCTGCGCGAAGAGGGTGAGGTCATCGTCGACGAGGTACGCCACCACTGGGTGGCCTACCTCAAGCCCGCCATCGAGGCGGTGGCCGCAGTGGCGCTGCTGGTCGGCTCGCCGTTCGTCAGCTTCAACCTCGCCTGGCTGATGCTGATCGTCGCGTTCCTCCTCATCCTGCACGCGATCTGGGGCGGCCTGCGTGAGCACCGCGACCGGTTCGTGGTGACCAACATGCGGGTGTTCCGGATCAACGGCGTGCTGACGTCCAACCTGGCCACGATGCCGCTGCACCGGATTCTCGACATCGCCGTGAAGAAGCCCCTCATCGGAAGGGTCCTGGGGTACGGCCACTTCGTCTTCGAGTCCGCCGCGCAGGAGCAAGGACTGCGCGACATCCGGTACGTCGGTCGCCCCGACGAGCGTGACAAGGCGATCCAGCGGGTCGTCCAGCGGTCGGGCCTCCGCGGCCCGCGCATGGTGAACTAGGCAGTGCTGACCGAAATAGGACCTCGATGACCCTCCCGTTCGATCCCATCGACGAGGCCGCCCGGCAGTGGGGCGACCGCTGGGACGGCGTACCCCCGATGCATGCGGTCACCTCGCTGATGCGCGTCCAGCAGCTGGTGATCGGCCGGCTCGACGCGTTGCTCAAGCCGCACGGGCTCACGTTCGCCCGCTACGAAGCGCTGGTGCTGCTGGTGTTCTCGTCGCGGGGCTCGCTGCCGCTCGGCAAGATGGGCGAGCGGCTCCAGGTGCACCCGACCTCGGTCACCTCGATCGTGCGGCGGCTCGAGGCCGCCGGGCTGATCAACCGCCAGCCGCACCCCGACGACGGTCGCGCCGTGCTCGCCGAGATCACCCCGAAGGGTCGGGCGCTCGTCGAGCGAGCCACGAAGGACCTGGTGGTCGCCGACTTCGGGCTCGAGTCGCTCGACGAACCCGCGCTCCGCGAGCTCTCCGAGATCCTGCGGCCGATCCGCGCGGCAGCCGGCGACTTCTAGGCTGTCGGGGTGACCGACGCCGACGCCGTGCGCAGCGTGGCGCTGCCGCTGCCCCGCAGCTACGAGGTCCAGGTCCGCGGCCGCTGGAAGTTCAGGGTCAAGCAGATCGTCTACTGCGCGTTCTCGCGCGACGAGAAGGACATGGGGTTCGGCTTCCCGAAGGCCGAGCGCGACGGGCTGGTCGCCTCGGACCCCGAGACGTTCTTCCTGCCGCCCACCTCGGATCTCCGCTACCAGTGGGTCTGCGCCCACCTGCCCCGGCTGGAGGACGAGGAGATGCGCGAGTTCGTCATCGACGCGTGGCGGATGTGCACTCCGAAGATGCTGCACGAGCTGCCGGAGCTGCCCGCGCCCGCAGCGGAGGTCTGGAACCTCATGGACCAGCAGGAGTGGGGCGACCTCCGGCCGCTGCTGCACCCGTATGTCCGGTTCGACGACGGCAAGACCGAGGTCCGCGGTCGGTCGCAGCTGCTCGCGCACCTGAAGCACGTGCCCACGCCGCGCCCGCCGGTCGAGGTGGAGGTGCGGGGCGGTCAGCTGTTCCGCTGGACTTGGCGAAGATAGTAGGACGTCCTACTATCTTGGTATGAGCACCGACCTCCCCGGTGGAACCGCTCGCTCCCGTTGGGAACAGCGCTACGCCAACTCCCGCCTCCGGGACGCCGACTTCACCACACTCAGCGGCTCGGAGGTCGAGCCGGCCTACGGCACCGACGACTCCGAGTGGCCAGGTGAGTTCCCGTTCACCCGTGGCCTGCACGCGAGCGGCAACCGCGGCCGCACCTGGACGATCCGCCAGTTCGCCGGCTTCGGCAGCGCCGAGCACACCAACGAGCGGTTCAAGATGATCCTCGGCCGTGGTGGCGGCGGGCTCAGCGTCGCGTTCGACATGCCCACCCTGATGGGCCGCGACTCCGACGACCCGCGCTCGCTCGGCGAGGTCGGACACTGCGGTGTGGCCATCGACTCGGCCGCCGACATGGAGATCCTGTTCGGAGAGATCGACCTGGCCGACGTCACCACGTCGATGACGATCAGCGGCCCGGCCGTGCCGATCTTCTGCATGATGATCGTGGCCGCCGAGCGCGCGGGCGTCGACACCGACAAGCTCAACGGCACCCTGCAGACCGACATCTTCAAGGAGTACATCGCCCAGAAGGAGTGGATCTTCGGGCCGAAGCCCCACCTGCGGCTGATCGGCGATCTGATGGAGTACTGCGTCGAGCAGATCCCCGCCTACAAGCCCCTCTCGGTGTCCGGCTACCACATCCGCGAGGCAGGCTCGACGGCCGCGCAGGAGCTGGCGTTCACGCTCGCCGACGGTTTCGGGTACGTCGAGCTCGGGCTCTCCCGAGGCCTCGACGTCGACGAGTTCGCGCCCGGCCTGTCGTTCTTCTTCGACGCGCACCTCGACTTCTTCGAGGAGATCGCAAAGTTCCGGGCGGCTCGTCGGATCTGGGCGCGCTGGATGCGAGACGTGTTCGGTGCGAACAGCGAGAAGGCCCAGATGCTGCGGTTCCACACCCAGACCGCGGGGGTGTCGCTGACCGCCCAACAGCCCTACAACAACGTCGTCCGTACGGCCTTGGAAGCCCTGTCCGGAGTGCTCGGCGGCACCAACTCGCTGCACACCAACGCTCTCGACGAGACCCTGGCGCTGCCCTCGGAGATGGCCGCGGAGATCGCGCTGCGCACCCAGCAGGTGATCATGGAGGAGACCGGCGTCGTCAACGTCGCCGATCCGCTCGGCGGGTCCTACTACGTCGAGGCGCTCACCGACCAGATCGAGGCCGAGGCCAACGCGATCTTCGACAAGATTCTTTCGATGGGCGGGTCCACTCTCACCCACGACAACGTCGACGGCCTGGCCGAGGCGATGCGAGACAAGGAGTGGCCGGTCACCGAGGGCCTGCTGCGCGGCATCGAGGACGGCTGGTTCATGACCGAGATCGCCGAGGCGGCGTTCCAGTACCAAGTGGCCCTCGAGAAGGGCGACAAGAAGATCGTCGGCGTCAACTGCCACACCGACTCGGTCACCCACGACCTGGAGATCCTCCGGGTCTCCCACGAGGTCGAGACCGAGCAGGTGCGGAAGCTCACCGATCGTCGGGCCCGTCGCGACGAGGAGGCGGTGGCGAGCAAGCTCGAGCACCTCGTCGAGGTCGGTCGCACCGACGCCAACATGATCGAGCCAATGCTCGACGCCGTACGCGCCGAGGCGACGCTGGGGGAGATCTGCAACGCGCTCCGCCTGGAGTGGGGCGAGTACCGGGAGCCCGCCCGCTTTTGAGCTACGCCGTCTCTGGCGGGCCGTCGAGGCGCAGGTAGCGCAGCCGCAGGATCCCCTCTGGGTACGACGTCGGCGGCTCGAGCGGCTCGAACCGGGTGGCCGCGGAGCCCTCGGGGAAGAACCTCTTGCCAGTCCCGATCACCACGGGACACACCCAGAGGTTCACCCGGTCCACCAGACCCTCGACGAACAGTGTCTGCAGCAGGTCGACGCTGCCCCACGTGTGGATCTGCTCATGGCGCTCGCGCAGGTCGCGGACGTCGTCGGCGGCGTCGGTGAGCTGGGTGCTGCGGTCCCAGGACAGCTCCGGCGTGCCTCGGGAGGCGACGTACTTCGGGACTCGGTTGAAGACCTGTCCGACCTCGTCGGTCTGGGTCGGCCAGTGCCCGCGGAAGATGTCGTACGTCGTGTGGCCGAACAACAGCGCGTCGCAACCCTGGACATCGGCTTCGATCACCTTGCCGGACTCCTCGCCCCAGAACGGTCGCTCCCAGCCGCCGAACTCGAAGCCGGCGTCCTGCTCGGTGGGGCCACCGTTG
>CAWABG010000018.1:0-18251 GCA_963780245.1 uncultured Actinomycetota bacterium
TGGCCGCGGTCCAGCACGCGCCGCCGTAGCTCCCGGTCGAGTCCCGGATCGCGCCGGCGCCGAAGGTCGCGATCGCCGCGCCCACCTGGTGAAAGGCGAAGACCCAGCCGGACCCGATCGCCCGGAGAAGTCGATGTCGAGGAGGCCTCATGACCCACGCAGTGCTCGGCACCGGAGCAGCGGGTCGGACCATCGCGGCAGGGCTCGCGCAGCGTGAAGGCGCTGAACACCATGGCCGCCGAGCTCATCGTGGAGCCCGGACCGCTCTCCGACGAGGCAGCGTGTTCGTATCGGGTGACGACGCTGACGCGAAGGCGACCGCCAACGCCCTGCTGGTCGAGCTAGGGCACACCGACGTCATCGACCTCGGCGACCTCTCCACCGCGCGTGGCGCCGAGATGGTGCTGCCGGTCTGGGTCCGGCTGATGCAGACCCTCGGGACCGCGCGGTTCAACTTCACGATCGTCCGCCAGCGGGCGCTGCCCCCGTCGGCGCTCCCATGCCGTCCAGCCGATCATCACGAGCGCGACGCACAGACCGCCGGCGATGATGTCGACGACGTAGTGCTCGGCGTAGTAGACGAGCATGAACGACATCGCGACCGGATAGAGCACCATCAGCCAGCGCCAGGGGCTGGTCAGCCGGGAGATCAGGTAGCAGGCGACCAGGATCGAGATGCCGGCGTGCAGCGAGGGCATCGCCGCGACTTGGTTGCCCACCGCCGAGAAGCTGTCGTGCGCGCTGCCGCCGCCCTTGCCGCCGCCACGACCGAACTCCCACCAGCCGCGGCCGGTGATCCGGGAGATGTCACCGGTGAGGTACCCGTCTCGCGAGGCCATCCACGGGGGTGCCATCGGGTAGACGATGTAGATGACGAGAGCGACGAAGTTGAGGGTGACGTACCGGCGCATGTAGCGGATCCACTCCGGCCGGTTGCGCACCCACAGGTATACCGCGATCGAGAGGCCCGCGAAGAAGTGGGTGTAGTAGACGGTCGTCAGCGCCACGTCGTACCAGGCCGGCGAGGTGGCCCGAATGCACGGGTCCCCGCACAGGTGTGCCTGCAGCCACTCGGTGGGGAGGGTGCCCGCGAACAGCCAGCGGTCGGCGTCGATCGGCTCGGTGACGTGCACGCTGGCGAAGCCGAGGTCGTCGGAGATGCCTCGGCTGTAGAGGTAGACGATCAGCAGCGCCACCGGGATCGACCAGTCGCGCACGAAGGCGAGATGCTCGCGGACCGGCTTGCGGACGTCCCACGCGATGCTGAGCAGCCAGAGCCAGAGAATCGCCATGTAGGACTGCTTGGGGATACCGATCAGGGCGATGTACGCCGCCAGCGCGCCGACGTAAACCCCGAGCGAGAGCAGGCGTACCCGGATCGCCGTCGGGTTGGCCCTCCCGCCCACGGTCTCGGTCACTCAGCGCAGATTAATGCACCGTGAACCGGTCCGCCCGACAATAAGCGAGCCGGTCCACCGCGAGGACCTAGGCCGGGCCGTAGTTGAGGTGGGCGACCCCGTTCTCGTAGGCGTCGGTGGCCTTGAGTGCCAGCTTCGTCGGGTCGACGCCGTCCTTCCAGAACCGCTCGCCCTCGCCCAGTGCGACCGGATAGACGAACAGATGCAGGTCGTCGACGAGGCCCTCCTTGAGCAGTCCACGGACCAGTTGGCCGCTGCCCGAGATGTAGATGACGCCCTCCCGCTCCTCCTTGAGCCTCCTGATGGCGTCCGGGTCGTAGCCGCCGAGCGGGGTGGTGTTGTTCCACTCCTCCGACAGCTCGGTCGCACCGACCACGAACTTCTCGTTGTCGTTGAAGTACGGCGCGCCGGGGTCGTCCTCGGCCGTGCGGTCCCGCCAGGCCGGGGCGAACATCTCGTAGGTCGTGCGGCCCAACAGGATCGTGTTGGAGGCGCCCGTGATCGCGCCGAGGGTTTCGCCCATCTTCGGGTCGAAGCCGTAGTCGAATGTCCAGGTCGGGCTCTCGAAGACGCCGTCGAGGGAGATGAACTCGTGCACTGCGATGGTGGCCATGGGTGCTGCCTTTCGTGAGGGGTCCAGGTGTTTCTACCCCTCCACGAACACGACCACGCCGATACGACAGTGCGCGCGGAAGTACTTTCTGGGGAGCTCGGACGGCGCTGTGGCGGGAACTTTCGGCAGACCGGGTGCGTTGGTACCCCGTGCCATCTCCCCTGTCTGAACAGGTCGACCGACTGATCGACCTGGGCGTGCCCGCCCTCGCGGGGCTCGACCCCGATGCCTTCCGCGAGCTCGCCGTCGGGCTCCCCGACGGAGTCCTGGTCGTGCACCCCGACCTGGTGCCGGCGAGCCGGTTGGCCCCGCTGCTCTGCCTCAACGACAAGCCGGGCTTCGTGGTCGTCGACATGCCCGACCTCGACGAGTTCGCGCCCCGTGCCGATCTCGACGTACCTGCTGCTCCGCTGTACGTCGTGGCCGGCATCGACCGTGGCGACGACATGCTCAATTGGAGTCCGGACGAGGCGCTGCCCGCGATCGAGACCCGGGGGCGCACCCCGCTGACGATCAGCGAGGGCATCTGCTGGCTGCTCCAGGAGCCCGAGCGCCTGGAGCGGAACCGCTGCTTCATGACGATCGCCTCGCGGAAGCCCGGGCCGCGCGGGCTCGACGCCCGCACGCCTGCGATCTGGATCAGCGGTGGCATCGGGCGGGACGGGCGGGAGCGCAAGGGCGCACCCAAGGTCGGCTGGTGCTGGTCCGGCAACCGGCACACCTGGCTGGGGTTCGCCTCCGCTACGGAGAGGCGCGCCGCGGCATAGCCTCTGGCCGTGGCGATGGAAACGTCGCCGACCGAGGTGCGGATCGAGCACTCGAGGGCCGACCAGCGGCGCTGGCCCGCGGGTTCACCGTCCTCCACGCGCTGATCGCGGGTCCGCCTTCCGCGTCGCCGAGGCGCTCGGCGCAAGCGAATGAGCGACTACGGCCATGAGCTGGAGTTCGGCGTGTTCCTCACGCCGGAAGGCAACCGGTTCGCGTTCGGCGAGGTCCCGGAGGACGTCGCCTAGCCTCACCCCATGAGCAAGGTCGAGTTGGTCCGAGCCCCTTGTCTGTCCCAGGACGTGCCCTACGCGTACGCAGCCAGGGTGCCCGGCCACCTGGTCTTCACGGCGGGCGCGTGCCCGCTCGGCGAGACCGGCGAGGTCGTCCACCCAGGCAACCCCGCGGCCCAGGCCGACCAGGTGATGCGCAACCTCCGGGTCGCACTCGACGCCGCGGGCTGCTCGCTCAACGACGTCGCCAAGACCACGGTGTACGTCGCCTCCTCCGACCGCGCCGATCTGGTGGCGGCCTGGGAGGTCATCAGCGCCGCCTTCGGCGACCACGATCCGCCGAGCACGCTGCTCGGTGTGGCCGTTCTGGGCTACCCCGATCAGCTGGTCGAGGTCGAAGCGGTAGCGGTGACGCCGTCAACGGAAGGCTGACTCGCCCGTCACGGCCTGGCCGATCACCAGCTGGTGCACCTCGGCGGTCCCCTCGTAGGTGAGCACCGACTCGAGGTTGTTGGCGTGCCGCATCACCGGGTACTCCAGCGTCACCCCGGCCGCGCCGAGGATGGTCCGGCACTCGCGGGCGATGGCGATCGCCTCGCGGGTGTTGTTGAGCTTGCCGAGGCTGATCTGCGGGTTGTCGAGGCGGCCGCCCTCCTTCAGCCGGCTCAGGTGCAGCGCGAGCAGCATCCCCTTGCCGAGCTCGACCGTCATGTCGGCGAGCTTGGCCTGGGTGAGCTGGAACGACGTCAGCTTGCGGTCGAAGATGTCTCGCTCGCCTGCGTAGGCGATCGTCGCCTCCAGGCAGTCGCGGGCGGCGCCGAGGCTGCCGAACACGATGCCCAGGCGGGCCTCGCTCAGGCAGGACAACGGCCCGGCCAGTCCGGTCACCGCGGGGAGTACGGCGGATCCGGGCAGCCGCACGCCGTCCAGCACCAGCTCGGAGGTGACCGATGCGCGCAGCGACATCTTCTTCTTGATCTCCGGCGCCGAGAAGCCGGGGCTGTCGGTCGGCACCACGAACCCGCGGATGCCCTCGTCGGTCCGCGCCCAGACGACCGCCACATCGGCGATCGACCCGTTGGTGATCCACATCTTGGTGCCGTCGAGGACCCAGTCGTCGCCGTCGCGCTTGGCGCGTGCGCGCATGCCACCGGGATTCGAGCCGAAGTCGGGCTCGGTCAGCCCGAAGCAGCCGATGGCCTCGCCGGCCGCCATCCGCGGCAGCCACTCCTGCTTCTGCTCCTCCGACCCGTGCTTCCAGATCGCGAACATCGCCAGCGAGCCCTGCACCGACACCAGTGACCGGATACCCGAATCGCCGGCCTCGAGCTCCATGCACGTCAGCCCGTACGCAGTCGCACCCGCGCCGGCACACCCGTAGCCCTCCAGGTGCATACCGAGCAGCCCGAGGCCGCCGAGCTCCTTGGACAGCTCGCGGGCAGGCACCACGCCCGACTCGTACCACTCGGCGATGTGCGGGCGCACCCGCTCGTCGACGTACCGGCGGACGGTGTCGCGGGTCGCCCGCTCCTCGTTGTCGAGCAGGCCGTCGATCGCGAACAGCTCCAGCGGGCTCATGCTTGGATCCTCACATGGCACTCAGCACCATGCTCTACGACGTCGACGGGCGGATCGCCCGGATCACTCTCAACCGCCCCGAGCGCGGCAACGGGATCACGCTCGACACGCCGCGTGAGCTGGCCGAGTGCGTGGAGCGCGCAAACCTCGACCCCGGCGTGCACGTGATCGCGCTGAGCGGTGCCGGCACCGGGTTCTGCGGCGGCTACGACCTGGTGTCGTCGGCGGAGGGACGGCCCGACGAGGCAGAGGCGGCGTCGGCCCCGCCCGGGTCGCCGATGGACCTCAACGTGCTGGGGGCCAACCACGATCCCCACGCTGTCTGGGACCCGGTCACCGACTACCAGATGATGTCGCGCAACCTGCGCGGGTTCATGTCGCTGTTCCACTCCGACAAGCCGGTCGTGGTGAAGGTGCACGGGTTCTGCGTGGCCGGCGGCACCGACATGGCGCTGTGCTCCGATCTGATCGTTGCCGCCGAGGACGCCAAGATCGGCTACCCGCCGGCGCGGGTCTGGGGCGTCCCGACCTCGATGCTGTGGGCGCACCGCGTCGGGCTGGAGCGGGCTCGGCGGCTGCTCCTCACCGGCGACTCGATCGACGGCCGCACCGCCAAGGAGTGGGGCCTGGCCAGCGAGGCGGTGCCGGCCGACGAGCTCGACGCCTGCTTCGAGGACCTGCTCGCTCGGGTCGCGCGGGTGCCGATCAACCAGCTGGTGATGCACAAGCTGGCGATCAACCAGGCGCTCTACGCCCAGGGCCTGCACGCCACCCAAATGCTCAGCGTGTTCATGGACGGGATCGCTCGACACACGCCCGAGGGCTACGCGTTCCAGGCGCGGGCCGCCGAGGCCGGCTTCAAGCAGGCCGTCCGCGATCGCGACGAGCCGTTCGGCGACTTCGGCCTTCGCACGTAGTGGCCGTCGTCCCCCTGCGTACGGCGACGCGTGCCTGGTTCGCGATCTCGCTGCAGACCTTCGGCGGACCGGCCGGTCAGATCGCGGTCATGCAGCGGATGCTGGTCGACGAGAAGCGGTGGATCGGTCAGCAGCGATTCCTGTTTGCGCTGTCGTACTGCACCCTCCTGCCCGGTCCCGAGGCGCAGCAGCTCGCGACGTACGTCGGCTGGCTGCTGAACGGCGTCCGCGGCGCTCTCATCGCCGGCACCCTGTTTGTGCTGCCCGGGGTGGTGGCGCTGCTGGTGCTCTCGGGGATCTACGTGGAGTACGGGGACTCGCGCGTGGTCGAAGGCGTCTTCGCCGGCCTGGCACCGGCGGTGATCGCGATCGTGGTGCACGCCCTGATCCGACTGGGCAAGCGCGGGCTCCGTCACCCGGTGCTCATCTTGATTGCGGTGGCGTCGTTCGTGGCGCTGGCCGCCTTCCAGACGCCGTTCCCGGTCGTCATCGCGGTCGCGGCGCTCGCCGGCTGGTTCTTCGGACGTCGGCACCCCGAGCTCACCCGTCCCAAGGAGCAGTCGGCGGATGACGGGCCGGCGCCGCTGATCAGCGACGACGCCCTCCACCATGAACCGCCCTCGCGACGCCGGTCGCTGACGGTCTTGGTCGTCGGTGTGATCCTGTGGACGGCTCCGGTCGCTGTCGCGGCCGTGGCTCTCGGTGGGAACAGCGTCTACGTCGATCAGGGAGTGTTCTTCTCGGGCGCGGCGCTAGTGACCTTCGGTGGGGCGTACGCGGTGCTCGCCTTCGTCTCGCAGCAGGCGGTGGAGGTCTACGGCTGGGTTCAGCCCGGTGAGATGGTGCGCGGTCTGGCGCTGGCCGAGACCACCCCCGGTCCGCTGATCATGGTGGTCCAGTTCGTGGCGTTTCTCGGTGCCTATCGCGACCCGGGCGGGCTGGACCCCTGGGCCGCGGCGGTGCTCGCGTCGCTGATCGTCACCTGGGTGACGTTCGTGCCGAGCTTCCTGTTCATCCTCCTCGGGGCGCCGTACGTCGAGCGGCTCCGGAGCAATCACTCGCTCTCGGCGGCACTGACCGGGATCACCTCGGCCGTGGTCGGCGTGATCGCCAACCTCGCGTTCTACTTCGCCCTGCACACCCTCTTCGACCGCACCGAGCTGTTCGACCCTGGCCCATTGAGCCTTGAGTTGCCTGACCTCGCCGCCCTTGATCTCGCGGCGCTGTCGGTCGCGGTGCTGGGAGGGTTGCTGCTGTTCTGGCGGGGCTGGGGGGTGCTGCGCACCCTCGGTGTGTGCGCCGTCGTCGGCCTGGCGCTGCACCTCACGTTCGGCTGAGGAACTCCAACGCCCGACGCGTGAGCAGCGCCGCCGCCTCCGCGTCGTAGGACGCCAGGCTGGAGTCGGCGAACAGGTGCTGGTCTCCGGGGTAGAGGAACATCTCTGCACCGTCGACCTTCGCGACCAGGTCCTTCGCGCCCTCCAGGTCCTCTTCCCACCAGGGGTCGTTCTCCATGCCGTGGATCTGCAACCGCACCCCCTCGGGCCAGTCCCCGAACTCGCCCAGGGGAATGGCCCCGTCGATCAACAGGGCGGCCCGGGCACCTGGGCGGGTCTGGGCCAGCCGCTGGGCAGCCATCACCCCGAGCGAGAACCCTGCGTACACAAGGTCTTCGGGCAGCCCGTCGGCATTGGCGACCGCACGGTCGACAATGGCCCCGAAGCCGACGGACCGGGCGTGCTCGACGCCCTCCTCGACAGTGTCGAAGGTGAGCCCCTCGAAGAAGTCGGGCGCGTGGACGGTGTGGCCTGCGGCGCGCAGCTCATCGGAGAACGCGACGACGCCTGGGGTCAGGCCCTGGGCGTGGTGGAACAACAGGATCTCTGCCATGCCGAAATTCATACACGCGGGCGCCGACAAGAGGGCCGACGAGAGGGGTTGTGTCCGCGACCGGCTTGGAGCAACGTGGCTCCATGGCAGACAAGCCCTCTCACCGATCGGCCCGCCGCGACCTGGAAGCGTCCGGGCCCGACGGGATTCGCAACGTCGTTCTGATCGGGCCCAGTTCTTCAGGCAAGACCACCCTCGTGGAGACGTTGCTCGTCACCGCCGGCGCCGTCAACCGCGCGGGTTCGGTCATCGACGGCACCACGGTCTCGGACTTCGAGGACGCTGAACGCGCCCACGGCCGGTCCATGGGGCTGGCCGTTGCACCGGTGCGCCACAACGGCACCAAGATCAACTTCGTCGACACCCCCGGGTACGCCGACTTCGTGGGCGAGCTCCGCGCCGGCCTGCGCGCCGCCGACGCCGCGCTGTTCGTGGTGGCCGCGAACGAGGGAGTCGACCACGCGACGGCGGGTCTGTGGCAGGAGTGCGCCCAGGTGGCGATGCCGCGCGCGGTGGTCGTGACCAAGCTCGACCACCCCCGGGCCGACTACCCGGGCGTTCTCGCGCAGGCCCAGGCCGCGTTCGGCGACAAGGTGCTGCCCGTCTTCCTGCCGGTCAACGAGGGCGGCGTCCTGGTCGGCCTGGCCGGCCTGATCGACGGGAAGGACATCGACGGCGACGCCGTCGACCAGCGGGCGACCCTGATCGAGGCGGTCATCGAGGAGTCCGAGGACGAGACCCTGATGGACCGCTATCTCGGCGGCGAGGAGATCGGCGCCGACGTGTTCATCGAGGACCTGGAGCGCGCGATGGAGCGGGCGTCGTTCCATCCGGTCGTGCCGGTGTGCTCCTCGACCGGCGTCGGGTGCGCCGAGCTGCTCGACCTGGTCGTGAGCGGCTTCCCGCCCCCGTCGACGCATCCCAGTCCCGAGGTGTTCACACCCAGCGGCGCGGCCGCCGACCCGCTGGCCTGCGACCCCGAGGGGCCGCTGGTCGCCGAGGTGGTGAAGACCACCAGCGACCCTTACGTCGGCCGGGTCAGCCTGGTCCGGGTGTTCTCCGGCACTCTCGACGCCGACAGCCCGGTCCACGTCTCCGGCCACTTCTCGTCGTTCTTCGGCGCCGGCTCCGGGCACGACGACCACGACGACGACGAGCGGGTCGGGTCGCTCGCCTATCCCTTCGGCCAGCACATGGAGCCGGCAAAGCGGGTGGTCGCCGGAGACATCGCAACCATCGGCCGGCTCAGCCGGGCAGAGACCGGCGACACGCTGTCGGCCGTGGACGCGCCGCGTGTGCTCCGGCCCTGGACGCTGCCCCAGCCCCTGCACCCGGTGGCGATCGAGGCCACCACGAAGTCCGACGAGGACAAGCTCTCCACCGCGCTCGGCCGGCTGGCGGCGGAGGACCCGTCGCTGCGGATCGTCAACGACCGGGAGACCGGGCAGCTGGTGGTCTGGGCGATGGGCGAGGCGCACGGCGACGCGGCGCTCGAACGGCTGCGCGACCGGTTCGGGGTGTCGGTGGAGACCGTCGACCTCGTCGTACCCCTGCGCGAGACGTTCGGCGGCAAGGCGATCGGGCTCGGCCGGCACGTCAAGCAGTCCGGCGGCCACGGGCAGTACGCCGTGTGTGACATCGAGGTGGAGCCGCTACCGCAGGGTGCCGGGTTCGAGTTCGCGGAGCGGGTCGTCGGCGGTGCGGTGCCCAAGAGCTTCATCCCGAGCGTCGAGAAGGGGATCCGCGCCCAGATGGAGCGCGGGGTTCGCAACGGCTACCCGGTCGTCGACATCCGGGTGACGCTGACCGGCGGCAAGGCGCACAGCGTCGACTCCTCCGACATGGCGTTCCAGAGTGCCGGTGCGCTGGCGCTCCGGGAGGCGGCGAACGCTGGCTCGATCGTGCTGCTGGAACCGTTCGACGAGATCGAGGTCCTCATCCCCGACAACATGGTCGGCACCGTGATGAGCGACCTCTCGGCCCGTCGCGGTCGCCCGCTCGGCACCGACCAGCAAGGTGACCGGGCCATCGTCCGCGCGCACGTGCCGGCCCTGTCGCTGACGCGGTATGCCGTCGACCTGCGCTCCTCGACTCACGGCACCGGCAGCTTCACCCGCCAGTTCGCGCACTACGAGCCGATGGCCGACGACGTGGCCCGAGAGGTGCCGACGCGCGGGTGAGCCAGCGTGGCCGCGTCACATCTCTTCGTGGGTCTCGGGATCTCCGCCGAAGAGCCGGCCGTCGGGGCGGCCGAGTGCGGTGATCGCAGCCATCTCCGCCTCGGTGAGCTCGAAGCCGAACACATCGAGGTTGCGGCGCTGGCGCTCGGCCGCGCCGGACTTCGGGATCGGCAGGCAGCCGAGCTGCACCTGCCAGCGCAGGATCACC
This sequence comes from uncultured Actinomycetota bacterium, assembly GCA_963780245.1. GTDB lineage: Bacteria > Actinomycetota > Actinomycetes > Propionibacteriales > Nocardioidaceae > Nocardioides. The sequence goes on from CAWABG010000018.1 coordinate 9,803, forward strand.
TGGGCGGGCTCGATGCCGAGCCGGGTGGCCGGGCCGGTGATGGCCGGCTCGCTGAACGGCGCCTGCCGCTTGCCCAGCGGGCTCCACGACTCGGTGAGGATGCCGCGCCCCGCGTCGACCGCACGCATCTCGGGCTGGGGGAAGTAGGGGTGCAGCTCGATCTGGTTCACCGCGGGGGTCACCCCGGACTCGTCGACGATCCGCTTCAGGTTGGCGTCGGTGAAGTTGGAGACGCCGATGCTCGTGACCAGCCCGTCGCGCTGCAGGTCGACCAGCGCCTGCCAGGCCTCGACGTACCGGTCCACGCTCGGGTTGGGCCAGTGGATGAGGTGCAGGTCCAGCTTCGCCAGCCCCAGCCGTTCGAGCGACTCGTGCGTCGAGCGGATCGCGTCGTCGTACCCGTGATGCCGGCCGGGCAGCTTGCTGCACACCTTCACCTGGTCCAGCGGGACGCTCGATCTCCGCAGCGCCTCGCCGACCTCGGGCTCGTTCTCATAGTTCACGGCGGTGTCCAGCAGCCGGTAGCCGGCCTCGAGCGCGGACGTGATCGCGGCGATCCCCTCCTCGCCGCGCAGGGTGTAGGTGCCGAACCCGATCGCGGGCAGCTCGGCGCCGTCGTTCAGCGGGTACGTCGGGACGTCACTCATGCCCTCCAACTTACGGTCCTCAGCTTGTCGCGCAATCGATGCACGTTCGGGCCACCGGCCTGGCCTCGAGCCTGGCCTCCGCGATCGCGTGGCCACATCCTTGACACACTCCGTAGGTGCCGGCGTCCAGCCGCTCGATGGCTGCATCGATCTCGACCACGTGGAGCTGGGCCTGTCGGACCAGGGCTCCGATCTGCGACCGCTCGAACGCGATCGTCGCTCCCTCGGGGTCGTGCTCGTCGTCGGCGTTGGTGTCCCGCGAGGCCGCCACCACTGCATCGAAGTTGCCGGTGAGGGTCGTCAGGCGGGCGAGCGTCAGCGCGCGCTCGTCCTCGAGCCGACGTCGTGCCTCATCCATGTCGTCATCCTGACGGGTGCCGGGGACTGCGATCATGTCCCGGTGCGTCGCGCCGTCGGTCCTCTCCTCGCGGTCACGGTCGGGCTGGTGCTTGCCGACTCCGCGGTGGTGACGCTGGCGCTGCCCGACATCCTGCGGCACCTCGATGCATCGGTGACGCAGGTCGCCTGGGTGCTGATCGCGTTCAATCTCGTGCTGGGGCTCGGTGCGGTGCCGGCCGCCATGGCGTTCACTCGCGCGAGGCCGGGGATCCTCAGCGCCATCGGGATAGCGGTGTTCGCCGGCTCCTCGGCGTGGTGCGCGCTGGCGGACTCGATCGAGGCCCTGATCCTGGCCCGCTGCGTGCAGGCGCTGGGCGGCGCGCTGGCCCTGGTGGGGTGCCTCGAGCTGCTCGTCGAGGAGTACGGCGAACGTCGCGGTGTCGGCGCCTGGATCACGGCCGGTGTGCTCGGCACGGCCACCGGCCCGTTCGCGGGCGGACTCCTGACCGAGGCCATCTCGTGGCAGGCGATCTTCGTGGTGCAGGTGCCGTTCGCGGTCCTGGCGGTGCCGGCCGCGCTCGCCGTACGGGCTGCTCCCGAGCTCGCGCCGGACCGGCACCGTCCGGCACTCCGTCCCAACCTGACCCTGGCCCTGCTGTCTGCCGCGCTCACCGCGGCGTTGTTCCTGCTGGTGTTGCTCCTGGTCGAGGGCTGGCGCCACTCGCCGGGTACGGCGGCCCTGACCGTGTCCGTTGTCGCGGTCGGGGCGCTCGCCGCTCGTCCCCTCGCCCGCATCCTGCGTCCTCCGGCACAGATCGAGGTCGGGGTCGGTTGCTTCCTGATCGCCGGTGGGCTGGTCGGTCTCGCGATCTTGCCGTCGGCCGCGCTCGCCTGGACGATCGCGCCCCAGGTGCTGGTGGGTCTCGGCCTGGGGATGACCGTCGACCGGCTCACCACCCAGGCGATGGAGCTGCGGCTGCCGCGGGTACGCCACGCGGGGTGGACGATCGGTGCCCGCCACGTCGGCGTGGTCGTCGGGCTGGCGATCCTGACGCCGGTGTTCACCGCGGATCTCGAGGATGCCGAGGTGCCCGCTCAGGAAGCGATCACGTCGTTGGTGCTCGACGCCCCGTTGGAGGCGCAGGACAAGATCGCCATCGCCGAGGCGCTCGGCAACGAGCTGTCCGACGAGCGGGGTCGGATCCCCGAGCTGCACCAGGCGTTCGTGAAGGCCGAGCTGGACCCCGAGGTCCGGCCCGCAGTGGAACAGCTCGAGCGCGACCTCGACGCTCAGCTGGAGCGCGCGGCAACTCGTGCCTTCCGCGACTCGTTCCTGATCGGCGCCGGCCTCGCGCTGCTCGCCCTGCTGACCGTGATCGCCCCGCGCCGGCGGGTGGCGCCCGATGAGTGACGTCGTCCGTACGACGGGACTGCCGGCGCTCGCGCTGGTGCTGGTGGGCGGGGTGCTGGGCGTCCAGCTCGCCAACGGAGGCGGGTCCTTCGAGCCGCTGAAGGCGGCCGACCCGTGCGTCGCGCGCACCGTGACCTCGGTGTCCGACGGCATCGACGGCCTCACCGAGCGCCTCGTGCTGCTCGGCATCGACGGCGCCGCCTGCCGCCTCGGCATCAGCCGCGAAGCCCTGACGCTGGAGCTCGCCCAGACCGAGAACCCCACGGACGCTCAGATCGAGGCGCTGCACGAGGGGCTGCTGGCCGCCGTCGGTCGGATGCAGGACGACGGCTCACTCCCGCCGGCATCGGAGCTGGTCGACGAGGCACTCGAGTCCGCGGACCTGAACGACTTCCTCAAGACCTTGATCCGCGCCCTCCCGGACTCCGTGGTCGACGCGGCCCTGAAGACCGACGACGTCCTCACCCGCGCGATCGACGAGCTCGACCTGCGCACTCTGCTGGCCAACGTCGACGACCAGGACGGTCTCAACGAACAGGTCGAGGCCGCGGTGACGCAAGCGGTCCAGGACTCGCTCGCGGCTCGGTTGCAAGACCTGATCTGACCAGCGCCGACTTCTCTCCGGTGGTCGAGCAGCGAGCGCCAGCGAGCGTCGTCGAGACCCCGCGAGGTTGGCAGTTCGGTGACCCTTCGCTGGTCGAGTAGCGCGAGCGAGGAACGAGCGAGGGCGTATCGAGACCATCCTCGCGTCGCCAGCCGAGTGTGGGCTCGCGGTTGGCTGTGGTTGTGACCGAAGGGCTGGCTACGGGCGAGGTGGGCGGGTGGTTGCGCGCCGTCGTGCAGCGAGCGCCAGCGAGCGTCGTCGATACCCTGCGAGGTTGGCGGTTCGGTGACCCTTCGCTGGTCGAGTAGCGCGAGCGAGGAACGAGCGAGGGCGTATCGAGACCATCCTCGCGTCGCCAGCCGAGTGTGGGCTCGCGGTTGGCTGTGGTTGTGACCGAAGGGCTGGCTACGGGCGAGGTGGGCGGGTGGTTGCGCGCCGTCGCCGGCTACCGGTGATGGAGTGATTTCCGCTCAACCACGCGGGAAACGTCCACAGGCGACGGTTCGATGAGGTCTCTCCACAGGCGTTCTGCGGTCGACTTTGAATGTCGGTGCTGAGTGCGAAAATCGACCCATGCCAGCCACCGCGACCACCATCGATCGGGCCCACCCGGTCGGGGTCGCGGCTGCCCGGATCGACGACATCCTCAAGGACGTCCGAGACGTGCCGCTGTGGTCGATGAGCCCGGCCGAGACCCGCACGACGATGGTCCGGCTGACCCGGTTGCACGCCTCTCTGGCAGAGCTCGAGGCCAGGGTCGCCGCCCACGGCCAGACCGTGGAGGTCGAAGCCGAGAGCGGTGCGAGCTCGACCCCGAACTGGTGGGCGCACGCGACCAAGCAGACCCGCGCCGGTGCCCACCGCAAGACCAAGCTCGCCACCGCGTTGGCCTGCGAGGCGCACGCACCGGTCCGGGTCGCGCTCGCTGATGGCGACCTGCTGGTGGACCAGGCCGAGGTGATCATCGCCGCGATCGACGCGCTGCCCGATGACCTCGACCCCGAGATCGTGGCCGACGCGCAGTCCCGGTTGATCGGCTACGCCGCGGTCCACGACGCGAAGGCGCTGCGGATCCTGGGCAAGCGGATCCTCGACGTGGTCGCACCTGAGGTCGGCGAAGCCCACGAAGCCAAGGTGCTGGAGCGCGAGGAACGCGACGCCGAGGCGGCGGCGAGGTTCCGGATGTTCGAGGACGGCCACGGCAAGTGGCACGGAAGGTTCACCCTGCCGGGGCTGCAGGGCGCGATGCTGAAGAAGACCCTGATGGCCATAGCCGCCCCGAAGCACCGGGCCGCCGTCGACGGCTACGTACCGGCCCATGAGCGGCCCACCGACCACAAGCTCGGCCGAGCGTTCATGGAGTACGTGGGCCGCTACCCGGCCGACCGGCTGCCGAAGGCCGGCGGGATGTCCGCGTCGGTGGTGGTGGTGATGGACTACGAGACCCTGCTCGGCAGGCTCAAGGCCGCCCAGCTCGACACCGGACACCGGATCTCACCCGGCCTGGCCCGGAAGCTGGCGTGCGAGGCCGGGATCATCCCGGCCGTCCTCGGCGGGAAGTCCCAGGTCCTCGACCTCGGCCGCAGCACCCGGTTCCACACCAACGCCCAACGGATCGCCCTCGCGATCGAGCAACAAGGGTGCACCGCCGAAGGCTGCGACGCCCCGCCCGCGATGACCCACGCCCACCACGACCAACCCTGGTCAACCGGCGGCGACACCAGCATCAAGAACGGGCGACTCCTCTGCCCCCGCCACCACGCCCGTGCGCACGACACCAAGTACACGATGACCAAGCTCCCCGAAGGCAAGGTCCGCTTCCACCGACGGACGTGAGCTGTTGGGATGCACGCCCGGATCTTCCTCTCATGCCTATGAGCGCGCGTCAGTCGACGGCGAGCTTGCGAGCTCGAAACACCCTCAGGACGAGTGCGGTCGGTACCATCCGTCGAAGGCGACCGTCCAGGTCAGGCCGTCGTCGCTCGAGCTCTCCCAGACCTGTCGGGGTCCATCTGCCTCTCGGGTCCAGGTGATCCGCTGGCGGTCGACGACGGTGAGGTCGTCTCCGCTGGGAGCGGAACCCTCCAGCACCATGGCGCCGTCGCGAAGCCCGCCGTCCAGGAGCAGCACGCCGCCGCTGGCGTCCATCCAGGTCTGGTGCCACACGCCACGCGCCGCGTCGTAGCCGTTGATGCTGCGGCCCTCGAAGCCTCCATTGCCGCGCCAGTGTTCGTGCACCATGCCGTTGTCGAACATAGAGGTGATCGTGTTCCGGCCGAGGAGCTTGCCCTCGCTGTTGTGGACGTCCCAGTCACCAATCCAGAAGTCGAAGTCGTGCGGGCTTGCCATGGCGAAAAGGTAGGGGCTCCGGCCTCACCGATCCACCGGCGATAACGATCGTGATCCGACCGCAACCGACTGCAACGGATCCGTGACCCGCCCGCTAGTGCGGGGTGCGCGGCGCCTCCGGTCGCGCTACCGCCAGCTGCAAGTAGGCGGGTCGCTCACTCGTACCGCTTCGCATTCACGATTCGCATCGCAGTCACGCGTCGGGTTCCGGCGCAGCGACGAGCAGCGCGACGCCGACCGTCGCCGGGCGTCGAGTCCGGAATTGCCTACGCGGCGGATCGAACCACCTACTACTACCGGCGCAGACGCAAGACCGAGTAGTCCGAGAGCGACCGTTCATGCCGCGATCAGCTCAGTCGCGCCGCAGGTAGAACACGATCAGGTTGCCGTCGGGATCGGTGATCGCGAACTCCCGGGTACCGAAGTCGGTGTCGGTCGGGGATCCGGGATCTCTGTAGTGCAACACCCCGGCGGCGCGCATCTCGTCGTACAGCCCGTTGACGTCGTCGACCAGGACCCGGCAGCTCGAGGTTCCGGCGATGAAGGTCTCGGCTCCGCTGCACACCGGGTTCTCGGCGAAGTCGGTGCGTGACCGCCAGCCGTCGTCGCCGGACTCCCAGAGATGCAGCTCGACGTCGTCGCGGACCAGGCGCGCGAAGCCCTCGTGTTGGTAGGCGACCTCGAAGCCGAGCCGGTCGCGGTAGAAGGAAACGGTGGCCGCCACATCCTGCGCGGGGAAGGCCGGGATGGCGTGGTGGAGGATCACACGTTCATGATGGCCGACGATGACCGAGCTGGCCGATCAGATCCGCAGCGACCTCGACACCCTCGCCGACCCCGACGCGGCCCCGGCGATGGCGGTCTACATGAAGGTGGCGGACAACGACACACTGCCGTTCCTCGGCATCCGCCGTCCGGTCGTACGACGAACAGCCCGCGTCCTCGCCAAGGGCCACGATCCCGACGAGATGCTCGAGGCAGTCGTCGCGCTCTGGGACGAGGCGACCCACCGCGAGGAGCGGTACGCCGCCCAGGACCTGCTCAGCCTCCGCTGGACCCGTGGCCGGATCGACCTGCTCGACCTGCACCGCCACCACGTCGTCACCGGGGCCTGGTGGGACCACGTCGACGAGACGGCGCACCGCATCTCCGATCTCGTGGACACCCACCACGACGAGCTCGATCCGGTGCTGCGCGAGTGGAGTGTCGACGAGGACAGGTGGCTGCGACGAGTGGCGATCATCGGCCAGCTCGGGCTGGGTGACCGGGTCGACCTGTACCTGCTCGCGGACCTCATCGAGCCCAACCGCGCGAACCCCGAGTTCTTCATCCGCAAGGCCATCGGCGGGGCACTGCGCGAGGTCGCCAGGTGGAACGCCGAGTGGGTGCACGACTACGTCGCCACCAACGAGCTCAGCCCGTTGTCCCGCCGTGAGGCGCTCAAGCATCTCTAGGCTCTGGCCATGGACCCGCGCCGGCTGCTGATCTTCCGCGCCGTGGCTCGGGCCGGCTCGATCAGCGGCGCCGCCCGCGAGCTCGGCTGGACCCAGCCGGCCGTCAGCCAGCACCTGCGGACGCTCGAGCGAGAGGCCGGCAGCCCGCTGCTCCTGCGCGGACCGACCGGGGTGGAGCTGACCGAGCCGGGCAAGGTGCTGCTGGCCCGGGCCGACGCGGTCGCCAGCCAGCTGCACATGGCGGAGGAGGAGCTCTCCGCGATCGGCGACCTGCGCCGCGGGCGGGTCCGGCTGGTGGCTTACCCGACCGCCGCCGCGACCTGGGCTCCCGGCGCGATCGCCGGTCTCCGCAAGCGGCACCCCGAGATCGACGTCACCCTGTCCGAGATGGAGCCGCCCGAGGCGATCGACCTCCTCGAGCGCGGCGACGCCGACCTCGGGCTGGTCTTCGGGTACGACGACGATCCGGTCGTCACCGGCCGTGACCTGAGCTGGTTGCCGGTCGGCGCGGAGCCGGTCGACCTGGTGCTGCCGCCGGACCATTCCGCGGTGACCCGGCGTCGGCTCACGTTGTCGCAGCTGGGCGACGAGGACTGGATCGCGGGCTGCGATCGATGCCGGGCCCACCTGGTGGCGCTGTGCGGGGAGGCCGGGTTCACACCCGACATCCGGCACGTCAGCGACGACTACGTCGTGGTGCAGAACCTCGTCGCCGCCGGCCTCGGGATCTCGATGCTGCCGCGCTCGGCGACGACGGCGTACACCCACCCCGGTGTGGAGGTTCGTTCCAGCCGCAGCTGGGGGGTGCGACGCGTGGGCATCGCCCATCGCGACGGCGCGGAGGCGGTGCCCGCCAACGCAGCATTGATCCGCGAACTGCATAAGTACCGCTTATGACCAGTCCAAGAAGTTCGAGACTTCCTTTGATCCTTCCCGAGCGGCCACCATGGACGACATGCAAACGATCGGACTCATCGGCGGCCTGAGCTGGTACTCGACCCTCGGCTACTACCAGGTGATCAACGAGCAGGTGCAGGCCCTCCGCGGCGGCCACGCGTCGGCGGAGATCGCCCTGCAGTCCCTCGACTTCTCACGAGTCCGCGAGATGCAGCAGCGCGAGGCCTGGGACGAGGCTGGCGCGCTGGTGGCCGAAGCCGGCCGGCGCTGTGAGGCAGCCGGGGCGGACCTGCTGCTGATCGCGTCCAACCTGATGCACCGCGTCGCCGACGACGTCCAGGACGCCGTCGACATCCCACTGCTCCGGATCACCGATGCGATCGCGTCGCGGGCGCACGCCGACGGTCATACCCGCCTGGGCGTGCTGGGCACGCACTGGACGATGGAGGAGGACTTCTACGTCGGCCGCCTCGCGCGCGCCGGGCTCACCGTCGAGGTCCCGGAGGTCGCCGACCGCGACCTGGTCGACCGGGTGATCTTCGACGAGCTGACCCAGGGTGAGGTGCGGGCCGAGGCCCGCAGCGACTACGCCCGGATCGCCGCCGACCTGGCCACCAACGGCGCCGAGGCGATCGTGCTGGCCTGCACCGAGATCGAGCTGCTCCTCGGTCCCGAAGACTCGCCCGTCCCACTGCTCGACTCGATGCGCGTGCACGCCGAGGCCGCGGTCGATGCGGCCCTGGAGCTC
>CAWABG010000019.1:0-38143 GCA_963780245.1 uncultured Actinomycetota bacterium
AACGCCGACGCGCCCGAGCCGACGACCGTGATCAACCCGCCGGCGATCAGCGTCCAGCGAGCCCCGAAAGCCTCCCCCACCCAGCCGATCAACGGCGCGCCGATCGGCGTACCGCCGATGAAGATCATCATGTACAGCGCCACCACCCGACCACGCATGACCGGGTCGGTGTGCAGCTGCATGAAGGCGTTGGCGCTGGTGATCATGGTCAGCGCGCACAGCCCCATCACCGGGCACAGGATCGCGAACAGCAGGTACGACGGCATTGTCCCGGCGACGATCTCGACCGCACCGAACGTGATCGCGGCCCCGACCACCATCCGGTGCCGGACCCGGGTCCGCCGCGCGGCGAGCAGCGCGCCGGTGAGCGAGCCGACGGCCAGGAACGTGCCGAGGAGGCCGAACTCGGTGGGGCCCTTGCCGTAGACCTGCGTGGCCATCAGCGCCGAGGTCATCTGGAAGTTGAGCCCGAACGTGCCGGTGAAGAAGACGATGGCCAGGATCAGCTTCAGGTCTGGCCGGCTGCGGACGTAGGCAACCCCCGCGCGGATCGCGCCCGGTGCACGGCTGACCGGCTCCGGAGAGGTCAGCGCCTGCCGGTCGAGCAGGTGCAGGGTCAGGATCGGGGCGGCGTAGCTGAGGCCGTTGGCCAGGATCACCCACCCGGTGGCCACCACGCCGGAGCCGAGGGCGGCGATCGACAGTCCCGCGACCGCCGGCCCAACGATCCGGGCGACGTTGAAGCTGGCGGAGTTGAGGCCCACCGCATTGGTCAGGTCGTCGGGCGCGACGATCTCGGAGACGAACGACTGGCGGGCAGGGGCGTCGAAGGCGGACGCTACGCCCAGCACCAACGCGAGCACGTAGACGTGCCAGAGCTCGGCGACGCCAGTGATCGCGAGGACGCCGAGCAGGATCGCCGGGACCGCCATCCCGATGTTGGTGATCTGGAGCAACAGCCGCTTCGACATCCGGTCGGCCACCAGGCCGGCGACGGGAGACAACAGCAGGAACGGGAGGAACTGCAGCCCGGTGGTGATCCCGATCGCGGCCGCGCTGTTCGTGGCCAGCAGCAGGACCAGCCAGTCCTGGGCGACGCGCTGCATCCAGGTGCCGACGTTCGACACGAGTGAGCCGGCGGCGTACACCCGGTAGTTCGGGTTGTGGAGCGAGCGGAACGTGGGAGACAAGTGGGTGGTTTCAGTCCTTCAGATCAGTCGGATCGGGCGAGTCGTTCGAGAATGGGGGCGGCTTGCCGGAGCACGGCGCGGTCGTCGGCGCTCAGGTCGCGCAGCCGGGTGGCCAGCCAGGCGTCCCGGCGATCGCGGTCGGCGAGCAGGGTCGTGCGGCCCAGGTCGGTCAGCGCGACCACCACCTGGCGGCCGTCGGTGTCGTGGGGCCGGCGGGCGACGAACCCGCCCTCCTCCAGGCAGTTGATGGTGCGGGTCATGCTCGGCGGCTGCACCCGCTCCTCGGCCGCGAGCTCGCCGACCGTCAGGTCGCCGGTGCGGTAGAGCGCGCCCAGCACGGCCATCGCGTTGAGGCCGAGCGGGTTGTCGGGGTGCTGCTGGGTGGCCAGCCGGCGACGCAGCCGCATCACCGACAGCCGGAGCTCCGAGGCGAGCCCGGCCCGAGTGCGGGCGACCTTCTCGACGGTGGGCATATCGTTAGCATAACTCATTAGCCGTGCTAAGTAAAAGCCGATCCAGCCCAAAGGACCGCTGACCCGTCACCAAGTGAGTGACGGGTCAGCGAGTGCTCGTTGCTCAGGTGAGCAAGTCGGTGATCGGGTCGATCGCGAAGTAGACGACGAAGGCCGCCGCGATGATCCACATCAGGATGTGGACATCAGCGAGCTTGCCGCGGATCACCTTGATCAGGACGAAGGCGAGGAACCCGGCTCCGATGCCCACGGTGATCGAGTAGGTGAACGGCATCAGCACGATCGTCAGGAACGCGGGGATCGCGATCTCGAGGTCGTCCCAGTCGATGTTCTTGACCTGCTGCATCATCAGGAAGCCGACGAGGACCAGGGCCGGCACCGCCGCCTCCGACGGGATCGCCTGCACGACGCCGGTGAAGAAGGACGCGACCAGGAACAGCAGGCCGGTGAAGATCGAGGCAAGCCCGGTGCGGGCGCCTTCCCCGACTCCCGAGGCGGACTCGATGTACGACGTGTTCGAGGAGACGCCCCCGGCACCGCCGGCGATCGCACCCACCGAGTCGACGATCAGGATCCGCTGGCTGTTGGGCGGGATGCCCTCCTCGTCGTTCAGGCCGGCCTCGGCGCCGATCGCCGTCATCGTCCCCATAGTGTCGAAGAAGTCGGCGAGCAGCAGGGTGAAGACCAGCAGCAGCGCCGCGATGACGCCGATCGAGTCGAAGGCCCCGAAGAGGGAGAAGTCCCCGAACGTGTCCAGGTCTGGGGTGCCCGACGAGGTCGTCGGGGAAGGCCGGGATGGTGAGCGCCCAGCCCAGCGGGTTGTCGTCCCCGCCATGGACGGCCTCCAGGATGAAGGCGGCAATCGCGGTGACGACGATGCCGATCAGGATCGCGCCCTTGACGCTGCGCACCCACAGGCCGATCAGCAGGATCGTCCCCGCGGCGAACACGAGCACCGGCCAGCCCTGCAGCTCGCCGCCCGTGCCCAGCGTCACGGGCACCGGCGTGTTGGCCGCATCGGGCATCCGGGTCACGAACCCCGCATCGACGAAGCCGATCAGCGCGATGAAGAGGCCGATGCCGACCGAGATCGCGACCTTGAGCTGCGTTGGCACCGCATGGAGGACCGCTTTTCGGAACCCGGTCAGGACCAGGATCAGGATGACGATGCCCTCGAGCACGACCAGACCCATCGCGTCGTCCCACGTGGACTGGGTCGCGATCGCGACCCCCACGAACGCGTTGAGGCCGAGCCCGGTAGCCAGCGCGAGCGGGAAGTTCGCCACGGCGCCCATCAGGATGGTCAGCACGCCGGCGACGATCGCGGTGGCCGCGGCGATCGTCGGCAGGTTGGTCCCGGTCCCGTCGCCTCCGCCGAGGAAGTTGCCTTCCGAGTCGGGGATGAAGCCGAGGATCAAAGGATTGAGCACGATGATGTACGACATCGTGAGGAAGGTGACGAGGCCGCCGCGGAACTCGCGAGCGACCGTCGACCCTCGTTCAGTGAGCTTGAAGAAACCGTCGAGCCCGCCGGCTCGGGAGGGGGAGGTGGTAGTCACGCTCGGCAGCATGGCAGAGGAGCGGCGGCTCGCCTAGGGTTGTGGTGTGGAGCTCCGCGACAACCAGCCGATGAAGCACGAGATCGGCGATCGCACGTACTTCGTTGCCGATGTCGAGCCCCTGGACGTCGACGGCGTGCGCACGGTGCAGGTCGGGACGGCGGCGTTCTTCGTCGGCTTCATCGCACTGCTGCCGTTCTACGGGCGGCTCGAGGAGGACGGCCGCACCTGGCTGTTGTGGATGTGCCTGGCCGGGGTGGGTCTCGGCCTGTTCGGGCTGGAGTACTGCCGTCGACGACGCGCCTACCGGACCGAGGTGGCGGCACACGGGCCTCCCGAGCCCGAGAGCGTCGCTTAGAAGGACTCGAACTCGTCGGTCGAGACGGTGTCGAAGACGTGGTCGGGCATCGGTATCGGCTCGTGCTTCTTGGCCAGCCGGACCTCCGAGTGAGCTCCGCAGCCATGGCCGAATGCGACCACTCGGCCGTCGTCGTTGGCATCGCCGTTGGCGCACACGCCGAAGGTCTCGCTCAGCGGCCCGGCGATGCGGACCAGGAACCCGCAGGTGCTGCACGGCTCGGGGGCCGACTTCGCCAGCGGCGCGTCGGAGCCCCCGGGGCCTTCGGCCCACCGCTCGGCGGCGAGGTCGCGCCCCTCGACGGAAAGAGTGCGGATCCGGCCCAGACCGAGGTCCTTGGCGACGGTCCGGATCTGGGCCTTCTCGTCGGCGTCGAGCGGGTCGTCACCGAAGGCGTACGTCGGCACCAGTCGCGGGTCGTCGTCGGCGACCGGCAGCAGATCGCCGGGCGACAGGTCCCCCGGCTGGAGGCGCTCGCGGTACGGCACCCACTCCGGTGCGACGATCGCGTCGTCGCCCGGGAGCAGCACGACCTCGTCGATCGTCACCTTCTTCTGCCGGGACGCGCGAGCCAGGGTCACGGCCCAGCGCCAGCCGACGTAGGCGGGACGCGTGCAGGCGAAGAGGTGGGTGACCACCCGCTCGCCGTCGACCTCGTGTCCGAGGTGGTCGCCGACGTCGGTCGCGTCCACCTCCTCCAGGAGCGCGGCGCGCGCCTCGTCGACTGCGGCCTTGGCGACCGCGTCGGTCTTGCCGCGCGTCAGGGTGCTCACGGGCGAAAGCATGACTCATCGATGGCGGTCATGTCAGGTCGGGGGGTTGAGGTGTCCCGGTAGGTGCAAGCGGGCAGGATGGGCGCATGAGCACCCCAGACGAATGCTCGCTTCGCTCCGCTTCGTCCGGTGACGCCGAAAAATGACGTCGGATCGCCCTGAGATTCCCTCGGCGCCCGACGGTCCTACGGAGCAGATTCCGACGTCGGGCGACCGGGCGCGCGCCGTCGGCCGCGGCCTCGGCACGAGTGCGAAGGTCACCGCTCGTGGCATGCGCGGGTTCGCCCGGGTCACCGGCCGGGCGAGCCGCTACACGGTCCGTCAGGCGCAGCGGGCGGCGCGGGCCCAGGGCGCGGAGCAGTCCGGACTGACCCGGCTCATCTACCTGCACGCCGCCAACGCGGCCGGCGACGCCGCAGTCGCGATCTCGCTGGCGACCACTGTGTTCTTCGCGGGCGCCACCAGCGATGCGCGCGGCCAGGTCGCGTTGTTCCTCGGCCTGACGATGCTGCCGTTCGCGATCGTCGCACCGCTGATCGGCCCCTTCCTCGACCGGTTCAGCCACGGCAGACGCTGGGCGATCGGGGCCACCTTCGCGATCCGCGCGTTCCTGTGCTGGGTCCTCGCTAGCGCCGTCGCCGACGACTCGGCACTGCTCTATCCCGCGGCGCTCGGCGTACTCGTCTCTTCCAAGGCGTACGGCGTCACCCGCGCCGCCGCGGTCCCCCGGCTGCTGCCCGACGGGTTCACGCTCGTGAAGGCCAACGGCCGGGTCTCGCTCGCCGGCATGGTCGGTGCCGCGGTGTCCGCGCCGATCGCCGGGCTGGCCGCCACGGTCGGCTCCGAGTGGGCGCTGCGCTACGCGTTCGTGGTCTTCGTCATCGGCACCATCGCGGCGATCCGGCTGCCGGCGCAGGTCGACTCGACCGCCGGCGAGCAGCAGATGTCGCTCCGCTCAGAGGAGGGCGGTCAGCGCCGCGGCACCCAGATCCCGCCGGCGGTGGCCTTCGCGCTGCGCGCCAACATGGGGCCGCGCTGGCTGTCGGGCTTCCTGATCCTGTTCCTGGCCTTCCTGCTCCGCGAAAATCCGATCGACGGCTGGGAGGACCGGCAGGAGATCCTCGTCGGCCTGGTGATCGGCGCCGCCGGTGTGGGCAACGGCCTGGCCGTGGTCCTCGCCGCCATGGCCAAGAAGGTCAACCCGGCGGTCACCGTGGTCGTGACACTGGTGCTGGACGCCGCCATGGTGATCTTCGCGGCCCTGTTCTACGGGCTGTTCACGCTGGTCGCGCTCGGCCTCGTGGCCGGGCTGACCCAGTCGCTGGCCAAGCTGTCGCTGGACGCCACGATCCAGGACGGGGTCCCCCGGCACATCCAGGCGAGCGCGTTCGCCCGCAGCGACACCACGGTCCAGCTGGCCTGGGTGATCGGCGGGTTCGTCGGCATCGCGATGCCCCTCAACGCCCGCCTGGGCCTGTCCGTCGCCGGCATCGTGATCGTGGCCTGGACTGTCTTCGTGCTCAGCTCACTGCCCCGCAAGGGGCGGACCGTGCCGGTCGCGCCGGCTGCGCCCTCCGGTTAGAGCTCGAGCTCGTCGGCCAGCGCCCGCAGCAGCTTCGCGGCCGGCTTGGCGGTGCGCGCGTCCGGGTGCCGCCCGTGCTGGTAGGCCTCCCCCACACCGTCGAGCAGCCGGATCAGGTCCTCGACGATCGGGGCCATCTCGTCGGGCTTACGGCGGCGCTCGGCCGCCTTGTTCCGGCTGACCGAGGCGGGCGCGTCGAGCACCTTCACCTGCAGCGCCTGGTCGCCGCGGCGACCCTGGGCGATCCCGAACTCGACACGCGTGCCGGACTTGAGGGTCTCGACTCCCTCGGGAAGGGCCTCGGAGCGCACGTAGACGTCGGGGCCGTCCTCTTGGGACAGGAACCCGAAGCCCTTCTCGGCGTCGTACCACTTCACCTTGCCAGTGGGCACGGTCTCGAACCTTCCAGCTGCACCGCCCGGTCTCTCCGCACGCGACCGCACAGCCTAGACGACGGCGTCGTCCAACCACGAAGGGAAATCCCGCAGATCGTCGAGCACGACGTGTGTGCCCGCTGCCAGCAGCTCCTCGCGAGTGCAGCCGCCCGACAGCACCGAGACGCTCGTGGCACCCGCGGCGAGCGCGCCCTCGACGTCGTGCACGTGGTCGCCCACGTAGATGCCGGCCCCCTCGCGGCGCAGCACGTCGGCCTTGCCGATGCCCCACACCCACCCTTCGAGGACGTCGACGTCGAGGCCGAGGTGGTCGACGTGCAGCCGGGCGTTGGCGGGGTACTTCCCGGTCACGACGATGATGCGGCCGCCGTGCCGGCGTACGGACGCCAGCGCCTCGGCCGCTCCCGCAAGTGCCGGGACGGTGGCGATCGCGAGCGCCGGATAGAGCGCCCGGAACCGATCACCGGCCGCAGCGATGGCCTCCGGCGCGAGGTGCGGCGCCAGCATGGTCTCGAGCGGCGGCCCCAGCTGCGCGGTCATCTCCGCGATCGGGAAGGTGACGCCGAGCTCGTCACCGAGGACCTCGAGGACGGCGCCGAAACCAGGCACCGTGTCGATCAGGGTCATGTCCAGGTCGAACCCCACGACCAACGGTGCTGCCACGCCCAAAGAGTAGGTGCCTGTGAATAACGGGGTCACACTGGACGGTCGCGGGTGAGAATGGGCGACTGACGACTGACGAGAGGCCGGTATGACGCGGCAACGGCGCACGGTCCGCGCCCTGGGAGGCATCCTCGGGGTGCTGCTCACGGGCGCCGCCGTCACGCCCGTTACCGCCGTGCACGCCGATGACGCGGCCGACGAGCCGGAGCTCTACCTGGTCACGCTCGACGGTCCCGGCACCACCGGCTACCGCGGCGCGCTGCCCGATGCGGCAGCGGTCGTCGCGATGCGGCTGCAGCAGAACCGGCTGCTGGATCGCGTCGACGCACCCGAGCCGACGTACCGCTGGACCACGGCCCTTAACGGGTTCGCCGTCGCGCTCACCGCGGAGCAGGCACTCGAGCTGGAGGCCGAGGACGGCGTGGCCCTGGTCGAGACCAACCAGATCAGACGGGTCGCCGGCCGCGCCTCGGCCGCCGGTCTCGGCACGAAAGCGCCGCGACGTGGGGGTGCGGGCACCGTCATCGGCGTGATCGACACCGGCCTGGCGCCGGAGAGCCCGCTGTTCGCGGCGACCGCCCCGCTCGGCAAGAAGTCGCACCGCTTCTCCGGCGACTGCCTGACCGGTGAGGAATGGGAGGCCGACGACTGCGACGCGAAGGTCGTCGGTGCCCAGTGGTTCGTCGAGGGCTTCGGCGCGGACCACCTGCGGGCAACCGCGGAGCTGTCCGCGAGGGACACCGACGGGCACGGCACCCAGATGGCCTCGATCGCTGCGGGCAATGCCCGGATCCCGGTCCGGGTGGGTGGTCAGCACCTGGGGCGTTTCGGCGGAATGGCGCCGCAAGCCCGGATCGCGGTCTACAAGGCGTGCTGGGGCGCGCCTGACCCGGCGGACGACGGCTGCGCCACGGCTGACCTGGTCACGGCGATCGACCGGGCCACCGGCGACGGGGTCGACGTCATCAACCTGGCCGTCGGCGGACCCGCGGTCATCGACACGGTCGAACGCGCGCTGCTCGGCGCCGCGGAGGCCGACATCGTCGTCGTCGCCGCGGCCGGCAACTCCGGCACCGCGGGGTACGCCGCCCATCCCAGCCCCTGGGTCACGACCGTCGGTGGCGCCATCGACCAGCGCCGACTCGGTCGGGTCGCGGTCGACGGCGGCCCGCGGCTCGAGGGCGCGATGGTCTCGACCCGCGCGGTCCGGTCGACCCGGTTGGTGATCGGGCAGCAGGCGCGCGCGGTCGGCGCCACCCGCGACGCTGCCCGCGTCTGCGCACCGGGAAGCCTCGATGCCCGGCTGGTCGACGGCGCGATCGTGCTGTGCCAGCGCGGCGGCGTGGGTCGGATCGACAAATCTCGGGCCGTCGAGCTGGCCGACGGGGTCGGCATGGTCCTCACCAACGTCGCTGCCGGCGACGTCGCCGCCGACTTCCACAGCGTGCCGACCGTGCACCTCGCCGACGAAGACGGATCCGTCCTACGACATTGGGTAGCCAGGCATCCCGGGGCCAAGGTCGCCTTGCGACCCCTCGGTGTGGTTCGCGAGCCCCGCGCCGTGGCGCGGTGGTCGAGCTCCGGCAGCCCGATCGGCGGAGTGCTCAAGCCCGACGTGGTGGCCCCCGCTGCCGGCGTACTCGGCGCCGTACCGGGGCCGCAAGGGTGGGACTTCGTCTCCGGCACCTCTGCCGCCGCGGCGTACACCGCGGGAGCGGCGGCCACCCTGTTGGCTCGCACCGGATGGCCGGCCGCCACGGTGCGCTCCGCACTCGACACCACCGCCACGCCGCTCGCGGCACCGGTGCTGCGCGCGGGGGCCGGCCGGCTCCGGCCCGATGCCGCCGCTCGACCTGGCCTGGGCTACGAGATCGACCGCGCCGACTACCGGGCCTGGCTGACCGGGGAGCGGACGATGCTGAACACGCCATCCATCCTGTTCGCCGACGGCCAGCGGCAGGCCCACCGGACGATCACCAACGTCTCGGGCCGGTTCCTCTACTTCTCCTCACGAGCGAGCGGGTTCCGACGGGACGTGTCTGTGCGACCCGCCGCGGTCCGGCTCGCGCCCGGCGAGTCGACGACGTACGTCGTCGTCGTACGCGGCGCCGACACCCGAGCCGACGAAGGCCACATCGTGTGGCGGGGCGCGACCGGCACCGTGACCAGCATCCCGGTTCAGATCTCGCGCTGAGCCCGTGACCACCAGAGGCCCAGGGCCGCGAGGATGAGCAGGAGCCCGGCGCCGAGCTGGCGCCAGCGCCACGACCACCATGAGGCGCTGGTGCCGAACACGCTGCCGGTGAAGCCGCCGTGCTCGTCGCCCGCGATCGCGCCCGTCGCCCAGATCGAGCAGTCCGCCTCCAGCGAGGGGTCCGCCGCCACCACGGCATCCCGATCGGCGTCGATCAGGAGCTGATCGGGGCCGGGCGTCAGCACCTCGTCGCCGCGCCAGGTCGGTTGGCAGATGCTGAACGTGGGAACGGTGTGCCGCTCGATCTCGCGCCCGTCCACGAGCGACACCACGGCGAGCACACTCCGCCCCTCCTCCTCCGCCGCCAGGGTCATGAGTTCGCCGTCCGGAGACAGGCGCGCGCTCCACTCGTCGAAGCCCATCGGCTGCGTCAGGTGCAGCTTCAGCCGCCCCACCTCCTC
The DNA here is from genome assembly GCA_963780245.1 of uncultured Actinomycetota bacterium. Lineage (GTDB taxonomy): Bacteria > Actinomycetota > Actinomycetes > Propionibacteriales > Nocardioidaceae > Nocardioides. Next base: position 9,649 of record CAWABG010000019.1, read on the forward strand.
GCCCGTGTCCGTGGTCGCGACAATCTCGGGCGCGCGCGTGACCCCGGTGCGGGGAGCGACGAGCCAGGCCAGCCGACCGTCCGGCGCCCACCCGGCAGGCCACGCCACCCCGTCGACGAAGACCTCGCGTACCCCGTCCTTGCTGATCAGGAACCCGTCATTGTCGCGGCCCTCGACGCGTCCACCCCGAGCCAGGACCTGCTGCCCGTCCGGCGACAGGTACGTCGGCTGCTGACCGGCGATGAAGAACGTCGCCTCGGAGCTGCCGGTCCCGGCGGTCACTTCGGGGATGTAGGTGAGGACCCCGGTGACGAGATTGCGGATGACGTACTCGCCGGCATCGTCCGAGGTCTTCCGGAGGTATGCCAGCACCCGTCCGTCGGCGGAGAGCGCCGGCTGGACCTGCAGGTCGTCGAGCGCGTCCGACAACTTCCAGACCCGACCGTGCGGCGAGATCGCGAACCAGGAGAGGCCCTCGCGCACCAGCCCCGCGATCGGGCCGGGCCTCCCCGGCAGGTCGCGGACGACGTACGGCTTCTCGATCCGCTGTGGGTGGCCGTCGGCCACCTCATCGACGTCGGCCCACGGGGGGCCGCCGGCACCCACACCCAGCGCGGAAACCATCAGCCCGAGGGCGACCACCACGAGGGCCGAGCACAGGATCCGCATCCACCGACGGCGAGGTGTCGGCGTACCGGTGTCTTCCACGCGCCTATCTATTCACACGCCGGGGGCCGGGGGACGAATTTCCCTTCACCCGCTGACGTAGGGTCGCGTCGTGTCCCCCGACGGCAGCGGTACCACCGCCGGCCCCACTCGTCGCAAGCTGCCGCTCTGGCTGGAGACCGTGGTCCTGCTGGTGCTGGCGATCCTGCTCGCCGTCGTGGTCAAGACCTACTTCGTCCAGGCCTTCTACATCCCGTCCGGCTCGATGAAGCCAGGGCTGGTGATCAACGACCGGATCATGGTCCAGAAGGTCTCGTACTGGGGCGACGACACCCCCGACCGCGGCGAGATCGTGGTCTTCGAGGATCCTGGCGACTGGCTGGAAGGCGAGCCCGCCGGGCCCACCAACAACCTCACCAAGCTGCTCGCCAGGGTCGGACTGTTCCCGACGGGGGGGCACCTGGTGAAGCGGGTGATCGGCATCGGCGGCGACACCGTCCACTGTTGCGACGACGAGGGCCGGCTCGAGATCAACGGGCTGGCCATCGACGAGGACGACTTCATCGCGCCCCAGAAGAAGTGCGACGGCCCGATGCCGTCGGGATGCTCGAAGGACTGGACGGTCCACGTGCCTGAGGGGGACCTCTTCGTGATGGGCGACAACCGCAGCGCGTCCGCGGACTCCTCGGCGCGGCTCTGCGAACAGAGTCAGCGCCGCTGCAACCCGGAGGACGCGTTCGTGCCGGTCGACCTGGTCGTCGGCAAGGTGTTCGCGCTGGTCTGGCCGCTCAGCCACTTCCGGTTCGTCGGTACGCCGGACGTCTTCGACAAGGTCCCCGACCCCTCGTAGCGCCCTGAGCCGCCGTCAACCCTCGCGGCTGACTCGCATGCTGCGGTCACCGAACCGGACCGTGTCGCCGTCGATGAGCGTGGACGGGCGGCCGGCGGTGAGCGACTTGGTGACCCCCTTGCGGACCACCACGGACCCGTTCGTCGACCCGCGGTCCATCACGACGAGGGCGCCGTCGGGCACGACCTGGAACTGCGCATGCGTCTTGGACAGCGACATGTCCGACGAGCGGAGAGGCACCAGGTGCCGAACCGGTTCGTCGCGGCGCGGCTCGGGACGCCGGCCGACGAGCGCGAGGCCCTCCACGAGGAACGTCTCGCCGGTGTCGAAGCTGACCCGCCAGTTGGCCCGGAAGCTCGCGCTCTCGGGGCGGCGCTGGGTTGCGATCGGCTGGCCCGGCACGGCAGCCGGTGGCGGTGGCGGTGGCGGATAGTTCAGCACCGGCCGCCCGACGGGCGGCGGCTGGGCGGGCGGCGACTGGGGCACGGCTGCATGCCGTCCCCGAGCCGTGGCAGGAGCGGGAGGGGGAGCAACCTGCACCGGCTGTGGCTCCTGGGGAGGTGGCGCCTCGACCTCTTCCTCGGGCGGCGTCGGCATCAACCGCATCGCGGTGAGATTCACGATCTGTCGCGGCCGCTCGTCGACCTCCTGCTCCGGCTCGGGTTGTGGGCGGACGTCGACGACGACGGCACCGGTCAGGCGATCGTGGGCGCCACGCCGTCGTCCGCTCGCGTCCATCACCGCGGTCCAGGCGAGCGTCGCCAGCCCCAGCCCGAACGTCGGCAGCGCGGCGACCCCCAGCGCAAGAGTGCGCAACACCGCCGCCGGGATCCCGATCGGTCGCCCGTCCTCGTGGCGCACCACCCGCAGCCCGACCAGCCCCTTGCCGGGCGAGACACCGGCCACCCCGAGCACGACAGCGAACCCGAGTCCGACCAGCAGCACGACGGCGGCGATCAGGAGGACGCCCAGCAAGGTGTCGCCCGGCCCGAGTAAGAGGCGGTACGCCGCGAAGCCGGCGCCGGCGTACACCGTCCAGGCCATCAGCCGATCGACGGCAACGGCGTAGAACCGTCGGTCGAGCTCAGCGGCCGGGTAGGACTGCCGCGTCCCGGGCTGGGTCATCGAGGTCCGAGCTCCTCTGGGTGGGTCAGGTCAGGGGCGGGCGACCTGGATCGTCAATCCGTCGCCGAGGTTGATGATGGCGCCCGGGATCAGCTGGACGGCGATGCCCGGCTTGAGGTCCTCAGGGGACAGGCCGGGCTGAACCAGGACCGTGCCGTTGGTCGAGCCCATGTCGGTCACGACCGCGCTGCCGTGGTCGGCTCCCGAGCCCGGACGCACCTCGACGTGGGTCGAGGAGATCTCGTGCATCGGGCTGGGCACGGTGACCAGGGTGGGTTGTTCGGTGGAGGTGAACCGCCGGGCCTCAGGTGCGCGGCCGATCAGCACTACCCGATCGACGTCGACGGTCTCGCCGTTGGAGACGATCAGCCTGGCAACCGGTCGGGTGATGCTCGGCGCCATCGGCTGACCTGGGATGCCCGGCTGCTCGCGGGCGACCTCGTCGTTGTTGACGCCGGCCTGGGTCATGCCGTCGTGATCGCTGTCGCCTGCTTCGAGCACCTCCTCCGGGGCATCGAAGGGCGAGGCCGACGGGGCCGGCGGCGGAGGCGGTGGGTCGCCGAACGGGGGCGGCGGGGGCGGCGGCGAGGTCGGGGTGACCGGCATGTGGACGGTGAGCGGGTCCTCTTCCGGCTGCACCGCAGCCGGGGCCGGCTCGTCGGGCTCCGCCCACGGCTGCAGGCGGTCGGGACCGGCCGCGGGCGGCTCCAGCGTCTCCACCTCGCTGCTCTCGGCATCGATCGGCGACGGCTCGTCCACGACGATCGGCCCGGTCTGCTCGGGCACGGGCACGACCTCGACCTCGACCTCGGGCTCGGGCTCGGCTGCCTGGCCGGCCGGCGGGAGGTCGATCCGGGCGACGCGCACCAGGCCGCCGTCGATCGGGAAGTCCGGCCCGGGGAGCTCCTCGCTCACCGACACCGCCAGCGCGGTGACGTCGTCGACGGTTCGCTCGACCCAGGTCGAGCTGCCGGTCCCCTCGAGCTCGAACGTCTCCGCAGCGGTCGTCAGGGTGGCGCGTACGCCGTCGCCCCGGAGCAGGATCCGCGTCGGCCCGACGTCCGCACCCACCAGCACGAAGCCCTGGAGCGCGCTCAGCCCGGAGGCCAGCAGTCCGTCGAGGACCTGGCCGAAGTCGGCGCCTCCGTCCACCAGGGCCCACAACCCCACGACGCGGTCGCGTTCGCTGGCTGGGAGCAGCAGTGTGGTGTTCGCGCCGAAGACGGCAAACCAGTCCCCGGCTCGGTAGGACCAGGTGCCGATGGTGGCGTCGTTCATGGGAGGGCTCCCAACTTCTCCTCAAGACTCAGTCGCTGTCGCTCGGAGTCATAGGGCGTGTCTTCGACCAATCCCACCACATCGACGACCACTGCGGTCGCGTTGTCACGCCCGCCGGCTGCGATCGCCGCCGCCACGACCTGGTCGGCCGCATCGCGAGGGTCCTCCGTCTCGCGCATGATCGAGCCGATGGCGGTGTCGTCGATCATCCCGTTGATCCCGTCGGAGCAGAGGATCAGCCGCTCGGCGGCGGACAGCGGCAGGACGTAGTAGTCGGCTTCCACGGCCTCCTGCCCGCTGAGCGCTCGGGTGATGATGTGCCGCTCGGGATGGACCGCGGCGTCCTGCTCGGTGAGCATCCCGGCGTCCATCAGCTCTTGGACCACGCTGTGATCGACGCTGACCTGTTCGAGGCTGCCATGGCTGAACCGGTAGACCCGGGAGTCGCCCACGTTGGCGAGCAGCCACTTGGGCTCGCCGTTCTCCTCGATGAGCAGCGCCACGACCGCCGTCGTCCCGGCCTGGAAGTCCTCGGCGCCCTGCGCCCGCTGCTCGGCGTCGTAGGTCCCGATCCTGGCCTGGCAGGTCTTCAGGGTCCGGGCGATCACGTCGGCGCCCTGCTCGGGGTCGTAGCCACTGCCCGCGAGCCGGGCGAACTCCTCGACCACGATCCCGCTGGCCACGTCACCCCGGTCGTGACCTCCCATCCCGTCGGCGACCACGAACACCGGAGGCTCGGCCAGGAAGGCGTCCTCGTTGACCTCGCGCACCACTCCCACGTCGGTGGCCGCGCCGTGATGGAGCTCGACCCCGCTCATCGGGGGCGGAGCCCCTTCGAGGAGCCGGATAGCGTAGGTCGGATGAGCACAGACACCGCCGACGGGACGGGCTTCCGATCCCTGGCCGACCAGCTGCGCAGCTGGTCGGACGACCGGCTGTCCCGGCTGCTCACCGAGCGTCCCGACCTTGCCACCCCTGCCCCTCACGACTTCGGCCAACTTGCGTCACGAGCCACGGTTCGGGCCTCGATCGTCCGCGCGGTGGACAGCCTGACTCGACTCGAGCTCCTAGTCCTAGATGCCCTGGTGGTCTTTGGTCAAACCACACGCCGGGAACTCCATCAGTTCGTGCACGCCGATCCCGACGCGACCGACGCCGCGCTGGACCGAGTCCTCGATCTGGCCCTGGCCTGGGAAGCCACCGGCGGCCTGCGCCCACTCACCGGGGTCGCGGACGGGCTCGCGGCCGCCCGTGGGACCGGAACCAGCGGGCTGTACCCCTGCTCCCCCGACGCCCCGGGCCCCGACGAGGTCGCCGCCCGGCTCTCCGAGCTGAGCCCCGAGGCACGGACCCTGCTCGAGCACGTCGTCGAACAGGGCGGCGAAGCGACCACGGGAACCTCCCGCCACACGGTGCTCCCCGACGACGCAGCGACACCGGCCGAGGAGCTGCTCTCCAGGCGGCTGCTGGTACCCCGCTCCGGCGGGGTGGTGGTGGTTCCCGGCGAGGTCGGGCTCGCCCTGCGCGATGGGCACACCACCGTCGAGCGGGCCGACCTGCCCCCCACGGTGGCCACCGACGAACGTGACCCGGGGCTGGTGGACCGAGCCGCCGCCGGCGCCGCCTTCGAGCTGGTACGACGCGTCGAGCTGTTGCTCGACCACTGGGGCAGCCATCCCGCGGGGGTGCTCCGCGGCGGCGGGCTCGGGGTGCGGGATCTCCGCGCCGCCGCCACGCAGCTGCACGTCGACGAGCCGGTTGCCGCAGTGGTCATCGAGACCGCCGCCGCGGCCGGTCTGCTCGCCGAACGCGCCGACACCGACGGCAACCCGGTGTGGGTGCCGACCGACGGGTTCGACGCCTGGAGCACTCGTGACCTGGCCGAGCGCTGGCTGACCCTGGCCCGCGCCTGGCTGGAGAGTCCTCGGATGCCCTCGCTGGTCGGCACTCGGGACTCCAGTGGCAAACCCCGCAACGCGCTGGCCCCCGACCTCGCCGGGCCGACGATGGTGGAGGTCCGGGTAGCGAGCCTCGAGCAGCTGGCGGCGCTGGCACCGGGCGCCGTGCTCGCCGCCGGCACCGGGGTGCCGTCGCTGGTGGCGAGGGTCGCCTGGCAGCGGCCGCGCCGGCCTCGGATCCGCGACGACCAGGTCGCCTGGACCGTTGCCGAGTCGGGGACGCTCGGGATCACCGGGCTCGGCGGGCTGGCGTCGTACGCCCGCGCCCTCGTCCATGGCGACGACCCGACCGAGGGCCTGGCCGGGCTGCTGCCCGAACCCGTCGACCACGTTCTCATCCAGGCCGACCTGACCGCTGTCGCGCCCGGCCCGCTCGAGTCGGCGCTCGCCCGGCAGCTGCAGCTCGTCGCCGACGTCGAGTCTCGCGGCGGCGCGACGGTCTACCGCTTCACGCCCGGGTCCGTACGCCGTGCGCTCGACGTCGGCTGGTCGGCCGCGGAGCTGCACGGCTTCCTCGACACCGTCTCCCGCACCCCTGTCCCGCAACCGCTCACCTACCTGGTCGACGACACCGTCCGCAGGTTCGGCACCGTCCGGGTGGGGCACGCCGAGGCGTTCCTGCGCTCCGACGACGAGACGGCGCTGGCCGAGCTCCTGCACCACCCGCAGGCCGACTCGCTCGGGCTGCGCCGGATCGCGCCGACCGTGGTGGTCAGCACGGTGCCGCTCGACGTACTCCTGCCACGGCTGCGTGACCTCGGCGCCGCGCCCGTCGTCGAGGGCGCCGACGGCACGGTCCGGGTGCTCCGCCCCGACGTGCTCCGAGCCCGCTCGCCCAAGCTGCGCCGCGCGGCACCCGATACTGCCCGCGACTCGGCTCGGGTGGCATCGGCGGTCACCGCGATCCGCTCGGGAGAACGGGCCGCCGCCGCCCGCCCCGCGACCGCCGCCCCGCTGACCCCGAGCGGCTCGCTGGCCGCGCTGCGCGACGCGATCGCGGCCGGCATGCCGGTGCTGATCGGGTACGTCGACAACCACGGCACCGCCAGCGACCGGGTCGTCGACCCGCTGTCCGTCGAGGGCGGCGAGCTCACCGCCCACGACCACCGCGCCGACGACGTACGCCGTTTCGCCATCCACCGGATCACCACTGTGCGCCCGCTGGAGTCCACTCCGTAACGGTCGTATCCACAGGCCGTCCTGCGCAGGTCGCGACCTCGAACGCGCCCGTGAACGCTCTGCTTCGTGGGCGATCAGCAGGATGGCGAACCGGTACGTGGACGTAGGCGCGGACGGGCCCGGACCCGTGTCGCTCACGGGTTGCACGTCCATTGGGCGGGGACGAACTCTCAGACCTCCGCGCCTGGCAGCTCCTGTTGCCGGAGCACGGGTGCTTCACTCACCTCGACCGGAGCCGCCATCCGAGGTTGGTGGCTGCCATCGCTCCCCGAGGGGCTACCGGTCTTCGCGGCCCTGCGACGCGGGGATGCTCGTCCCACTCGTTCGGGCATCCGAAGCCTGCGCACTGTGGAGAGTGCCGGACCGGACGTCATTCGCCGCCTGAGAGTCGCGTCGCCGCCCGAGATCTTGCTGTCGTGTGCTCGCGACTTGAGCACGCTCGACCTAGTCGTCCTGGTCGATGCTGCGCTCTACGCCGCCAACGTCACCTTGCCGGAGTTGTCCACTGCCAGCGCTGCGCGCCGCCGCGGGGCGCCAGCCTTGCGGCGCGCGATCGAACTCGCACACCCGAGATCGGAGTCCGCGTGGGAGACGCCGCTGCGCGTCCGCCACCGCCTTTGCGGTATCGATGTCGAGCCACAGCACGAGGTGTTCAACGAACACGGCGGCCTGGTCGCCCGCGGCGACCTGTGGCTCGTCGGTACGTCGATGTTCCACGAGTACGACGGCGAGGACCATCTCCGAAGACAGCGTCAGGTTCGAGACTTGAGACGACTCCGTCGCTTGGATCATGAGTCACTGTCTCGACGCGGGTATACGAGCAAGGACCTGGTACAGCGTCCGATCGGAATCCTCCGCGATGCCGACCGCACACTCGGCCGCGAACACCGGCCCGAGCGGATCAAGGCCTGGTACGACCTGCTCCGTGAATCCTGCTTCACACCTGCGGGACGGCGCCGGCTCCTGGCCGGCTCGGAGTCGCGGACGCTGCCTGACCCGGCAGTGGCGGCAAACGACAAGCAAGGCCGGCGATTCCTCGTCGTCTCCCGCCACTTGGTCGATGCGGGCCCGCCACCGGCGACTCCGTAGACTCTGCAGGTGAATGACGGACCTCTGATCGTGCAGTCGGACAAGACGCTGCTGCTCGAGGTCGACCACGAGCAGGCGGGCGAGTGCCGCAAGGCGATCGCCCCGTTCGCGGAGCTGGAGCGCTCCCCCGAGCACATCCACACCTACCGGCTGACGCCGCTGGCGCTGTGGAACGCGCGGGCCGCCGGGCACGATGCGGAGCAGGTGGTCGACACGCTGCTCACGTTCAGCCGGTACGCCGTCCCGCACTCGCTGCTCGTCGACGTGGCCGAGACGATGGCCCGTTACGGGCGGCTGCGGCTCGAGAAGCACCCCACCCACGGACTGGTGCTGGCCAGCACCGACCGGGCCGTGCTCGAAGAGGTGGTCCGCGCCAAGAAGATCGCCGGCCTGATCGGCGAGCGGATCGACGACGACACCGTCGTCGTGCACGCCTCCGAGCGCGGCAACCTCAAGCAGGCGCTGCTCAAGCTGGGCTGGCCGGCCGAGGACTTCGCCGGGTACGTCGACGGCGAGGCGCACCCGATCGCCCTGGACGAGACCGAGTGGACGCTGCGCGACTACCAGCGCGACGCCGCCGAGTCGTTCTGGCACGGCGGCTCCGGAGTCGTCGTTCTCCCGTGCGGCGCCGGCAAGACGCTCGTCGGCGCCGCGGCGATGGCCCAGGCCCAGGCGACCACGCTGATCCTGGTGACCAACACGGTCAGTGCCCGGCAGTGGAAGGACGAGCTGGTCCGGCGTACCTCCCTGACCGAGGACGAGATCGGCGAGTACTCCGGCTCGCGGAAGGAGATCCGGCCGGTCACCATCGCGACGTACCAAGTCATGACGACCCGGCGGAAGGGCGTCTACACCCACCTCGAGCTCCTCGACGCCCGCGACTGGGGCCTGATCGTGTACGACGAGGTGCACCTGCTGCCGGCGCCGATCTTCCGGATGACCGCCAACCTGCAGGCACGGCGCCGGATCGGGCTGACCGCGACGCTGGTGCGTGAGGACGGTCGCGAGGGCGATGTCTTCTCGCTGATCGGGCCGAAGCGGTACGACGCCCCGTGGAAGGACATCGAGGCGCAGGGCTGGATCGCCCCGGCCGACTGCGTCGAGGTCCGGGTCACGTTGCCCGCGACCGAGCGGATGGCCTACGCCACCGCGGAGCCCGAGGAGCGCTACCGGCTGGCGTCCTGCACCCATCACAAGGTCGACGTGGTGCGCGACCTGGTGGCCCAGCACCGCGGCCAGCCGACGCTGGTGATCGGCCAGTACATCGACCAGCTCGACGAGCTCGCCGCCCTCCTCGACGCCCCGATGATCAAGGGCGAGACGACGGTCAAGGAGCGGCAACGGCTCTATCAGGAGTTCCGCGAGGGTCGCATCGACCTGCTGGTCGTCAGCAAGGTCGCGAACTTCTCCATCGACCTGCCGTCGGCCGAGGTGGCGATCCAGGTGTCCGGCTCGTTCGGCTCCCGCCAGGAGGAGGCCCAGCGACTCGGGCGGCTGCTGCGACCCAAGGCCGACGGGCGCACCGCGCGGTTCTACACGGTGGTCTCCCGGGACACGGTCGACGCCGACTTCGCGCAGAACCGGCAGCGGTTCCTCGCCGAACAGGGCTACGCCTACAGGATCCTCGACGCCGAGGACCTGCCGGCCTGACGGCCGAGCTGGGCCAGCCGCAGCGTCCAGACCGCACCGATCAGCGCGATGCCCGCGCCGACACCGAGGGCCCACGGGATACCGCTGGCGTCGGCCACCACCCCCAGGGCGATCGGCCCGAAGCCGAGGCCGAGATCGATGAACGCGCTCGCGGTGCCGGCAGCCGCTCCCCGCTCGGACGGGGTGGCGGTCGCGAAGATCGCCGCGAAGAACGCGGGGGTGCTGAACGCGACGCCCACTGCCATCACGGCCACCCCGGTCATCATCCCGACGGGCGTTGGCCACACGGCCACCAGGAGCAGGCCCATGGCGATCGCGATCAGGGAGGCGGCTCCCAGCGGCAGCGACGGGAGCCGGTCGGGCACGCGGGCGAAGGCGATCCGGCAGAACACGACCACCAGGCCGTAGGTGAACAGCGCGAGGCTGGTGTTGCTGAGCCCGACCTCGTCGGCGCGCAGCGAGGCGAACGCCAGGAACCCGCTGATTGCCGCGAGCGAGGCGAAGAACCCGAGCGAGACCGGGATCCCGGGGCGATGGATCAGCCGCCCGTGACCGTCTCCGTCCTGGTCCCGCACCGGCTCCGGGATCGTCAGCACGAGCCCGGCCGCGAGCAGCGAGAGTGCCGTGGCGCCGTACCACGCCGCGTCGTAGCCGGATCGCTCGATCAGCAGCTCGCCGAGCGGCGGGCCCAGGGCGATGCCGAGGTAGAGGCCCAACGAGTTGTAGCTCAGCGCCTCGCCCATCCGAGACGGTGGTGCGAGATCCGCGAGCAGCGCGAACCCGGCGACGAAGAATGCCGCCTCTGCCACCCCCTGGACCAGCCGGATGCCGACGACGGCGGCCAGCGATTCGGCGAACGGCAGCAGCACCATGCCGACCGCGCAGAGGATGGCGCCGAACAGCATCAGCGGTCGGCGGCCGCGGACGTCGGAGAGTCGGCCGGCGAAGGGGCGACACAGCAGCGCGGTGACGCCGAAGGCACCGAACGCCAGGCCCGCTCCGGCCTCCCCCGAGCCGATCGGTCCGGTGACGTAGAGCGGCAGGCCGTGGATGGTGATGCCGATGGCGACGAAGTAGGAGAGGTCGGCGATCCCCAGAAGGAGAAAGGCAGGGGTGAACAGACGAGGCTCGTCCGGGCCCTGCCGGTCGATCCCGGCCATGGGCCAGAAGGTACGCCCCCCGCCCCCCGCCCCCGGGCTACTCGACCACGGAGTGACCGGCCATCCGGTCGACCCGGTCGTGGTAGCGGTGGCCGACGGCGCCGCCGATGAGCGCACCGACCAGGGTGATCACGAGCGCGAACGCCCCCGCCAGCACGCCGCCGGCAGTGAGCTCGCCGTCGGAGTACGGGACCCGCGGCAGGTCGACCCGGTCCAGCGCGTCGTACTGCGAACCGAACAGCGCGCCCAGCCCGACAGCAACCGCGGTGACGACGAGTCCGAGCATCCACACGGCCAGACCCTGCCGGGCGCCGTCGAACCGGGACATCCGGCCGGCGACGTACCCGCCGCAGCCGTAGCCGACGAGCAGCACGACCATCAGAATCACGAGCGCTCCGACGCCGAGCCGGCCCTCCAGGTCCTCCCCGGTGAGATCCGCGGTCTCGCCGACCGCGGCGGCGGCCGCGCCCAGGATCCCGGCCAACAGGATCGTGACCCCGACCGCGACCAGCCAGCCGAAGAACGCGGCCCCCGGGTTGGCGCCCCCGAACCGCTCCCGCGTCATCTGCTCGCGGGTGTCGATGCTCCGTTGGGTGACCTGCTCCCGCTCCTGCACCTCGGTGTCAGCGGGGTCGCTCGGCTGCAACAGGTGTCTCGTCATTGCGATTCGGTACCCCGCCGCCCGCTCCGCATGACCGGGTGTGGGGTTCAATAGCGCGATGGGGAGTCCTGCGGAGCACTGGCCCCTGGCCACGGGTGACGACGTCCGCGATGCGCTGCTGGCGGCCTACGCCGACCCCGCCCGCGGCTACCACGACACCCGCCACCTGACCGAGGTGCTGGCCCGGTTGGCCGAGCTCGCCGACCACGGCGCCGGCTTCGACCGGACCCCGGTCCTGCTCGCTGCCTGGTTCCACGACGCCGTCTACGACGGTGAGCGCGACGCCGAGGAGCGGTCGGCTTCCTGGGCCGAGGACGCCCTGCCCGGCCACGCCGATCCGGCGACGGTGGCCGAGACCGCCCGGCTGGTGCGGCTCACCGAGACCCATCGCCCGGCCGACGACGACGCCAACGGGTGCGCGCTCTCCGACGCCGACCTGGGCATCCTCGCGGCGCCGGCCGACAGGTACGCCGAGTACGTCACGGCCGTGCGCGGAGAGTACTCACACCTGCCCGACGAGGTCTTCGCCAAGGGCCGCCGGGACGTGCTGACCGATCTGATTGCCAAGCCGCGGCTGTTCCACACGGCATACGGCCTGGAGGCCTGGGAGGACGCCGCCCGCGCCAATGTCGAGGCGGAGCTAGCGGGATTCTGACCGACGCCGTCGGAGACCGGACTCGCGCAGCCGGCGGACCAGCTCGCGCGAGCTGACCGGCTCGGCGCCGAGTGCCACCACCTGGTCGTACCACTCAGCGGGTACGTCGTAGTGGTCGCGGTCGAAGCCGCGCTCGGGGATGCCGAGCTCGCGGGCGAACGCGTGCAGCTCGTCGTAGGACTCGTCGCTGGCCACGTGCGACCAGAGCCGTCCGTGACCCTCGGCATTCGGCGGGTCGATCAGGATCACGCCGTGGACCGGGCGCCCCTGGTCGCCGCGCCGTCGATCATCCGGCGCCAGGAGCGCACGTACCCGGCGTCGACGTACGACTTCAGGGTGCCGCCGGGTCGCACCTGCTCGGCGACGTGGAACTGGCGCACACCGGCCCGGATGAACCACGGCACCTGCTCGGGCTCGAGCCCGCCGCTGGGCATCAACAGCCGGCCGATCTCGGGGTCGCTCTCCGCGCGGGCGAGCAGCTCCTCGTAGCCGCGGGCCAGCCCGGCCGTCGAGCCGCCGCTACAGACCGCGGTGACACCGGGAAGCTGCTGAACGCGGCGCCAGGAGCGGCCCGCGTCGAGCGCGGCGTCGAAGCCGCGGTGGAACGTCCACGGCACACCGTGCAGCGACCCGGCCAGTGCCAGGCAGGCCTGCTCGTCGATCTCCAGGTCGGCATCGAGGAACCCGAAGCTCACGCCCTCGGCGCCCAGGCCGACGTACTCCTCGGCGAGCCCGATGAGCCGCGTCATCTCCCCGCCGCTGGTGGTGAACGTGTCGTTGAGCCGCAGCACCACGCGGACCGGCAATTCGGTGGACCGGATCACCGCGGCCGCCGCCGCCACGTCGGGAGAGTTGCCCGCAACGTCGTCGCCGACCCGGAGTGCCAGCCGGTCGGCACCGCCCTCGACGCAGCCGGGAACGTCGCGCGCATGCAGCACCGCGACCTCGAGCAACGCATCGGCCATACCCCCAGGCTAGGCCGACTCGAATGCCTTTCCGGGGAGGCCCCACTTGATCGACGCGCACAATGGGGACCGTGGACAACAGCCTGATGCTCGAGGCGCGCGCTCTGGTGCTCGCCGATCTCGAGGCCCGGCAACAGGCGAGCGCGACGGCGGTCTCCGCCCTGGAGGATGCCTGCGCGTCACGCCAGTGGTGGGCCGAACAGTGGCCGGAGGGAGCGACGTACGTCGCCGGGCTGGTCGCGCAGGACGTCCAGGACGCCTTGTTCGAGCGGGTCGGGCGCTGGCCGAAGTGCGTCGATTGCGACGCCGGCCCAGTGCACTCGCTCTACATCCAGCCAGACCTCGGAGGTCCGGACCCGGTGTGGGTGTGCGAGGAGACGGGCGAGATCGCCGCGCCGCTCGGGTTCCTGGGTTCCGGTCGGTAGGTCACCGCCTGCGGTCGCTGCTCCTCGCAGCTCACTGGATCTCGATACACCGCGTCGCGAGTTCGTACCTCACTCGCGGCGGCACTCGATCCTCCTCACGGCCCCAGTGGCGTCAGAGGACACCGCGCAAGCGCCAGTTCAGACCCTTGCCGATCAGCCCGTGATTGACCAAGTTCGACGTCTCCGGGGTTGTTTGGTCCTCCAGGGTGAACCATCGGGCCCTGTTGTTGGTGGCCTCGATGGCAATCAAGGAGGCGTGCGTTGCCTCGTCATTGCAGAAGCTCGCGGACAGTGCGGTGACATCTTTGAAGCCTGTCCGCTTGACCACGATCACCTTGGAGCCGCTCAGATCCCCCACTGGGATCTGAATCTGCTTTAGGGCGCCTGCCTTCGTGGTTGCCCACAGCAGGTCGGTCTTGACACCGCCGACCCTGGTCCGCGCGTCCCAAGCCAGCGTGTTCAGGCCACGCATCCCTGTGCGGACGAGGACGGGGTTAGTCCAGAAGACGCGCCCGTCGCTGTCACGCGACGTCGTCCAGAGCTTCAGATTGCCGGCGCGACCCACTGTGAAAAAGTGCCGGCCCCCCGAGTTCGCAAGGAGGCGCTGGTGGAAGTTGATGTTCTTCATGTTCTTGGCGGTGACGGTGACTGTGTCGTCGGCCTCGCGGTCCTTGATTTTCACGAGGCGAGCCCGGCCATCGCGGTTCACGGTCGCAAGGGTGAATGCATATCCACCAGCGATTGGTGCGAAGCTGAAGAACGCAGAGCTCTTGGGTCTGAACGGCAGACTGCTCGAGCTGACCTTGCTTGCCTCGAGAGTCTTGTTCGTGAAGCTTCGGCTCACGGCTCTGCCGGTTGGGTTGAATCCAATTGTCCCTGTGGAACAGGTAAGACCCGCCTTGCTTGGACGAGTGGTGAGGCGACCGCGACGCCGACCTGGACGGACGCAAGAGCAAGGGTCGTCATTGCAGTAACGGCGAGTAGGTTGCCTCGAACCGACATGCGTTCTCCAATCGCATGAGGGCGCCGGTGCGCCCGGGTGGGGGAGCGTATCCGAATGAGCGTTTGGCGCACCACGCCCAACTTCGTCGTGGTGGGCGGGACACTCCTCTGGTGATGGCTCATGGGCAAGAACGCCAAAGCTTCGGTCCAAGTCGCGGCCGAACCCTAGGCCAGAAGAAGGATTGCGGAAGGCGCCCACTCGCGGCGGCACTCGTTCCTCCCTCGCGACGTCGTTCGCTCGTTCCTCGTCAACGACTACTCACTGGATCTCGATACACCGCGTCGCGAGTTCGTTCCTCACTCGCGGCGGCACTCGATCCTCCTTCGCGACGTCGTTCGCTCGTTCCTCGCAGGCGACTGCTCAGTCGCCGCCCCACGCACGTCACGGGGTCTCGATACGCCCTGACGCGACTTCGCAGGCTCAGTCGCGGGGCTACTCGACCTGCGCTCGCCCACGTAGCCCGCTCGTTCCTCGCGGGCTACTGCTCGCTTCAGTCGCCCCCGAGCTGGACCCACATCGTGAACCGGTCGGCCCGGTAGACGCTGCGGGAGACCTCGACGATCTTGTCGTCGGCGAGCGCCCGGCGCGAGTGCCGCAGCACCGCCGAGCCGGGCTCGAGCTCGAGGAACTCGAGCTCCTCGGAGCTGGGGGTGTCGGCGCTGATCGAGTCCTCGACCCAGGTCGGGCGGAGGCCACGCGCGGCCAGTGCTTCGTAGAGGCTCGTCGGCATCCCGGTCTGCAGGAAACCGGGCAGCAGGACCTCGTTGAGGTAGGCGTCCTCGATGCACACGGGCACGCCGTCGCCGCGACGGAGCCGGCGCCAATGGATGACGGCGTCGCCCTCGGTCAGGTTGAGCGCGCGGGCCACGCCCGGGCCGGCCTGCTCACGGCGGGCCAACAGGGTCTGCGACTCCGCGAGCATCCCGCGTCGGGTCATCTCTTCGGTGTAGCTGGTGATCCGGGTCGCGACCCGGCGCGGACGGGCGACGAACGTGCCGCGCCCGGGAATCCGCTCCAGCAGTCCTTCGACCACCAGGGCGTCCAGCGCCTGGCGCACGGTCATCCGGGCCACGCCGAAACGGTGGACTAGCTCCCGCTCCGAGGGGGCCGGTGAGCCGGGGGCATTGCCCGCGACCAGCGACCGGACATACTCGCGAACCTGGACGTGCTTGAGGGCCCGTCCGTCGGTCAGGAGCATTTCATCCACGAAATGGACCGTAGCGGTGTAGACCGGTCTAGTCCCGTTAACCAAAATTCCTTTACCTAGCGCCTGCACTACTCCGTAGCGATGGCGCGGAGAACGTCGAGACGAGCGGCGCGGCGGGCGGGGAACACCGCCGCGAGCACCCCTACCAGCACCGACAAAACCAGGAACAGCACCATCTGCCCATAAGGCACCGCGATCACCTCCAGCCCCTCGTCCCTCACCGCGCGCATCAGCGCGATGCCGAAACCGGTGCCGAGCAGCACGCCCAGCACGGTGCCGAGCATCGAGATCACCACCGACTCGAGCGTGATCATCAGCCGCAGCTGCCGGCGGGACACCCCGATCGCCCGGAGCAGCCCCACTTCCCGGGTCCGCTCGATCACCGACAGCGCGAGCGTGTTGACGATGCCGAGGACGGCGATCACCAGGGCCAGTCCCAGCAGGGCGTAGATGATCAGCACGAACTGGTCGATCGGGGCCCGCTGCTCCTCGGCGTACTCCTGCTGGTCCTTGACGGTCACGATCGGCTCGTCCTTGACGACCTCTTCGAGTCGCTCCTCGACCCCAGGCGATCCATCGGTGTCGATGATCAGCGTGTTGTCCTGTGCCGGGTAGCCCAGGTCCTCGAAGGTCTGCAGGGTGGTGAGGATCGGGAACGGGACGAGGGGCGTGTCGTCGTAGAGCCCGACGACGCGGAGCTCGGGGCCGCCGGCAGGCCCTGTGACCTCGATCGTGTCGCCGACCTCGTGACCCTCGTCCTCGGCCCACGACTCGCTGAGCAGCACAGTGCCGTCGATGAGGTCCCCTGAGCCGGAGACCACGTCCAGCCCGAGCCGGTCGAGGGTCGCAGGGTCGGTCGCCGACAGCCCGTCGCCGTGGACGCCGGTGAGCTGGAAGCGCTGCCTGACCACGCTGTCGACGCCTTCGACCTGCGCGAGCCGATCCGTGATGGACGTCGAGAACGGGCCACCGATGGCGCTGCTGACGACGTAGTCACCGACGAAGTTCCTCTTCACGGCGCGGTCGACGGACGCCTTGGCCGAGGCACCGACGATCGCCATGGTGCACGCGAGAGTCAGCCCGATCATCAGCGCGGACGCCGTCGCGGCGGTGCGCCTCGGGTTGCGCAGCGAGTTCTGGCCGGCGAGGTTGCCGACAGGTCCGAAGCCGCGCCGATAGAGCCGGTGCACCACGTGCAGCAAGGGACGACTGATCACCGGGCTGGCCGCGGTCACGCCGAGCAGGATCAGCAACACGCCGGTGCCGGTCTGCTGCGCACCGTAGGGCAGCGAGGAGAACAGCCCGATGCCCAGCACGACCACGCCGGCGGCGACGACCGCTGCGCCGAGCCAGAACCGTCGATGCAGGGAGCTCTCTGGCAGGGCGATGTCGTCTCGCATGGCCTGCACCGGCGCGATCCGGGAGGTACGGCGCGCCGGCAGCCAGGCCGCCCCGACGGTCACCGCCACCCCGACGGCGTACGCGACGATCACGGTGCGCGGCGCGAAGAGGAGCGACTGCCCGGACAGGTCGAGCCCGAACCCGCCGAACAGGGTCCGGATCCCCAGCGCCAGCAGCACGCCGAGACCGAGGCCGATGGTCGATCCGACCACGCCGACCACGAACGCCTCGAGCAGCACCGACCCCGTCACCTGGCGCTTGGACGCGCCGAGCGCCCGGAGCAGGGCCAGCTCGCGGCTGCGCTGGGCGACCAGGATCGAGAAGGTGTTGACGATGAGGAAGGCGCCGACGACCAGCGAGATGCCGGCGAAGATCAGCAGGAAGGTCTGCATGAACCCGATGGCCTGCCGCAGCTCCGAGGCCGTCTCGTCGGCTGCCTCGTCCCCGGTCACGGCTTCGTAGCCATCCGGAAGCACGTCCTCGACCCGGTCGCGCAGCTCCTCCTGCGAGACACCGTCCTCCGCGGTCACCCAGATGTCGGTGAACGCGTCGTCGCCGTCGAGGAAGAGATCCTGGGCGGTGCGGGTGTCGAAGAGCGCGAGCGTGGCGCCGTTGAGCGACCCGCCCTTCCGGAAGTCGGCGATGCCGACCAGCGTCGGCTCGAGCCTGGACGTGCTGCCGGCGGTCAGGACGGGGACGCGGTCGCCCACGTCGTAGCCGGCCTTCTCGGCAGTGCGGGCGTCCAGCACCACCTCGTCGCGGCCTTCCGGCTCGGTGCCCTCGACGATGCTCAAGCCGTCCAGCCCGTGACCCGCCGGCGCGGTGGTCCAGTTGGAACCGAGGGCCGGCGGACCGAACGACCCGATCACCTTCCCTTCCGGGCTGACGACGTAGACGCCGAACGCCGTCACGTTGCCGTCTGCCCGGGCCGCGCCCGGGACCTCGGCGAGGCTGTCGACCAGATCGGCCGGCACCGTCAGTGCCGACGAGGTGAGGGCTTCCGCGTCGCCATCGCCCGGGCGGACCACCACGTCACCGACAGTGGAGGCGAACAACGCCGTGAAGCTGCGGTCCAGGGTGTCGGTGAAGATCAGGGTTCCACTGACGAACGCGACCCCGAGCACGATCGCGAAGGTGCTCATCAGCAGGCGGAGCCTGCGACCGAGCAGGCTCCGGAGTGCGGCCTTGATCACGGCGCGGCCATCCGGGTCATGATCTCGAGCACCTGCTCCTGGGCCGGCTCGCGCACCTCGTCGACCACCCGACCGTCGGCCAGGAACACGACGCGGTCGGTGTACGCCGCCGCGATCGGGTCATGGGTCACCATCACCACGGTCTGACCGTGGTCGTCCACGCTCCGGCGCAGCAGGTCGAGGACCTCGGCGCTCGCGCGAGAGTCGAGGTTGCCGGTCGGCTCGTCGGCAAACACCACCCGCGGCCGGCTGACCAGAGCGCGGGCCACCGCGACCCGCTGCTGCTGACCGCCGGACAGCTCGTTGGGTTTGTGGGTGAGCCGGTCGCCCAGACCCACGGTGGCGATCACGGCGTCGTACCACGCCGGGTCGGGACGGCGGCCCGCGATAGCGAGCGGCAGCATGATGTTCTCCGCGGCGGTGAGCGTCGGCACCAGGTTGTAGGACTGGAAGACGAAGCCGATCTCGTCGCGCCGCAGGGCCGTGAGCTCGCGGTCGGACATCCGGCCCAGGTCATGGTCGCCGACGGTCACGACCCCGCTGTCGGAGGAATCCAGGGCCGCGCACACGTGCATGAGCGTCGACTTGCCCGAGCCGCTCGGCCCCATGATGGCGGTGAACTCGCCGGCGTACAGATCGAGCGTCACGTCGTCGAGCGCGCGCACCAGCGCGTCGCCGCTGCCGTAGGTCTTGGTGAGCTCGACGACGCTGACGGCGGGGGTCATGTCCCCAGCCTCGCCGCCGACTCCAACTCGCCGCTACCGGGTGCTGCCCTGAGTCCGACCCTGGTCAACGACCCTGAGAACCTGCTCGAACATTTGTTCGATTCTGTCGTACTCTGAGCGCATGGACTTCCAGAGCACGCTCTTCGAGGCTCCGGCGACGGGCCTGGGCGGCTTCGCGGGGATCGAACGGCGCGAGCTCGGCTCCGGCGCCTGGGTCGACCTGCTCCGCTCCTGGGTGCCGGGCGCCGACGACGTCTTCGCCACCCTGGTCGACCAAGTGCCGTGGCGGGCCGAGCGCCGGCAGATGTACGACCGGGTGGTCGACGTCCCCCGGCTCGTCTACACCTACATGATCGGCGAGGATCTCCCCCATCCGGTGCTCGTCGAGGCCCGCGACGCGCTGAGCGAGCACTACCTCCCCGAGCTCGGCGAGCCGTTCCGCACCGCCGGCTGCTGCTACTACCGCGACGGCCGCGACAGCGTGGCCTGGCACGGCGACCGGATCGGCCGCGGCAACACCCACGACACCATGGTCGCGATCGTGTCGTTGGGCGACCCGCGCAAGCTGGCGCTGCGCCCGCGCGGCGGTGGCCCCTCCAGCGCCATCGAGATGGGGCACGGCGACCTGTTGGTGATGGGTGGGTCCTGCCAGCGCACCTGGGAGCACGCCGTACCCAAGGTCGCCACCGCCGGACCGCGGATCTCGGTCCAGTTCAGGCCGCTCAACGTGTTCTGACATCGCAGCAGCGCGCGAGGAACGAGCGCGCTGCGTGGGCGATGGCAGGTCGAGTGGCCGCGCGACCGAGGAACGAGGTCGCGACCGGCTGTATCGAGACCCGGTGCGTTCGAAGATCGGTGCTGCGAGTGGTCTCGATACGCGCTCGCTCGTTCCTCGCTCGCGCTACTCGACCAACGTTGGCGTCGCTCGCGCTACTCGACCAGGGTTAAAACTCGATGCTGGGCGCGTTCTGCTGGCCCTCGGGGGCGTCGTAGAACTCGCGCTTCTCGACCTTCGCGATGCCGGTGAGAAACATCCACGGGATCGTGACGACCAGCTTGTTGAGCGTGGCCACGGCGTCGTTGTAGTACTGCCGTGCGAACGAGATCTGGTTCTCGGTCTCGGCCAGCTGCTTCTGCAGGTCCTGGAAGTTCGCGTTCGCCTTGAGGTCGGGGTAGGCCTCCGCGACCGCGTTCAGGTTGACCAGGGCACCGGCCATCTGGGCATCGGCCGCGGCCTTGTCCGGCACGCTGTTGCCGGCGGCCGCGGTCTGCAAGCGGGCCCGCGCCTTGGTGATCTCCTCGAAGACCCCCTTCTCGTGCGCGGCGTACCCCTTGACGGTCTCGACCAGGTTGGGAATCAGGTCGGCACGGCGAGTGAGCTGTACGTCGATGCCACCCAGGGCCTCGTCGGCCGCCACGTCGCTGGTGCGCAGCTTGTTGAAGCCGACCACCACGAAGGCCACCAGGAGCACGAGCACGACGATGACGATGATCACGATCAACATCCGACTACCTGCTTTCTCGAAGTTGGGTGAAGCGTAGTGATACCAAGGACCAAAGCGGTCCGGCTCACCAGAACGCGTCGTGGAACTCCATGACGCCGTAGGCCTCGGCGAGCTCCGGCCCGTCTCCCGTGGACGTGGGCAGACGGCCCGTGAAGGTGCCGAACGGCTGGCGGTAGCGGCTGCGGATCAGCCCGTAGTTCTCGTTGCGTGACCGCACCGACTCCGACCGGAAGCTGAGTCCGTCGACCCGGCCGAGGTCCGCGGCGAAGTCGCTCGGCGGCGGTTCGTCGACGTTGCCGCCCACCCAAACGGTCCGTTCGCTGGAGGAGTCCGGGTCGTTGACGCCCTCGACCAGGTTCCACGCGACCGGGCGGCCGTCGGTCGCGATGCCTACCCCGGCCGACCAGTGCCAGCGAGTGTGCCGCGCGTGGTAGCCGGCGGTGTCGTCGATGACCGCGCGCGACTCGATCCGGCGTTCGCTGCCGCCCACCGTCACGGTGCCGACAGCCGCGACCCCGCCCTGCTTCCGGGTCCAGGCGTACGACGACCCGCTCGGACACACCGTCTCGATCCCGGCGCCCTCGTCGAGGGCGAGCGCGATCCGCACGTCACCGTCGTCGACCACGACGCGGCCCTCGGTGAGGTCGACCGCACCGTGCCGTCGGCGAGTTCGTTCGTGCAGGCGACCGTCTTCCCGGTCCCAGATCGCCCAGAACTCCTGACGGAACGGGCCGATCCGCACGCTGCCGACGCAGAGCATCAGCTCGGGCCCGTAGACGCCGACGTACCGCCACTGCTTCAGCGGTCGGGTACCGCGCCGGCCCGGCATCGGCGCCGGCGGCAGCGCCAGCCCGTCGAGCTCGGTCGGACGCGGACCCCCGTACTCGCCCCGGAACGGGGCGATCACCAGGAGCCGCCGCCTCCGCCGCCGCCACCACCGCCGCCGGAGAAGCCGCCGCCACCACCGCCGCTCGACGAGGACGACTGCGTGGCCTGGTACGACGAGATGGCGCTGCTCACGGTGGAGTTGAAGTCGCTGACCATCGAGTCGACGTACGAGCCGGCACCGGCCCCGGCGTAGGCGCTGCCGAAGTAGTGCGGCACCGGCGGCTCGGCGCCGGTCTCGGTGCGGTACTTCGCCGCCCACTCATCGGCCACGCCGAACGCCACCGCCCAGGGGATGTACGCCGTGTAGAGCTCTTCACGGCCGGAGAAGTCGAACCGGTCCTGGCTGGACGGCGTCGAAAGCACTCGCTTGAAGCCGCCGACTCTGGACCAGAGGTCGCGGCCCTCGCGGGTCCGCTTCGTGGTCGCACCGGTCTTCAGCAGCGGCGCACCGAACACGAAGAAGGCCGCGGGGATCATGCCCACGATCGTCATCGAGAATGGGTTCCAGATGACGGTGGCGATCGCGCCGACGAAGCCGAGGAGCACGAGCAGGCCGCCGAGCCCGCCGGGTCCGGCCTTGGTGAGGTTGCCCGAGGAGAAGGCCCAGGCCTTCGTGTTGGCCTCGAAGAGCGCGACCTCCTCCTTCAGTCGCTCGCCGGCCGCCACGTCCTTCTTGCCCGCGGTGAACGACGTCCCGGGGCCGGACAGGATGTGGGCGACACCGCCGGTCACCTCGTCCAGGCCGTGCCACTTCTCGGGGCCGCCCTTGTCGGTGATGGTCCAGCTGTCCTGGCCCCTCGTGCAGGTCGACCGCACCGTGCTGCGCGGCGTGCATCAGGGTCGCGACATAGGCCTCTTGGTCGATGCCCTCGGTGAGGATGTACTTCGCCTGCGCCGGGCCGATGCCGTCGGGTGGGCCGTACATCAGCGGGAACTGCGGGTTCCGCTCGTAGGTCATCCGGGCCAGGACCATGGCGAGCAGGCCGACGCCGGCGACGATCGCGAGCACGATGCCCAACGTGACGGGGCTGGTGCTGAGCACGCGGTCGAAGCGGGCCCCCCACGGCGGGCTGGTGCCCGGTTCCGGGGTGGAGAGGTCCAGGCCGACCTTGAGGCTGACCGGGGTGTTCCGCGGCAGCGCACCAGTGTTGATCCTGAGCTCGTCGGTGCCCTCTCCCTGATCTCGCACGGGTCGGGCGGGTCGTCGAAGCCGATGCCGCATTGCACGTCCTCGGCCGTCGTCGGCAGCTTCACCGTCAGGTGCGCCTCGTCGATGTCCTGCGCCCAGCCGGAGGGGATCAGCTGCCAGTACCACTGACTGTCGGTGCTGACGTCCTGGCCGGGCTCGATCGTGCCGTCGATGTGGTACTTGATCTCGTAGACGTGCTCGCCGGTGCTGACGAACTCGTCCGGGTCGCCGATCCGGGCCACGTCGAAGCGCCCGTGGTCCTCGGTGCTCATCTCGACCTGGGCCTCGTCGCCGTCCTGGGTCACCTCGACGTCCTCGACCAGCCGGCGGACCTCGCCGTTCTCCTGGTCCACGCGGTCCCAGAACCGGAAGATGCCGTGCCGGTCGCCGGACGGGAAGTTCACGGTCAGCGTCTCGACGACGTCCAGGTCGCCGTTCTCGGAGAGCTCGAACACGGCGTCGTAGTTCGTGATGGACGTGGGCTCGCTCGCCACATCGTCGTTGGCGACCTCGTCGTCGTCCGTCCAGGCGAGCGACGGGATGAACATGATGGCGGCGAACACCCCGAGGCTGATCACGATCCACACGAGCCGTTTCATGGCTCGAACACTAGGGGTCCGGCCACTCGGGGTAGGCGGATTTCGGCTCAGGCGCGCACAAGTATCCAGACCAGCAGCGCGGCCAGCAGGAGTGCCGCGAGGGCCGGTTTCCAGTAGCTGCGCACCAGCACCGGCAGCACCGTGGTGCCGAGGTTGATCGCGTCGTCGGAGGTCCGGGGTGGCTTTTCCGGAACTGAGACCGCCGTAGGGGCCACCTCCTGGACAGGTTCCTCGTCGGCTACGCCGGTCGCGAATCGCTGCTCGAGGCAGTCCACGAACTGCCCGAGCAGCTTGTCGGAGACGTCCTGCATCACGCCGCGGCCGAACTGGGCCGGCTTGCCCGTCACCGACAGGTCGGTGAGCACCTCGACCTGCGTCCCGCCGTCGGCAGCGGTCATGGTCAGGGTGACCGTCGCCCCCGCCGTACCGTTGCCGCGCTTGTCCTTGCCCTTGGCCTCCACGACGAAGCGGTGCGCCGCGTCGTCCTTCTCGACGAACGTGCCGGATCCGTTGTAGAGCAGCGCGATCGGTCCGAGCTTGACCTTGACCGATCCGCTGAACGTGTCGCCCTCGGCCGAGGACACGGTCGCGCCGGGGAAGCACTCCGCGACGCTCGCGACGTCCTTGAACTCCGCCCAGGCCTCGTCGACCGGGACCGGGACTGTGAACTGGTGCGCGAGATCCATCCGGGTCAGGCGCCGCCGCCGCCAGGACCGCCCGCCGGGTGAGCACCGTGGCCAGGTGCCGGCGGTAGTCGGCGCTCCCGTTGAGGTCCGACGGGGGGTTGGCACCCTCGGCCGCCCGCGCCGCGGCGGTGCGTACGGCGTCCTCGGTCGCGGGTTGGCCCGTCAAGGCCTCCTCCACCCCGCGTGCCCGGATCGGGGTGTTGCCCATGTTGGCGAACGCGACCCGAGCCTCGCTGATCGTCCCGCCGTCGACCCTGACCGCAGCGGCGACCGCGACGATCGGCCACTGGTGGGCGATCCGCACGAACTTCTCGTGCGCTGCGCCCCAACCGGTGTGCTTCGGGACCCGGACCTCGGTGAGGATCTCGTCGTCACCGATCGCGGTCTCGAACAGGTCGACGAAGAAGTCGTCCGCCTCGACCGTGCGGGTGCCTCCCGAGCCGGCGATCACGAACTGTGCTCCCAGCGCCAGGACCGGTGGGCCCAGGTCGCCGCCGGGGTCGGCGTGGGCGAGTGCACCGCCGAACGTGCCGCGGTGCCGGATCTGGGCGTCGGCCAGATGCTCGATGGCCTTGCCGATCAGGGCGGCATGCTCGGCCACCAGCGGGTCCTTGCCCACGTCCGCGTGCGTGGTCATCGCCCCGATCACGATCGCGTCGCCGTCGTCGCGGACGCCGCGCAGCGACTCGATCTTGCCGAGGTCGATCACCATCTCGGGCGCGTTCAGTCGCATCCGCAGCACCGGTAGCAGGCTCTGGCCGCCTGCGATGATCTTCGCGTCGTCACCGTGCTGAGCGAGCGCCGCCAGCGCGTCGTCCACCGAGGTGGGAGTCAGGTAGTCGAACGCTGCGGGGATCACTGGCCCGCTCCTTCCGGGGTGTCGGGCTCCGGTTCGGACTCGTCGAAGTGCGGCATCGCCGACTGCTCCGTGCTCGCCGCCGCTACCGCCGCCCTGGATCGCCTGCCACACCCGTTCGGGCGTGCACGGCATCTGGATGTCGTTGACCCCGAACTGCCGGACCGCGTCGACGATCGCGTTGACCACGGCCGGAGTCGACGCGATCGTGCCCGCCTCGCCCACGCCCTTGGTGCCGAGCGAGTTGGTGGTGCTCGGCGAGGTGGTGTGCGCGAGGTCGAAGTTGATCGTGTCGGCCGCCGTGGGCAGCAGGTAGTCCACGAACGAGCCCGAAACGAGGGTGCCGGCGTCGTCATACACCGCCTCCTCCCAGAGTGCCTGCGCGATGCCCTGCACCAGGCCGCCGTGGACCTGGCCGGCGACGATCAGCGGGTTGATGATGGTGCCGATGTCGTCGCAGGCGACGTACTTGCGCATCTTGACCGCGCCGGTCTCGGTGTCGACCTCCATGGCGCACAGATGGGTGCCGTGAGGGTAGGAGAAGTTGACCGGGTCGTACGCCGCGTCCGAGTCGAGCGTCGGCTCGACCCCGTCGGGCAGGTTGTGCGCGGCGAAGACGGCCGTGGCGAGCTCGCCGATCGCCAGGCCCTGGTCGGTTCCGCGGACCGAGAACCTGCCGCCAGTGAACTCAAGGTCGTCGACGGACGCCTCCAGCAGGTGGGCGGCGATGGGCCGGGCCTTCTCGATGACCTTGTCTGCAGCTCGCACGATCGCCTCACCACCGACGACGAGCGACCGGGACCCGTAGGTGTCCAGCCCGCGGGGCGCCACCTGGGTGTCGCCGTGCAGCACCTCGACGTCCTCGAACGCGACGCCGAGGCGGTCGGCCACGATCTGACTGAAGGCGGTCTCGTGCCCTTGCCCGTGGGCGCTGGCCCCGGTGACCACCTCGACCTTGCCGGTCGCCGTCATCCTGACGCTGGCGTGCTCCCAGCCACCGGCGCCGTAGTCGAGGCTGCCGAGCACCCGGCTCGGCGCGAGGCCGCACATCTCGGTGAACGTCGAGATCCCGATGCCGAGCTGGACCGAGTCGCCTGAGTCGCGGCGCTGTTGTTGCTCGGCACGAAGGTCGTCGTACCCGAACATCTCCTTGGCCTTCGCCGTGGCCGCCTCGTAGTTGCCGGAGTCGTACTCGAGCCCGGCCACGGTGGTGAACGGGAACTCCTCGTGCTTGATCCAGTTCTGCTCGCGGATCGCGAGCGGGTCGACGCCGACCTCGACGGCCAGCTCGTCCATCATCCGCTCGATGGCGTACGTCGCCTCGGGTCGGCCGGCTCCGCGATAGGCATCGGTCCACGTCTTGTTGGTCAGCACGGTCTGCACCGCGAAGTGGTACGCCGGGAACTTGTAGATCGCGTTGAACATGAAGGCGCCCAGCACAGGGACGCCGCCGCCCACGAGCGAGACGTAGGCACCCAGGTCGGCGAGCAGCTCGACCTTGAAGCCGGTGACGGTGCCGTCCTTCTCCGCCGACAGCGTGAGCTTCTGCCACTGGTCGCGGCCGTGGTGCGCGCTGACCAGGCTCTCGCTGCGGGTCTCGGTGTACTTCACCGGCTTCCGCAGCCGACGGGCCACCGCCCAGGCGATGAACTCCTCGGGCGTGGTCTGCAGCTTGCCGCCGAACCCACCGCCCACGTCCGGCGCGATCACCCGGATCTTCGACTCGGGCACGCCGGTGGTCGCGGCCAGCGCGAACCGGAGGATGTGCGGGATCTGGGTCGCCGACCACATGGTCAGCTGCTCGCCCGTCGGGTCGACGACCACCGATCGCGGCTCCATGAACGCCGGGATCAGCCGCTGCTGGCGGTACTCGCGCTCGATCACGATGCCGCCGTCGCGAGCCTTGGCGATGGCGTCCTCGACGTTGCCGCCGGTGCCGGCCTCTGCGGAGTCGAAGACCCAGAGGGCCGACTTGTTGGTACCGAGGTCAGGGTGCGCCAGAACCCTGTCCTCGGCAGCTTCCTTGAGGTCGAGCGCGGCCGGCAGCTCGTCGTACTCCACGTCGACGAGCTCGGCCGCGTCGCGCGCCGCGGCCGCACTGCGAGCCACCACGACGGCGACGATCTCGCCGGCGAACGCCACCCGGTCGCTCGGCATCGGCAGGTGCGCCGGGGTCGACCTGCTCGGGCGTGATCGGCCAGGCGTTGATGTTGACGCCCTGGCCCTCGCCGAGGTCGGCGCCGGTGAGCACCGCGACCACGTTCGGTCGCCGCCGCTTCGGCGGTGTCGATCGAGGTGATCGTGGCGTGCGCGAACGGACTGCGCACCATGGCCAGGTGCAGCATCCCGGGCAGCGTCAGGTTGTCGGTCCAGCGGGTGCGGCCGGTGATCAGCCGCTCGTCCTCCTTGCGCCGTCGGTCCCGGCCGATCTCGGCCTGAGGGGCGTCCTGTACGGCGGTCACTGGGCACCGCCCGCAGCGTGCTGCACGGCCTTGACGATGTTGTGGTAGCCGGTGCATCGGCAGAGGTTGCCCTCCAGACCGAGCCGGATCTCCTGCTCGCTCGGGTGCGGGTTCTCGTTGAGCAGGTCGACGGTCTGCATGATCATCCCCGGCGTGCAGAAGCCGCACTGCAGGCCGTGGCACTCGCGGAACGCCTCCTGGACGGGGTGCAGCTCACCGTGTCGCGGCGAGGCCCTCGATCGTCGTGACCTCGGCGCCGTCGGCCTGGACGGCCAGCACGTTGCACGACTTCACCGACGTGCCGTTGAGATGCACGGTGCACGCCCCGCAGTTGCTGGTGTCGCAACCGATGACCGTGCCGGTCTTGCCGAGCCTCTCCCGGAGGTACTGGACGAGCAGCATCCGAGGTTCGACGTCGTCGGAGACCTGGTCCCCGTCGACCGTGAGGCTGATCTTCGTCATGGCGCTTGCTCCCTGGGGCCGCGGATCGGTGACCCCGCTCACGCTAGGAGCGACTGGTTGGGAGGAGGTTGGCCTCGAGGAGAAGGTCGCGGATCAGGTCGTTGCCCTGCTGCGAGGGGTGCGTGTGGTCGGACGCGAGCAGCTCGCCGGCTGGTTGCCGGCCGTCGGGGCCGTTGAACGCGGCGTACACGTCGATGCAGGTGGCGTCCGCGTCGGCGACCACCTCGCAGAGCGCGTCCCGCCAGCTGTCGACGGCGTACGTGATGACCTCATCGGCGGCGCGGACGGCGGCGTTCGGGACGCTCGTGAGCGCGGGCCAGCCGACCCAGAAGTTGTAGGGCACGAGCACGGCGACGGCCGCCTCGGGTGCCTGCTCGGTGATCTCACCCAGCGCGCTGACCGCGTCGCGCGTCAGGCGTCGGGTCACCTGGTCAACGCACTCGGTCGTGGTGCCGGCCACGGTCTCCACGGCCTCGACGATGGTCGCCGGGTCCTCGACGCGACAGGGCTGGTTCTCCTGCCGGTACGGCGGCTGGTCGTTCCCGCCGAAGGACACGACCACGAGGTCGGCCGTCCGCCAGCTCGTCCGCGAAGTCGCCCCGCTCGATCTCGCCGGCGATGGCCCCGGTCAGGGCACCGCCGCGGGCGAGGTTGACGA
>CAWABG010000020.1:0-28125 GCA_963780245.1 uncultured Actinomycetota bacterium
ACATCAGGCCTGGACGCTGCACGGGCGCGGCAAGATCGCCGAGGACCTGCTCCTCACGATGGCCCGGCTGGGCGTCAAGGTGCGCGACAACGTCGTGGTCCGCGTCGACCGCTCGCCTCGCGAGCAGGTCGAGCACTGGGGCGGCTCCCCGATGGGCGTGCTGTGGCAGGGCCGCGGCACCGTCCGGCGCCGCCTCGGTCCGACCACCCCGATCCCGGGCGTGTACGCCGCCGGCGCGCACGCCGCTCCCGGTGCCGGCCTGCCGTTCGTCGGCCTCTCGGCCGCGTTGGTCGCCCAGGCGATCGGCGAGGCCTAGACCGCGAGCTTCAGCGCCTCGAAGATCTCCCGAGTCGCCTTGGACCGGTTGAGTGTGTAGAAGTGCAGGCCCGGAGCGCCGCCGTCGAGCAGCTCGTCGCACAGCTCCGTGGCGATCCGGATGCCCTCGGCGCGCACTGCGGCCGGGTCGTCCTGGAGCGGCAGGATCCGGGCCAGCGTCTCGTCGGGCATCTCCCGGCCGGAGAGCTCGACCATCCGCTTCATCGAGTTGAGGTTCAGGATCGGCATGATCCCGGGCACGATCGGGAAGTCCACGCCGATCGCGCGGCAGCGCTCGACCAGGCCGAAGTAGTCGGAGGCACGCAGCACCATCTCGGTGACCGCGAACTCCGCGCCCGCGTCGCGCTTGGCCTTCATCACCTGCGCGTCGCTATCGATGGTCTCGGCATCGCGGTGGCCCTCGGGGAACGCGGCCACGCCCACGCACAACCCGCCGGCGTTGGACCGGATGTGCTGCACCAGCTCGGCGGCGTACTCCACTCCGCCCTCGGTGCTCTCCCAGAGAGTGCCCGGTCCGCCCGGCGGGTCGCCGCGCAGCGCCAGCACGTTGCGGACGCCGGCGTCCTCGAGCTGCTGCAGGATGACGTCGATCTCTTCGGTCGTGTGCCCCACGCAGGTCAGGTGCGCCATCGGCAGCAGCGAGGTCTCGCGGGCGATCCGGCCGGTGATCGCAATGGTCCGGTCGCGCGTCGCGCCGCCGGCGCCGTAGGTGACCGATACGAACGTCGGCCGCAGCGGCTCCAGCTCACTGATCGACTGCCAGAGAATGCGCTCTCCGTCCTCGTCCTTCGGCGGGAAGAACTCGAAGGAGAAGCAGCGCACACCCCGTCGCAGGAGGTCTCCGATGCGCGGTGCGCGGTCCCCGGTCATGCCGTGAAGTCTAGGGAGGAGGACCGGCCCCGACCGGGGATTGTCCAATCAGTAGTCTCCGCGCATGGCGGGTTGGGACGGGGACGCGTTCCGCGCGGGAGTGCAAGACGCTCTCGATGGATTCCTCGACGAGCAGGCCGCTCGGCTCGAACCCCTCGGCGGGGACGCCGTCCGGCTGATGGCCGAGGCACGCGTCTCAGTGCGCGGCGGGAAGCGGTTCCGGGCCGCGTTCTGCTACTGGGGCTACCGGGCCGTCGAACCGGATCCGGCCGACGACGCCGCCCTGATCCGCGCCTGCTCCGCCCTCGAGCTGCTGCACGCGAGTGCCCTCGTGCACGACGACTACATGGATGCGTCCGACACCCGGCGGGGCCGCCCGGCCACGCATCGCGCGTTCGGTGCCGAGCACCGCCGGGACGGGTGGCGCGGCGATCCGGAGCAGTACGGCGCCGCCGCGGCGATCCTGCTCGGCGACCTGCTGCTCGGCTGGTCCGACGAGATGCTGCGCCGCTGCGGACTGCCGTGGGACCGGGTGGGGCCGGCCCTCGACCTGTTCGACCTGTGCCGGTCGGAGGTGATCGCCGGCCAGTTCCTCGACGTCTCGGTGCAGGCCCGCGGCAAGGCCGACGTCGAGACTGCGATGACGGTACTGCGATACAAGTCGGCGAAGTACTCCATCGAGCGGCCGCTACACATCGGAGCAGCGCTCGCCGGCGCCGATGACGCCACCCGGGCGGCGCTCTCATCAATCGGGCTGCCGCTCGGGGAGGCGTTCCAGCTGCGCGACGACCTGCTCGGCGTGTTCGGCGACCCGGAGACGACCGGCAAGCCGGCCGGCGACGACCTGATCGAGGGCAAGCGCACCGTGCTGATCGCACTCGCCCTGGATGCCGCCTCTCCGACCGATGCCGCACGGCTCGACGCCGCACTCGGCGGCCCGCTGTCTCGGGAGGACGTGGAGGACCTGCGTCGGATCATCGACACCTCCGGCGCGCACGCGCAGGTGGAGCAGGTCATCGAGGAGCTCGCCCGGCTGGCCGACACTGCCCTCGACGCCGCGGCGATCGACGACGGCGCACGCGAGGTGCTCCGCGAGCTCGCGTCGGCGGCTACCCAGCGGGTCGTGTAGCCGCTATCTGGCCGCCGGCACGTCGGTGTGCGTGAAGTCCTCGCCGGCGAACAGCAGCGGCTCGCCCGAGGTCACGGAGAGGGCGTAGCTGAAACAGTCGCCGAAGTTGAGCCGCGCAGCCGAACCGGATCCACGGCCGAAGCGACGGTACGCCGCGCGCGCCACCGCCGCCTGATGCTCCGACACGGGTACGAGCTCGATCTCGAGCGCGGCCACCAGTCGGTCCAGTCTCTCGCCATGAGTGCTGGACCGTTGATCGGCGACGATGCCGACCTCGAGCCAGTTGGCAGTCGACATCCGGCTCTCCGCTTCGGCGGTCGCTCGCAGGCACCGCTCGGCGTCGGGCTCGCCTTCGAGGATCGCCATCAGCGCGGAGGAGTCGACGATCACCGCGGCAACCCCGACGTCTCGTCGTACAAGTCCTCGATCCGCCGGATCGACCGGTGCGGCTCCCCCGGATCGGCGGCATAGGCAACTGCGATGTCGCGGGCGAGATCGAGCCGCCGTTTGATCCGCGCCTCGGTCGGGTCTGCGTCGTACGCCGTCAGCAGCCTCACCAGGGCCTCCTCTATCGCCCCGGTCTGAGACTTGCCGGTGACTCGCGCTGCCTCACGCGCCAGTTCGTGAACCCGCTCGTTCTTGATATTGAGTCCCATGGTCCCAGTCTACCTGGTCCGAATGGAACCCTTCTACCCTCAGTCGATGCTGGAGAGGCCGAGATCCGGGCCCTCGCCGCGGACCAGCACGCACATCGCCGAGGAGTAGGACCGCAGGGTCTCGACCGCGGAGGTGAACGTGCGCTGCTCGGCCCTGGCCAACGGCGCCCAGGCATCCCAGAGCAGAACCAGCTTCTTGCCCTCGCCGGCGATCTCGGAGAGGCAGCCGTCGAGGGCGTCCATCGTCCGGCCGTAGGTCTCCGGGAGCTCCAGGGCATCGGCCACGGCCTCGTGGAACTCCGATGCGTTCTCCACGGCGTGCCCATCCAGGTAGGCGAACTGCCACCCGGCATGCTCCACGGCGTGCTGCACGTCGGCGACGCCGTACGCCGCGTGCCACCGGTACACGCCGGGCGGGATGTGATCGGCCAGCACTCCTGCGAGTCCGCTCATTCTTGGATCCTCCTGAAAGAGGTGTAGAGGTCGTCGGTCCAATAGAGCTCGCCATCCGTTCCGGTGACGATACGACGGGAGGTGGGCTCGACGGAACCAGGAGCTTCGACGGTGTAGACCCGGTAGTAGCCCGTCTCGTGCTGAGGGAGAAGCCCCGCCGAGTTGAGGAACGTCTCGCCGTCGTCGTCGTACGGGAACGGCCCGCCGACCTCGATCAGGGTCACCGTCTCTGCCGCCTCGGGCGGAAGCTCGGCGAGGTCCGCGATCGGCAGCCCGCTCTCCGCGTCCGTCGCGGGCCGCGAGGGCGCGACCGCGGTCGGGAAGGTCGGACTGGCCCCCTCGTCGTCCGGCGACTCGCTCTCGGTGGGCGACTCCCCCTGCGAGACCTGGATGGACGGCGTTGCATCAGGGCCTGCATCGGAATCGTCGTCGTTGCGCAGGGTCCCGATCACCACCGACGCGAGGACGACCAGCACCAGCAGCCCCGCGAATGTGCGCCGGTCCCGGATTAGCCTGCGCACGTCCTGCCTCAGAGCGCCATCGCCTGGGCGCGGCGCTTGACCTCGCTGCCGCGGTTCTCCCGCAGCGCGTCGATCGGCCGCCCCGGCAGCTCCTGGTCGAGGTAGAGCCACGCGATGCACTCGCGGTCGGCGTACCCGTTGTCGTGCATGACCGTCAGCAGCCCCGGAAGGCCCTTGACCGGCAGGCCGTCCTGGATGAAGTCGGCGGGGATCTGCTTCCCCGCGCCTTCGGTTGGTACGGCATCGGCGAGCTCGTGGTCCCGCACCATGGTCCGGACCTTGGCCACGGTCACGCCGAGGCGTTCGGCGGCGGTCGCCCAGTCGATCCATTCGGGCACCAAGGCCGCCAGGTCCTGCTCCGCCAGTGGCGTCTCGCTCATGCCGCCCATGCTGCCACGGGTGCCACGCCACGCCGGAGCGCGGGCCTGGGCCTGCCTGCCCTGGCGGCGACCGTACGATTGAGGCTCCGGATCCTTCCCCGTCCGGAGCAGGAGGGTCGCTGTGCAAGACGACGCGCGTGCCCGCACGGGTTCAGGTGCGCCCCCTGGCGACCCCATGGTCGGCCGGGTCCTCGACGGCCGCTACCGGGTCGGCTCCCGGGTCGCCCGGGGTGGCATGGCCAGCGTCTACGAAGGCACCGACCTCCGGCTCGACCGCACGATCGCGATCAAGATCATGCACGCCGGCCTCGGCGACGACGAGGCCTTCGCGGCCCGGTTCGTGCGCGAGGCGCGGGCGGCCGCCGGACTGTCGCACCCCAACGTCGTCGCGGTGTACGACCAGGGCCAGGATGAGTCTCTCGACGGCGCCCTGTTCATCGTGATGGAGCTGGTGTCCGGCCACACGCTGCGGGACACCGTCGTCAAAGAGAGCCCGATGCCGGCGCAGCGGGCGCTGGCGCTGATGGAGCCGGTGCTCTCGGCCCTCGGCTCGGCCCATCGGGCAGGGCTGATTCACCGCGACATCAAGCCGGAGAACGTGCTGATCGCCGATGACGGCCGGATCAAGGTCGCCGACTTCGGGCTGGCCAAGGCCGTCAGCTCCGAGACTCAGCACACCACCAAGGGTGTGCTGATCGGCAGCGTTTCCTACCTGGCTCCGGAGCTGGTCGTCGAGGGCAAGGCCGACGCCCGCGCCGATGTTTACGCCGTCGGCGTGGTGCTCTTCGAGCTCCTCACCGGCACCAAGCCGCACGAGGGCGAGACACCGATCCAGGTCGCCTACAAGCACGTGCACAACGACGTCCCGCCACCGTCGTCGCTGGTGCCCGACCTGCCGGCGTACGTCGACGCTCTGGTCGCCCGGGCCACCGCGCGCGAGCCGAGCCTGCGACCGGCGGACGCGTCGGTGCTGCTGCACCAGCTGCACCGCGTGAGCCACGCCCTCGCCGACGGCGTTCGGGACGACCCGGAGCTGACCCAGGACCTGGCCCCGCTGCTGATGGCCCGGGGCACGGCCCCGGACCTCTGGGACGACGCCGACCTGGCGGAGATCCTCGAACCGGCGCCGAGCGTGCGCGAGCACACGTCGTCGTACCCCCAGGCGTTGCCACCCCCGCCGAGACCGCCCCAGAACCCCGTACCCGACGAGCACCGCCCGCGGCGGTCGCGGCGAGGGCCGATGCTGCTCGCGCTGGCCCTGGTGCTCGCGCTGCTCGTCGGTGGCGGTGCCTACTGGCTCGGCTGGGCGCGCTACACCACGACGCCCGGCGTGCTCGGGATGACCCAGTCCACGGCCGAGGCGAAGCTCGAGGACGCCGGCTTCAAGGTCGAGTTCGCCGACCCCACCTACTCCGAGACCGTGCCCGAGGGCAGCGTGGTCGACACCGATCCGAGCCCGGGCTCGAGGATCCTCGACAACGGGACCGTCACCGTCACGGTCTCGCTGGGCAAGGAGCGCTACGACGTCCCGCGGCTGAAGGGAAGGACCGAGGACGAGGCCCAGGACGCCCTGCTCGAGGTGAATCTCGAGTACGACGAGAGCATCCCGCGCTACTCGGAGAACGTCGACGAAGGTCTGGTGATCCGCACCAACCCCAAGGCCGGGACCACCCTGAAGCCGGGCGCCGCCGTCGACCTGATCATCAGCCGCGGCCGCGAGCCGCTCAAGGTCGGCGACTGGGTCGGCAAGGACGCGGAGAACGCGATCTCGGTACTGAAGGCCCGCGGGCTGGAGGTGAAGGTCACCGAGGAGTACAGCGACACCGTGCCCGATGGGGACGTGATCGACCAGGACCCGACCGGCGGAACTCTGCACAAGGGCGACGAGGTGTCGCTCACCGTTTCGCAGGGTCCGGAGCTGATCGAGGTGCCGCAGCTGCGGAGCGTGGGTGTGGAGGAAGCCACGGACCAGCTCGAGGCGCTCGGCTTCGATGTCGAGATTCGTACGTTCTTCCCCGACCCGCTCGGCTGGGTGGCCAGCACCAACCCCCGGGCCGGCGAGCTGGCGCCGAGGGGCAGCACGATCACCCTCAACGTCGTCTGAGGTCCAGCACCTGACAATGCGGGCCCGCGCGAACGCGGGTCGATTACGTTCTCCGCATGGTCGTGGTGATGTCTCCCGATGCGACGGACGAGGACATCGCGCACGTCGTGGAGCGGGTCGAGAGCGTCGGCGGGGAGGCCTTCGTCTCCAAGGGCGTGAGGCGCACGATCATCGGCCTGGT
The DNA here is from genome assembly GCA_963780245.1 of uncultured Actinomycetota bacterium. GTDB lineage: Bacteria > Actinomycetota > Actinomycetes > Propionibacteriales > Nocardioidaceae > Nocardioides. The sequence goes on from CAWABG010000020.1 coordinate 6,631, forward strand.
CGGTGACATCGACTCCTTCCACCACCTCAACCTGCGCACCCTCAACGGCGTCGCCGACGTGCACCGGATCTCCGATCCCTACAAGCTGGTCAGCCGGCAGCACCACCCCGAACGCTCCACCGTCTGGGTCGGGCCGGCGGGCATGCAGGTGCCGGTCGGGCCCGACTCCTTCACGCTGATGGCCGGACCGTGTGCCGTCGAGACGCCGGAGCAGACCCTCGAGGCCGCGCAGATGGCGAAGTCGGCCGGCGCCACGATCCTGCGGGGCGGCGCGTTCAAGCCGCGCACCTCGCCGTACGCCTTCCAGGGGCTCGGGGTGCGTGGCCTGGAGATCCTGGCGGACGCCCGCGCCGCCACCGGGCTGCCCGTGGTCACCGAGGTCGTCGACGCCCGCGATGTCGACGTGGTGGCCGAGCACGCCGACATGCTCCAGATCGGCACCCGCAACATGGCCAACTTCGGGCTGCTCCAAGCCGTCGGCGAGGCCGGCAAGCCGGTACTCCTCAAGCGCGGGATGACCGCGACCATCGAGGAGTGGCTGATGGCGGCGGAGTACATCGCCCAACGCGGCAACCTCGAGGTGGTGCTCTGCGAGCGCGGCATCCGCACCTTCGAGCCGTCGACCCGCAACACCCTCGACATCTCGGCCGTGCCGGTGGTGCAGGCCACCAGCCACCTGCCGGTGATCATCGACCCGTCGCACGCAGCAGGCCGCAAGGACCTCATCGTCCCGCTCGCCCGGGCAGGGATCGCGGCCGGAGCCGACGGTGTGATCGTCGATGTCCACCCGACTCCCGAGACCGCGCTGTGCGACGGTCCGCAGGCGCTCGAGGGCGCCGATCTCCGCGAGCTCGCCACCGCGGTACGCCGGCTCCCGGAGCTGCTCGGGCGCGTCGACGCCCGCGAGCTCGTCCGCTGAGCCAAGGGCGCGTCCAGTCCCGGAAATCGGGTCCGAGACCCGGATTTACATAGAATCCCGCTGTCGCTTCGACAGATGGAGGGCGGATGGAGTTCTGCGCCGGCTGTGGGCATCGCCTCGGCGTCGGTCGCTTCTGCACGAACTGCGGACGTCCGATCGTTGCCCCTGAGCCGACCGCCGAGACCGTTCAGCGTCCCGAGGTACACGTTCCCTCGTCACCGCCTCCCGCCTACACGCCGCCCCCGGCCGCCCGCTACCCGCTCTTCTCCGATGAGATGTCCGCCGCCCAGGCGACCGCCCGGCCGACCGCACCACCGCCGACCGCACCTCCGCCGACATACCGCCCCGCCCCGACCAGCGCGCGCCGCGACGGCCCGTCGTTCCTGGCGGTGGCCATGATCGTGGTGATCCTGATGCTGGTCGCGGTGATCGGCGGACTGCTGTTGTTCGCCGGTGGCGACGAGGACCGGGCCGACGACCCGATGCCGGTCGACGGCACCGCGCAGAGCGAATCCGCAACGCCCAAGCCGCGGAAGTCGCCCTCCGGGCCGGCCGATGCTCCCCCTCCGAGCGATGACATTCAGGACGTCGCCCGCTATGCGACCGCGACCGCGCCCAGCACCGCGAAGCCCAACCTCGACACCCGGGGCAACATGGTCCGCTACGAAGCCGTCAACATGGTCGATGGCGTGCCTGCTACCTGCTGGCGCACGCCCGGCAACGCCACCGGGCTAGAGCTCACCTTCACGTTCCCGGAACCGGTCGAGCTGAGCGAGGTGGGGCTGATCAACGGCTACGCCAAGAGCTCCGGCGCCCTCGACTGGTACGTCGGCAACCGCAGGATCCTGGCTGCTACCTGGGTGTTCGACGATGGCACGGAGGTACCGCAGTCGCTCACCGAGACCCGGCAGGTGCAATCCGTCGATGTCGGTCCGATCACCACGACGACCGTGGTGCTGCGCCTCGACTCGGTGAGCGAGCCCGGCCAGGGCCCCTCTGCGCGCAACAACACCGCGATCAGCGACGTGAGCCTGGTCGGCGCAGCCGCCTAGTTCTCGGCCGGCCGTTCTGATCACAGTGCGCTGAGGGCGAGCGCGGCCTTCTCGGCGGCCGCCTTGTCGACCCCGAGGTGCGTCACCATGCGTACGGCGGTCGGGCCCACGGTGGCTACCGCGACGCCGGCCTCCCGAGCCCGGGTCACGAACTCGGCCGCGTCCGCGCGGTCGACGACGACGATGTTGGTGTCCACCGACGCGGGGTCGACACCGCACGCCTCTGCCAGAAGACGGGCATGGGTGTGGTCGTCGGCCAGCCGCTCGAGGTGGTGGTCGAGCGCGTGCAGGCCGGCGGCCGCCAGGATCCCGACCTGGCGCATGCCGCCACCCATCCGCTTGCGCCACACCCGCGCTTCCGTGATCGCATCGCGGTTCCCGACCATGAGCGAGCCGACCGGCGCGCCCAGTCCCTTGGACAAGCAAACGGAGAGTACGTCGGCGATCGCGCCGTACTCACGCAGCGGGGTGCCGGTCGCCACGTGGGCGTTCCAGATCCTCGCCCCGTCGAGGTGGACCCCGGCGCCGGTGCCGGTGCCGGTGCCGGTGCCGGTGGCGAACTCGCGCAGGTCGCGCAGGTCATCGAGAGGGAGCACCGCTCCCCCGGCGAAGTTGTGGGTGTTCTCGACGGAGATCGCGGCGGTGGGCACGAAGAACGGACCCATGTCGGGTGCGAACAGCGACCGGATCGTGGCCAGGTCGACCTGGCCGCGCGGCTCGATCCAGGTGCGCATGGTGATGCCCGAGAAGGCGCCGTGGGCTCCCAGCTCGGCCCGCGCGATGTGCGCACGCGACTCGCACAGCACCTCCTGGCCGGGCTGCACGAGCGAGCGCACGGCCAGCACGTTGGCCATCGAGCCGGTCGGCGTGAACAGCGCTGCCTCATGCCCGAACAGCTCGGCGACCCGCTCCTCCAGGGCGATGACCGTCGGGTCCTCGCCGTAGACGTCGTCGCCCACCTCGGCGCCGGCCATGGCCGCGCGCATCGCCTCGGTCGGCTGGGTCAGGGTGTCGCTGCGGAGGTCGATCAAGGCGATGCCGTCACGAGACCTGCAGCTTCTTGACCGGCGACCAGCTGGACTTTGCCAGGTTGCGATCGGTCCGGGACCGGAAGGAGTAGGTGCCGTTCCTGGCCGGGTTGAACTTCCCGGTCTGCGCCCGGGTGTCCTTGCGGAACGGCTTCCATTCCTTCGACCCCGGCTTGCGGACCTGGACGTCGTATCCGATGACGTCGGTGCCGGCGACGGTGGCCCAGCGCAGTACCCAGCCCGCCGTCGGGCTGCCCGTTGCCAGAAGCCGCACCTTCACGCTCCCCTGCATGCTCGGGTGAACCGTGCAGAGGTAACCGAAGCTGCCGGCGGAGGTGAAGACCCGCGAGAAGCTGCTCCCGGCACTGCGGGTTCCACTGCCCCAGAAGCTTTGGTGCGAGGTGGTGTTGTGGCCACCTTCCACGAACGACCAGGTCACCGTGTCACCCGGATTCACCGTGACCGTCGACGACGAGAACGTCATGTTGTCCACCACGACGGTGACGCTCGCCCGGGGCGCGGATTCGCCGGCCGCGCTGACCGGTCCGGGAGCGGGCGACGCGGCGAGGAGTACGGCGAGCGGCGCCACCACAGCAGCCATCCGGCGAAGGTTCACGCGCTCAGCGTAGACCCGGATCCGGGTTCAGGCGCGACGCAGCATGGCGGCCACGAGGAACGCCAGCTCGAGCGACTGCACCCGGTTGAGCCGCGGGTCGCAGACCGACTCGTAGCGGTGCGCCAGGTCGACCTCGAGCAGCTCCTCGCCGCCACCGACGCACTCGGTGACGTCGTCACCGGTCAGCTCGATGTGGACGCCTCCCGGCCAGGTGCCGAGGGCGTGGTGCACGTCGAAGAATCCCTGCACCTCTTCGATCACGTCGTCGAAGCGTCGGGTCTTGTAGCCGGAGCTGGCCTCGAACGTGTTGCCGTGCATCGGGTCGCAGACCCAGGCCACGTCGACCCCGGACGCGGTGACCTTCTCGACCAGGTCGGGCAACCCGTCGCGGATCTTCTGCGCGCCGAAGCGGGTGATGAACGTCAACCGGCCCGGCTCGTTGGCCGGGTTGAGCTTCTCGGTCAGCGCCAGCGCGTCGTCGGCCGTGGTCGTCGGCCCCAGCTTCACGCCGATCGGGTTGCGGATCCGGCTCAGCAGCTCCACGTGCGCGTTGTCGAGCTGGCGGGTGCGCTCGCCGATCCACACGAAGTGGCCCGAGACGTCGTAGGGCTGCTCGGTGCGGGAGTCGATCCGAGTCATCGCGTGCTCGTACTCGAGCACCAGCGCCTCGTGGCTGGAGTGGAAGTCGACGCGGTGGAACTCGTCGGGGTCGGCGCCGATCGCTTCCATGAATGCCATCGCCCGGTCGATCTCGTTGGCCAGCTTCTCGTAGCGCTGCCCGACCACCGAGTCGCGGACGAAGTCGGTGTTCCAGGTGTGGACCTGGCGCAGGTCGGCGTACCCACCGGTCGTGAACGCGCGCACCAGGTTCAGGGTGGCCGCCGACGCGTTGTAGACGTCGACGAGCCTTTGCGGGTCGGGGATCCGGGAGGCCTCGGTGAAGTCGTAGCCGTTGACCGCGTCTCCGCGGTACGCCGGCAGGGTGACGCCGTCGCGGGTCTCCAGGTCCGAGCTGCGCGGCTTGGCGTACTGCCCGGCCAGGCGGCCCAGCTTCACGACCGGCACCGAGGCGGCGTACGTGAGCACGACCGCCATCTGCAGCAGCACCCGCAGCTTGTTGCGCACGTTGTCGGCGGTCACCCCGGCTAACGTCTCGGCGCAGTCGCCGCCCTGCAGCAGGAAGGCCTCGCCCCGGGCGACCGCGGCCAACTTGTCCTTGAGCTCGTCGCACTCCCCCGCGAACACCAACGGCGGCATCGTGCGCAGCCGCGCCACGGCGGCGTCAACGGCAGCCGGGTCGGGGTACGACGGCTGCTGGGCGGGCCCCAGGGCGTGCAGGCTCGCGAGGTCGGGGATCTGGCTCACCGGACAAGCGTACGCGGGTGGCCGGTTCAGTCCTCCAGGTGATCGATGTCCCGGAACCCGGTGCTCTTGGCCCGGACTGCGCGGTTGGTGAACCAGGTCACGACCCAGAGCACCACGCCGACCACCAGCATCCCCGCCGCAATCTGGTAGATGATCGCGTCGCGATCGACCCACGGCCCGATGAGGAACAGGCAGGCGGCTGCAGCGACGGCGGGCGTGAGGCCCGGCGATCGGAACAGGCTGTCCTTGCCGTCACGGCGTAGCAGCAGACAGGCGACGTTGACCACGGTGAAGACCCCGAGCAGCAGGAGCGACGTCACGCTCGCCAGGTTGACCACGATGTCGTCCTCGGCGCGGTTGGCGACGTAGATGATCAGGCCCAACGCGAGCACGGTGGAGAAAGTGATGCCCATGTAGGGCGCACGGGTCCTCGGCGAGACCTTGCCCAGCGACCGGGGCAGCACATCCTGCCTGGCCATTCCGTAGAGCAGCCGGCTCGCCATCAGCATGTTGATCAGCGCCGTGTTGGCGACGGCGAAGACCGCCAGGAACGGGAAGATCTTGTCGATCGGGAAGTCCGGGGAGCCCACGCGGACCACCTCCAGCAGCGCCCGCCCGTCCGGGGCGTTCGCGATCTGCTCGGACGTCAGCACCGACACGACCGACACCGCCACGAGCATGTAGATGATCACCGCGATGCCGAGCCCGGTGAGCATCGTGCGCGGAAAGATCTTCTCCGGCTCCCGGGTCTCCTCCACCATGTTGACGGAGTCCTCGAAGCCGACCATGGCGAAGAAGGCGATCGACGTCGCGGCGGTCACGGCCAGGAACAGCCCCTTGTCGTCCGGAGATTCGAAGGTCGTGATGCGGCCCAGATCGCCGTCGCCCTGCGCCATGACGTAGAAGCCGACGCCGATCACGATCGTGAGAGCGACCACCTCGACGAGGGTGAGGATGACGTTGAACTTCACCGACTCGCCGACGCCGCGCAGGTTGATCAGCGCCAGGAGCACCATGAATCCGAGTGCGATCAGGGTGATCACGCCGGTACTCGGTTCGGAGTCGAGCCAGCCGTTGGCGATCAAACCCCCGGTGAGGTTCTGTGCCAGCACGTTGGACGAGGTCGATGCACTCGCGATGCCCGAGCAGATCACCGCGAAGGCGACGATGAAGGTGACGAAGTGAATGCCGAACGCCTTGTGCGTGTAGAGCGCCGCACCCGCCGCCTGGGGGTACTTCGTCACCAGCTCCAGATAGGAGAGCGCAGTCAGGCTGGCCACCGCGAAGGCCACCAGGAAGGGCAGCCAGACGATCCCGCCGACCACCCCCGCCATCTGACCGGTCACGGCATAGACGCCGGCCCCGAGCACGTCGCCGATGATGAACAGCAGCAGCAGCTTCGGGCCCATCACCCGCTTGAGATCGGGCTCCGGTCCGTTGACGTCGACCTCGCCGGCCTGGCTGGTAGTCATGCGGACCTCCGGTCTCCGAGAAAAACGATCACCGCCCCACCCTCGAACAGGGTGGGGCGGTTTGACCAGTACCCGAGGTGACCTGTCAGCGCACCTCGCAGTCGGTGGGACCGTCGCAGTCCCTCAGCGGATGGGCCTCGATCACGTTGCCGTCGGCGTCGTAGGCGATCACCTTTGCGAGCTCTCCCGCTACCCGGCCGGACATCATCGAGGCGCCTTCCACGAGGCCGGCGTGGACGCGCCCCTCGACGACGGTTCCGTCCGTCGCCACGAACTCGGCCCGGGCCACGTCGGTCCCGGGAAGCCCGGCGAACGCCAGCACACCAGGGGCGCCGGTGCTGTAGTCCTTCGACAGGAAGACCTCCATGTCGGAGCCCGGCTCGAGGAAGTCGTCGGTGCCCATCCCCCAGTTGCGGTGCAGGCTGCCGTCCGCCGTGCGGGTCATGAACGCGGGTCCGCAGGCGTGGCCCTTCCACGACGTACAGGCCAGGAACGCGTCACCAGCCTCGACCAGGATCCCGTTGTCGGTGGAGCCCACCGGCACGGCGCCGTCCTGTTCGAGTGACTTCTCGAAGTCGAGCGTGCCGTCGTACAACCAGGCGGGCCACGCCTGCTCCGGGTAGGCCGTCACGCCTTGGTAGGTCTTCAGGTCCAGCGCCACGGGCCGACCGACGACCTTCTCGTCGGGGTTGTCGTACCAGAAGTCGCTGTTGACGCCGGGCGGCGGCAGCACCACCTGCCAGTCCGAGACCTGGACCGCTCCCGGGATCTCGGCCAGCGCCCGCTCGGCGAGCGGGCTGAGCTCCTGCGGGGCTTCGGCGACCTGTGTGGGGTCTTCGCCACGCGAGCCGCTGTCCGAGCCGACCAGCGAGACCGTCAGGCCGACGGCGGCCACGACGGCGGCGGTGCCGACCGCGGTCAGCGCGCGCCGGGTGGTGCGCCGACGGCTGCCCATGCGCCGGATCGACGTCAGCGTCTCGGGATCGAGGAGCTCTCGCTCTCCCGCATGCAGCTGGTCCTCGAGCTCATGGATCGTCAGGTGGTCGTTCATTTCCCTACCGCCTCCTCGAGGCCGTCTTCGGACACCCGGAGCTTTGCCAGCGCGCGCGACAAGGTGCTCTTGACCGTGCCCGGCGCGATGCCGAGCTCGCTGGCCGTGGCCGCCTCGTCGAGGTCGAAGTAGTGCCGTAGCACCACGACCCGGCGTTCGCGGTCGGTCAGCACGGCCAGGAGCCGGACCATGTGGTCACGGTCGGTCACCGTTCCCTCGGCATCCTGTCCATCGGCCACTCGATCCAGCGCGTGCTCGACTGAGTCACCACCGACCTCGACCATCCGACGCCGCCGGAGCCGGTCGATGTTGAGGTTGACCAGCACCTTGCGGCTGTAGGCCGTGGCGTCCTGGCGTCGGACCCGTCGCCAGTGCGCGAACGTGCGCGCCAGCGTTGTCTGTGCCAGGTCCTCGGCCAGGTGGTAGTCACCGGTGAGCAGGTACGCCGACCAGCGCAGCCGAGGCCACGCCGCAGTCGCGAACTCGTCGAACCCGTCGTCCCCGCCAGCCATCGCATCTCCTGGGTGTCACTGGTTGCAGTGTCACCCATCCCTACGCAGGTTGCCGGGGATCGGTTCTGCCGAGCAGGCAACCCGCGAGGAACGAGCGGGGGGCCGAGCGCGAGGCAGGTCGAGCAGGCCCTGCGACCGAGCCTGCGGGGTCGTGGCGGGCGGGTCGAGACCACTAGCCGCCGAAGAAGACCTGCGCCTCGTCGTACTCGGCGGGTGAGACCAGCTTGAGCTCGGCGGTGCCCTCGCTCAGCGGCACCCGGATGATGTCGGTTCCTCGCAGCGCCATCATCTTGCCGAAGTCTCCGTCGGCCACGGCATCGGCGGCCTGCAGCCCGAACCGGGTGGCCAGCCAGCGGTCGAACGCCGTCGGCGTGCCTCCACGCTGGATGTGGCCGAGCACCACGGCCCGCGCCTCCTTGCCGGTGCGCGCCTCGATCTCGCTCGCCAAGCGGTCGCCGATGCCACCGAGCCGGACGTGCCCGAACGCGTCCTTCTCTCCGGAGACCAGCGTCATCTCGCCGCCCTCGATCGGTACGGCGCCCTCGGAGACCACGATGATCGGCGCGTACTGGGTGCGGAACCGCGCCTCTACGTGGGCGCAGACCGCCTCGATGTCGAACGGCTGCTCCGGGATGAGTACCGCACTGGCGCCGCCGGCGATCCCGGCGTGCAGGGCGATCCAGCCGGCGTGCCGGCCCATCACTTCGACGACCAGCACCCGGTGGTGGGACTCGGCGGTCGTGTGCAGTCGGTCGATCGCGTCGGACGCGACATTGACGGCGGTGTCGAAGCCGAACGTGAAGTCGGTGCCGGACAGGTCGTTGTCGATCGTCTTGGGTACGCCGACCATGTTGACGCCCAGGTCCGCGAGCTTGGTCGCGACGCCCAGGGTGTCCTCACCGCCGATGGCGACCAGCGCGTCGACCTTCGCCGCGGCCAGGTTCTCCTGGATCCTCTCGACGCCGCCGTCGATCTTGAACGGGTTGGTGCGCGAGGAGCCGAGGATGGTGCCGCCCCGGGGCAGGATCCCCCGGCACTCTTTGATGCCCAGCGGCATCGTCGCCCCCTCGAGTGGACCTCGCCAGCCGTCGCGGTAGCCCACGAACTCGAAGTCGTGACGGGTGACGCCCTTGCGGACCACCGCCCTGATCACGGCGTTCAGGCCGGGGCAGTCGCCGCCTCCGGTGAGCACTCCGACGCGCATGGCACCTCCACATTTGGATCGTTCACATTGGGCGTCACCACCCTAGCCAGGGAGCACCCGCGGTGGCGAGGGTCAGGCCGTCGGGGTCGCCTCGGCGGCGGACTCCTCCACCGCGTTGGTGACCCGCTCGCGAGCCCGCGGCGACCAGGACCAGGACGGTGCCCGCGGTGACGGTCAGGGCGTCGGCGGCGTAGGTCGGTCTGTCGCAGGAAGTAGAGCATCGACAACGGCATCCATATCCCGCCGCCGAGCGCGTCGATGCCGAGAGCGGACACGAACCGACGGTGGCGACCCACATCGGGGAAGCCGAGGCGCTCCAGCACCCGCACATCCTGCAACCTCGAGCCCACATGAGAGCAAGGAGATATCGCTGCGCGACCCCGCTAACCTCGCCGCTATGACTTTCTCGATCGTGGCCCGTTCCGACGACGGCGAGTCCTGGGGCGTGGCCGTTGCCTCGAAGTTCCTGGCCGTGGGTGCGGTGGTGCCGGCGGCGGTAGCTCAGGTGGGCGCCGTGGCCACCCAGGCCAACGCGAACGTCGCCTACAAGGGCCTGACCCTCGCGCACCTGGACGCCGGCGCGACCGCGCCGGTGGCGCTGCATCGCCTGTTGGAGGAGGACGAGGGGCGCGACGAGCGCCAGGTCGGCATCGTCGACCTGGACGGCGGCGCCGCCTCGCACACCGGTCAGGCCTGCATCGAGTGGGCGGGCGGCCTCACCGGCGACGGCTACGCGATCCAGGGCAACTGCCTGGCCGGCTCGGAGGTCGTGGAGGCGATGGAGGCGATGTGGTTCGCCGGCGCGGAGCTCCCGTTCGCGAAACGCCTGCTCGAGGCCCTGGCCGCCGGAGACGGGGCCGGCGGCGACAAGCGGGGTCGGCAGTCGGCCGCACTGCTCGTCGTGCGAGACGGGGCGGGGTACGCCGGCGGCGACGACATCGCAGCCGATCTCCGGGTCGACGACCACACCACCCCGGTCGAGGAGCTGATCCGGCTGCTCGAGCTCAACGACCTCTACCTCACCGCCTCGACCGACGACGAGAAGGTGCCGGTGACCGACGAGCTGCGCGAGCAGCTGGAGGAGTTCGCCCGCACTGAGGGCCACCCCGACTTCGCCACCTGGGTCGGCAGCGAGAACTACGAGATGCGGGTCGCCGACGACCTCGCCTGGATCGACCAACAGGTGCTCGACATCGTCCAGCGCGGCGGCGCCTGAGCCCGACGATGAGCATCCTCGCCATCGACGCCGGCACCACCGGCGTCACAGCGGTCGTGGTCACGCCCGACGGCCGGATCGCGGCCAAGGGCTACCAGGAGTTCGCCCAGCACTTCCCGCAGCCGGGCTGGGTCGAGCACGCGCCCGAGGAGATCTGGCAGGCAACGCTGGAGGCGACGCGCGACGCCCTGCGTCAGGTCGACGCCACCGAGCTCCGGGGCGTGGGCATCACCAACCAGCGCGAGACGATCCTGCTGTGGGACCGCGAGACGCTCGGCTCGCCGCGGCGGGCGATCGTGTGGCAGGACCGTCGTACCGCCGACATCTGCGGCCGGCTCCGGGACGAGGGTCATGAGGAGCGAGTGGCGGAGCTGACCGGGCTGCGCCTCGACCCGTACTTCTCCGGCACCAAGCTGCTGTGGCTGCGCGAGAGCGAGCCGCACACATGGGCGCTGGTCGAGTCCGGCCGCTACGCGATCGGCACTGTCGACTCCTATCTGATCGCGCGGATGACCCGCGGCGTCCACCATGCCACCGATGTCTCCAACGCCTGCCGCACCCTCCTGTTCGACCTCGGCGCCGGTGACTGGTCCGATGAGCTGTGCGGACTGTTCGGCGTTCCGCGGGACGCGCTTCCGGAGCTGGTGCCGAACTGGGGAGAGATCGCCACCACCGACCCCAAGTCGTTCCTCGACCTGTCGCTCCCGATCGCCGGGATCGCCGGCGACCAGCAGTCCGCGCTCTTCGGCCAGACGTGCTACGACGTGGGCGACTCCAAGTGCACCTACGGCACCGGGTCGTTCATCCTCACCAACACCGGCACCTCCCTGGAGCGCTCCGACGCGGGCCTGTTGTCGACCGCGGCCTGGCGCGGCCCGGACGGCGAGCTCATCTACGCACTCGAGGGCGCCATCTTCGTGACCGGCGCGGCCGTGCAGTGGCTGCGCGACGGACTGCAGATCGTGGGCTCCGCGGCTGAAACCGAGGCGATCGCGGCCACCGTGCCCGATGCGGAGGGCGTGGTGTTCGTGCCTGCGCTCACCGGGCTCGGTGCTCCGCACTGGGACCCACACGCCCGCGGGATGATCATCGGCCTCACCCGCGGCACCACTCGGGCGCACATCGTGCGCGCCACCCTCGAGGCGATTGCGTTCGAGATCCGCGACGTACTCGAGACCATGCCCGCGAAGCTGTCCTCGCTGCGCGTCGACGGAGGCGCCTCCGCCAACGACCTGCTCTGCCAGATCCAGGCCGACCAGATCGGCGTCCCGGTCGAGCGGCCGCGACTCGTGGAGACCACAGCCCTCGGTGCCGCCTTCCTCGCCGGGCTGGGCACCGGCGTGTGGGACTCGACCGACCAGCTCCGGGAGACCTGGCGGCTGGATCGCTCGTTCACGCCCTCCGACGACCGACAGGCCGCCGACGCCGCGCACGCTCGCTGGATCGACGCCGTCCAGCGATCCAAGGGCTGGGCGGACTAGCTCAACCTGTCGAGCGCCTGGGCGGCAGTGTCCCGGTCGCGGCTCGCGGCCCTGAGCGCGCCGTCGGCCTCGGTCCGGGCGTCCTCGGCATCACCGAGCTCGTCGTCGATCTCCTCGTACGTCTCATCCAGCTCGGCCAGCTTTCGCTTGAGCTCGTCGATCTCGGCCTGCACCTGCATCGACCGCGCCTCGAGCTTCTCGACCGCGGCGGTGGCGTCGTCGTAGGCCTCCTGGGCCTCCCCGACCGCGTCCTCGGCAGCGTCGAGGCGTTCCTGGGCGGCAGTTCGGGCCTTCACGTCGGCATCCGGGTCCGGTACGACGTGCAGCTCCGGCGGCGCCGACGGGGTGGCATCGCGCGCCGTCGCCTCGAAGCCCAGCGCCCCGGGCACCGCGACTGCGTTGGAGAGCTCCACCTCGTCCACGCCGGTTGTGGCCAGCGCTGCCACCAGCAGCCCGCTGCGGACCGCCTTGCCGCAGTCCTCGTCGATCATCGCGGCGGTGAGCGTCGCCTCGACCTGGTCGGCGACCGCCTGGGTGACCTTGAGCCCCTCCTCGGTGGCCAGCCGACGCGCCTGAAGGGTCACCGCGGCGGTGAGCTGGCGCCGCTGCTTCGTCAGCGCCCTCAGCTCGTCGCCGGACATGGACGCCTGGGCACCGCGGAGTGCCTCACCGACCGAGATCACCTGGTCGACCTGCTCCTGCTCGCGTCGGACCAGGAGGTTGACCACCCAGGCCGCGGTCGACGGCTTCTTGAGCGCCTTGACCTGCTTGCCGAGGTCGTCGCCCTTGAGCTCCTTGGCCTTCGCGTCGCGTGCCGGGGTGAAGTCCGCAAGCGGCAGCCCGTAGAGCTCGTCGGCAATCTGCAGGAGCGCGGTCACGATCTCCTCCTCGCCACCCACGCGGCGTGGGCCTCCCACGAACGCTGCCAAAGACCTCGCAACGCGTCCTCCGTGATGCCCTCCAGCGAGACACCGATGTCGACCAGCGCGGCCCGCCAGGCGTCGTATGTCGTCAGCTCGACCTCGTGCTTGCCCCCGGCATCGACGCGCACCTGCAGGCAGCCGCGGACCGTGTCGAGTCCGGCGTCGTCGCGCCGCTGGACCACCATCACCCGAGCGAACTCACCATCCGGCGGCGTGGACAAGTGTTCGTGGGCGGCCTCGATCGACGCCTGATCGGTCGGGCGGGTGGTGACCTCGAGACCGACGAACGACCCAGTCGGGTCGTTGCGGGCCGACCAGCCGTCCTCGCGGACCTCGGTGATCTCGAACGTGAACGGGCCCTCGAGGTACTTCCCCGGCACCAGCGGCAGCACGTCGAGGTGGCCCTCACCCAGTCCGACGTCCGGCCACCAGCGGCCGCCAGGGTTGTCGTGGGTGGGCAGGCCGGACACGAACAGCACGAGGTGGTTGAGCTCGTCACTGCCGCTCAGCTCCGGGTCGCTCCACTCGTGCCCGTGCCGGCGCTCGACGTCGAAGCCCAGGTCGCGCAGCACGAGCTCGAGGACGGCGTTCTGGTGCAGGCAGTAGCCGGCCCGGCCGACCTGACCCACGCGAGCCAGGCTGAGCTCCGGGTCGACCGATGGGACGGGTCCGAGCATGATCCCGAGGTTCTCGTAGGGCACTGTGCGCTGATGCCTGCGATGGATCTCGCGCAGGGTGTCGATAGTGGGCGCCGGCCGTTCGGTGAACCCGAGCCGGCGCAGATAGGCGGCAGTGCTACTCATCGTCGAGACCCCGCTCGATGGCGTAGCGGGTGAGCTCGACGCGGTTGTGCATGTGCAGCTTGCGCAGGGTGTTCTGCACGTGGTTCTGCACGGTGCGGTGCGACAGCACGAGCTGCTCGGCGATCTGCTTGTAGGACAGTCCCTTCGCCACCATCTTCAGCACCTCGGTCTCGCGCTCCGTGAGCTGCGACTCATCGCTGGCCGACGCGGGGTCGGCCATCCTGCGGAACTCCCCCAGGACCAGCCCCGCGAGCCCGGGAGTGAAGACCGTGTCGCCCTCGGCCACCCGACGTACCGCGTCCAGGAGTTCCTGGCGCGAGGCCGACTTCACCAGATAGCCCGTGGCTCCTGCCTTGACCGCCTCCAGCACGTCGGCCTGCTCGCCCGAAGCAGAGAGGATCAGCACTCGTGCGGAGGGGTCCTGCTCCACGACCCTGGTGGTCACCTCCACGCCGTTCGGGCCAGGGATCTGCAGGTCGAGCACCACGACCTGCGGCCGCGCGGCCGGGAACCTCGCCAACGCCTCGTCACCGGTCGCCGCCACCGCGACCACGACGAACCCGGCGTCCTGCAGGTCGCGCTCGACCGCGTCCCGCCACATCGGATGGTCGTCGACGACCATCACCCGGGTCGGCTGCTCAGTCATGCTCCGACCCTAGAGGTTTGAACCTCCCCCGCCGGTGACCGAGTGCGGGCTCGGTCTCGTCGAGGACGTGCGCCTCCTGGAGCCGGCAGGTGAGCAGCACCGACCAGCCGACCTCCCGCGCCTCGACCGGCACGACGTACGCCCACGACGTCGCGGTCGCCAGGCGCGGGCCGTACGGCGTCTGCACCCACTCGGCATGCGTGAAGGCGCCGCCGGGAGCCGGCGCGGTGCCGGCGAACATCTCGGCCAGGGCCCGCTCGCGCCAGGGCAGCACCTGCACGACGCAGCCCTCGGCCTCGGCGAGCGCATCGTGGAAGGCGGAGTCGGGGTCGACCAGGGCGAGGACCTGGGCGGTCTCGCCGTTGGCGACCATCAGCGAGCTGACCGTCAACCCGGCCCGAGATCCTCCGTCGCCGGTGGTCCACAGGGTCACGGCTCCGCCGAGGCGCCCGCGGAACCGGCGGACCTCGTCGGGCTCGGAGTCGGCGAACGGGTGGCCGGAGTGGATCGTCATCGCGGAACGGTCAGCTCCCACTCGGTGCCGCCCGGGCCGGTGCTCAGCTCGGCGGTGCCACCCAGGTCGGAGATCCTGCCGCGGATCGACTGGCTGACGCCCAGACGGCCCTCCGCGACGGCCTCCTCTAGCCGACCCTCGGCGATGCCCGGCCCTTCGTCGCGGACCGAGACCACCACCCGGTCCCCCAGGTCCTCCAGCAGCACCCAGGCCGGCGCGACCTCGGCGACGTGACGGGCCACGTTGTCGAGGCACGCGGCCGCCACGGCCACGAGCTCAGCCACCGTTGCCGCGGGCAGGTGCACGGGCGTCCCCGGGGTCGCCACCTGGACACCCGGACGCACGGCCAGGCGGCCGATCCGAGACGCCAGGTCGAGGGTGCCCTCGGTGGAAGCGGAGTCGAGGGTGTCCTGCGACCGGATCAGGGTCCGCAGAGTCGACTCCTGCTCGCCGGCGAGTCGGGCGAGGGCGGTGGCCTCGCCGCCTATCTCGGCTCCTCGCCGCTGGACCAGCGCCAGCACCTGGAGCACTCCGTCGTGCACAACCCGGGCCAGCCGCGCTCGCTCCGCCGCCGCCGCCGCCCGCCGCTCGGCCTCGTCGCGCTCCACCGCCATTCGCTGCAGCGACGCGCACATGAAGCCGACGATCGGGCCGCCGATCAGGAGCAGGAACACGTTGCCGTAGTTGGTCTGGTCGAAGTCCTCGCGGCCGAGCAGGTCGACGCCACCCAGCACTGTTCCGGCGGCGAGCCCGCCGATCCAGTGGTAGCGGATCGCCCAGGCCAGCAGCGCCGCCATCACCCAGAAGCCGGGCAACGTTGCCTCGAAGCCCGAGCCCTTGGCGATCGGGGTGACCACCAGGGCGCCCACGGCGATCGCCAGGTCGACCGTCAGCAGGACGGCACCGCGACGATCGGGAGACGCATATGCGACGGTCGCCACGGCTGTCCACGCGACCATGACTGCCATGGTCGCCACGCCGAGCGCGGGTCGCTGGAGGGCGTCGTAGCGGACGACGAAGAGCGCCAGCGCGTTAACGAGTACCACCGCCCGGAGTACGGCGAGGGCTTGGAACAGCCGGTCCTCGACGGCGAGCGCGGCCCGCGGCGTCGGGATCAGGATGCCTTCTTCTGCTCTCCGGCGGACTCGGCCTTGGCCTTCGCCTCCGCCTCGGACCGCTTCGTCTCGTCCTTGGCCTGGGTGGCGTACTTGTCGACGTACTCCTGGCCGGAGAGGCGCATGATCTCGTACATGATCTCGTCGGTGATCGACCGCAGGATGTAGCGGTCGTTCTCCATGCCCTGGTAGCGCGAGAAGTCGAGCGGCTTGCCGAAGCGGACCACTGGACGGGTGAACGAGCCGAACTTCTTGCCCGGGGGCGCGACCACGTCGGTGCCGACCACAGCGACCGGGATCACCGGCACCTTGCTCTCCAGTGCGAGCCGGGCCACGCCGGTCTTGCCGCGGTAGAGCTTGCCGTCATGGGACCGGGTGCCCTCGGGGTAGATGCCGAAGAGGTCGCCCTGCCCGAGAACCCGCTTCGCCGACAACAGCGCGCCGGCCGCGGCGTCGGCCCCGCCCCTGTCGATCGGCACCTGACCGGCGCCGGAGAAGAACAGCCGCTGCAACCACCCCTTGATACCGGGAGAGGTGAAGTACTCCGCCTTCGCCACGAACGTCACCCGGCGGTTCAGGGTGAGCGGCATGAACAACCAGTCGGCGTACGAGAGGTGGTTGCTGGCGAGGATCCCGGGACCGGAGTCGGGGACGTTGTGAACGCCCTCGACCTGCGGGCGGAACACGATCCGGAGGATCGGGCCGAGGGCTATCCACTTGAGGAACCAGTAGAACACCGCTTCTCCCTTCCCCGAGCTCGAGCCTAGGGCCACAGTAGTGCCTGTACGCCGGTGCTCCTACCGCCGTCCGTGAGGCCCCGACCTGGTGCCAGAATCTCCCGCATGACGACCGCCGACCCGACCGCGCCGCTGATCATCGCCGCGCGACCAGAGCTCACCGGCGGCCGTCGGGTGGGGGTGTTGGTCAGCCACGGATTCACCGGCTCACCCGCCTCGACCCGTCCCTGGGGCGAGTACCTCGGAGAGCGCGGGTACGGCGTACAAGTGCCGCGACTGCCCGGGCACGGAACCACGTGGCGCGAACTGAACACGATGACCTGGGACGACTGGTACGGCGAGGCCACCCGCGCGTTCGACCTGCTCTGTCTCGACCACGACGCCGTCGTCGTGTGCGGCCTGTCGATGGGCGGGGCGCTCGTGCTTCGGCTGGCCGCCGATCACCCGGACCGGGTGGCGGGCGTGGTGGTCGTCAACCCGGCCGTGGCCACCAAGCGGAAGGACGTGAAGCTGCTGCCGGTGCTCAAGTACGTGGTGCCGTCCTTCCCCGCCATCGGCAACGACATCAAGAAGCCGGGCGGCAACGAGCACGCCTACGACCGGACCCCGTTGAAGGCGATACACACCTTTATGCAGGCCTGGCCGCCGCTCATCGAGGACCTGCCGAAGATCACCGCGCCGCTGCTCTACTTCCGCAGCCACGAGGACCATGTCGTCGACGCCGCCTCCCAGCCGATCATCACCAGCCGGGTCTCCTCCAGCGAGGTCACCGAGCGGTCGCTCCTCGACAGCTACCACGTCGCCACGCTCGACAACGACGCCGAGATGATCTTCGAGGAGTCGGCGGAGTTCATCGCGAAAGTGACCGCGTAACCTCGACACCGTGAGCAAGGACGACGACGTCTGGCGGGCGATCATCGACAACTACGGGGACCGGGCCGAAATCGAGGCCGAGGAGGTCGCGCCGTCGGCCGAGCCCGCCCCCGAGTCGCGGCGCTCGATCGAGCCCGGGGCCACGTGGGACGACCCTTATGTCGACTCCGACTGGAGCACCGACCGGTTCGTCCCGCCGACACCCCCGCCACTGCCGACGCCCACCACCGACCGGCTGTTCGCCTGGCTGGGCGTGTTCGGCTCCCCGGCCGTCCTGCTCGTCTGCTTGGTCTTCGGCATCGACCTGCCCCAGCTGATGGCGTACCTACTAGTGGCCGCGTTCGTCGGTGGCTTCCTCTACCTGGTCACGCAGATGCCCCGCGGACCTCGCGACCCCGACGACGACGGCGCCCAGTTGTAACGCCCTTCGCTGGTCGAGTAGCCCGCCGAGCTTGCGAGGCGGGCGTATCGAGACCAAGCGCGCGCGTGGTGGTCTCGATACGCGCTCGCTCCTTCGTCGCTCGCGCTACTCGACCAGCGGTTCGCTGCGCCGCGCGAGCAATGCGGCACCGACCGCACCGGCTTCTGGTCCGAGCGCCGAGGGCACGACGGGTGGTACGGCGCGGTGTTGGGCCGCGACCAACGAGCGAGCAAGAGCGTCGCGGGCCGGATCGAGGAGCAGCTCCCCGACGGCCGAGACCCCGCCGCCCACGACGATCAGCGCCGGGTCGAAAGCGGCCACCAGGTTGGCAAGGCCGACGCCCAGCCAGGTCCCGATCGTCGCGATCGCCTGCCGCGCGGGCTCGTCGCCGCCGCGGGCGAGGGCAGTGACCTCCGGGCCGTCGAGGTGGGAGCCCAGAGAGACCCGGAAGACCCGCTCGAGCGCCCGGCCGCTGCAGTACTGCTCCCAGCACCCCCGCAGGCCGCACTCGCAGGAAAGGCCGTTCGGGACGACCTGCATGTGGCCGAACTCGCCGGACATCCCGCCCGCACCGCGCCAGACCCGGTCGTCGATCACCAGGCCGCCGCCGATGCCGGTGCCGATGTTGACGAGCAGGAACGACCCGGCGCCGCGCCCGGCACCGAACGCGAGCTCGGCCTCGGTCGCGCAGTGCGCGTCGTTGTCGAGTACGACGGGTGCGCCCCACCTCGTCGACAGACGCTCGCGCACCGGCTCCTCACGCCAGGGCAGGTGGGTCGCGAAGCGCACCGTCTCCCCCGACGGCTCGACCAGCCCGGCCGCCGACACCCCGACCGCGTCCAGCGGTCGACCGTCGGCCACCGCCTCGACGGCGCGGGTCAGCGCGTCCTCGAGCTCCGAGACCGGGTCGCCACGCCCCGGCGTCGAGTCACGAGCCGTTTGCAGCACCTCGCCCGCGTCGGTCACTTCGACCGCCAGCACCTTCGTGCCACCGACGTCGACGCCGACGTACACGGTCAGCGCCGAGCCAGATCGGCGGCGCCGATCATGCCGGCCCGATTGCCCAGCGTGGCCAGCCGGATCTCAGCCTCGGGTCGGAACTCCCTGGCCGTCAGCAGGTCACGGAAGCCCTCACGGATCGGGTCGAGGAGCAGGTCCCCGGCGTCGCTGACGCCACCACCGATCACCACGACGGCGGGGTCCAGCACCGCGGCCAGGGATGCAATCCCTTCGCCGAGCCAGCGGCCGATCTCGGCGAGCTTCGCCCGGGCGAACTCGTCGCCCTGCTGCGCCAGCTCGGTGATCATCGGTCCGGCGATCCGTGCCGGGTCGCCACCTGCCGCGGCGAGCAGCGCCGCGGCCGGGGGGGTGTGCGCTTCCTCGCGCGCGGCCTTCACGAGCGCCGAGCCACTGCCGTACTGCTCCAGGCACCCCAGCCGACCGCAGCCGCACAGGCGGCCCCCTGGCACGACCCGGATGTGACCGATCTCGGCGGCCGCCCCGAACGAGCCGCGGAACAGCTCGCCGTCGAGGACGATGCCGCCGCCGACACCGGTCCCCACAGTGACCAGCAACAGGTCGTCGGCATCCGCTGCCGCGCCGAAGCGGAACTCACCCCAGGCGGCGGCGTTGGCGTCGTTCTCGACGACGACCGGAACGTCCACGCGCTCCTCGAGCTCCGCCTTCAGGTCGACGTCACGCCAGGCCAGGTTGGGCGCGAACATCACGACCGACCTCGATGCGGAGATGTAGCCCGCAGCGCCGACTCCCACCGCCTCGATCTTGTGGCGTGAGCCGAGCTCGGTGACCAGGTCGGCGATCGCGACCTCGATGGCCTCGGTGTCGGTAGCCGGCGACTCGACGCGGTGCTCCTCGAGCACCTTGCCCTCGGTGTCGACGACGGCGCCCGCGATCTTCGTGCCGCCGACGTCGACTCCGCAGGTCAGGGTCATCTGTCGGTCTCCGGGTCGTCCGCGTCGAGGTCGATCCGCTCCACACCCTGGCCGCGCCCCGAAGCGTCCGGAGGCGGCAAGGTGGCCAGGAAGCCGGCCGCCGCGTGCAGCAACGAGGTGGCGGCCTGGGTGAGGTGGGCGCGCACCTCCGGGCTGGTCTGGCGGACGGCATGCACCGTGCGGCAGACCGGGCAGTAGGTGCACTCCGTGCTGCCGGTGGCCAGGTGCTCGTTGATGTCGTGCAGGGAGGCGGCGGCCTGCGAGGCCATTCCGCCCAGGCCCTGACCGACGTCAGAGCCCTGGTCGCGGGTCCAGTCGGAAAGCGCGCCCAACAGCTTGGCAGCTTCCTCGCCGACGTTGCCGATGCCGTCGGGGGGCCCTGGGGGCGGGGTCTCGCTCACGGTGCCTCCTGTGCTGCCGGTACGGCGTCGCGGAACCTGACCCGCAGCTCGCCCTCTTCTACCCGGGCTCCGGAGACGCGCAGGCGCGAGAGTCCGGCGGGCAGAGTGAGGAGACGACGATACGACCCGACGGTCACGACGAGCTCATCGCCGTTCCGGGCGAGCCCCACCTGCTCGCGCGTGACGAACGGCAGCGACAGGTGCAGCACCGCACCATCGGTGGTCCGGGTCACCCGGAACGGACCTTCGCCATGGGGCACCGCGAGGGGGTCGGAGCCGGCGTACAGATCGGTCGCCAGCTCGGCCAGCGCGGCCACTCCGACCGGCTCGCCCGACCGGTACTCCGAGCGCCAGATCGGCAACCCGGCAAAGGACTGGTCGACCTCGGCGAGTACGGCGTCCTGGGCCATCACCCAGCCCGCTCGCCAGTCGTCCGCGTCATCGGTGGGGAAGATCCGGTTGGCGACCACGCCGTCGACGCGGTAGCCGAACAGCGACAGGCTCGTGTAGGACCGCCGCGCCTCGGCGAGCACCACCGTCTCGGGAGTCATCACCAGGCGCACGCTGGCCGTGGGGCCAGAGAGCAGCCCGTGGACCTCGTCCAGCTCGGCATGCAGCCGCTCGACCGCGTCGAAGATGCTGTCCCCCGGCATCGGCACGCCGGTGGCCCGGTTGAGCACCGGCTTGAGTGCCTTGACCACGCGGCGCTGCATCGGCAGCACCCGCTCCATGTACCACCCGAGCGCCTCGGGCAGCGCCAGCAGCCGGAGTGTCTCAGCCGTGGGGGCGCAGTCGACGATGATCACGTCCCACTCGTCCGAGAGCGCATGCAGGCGCAGCTCCAGCAGGGCCAACACCTCCTCCGCGCCGGGGATCACCGTGAGCTCCTCCGCGGCCACGGGATCCACACCGGCCACGTCGAGGACAGTCAGCAGGTAGCGCTGGATCTCCGCCCAGGACTGCTCGAAGCGCAGCTGTGCGTCGACCTGCTGCACGTAGAGGCGCTCGGCCACTTCTGTCGGCTCCGACCCGACGACCGCGCCGAACGCGTCGGCGAGCGAATGGGCGGCGTCGGTCGACAGCACCAGGGTCCGGTGGCCCGACGCGGCCGACAGAGCCGCCGTACCGGCCGCGACGGTCGATTTACCGACGCCGCCCTTGCCGGTGAACAGAAGGATCCGCACGGCTCAGCCG
>CAWABG010000021.1:0-73266 GCA_963780245.1 uncultured Actinomycetota bacterium
AGCTGCGCACCACGGTGCCGCTGCTCTGCGACCCCTACTCCAAGAACCGCACCACGGGCTCGTTCATCCTGATCGACGAGGCCACCGGCGTGACCGTCGGCGCCGGGATGATCAACTCCGCGAGCGACCAAGGTCCCTCGGCCGGCCGGCCGCAGCAGGTCGAGGGTGGCGGCGACTGCTCGGCCGCCCGGGTCTGCCTGAGGAGGTCGCGATCTTTGCCCTGTTCCTCGCCAGCGACGAGTCATCGTTCGCGACCGGGGCGGAGTTCGTGATGGACGGTGGGACAGTCACCCAGATCGCGACGAAAATCTGAGCGCGGGCAGGAGGGTGGCCGTGCGAGCCACTGGCTCCCGCCTTCGGGATTCCAGGACCCCGTGAAATGCGTTGCTGGTTCGTTCGTTCAAACGGGTGTCTTGAACGAACGAACCAACAAAGCGCGAGGAACACCAGCAAAAGGTGATGCCGGTGTGAGCCGAGCGCGCCGCCGTAGGTCGGCGCGTGATCATCGAGAGCGTCAACCCTCGAGACATCGAGTGGGAGGTAGATCGGCCCATGCGCGGGACCCTCCGGGCATCGACTTCTGGCATCGACCCGCGGCGCCGCCCGGCCTCCCTCAGGCATCGACCATGTATCACTGCCAGGAGAACCGGCTCATCGATGCGACGAGACTCCACGAGGTCGTCGCCTGGGCGGACAGCACCGCGCGGCCCGACCGGACCTGCACCCTGTGCATCGAGCAGCATCACGACGGCAGGCCCGGACTCCTCAAGTTCGCCGGCGTCGACCCCACCGAGTCGCACCAGAGCGAGACCCCGCAGGCGTCCGAGTAGTTCCGCTCAGCGCAGGTTGGGCGGACGTGCAAGCCGATCTCGGGGTCGACGACGACCTCCTGCGCGGCAACGAGGCCACCGGCGGACAGCTCGATGTCCGTCGACACCTTGCGCTTGACCAGGGCCAGCGCGATCGGGCCGAGCTCATGGTGCCGCGCCGCCCCGCCGACGCGGCCGACCACCTTGCCGTCGTGGGTGAGGTCGGCGCCGATCTCGGGGAGCCGGTTCTCCGAGCCGTCGAGGTGCAGCAGCACCAGCCGCCGTGGCGGGCGACCGAGGGTGTGCACGCGGGCCACCGTCTCCTGGCCGCGATAGCAGCCCTTGTCCATGTGGACGGCCGGCCCGATCCAGCCCACCTCGTTGGGGATCGTGCGGTGGTCGGTGTCGATCCCGAACCGCGGCTCGCCACGGGCGATCCGCAGCGCCTCGAAGGCCCAGAGCCCGCACGCCGGGCCGGCCGCGTGGGCGTACGTCGTCAGCTGGTCGCGCGGTACGAACGAAGCGCCCGTGGGCCGCCAGGTGACGGCGAGCTCGGCGGTCGCGTCGGTCACCTCGACCCGCATCATGAACCGCATCCGATCGAGGAACTCGATCAGGGCAGCGCCGGCCCGGGCTCGGTGTGCGCCGTGAACGATTCACCGTCGTCGAGGCCGGCGAACGCGTGCTCGACGTGGCCCTGCGGGCTCAGGATCAGCGCCTCGGTCCAGGTGTCCGCGGCGAGTCCCTCGAAGAACTGGGTCGTGAGCGAGTGCAGCCAGGTCAGCCGATCGGGGCCGGCGATCCGGACCACGTCGCGATGGGACAGGTCGACGAACCCCTCACCCGTGGCCAGCGTGCGCTGCTCGCCGTAGAGCGAGCCGTAGTGGGCCGCGACCGGCGCGTCGATGCCGTCGCCGGCAACGGCATCGAGCAGGTCGAGCAGGGGCGAGGTCACTCGGGACACTCCTCACATCGGCCGAAAACGGTGAGATGACCGAGATCGGGGACAAAACCATGGCCGTCGCCCAGCCGGGACACGAACTCGGAGGCCACGTCCACGTCAACAGAGATGACCCGGTGACAATTCCGGCAGACCAGGTGGAAGTGCTCGTGCCCGCCCACGGAGTGGTACGTCGGAGCCCGGTCGCTGAGGTGTGCATGCTTGACCAGGCCAAGCTCCGAGCACCTCGAGCGTGCGGTAGACGGTGGAGACGTTCACGGAGGAAGCGCGCTCACGCACGTGGACGAGCACCTCGTCGGGCGTGGCGTGGCCGAGCTCGTGGACCGCGCCGAGGATCAGCTCGCGTTGTGGGGTGAGCCGGTAGCCCCGCTCGCGCAGGGTCACCTTCCAGTCCGCACCGGATTCAGACACGCTTGAGCCTCGCCCACAGGTGCGGTTGCAGCTCCTGCCCCATCGCGGCCATGTCGTAGGCGTAGAGGAGATCCCCCTCGACGTTGCCGTAGAGCCGCCTGCCGGCGACGTACTCCTTGGCGGTCTCGGTGCGGACCACGGCATCGGTGGCGATCTCGAGCTTGCCGCCGTCGGCCTGGCCGTACCAGACGTCCACGAACCCGGTGGGGTGCGCGAGCACCACCTCGATCCGGCCCTCGGGCTTGGCCCGCACGAACCCGGTCTCCAAGGCAGCGTCGCGGACCTTCTCACCCGCCTCGTCGATGAGCCAGGCACGCGAGAAGTAGTGGAAGAAGGGCCGGCCGTCGTGGGTGAAGATCAGCTCCTGCCCATACTGGAACGCATCGATCGTCGGGTAGTCGCCGTGGCCGTTCCCTGCCCAGGTACCGAGTAGCCAGGCGATCGGGCCGCAGGCAGGTGGGCAGGTTCTCCGGGATCTCGAACGGCATGACGCAGGAGTCTAGGGTTCAGCTACGGCCTCGCAGAACTGGTCGTCAAGGTCGACCTGCGGGGTCGAGGCTCCTGAACGCTGCGATCAGGGCTTCACGGTCGCTGGCGACCGCGGGGCGGCCGCGTCACCGTCAGCCTCTGGCTGACCGGCGAGGCGGTCTGGTCGGCGGTGCCGGGGCGCACCGAGGAGCTGCAGCTCCCGCTCGCCACGCCCATCGAGCAGCTCCTGTCCGCGGTACTCGCGCGCAGGCAGGGCCACGGCCTGCTCCAGTGCGCCAGCCGCAGGTAGCCGACCGAGGCCGACCTGGTGCCCGGAGTCCGCATCGCCGGCGCGACAGTCTTCGTGGACGAGATCACCCGCGAGGGGACCCAGGCGCTCGTCTACTGACGGATCCCCCGATCGGTCATCCATAGTCACCCGTTCGGGTGGTGATGCAGGGTCCCTTCGTCCAGATGCGGCTCGAGAACGGGCGCCTGCGCCGCGCTGCCGCCGATACGGTGACGCATCATCTCTGGGTACCTGGGGAGGGAACTCAATGCGTCGTGCCTACCTGCTAGCCGTCCTGACCGTGTCTCTTGCACTGTCCTTCGCGGCTCCATCGACCGCAGCCGCGGTCAAGATCTCGCTGGAGCCTGCGCAGCAGACTTCGGCGACCGCGGCCTTGCTCAAGGGCAAGGTCACCAGCAGGACCGCGGTGAGCACGGTCACCATCGAAGAGGAGGCGGGCTACCGCTGGCGCACGGTACAGACCGTTTCGGTGGACAGCACGGGCGCGTTCCAAGCCACTGTCCCCGCGACCGTGACCGCCGTCTGGTACCGCGCCAGGACTGGCCGGTACACCTCGCAAAAGGTGGTCGTGCAAGCGGCCGCCGTAGAACCGGAACCGGAACCGGAATCTCCGGTGTCCACGCCGGATGACGCCTGCGGCCCCCAGTTCACCAAGGCCGACGGCACCCCTTGGGTGTGCACGCTGGCCGAGGACTTTGAAGGCACCGATCTCAATCGTTCGCTGTGGGTCCCGCAGACGATCTTCGCGACCGGCAGCGTTGCGGCCTGGGCGTGCTACCTCGACGACCCCTCGGTTATCTCAGTGCACGACGGCGCGCTTCACCTGGGCGTACGCAAACTTGACGAACCGATGCTCTGCCCCGGCAACCAGGACCAGCCGACGTCGTACGCCGCCGGCATGGTCTCCACCTACCGCCTGTTCAGCCAACAGTTCGGACGCTTCGAGGCCAGGGTCAAGAACAGCGCCACCACCGCCCCCGGCCTCCATGAGGCCTTCTGGCTCTGGCCGATGACCGCCACAGCACTGACGGCTGGCCTGCAGCCGGGGAGATCGACATTTCTGAGACGTACAGCCGCTACCCCGACTTGTCTATCCCGTTCCTGCACTACACGAGCTACGACAACTGGGGTCCCAACCCGGGCTTGAACACCGCGTGGAACTGCGTGGCGCCGCGCGGAGAGTTCAACACCTACACCCTCGAGTGGACCGCAACCCGGCTCGAGATCAAGGTCAACGGCACTACGTGCTTGATCAACGCCTCCGGCGACGCGGCCTTCCAGAAGCCGTACATCGCGGCCTTCACCCAGGCCCTCGGCGACAGCGGCAACGAGTACGACGGGCAGGCCCCGCTCCCGGCAGAGATGACCGTCGACTACCTGCGCGTCTGGCGGTAGCACGCCAGCTTCGGGCTATGTCGACGTAACGGTCTGGGAGGGCCGCAAGCAACACCTGAGGGAGGGGTTCTGTGAAGCGCGCACTGATAGGCGTCTTCGGGGTGCTGATCTGCCTCGCCGGCGCGTCAATCGGACCCGACGCCGCGTCGGCCGGAACGACACGCGCACCGCGGGAAGACGCGGGAAGAACTGCGGTGAAAGTACGGCTTCACGTCCCACAACTGAGGGGGGACACCGCCGTGCTTCGCGGCCGGGTGACTGGCCGCAACTACGTGACAATCCAGCGGTTCCGGCCCCATCGCGGGCACTGGACCAGGGTCGACAAGGTGGCGGTCCGGAGTGGCGGCGGCTTCCGGCTGAAAGTGCCCGTCCGCGCGACGAGACGTTGGTACCGGGCCCGCGCGGGCGGCCTGGCCAGCAGCGCGCGCCTCGTCCGGGCCGACTCCACGCCACCCGAATTCACCGATGCCTGCGGATCGCGGCCGGTGAAGGCCGACGGCACCTACTGGTCCTGCACCCTCGCCGAGGACTTCACCGGCACCGAGCTGAACCGCTCGCTGTGGGTCCCGCAGACGATCTTCAAAACGGGCAGCGACGCTGCGTGGGCGTGCTACCTCGACGACCCGTCAGTGATCTCGGTGCACGACAACGCGCTGCACCTCACGGTGCGCGAGCTACCCGCGCCCATGACGTGTCCGGGGAATCAGAACCAGCGAACCCCGTATGTCGCTGGCATGGTCTCCACCTACCGCCTGTTCAGTCAACAGTTCGGACGCTTCGAGGCCAGGGTCAAGAACACCGCCACCACCGCCCCCGGCCTCCATGAGGCCTTCTGGCTCTGGCCTGATGACCGCCACAGCACTGACGGCTGGCCTGCAGCCGGGGAGATCGACATTTCTGAGACGTACAGCCGCTACCCCGACTTGTCTATCCCGTTCCTGCACTACACGAGCTACGACAACTGGGGTCCCAACCCGGGCTTGAACACCGCGTGGAACTGCGTGGCGCCGCGCGGAGAGTTCAACACCTACACCCTCGAGTGGACCGCAACTCGGCTCGAGATCAAGGTCAACGGCACTACGTGCTTGGTCAACGCCTCCGGCGACGCGGCCTTCCAGAAGCCGTACATCGCGGCCTTCACCCAGGCCCTCGGCGACAGCGGCAACGAGTACGACGGACAGGCGCCGCTCCCGGCAGAGATGACCGTCGACTACGTGCGGATCTGGCAGTAGCTCAGGCTGTGATCCCGAGCAGGCTGCGGGCCTCGGTCGGCGTCATCGGCCGGCGCTGGGCCAGCGCTCCGAGTGCCACCGCGCGTTCCACGAGCTGGGTGTTGCTCTCGACCGAAACCCCACTGCTGATCGTGAGCACGTCCTCCATGCCGACCCGGAGGTGTCCGCCCTTGGCCAGTGCGGTCATGGCAACCGACAGAGTGCTGCGGCCGATACCGGTGGCTGACCACGACGTCACCTGAGACGGCAGCGAGGCCACGCCCGCGACCAGTGCGTCCGCGGTGCCGGGCATACCCCCAGGCACTCCCATGACGAAGTCACAGTGCACCCGGCCACCGTACGGAAGGCCGTAGCGGTCGAGCAATCGGGTCAGAGCGGCGACCTGGCCCAGGTCGAACAGCTCGAACTCCGGGACCACCTCGCGCTCCTTGCTGAGCTGGTAGAGATCGCAGACGAACGGCCAGGGGTTGCTGAACACGTCGTCGCCGAAGTTCGTGGTCCCCATCGTGAGGCTGCATGAGTCCGGCTGGGCGTCGAGCACCTTCAGCCGGTCCTCCAGGGGATCGTGTACGGAGCCGCCCGTGGACAACTGAACTACCAGGTCCGTCGCCTCCCGCAAAGCGGCGACGGTGTCCTTGAGCCGCACCTGGTCGAGGGTCGGTCGGTGCTCGTCGTCACGGATGTGGACATGAACCATCGCCGCTCCGGCGGCCTCGCACTCGCGAGCGGTCGCAACCAGTTCCTCGAGCGTGGTGGGGAGCTGAGGACAGTCGGCCTTGGTGGTCTCGGCACCGGTGGGCGCGACGGTGACCAGGAGGGCCTCGGAAGGTACAACGGGCATGGCCGCATAGTGCCAGAGGCTCGGCTGTGATGGGCTTGGGGCTTCGGTAACGCACTCCGTTTCACAAGTCTCGATGACCACGACCTCGGGCAGATCACCCTCTATGGCGCCCCGAGGCACTCCTTACGCGCGCATGGGAATCCGCCTAGTTGATGCGCTGAAGGAGTGTGCGGAGTAGACCACTTTGACCGCGCGCAGTGACCAAACTATCGAGGTTGACTCCGACCGAGACCCGTCGACCCAACCTTGGATTGAGGCCATCAGCGCCGACGCTGGCGTACCTCCTTGCGAGATGGCATGCGCGAATTGAATCACGCAGCCCTACCCTCTGTTCGTGCGTTCCGTGCTTCAGAGGGCCTTGCGAGCGAGCGTCGCCGTCGGCGGCGACGTGGTGGGCGGATTCGACGTCCCCGGGCTGGTCGTGCTCCTCGGAGTGACCCACGACGACGGACCTCGCGAGATCGAGTGGATGGCCACCAAGATCCGCGACGTCC
This sequence comes from uncultured Actinomycetota bacterium, assembly GCA_963780245.1. Classification (GTDB taxonomy): domain Bacteria; phylum Actinomycetota; class Actinomycetes; order Propionibacteriales; family Nocardioidaceae; genus Nocardioides. The sequence goes on from CAWABG010000021.1 coordinate 6,922, forward strand.
GACTGCTGCGCGACGAGCGGTCGATCGGCGAGCTGGGCGCCCCGGCGCTGGTGATCAGCCAGTTCACGCTGTACGGCGACGCGCGCAAGGGCCGACGTCCCACCTGGAGCCCAGCGGCGCCGGGCTCGGTCGCGGAGCCGATCTACGACGCAGTCTGCGACCGGTTGGCCGAGCTCGGCACCCCGGTGAGCCGGGGCCGGTTCGGCGCCGACATGGCCGTCGAGCTGGTCAACGACGGCCCGGTCACGATCATTCTGGACAGCCCCAGCACCTCGGCAGCGGCGGCTCGTTAGGGTCCTGGCGACCCCCTCCTCCCACGAAGGTACTGACGCTGACATGGTGCGGCTCCCCGCGAGGCTGAAGCCTCTGTTCCCCTACCTGAAACCGATGTACGTACAGGCCACCCGACTGGCCGCGCCGACGAACCAGTTCCTCTCCCGGTCTCGTCCCGACCCGCTCCCACAAGGCGTCGTGCCGACCCTCGCCGAGGCGGCGGTGTCTACCGGTGGGCGGTACGAGCAGGCCCGGGCCGCCGAGGTGGTGGAGCGACCGCCGATGGTGGGTCTCCCGCCAGACGTGCCACTCACCGATCCCAGCGACGGCCAGTCCTTCGCAGCAATCGGTGTCGCCGAGCTCCCCGGCGGGCGCGTGCTCGGCCCTCATCACGCGGTGGTCACCGGCCGCGGTGACTTGGTGCAGGAAGTGAGCTGGTACTTCGGCACCACCCGGCCTCGCGAGCACCCGGTGTTCCTCAACCCGTTCCCGCCGCCTTCGCGGCACGTCGAAGGCCGGCTCGGGGTGCTGGCAGCCCGCGGCGACGTGAACTACTACCACTTCCTGATGGACGTGATCGTCAAGCTCGGCGTGCTGGAGCAGACTCCTGCCATCTTGACCCCCGACCGTTGGTATGCCTCGGTCAGCGGACCTGCCTTCCAGCGGCAGCTGCTCGAGCTTGCCGGCCTCTCGGCCGACGCGCTGGTGGATGCCGTCGAGCACCCACACGTGACCGCGGACGTACTCGTCGTCCCGGCTCCGCCGGCGATGTCCGAGGTGAACCCGCCCTGGGCGGTGCAGTGGCTGCGCGACCGGCTGCTCCCCCGTGTCGACCGCACCGGTCCCCGACAGCGCATCTACGTCACCCGCGGGCCTTCGGCCAACAACCGCACCGTGCTCAACGCCGACGTGGTGACTGCTCTGCTCGAGTCCCGAGGGTTCATCCTCGTCGACCCCGGACAGCTGACGGTCACCGAGCAGATCCGGACGTTCGCGAACGCCGACGTCATCGTCGCCACCCATGGCGCTGCGTTGGCCAACCTCGCGTTCGCCAGCCCCGGCGCGGCAGTGATCGAGCTGTTTCCGGAGGGCTGCCTGCTGCCGGACTATTGGCGACTTGCCTCGGGCATCCCAGATCTGCGTTATCGCTACCTGACCGCACCTGGAAGGGCTCCCCGGCGAGGTCGGGCGGCCGCGATCGTGCGCGACATCCAGGTTGATGTGGCCGCGCTCGAACGGTTGCTGGACGAGCTGGACTGATCGTCTCAGCTTGAACTGCTGAGCCTGGCTGTCACGATCCGGCGCATCCTCAACCGGCTGGGAGGCTCCAGCCAGGCACCTTCGCGGGCAACAGCTCGAGGCAACGGTCGGTGAGGTGCTCGGACCACCTGGTCGGGGTGTACTGCCCCGCAAGCTCGGTGCTGCGCACGCTCATCGCCCTGCGATGCGCCGGGTCAGCCGAGGCCACCCACGTCATCGCCGAGACCAGCTCGTCGGCCCTGTCCGGTGCCACCACCCGACCGTTGTAGCCGTCTAGGACCAGGCGCGAGGCGCCGCCGCAGGTGCTCGTGCAGATCACCGCCTGGCCGGCCGCGGCTGCCTCCTGGAGCACCACGCCCCAGGGCTCGAACCGGCTGGGTAGCACGAAGCAGCCGGTGGCTGTCATCACCTCGGGTAGGTCCTTGGGCGAGACGAAGCCGAGCAGCTCGACGCCGTCGATCGCCTTGAGCTCCTCAGCCATCGGACCGATGCCGACGACCTTCAGGGGCCACGGGTCCGTACTAGCGGCGCGATAGCGGCGGTAGGCCTCGGCGAGCACATCCACGCCTTTGACGTCGACGAGCCGCCCGGTGAACAGGAACGAGTCTTGAGGTGGGTCCTGCGGACCGGTGAAGAACGGGTCGTCGCAGGTGTAGAGCCCGACGATGATCTCGTGCTGCTCAAAGCCGAGGTGCCGGGCGAAGACCGCCTGCTCGTCGCCCGGCAGGAACGCCGCATCGAAGGCTGGCTGGATGAACAGGTTGCGGGTCACCCGGCCTAGCCACTGCTTAGGCCGGCCCAGCCACTGATGGTCCATCACCACGATCCGCAGTGCGCGTTCACGCCACTTGCGCGCGGCCTTCATGTACGTCGGGATGTGCCAGGAGTTCACGATCAGAACGTCGGGCTGGAACTCGTCCAGCTGGCGCATCAGCAGGTCCTCGTCGGGTTCGCCGCTCCAGCCGACCGCGTCGAGACCTCGGGTGAGCTCGGCGTCGTCGAACGGCGCGAGGTACGGCGGGTGGACCAGAGCCTCCTGATACATGAGCTTCACGTCGTGGCCCTGCTTGACGAGTGCGTGCATCCCCGACGTCGAGTAGCCGGTGATGTACTGCCAGGCCAGGTAGTAGCGCATCAGCCGACCACGTCGCGGAAGTAGGCGATGGTGCGCGCCAGGCCCTCGTCCAGGGAGATGGTGGGACTCCAGCCGAGAAGCTCCCGCGCCCGGCCGATGTCCGGGCGGCGGCGTACCGGATCGTCGTCAGGCAGCGGGAGGTACTTCAGCTCGCTTCCGCTCTTGACCAGCTCGAGGACCTTGGTGGCGAGCTCGACCATCGTGAACTCCCCGGGGTTACCCAGGTTGATCGGACCCGTCACGTCGTCGGGCGTGCTCATCAACGCGATCAGACCGCTGACGAGGTCGTCGACGTAGCAGAACGACCGGGTCTGGGAGCCGTCGCCAAACACGGTGAGCGGCTCCCCGTGCAGCGCCTGCACGATGAAGTTCGAGACCACCCGGCCGTCGTCCGGGAGCATCCGGGGGCCGTAGGTGTTGAAGATCCGGGCGACCTTGATCTGCAGTTGGTGCTGGCGGTAGTAGTCGAAGAACAACGTCTCCGCCGCGCGCTTGCCCTCGTCGTAGCACGACCGGATTCCGATGGGGTTCACGTTGCCCCAGTAGGATTCGTTCTGCGGGTGCATCGCCGGGTCGCCGTACACCTCGGAGGTCGAGGCCAGCAGGATCCTGGCACCGGTCCGTTTGGCCAGGCCGAGCATGTTGATCGAGCCGTGCACGCAGGTCTTGGTCGTCTGCACCGGGTCGCGTTGGTAGAAGACCGGCGAGGCCGGGCAGGCGAGGTGGTAGATCTCGTCCACCTCGACGTACAGCGGGAACGTGACGTCGTGGCGCATCAGCTCGAAGTTGGGGTGCTCCATCACCTTGTGCAGGTTGCGACGGGTGCTCGAGTAGAAGTTGTCCACCACCAGGACGTCGTGCCCCTCGTCCAGCAGTCGACGGGTCAGGTGCGAACCGATGAAGCCGGCTCCGCCGGTGACCATGATGCGCTTGGGCGACTGGGAGGCCGGCGTGCCGGCTGGGGTGACCACGGGTCGAAAATCTATCCGAGCCTCTCGGAACTCGCGGCGGAACATCGCAAAGGCGGACAGCCCCCGCTAAACCACGCTGACCCGTCGCGATCTTCGCGACGGGTCAGCGAATCGTGGGTTAGAGAGTGACGGTCACCTCAGCGACACTGCCAACGGCGGCGCGCACCTTGTTGTCCACGGGCTCCGCCCGGGGCGCGAGGGTGCGCAGCGTCCACTCCCCCTCGCCTGCGAAGAAGCGGAAGTGGCCGGTCGCCGAGGTCGGGACCTCGGCGGTGAACTCACCGGTGCGGTCGAGCAGCCGGACGTAGGCGTTGCCCACCGGTTCGCCGTCACGCACGACCTGGCCCTGGATCACCGCTTCCTTGGCGACGTCGACGCCGTCGAGGGACAGTCCGCCCTCGGTCGCACCGCACATCAGGCTTCACCGGGCTCGTCGCCGAGGGCGACTGGAACGCCGACCAGCGAGCCGTACTCGGTCCAGGAGCCGTCGTAGTTCTTCACGTTCTGCTGGCCGAGCAGCTCGCGAAGCACGAACCAGGTGTGCGATGAGCGCTCGCCGATCCGGCAGTAGGCGATCGTGTCCTTGTCCCAGTCGACGCCGGCCTCGGAGTAGATCTCCTTGAGCTCGTCGTCGGACTTGAACGTGCCGTCGTCGTTGGCCGCCTTGCTCCACGGGACGTTGGCCGCGGTCGGAATGTGGCCGGCCCGTTGAGCCTGCTCCTGAGGCAGGTGCGCCGGCGCGAGCAGCCGGCCGGCGAACTCGTCGGGGCTGCGCACGTCGACGAGGTTCTTCACGCCGATGGCCTCGACCGTCTCGTCCCGGAACGCGCGGATGCTGTGGTCCTGTTCCTGCGCGGTGTACGCCGTCCGCTCGCGCGAGGGCAGCTCGTCGGTCAGCTCACGCGAGTCGAGCTCCCACTTCTTGCGCCCACCGTCGAGCAGCTTCACGTCCTGATGGCCGTACAGCTTGAAGTACCAGTAGGCGTAGGCGGCGAACCAGTTGTTGTTGCCGCCGTAGAGGACGACGGTGTCGTCGTTGGACACCCCGCGGTCGGACAGGAGCGCCTCGAACTGACCCTTGTTCACGAAGTCACGGCGGACCTGGTCCTGCAGGTCTGTCGTCCAGTCCAGCTTGATGGCGCCCTCGATGTGGCCTTTGTCGTACGCCGTGGTGTCCTCGTCGACCTCGACCAGGACGATTCCCGGGGTGTCGAGATTGTCGGCCACCCACTGGGCGGAGACGAGAGAGTTGTCGCGGGTCATGTTTGGTGCCTTTCAGTTGGTGGTGACGACACGTACGTCGGGCGAGAGCCGACGGAGCAGCAGGTACATCTCGCAGCCCAGGCAGAGCCCGAAGACGGCGTTGAGCAGTGCGGCCACCAGAGCGAACCCGGTGGCGATCAGGCCGAGCAGGTCCATGCCGGCGACGAACCCGATGAGCCCGACCAGAGCGAACGCGAGGCCGACGGCCTGGGCGAACCGCGGCGGAGACGCGTCCTCCTGCTCGGTGGGCGGTGCCAGCCGGGGCCTGATGGCGGTGCGGAACACCCAGGCGAGCGGTGTGTGCTGCACCCCGAACGCGCTGCCAACGGCGAAGAGCGCCGCCTGAACGCCGAGCAGGGCGGTAGCGAACGCGCTGGGTGCGGCGAGCAGGACCGTCGCCAGCACGACCGCGGTGACCGCGGCGGTGAAGCGGGGTCCGCGCGGGTCGATCGACACGCGAGCGGATGCCTTCTGCTGCAAGCTCATGGGGGTCCTCTGTCCTGACGGGGCTGGGGAAAGACCCGGGCGCGCTAGTCACACGAGGATTTACAAGAGTAAATCGGTCGACTCAGCGGAGTTGGAGCGCGGGTCCCAATCAGGACATTCGACACAGGGCCGAGCGCACGCGGCAGTGATCCACCGCACGGCGCTTGGTGAGCCAGGTCGAGGACATGACCAGAACTGTACGGACTGTCACCGTCCCAGGCCCGGCCCGATCTCACGATGTGAAACTCCTGTCCACATCGCGGCCATCAGCAGGTGCTCGGGGCGACGCTGGACTCGTTCTCCGAACGCGCGCCGGGGGTCACCCGCACCTCCGTCGGGAGCACCTGGTCGGGCCCGCTCACCATGGTCCAGGTGACCACGCGCGTCTGGCCCGGTTCGAGCGGCAGTCCCACCGAGACCACCTCGCGTCCGGCAATGTTGTTGACGGCGGGGTTGGGCAGCGGCTCCGCGTCGAACGCCAGGTCACGGATCGTCCCACCCACCGGGGCATACAGATCTGCGACCACCAGCTGGTCGCCTCGCCTTACGGTGTCGCCAAAGCCATCGTCGAAGCCGGTGACGGTCTCCGGCAGATCCGCCACGTTGAGTGGAGTGTCCGATGTGACTCGGAGTCGCGCCGCGAGTGTCTGTCGTCCGTTCTCGCAGGACGCACTGGTCACCTGGACCTCGTGGTCGAGGAAGACAGACATCTTCGCGCCGGTGCCGTCATTGAGGTACACCCCGACCTCCGGCGTCGCCGTCGGAGTCTCGGAGACTTCGCCGGCGATCGCGGTCTCGGCGATCACCTCCTGAGCAGCAGGGTTGAACAGATGCATGAGGATCCGGCGCTCGTTCACGCCCCGGATCAGCCCGGCCACCAGTTCCACGGGGTCGCCACCGCCATTGGCGAACACGTCGAACGCGGCGTCGGCCACCGCGTTGAAGAACCCGTCCTGACTCACCTGATCGCCGTATCGGAGGTACGCGAGATGCTCAACCTCGCTCACCAGCGAACCTTCTGTCAGTTGCCGGCCCTCGACCTGCAACGCGCCGGTGGTGCCGAGCAGATAGGACACGGCCACCGGGTCGACGACAAAGATCCCGTCGATGTCGGTGTCCGTCTCCACTCGCCAACGGGCTCGCCACAGCTCCGCAGCTCGTGGCAGGTCGGGTGTGAAGTTGGAGTCCAAGAAGTAGGTGCCGAGTTGAGGCCCGTACAAATCGAGCTCTCCCCTAGTCAGAGGGAGGACGGGCTCGTCCAGTTCACCCATCGCCCCGGCAGATGCCTGGCGGGTGATATCGACCCGGCCGTTCTCCGCGTGGATCAAGGACATCACTCCAGGCAAACCACCGGTAGCCCGCAGTTCGGCGTTGGTCTGGAAGACCAGCAGGTAGTTCCGCGGACCGCTACCCCCAAGCAGGGCGGGCATCAACCGGGAGGCGCGCTCAGCGGTCTCCAGGGTGGCCGCTGCCAGGTCGACCTCGTCCAGTAGGGCGGCGAGTTCGTTCCGAAGGGGGGCCACGAAGCTGTCCGAATCGATCCGACCCAAGCGGGCAGCCGCATCCGCGAAAACGGCGCTGCTCCGGGCAGCCGGCTGCTCCAAGGCCGCGATCCGGTCAAGGGGGAACTGGTGCGCCGACGGCGCATAGGACCCGGCGTTCAACTCGGCGGCTGAGTTGATGATCGGGGGGATGCCCGTCTCCCCGATGGTTGCCAGCACCTTCGTCACCTCCGTGAGTCCGGCGGCGTCATCGCCGAAAACCGGCATGTTCTCGAGCAATCCCCAGGCTGGTCCGCCGGTCCGGTCGATCGTCGCATCGGTGAGTTCTTGGAAGTACTGACTGGCCTGCCGGGCGCCGTCAACGTCGCCGCGCTCCAAGGAGGCCTTCATGATCAGCGCCTGGTCCTTGGCCTCTTTGAGGTCGGAGTACACGCGGTACGCCGTCCAGCCAGACCAGGCGAGCACCAGCATCGACAGCACGCCGGCGCCCGTCAGTCCGATCATCACCGGCCGCGTACCGAGTCGGGCGCGCAGGCTACGCATAAGGGAGCCGAGGCTTCGACGGCGTCGACGTCTCACTGGTGCCACCGTGCTCCTCCCACCTGCCCTTTCCGCTCGGACATAACGATCCCCGCCCAGGGACGTTAGCAATGTGTCGGTCACGGCCCTTCCATCTCATGAGGAAGGCCCATCGCCTACTATCCAGGGGTTCTCGGGGCAAACCCCGCTTCATTCGACTTCGCGAAGGTTCAGCGTGGACTTCAAGCAGTTCCTGCATGTAGTGCGGCGCCGATGGATCACCATCGTCCTGATGGTGGCGGTCGCGCTCGGCGCGGCGGCGTTCGTCAATTGGCAGACGACGCCGCAGTACGAGTCGAAGACCCGGGTCTTCGTCGGTCTCGACCTCGAGAGCGCGGCGGACGTCACGGGGTCGTACTTCTTGGTGACGGGGCGGGTGCAGTCGTACGCGGACCTGGCCGATAGCACTGACCTGATGAATCAGGTGATCAGCGACCTGGACCTGGGACTGACCCCCACCGAGTTGGCCGACAGGATCGACGCGGAAGTTGTCAAGGACACCACGCTCATCGAACTGACCGTACGCGATGAGGACCCGAAGCAGGCACAGGCGATCGCCCGGATCCACTCGCAGCGGCTCACCGAGTACCTCTCCGATCTGGAGTCGCCCAGCGACTCGGGTGCGTCCCGGATTGTCGCCCGAGTCACCGACTCGGCCAGCTACGACGGAGCTCCGGTCTCGCCGCGCTGGGCCTTGAACTTCGCCGCGGCCGTGATGATCGGGTTGCTGATCGGACTGGGAGCCGCGATGGCGCGGCACATCCTGGACCGATCGATCACCTCCCAGGAGCACCTCTTGGAGGTGACGGAAAAACCGGTCCTCGCGAGCATCGGATACGACAGTTCGATCAAGAAACACCCGCTGCTCACCGACCTCGGCTCGTTTGCCCCTCGCACTGAGGCCTTCCGCGTGCTACGGACCAACCTCCAGTTCCTGGACCTGGATCACCAGCCGCGCTGCCTGGCGATCAGCAGTGCACTGCAGGGCGAGGGCAAGACCACGACGTCCATGAACCTTGCCATCGCGCTCGCGCAGACCGGTCGTCGCACCTTGCTCATCGACGCCGACCTCCGCAGGCCCAGAGTTGCGGGACAGCTCGGCCTCGACGCTGCAGTTGGGCTGACGACCGTGCTCATCGGGAACACCGATGTGAAGGACGCGATCCAGGTCCACGAGCCCAGTGGCCTGCACTTCCTGGCCAGCGGCGCCAAGCCGCCCAACCCCACGGAGATCCTCCAGTCGCGAGTCAGCCATGACCTCATCCGTGAGCTGTGCGAGTCCTACGACATGGTGATCATCGACGGCCCGCCTCTGCTCCCGGTGGCCGACGCCGCAGTTCTCTCCACGATCGCCGACGGCGTGATCCTCGTCGTCCAGCACGGCAAGACCACGCGCGATGCCGTCGCCGACGCAGTAACCCGGCTCGAGCAGGTCGGCGGTCGGCTGTTCGGCATCGCCGTCAACATGATCCCGAAGCGAGCGACAGGCGGCTACTACTATTACTACTACGACGGATCGCCCGCTATCGCCCGGAACGATCGGGGCTCTCGGGGCAGGGCGAACAAAACAGAGCAGAACCTTAAGGGCTCATGACCGATCCGCTGCCCCTGCCACTCCGGGTGCTCGTCAAGGGCGCCTCGACGGTCCACACCGTCTCGTGGATGGGAGGGCCTCGCCGCGACTTCGCATACCCGCGGGCCACCGAGGTTGCGCTGTTCGCAGCCGGTGTCCCGGCCGAGGTCCGAGCCACCGCCATGGCGTCGCAGCGAACCAAGACCGGGCTCGCGACCTGGGAGTCAGAGATGTTCAGCTGGTCGCCGGATGTCGTGGTGCTCAACTATGGCCACTTCGAGACGATCCATCTCTTCCTGCCTCAGCGCCTGGAGCGGCACGCGCACAGCATGGCGAGTCGGCCAGGGCGGCTCCGAACGCCGTACCGGAAGGCGCTGCGGAAGTTCTGGCGGCTACTGGCCCTCGTCCAGCAGCAGGTCGACCGACGAGTCAAGTCAACAGCTTTCCGCCATCGTCCACGTCGGGTCGCCGACGACCTCGTGTGTCTCGTGGAGCGGACCCAGCTGATCGGCAGCCCCCTGGTCTTCGTGATGGAGCTGACTCCGCCGGGCGCGACGTTCCGGAAGTGGTTCCCCGGGATGGCCGAGCGCATGACGGAGATGAACGTGGCGCTTGCCGAGGTGGTGAGTCGCACCAACCTGCCCAATGTCAGGCACTTCCCCACAAACACCGTTCTCGCACCGCTCATGAGCGGCGGTCAGGAGGTCAATCCCGACGGCGGTCACTACACACCCGAAGCGCACCGCCGTATCGGAGAGGCACTAGCTGAGCAGATCATCGAGTGGGCCAGCCAGGTCGGGCTCATCAACGTGACGGACCGCCCGACGCTGGACCGGGGAATCCGTGCGCTCCCGGAGTAGCCGGGCCCCACTGCGGATCCTGGTGAAGGGCTCCTCTCCGGCCAACTGGGTGTCGTACATGGGTGGCCCGCCGACGGACTTGACCTACCCGCGGGTCCTGGAGCGCGAGCTGCTGATCACCGGCCGCAACGCCGTAGTACGCAATCTCGCCGCCACCTCGGAGCGGGTGACCACCGGGATCAGGAACTGGGAGTCACAGATCTTCCCATGGTCGCCGGACGTGGTGAGCCTCAACTACGGCCTCTACGAGGCGGTCCACCTGTTCCTCCCACAGCCGTTCGAGCGCCATGCCAACAGCTTCGGCGGACGCCCCGGCCCGGTTCGCGAGTCCTATCGTCAGTACGTCCTTCGCCCCATCTGGAAGGCACTGGCGATCGCTCAACAGCGCACCGACGCGCGGGTCCCCGCGTCCGCCTTCAGACGACGGGCCACGCGCTTCACCGATAATCTGGAACAGCTCGTCCGGCGGATCCTGTACATCAGCAACCCCCTGGTGCTACTCCCGGAGATCCCGCCACCCGGGGAGCGGTGGCGCGATTGGTTTCCCGGGATTGCCCCGCGGATCCAGATGATCAACACGGCGATGGAAGAGGTCGCCGCCAGGATCGACCTGGATCATGTCCGGGTGTTCGATACCTGCGCCGCGGTGGCACCGTTGGTCGCGGCCGGGCACGACATCGTCCCGGACGGCGGGCACTACACGGCCGAGGCGCACGAGGCCATCGGACGAGCCATGGCGCGAGAGATCGGACCGTGGTGCGACGAGCACGTGCCGTTGTAGCACGACGCCTCACTCAGCTCGGCACACACTCAGCGGCATCGACCAACCGAAGCTCACGGCCGGTCGCCTCGCAACGATAGGCGGCGACCGGAGACAAGACACCCTGCGACCAGCTCGGTCACCGAAGCTACGGGCAAGGTCGTGGCAGGGCCCTCGTCGGCTTCTTCGTTTCAGCGTTCGTACGGATCGCCGTCAGTATGCTCTGCGGGTGAGCGAGCCGGTGGAAGATCACGGATCCGGGCGCGCACAGCTGAGGGATCGCTCCACGTTCCTGGTAGTCGTCATGGGCACCTTTGGGCTGCAGGCACTGACGTTGGTGACGGGGATCATCATCGCGAGGATGCTCGGCGTTGAGGGACGCGGCCAGATCGCACTCGTCTTCGCGCTGGGGTTGCTGGCTTCCCAGCTCACACTCGGCAGCAGCCTGCCTAACGCGATTGCCAAGGGTCTCGCCGAAAGGGGCCTTGCCGCCCGCGACGGGTTACGCAGAATCGCGCGCCGGCGCGCCTACTGGCTGGCAGTGCCGTGTCTAGCCTCCGCGTTGGTGATGCTGCTGCTCGGCAGCAGCGATTCCGCAGACGTCCGCGCGCAGTACGGCCTTGCCGTAGCGGTGTTCGTGATGACCCTGCAAACGATGCTGTTCCGCCTTCTGGTCGGCGCGCTCCAGGGCGAGGTGGGACATCTCGGCCGAATGGCGCTCGTCGCGATGACCCCGCAGTTCCTCTTCGCGGTCGCGTTGACGCTCTGCTGGCTCGTCGGCTGGGACTGGGGCGTCGTCGAGGTGCTGCTCTCCTTCTTCGTGGCCTCACTGATCGGGCTGGTGATCGGCTACGCGTCACTGGCGAAACCGTCCTTCCGACAAGAGGACGCGTTGGACGAGGCCGAGCTATGGACCGTCTCTCGTCAGGCTTACGTCAGCAGCGTCCGACCACTCGACAGTGTCGGCCTAGATCGTCTTCTCGTCGGCGGCCTACTTGGGATCTCATCCCTGGGGCTGTACGCGGCGGCCGCGGCGGTCTCCAACCTGTGTCGCATCGTTGGCAACGCCGTCTCGGTGATCGTCCTGCCCCGGGTGGCGATGGCACACGCCGACCTCGCGGCACAGCGCACCATCATCCGACGATGGCTCTCGCTGTCGATCGTGCTGATCGCCGTGGTGGTCCTGGGTTTCGAGCTCGTGGTGGCCTCGGTGATCCGGATAGCGTTCGGCGAGGAGTTCGTGGGCGCCATCGAGGTGGCGAGATGGTTGGTGCTGGCCGACGGGCTCTTCGGCTTTCGCAGCGTCCTGATCTCGGTGCTGCAGGGACAAGGACGGGGCAAGACGGCGTCCTGGATCGAGCTGGCCCTGACGCCGGTGCTGATCGGCGGGATCGTTCTGTCCGCAGTGAGCGACAGCCTGGTCGGCATCGGCTACACGACCGTGGCCGTGGGTGCCGCCAGTTGTTTTGCACTGGGTATCGCCCTGGCGCGGCGCCCGGCCGGAAAGCATCGCTACTCCAGAGGGGCCGTCTCGCGAGAACGCTCCAGCGTCGAAGGGTGATGCCTTAGTCTTCATGCACCTGCCAGCATGCGGGCAATGACGGTGGCGCACGCAATGAAGGAGTGGGGCAATGACAAGCGACAGGAACCTGGCCGAGGACGTGGTCAGGAAGTTCCTCACCGGCGCCAAGAAGGACAGCACTGCCGACGAGAGTGCCCCCCTCTTCGCCGATGGCCTCGGACTCGATTCGCTCGAGACCGCCGAACTGTCGGCGGTGTTGGAGGACGAGTTCGGACGTGACCCTTTCAGCGAAGGTGACATGCCACAGACGCTCAGCGAGTTGCTGGACTTCTATGGATTGTCTGACTCGACCGCGGCGCCGACCCACTGAGCGCGGTGGAGGACTACGAGCCGGCCGCGCACTACGACCGGGTCACGGACGCATGGGGCCTGTTGCTCGGTGAGGACCTGCACTACGGCCTCTTCGCCACCGGCGAGGAGACGCTCCCCGCGGCCACCGGCGCGTTGACCGACCTGATGGTCGAAGCCGCCCAGCTGAGGCCGGGGCTTCGCGTGCTCGACGTCGGATGCGGCTCGGGGGGGCCGGCCTGTCGGATCGTCGAGGACCATGGCGTCGAAGTACTGGGCATCACCACCAGCGAGGTCGGAGTGGCTGCCGCGCGCGAGCGAGCCCGGGAGGGTGGATTCACCGGCGCTGAGTTCCAGGCCGCGGACGGCACCGACAACGGGCTCCCGGATGAGTCGTTCGACCGAATCTGGGTGCTGGAGTCGTCTCACCTGATGCCTGACCGGCGGGCCCTGATCGCCGAGTGCGCGCGCGTGCTGCGACCAGGAGGTCGGATGGCGCTGTGCGACATCATCCGCCGTCGAGAGATCCCGTTTCTGGAGCTGCGCGAGCGTCGCGAGGACTTCGCGATTCTCCGAGCGGCCTTCGGGGCCGCCCGAATGGACCCGTTGGACACGTACGCGGAACTCGCGACAGCTGAGGGGCTCGAGGTTGACCAGGCGCGCGATCTCTCCGCCGAGACCCGGCCGACCTTTGCCCGTTGGCAAGACAACCTCGACCGCCATCGCGACCACCTCACCACGACCCTTGGGCCCGTGAACGTCGCCGATTTCGAGGCCTCATTGACGATCCTGGACCGCTTCTGGGCGGACGAAACTCTGGGCTACGGGCTATTCGCCGCATCCAAACCGACGTGAGCGCGCAGATGCAGCCGGGAGACTCTTCGCGGGAGATGAGTTTCCGCGCGCTGGTCTTCAGCGACCTGCAGCGACTCCGTCCCGGCGGCGGGGTGTCCTGGGTGCGCGTGCTGCTCCGGCTCCCCTTCGTGCCAGGCGTTCTGGCCTCGCTGTTCCTGCGTTCGCAACAATGCCTCTTCCGATCCGGGCACGCCCGGCTCGCCGGCGCCTTGCAGACCCTCGGCAACGTCGTGATCGGTGCAGACTTCGGAGCAGGAATGATCGTGGGTCCGGGCCTGGCGCTGGTGCATCCGGTGGGCGTCACCATGGGATACGGCGCAAGAGTCGGGGACAACGTCACGTTCGCGAGCGGGGTCGTGCTCGCCGCGCGCTACTACGACGGTGGACACGGGGGCGAGCAGGAGTTCCCGGTGATCGAGGATGGAGCGGTGATCGGCGCGCACGCCGTACTGGTCGGAGGTGTGCGGATCGGCCGGAACGCCATGGTCGGCGCCAACTCGGTGGTTCTGAAGGACGTGCCCGCGAACACTGTCGTGCTCGGCAACCCCGCCAAGCGCGTGGGTATGCGCGAGCACACCACGACGTCCGGGGACCTGCCTTGATCGAACTGCTGGAGAGCGTCGTCAAGCGAGAACCCGATCGGCTCGCCGTACTCACGCATGATGGAGCGTGCACCTATGGCAACCTGCTGTCGAACGCCCGGTCAGTAGCAGCGTTGCTGAAGGACCGCGGCATCGAGCGATTCGCGATCGCAGACAATGAAGCGGCCGTCGTCCTCGCCCACCTGGCAGGTGCGGCGCTCGCGGGTGTGGAGGCTTGCCAGTACCCGCCCGGAGACTTACCCGAGATGCGAGACCTGCTGAACAGGTTCGACCACACCACGGTTGTCACCGACCGGAAGGACCTTTCCGAGCTCGGAGCAGAGGTGGTTGCTACCTCAGCGTGGGCGTCCCACCCACCGGAGCCGATCGCGACGGCACGTGATGCGCGCCCGCACCTGGTGCTGACAACCGGCACGACCGGTGCTCCGCGCGGAGTCCGCCACGACTGGCACCGCCTGGTGCGCGGTCTGGAACGCCGAGGAGACGGACGCGGCCAGCGATGGCTGCTCGCCTACGGGCTGCATCAGTTCGCCGGGCTACAGGTCTTCATGCACGTGCTGGCGGCAGGCTCAACGCTCATCGCCCCGTGGCCCCGGGTTCCGAAAGAGGGGTTGCGGGCCATGCGCTCGCTCGGTGTCACCCACGCGAGCGCCACTCCGACGTACTGGCGGTTCCTGCTCGCCGAGATGCGCGCCGACGGAGGGGTGGTGCCCCCGCTGCAGCAGGTCACGCTCGGCGGGGAGGCCGTCCCCGAACCGCTGCTCGGTCGCCTGGCGGGGGTCTTCCCCGATGCTCGGATCTCGCAGGTGTATGCCGCTTCGGAGTTCGGCTCGAGCGGCTCGGCCAAGGACGGCCGGGCAGGGTTGTCAACCAACGTCCTGGGTCGTGGTGACGATGCCCCCGTCGACATGAGCGTCCGCGACGGCGAGCTCTGGGTACGCTCGCGTACCGGCATGCTCGGCTACTACGGCGAGGAGCCCGTCGAGCCCGACGCATGGCGCCCCACGGGCGACCTCGTGGAGATCGTTGGAGACCGGATCGAGTTCCGGGGGCGCGTCTCGGAGATCATCAACGTCGGAGGTGTGAAAGTGCACCCGCTACCCATCGAGCAGCGATTGGCAGCGGTCGAATCGGTGCAGATAGCTAGGGTATGGGGTCGACCCAACCCGATGACAGGCGCGATCGTAGCGGTCGACGCTGTTGCCGCCCCTGGTGTCGATTCAGAGCGCGTGAAGAGCGATATCAGGGCCGCATGTGCGGACCTGCCACCTGCCGCCCGGCCACGCAGCGTGCGGTTGGTCTCGGAGATCAGCACCCGCGGCCACAAGATCACCAGAAGGGATCCAGCATGAACACCCCACCCGTCGTCGTCGTCACCGGCGGCAGCCGCGGGCTAGGGGCGGGCATCGTCCGGGCCTACCTCAAGTCGGGTGCACTGGTCGCCACCTGCGCTCGCTCAAGCACACCCGAGGTCGAGGCGTGGCTCACTGATCCGGACACGTCGGAGAGGCTCCTCTTCCAGCCCGCGGACCTGGCCCGACCCGAGGACGCGAAGCGGTTCGTGGGTGCCGTGATCGAGCGGTGGGGTCGCGTCGACGTGCTGGTCAACAACGCCGGCGTAGCCCGCGACGGCATCCTCGGCATGTTCTCCGACGACGACCTCGATGCGGTGATCGATCTCAACCTCAAAGGCACTCTGTACGTGACGCGACTGGTGAGCCGGCGCATGTTGGCCAGGCGCTCGGGATCGATCGTCAACATCTCATCGATCGTGGGGCTTTCCGGATACCGCGGACTCGCGGTCTACAGCGCCACCAAAGCGGCACTCGATGGGCTGACCCGTGCCCTGGCGCGCGAGCTGGGTTCTCGCGGGATCACCGTCAACAGCGTTGCACCGGGCTACCTGCGAACCGAGATGAGTCACGGGCTGGACGAGAGCCAACTGCAGCAGATCGTGCGACGCACGCCGGCGGGACGGCTCGGGGACGCTGACGACATCGCCAGGGTGGTGCAGTTCCTCACCGCCCCCGGCAATGACTACCTCACGGGTCAGGTGATCGTCGTCGACGGGGGCCTCACCGCCTAGCGGGAGCCGAGGGCACCGGAGTCCGCCGGCCGAGGACCGAGGATGGTTTCGCCGAACGCATCCGCCGTGGGGAGATCTAGCGCGCCCTCCCGGGGACGCCAGCCCGGCGAATCCAGGACCTGACGCAGTGCACGAGCCACGTCGTGCGGGGTCGCCTCGGCTGCTGCCCCGCAGTGCAGGGAGTTCAGCTCGCGCACTCGCGTACGCGAGTTCGCCGTGACTACTGGAACCTCCGCGCACAATGCCTTCCCCATGATGCCGCTCGGTCCTTCCAGCGTCATCAGGAGGAGGACGACGTCAGTGGCCGCGAGGTACTTGTCCAGCAGCTCGTTGGAATGGAAATCGTCCCGAGCGATGACGCGGCTCCGCTTCTCGACGGGCAGGCCCGCGAGCCAGGCCGCGAACTCCTCGTCGAAGGGACCGGCCAAGAGAAGATCAGCGTGCGGTCCGGTCCCCAACGTGGCCTCGAGCGCCAGCGCGGGGTCCTTGCGGATATTGATACCGCCGAAGATGCCGACCAGCTCGCGGTCGCTGGGCAGCCCGAGCTCCGTCCTCAACGCCGCGCGGTCGCGGGAGTGCGCTTCGCAGATCGCCGGATCGCGCGCCCGCTTGACCAGCCAGCCAGGCTTGCGGGCGTCCCGACTGGAGAAGGCCGCGAACCTGTCGACGGTTCCGGTGAGCCGGCTGAGCGCCACCAAGGCGGCTTTGGCCAGGCGAACCCTGAGGAAGTAGGGGTCGAGCCGCAATCCGTTGCGGACGTTCCCGGGCCACCTCGTGAGGAACAGAATGATGGCCGGCCGCGGCCGAAGTTGTCGGAGCACTCGCCTCGCGGCGAACCACCAGGTCTTCAGGGCGTTGTCGCCGTCCATCAGCACGACCCGGGACACCGGCTGGACGGTGCACACTTCCTTGAGCGTGACCAGCACTTGGGACACGGCAGGCTCGGTGTCGGGAAAGCACTCCCGCACCTCGATCGGCAGATCCGCGAGGTACACCGCGAACTCATCACGATCACGGACACCCGCGCTGGTCAGCAGAATCACGTCTCCGTCGCGAAGTGCGACCTGGGCAACGCTGCGCACCGCCTGCAGGTGGTGGCCGATGGGATCGGGCTCGACTAGAAGCGTGGTGATCATCGAGACCTTTCATGCGCGGCGACGTGAGCGGAGAGGATACGGACGATTTGGCTGCGGAGGTCGATGCGCAAGTCCCGGAACCCTTTGCCTGGTCACCTCTCGACAGGCCAGACTACTGGCGTTCCGGGGTCTCCGGAGAAGCGGCTGAAGTAGGGAGCACCACCTTGGCATCATGGCTGGCTCGGACCGCCACCGCCCAGCTGGCCCGTCGTGGATTCGTCGTCCGCCGCCATCCGGCAAGCCGTAGGCAGGCGATGCTCCAGGCCCACCAGGTGGACGTGGTTTTCGACGTAGGCGCCGCCAAGGGCGCCTACGGTCGCGAGCTGCGCGACTTCGGTTATCGCGGCCGGATCGTGTCGTTCGAACCCCTCGGAGGGCCGCATGCACTGCTTGTTGCGGCCCGGGGCGACGACCCGTCCTGGGCATCGCATCACTGTGCGCTCGGCAGCGAACCGGGGACCGCGACCATGCACGTCGCCTCCAACAGCGACAGCAGCTCCCTGCTCCCACTCGGTGCAGATCACCTCGCGGCGGCTCCCGATGTGACGTACCTGGCCACCGAGGAGGTCGAGATCGAGCGACTCGACGACGTCGCGGAAAGCTATCTGACCCCGTCCAGCCGCGCCTTTCTCAAGCTCGACACCCAGGGCTTCGAGAAGGAGGTTCTCGCGGGCGCGGGGAACACCCTCGGCCAGTGCGTCGGACTCCAGGTCGAGATGTCGTTCGTCCCCCTCTACGACGGGGGCGTCCTGGTCGACGAGGTCATCTCGATGATGTACGACGAGGGATTCCGGCTCGTGGGGATCGATCCCGGCTTCGCGTCCCCGGACGGCCGGCTCCTCCAGGCGGACGGCGTCTTCTTCCGGGCATGATGCTGCCGCCCGGAGCACTCGGCGGGAGACGTCTCGGCTACTTCCCCAGCAGCCGGGCCACGTCGGCGCGGTCGGAGTCGACCATGAGCCGGGCCAGTTCGAGGGCATGGGTCTGGGCTTCCCAGCCGAGCTCCGCCTTCGCCTTTCCGGCATCGCCCCTGAGCGCGTCGACCTCGGAGGGTCGCTCGAAGCTCTCGTTGTGCTTCACGTAGTCGCGCCAGTCCATGCCGGCGTGTGCGAATGCCGCCTCACAGAAGTCACGGACGCTGTGACCGACCCCGGTGGCGAGTACGTAGTCGGTGGGCTCACCCGCTTGGAGCATCCGCCACATGCCCTCGACGTACTCCGGTGCGTAGCCCCAGTCGCGCACGGCGTCCAGGTTGCCCAGCTCGACGTGATCCTGTAGTCCTGCCTCGATCGCGGCAACCGCCTTGGTGATCTTGCGGGTCACGAAGTTCTCGCCGCGTCGCGGTGACTCGTGGTTGAACAGGATCCCCGAGACCCCGAAAAGGCCGTACGCCTCGCGGTAGTTCACCGTCACCCAGTGCGCCTGCAGCTTCGAGGCGCCGTACGGCGAGCGCGGGTGGAACTTCGAGTCCTCGTCCTGCGGCGGCGGGGTCGACCCGAACATCTCCGACGTCGACGCCTGATAGAAGCGGCACTCCAGCCGCGCGGCGTGGATCGCCTCGAGCAGCCGCAGGGTGCCGATCGCGTTCGTGGACGCCGTGTAGTCGGGCATCTCGAAGGACACCTTGACGTGGCTCATCGCGCCGAGGTTGTAGACCTCATGGGGCTCGATCATCCGGACCAGGTTGACCAGGCTGACGCCGTCGGTGAGGTCGCCGTAGTGCAAGTGCAGCCGCTCGTTGTCGTGCAGGTGGTCGATCCGGCTCCGGTTGAGCAGGGACGATCGACGAACCAGCCCGTGGACCTCGTAGTCCTTCTCCAGCAGCAACTCGGCGAGGTAGGAGCCGTCCTGCCCGGTGATACCGGTGACGAACGCGCGTTTCACGCACTCGAGCCTAAGCCACACGACCCAGGGCCCACGCCCCGAGGACAGCGATCGGTGGTTCGCCCGCGCGCGTGACGAATCCGAACTAGATTCGTTTGTCCGGCGAATGACCGGGACATACTCGAGGGGGTAGCCGTGGGGTCGAACACGGTCGATGTGGTGGTGGCCGGAGGTGGCGGGTTCATCGGCGGCCATCTGGTGGCCGATCTGCTGAAGCAGGGCAAGTCCGTCCGCTCGGTGGACGTAAAGCCGCAGGCGGAGTGGTACCAGGTGCACAGCGACGCCCAGAATGTGGTGGCGGACCTGTCGCTGCTCGAGAGCGCGATGGAGAGCACCGCGGGGGCCAGCGAGGTTTACATGCTCGCCGCCGACATGGGCGGCATGGGCTTCATCGAGAACAACAAGGCTCTGTGCATGCTGACAGTGCTCACCAGTACGCACATGCTGGAGGCGGCGCGGAAGCACGAGGTGGAGCGCTACTTCTACTCTTCGTCGGCCTGCGTCTACGCGGCGGACAAGCAGACCAACACCGACATCACCGCGCTGAAGGAAGCCGACGCCTACCCGGCGATGCCGGAGGACGGCTACGGCTGGGAGAAGCTCTTCACCGAGCGGATGTGCCGGCACTTCTCCGAGGACTTCGGGCTGATCGCGAGGGTCGCTCGTTATCACAATGTCTACGGCCCCGAGGGCACGTGGGAGGGCGGTCGCGAGAAGGCGCCGGCCGCGGTGTGCCGCAAGATCGCCACCGCCGCGATCACCGGAAACCACGAGATCGAGATCTGGGGTGACGGCGAGCAGACCCGCAGCTTCATGTACATCGACGACTGCGTGCAGGGCTCGCAGATGATCATGTATGGCGACAGCGGCGAACCCGTCAACTTGGGCAGTTCCGAGCTGGTCTCGATCAATCAGCTCGTCGACATCGTGGAGGGGATCGCCGGTATCAAGTGCGAGCGGCACTACAAGCTCGACGCGCCCCAAGGCGTGCGCGGCCGCAACTCCGACAACACCCAGATCATCAAGACCTACGGCTGGGAGCCGGCGATCTCTCTCGCCGACGGGCTCGCGGAGACCTACGCCTGGGTCTACGACCAGGTCAAGCGCTCGCAAGGCTGAACGCGACCGAAGGGCTCGAGTCCAGGCTCACTTCATTGCGCGCCGTCCCTGTTGTCGCAGCCTGTCACGCTCGGGTCATGCCACCAGGTGCTCGCGCGCTCACGCTGCTGCTGGCGGTGCTCACCCTGGGCGCCTGCGAAAGGCAGGCCCCAGTCCCTGACGGGCTCGACTACGCCGCGATTGGCGACTCCTTCACTGCCGCGCCTTGGATCCCCGACTCGAGCACGGACGGCTGTCTGCGCTCGGACCGCAACTACCCCCACCTGGTGGCAAACCGCCTGGAGGACGTCCAGCTCCTCGACGTGAGCTGCGGTGGGGCGACCACGGACGACATCCTCCAGTCGCAGGTCCTGACGGACGGCCCGGTGCACCAACCACAGCTCGCGGCCGTCTCCGCAGCAACCGACATCGTCACGGTGGGCATCGGCGCCAACGACGCAAAGTTCGCAGCCCTGGTGCTGTACGAGTGCTCGGCGTTCCGCAACAACGATCCTGGGGGCTCACCGTGCCGGGAGGCGAACGGCACGCGGATCGGCCTTGCGCTGGACACGATCCAGACCCGCCTCGTCGAGGTACTGGAGGCGATCATCGCCCGAGCGCCGGATGCGCGGGTCCTGGTGATCGGGTACCCGCGATTTCTCCCGGAGTCCGGCGACTGCCCTCAGCGCATGCCCCTGGCTCGGGGGGACGTCGGGTTCGTCCGAGACTCCCTGGACCGACTGATCGAGGCAGTCGGCGCCGCCGCTGACCAGGCGGGCGTCGAGTATGTCGACATGGCCACCGCCAGCGAAGGTCACGACATCTGTTCCGACGAGCCATGGGTCAACCCCTGGGACCAGCAGCGCAGCAGTCAGCAAGGCGCTCCGTACCACCCGACTCCGGCCGAGCAGGAGGCCGCAGCCGAACTGATCCTGGCCGCCCTGGCCGACGGATGACGCCACCCCGCCCACCTCAGCAGCCGCCGATACGCCGTGACGTATCCCGTCGTTTCTCGTTGCCCCTCTGACTGTCGACGGACGGTGCGAAGGGGGACTGTGGTGGGCACGGTCGGGGTTACCACGGCCAGCGCTAGCCGCGTTTCGCGCGCCGAAACGCACTCTGACCTGCCCGAACACGCTTGCGGCTCATGCGCGATCCGGGCCCGCCGGTTGCCGGCCACTTGGCCGGTGGCAGCCGTCGAGCGGCGTTTGCGCAAAGCCGCGTCCTTCCCGACCCGACGCCCGGTCCAGACCAGTACCCTCCTCGACCGCTCACACGAGGCCTGAGAAATGCGACTCCTCGTCCATGACTACAGCGGGCATCCCTTCCAAGTGGAACTGAGCCGCGAACTCGCCGCGCGCGGCCACGAGGTGACTCATTCTCATTGCGAGGCGCACGTGTCGGGCAAGGGTGACCTGGCCGGTCCCCAGCCTGGCCTGAACTTCGAGAGCATCGGTCGCGGCCACGTGGTCGAGAAGCTCGCGTTCGCCCGCCGGCTCCTGCAGGAGCTGCGCTTCGGCTTCGAACTCGCTGCGCAGGTGCGCCGGAATCGGCCGGACGTGGTCCTCGCGGGCAATACACCTATCCCGATGATGCTCGTGTTCACAACGCTGTTCGCACTGCGCCGGCAGCGCTGGGTCATGTGGCAGCAGGACATCCAGAGCATCGCCGCGCAGTCGTTCGCCGATGACAAGCTGCATCCTTCGTTCAGCCTGGTTGGCAGGGCCATGGGCATCGTGGAACGCTGGTGCTCGCGGCGCGCGGACCGGATCGTGGTGATAGCCGACTCGTTCCAACGGGTCCATCAGGGGTGGGGCACCGCCGACAAGGTCGAGGTCATCCCGAACTGGGCACCGCTCGACGAGATCGTGCCAGTCGAGCGCAAGAACAACTGGGCCGTCGAGCATCGCCTCGACGACACCAAGACTCTTCTGTACTCGGGAACCCTGGGTCTCAAGCACAATCCGACGCTGCTCGTCGGACTGGCTCGTCAGGTCATCGCCAATGGCGAGGACGTCCGCCTCGTCGTGGTGACGGAGGGCCCCGCCGTCCCGTTGTTGCGCGCGGAGGCCGAGCGCGCCGGCGTACCGATCACACTGCTACCTTTCCAGCCCTACGATCGCCTACCCGAGGTGCTGGGGAGCGGCGACATACTCGTGGTGCTCCTCGAGCAGGGCGCCGGGCAGTTCTCGGTTCCGTCGAAGACGCTTTCCTACCTGTGCGCCGGTCGACCGATCCTCGGCCTGATGCCCAAGGAGAACCTCGCAGCCCAGCTGATCGAGCGGGCTGGTGGCCGGGTACTTCCACCGACCGCGGAGGCCCTGCCCGACGCCGCCGCGTGGGTCGCCTCGACCTTGGAGGACGGACCGGGGCGCGAAGAGCTGGGGCACGCGGCCCGCGACCTGGCCGAGGCGGAGTTCGCGCTCAGGGGCTGCGCAGACCGCTTCGAGCGCCTGCTTGCCAGCGTCTGACCGCCCTCACGCCTCCGATCGCACAAAGAGCCCGTCGCACTGAAGCATGCGGCCGGTGGGACCGGAGAATCCGGGCTCGATGATGTGGAGCCAGAAGCCATGTTCGCGGAGCAGGGTGTAGTGGTCGTGGAAGAGCTTCTGATCCGCATACAGCTCCACGAGCGACATCTCGAGCTGGATCGCACCGAACTGCGGAAGCAGGTCACCGGCCCCGGTCAGCACTTCGTCCTCGAACCCCTGGGTGTCCACCTTCAGCAGCGTGCGCGACGGCGTCAGCCGGTGCTCGGCAACCAGGTCGCGGACCGTTGCAAGCCCGACGGTCTCGGAGCCGACGTACTCGGAACCGGGGGCGCCCGTCAGATGCTCGTCGGTCATGGCTCTGACCGACGATGAGAACGAGTTCGCCGAGACGTTGATCGTCGTGGTACCCGACTCGCTGCCCACGGCCGTGTGCACCACGGTCCAAGCCGGGTCGCGCCCTGCCCTGGACGACAGTTGACCGAAGGCGCCCTGAAGCGGTTCACAACTGACGATGCGGCCGGCGAAGCCGGCCCGGCGAACCATGGTGGCGAACTGACCCACGTTGGCGCCGATGTCGAGAATCGCTTCGATCCCCTCCGCGTCGAGCGTGCTCGCCAGGCGGTTGGCGTAAGGGCCTCGCGAGAGGTCGAGATCGACCCGATGCAGAGCACCGCGTACGACCAGCTTGGCCCGCTCGCGCAGCCGGTTGGCGAACGTCTGGTCGGTCACCGCATCGGTCGAGCCCGGCACGGAGCCGGTCACCTCGCCTTCGTCCGGGCGAGCCACATGACACCCAGGCCGGCGCGCGTTCCCGGCTCGTGAAGGACCTCGTGGATGCCCACACCAGACAGGAAGTCAGTGAGCTCCTGCAGGCCGTGACCCTTGACCGGGTGGTACTCCATCACGAGCTTGCGGACGTCGGCCCAGGATGCGGGATCGCTGCGCAGGATGATGTCGTACTCCGCGCCCTCGACGTCCATCTTGACGATCTGCACGGGACCCGGCGCACCCTTTACCGCCTCGTCGAACGTCGTGGCCGGCACGGTGACTTCGTCGCCCAGGCCCTCGGGAGCCGTCAACCCGTTGTGACCACTGGCGTCACCGCTGTCCACGAACGTGAACGTTCCGGTCTCACCCGCCAGCGCGCACGCATGGACGGTGATCCTGTCGCCGAGGGCGTTGGCTGCGACGTTGCGCGAGATGTAGCCGGCACTGGTGGGTGAGGCCTCGTAGACCTCGATGCGAGCCTTGGGCAGGGCCTGAGACATGGCTAGCGAGAAGGACCCGATCTGACCGCCCACGTCGAGGACGCTGGCCTCGGGATCCACATCCGCGCGCAGGTCGTCCATCCGGTAGGCGTCGTCGGCGAAGATCTCGTACAGCGGGAACCGGGCACCGTCAGCGTTCGGCGTCACCACGGTCAGGCCGTTGCGCAGCCGGTAGGTGACCTCTTCGGGACGCCACTTCGTCTCTGCCAGGGCCAGGTCGAGGAACACGCGAGGGAAGTTGCGGTAGGTGGTCACGGTCTGACCCACCCGCTTGGAGAAGTGTGCGGCGCCACGCGCGGTCTTCATACGTCTGCTCCTGATCGAACTCCGCTAGAGGGAATGGGGCGGGTGCCTGGGTTTAGGTGCCGACCAGTCGGCGACGTCAAGGGCCGATCCCGTCGAATCTGCTCGAATTCCACCATGGCCACCGCGCTCAGCGCGACGACAGCCCAGATCGAGCGGTCATAAAGACTCGGCACGGTGGCACCGAACCCGATGTAGCCCCACACGGGATAGCAGAGCCGACGCATCTGGCCGGCGCCCAGGATGGGGCGAGCGAACGCATAGAGCACCATGAGGTAGCCGGCGAGACCGAACACCCCGATGGCGACGGCGACTTCCAAGAAGTTGTTGTGGATCTCGTACAGCTCGATCAAGCCGTCCCCAAGGATCGGATTCGCGAAGAAGCGGTCGAGTCCCTCGTCCAAGCCGATGTTCCGGGCAGAGTCCGAATAGCCGGCGCCGCCCCCACCCAAGAGACGGTCCACGGACGAGACCTGGCTCAAAGTATCGGCCACCAGCGGCAGGACTACGAGGGCTAGGGCCACGAGCGCGGCCCACACGAAGCCGGTGATCGCTGACCGCTCCACGACCGGGATCATGAGGATCAGCACGGCGAGCACAATGGTGGCGGCCCGACTTCCGCTGAGCACGACCGTCGCCACGCAGACCGCGGCCACAACGACGATCGCAACAGAGATCAGCTTGGATCGACCGAAGTACCGGTATGCCAGGTAGATCAACAGACCGACCGAGAGCATCCCGGCTTCTCCGAAGTAGTTGAAGTGCGTCGAAAGGCCGGCATGTCTGTCCTGAGCAATGTTGCCTCGCGCCCATCCCGCGACGAAGCTGAATATCTGCCCGGCCACGAAGGACGCCGCGAAGAGATCCACCAAGGTGCGCGATGGCAGCCAGGACGCGAAGGCGCAGGTGAGCCCGGCCATGACGACCATCCAGAACCCGAGCGAGATGAAGCTCACTGCTGGATCCGTCGAGCCGGCCGAGGCGAGTATTCCCACGATCAGCACGAGAGACACGCCGAACCAGTACACAAGGGGAAGGCGCAGCCTCCCGCGCAGCACGTTGGGAATCAGGAACACGAAACCCAGCAGCAGCAGGGCGTCGGTGCCGGTGGCCGGAGAGCCGGGCGTGGGAGCCGTTCCCTTGTAGAACGGTGCCGTGAAGAAGCCCCCGACAAGAATGAGGATTCCGGTGCGCTCGGGCCCGATCACAGCCACCAGCGCGATCAATCCAGCCACGGCCAGCGCGCCGAGCAACAGGATCGTGTTCTCCCGAGTGGCGAGCAGTGCCAGGCCTACTACCGCGACGGCGGCGGCGGCGACAACCAGGACACCCTCGGTCCGGGAGGCGGTTCCCGATCGGAAGCGCGCCACTTGCTCAGTCACCGCGAGGTTCCTTCTGTGAGGGTCCGGCACTCGGCGGCCGGCGACGGAAGTCTAATCGCGGCCAGCACCCGCCCGAGGCCGAACACCGGTTGTGAACAGGATGCCCCTAGCCGGGACCACCCTCGGTCAGGTCCTGACCATGATCAGCAGACCTGACCACCTTTGCCGGAGAGCCTCGTGCCACCGAGCGGGCGGGAACGTCGTGGAGGACCAGCGACTGCGCGGCGATGAGCGCTCCGTCACCGATCGTCACGGAACCCAGGACGATCGAGTCGAGGGCAATGGTGACGTCGTCCCCGATCACCGGGATCCCGGTTCCTTCGGTAAATCCCTTGCCCGTGTCACCGGCGATCGTGACACCGTGGCCGATCCGGGCATTCGCGCCGATCCGCACCTGCGGACCGATCACGACCTTCATACGAATGCACCAGACACAACCCTGGGCCGATCTGCGCCGATGGGTGGATCTCGGTTCCACCCCAGACCACTGCCACCGAGCGCAGCAGAAAGGCGAGCGGTCGGGTGGGGACGAAGGCGTAGAGGGCCGAACTCAACCGATACAGCATCACGACGTGCGCAGTCGGCGAGAACAGCGCCTTACCGAAGACCCTGGGCCAGTAGTGCACGGGCGGATAGAGCGGGCTCACTCCGGACCTGAGGTCGGCCAGCATCAGACGGAACACGGGGCTCAGCGTAGACGGATGAGGACCGCGAGGACCTGCTCACCGGAGGGAACTCCCGTTGCCCTTCCGAGCTCACGGCCGCTGTCGTCGAGGATCAGCGTCGTCGGGGTCCGCATCACGCCGAGCCGGCGTACGACGTCGAGGTGGTGCTCTGCGTCCACGTCGATATGGCGCACCCCAGGAGTGGTGTCGGCGACGTCGGAGAGGACACGACGGGTGGCCCGGCAGGGTGCGCAGAACGCCGACGAGAACTGCAGCAGGGTGGCCCGCTCGCCGAGCTCGCCAGTCCAGGGCGTGCCGGCGACAACGCTGTCCCCGACGGGTCCGCTCGGCTCGTCTGTGCCGCCCTCGGCGCCTCGGACCCGGTGCGTACCTCGGAACCGGCCGTCGGTCGCTGCCCGGTAGAGGCCGAGGGCCATCGCCACCACCACCGCCGCGAGGGCGATCCACGCACCGGTGCTCACGACCCGGTCACCCTCCTGCGAACGGCGGCAGGAACTCCACAGACGACCCGGGTGCTACCTGGACGTCTCCCGGCTCCTCCGAGGAGACCGGACGATCGCCGACCAGCACCGAGCAGACCTGGAGCACCTCGCTCAGCCGGGATCCCGGGTGCAGGCCGATGGCCCGCGACAGCACCTCGGTGAGAGAGATCGGGCCGGTCACCGACAGCTGGTCGGCGTCGACCCCGGCCGCCGAGCGCGCCGAGGCCCAGTAGCGGACCGTGATGACCTGGGTCTCATCAGCCGCGGGAGCTGCCGAAAGGTCGCTCATAGTTCGGTATTCTTGCCTGCCAGTACAACTGGCCGGAGCCCAGCGTTGCGTTTCGGTCCCCACCCTCGACGGTGAGGAGACCAGCCTCCATGGGCAATCTGCTCCTTCTGACCAGCGCGCTTGCAGTCCTCCGCTGAGGTGCTCCCCGCGCTCGGGCTGCTCGGCCACTCCGTCCGCATCCTGCCCGCCGAGGGCAGCGCGCTGCTCGAGGCACCCGACTCCGACCTGATCCTGGTCGACGCGCGTCAGGACCTCGCAGGCGCTCGAGACCTGTGCCGGCTGATCAGGACGACCGGCTCCGGCGTTCCGCTGCTGGTGATCGTCACCGAGGGCGGGCTGGCCGTGGTCAGTCACGACTGGGGCATCGACGACGTTGCGCTGCACACGTGTGGCCCGGCCGAGCTGGAGGCGCGGATGCGGCTCGCCATCGGTCGGATCGCCGCCGAGCGAGAGGCCGCCGACCCCGAGGCCCACGTCATCCGCAGCGGGGAGGTGCTGGTCGACGAGGCGACGTACACCGCGAAGATCAGCGGCCGCACGCTGGACCTGACGTTCAAGGAGTTCGAGCTCCTGAAGTTCCTCGCCCAGCACCCCGGCCGGGTGTTCAGCCGCGAGCAGCTGCTGCAGGAGGTGTGGGGCTACGACTACTTCGGTGGCACCCGCACCGTCGACGTCCACGTGCGCCGGCTGCGGGCGAAGCTGGGTCCCGAGAACGAGACCCTCATCGGCACCGTGCGCAACGTGGGCTACCGCTTCGTGCTCGCGGCCAAGGAGAAGGAAGGCCGGGCCGACGCCGCCCGTGTCGAGGAGCAGCGCACCCAAGACGCCTAGGCTGGGGCGGTGCCCGACGCGCTGTCCGTCCTCGAGGCGGTACGCCGAGCGATCGTCGCTTCCGGCGAGCAGGACCCGCTGGACGAGGCCGCCGCGCTCCACCTCAAGCACCGCGGCCTGGACGGCGCGCAGGTGTGGCTGACGGGCGACCAGGGCTTCGCGTTGCGCCGCGGCCCGGAGGTGGACCTGGCGGTCGCGCCCGACGCCCGACGACGCGGCCACGGCGGCCGGCTCGCGGCCGACGCGTTCGCCGGTCAGGACCCGGTGACCGCCTGGTCGCACGGCGACCATCCCGCCGCGCGGGTGATCGCCGGCCGGCACGGCCTGGCTCGAACCCGCGAGCTGTGGGTGATGCGTCGCGCCGCGGCGGTCCCGCTACCGGAGCTGGTGCTGCCGCCGGGGCTGGCGATCCGGTCCTACCGCCCGGGCGACGACGACGACGTACTCCGCGTCAACGCCGCGGCGTTCGCGAACCACCCCGAGCAGGGCGCTTTGGACGCCGAGGGCCTCGCCGAACGGATGGCGGAGCCGTGGTTCGACCCGGAGGGGCTGTTGATCGCGGAAGAGCCCGACGGCACGGTCCTGGGCTTCCACTGGACCAAGCAGCCCGACCGGCACCACGGCGAGGTGTACGTCGTGGGGATCGATCCCGCCGCCCAGGGCCGCGGTCTGGGGCGACTGCTCACCTTGGCGGGCCTGCAGTATCTCGAGTCCCGCGGGGTCGGCGAGGTCCTGTTGTACGTGGAGGCCGAGAACGCCCCCGCCGTCCATGTCTACTCCGGTCTGGGATTCGGGCACCAGGCGAGAGATACGCACGTGCAGTACCAGCGCGGGACTTCCAGCGCCTGACCCTGCGCGCGTGGGTAGCATCCGCACCATGACCTCGTCCGACGACGAGACCGAGGCGGCTGGCCGCCGGCATCGGTCCAGCGAGCCCCGGATCTCCCGGTGGCGTCGCCGGCAGGACGGCGACATGGGAGAGCTCGACCCCGACGACGTGGCCGCGCTGCTGCGGCGAGCGGCCGACGCCGATCGGCAGCGCCCGGGCGACGCGGCACCCGCGCCGACCCAGCGGGACTCGGAGCGCGGCACCGACAACCGGCGAGTCATCTCCGACGCTCTCGTCCAGGGGCTCGCGGATCGCCCAACAGGCGACGGACGGCACCTGTTGCCGCGCCGGCGGAGCGACGGTGAGCCTCCGGCTGCGCGGGTGGAACCCGCCGAGGGCGAACGTCCGGCGACATCGGAACACGAATCGCTCGAAGCCCGCGTGCGGGCGGCTGAGGAGCGGGCGGAGGAGTACGCCGCGAAGCTGCAGCACGCGCGCGACGACCTGACCGCCGCCGACGAACGCGCCCGGGATCTCGCCGCCGAGCTGGCCAGCCGCGACGCGGACCACGACGAGCGGTCCCATGCGCTGATGTCGGAGCGGGACGACGTCGAGGGCCGGGTGCGGACGCTGACCGAGGCCGCAGCGGCCGCTGCCGAGGACCGGGCGATCCGCGAGCAGCTCGTCGCCGACCAGGCTCGGATGCTCGAGGAGGCGCGGGCCGACCGGGCCAGCGTGCAAGACCTCAACGAGCAGCACGCCGCGCAGCTCCAGCAGCTGGAGGCCGACCTCGAACAGGCCGAGCAGCGGGCCCGCACGCTCGCGGCCGAGTCGGCGGCACGGGCCACCGAGCACTCCGAGCGAGTGCGGGCCCTGGTCGCGGAGCGGGAGGCCGCGGACGAACGCGCCCGGGCCCTCTCCGGCGAAGTGTCCGCCGATGCCGGCGACAAGGATGCCGTCAACGAGCGGTCGACCCGCGAGCGTGCCGCGCTCGAGCAGGCGCTGGCCCAGGCCGTCCGGCTCGCCGACGAGGCCCGCACCTCGAAGGCCAAGGCGGACGCGGAGATCGCGGCGTTACACGCGCGACTCGAGCAGGCCGGGGCCGAGCCGGCCCCGGCCGACGACCGACTGGTCGGCCTCGAGGCCGCGCTGGCCGCCGCCGAGGAGCGGATCCGGGCACTCACCGACGACGCCTCACAACGCAACACCCAGCACACGGAGCGCGTCGACATACTGCTGGCCGATGTCGAGGCCGCCGAACATGTCGCCCAGGAGGCTCGGCGGATCGCGCAACAGTCCGAGGCCCGGATGTTCGAGGCGCAGGCCGAGGCGCAGCTCACCGTCGAGCAGCGCGCGGCCGCCGTCTCGGAGGCCCACCAGGCACTGGCCGAGGCACACGCGCTGGCGAGTCAGCAGACCCAGGCTCGCATCGAGGCCGAGGCCCGGGTGGAGGCGCTCGAGCGTCAGCTCGGCGAGGCACACATTCTCCCGGTGTTCTCGCCGGTCGCGCGGCCGGCCGAGGTCATCGCGCCGGAGCCCGAGCCCGAGGCGGACGTCGTACCGGCCGAGGAGCCGGAGGAGCCCGAGGGTCCGGAGGGCGAGGTCGCGCCCGACCCCGAACCGGAGCCAGAGCCAGTACCCGAGGACGAGGACTACGACTGGTCCGAGCTCGTCGAGGACGAGGACGAAGAGGCGGAAGCGGAAGCGCCGGAACCGGAACCAGAACCAGAACCGGAGCGAGTACCCGAACCCGAGCCCTGGCCGGTCGCTGCCGCCGGCAGCACCGCCGTCCGCGCCGCGTCGACGACGTACGCCGCCAAGCACGGCGCCGGCCTGCTCGGACCGGGCGCCGGCGTGGTCGCCCTGGCCTGCGCCGCGGCCGTCGGCTGGATGGCCTACCAGGCCACGGTGTTGGACCACCTCACCATCAGCTTGATCCTGACGGCGATCGCGCTGCTCGGCCTGGCCGTGGCGCTCCGCCAGCGCTCCCAGACCTCCGAGGTCCACATCGAGCGCGGCACGCTCCGGCTGCGGTTCGGCGACCAGCACCACACCTTCTACCTGAACAGCCCGAGCACGGAGCTGGCGATGACCGGGCAGCCGAGCGACCGCGACTGGCAGATCCAGGTGCTGCGCAAGGGCAGGCCGCCGGTGAGCATCGACCACAAGGACGTCGACCCGGTGGCTTTTACTGAGACACTGCGTTACTGGCGCCCGGATCTTTGACCCCTGACGAGGATTTCGATACTAGTTCCCGCTCCCGCATCGCGCTGGGTAGCATCGGGGCCCTGTCGGGGTGAGTGCGCCATGCGCCCATCCGCTCCCAATCGCTATCGAAAACAGGTCTGATCGATGACTTCTCCTTCCTACCCGGGCGCCACCGACCAAGCTGTCAAGCTGCGTCGAGACGCAGAGCTCGCCGCGGCCGAACAGGCTGCCGAACGGCTCGTCGCCGAAGAGGTGGCGCGGGAGGCGATCCAGGCGCGGGCCGAGGCTGACCGGCTGGCGAAGGAGCACGCAGACGCGGCGTCACTCGCGCACCAGGCGCGCGAGGAGGCCGAGCGCGCTGCCACCGAGCACGCCCGTCAGCGGCAGCAGTCCGAGGAGCTGGCCGAGCGCGCCACCCGGGCCCGCGAGGCCGCCGAGCGCGCCGCCCGCGAGCACGTCACCCTGGCGGAGACCGAGGCGTCCAAGCGCGAGTCGGCCGAGCGCCACGCATCCGAGCTCGCCGAGCGCGTGGTGGCTCAGCTGACCGAGCGCGAGGCCGCTGAGGAGGCGGCCCGCAAGGCGGCGCTGCTCGCCGAGGAGGCTCAGACGTCCCGGGCTCATGCGGAGCGCGCCGCCCGCGACCATGCCCAGATCGCCGAGCAGGCGCTGTCCGAGCGAGCCGCCGCCGAGGAACGGGCCCTGGAGCTGGCCGAGCAGGCCGCCAAGGCCGCCGACGAGTACGCCGCCCTGGTCCGCGAGGCCGAGGAGGAGCGCGAGGAGCTCGAGCGGGCCGCACGCGACCAGACCAAGGCCCGCCTGGCCGCGGAGGAGGAGACCACCCGGCACGCCCAGCTGGCCCAGGAGGCACACGCACTGGCCGCGGACGCCGAGGAGCGGGCCCGTCAGGCCGCCGAGCACGCGGCCCAGCAGGCCGACGAGCACGCGGCGTTCGCCCGGGTTGCCCTCGACGACCGCCGCGCGGCGGAGAACTCCGCGGCCGTCGCCGCCGAGGCACGCCGCGCCGCCGACGAGGCCGCGGCCCAGCAGGCCGCGCTGGCCGAGCAGGCGTTCCTGGACCGTGCGCAGGCCGAGGACCGGGCCCGCGAGGTCGCCGACTCCGCCACCGAGAAGGCCAACGAGTACGCCAACTTCGTCTCGCAGGCCGAGCAGGAGCGCCAGCGGGCGCAGGCCGACGCCCTCGAACAGGCCCGTGCCCGCGAAGATGCGGAGCGGCGGGCGCAGGAGCACGCCGAGGCCGCGCGGGCCGCTCACGAGGCCGCGACCCAGGCGGAGGAGCGGGCCCGCGACGCCGCCGTTGCCGCCCGCCGTCAGGCCGACGATCACGCCGCCTTCGCCGCGACCGCGCTCGAAGAGCGCCGGGAAGCGGAGCAGGCCGCAGCCGAGCACACAGAGTCCCGCCGGATCGCCGACGAGGCCGCCTCGCAGCAGGCAGCTCTCGCGCAGCAGGCGTTCCTCGAACGCACCCGTGCCGAAGACCGGGCCCGCGAGGTCTCCGAGGCCGCCAGCGCCGCCGCAGAGGAGTACGCCGCCTTCGTGACCACGGCCGAGCAGGAGCGCAGCACCCTGCAGAGCGCCGCCCTGGAGCAGACCCGTGCCCGCACGCTGGCCGAGAAGGCCGCCTCACGGCACGCGAAGCTCGCGGAGGAAGCACAGGAGGCGACGGCCGACGCCGAGGCCCGGGCGAAGACGCTGGCCGACGCGGCCGCGGCGCAGGCCGAGGAGCACGGTCAGTTCGCCGCTCGCGCGCTCGAGGAGCGCCAGGCCGCCGAGCAGTCGGCCGCCGAGCAGGCCAGCCTGGCCGCGCAGGCCCACCGGGCCCGCCAGGAGGCCGAGACGACGGCGCGCGAACAGATCGACCTGGTCGCCGAGGCCAACCGGATCGCGGCCGCCGGACAAGAACAGGCGGCCGCCTACGCCGAGGAGGCCCGCTTGGCCAGCCAGGCCCGTCGTTCGCTGGAGGAGGCCGCCAAGGAGGCCGCCCGCTCCCGGCTGGAGGCCGAGGAGTCGGCGCGTACTCAGGCAGCATTGGCCGCGTCCGCGGCCGCAGAGCGTCGAGAGGCCGAGCGCCGGATCCGGGATTCCCAGCTCGAGGCGGAGGCACAGATGGGTGAACACCGCGAGGCGCTGCGCCTCGCGCAGGAGCAGCTGGCGGCGGCCAAGCGCGAGGCCGCCGAGCAGGCACAGGCGCGCGCGGACGCCGAGCGCACCGCGGCCCGCCACGCGCAGGCCCGGGCGGAGGCCGAGACCCGTGCCGCCGACCTGGCGATTCAGTTGGCCGAGTCTCGCGCGCGCCTGGTCGCCACCGTGCGCAGCGACTCTGCTGCGGCAGCGGCGGTACCGGACCGCGCCCCCGAGCAGGACGACCACCCTCCGCCTCCGGCGGGTCTTGACGACCACCTTCCCCCTCCCCCGGACGCACCCCCGGCATCGGAGGACTCCACCCCGGCAGCGACGCTGCCCGACCCACCCGCCGACGGGCCCGACACCGAGGGAAGGTCGAGGCGCAGCTGGTTCCGTTCGTCCAAGGCGCTGACCGAGTCGAGGTCGGCTCAGGTTTCGGCGACCCTGGCGCCACGGCGACACGGCCGACACGGCCGTCACCGAAGCACCGGCAGCACTAGCCGAGCCCGGCGTCGAGACCCTCGACCCCGAGGCCGCGGTCGAGCTGTTTACCGAGGAGCGGGAGGCCGAGGACCTCGCAACCGCGGAGCCCGAGCTCGAAGAGCTCGAAGAGGATGAGCCCGCCGAGCTCCTCGTGGAGGAGCCCGAGGCGGACGAACAGGTCGACGCCGAGCTCGACGAGGACGACGAGGACGACGAGACGACGACGACTACGACGACGACTACGACGACGAGGACTTCGTCGAGGACGAGGTCGAAGACGTCCACGAGGTTGAGGACGTCGAAGAGGACGAGCAGGACGCCCTCGAGGGCGACGAGTTCGCGTGGGACGAGGACGAGCCAGAAGCACTGCCCGTCGAAAGCGAGGCCGCCGCAGACCCGATCGAGGACGTCGAGGAAGTCGAGGACGTCGAGGAAGTCGAGGACGTCGAGGCGCCCGAGGAGCAGACCGCCGAGCGGATCCTGGTCGACCCCCACGCCCTGGAGGACTTCGACGAGGACGCGGAGGACCACACCGCGGAGCGGATCTACGCCGAGCCCTTCGATACGGCTGGTCCCTCGCCTACTCAGGAACCATCCGAGGAAAAGCCCAGGGCGGAATCCACCGTGCTGGCCGCGGTGCGGCGCGACTCGCTCGAAACCGATCCCGACTCCGGACTGTTGTCCTACCACTCGGCCAACGCCAAGCGCGGCATCGGCCTGGTGGCCGGCGCCGTGGCCGGCCTCGGTGGGTTGTTCGTGGCGATCATGGCGCTCCAGGGCAACCTGGTCACGCCGCCGGGCATCTTCGCCGGGGTCATCGCCCTGGTCGCGCTGTTGATCTTCCTGCGCCTCGGGGCGATGTCGAGCAGCGTCACGTTGGCCGACGGGATGCTGGAGGTCGTCTTCGGCGACAACCAGCACAAGTTCGACCTGACCAGCGACAAGACCGTGGTCGAGATGTACGGCGACCCGGGTGACCGCGACTGGCGGATGGCACTGGTGCGTCGGGGCCTCTCCCCTGTGGAGATCGATGGCCGCGCCGTGGACCCGGAGCCCTTCATCGAGGCAATGCGGCAATGGCGACCGAACCTGTAGGAGACCAGACGGCATCATCAGTCCGGCTCTCCGGGCCGGCCGAGCTCCGGCGGCTGCGTGCGGAGCGCGACGCACTCGAGGCGCGCGCCCTGGAGGCCGAACGCCTCGCCGATGCGCTCGCCGCCGAGCTTGCCGACCTGCGCGCCGAGCAGGCCGTTGACCCCGACCGACTGTCGCTGTTCGACGATCTTCCTCCCGACGACACTCACCGTGTCTCCGAGGACGGCAGCGACCCTGCCGTCGTACTGCTGGCGCTCGGCGGCACCGCCGTGGTCACCGGGGTAGTAGCGGTGTACGCCGCGCTGGACCGTGGCCTGTTCTCACCCGTGGCGTTGCTGTTGTTGGCGGTCACCGTCCTTCTCGGCTACCTCGCGTGGAACAGCCGGGAGGAGACGTGGCAGGTGTCGGTGGGCCGCGGCATGGTCTATATCGACTCGAGCTCCGACAGCTACCGGTTCGACCTCCGCAGCTCCACCACCAAGATCGAGATGACCGGTCAGCCCGGCAACGCCGGTTGGCAGCTGCGCTTCCTGCGCCGCCACCTCGACCCGTTCACGGTCGATGCGACGATGGTCGACCCGGTGGAGTTCGTGCGCCAGGTCCGGGAGTGGCGCCCCGAGCTGTAAGGCTCAGGCCAGTGCCGCACCCAGCCGGACCGCCATCTCGGCGACCGCCGCGCGACTGCGCCTACTCGGACCGAGGATGTTGAAGAAGCTGTGGATCAGGTCGGGGAACCGGTGCATCTCCACCGTGATACCGGCGTCGCACAACAGCCGGGCGTAGGCCTCGCCCTCGTCGCGGAGCGGGTCGAACCCGGCGGTCGCGACGTACGCCGGTGCCAGGCCGTCCGGGATCTTCTCGAGCAGCAGCGAGACCCGCGGGTCGTTCTGGTCGCGCTCGTTGGTGAGGTAGCACTCGTTCGCGATCTCGATGTAAGCGCGGGTGAGGTACAACCCCAGGTCGGCGAACAGCTCCATGCTCCGGGTGTCGTGGCCTGCGTCGGTGAGCGGGTACACCAGCAGCTGGAACGCGAGCGGCAGCCCGTCGAGAGCCGCGGCGATCGCCGCGCCGCCCGCGAGGTTGCCGCCGGCTGAGTCGCCGCCGACCGCGATCCGGTCGGGGTCGACCCCGAGGCTGGCCGCGTTGTCGAACGCCCAGCGAACGGACGCGACGGCATCGTCGTACGCCGCCGGGAACGGGTGCTCGGGAGCACGCCGATAGTCCACCGCCAGCACTCGCACGCCGGCCCGCTCGGCGAGGAACCGGCAGGGCGCGTCGTGGCTGTCGAGGTCGCCCCAGACGAACCCGCCGCCGTGGAAGAACACCAGCAGGCCGGTGGGGTCCGCGGGGTCACCCGTCGGGGTGTACAGCCGGCCGGGTCGATCGCCCACCGGGAGGTCACGCACGGCGCCGATCGGGTGGGTACCCCCAGCGACCCGCGTCTCGTGCAG
This sequence comes from uncultured Actinomycetota bacterium, assembly GCA_963780245.1. Classification (GTDB taxonomy): domain Bacteria; phylum Actinomycetota; class Actinomycetes; order Propionibacteriales; family Nocardioidaceae; genus Nocardioides. The sequence goes on from CAWABG010000021.1 coordinate 43,056, forward strand.
GGTGGCCAGCCGTCCCTCGGGGATCGGCAGCGTCGGGGGGCTGGGCAGTCCGGCGGCCTGCTGCAACCGCAGCATCAGCTGTAGCTCCACCGCCAGCCGCTGCCCGTCGATGGTGACGGGGCGACCCGCGAGCGCCCGTTGGAAGGGTCCGGGAAGCCCCATCGCGACCTTCAGGAGCCGGGCCTCCACGGCCTCTCGTGCGCTCACCCGGGTCAGACTAGTGCTGCCCCGGTCGGAAGACACCCCGCGTTCACCTGGCGATGCCACACTCGGGGCATGTCGCTCGAGATCGTGCCGAGTCCGGCCGATGACCACGCCGGGGTCCCGGACGAGACCTTCGATGTGCCTGCGCCCTACGCGCCCGGCGAGGCGGCGCTGACGGCGGTCCAGAAGTACGACGACCGGTTCCTGGACCGAGAGCTGTCCTGGCTGAGGTTCAACCAGCGCGTCCTGGAGCTCGCCGAGGATCCCGCGCTCCCACTGCTGGAGCGGGTCCGCTTCCTGGCGATCTTCACCAGCAACCTGGACGAGTTCTTCATGGTCCGGGTGGCCGGCCTCAAGCGCCGGATCGCGGCGGGCGTCGCGGTTCGCGCGGCGTCCGGCATGCTGCCGCTCGAGGTACTCGAGACGATCCTGCAGGAGACCAGGGAGCTCGGTGCGCGGCAGTCGCGGCTTTTCCGCGAAGAGATCGTCCCGGCTCTCGACGCGGAGACGATCGAGCTGGTCCGGTGGGACGACCTGGACCGCGAGGAGCAGAAGCAGTGCAAGCGGCTGTTCCGCGACCGCATCTTCCCGGTCCTGACCCCGCTGGCGGTGGACCCGGCGCACCCGTTCCCCTACATCTCCGGACTCTCGCTCAACCTCGCGGTGCTGATCCGCAACCCCAAGACCGGCAAGGAGCACTTCGCCCGGGTGAAGGTGCCGCCGATCTTCGAGCGGTTCGTCCCGTTGCCGAACGCCCGGTTCGTGCCGCTCGAGGACGTGATCGGGGCGCACCTGAAGCGACTCTTCCCCGGCATGGAGGTCCTGGAGTCGCACACGTTCCGGGTCACCCGCAACGAGGACCTTGAGGTGGAGGAGGATGACGCAGAGAACCTCCTCGCCGCGCTGGAGAAGGAGCTCCTGCGGCGCCGATTCGGGCCTCCCGTGCGGCTCGAGGTCGAGGAGTCGATCGCGCCCACGGTTCTCGAGCTGCTCGTTTCCGAGCTCGGCGTCACCGATGACGAGGTGTTCCGGCTGCCGGGCCCGCTCGATCTAAGGGGGCTGCATGGCATCGCCGATCTGGGCCGCGAGGACCTGAAGTACCCCACGTTCGTACCCACGACCCACACGCGCCTGGCCGAGGTCGAGTCCGCCGCGCCGGTCGACGTGTTCAAGGCGACCCGGGGCAGCGACGTACTCCTGCACCATCCTTACGACTCGTTCGCCACCAGCGTGCAGCGTTTCCTCGAGCAGGCGGCCGCCGACCCGCACGTGCTCGCGATCAAGCAGACGCTCTACCGCACCTCCGGCGACTCCCCGATCATCGACGCGCTGGTCGACGCCGCCGAGGCCGGCAAGCAGGTCCTGGTGATCGTGGAGATCAAGGCCCGCTTCGACGAGCAGGCCAACATCCGCTGGGCGCGCAAGCTGGAGCAGGCCGGCTGCCACGTGGTCTACGGACTGGTCGGCCTCAAGACGCACTGCAAGCTGGCACTCGTGGTGCGTGACGAGCCCGAGGGCATCCGCCGCTACACCCACATCGGCACCGGCAACTACAACTCCAAGACCGCGCGGCACTACGAGGACATCGGCCTGATCACGACCGACGAGGCGATCGGCGAGGACGTCGCCCACCTGTTCAACAACCTCAGCGGGTGGTCCCGCAACGCGAAGTACGACCAGCTCCTGGTGGCGCCCGACTCGGTGCGCAGTGGGTTGGTCGACCAGATCATGGCGGAGGTCCGCAACCACCAGGCCGGACTGCCCGCGGGGATCCGGATGAAGGCCAACTCGATCGTCGACGAGGGTGTGATCGACGCGCTCTACCTCGCCTCGCAGGCCGGAGTGCCGGTCGAGCTGCTGGTGCGTGGCATCTGCTCGCTCCGCCCCGGCGTACCAGGGCTCTCGGAGAACATCACGGTGCGCTCGGTGCTCGGGCGCTTCCTGGAGCACAGCCGGGTCTACTGGTTCGAGAACGCCGGCGACCCGGTCGCCTGGCTCGGCTCGGCCGACATGATGCACCGCAACCTGGACCGTCGGGTCGAGGTCCTGGTGCGATTGCCCGGCGACGAAGAGCGTCGACTCCATCCGGGAGCTGCTCGACCTGGCGTTCGCCGCGGACACCACGGCGTGGGACCTGCACAGCGACGGCACCTGGGTGCGCAACGCGGGCACCGTGCACCTCCAGGAGCGGCTGATCGAGGACCAGCGGCGCAGGCGGGCCCCGGTCTAGCCGCCGGGGCCTGGGAAGGCTCCCCTGGGTTGCGCTCCTGCCAGCGGCACCCCCTAGCATGATTGCCGTTCGCCCCTCCTTCACGAGTACCTCATCAGGAGTACACCCGTGGGTCTGCGCTTCCGCCCCGTCGATGCTTCCTTCTACGACCTGTTCAGCGAGGCTGCACAACACCTGGTCGGCGGCGCTGAACTGCTCGCCGAGATGCTCGCCGACGGCTCAGACAAGGAGGAGGTCGCCTCCCGCATGCGCGCGGCCGAGCACCAGGCCGACGAGACGACGCACGCGATCGTCAAGAGGGTCAACAGCACGTTCGTGACGCCGTTCGACCGCGAGGACATCTACGCGCTCGGCTCCGGGCTCGACGACGTGATGGACATGATGGACGAGGTCGTCGACCTTATCCTTCTCTACGAGGTCCAGCAGATCCCGGCCGAGCTGTCGAAGCAGGTCGAGGTGATCCAGCGCTGCGCCGAGCTGACGGCGGAGGCGATGCCCAAGCTGCAGGCGATGCAGTCTCTGGAGGAGTACTGGATCGAGATCAACCGGCTGGAGAACACCGGCGACAAGAATCACCGCCGGATGCTCGCCCAGCTGTTCTCCGGTGAGCTCAAGACCCTCGAGGTACTCAAGCTCAAGGACATCGTGGAGTCGTTGGAGGGCGCGATCGACGCGTTCGAGAAGGTCGCCAACATCGTGGAGCAGATCGCAGTCAAGGAAAGCTGAGGCTCGTCCCGATGGAGCTCGCGATCATCATCGCGGTGGTCGTCGTCGCCCTGGCGTTCGACTACACGAACGGCTTCCACGACGCCGCGAACGCCATCGCCACGTCGGTGTCGACGCGCGCGCTGACGCCGCGCGTCGCGCTGGGCATGGCGGCGGTGATGAACTTCGTCGGCGCCTTCCTGGGTCAGGAGGTCGCCCACACCGTCTCCGACACGATCAATCCGGGTCTCGGCTCGCACGGTCTCATCGTCGTGATGGCCGGCCTTCTCGGAGCCATCGCCTGGAACCTCACCACCTGGTACTTCGGACTTCCGTCCTCCTCGTCGCACGCGCTGATCGGCGGCCTCGTCGGCGCGGCCGTCACCGCGGGGGTCACCGCCAATTGGGACGTGGTGCTCGCGAAGGTCGTCATCCCGATGATCCTTTCGCCCCTGGTGGCCTTCTCTCTCGGCTTCCTGATGATGCTGGCGATCATGTGGCTCTTCCGAAGAGCCAACCCGGCACGGGCCAACCGGGGCTTCCGGCTGGCCCAGACCGTGTCTGCAGCAGCGATGGCGCTCGGTCACGGCCTCCAGGACGCGCAGAAGACCATGGGCGTGATCTTCCTGGCGTTGCTCTCCGGTGGCTACGTCGCCGAGGGTGACCGGCTGCCGCTCTGGGTGATCATCGCCGCGGCGGGCGCGATCTCGCTCGGCACCTACTCCGGTGGCTGGCGGATCATGCGCACCCTCGGCCGGCGGATCATCCACCTCGACCCTCCTCGTGGGTTCGCCGCCGAATCCGTCGCGGCCTCGGTTCTCTACACGACTGCGTACGCCTTCCAGGCGCCGATCTCGACGACCCACACCATCACCTCAGCAGTGATGGGTGTCGGAGCCACCAAGCGGTTCTCTGCGGTCCGGTGGGGCGTCGCGCGGACCATCCTCGCTGCCTGGGTGCTGACGTTCCCGATGGCCGCCCTGGCAGCAGCGGGTTCCTACCTCTTCCTCAACCTGGTGGTTCCGACCTGAGGTAGGGCTCAGCCGAAGCGACCGGAGATGTAGTCCTCGGTGCGCTTGTCGTGCGGGTTGGCAAAGATGTTGCGGGTCCGGTCGAACTCGACCAGCAGGCCGGTGCGGTTGCCGGTGGTCTCGTCGGGCCGCGCGGTGAAGAACGCGGTGCGGTCGGAGACCCGGGCGGCCTGCTGCATGTTGTGGGTGACGATGATGATCGTGTACTCGTCGCGCAGGGTGACCATCAGGTCCTCGATCCGCGAGGTGGCGATCGGGTCCAGCGCCGAGCACGGCTCGTCCATCAGGATCACGTCCGGCCGAGTGGCGATGGTCCGGGCGATGCACAGTCGCTGCTGCTGCCCACCGGACAGGCCGTACGCCGACTGCTTGAGCTTGTCCTTGACCTCGTCCCACAGGGCGGCGTCGCGGAGCGCCTGCTCCACGAGGTCGTCCATGCTGTCGACCTTCATGCCCGTCACGCGCGGTCCGTAGGCGATGTTGTCGTAGATCGACTTCGGGAACGGGTTCGGCTTCTGGAACACCATCCCGACCTGGGTGCGCACCGCGATCGCGTCGACGCCCCTGGCGTAGATGTTCTGGCCGTGATAGCTGACCTCGCCCTCCACCCGAGCCCCGGCGACCAGGTCGTTCATCCGGTTCAGGCAGCGCAGTACCGTCGACTTGCCGCAGCCCGAAGGGCCGATCAGCGCGGTGATCTCGTTCTTGCCGAACTGGAGGTTCACGTCGTGGACGGCGTGGAAGTCCCCGTAGAAGACGTTGAGACCGTAGGCCTCCATCACCGGGTCGGGTGGTACGTCGGGCAGGTTGCGATCGACGTCGGTGTGCACGTCGGCGCGGGTCCCGACTTCGTGGTCGACCTCGGGCTCACGCGGCTCGCGCGTGGTGGTCGTGGCTGGCTGGGTTGGCATTGGAACTCCTACCAGGATCGCTGGAACTTGTTGCGGATGAAGATGGCCAAAGCGTTCATCCCGAGGATCATCACCAACAGCACGATGATGGCGGCCGAGGCAGCCGTCTGGAGCTCTTCCCGTGACTGGTTTGCCAGGTTGAAGATCTGGTTGGGCAGCGACGTGCCGGGGCTGTTCAGGCCCTCGACACCGACGTCGGGAACGAACAGCACACTCACGCCGAACCCGACCACGATCAGTGGCGCGGCCTCGCCGATTGCCCGGGACAGGCCAAGGATGGTGCCGGTCGCGATGCCCGGGATCGCGGATGGAAGCACCTGACGCCAGGTGGTCTGCCACACCGTGGCACCGAGCGCGAGGGAGCCGAAGCGGATGTCCCGGGGCACGGCACGGATCGCCTCGCGGGTGGTGATGATGACGACCGGCAGGATGAGCAGGGCCAGCGCGATGGCTCCACCCAGGACCACTCCGCCCCTGTCGAAGCCCATGAGGGACATCGCCGCGAGGGCGAGGAGGCCGAAGACGATCGACGGGACAGCGGCGAGGTTCGCGAGGTTGACCTCGATCACCCGGTTCCACCATTTCTCGTTGTCGGCGAACTCCTCCAGGTAGGTCGCCGCCATGATCCCGAGCGGGACGGCGAGCAGCGCCGTCAGGACCATCAGCCAGATCGAGCCGACGATGCCGGCCTTGAAGCCGGTCGTCTCGGGCAGTACGACCGACTGGAAGTTGGTGATCAGCTCCGTGTCGAAGCGCGGGGCACCCTTGATCGCGGTGTCGACGATCAGGGCGACCAGCACGATCACGCCGAAGAACAGGGAGAACCAGAGCGCCAGCAAGAACACGATCGAGAGGACGTTGCGGTCCTTGCTCTTCCCGGTCGCCAGAGTGTTGGCGACGACCTCGGCCGCGGTGGCGGTAGCGACGCTCATCAGTAGACCTGCCTGAAGCGACGGACGAAGATCATGCTGACGGCGTTCAGGATCAGGGTCATCACGAAGAGCGTCAGCGCGACCGCGAAGGCCATGTTGTACGGCGTGGACCCGACGGGGTTTTCCCCGCCGAAGGTCTGCGCGATGTAGCCGGTCATCGCCTGGTGACCCTCGAGCACATCTCCGCTCCAGACCTTCTGTGCTCCAGCCGCCAAGGTCACGATCATGGTCTCGCCGACAGCACGGGACATCCCGAGCACGATGGCGGCGGCGATGCCGGACAGAGCGGCTGGAAACACGACGCGGAGCGTGGTCTGCATCCGGTTGGCGCCCATCGCCAGCGAGCCCTGCCGCATCGCTTGCGGCACCGCCGACATGGCGTCCTCGGCAAGCGACGCGATGGTCGGGAGCACCATCACCCCGAGAACCAGCCCTGCCGCAAGCGAGTTGGTGAAGTTGACCTGCAGAGAGAGGAACTGCTGCAGGAGTTCAGGAGTGACGAACTGGAGGGCGAAGAAGCCGTATACAACCGACGGGATGCCGGCCAGCAGCTCGACCGTCGGCTTGAGCCACTTGCGGGCACGGGGTGACGCGTACTCGGAAAGGTACATCGCCGCACCGAGCCCGAGCGGGACCGCGAGCAACAGCGCGATCACGGTCACCAGCAGCGTGCCGACGATCAGCGGGAGCACCGCATAGGTACCGTCCGTGGCGAAGAAGTCACCGACGGGGATCTCCTGGAAGAAGTCGATGACCGGTCGGATCAGGGTGACGACAATGCCGAGCGTGATCGCCACGGACAGCACCGCCGACGCCAGCAGCAGCGCCTTGATCACGGCCTCACCCGGGCGGGCCTTCTTGCCCAGGTCGATGGGAGCCCGCAAGCCCGTCCCTCCGGACGGGCCCGCGGAATTCAGAGCATGGCTCATGGTCGGGTGATCAACCTCAGAAGTTCGGGTTGACGACGACCGTGAGCGCATCGGTTGCCACCTGGAGCTCGATGTACTCCACACCGTTCTCCTCGCACACCGCGATCTCGTCCTCCTCGATCGGGCGAGACGCATCCGAGATGTCGGTGTCGCCGGTGCAGAACACCTCGAAGCCGCCACCCGTTCCGGCCTCACCGACGGTGACCCGCACGTCCGGGTTCTCCGCCGCGAGGAGCTCCTGTGCCGCCACGCTCATGGGGTACACGGTCGACGAACCATCGACGGCAACCTCACCGGAGGTACCGGTGGCACCAGAGCCGCCGAGGGCCTCCAGCTCGGACTGGGTCTCGGAGTACAACTCGTCGCTCAGCGGGATGAACTGACCGACCTCCGCAATCTGGGCGAGGTTGTCGATGTAGTAGTCCACGTACTCCTGGACAGCCTCGTCGTCCTCGTAGGAGCTCTTGCTCACGTAGATGAACAGGGGCCGGGCCAGCGGGGTGTACTCCCCGGACTGAGCAGTCTCGGCCGAGGGGGCGACGCAGCCGTTGCCGCTGTCGATCTCGACGGCCTGCAGCTTGTCCGCGTTCTGCTCGTAGTAGGTGTAGCCGAAGTACCCGGTGGCACCGTCGGTGTTCGCGACGCCCTCGACCAGGACATTGTCGTCCTCGGAGGCCTCGTAGTCGGATCGGGTCGCCGGCTCGTCGGCGTCGGGGTCGACGACCTCGGCCGCCAGGTAGTCGTAGGTGCCGGAGTCGGTGCCGGGACCGAACAGGGAGATCTCCTGGTCGGGGAACTCGGGGTCGAGCTCGTTCCAGTTCGTGACCTTCGAGTCCGGACCCCACAGCTCGATCAGCTGGTCGACGGTCAGGCACTCGATGGAGCCGCCACTGGCGATCTCCCCATCGCCGCCATCGGCGTCGTCGCCGCAGGCAGAGAGCAGCAGGGCGAGAGCGGCGATTCCGGGGACGATCGCCCGGCGCATGGAAGTGCGGTTCACTTCAGTCTCCTGATTCAGTCTTTGACTATTACGACAGGAGTCTCGAGAAGGCAGGTGTCCGGAGCCGTGGGCGACGGTGAACGCCAGGTGAACTGAACCGGGCCACTCGACGCGGACAACGTGACGGAGAGCACCCGCCACGCTCAGCGGACGGCGTACCGCTCGGTCGCCCGGATCTCGCCCTTCCGCACGTGCGCGACCAGCATCTCGCCCGCTTGCAGACCCGGATTCTCCATCCCGAGGGCGTCGAAGAGATCGGGCAGGACCGGTCGATGGCTGCACACGACCGCGCAGTCGTCGCCCTCGACGAGGTCGTCCATGATCCGGCCCACGCCCTTGCGGGTCGCGTCCTCCTCGCTGAGCTTTCGCGTCGTCTCCATCGGCAACCCGGCCGAGTCGGCGTACGGCGTCAGGGTCTCCCGGCAACGCAGGCTCGATGAGGTCAGCAGCCGGGTGACGTTGTAGGCGGCGAGCAGCGGAACCAGCGACTCGGCCTGGTGCCGGCCGGTCTTCAGCAGCGGGCGTTCGCGATCGTCGGCGCGCCAGGTTCGCCGAGAGCGAGCACCACCGTGCCGAAGCACCACTACGACATGGGTCCGCCGGCGGACCTTGCGCGCCGCACGCAGCGTCTCTCGATCGCGGTCGTAGGTGAGCAGTCCGGGTGCCATTTCGTAGGGGACCCACCGGACCTCGTCGATCTCGGAGTTCGCGAGATATCCGCTGACGTCGTCGTTGCCGACGGCGCGGCCGGTCCAGTAGTGCACGGTCTTCGACCGAGACCCGCTGACGGGGTAGCGCTGCGAGGCCAGCGGCACCCCCAGTCGGACCCGCAACCCGCTCTCCTCCGCCACCTCGCGGACGGCGGCCACCGGCGCGCGCTCGCCCCGGTCGAGCTTGCCCTTCGGGAACGACCAGTCGGCGTACTTGGGGCGGTGCACCAGCAGCACCTCGCGGCCCGGCCGAAAGACCACGACGCCTGCGGCGAGCACGTCGGACGCCTGGGCCACGGCGCAAGAGTAGTGGGGCTAGCATCGCTCCACCATGCCGAGATCACGCGGACCGCTGTTCAGGTGGGGGGCGGCCGTCGTCGCCCTCGCGATCGTTGCGACGGCGGTCGTGGTCGGAATCCGGATCTGGCGGGACTCGAGCCGCACCGACCTCGAGCGCGCGCTGTCGATGGCCCCGCACGACGGGGAGCAGCTCTCCTGGACGGACTGGGCCGGCGTGCGCGCAGAGCTCGACCTGGACCTCGGGGACGACCCGGGCGACCAAGACGTCGCCGAGCTCCTTGGTCGCGGGTTCGAGGCCGACCTCACCCAGAGCACCGCGCTCGGCGACTCCGCGGAAGAGACCCAGGACGTCTTCGGCTTCTCCCCCGCGACCGTCGACTGGGAGCTGTTCAGCCAGTCGGCCAAGGGTGCGGTCGTGATGGTGCACCTCACCGAGTCGACCGACATCGGCGCGATCACCGACGCCCTCGCGGACGCCGGGTACGCCGAACCCGACGAGGACACCGGAGTCTGGGTCGGCGGCAACGACGTGCTTGCCGGACTGGGCGGGATCACCCCGGAGCTCGCGCACCTCATGGTTGACGAGGAGCGCCGGCTGATCCTGGGCAGCGACGACCCGGAATACCTCGAGGACGCCGCCGCGGACGCGAGGTCCGAGAACGGACCTTCGGGCCTGGAGGACATCGTGGAGGCATCCGGTGAACCGCTCGCTGCGGCTATCTACACCGGCGAACACGCGTGCGCGAAGCTGGCGATGAGCCAGGCGGATCCGATCGACCAGGAGCAGGCCACCGAGCTGATCCGACAGGCGGGCGAGCTCAACCCGCTCACCGGGTTCGCGATCAGTGTGCGGCCCGGCGGCGATGTACGCGTCGCGATGACGTTCGAGAGCGACGACCAAGCCAAGACCAACGCGGACACCCGGGCCAAGCTGGCCGCCGGTCCGGCACCCGGCGAGGGAGGCGACTTCGCCGACCTGTTCGACCTCGGGAAGGTGCGCGCCGACGGGAAGCTGGTGACGATGGAGCTCGAGCCGGTGACGAACGGCTACACGTTCTCCGCCCTGAAGGACGGACCCGTGCTCTTCGCGACCTGCTGAGGCGTCAGACCTCGCGGCGCGGTTCGGGCGGACGAACGTCAACGCCGAGGATCGCGTCGATCTCGTCCTGGGAGAGGTGCTCCTCGGACTCACTCGCCGCGATGATGAGGTTGGTCGTGAGTTCGACCTCGCCGAGCAGGTCGGCGTCTTCGAGAGTCACGTCGAACTGGTCGTACATGTTCGGGCCCTCCCGCAGCGACGTGGCTTTCCGGTTGATCGTTCCCATCCAGCCTACGGCCAAACCATGAATTTCCCTGTGGTCATTTCGGGCTATCCGGCATCCCCCCAACGGGCCCCGAAATGACCGGAACCCCGCCCTGCTGGGCGGGGTTCCGGCTTAAGGATTCGAGCGTTCTCTGAGATCAGAGAGCGCGAACGTTCTCCGCCTGCGGGCCCTTAGGACCCTGCGTGACGTCGAACTCGACCTTCTGGTTTTCGTCCAGGGACTTGTAGCCCTGGCTCTGGATTGCCGAGTAGTGCACGAAGACGTCGTCGCCGCCGTCCTCCTGTGCAATGAAGCCGAAGCCCTTCTCAGCGTTGAACCACTTCACGGTGCCTTGAGCCATGTGCTCGATACTCCTGTTTTCGGAACGAGAGCCGCCACCTCGGCGACCCGCACCAGAGGGCGGTGAAACGTCGCTCCGACCCGTGATTGGTGATACCACAAACCAGAAACGCCGTTGGATCTCAAACTCCGCTGGCGTATTACCTTGGAACTTGGCCCCTCGTGCTGACACGACAGTACCAAGTCCAACGCCAAGTGGGACCTTCCTGGGGTCACCTAGTTCTTCACGAGGCCGTGAAGGCCGTTACCCGCCGGTGCGCCCGCCCGGCCCGGCGACGTCAGATACTGTTCCCGGCGCACCTCCCGGGCCCTTAGCTCAATTGGCAGAGCTGCGGACTTTTAATCCGTAGGTTGTGGGTTCGAGTCCCACAGGGCCTACCGATCGAAGACTCCCAGAAGTTCAGTCGGCGGCAACCGCGAAGCGGTCGCTGACGACCTGCGCCGCGCCCGTGAGCGTCACCGAACCCGACACCGGCTGGCTCGTGTCGGCGTACGTCACGTTGATCGTCATCGAGAACGACGAGCTCTGGGAGCCCACCACCCGACAGGTCACGACTCCATCGCCCTCCGACACCGACTGCCCGGAGCAGACAACCCCGGCTCCGTTCACGCTCATGAATCGCACGTTGCTCGCACTGACCACGACCTGGTCGGCTGACAGAGGAGTGACGTCGTAGTCGACCCTCGCGACGCGGAGGAGACCACTCCCGGAGGCCGATGCACTCTGCTCGCTGATCGTCGGGGACGGCGGCAAGGGTGTGGTGGTCGGCGACGGCGACGAGGGCGGCGGCACGATGGGTGTCGTAGGCGTGACGATCTCGGACGGAGACGCGGTCTCGGTTGTTGGGCTCTTCGTGGGCTTCTTGGTCCGATCAACCCGCTCGAGCGTCTGTCCCCTTGATAGCAGCCCCGGACCCGAGGAGTCCGCAGGGCTGGACGGGGCCGGGGCGTCAGCGGCCGGGGACTGCTCGTCCGAGCCGCTCGCGAGCGCGACGACGACAAGTACGGCGACGGTTGCGGCCGTCGCCACTCCAGCGGCGCCCAGAACCGCCGGGCGCGCGTGGGGAAGGCGCCCGAGGAGAACCGCCAGAACACCTCTCGAGGGCGAGCGGCCGGCCGTCGTGCCTGGTACGTCGAGCACGAGCGACGGAGTGAGCAAGGCGCCGAGGTCGTCGGGGGTTGGGATGCCCTCGGCGAGACAGGCCCGGCGCAGACCCTCTCGTGCCCTCGGCCAGAGCGACGCAACCTGTTTGGCCGTCATGCTCAACCGATCGGCGACCTCATCCTCGGACTCCTCGAGCACGACGCTGAACCAGAGCACCTTGCGCCACGATGGATCGAGGCTCGCGAATGCAGCTCGGACCGGGTTGTCGTCCGCGACTGCTTGACCCGAGTCGAAATCGTCATCCTCGACCAGGAACTCCTTGCGGCCGCGGCGTACGACGTCGGCGTGCACTCCGCGCACGGCCGACTGGACGACGGTGGTGAAGTCGCCCTCCTGCGACCGGCCGCTCAGCAGCGCGCGATAGATCCGCGCGAAGGCAACGGTTACCCGATCGGGAGCGACGTCGGGGCTGGCGAAGCGGGACGAGTACTCGCACGCTTGGTCGTAGTAGCGCTCGAACAGGAGGTCGAAGGCCGCCGACTGCCCATGTCGGGCCGCATCGACCAGCTCGGCGTCACTCAGGTGGTGCACCGTGCGACGGTATCGGCTCCGCCGCGGCAAAGGCGAAACCGCGTCAGCGGCCCTTCCACTCGGGCGGCCGCTTCTCCGCGAACGCCTTCGCGCCCTCCTGAGCGTCCTCGGACCCGAAGATCGGCAGCACGATCTCGCTCTGCTTGTCCCAACGCTCGGCCATGGACCACTCGGTCGAGGCGATCGCGATCTGCTTGCTGGTGGCCACCGCCAACGGGCCGTTCGCCGCGATGGCGACGGCGAGCTCCAGCGCACCGTCCAACGCACCGCCGTCACCGGTGACCCGATTGACCAGTCCCAGCTCGGCTGCTCGCGCCGCGGTGATCGGCTCCCCGGTCAGCAACATCTCCAGGGCGATCGCGGGCGGGATGCGCTGCGGCAGCAGCATCGCCGCACCTGCAGCAGCGACCAGGCCGCGCTTCACCTCGGGCACACCGAACCTGGCGCCCTCGCCGGCCACTACGAGGTCGCACCCCAGGGTCAGCTCGAAGCCCCCCGCGACGGCGTACCCCTCGACGGCGGCGATGATCGGCTTGCGCGGCGGCCGCTGGGTGATGCCACCGAACCCACGGTCGTCGACGAACGGCAGGTCGCCGGTCAGGAAGCCCTTGAGGTCCATGCCCGAGCAGAACGTGCCGCCGGCGCCGGTCAGCACCCCCACCCGCAGGTCGTCGTCGGCATCCAGCTCGGTGAGCGCCTCGGAGACGCCGCGTGCTACGGCGCCGTTGACGGCGTTCTTCGCCTCGGGCCGGTTGATCGTGATGACCTGTACGCCGTCACGCACCTCGACCAGCACTTCAGTCATGCAGACACCTCCGTGGACTGCGGGTCGACCAGGATCTTGGCGTGCCTCTCGGGGTCGCCCAGTGCCTCGAACGCTGCAGCGACGCCGTCGAGGCCGACGGTCCCGGTGACCAGCGGGCTCGGGTCCACCTTGCCGTCGGCCAACAGGTGCAGCGCGGCCCGGAACTCGTCGGGCGTGTAACCGAGCACGAAGCGCAGGTCGATCTCCTTGTTGATGCCGATCGACGGTCGGATCTGGTCGCTGCCCATGCAGACGCCCACCACGACCACCCGCGACCAGATCGGGGCGCTGGTGATCACCTGGTTGATCATCCCGGGAATACCGACGCACTCGAAGACCACCGGTGCACTCGGCCCCAGCCCCGCCGCGTCGGCGGCACGGAAGACGTTCCACCATGGCAGCAAGGGCACCGAGCGGAGCTTCTCCGTCGTACCGACCGCAAGCTCCAGCAGGCCATCGGCGGTCAGGAACCGGTCCGAGAACACGGCGTACGGCGACTCCGTGGCCGGGTCGACCACGACGTCGGCCCCCATCGCCGTGGCCAGCGCCCGGCGGCCGGGCGAGAAGTCGCTGGCCACCACGGACTTCACCCCGGTGGCCTTGAGCATCGCGATCACCCCCAGCCCGATCGGGCCGCAGCCGATCACGTAGGCCACCTGCTTCTTCCCCACGTCACCACGGCGTACGGCGTGCAGGGCCACCGCCATCGGTTCGGTCAGCGCCGCCACCCGTGCGGGCAGGCCGTTCGGCACCGGCAGGGTGAGCGCCTCCTGGGTCAGCACCCGCTCGGCGTAGCCACCCGGCGCATGCACCGACAGCCCGGTCGGGTGCACGCGGCCATCGGCGCGCACCATCGGCAGCGCCACCGCCAGCGTGCCCGGCTTGAGCCGGCGCGGGGTGCGCGGGCCGTGGGCGACCACCTCGCCGCAGAACTCGTGGCCCATCACGACCGACTGGTCGGCGCGCATGAACGCGTCGTAACCGCTGGCCGCCACGTCCTCGGCCATGTCGTCGCAGTGCTCACGGGCATGCAGGTCGGAGCCGCAGATCCCACAGGCCCGCACCTCGAGCACCACGTGACCCCGCTCGGGGGTCGGGTCGGCGACCTCGGCGACCTCGAGCACCCCCTTCTCGCAGGTGACTGCTCTCATCGCTCGTCCTCCGTTGTCGCTACCGCCAGACCCGGATGTAGTCCACCCGCATCGTCGCAGGTAGGGGAGTCTTGGTGGTCGGCCTGTTGCCACGCAGACCAGTCGACTGCGTGAACGCCACGATGTACTTCTTCTTGAACGCGCGATCGCCGGACTTGTTGACCAAACAGCGTTTGCCGTCGATCTTGATCTCGATCCGGTGTGCCGTCCACAGCAGTGTGTACGTGTGCCACCGGCCGCGCCTCATCTTGCAGTCCCAGGAGGTGTTGACGCCGGGCTTCGGTCCCCCGTTGTCGTCGTGGGTGTAGTGCAAGTACGGGACGCCTAGGTCGGGATACCGCGAATAGGTCTCGACCACGTCGATCTCACCTGCGGCGGGCCACTTCACGTTGCTCTTGACGCGATCGTCCGGCCACAGCCAGAACGCCTCGTGCAGGCCTCGCTCGGCCGTCTTGCGCACCTTGACCCGGGCCTGGAAACGACCGTACTTCTGGCTGAACCGGTGGTACGTCGACACCGCACCGACGGTGAACCGACAACCGTTCTTGTCGCCCGTGCTCTTCACGGTGAGCAGCAGCTGGCCCTTCGCGACCTTCGCGTTCTTGGGACGACGGCACGTCGAGCTTTTCTCGCCCGGCAGCCTGTCGCGGAACGACGTCCAACGCTTGCCGCTGAGCCGGCGGCCATCAAAATCGTCGACGAACGCGCACTTCCAAGGCTTGCCGTTCGGTTTGCGAACCTTCTTGCCACACGCGTCGCGTCGGGTCTCAGCGGCCGGGGCCGCTGCCGACGACGCTTGTCCGACCGCAGTCGGATCAGGTCCGAGGACCACGAGCAGCGTGCCCGCCGTCACCAGACCGAGTAGAAGGCGCCCCATTCACCACTCCTGTGTCCCAGGTTGGGAGGAACCCTAGCGGCAAATTCACAGGGCGAATTGGCTGTGCACACTTTCGGGCAGATCGAACAGCGCTGGTCTGGTCAGCTCCGCCCTCGCGAGCGTGGTCAGGTGCGCCTCGTCGGGGCCGTCGAAGATCCGCATCGCCCGGTGCCAGCCGTAGAGCATCGACAGTGGCGTAGCGTCGGTGATCCCAGCGCCACCGTGCAGCTGGATCGCTCGGTCGAGCACCGAGAGCACCGCCCGCGGCACCGCGACCTTGGCGGCCGCGATCAGGTGCCGGGCCGCCTTGTTGCCGGCGTCATCGACCGTGAACGCCGCGTGATGACACAGCGCCCGGGCCTGGTCGAGCTCGATCCGCGACTCCGCGATCCGCTCGCGGACGGCACTCTGCTCGGCCAGCGGCCCGCCGAACGCCACCCGCTGCTGGGCCCGGCTGACCATCATGGCCAGCGCCCGCTCTCCGGCGCCGAGGGCGCGCATCACGTGGTGGATCCGACCCGGGCCGAGCCGCGCCTGGGCCGCCGCGAAACCGCCGCCCTCCTCACCGAGCAGGTTGCCGACGGGCACCCGGACGTCGGTGAGCTGGACGACGCAGTGGCCGTGCTGGTCGTGCCGACCGAAGACCGGCAGGTCGCGCACCACCTCCACGCCAGGAGTGTCCATCGGCACGATCAGCATCGACTGCTGACGATGGGTGGCGGCCGCGGGGTCCGTCTTGCCCATCACGATCAGCATGCGACAGCGCGGGTCCGCGGCCCCTGACGTCCACCACTTGCGCCCGTTGACGACGTACTCGTCACCGTCGCGCTCGATCCGGGTCTCGATGTTGGTGGCGTCCGAGCTCGCCACCGCAGGCTCGGTCATCGCGAACGCCGACCGGATCTCGCCGTTCAACAGCGGCTTCAGCCATTGCTGCTTCTGCTCGTCGGTGCCGATCAGGTGGAGCAGCTCCATGTTGCCGGTGTCCGGCGCTGCGCAGTTGGTCGCCTCTGGCGCCAGCTCGAGGCTCCAACCCGTCAGCTCGGCGATCGGCGCGTACTCGAGCTGGGAAAGGCCCGACTCCGACGGGAGGAAGAGGTTCCAGAGGCCTCGCTCGCGGGCCTTGACCTTGAGCTCCTCGAGCACCGGCGGCACCGCGTGGTCGTCGGGTCCGGCCGCGATCCGGTGACGTTCGTAGGCCGCCTCGGCCGGGAACACCTCCTCGCGCATGAATGCGAGCATCGCCTCGTGATGGGCGATGGCCAGCTCGCTGGGCGCGGGGTAGGCAGGGTAGGGCGCGGACGTCACGGGTTCTCCTCGTTGAGGTAGCGATCAGGTCAGGCGCAGGCCGAGGCGGTGCCGCAGCCGCATGTCCCACAAGTTGAGGTAGAGCGGCGCCCGGCGGACCGGGCCCGGGGTGACCCGGTTGAGCAGCCGGACCCCCTTCAGTACGCGACGCAGCCGACGCTCGTCCTCGTGCGTCCAGTCGACGCGCATCGCCTCGCGGAACTCCGGAGGCAGGAAGCCGACGTTGACGAACCGGAGTGGCCGCCCGACCAGCCGGGGCAGCGGGGCGGGCAGGAAGCGCGCGTACAGGATGTCGAGAAGCATCTCCCGGATCGTGTCGTCGATGGAGATCCTGGCCAGGGACTTCTCCCAGTACTCCCAGAAGTCCGAGAGAGTGGCCGGCCACATGTCCGCCGGCACCTGCAGCGAGGTGGCGAACCGCGAGCAGTGCCGGTAGAACGCCTCGGCAACCTCCGGCGACGGCCTGCCGTAGACCCGGCAGTAGTAGTCGTAGGGGCCGTAGAACAGGCAGGCGGCCACCCACAGCTGGAGCTCCGGCGTGAACGCGTTGTAGGCGACCGGGCTGTCCCGCCCGGAGCGCACCACCCGGTGCGCGTCGTTGACGGCTGTGCGGAACATCGCGATGTCACGCTCGGTCCCGATCATGGCGACGGCCAGGTAGGTGCCGGTGGTCCGGGCCCGCTTGAACGGGTGCTTCACGAGCGCTCCGCGCTCCCACTTGCTCTCGTGGACGCCGTACCCGACCTCGGGCCAGGACAGCTGCATCACGACGTTGGCGCCGCCTGCGAGACCCGCGGCGATGAAGTCCAGGAACGGTCGCAGGTCGAAGTCCGGGTCGGGTTCGACCGGGTACGCCGCCGGCGTCGGCTGCGGGAGCGACACGACAGAACTCTAGAACCGCGGGACTGCGAGCGGCTACCGGCGTACTTTTGGTGGATGGTCGGTAGTCATCGTCGAGAGAAGGACGACCCTGCGGCCGACCTTTTCGACCGCTGGATGACCTCTCGCAAGGAGCCGGCGCCTGCTCCGGAGCCCGCCCCGACAGCGGTGACCGAGCCGGCGCCCGTTGCGACTGTGGCCGACCCGGTCGAGGCACCCGCTCCGCGGCCGGCCGAGCCCGAGCGGGGCCTCTCCACCGACGTCGAGTTCGCCCCGCGGACGGGGGCTCGTCGCCTCGTCGGGTGGCTGCTGCTGCTCACCGCTGCCGCCCTGGTTGTCGCCGTGGTCCTCGCGATCGGCGACCCGACCACGCTCTCCGTCGGAATCGCGGGCACGCTGTTCGTGCTCACTTTGGCTCTCTGGGCGATCCGGGCCGCCAGTCCGACCGCGCGTCTGTCCGTGCACGCCGGACAGCTCGAGGTGGAGCAGGGCGGCGGTCGCTTCGTGTTCGAGCTGACCGGCAACTACACGCCGATCCAGGTGGTGGGCGCCCCCGGCGACCGGCACTGGAAGGTGATGTTCATCCGCCGCAACATGGACCCGTTCGTCGTCGACTCCTCGATGGTCGACCCGCGGGCGTTCATGGACGTACTGCGCCGCTACCGGCCGGAATGACCTCGGTCCGTCAGGTCGATCCAGTAACGCAGCTTGCCGTTCCGCGTGTCCTCATACACCCCACCGTTGCGCTCGATGGTGCGCCGTGACGGCTCGTTGTCGTCGTCGCAGGTGACCAGTGCCCGGTCGATGCCGAGCTTTGCCGCCTGATCCAGAGCCAGCGACAAAGCCCTCGTGGCATGGCCCTCACCCCGGCGGGACGGGCGGATCGAGTACCCGATGTGCCCACCCTCCTCGAGGAGGAACGCGTTGAGGGTGTGTCGCACGGCGAGAAACCCGATCACCTCCTCGTTGTCGGTGATCCAGAAGAAGTCGCAATGCACCCACTTCTCGTCGAGCTGGTGATCGGTGTCGCCGAAGTCGCGCAGCACCCGGACCAGGTCCGCGACCCCCCGCTCGCTGGTGTCGAGCGGGCCCTCGATGTGCCAGAGGCCGGCGCCGTGCATCACCTCCTCCCCGAAGTCGGCAAAGGTGTCGACCAGGCTCGCGCGGAGTCGCACGTCGGGGACGGTCAGTCGGGTCACGGGACCATTCCACCAGTCCGCGAGAATAGAACGTGTTCTAGTCTCGATACGGTTCCCGATCGTTCCGCGCGGGACCTACTCGACTACCGAAAGCGAGAGCGGGCATGGCCGGCTACGTCCAGGACGACATCACCCCCCAGGAGCTGGAGCGCCAGAAAGCGCTCTACGGCCCGTTCACGGACGCCGTGCGCAACCTGGTCGATGCGACCATCCGCACGCTCGTCGACGGGGACGACATCCGCCAGACCCAGGCCGAGATCGAGAAGATCACCGCCCGGCTCCGCAAGGAGCAGCTCGACGGCCCGTTCGGCGTGCGCTTCGGCGCCACCGGACGCGGTCGACCGTGGGGCAACACTGTGGTCGGACTGCGCAACCCGGCGGCACCGCCGCTGGTCATCGAGCACGACCCCGCGGGCGACGGCCGGGTCTGGAGCGACTTCCACCTCGGCGCGGCGTACGAAGGCCCCCCGGACCTCGTGCACGGTGGTGTCGCCGCGATGATCCTCGACCAGATGCTCGGCGAGGCCGCAGGTGCCCGCGGCAAGCCCGGGATGACCGCCCGGCTCACCCTGTCCTACCGCCAGGGCACGCCGCTGGGCGCCCTGCGCAGCGAGGCCTGGGTAGAGAGCATCGACGGCATCAAGACCATCGCCAAGGGCCACATCCTCGGACCCGACGGCGTCACCGTGGAGGCCGAGGGCCTGTTCATCCTGCCCAAGTGGGCGCGCGAGCTGATGGCGCAGCGTGACGCCACCCCCCAGTACTTCGAGTAACCGCCCATCGCAGGTCGAGTAGCGAGCGAGCGCGGATCGAGACCACCCATGGCTCGATACGACCGACTACTCGACCAACGAACAGCTAGCTAGCCGACCTTGACGCCGCGTGCGCCGTCGTCGGTGAGCCGGGCCTCTTCGAGCGCCCGCTCCTCGAGCTCCGCTCGGCGGGACTCGGCCTCGGCAGCCGCGTCGTACTCGCCCGGCGCTGAGACCAGGTCCGTCGCGCCACGCTTGAGCCGGGCCAGCGCCGTACGTGCGAAGATCTGCTGCTCGGTCGAGGTGCGCTCCGACCGGCCGCGGCCCAGGAACGAGATGAACCAGTGCAGGACCGCGGTCACCCGGTTCTTGAAACCGGTGATGTAGAAGAGGTGCACCGCGAGCCACATCAGCCAGGCGAGGAACCCGCTGACGCGGAGCTTCCCGATGGTGGCGACCGCCTTGAACCGGCTGATCGTGGCCATCGAGCCCTTGTCGAAGTACTTGAAGGGCTTCTGCGCGGGCTTGCCCTTGAGCCGGCCGTCGATCTCCTTCGCGGCGTACTTGGCGCCCTGGATGGCGACCTGGGCGACTCCGGGAAGGTTGTCGAGCGCGATCATGTCGCCGACGACGAAGACCTCCGGGTAGCCCGGCAGGGTCAGGTCGGGGTTGACGCCGATCCGCCCGGCCCGGTCCAACGGCGCGCCGGTCTGGTCGGCGAGGATCCGGCCCAGCGGGCTGGCCTGGACGCCCGCCGCCCACACCTTGGTGACCGACGCGATCCGCTCTACCCGGCCGTCCTTGTACTTGACCTCGAGGCCGCGCTCGTCGACATCGGTGACCATCGCGCCGAGCATCACCTCGACGCCGAGCTTCTTGAGCTCCTTGGCGGTCCACTGACCGAGCTTGGCGCCGAACGGCGGCAGCACCTGGCCGGCGGCGTCCACCAGGATCACGCGAGCCTGGTGGGTGTTGATCGCGTGGAAGTCCTTCTTCAGCGTCCGATGCGCGAGCTCCGCGATCTGACCGGCCATCTCCACGCCGGTCGGACCCGCGCCCACGACCACGAACGTCAACAGGTGGTCGACGTTGTCTCCGCGGGTAGCACCGAGCTCGGCCATCTCGAAGGCGCCGAAGATCCGGCCGCGCAGCTCGAGAGCGTCGTCAATGCTCTTCATGCCCGGTGCGAACTCGGCGAAGTCGTCGTTGCCGAAGTAGGACTGACCGGCGCCCGCGGCCACGATCAGAGAGTCGTACGGCGTGACGATGTCGCGCCCCAGGACCTGCGAGGTGACCGAGCGCGCCTCCAGGTCGATCGCTGTGACCTCGCCGAGGAGCACCTTCGCGTTCTTCTGCCCGCTCAGCACCTCACGCGTAGGCGGAGCGATCTCGCCCTCGGACAGGATGCCGGTGGCGACCTGGTAGAGCAGTGGCTGGAACAGGTGGTGGGTGGTCTTCGCGACCATCGTCACGTCGACATCGGACCGGCGGAGCGCTTTGGTGCCGAACAGCCCGCCGAACCCCGATCCGATCACCACGACCTGGTGGCGCTGAGCGGTGCTTGCCATGGGGTCCTCCTCATGGTGGAGTTCGTCAACGTCATTGTCTCGCTCTGACGGATCGGGCGCCCAATCGAGGGCCGCGTCTCGTGCGTCACACTGGCCGGTACCCGGATCGACACCAGGTTTCGACACGAACGTATGTGCACGGTTCTGGTTTCGGGTGGGTCGATCCTGGGTAAGCGAGCGGTGATAGCCGTGACCTTTTCCCGCTTCTTCCCGTTGGAGGCGAGACGTGCCACTCAACCGACCTGCTCTGGCCTTGGGGCCAGGGCCCCGCAGCGTGCAAGACGCACGCCGCTGGGTGGTCGGCACCTGCCGCGACATCGGCCGGGACGATCTCGTCGAGTGCGCCGAGATCGGGGTCTCGGAGCTGGTGACGAACGCGCTGATGCACGCGGAGTCGCCGATCCAGGTGCGCGTGCGCGGCACCCGCGAGCATCCGCGGGTCGAGGTGCGTGACTCCTCGATCGACGTCCCTCCGCTTCCGGAGACGACGACCCTCCAGGACGAGGCTGATCTGCTGTTGACGTTCGGCCGGGGGCTGAGCATCGTCGCTCGGGCCGCTGACGCCTGGGGCGTCGAGCGCGAGCAGGACGGCAAGACGGTCTGGTTCGCCCCCGCCCCGGTGTTCGCCGAGGAGGGCGTGCCGGGCCGGGTGACCGGGGTGGTCGCCGAGCGCGCCACTGAGCCGTCGATCCCGGCCAAGGATCGGGTCGAGGTGGAGCTGCACGACGTCCCGGTGGCGGCGTACGTCACGTTCACCCACCACTACCAGGAGCTGCGTCGGGAAGTGGGGCTGCTGGCCCTGGCGCACCAGCAGGACTATCCGCTGGCGAAGAACCTCTCCGACCTGTTCGGGTCGCTGGAGCATCCGCTGCGGGTCGGCCTGGGGTCGGAGCGGATCGAGGCCGCCCAGGCGGACGGCGAGGAGTCGATCACGCTCACCGTCACGCTCGCCAAGGCGCCCGCGCGCGGACTGCAACAGCTGATCGAACTGCTCGACCTGGCCGACGCCTTCTGCCGCGAGGAACGGCTGCTGTCGCTGGCGCGCACGCCAGAGCAGCGGTCCTTCCAGACCTGGTTCCTGGGCGAGTTCGTCCGGCAGAGCAACGGGCACTCGCCCGCTCCCTGGCGGCCGAGTAGCTCCGAGTTGCCCGAGAACAGCCTCTCGTGAGGCCAGGCTGGCCGCGGCTGCTGCTGGCGGCCTCCGTCGGCGGTGCCGTCGGCGCCCTGCTCCGATACCTGCTGGGCGAGCTGGCGCCCGACGGTTCGGGGTTCCCGTGGCCGACGTTCGGCATCAACGTCGTCGGCTCCCTGCTGCTCGCGCTGCTGCCGGCGTTCGCCGCGGTGCGTCGGCACCGGGTCGTGGCGGTCGCGCTCGGCCCGGGCGTGCTCGGTGGGTTCACCACGCTGTCGGCGTATGCCGAACAGAGCCGGGCGCTGCTGGCCGACGGCGAGGCGCTCCTGGCGGGCTCGTACCTCCTGGGCACGCTGTTCGCGTGCCTGCTCGCGGTGACAGTGGCCTCACGTTGGGTCTCCCCCGCATCCTCGGTGGGTGACCGATGACCGCCCTATTGGTCGCGCTGGGCGCTGCCGTGGGAGTGCCGGTGCGGTTCGTACTGGCCGAGTGGCTCGACGAGGACTTCCCGCTCGGGACGCTGGTCGTGAACGTCGCCGCCTCGGGCCTGCTCGGCCTGTTCACTGGGATGTCGCTGTCCGAGTCGGGGGTGGCACTGCTCGGCACCGGGTTCTGCGGCGGCATGTCGACGTACTCGGCGTTCGCGGTGCAGACGCACCGGAGCGGCCGGCGGCGCGGGACGGCGTACGCCGTGCTGACGATCGGCCTCTCGCTGGCGGCCTGCGCCCTGGGATTCTGGGCGGGTCAGGCGTAGCCCAGGTCGTGGAGTCGCTGGTCGTTGATCCCGAAGTGGTGAGCGACCTCGTGCACGACGGTGATCCGTACCTCGTCGATCAGCTCCTCCTCGCTCTCGCACATGGCGAGAAGGTTGTTGCGGTAGATGAAGATCCGGTCCGGCAGCTCCGGGAGCATGTCGTAGGTCCGCTCGGTGAGCGCGACGCCGTCGTAGAGACCCAGCAGATCGGGGTCGTCGGGGGGCGCATCGGCCTCCACCAGCACCACGACATTGCGCACCAGCTCGGCCAGCTCGGCCGGGATGCCGTCGAGCGCCTTGTTGACCAGCGCGTCGAAGCGCTCGGGATCCATGGCGACCGGCATGCGGCAAGTCTCCCAAATGCACAAACGCCCCGGATGCGTGATCCGGAGCGTGCGTGGCGACCCCGACGGGACTCGAACCCGCGGCCTCCGCCGTGACAGGGCGGCGCGCTAACCAACTGCGCTACGGGGCCATTGATGCGCTCCGCTGCGTGAGCCGAGCGGTGGAACTCTAACCCATCCGCGACCGCCGTTCCCAATCGAGGAGAGCGGTCCCAGAACTCGCACCCCCAACGGGATTCGAACCCGTGCTACCGCCGTGAAAGGGCGACGTCCTAGGCCGCTAGACGATGGGGGCCGGACTGCGCGTCACAGCATAAAGGGTGACGCGCGTGGACCACGCTTTCGTACCCGCCGGGCGGCTCCGGTATGGTGTGGCCTCGCTCGGGCAGGTAGCTCAGTTGGTACGAGCGTCCGCCTGAAAAGTGGAAGGTCGGCGGTTCGACCCCGCCCCTGCCCACCGAGCACATCGCCCCCGCCGGGACTCCCGGCGGGGGCGTTGCACGTCAGACGTCCTGCTCCCGAGGTACGGCGAGCGGCGGTACGCCGCCCAGCCCGCGCCGGTAGCGCACGTGGTCGCCGTACTCGTCGAGGGCTTCGTACAACCTGCTCCGCGCGGTCCACGGGATCGGCTCCACGTTGCGCCGCCAGCTGTCCCCGAAGGAGATCCACACCGGCACCCAGTCGGCGGCGTCGTCCCACGCGCCGCGGCGGGCGGTGACCAGCTGATGCCTGATCTGGAACGAGCGACGCGGCCCGTCGACACAGATCGGCGCGGAGGCGATCGGCCAGAGCCGAAGGTCGAGTGCCATCAGGTGCAGTTCGAGCGCAGCCAACACGACCGGGTCGACCAGGACGGTCGCCACGTTCTCGTGCGGCTCGCGCAGCATGGCCGACACGTTCACCCGCGGCCTGCCCTCTGGTCAAGAGGTCTGCTTCGCCAAGAAGCCGGAAACGGGGCACGCTTCACGTCGGGACTTTCAATGCTCCGGACTTGACGACGGACCTGCGTGGGCTGATCCGCGGGTCCGCTCGGGGATACTCGGTCTCGTGCTGCCGCGCTTCGAGATCGTGCACCGGGCGCGGCCGGTGGACCTGATCCGGACCGGGAGCGATCTCGAGGATCCGGCGGCGCCGTACGTCGCGGTCACCGCGGACGTGAGTGCTCCCGAGGCGGCGACCGTGTCGCTGGTGGGCGCGGAGACCGAGTTCTCCGCGACCCTCGATGACGACGGTCTCGCCCTGCACGTGACGACGGGCGGCACCTCCACTACTCACCGCAGCCGCCGGTTCAGCCGTCCGCAGGACGACGTCAGCGCAGTGGCGCTGAGTCTCACCGCCACTCATGTCGTGGGCTACACCCGCGAGGGCGAGCGGTGGCGGGCACGAGCTCGGTTCGACCTGCACGAGCGGTTCGACCCGCACGCCGAGGTCTGGCTGAAGGGTCTCGAGGCGACGTCGGCGGGCGCGGTAGCCGGCCTGCGGTCGGGTCGTTTCGGTCAGCTCGGTCTGCGAGACCTGCGACTGGTCACGCACGCCGATGGGACGCCGTACCGGGACGGCGCGAGCTACCTGCTCTCGGCGACAAGTGCCGGACCCGGGGCGTTCGCAACCGGGCATGCGTCGGTGTGGGCGTTCGATCCGGAGACCTTCGCCCTCGAACACCGTGCGGACCTGTTCTTCCGACGAACGGACCGCCCGGGCGTGTACGGCGACCACGCCTGCCACCTGGTCCGCGACGGCGGTCGGTGGCTGGTGGCGGCCAGCACCTGGGGCGACTTCGACAAGGCCCGCGACGATCACGGCGTCGCAGCGACGCTGGCCGAGACCACGGCTGACATCACGCGTGACACCCATGTGCTGGACACCCGACCGCTCGCGCTCCCGACGACGGGACTCGCGTCGGTCGGCGTCTGGGACCCACACCTGGTGCGCACCGACGATGGGTGGCTGGTCGGCTATGTGAGTGCGAAGAAGTACTTCAGCTTCCATCCCGTGGTCGCCCAGGGTCCCGACCTCGACTCGCTGCGGCTGCGTTCCACCGCGCGCAAGCGGCGAGCAACGGAGGGCACCACGCTGGCCAGGATCGGCGACCACTGGCGTCTGCTGGCCAGCGACGGCCGCGACGGGCGCCGCGGCCAGAACGCGCGCTTCCCGATCTTCGACCTCGACCTCCGCGAGATCGAGGTCCTCGACGCGCCGTACCCCAGCAACATCCCGTGGCCGACCCTGCTCCAGCACGACGGGCGGTGGTTGCTGATCTGCTTCGACGGCACCAAGTACGGCGGCCGGCTGGTCGGCTACGGCAGCCACGGTGACGTGGTCGTGCTCGGATCGGGTCCGGGGGAATGCGGGGAGCCGGGATCGGGTACGTGATCCGAACCACACCCCCATCTCGGAGCCCCCCATGACCAGCACGAAGGACACCTCTGCCCGGACCAACGTCGACCAGGCATTCATGCGGCCGGCGACCTATCGCAGCCTCGGCGAACAGCAGCTCTCCGAGCAGGAGGAGCGTTTCGAGAAGGGGAGGCGGACGGTCGGCCTGGTGCTGGCCCCGCTCGCCACCGTCGTGATGCTGATCCTTCCGCTGGGTATCGAGGACAAGCAGCACACACTCGCCGCGGTGCTGGTCGGCGTGGTCGTTCTCTGGATCACCGAACCCGTGCCGATTCCGATCGGCGGCTTCATCGGCGTCGGTGCGATCGTGCTGCTCGGCGTCGCCACAGCCGACGAGGCCCTGGCGCCGTTCGGCTCATCGACCGTCTTCACGTTCATCGGCGCGTTCATCCTGGCTGCGGCGATGCTCAAGCACGGCCTCGCCAAACGGTTCGCGATGTTCGTCCTCAACGCGCCCGGCGTGGGCAACTCGACGTTCCGGGTGATCATCGCGTTCGGTGTCATCACCGCCGTGCTGTCGGCCTTCGTCTCCAACACCGCCACGGTCGCGATGCTGCTGCCCACCGCGATCGGCATCCTCACCGTGATCGCCAAGCTCCTGCAGAGCAAGGGGGTGGTCGCCGAGGACTTCGACCCGCTGCGGCTGCGGGTCGGCGCGGCCCTGATGTTGATGCTGGCCTACGGCGCCAGCGTGGGCGGGCTGCTCACCCCGGTCGGATCCCCGCCGAACCTGATCGGCCGCGGCCTGATCGAGGAGGCCACCGGCAAGAAGATCTCGTTCGTCGACTGGATGATCATGGCCGCGCCCATCTGTGCGCTGATGTTCGTGGCGCTGGCGGTCGTCATCCTGCTCCTCAACAAGCCGGAGCTCCGCAAGCTCGAGGGCGTCGAGGAGTACGTCGACGAGGAGCGCGCCAAGCTCGGTGACTTCTCGGGCGCCGAGCGCAACACGCTGATCGCGTTCGCCACCACCGTCACGCTGTGGATCGTGCCCGGCATCGTCGGGATCATCGCCGGCACCGACTCGAGTGCCTACACGACCGTGGGCGAACGACTCGACGAAGGCGTGATCGCCGTCCTCGGTGCGTCGCTGCTGTTCCTACTGCCGACCAACTGGAAGGAGCGCGAGTTCACGCTCCGCTGGAGCGACGCCGCCAAGATCGACTGGGGCACGATCGTGCTGTTCGGCACCGGCATCATCTTCGGGTCGCTCCTCGAGTCGACCGGCCTCGCTGAGACCATCGGCAACGGCGCTTTCGACAAGCTCGGACTGGGGAGCACCTTCGCGATCACGGCGTTCGCGGTGGCCCTGGCAATCCTCGTGTCGGAGACGACGAGCAACACCGCCTCGGCCGCCGTCGTAGTGCCCATCATCATCCCGATCGCGATGGCGGCGGGGATCAACCCGTTCGTGCCCGCGTTGGCCGCGACCTTTGCCGCGTCATTCGGGTTCATGCTCCCGGTGTCGACGCCGCAGAACGCCATCGTCTACGGCTCCGGCTGCGTGCCGATCACGACGATGATCCGCTCCGGCTTCTCGTTCGACGTGCTCGGCGCGATTCTCATCGTCCTGCTGCTGCCGGTGATGGTCGACGTCGTCGGCCTGGTCTGACCCGGTGCCGCACAGCATCGCGGTCATCCCCGGTGACGGGATCGGTCCCGAGGTGGTCGGGGCCACCCGGACCGTCCTTGACGCGGTGATGGACGCACATGGCCTGGACCTGAGGTACGAGGAGTTCGACTGGTCGTGCCGTCGGTACGCCGAGACCGGCTCGATGATGCCCGACGACGCGCTCGAACTGCTCGCGGAGCACGACGCGATCCTGCTGGGCGCAGTGGGCTGGCCGGGCGTGCCCGACCACGTGTCGTTGTGGGGGCTGCTGATCCCGATCCGCCGGCACTTCCGGCAGTACGTCAACCAGCGTCCGATCGCGGTGTTCGAGGGCGTGTCGAGCCCGTTGCGGGACGCCCGTCCCGGTGAGGTCGACCTGGTCGTGGTCCGCGAGAACGTCGAAGGCGAGTACAGCGAGATCGGCGGCCGGATGAACCGGGGCTTCCCCGACGAGCTGGCCGTCCAGGAGGCGGTCTTCACCCGGGCCGGGGTGGGCCGGATCGCCGACTACGCCTTCGAGCTGGCCAGGCAGCGGGGCGGCTACCTCACCTCGGCCACCAAGAGCAACGGGATCGTGCACACGATGCCGTTCTGGGACGAGGTGGTGGCCGAGCGCGCGACGGCGTACCCCGACGTGGGGTGGGACTCCGAGCTCATCGACGCCCTGGCGGCGAAGGTGGTGCTCGAGCCGCAGCGGTTCGACGTCATCGTCGCCTCCAACCTGTTCGGTGACATCCTCAGCGACCTGACCGCCGCGGTGGCCGGCAGCATCGGCATCGCGCCCTCGGCCAACCTCGACCCGACCCGGGAGCATCCGTCGATGTTCGAGCCGGTGCACGGCTCCGCGCCGGACATCGCCGGCAAGCGGGTCGCCAACCCGGTCGGCACCCTCTGGTCGGCGGTGATGATGCTGGACCACCTCGGGTACCGCGAGGCCGCCGCCCAGCTGATGGAGGCGATCCGGGGGTCGCTGCGCTCGCCGGCGACCCGAACTCCAGACCTGGGCGGCACCGCGGACACGACCGCGGTCGCCGAGGCGGTCGCCGACAGCGTGCGCTGACCGCGCCGCGACCTCCGTGGTTCTACGGTGGTCGGGGCCGAGAGGAGCGCGCGATGACGATCTGGCTCGAGGCAGGCCTTTGGGGCCTGCTCGCCGGCAGCGCCCTGGTGCTGGGCGCGGCGGTCGCGTGGACCGTGCGCGTCCCGCCGCGGGTGGTGGCCGCGGTGATGGCCTTCGGCGCCGGCGTGCTGGTCTCGGCGCTGGCCTTCGACCTCATGGACGAGGCTGAGGCGACCGGGGGACTCGGGCCGACGCTCGCCGGGTTCATCGGGGGCGCGATCGCCTATGTCGCCTGCAATCTGGCGCTCGCCCGCCGCGGCGCGCGGCACCGCAAGCGATCGGCCGCGATGATGCCGTCCGAGGAGGAGACCCCGGGAAGTGGCACCGCGATCGCCGTCGGCGCGCTGCTGGACGGCGTACCTGAGTCGGTGGTGCTCGGCATGTCGCTGTTGAGCGGCGGTGTCGGCATTCCGGTGCTGGCCGCGATCGTGGTGTCCAACGTGCCCGAGGGGCTCTCGAGTGCGGCCGGCATGAAGGCGTCCGGCCGCGGCGCCCGCTACGTCTTCGGTGTCTGGTCGGCGATCGCGGTCGCCTGCGGCATCGCCGGACTGGTGGGGGCGGCGCTGCTCGAGAACGCCTCGCCGGAGGCGGTCGCGGTGATCACCGCGGTGGCGGCCGGCGCGATCCTGGCGATGATCGCCGACACGATGATCCCGGAGGCCTTCGAGGAGACGCAGCTCTACGCAGGGCTGATCACTGCCCTCGGCTTCGCGCTGGCGTTCGCGATCAGCCGAGCCTGAGGCGCGGTTCCGTCACCCGTCGACGGCGAGCAGCGGGCGGACCGCCAGCCGGGCCGCGTGGATCCGCGACTTCACCGTGCCGAGCGGGATGTCGAGCAGCCTGGCGATCTCGTTGTAGTCGAGCTGTTGTACGTCGCGCAGCACGAGCGGTTCGACCAGCTCCGGTCGATCGGTGCCGACCGTCTCCAGTGCCTCGAGCAGGTCGAGGCGGCTGCCCGCGATCACGCTGGTGGTCCGTGGGTCGGGGTCGGGTGGCAGGTCGTCGGTGAGGCGCTCGGCCGATCGCCGCTTCAGCGAGCGATAGGTGGTGCGGGCGCTGTTGGAGGCGACCGCGTGCAGCCAGGTCGTGAACTTGCTCCGCCCCTCGAACGAGCCGAGCTTCGTGGCCACCAGCATCAACGCGTCCTGGGTGGCCTCCTCTGCGTCCTGCGGATAGAGGAGCATCCGCCCGCAGATCCGCTGCACCCTCGGCTGGATCTCCGCGAGCAACTGCTCCATTGCCTCGCGGTCTCCCCCGGCGGCTCGTAACGCGAGCGCCTCCAGGTCGATCGCCTCCCGGTCCACTCAGGCACACTAAACGACGTGCCTCTCCCCGAACGCCTCGGCCGACTGCAGCGGACGGAGCGTCTCGGCGTCGGCGGGTTCGCGACCGTGTGGCTCTACCACGATCCCGAGCTCCGCTCCGACGTCGCGGTCAAGGCGCTGGCCGAGAACTGGGCGCAGCGGATGGACGTGCGGGAGCGGTTCCTCGACGAGGCGCGGATCCTGCGCCAGGCCGACTCCGACCACATCGTGCGCGTCTACGACGTCGGCGAGGCCGACGGGACGCCGTACTTCGTGATGACGTACGCCGACCAGGGCTCGCTCGCGACCCTGCTCGAGGACGGGGCCCGGCTCGGTCCGGACCGGACGATGGAGCTGATCTCCCAGGCCGGCGCCGGGTTGGCGATGCTGCACGAGCACGGCCTGGTGCACCGCGACATCAAGCCTCAGAACCTGCTGCTTCGCAGCAGCGGGCCCAGCGGGTCGGTCGGCGACCGGCTGCTGGTCGCCGATCTGGGCGTGGCCAAGGCGCTGTTGCACGCATCCGGACTGACCCAGGTGGTCGGTACGCCTTCCTACATGGCACCCGAGCAGGCGATGGGCCTCGGCGTCGACGTCCGCGCCGACGTGCACGCCCTGGCCGCGGTCACCTACCAGATGCTCACCGGTGAGCTGGTCCGCGAGGGCGGGGTGGCCGAGCTGGCCCACGCCACCCTGC
>CAWABG010000022.1:0-73086 GCA_963780245.1 uncultured Actinomycetota bacterium
GAGTCGCATCTCGCTTGCGCAGCAGGTTGAGGACGGAGACCGGGCCGGTGCGAGGGCTTCCGAACCGAGGAAGCGAAATGAAGCGTCGTTCCCACACCTCGCGCCACACCTCAGGGCTGATGCGGCGGCGAATCTCGGCGAAGGTGTCGTCCTGCTCGTACGCGGTCCGTTCGGCGGGTTCCAGGAGATCGATCTCGTCGCGCACTGCTTCGGCAATGCCGAGGAAGGTGAGCAGTTCGAGGTAGACGCCGACCCGCAGGAGCCAGGCCGGGTCGCTCAGGTGGCGCTCCTTGTCGATGATGTCGGCGACCAGGGCGGCGGTGTAGAGCGCGGCCTTCTCGCCGCCGATCCTCAGGACGGGATACCAGGGGTGGTAGCTGACACCTGGGTCCGAGACCTTGGCGCGTGCTGCCTGGCGGGCCGTGTCCACGGTCAGCAGGCCGTCGATGATCCGTCGGTACAGGCTCCCTAGCTGGCGAACGTCGGATACGTCGAGAGCGGTCTGATCGCGAGCGACTACATCGCCTCTGTGGACGGCTCGCAACTCGACGTGAGCCGTGCACATCAGGCCGGCCGTGAGACCGAGGTCGAGGGCGGCGAAGTCACGCTCGGGCCTCAGCTCGACCTGTTGGCGAGGCGTCTCCGTCAACGTGACTGGACGGCTCTCCCATCCCGGCAACGGCTGGCCATTGACAGAGAGTGCGGCCTCGACGACCGCGCCATCGGGAAGACCGGACACCTCGAACAGGAGGATAGCTCGATTGACCCGATCTTCCCCCGTGACGAATGCTGCGCGATCGCTACCCCCGAGCCCGGGCCGGCTGAACTCGTCGGTCGGTCGCAGCCCCGGGATGAACGGCACGATGCGAAGACGCATGGACGCAACTATGGCAGCAGACGTCTCGCGCGCCATGGGAAATCGCGCCGCTGCTGCAGGCTCGGTATGCGAGCGCGCCGGCGGCGATCACCCGATGGAGTACCGCACCCATGCTCCGCCAGCCGCGGCGGCGACCTCGTGCAGTCGCGAGTTCTGGTCGCCGGCCCGGGGCAGTTCGAACGTCGAGCCGATGGCGGCACAGGCCGCGATAGCGTCTGCGAACGGCACCGGCGCGGTCACCGACCAGGTATCTCCGGTCAGGCAGGCGGCTGGATGAAGCTCGGTGCACGGCGCCGCGACCCAGCGACCGTCGGCCGCGCGCTGCACTGTGCAGGCGCCGATACTCGTCTTAGGCTCGTCGGGTGCCCAGCTCCATAGCGTGGCCTGGATGCGACCGTCCTCCGGGAGCAGCTGGTCGAACCCGAAGAGGTTCACGCCGCAGTCGGTCAT
This sequence comes from uncultured Actinomycetota bacterium, assembly GCA_963780245.1. Lineage (GTDB taxonomy): Bacteria > Actinomycetota > Actinomycetes > Propionibacteriales > Nocardioidaceae > Nocardioides. Next base: position 1,328 of record CAWABG010000022.1, read on the forward strand.
CGACTGGGTCTTCTCCGGGCTGAGCGCCTCGGGGTTGATCGGCGGGCGGGTCGGGTTGAGCAGCGCCGAGACCAGCGTGGAGTCCTCGAAGTACCGCACCATCTGGGCGTCGTAGACGCCGGCGCCGTAGCTGGCGTCGCACGTGGGGTAGGCCTGATACCCGGAGGTGGAGCCACCCTCGACATGAGCGCCGTTCCAGTCGAAGACATCGGCCGACCAGCCGGGCGCGCACTTGCCAACGATGACGACCCGGGCTCCGGAGTCGCGGATGTCGTTGCGCGAGACGTCGAGCGGCAGCGGGACGCAGCCGTTGGCGGCCTTCTGGGCGGGGTCGGGCTGGTAGATCAGGCTGCTGCCGTCGGGGCGGCGCAGCACGCTGTCCAGCGTTGCGATCGTCGAGGCGTACGCCGCCGGGTCGTTCAGGTGATCCTCGAGGTAGAGCATCACGATCTCGTCGGTGTGACCCGGTGCGTTCAACCACGTCGCGATCTTCGGCAGCACGCTCTTGAACATCGGTTCGACCGTGCACCCGAGATGCCCCGTGTCCTGGCCCTGACCGTGACAGACGGTCACCCCGTTCTTGAGCAGGAGCTCGAGCCGCGGGATCCAGTGCAGGTCGAGCTCGAGGGAGCGGACGTCGATGTCCAGCTGCTGGGTCATGGACAGCTGCTGGTTGGAGTCGAGGTGGGAGAGCGTGAGTCCGTCGGTGAGGGTGTTGAACGAGTTGTGCGTCCCGATCCACTGGGCATCGCGCAACGGGAGCGGGTCGCCCAGAGCGCTCTGGAACAAGGCGGCCTGGTGCACCCAGGACTGCAGGTAGGCGTCGCGCGCGGCCCGGGTGACCTTATGTGCGAGCGGCAACACACACAGCGCGTCCGGGATACCGACCCGGCGGCATTCGGTGCTCACCGCGTTCATCGCCTTGTTCAGCACGATGCACGGGATCGCCACCGTGCTGACGTCGTCGCAGGCAGCCGTGGGTGACGGCGGTGACGGTGTGTCACCTGCGGCGACGGATGCCGAAGGGATCGCCGAGACCAGTAGTGCCAGCGCGGCGGCGGCGACTGCGCTCTTCATCGTCCGGGTCGGGAGCATGGGTTACTGTCGCGTAGCTTTGCTGTTGGGCGCCAGCAAGTCGCGGATGATCAGGCCTGACTACTCCAGACCATCGCGTTGGCCCGACAATGCTTGCTGTGAGCCCGACCCAGGATTCCGCCGCGATTTCAGCCGCGCTCGCGCAGGTCGGGCCCAGGCTGCGGCGGGTGCGCGCCGAACGCGGCGCCACCCTGACGGCTGTGGCCGAGGCGACCGGCATCTCCAAGAGCACGCTGTCCCGGCTCGAGACCGGTCAGCGGCGGCCCACGCTGGAGCTGCTCCTCGCGCTGGCGCACGCCTACCAGGTGCCGTTGGACGACCTGGTTGGCGCTCCCGAGGTCGGGGACCCGCGGATCCGGCTGCGGCCGGTGCGACACAAGGGCCGCACCGTCGTACCGCTCACCCGTGAGCCGGACGGGATGCAGGCCTGGAAGATCGTCATCCCCGGGTCGCGAGTCGATCCCGAGCCGCGCACGCACGAGGGGTACGAGTGGCTCTACGTCCTGTCGGGGCGGATGCGGCTGGTCCTCGGCAACCAGGACCTGGTCCTGACGCCCGGCGAGGTGGCGGAGTTCGACACCACGACTCCGCACTGGTTCGGCAGCACCGGCGATGGGCCGGCCGAGGTGCTGAGCCTGTTCGGGCGCCACGGTGAGCGCACCCACCTCCGCTCGGTAACGGGGGAGGCGCAACCCGTTACTGCCGAGCGTCCCACTCGCGCTTGAGGACCGCGAACTGGTACTCGCTGCCCCACTCGCCCTTGAAGAAGATGTTCTCGATGAAGTGGGCCTCGCGGCGCATCCCGATGTGCTCGAGCAATGCGGCAGCGGGGGCGTTCTCGGCATCGGTCACCGCGATGACCCGGTGCAACCCGAACGTGGGGAACGCCCAGTCGAGCAGCCCGGTCAGCGCCTCGGCGGCGTAGCCCTTGCGCTGCTGGTCCGGCGCCACGGTGAAGCCGACCTCGGCTTCCTGCGGCTCGTCGGCATCGAGGTGGAGCGCCAGGTCGCCCACGAGTACGCCGCTCGCGCGGTCCTCGAGTGCGAGTTGGAACCACTCACCGGGGACACCGGGCTCGGCTCCCTGCAGCGAGTCGACCAGCTCCTGCCCGTCCTTGGTGGTGTAGTCGCTCCAACTCTGGTAGCGGGCCACCTCGGGATCCGCGCGGTAAGCCACGAATGCCTTGATGTCGATGTGGGTGAACGAACGGACACGGAGGCGGGTGGTCTCGAAGAAGATCTTCATCAGGGGTCCAGTATGGGCTCGACGGAGAGCAGGGTCAGGCCGGTGTCACGGATCCGCTGAAGGAGCCCGTGCCGGGCGGCCTGGTCGGAGACGTCGCTGGCGAGCAGCGTGGCCCCGTCGGACTCGTGCGTGCCGTCATCCCGTCGAACCACGAAACCCACCTCTGGTCGAGGTGCCGGTGGTTCCGGATCCGGCACGTGGTCGTGTCGGCGGACGCCCGGCAGACCGCTTCCCGAGATTGGCAACGAACGTTGGAGAACGAGGCAGGCGCGGTCACAGTCGCTCACATGAGCATCGACAAGGCAACAGCGAGTGAGTACGACGTGGTGATCATCGGCGGCGGCGCTGCCGGTCTCTCGGCGGCCCTGGTCCTGTCCCGCGCGCGGCGCAGGGTCGCCGTCGTGGATGCCGGCGAACCGCGCAACGCGCCCGCCGCCCACATGCAGGGGTTCCTCTCCCGCGACGGCATGTCCCCGACGGAGCTACTGCGAGTGGGCCGCCAGGAGATCGAGGGCTACGGCGCGCACGTCCTCGACGGGACGGTCGACCACGTCTCGCCACGCGAGGTCGGCGCCTTCAGGGTGTCGCTGGCTGATGGCCGACAGCTCGAGGGTCGGAGCATCCTCGTGGCCACCGGGCTGGGCGACGAGCTCCCCGACGTACCCGGTCTTCGCGAGCGGTTCGGGCGCGACCTGCTGCACTGTCCCTACTGCCACGGGTACGAGGTCCGCGACCAGAAGCTGGGGGTGCTCGGCGGAACTCCCGGCGCCGTACACCACGCGCTGCTCCTGCGTCAGTGGGCGGCGGACGTCGTCTACTTCCCGCACACGGACCGGCTCACTGGCGAGGACCGTGAGCTCCTGCTGGCCCGGGCCGTGGGCGTCGTCGAGGGTCCGGTCGCCGGGCTCGTGGTGGCAGATGACCGGCTCCAGGGTGTCCGGCTTACCGACGGCTCGGTCATCGAGCGCGCGGCCGTGTTCGTCCGGCCCCGGTTTCACCCCAACAACCGCCTGCTGAGAGAACTCGGGTGCGAGGTCGACGACCAGGGCTGGGTCCGGTCCGACGCGACCGGCCGCACCAGCGCACCAGGCGTGTGGGTGGCCGGCAACGCGGTGAACCCTCGCGCGCAGGTGATCACGGCTGCCGGCGAGGGCTCCGCGGCCGCCATCGCAATGAACGCCGATCTCGTTGACGAAGAGCTTGCCCTCGAGCTCGCAGAGCTCCGCGGCGCTTCGCACCAGCGCCCTGCTCTTCCGCCGCCCACGAAGCACCAGCTGGCGCTGATGATCTGGGTGGCGGTGTTTCCGACCCTCGCCCTGCTCAACGTGAGCCTCGACGGCGTGCTCGAGGACCTCGCGACCGTGCCGAGAACCTTTCTGCTGGCCACCATCGCGGTCCCGATCGTCATCTACGGGGTGATGCCGCGCCTGCACCGGGTGCGCGCCCGGCTGCTCAGGCGGCCGCCTGAGATTCACCACCCCGTTCACCAGGTCTGGTGATCCGGTTCACCAGATCGGTTTCCAACGTCGGCGGCCGGGACCGGTCGGGTGCGACGTCGGTTGTCGGTCACGATTCGGCGGCGATCCCGTCGTACATCACCCGGCGGATCGCCGCGCTCAGCGCTCGGGTGTCCGGGGCGGCGTCACTGAGGCCGGCGATCGTGGAGCCCAGGATCATCCCGTTGATTGCCCGGGCGGTGTTGTCGACGTCGAGGTCGGACTGCAGGTATCCGCCCTCGACGCCGTGCGCGAGGTACGCCGCCGTCAGACCCGTGGACATCTCGAAGAACGCAAGGACCCGATCGGCCATCGCCTGGTCGATGCCGGGAGCGTCGAAGAGAAGCATCCGAGGGATCCGCGGGTCCTCGGTCAGGATCCGGCCGAGCGAGTCACCGATCCGGGCGGTCTGCTCGCGGTATCCCTCGAGGGTGTCGACGGCGTCCGGGGCGTTCTCGTGCGTGAGGGCGCCGAGGATGCGGTCGATCAGGTCGGTGATGACGTGCTCGACGATGTCGCGCTTGTTGTCGAAGTACCGGTAGAAGGTGCCGTGACCGATGCCGAGGCGCGCCGCGATGTCGGCGATCCCGGTGGCGTGGTAGCCCTTGTCGGCGAAGCACTCGAACGCTGCGTCGATGATCTCGCGACGCAGCTCGAGCTTCCTCCGCTCGGCGCGGGTCAGGCTCTCGGTGTTGGACGTCACGCGGCCGATTCTATTGCCATCGTTCCCGAAAGTGACATACCGTTCCGAAACTGACATTCAGTTCCGAGGAGGCGACCAGCGTGTCGGAGGCGACGCAGTACGACGCAGTCATCGTGGGGGCCGGATTCGGTGGCATGGGTGCCGCGATCCAGCTCAAGCGGCTGGGCTTCGAGAACCTGCTGATGCTCGAGCGGGAGTCCGACCTCGGCGGGACCTGGCACGTCAACCGCTACCCGGGCCTGGCCGTCGACATCCCGTCCTCGACGTACTCCTACTCGTTCGAGCCCAACCCGTACTGGTCCCGGCTGTTCGCCCCGGGCGCCGAGCTGAAGCGGTACGCCGAGCACGTGGCCGACAAGTACGAGCTGCGGCGCCTGATGCGGTTCAACACGGTGGTGAGCGGCGCCGTCTGGGACCGGGAAGCGGGGCGCTGGATGGTCTCGATCGAGGGCGGGGAGACGGTCACCACGACGTACCTGCTCACTGCCACGGGCTTCCTCTCGCAGCCGAAGATGCCGGACATCGAAGGCATCGATCGCTTCGCGGGCAAGGTCATCCACACCACCGCTTGGGACGACAGCTACGACCTCACGGGCAAGCGCGCCGCCGTGATCGGCACCGGCGCCACCGCGGTACAGCTGATCCCCGAGCTCGCGAAGGTCGTCGACGACCTCACCGTCTACCAGCGAACGCCGATCTGGGTCAGCCCGAAGCCCGATTACAAGATCCCCGGGGCGATGCAGAAGGCGTTCGCCGCCGCGCCCCTCAGCCAGCGCGCCGTACGCATGATCGGGACCTCGATCCTCGAGGGGATGATGGTCTCGGGGGTCCTGCACTACAAGGACTTCCCGCTGTTCAACCGGCTCGCAGAGCGCTGGTGCCGCGCGCATCTGCGCCGGCAGGTGCGCGACCCCGATCTCCGGCGCAAGCTCACCCCTGACTACTCGTTCGGCTGCAAGCGGCCGACGTACTCCAACAACTACTTCCCGACGTTCACGAAGCCGCACGTCCACCTCGAGACCGGCACCATCGCGTGCATCGACGAGGGCGGCGTCGTCACCGCTGACGGCCAGCGCACCGAGATCGACGTGCTGGTGCTGGCCACCGGATTCAACCTCTGGGACGTGAACTTCCCGGCGATCGAGATCATTGGCCGCGAGGGCAAGAACCTCGGCAAGTGGTGGCGCGACAACCGCTTCCAGGCCTACGAGGGCATCGCCATGCCGGGCTTCCCCAACCTGGTCTCGCTGAACAGCCCCTACTCCTACAGCGGGCTGTCCTACTTCACGACCATCGAGTGCCAGATGAAGCACATGGGCCGGCTGTTCGGCGCGATGGCGGATCGCAACGCCACCGTCTTCGAGGTCACCGAGCAGGCCAACGAGCAGTTCCTCGAGCGGATGACCGAGAAGGTCGGTTCCTCGGTGTTCGCGCTCGGTCAGTGCTCGACGGCGAACAGCTACTACTTCAACCAGCACGGTGAGGCGACCCTGCTGCGACCCACGTCGACGATCGCCGCGCACCGCGAAGCGGTCCGGTTCCCCTTGGACGACTACTCCTACGCCTGATCGCCGCGGCCGGTCATCGGCTGCGGCGGCACCCTTGGCTTCGCGTGGTCGGCGGCCGCACTGCAGGCTCTTGAGCGAGAGCTCGGCGGGGACGCCCGCACCGCCGACGTACTTGTCGGCACGTCCGCGGGCGCGGAGATGGTCGCGTTGCTGGGAGCCGGTACGTCGCTCACGGCGACCTCGCAGTGCTCGTCAACAACGCCGGCGTGATGCCGAACGGCGGGTTCCTCGAGCTCGACGAGACGATGGACCGGCTGACCTCGGAGGTCAACGTCTTCGGCGTGGTCACGGCATGCGACTGGCGCTGCCCGGGATGCTCGAGCGCGGCAGCGGCCACATCGTCAACATGGCCTCCCTTGCCGGCAAGTTCCCGGTTCCGGGGCTGAACACCGCGCTTGGGTCCGGCATGGACATGCGGCCGATCCCCAAGGTGCGTGGTCGGCTCTGTGGCCAGTCGGAAGGCAGAGATCGCCGTACCCGGGTACGGCGGCGGGCTGGCCGCGATGGCGGCGATCACCCCCGAGCCGGTGCTGGCCCGGATCCGCCGGCTGACGCGCGACGACCGCGCGCTCCTGCCGGACTCCGCGGAGCGATTGGCCTACCGTGAGCGGCTGGACGCCGCCAAAGGCGGCTAGTCGAAGGAAAGCGCGAGGCTGGCATGACCGGACCGTTCGTGCTGGTGGCTGGGGAGTCGCTGGTCGATGTGCTGACCTCGGCGGACGGCACTCGGACCGAGCTGCCCGGCGGCAGCCCGGCGAATGTCGCCGTCGCTCTGGCCCGGCTCGGCACCAGGGTCCGCTTGCTCACCGCCTATGCGGACGACCGGCTCGGCTCGATCGTCGAGGAGTACGTCGGCGAGCCGGGCGTCGAGCTGGCGGCCGAGCCGCACGTGCTGGCCCGGACTTCGTCGGCGCTGGCCGTCCTGGCCGCCGACGGCTCCGCGACGTACGACTTCGACATCTCGGGCGATCTGCCCGAGCCGGACCTCACGGTTCTGCCGGCGCACCTTCACATCGGGTCGCTCGGAGCCCTGCTGCCGCCGGGCGCGGACCTGCTCGCCCGGCTCGTCGAGCGGCTCGCACCTTCGGCCACGATCAGCTACGACATCAACGCCCGGCCCACCGCCGTACCACTGAACGCCGCGGTGCGGGACCGGATCGCGGCGTTGGCCGGGGCGAGCGACGTGGTCAAGGGCTCCGACGAGGACCTTGCGGCCTGGCGACCGGACCTGTCCATCGCTGACGCGGCCGGGCAGCTCGTTGCTCTGGGTGCCGGAAGTGTCGTTGTCACTCTCGGGGGGCAGGGGGCGCGCTGCTACACCGCGCACGGCCTGGCCGCCGAGGTGCCCGCAGAACCCGTGGCCGTGCGGGACACCATCGGAGCGGGCGACGTGTTCTGCGCGACGCTTCTCGACACGATGCGTCGTCGTGGGCTCTTGGGCGCCGATGAACGGCTGGCGCTGGCGGCCACGAGCTCGGCCGACTGGGTGGAGATCCTGCGCCGTGCGAACCGGGCCGCTGCGATCACGGTCTCCCGGGACGGCGCCTCTGCGCCGACGGCTGCCGAGCTCGACCGCTAGCGGCGGAAGCTTCGGATCTTGCGGTCCACGAGCCGGCGGAAGACAGGGGCCAGTGGAGGGGCCATCGCCGCGATGGCCCGCGTCTCGGCGTTGGGGTAGATCGCGAACCGGCGACGGTCCATGCCGCGCAGCACCGCATCCGCGACCGCGTCGGCCGTCATCGGCTTCAGAGTGCCGCTGATCGCGAAGGTCTCGGCGGGCTTGTGCCGGTTCTCCTCGGCGAGCTGGGGCGTGTCGACGTCCGGCGGGTACACGCAGGCGACGAGGACGCCGTGCGGCACGAGCTCGTCGCGCAGCGCCTCCATCAGCCCACGGACGGCGAACTTCGCCGGACCGTAGGCGGTGTAGCCGAAGATGCCGAGCAGCCCCGCGGCCGAAGAGACCGCGACCAGGCTTCCCGACCTCCGGGCCACCATGCCCGGCGCCACGGCCCGGATGCAGTGGAGGGTGCCGAAGTAGTCGACCTCCATCATCGTCCGGAACACCTCGTCGTCGAGCTCGAGGAAGTGGCCGGGTCTCGCGAGTCCGGCACAGGTGACGAGAGCGTCGCAGGGACCGGCGTCGGCCTCGAGCTCGCGCAACGCCTGGCTCACCGCCGCCTGATCAGCGACGTCGACGGCCGCCGTGAGGACGTCCGCACCGGCGTCCCGCAGCTCGGCGGCGGCCGCTCCGAGCCGCTGCTCGCCCCGGGCGATCAGCGAGACGGTCGCGCCGCGTCCGGCCAGCCGGTGCGCGAGGGCGAGCCCAATGCCGCTCGAACCTCCGGTGATCACCGCGTGCCTGCCCCGCCATTCGACCGGATGGTTCCTCGCTCGCATGGGGTCAGCCTGCCCCATCCAGACGTTCGAGTATCCCGCCGAGGACCCGTCGCAGGTCCCGGGCGTCGCGGCTGGTGAGCCCGGTGGCTTTCATCAGGCGGGCGGGTACGTCGACGACGCGGTCGCGCAGGTCGCGTCCCTGCCGGGTCGGTTCGACCAGGACGCGCCGCTCGTCGGCAGGATCGCGCCGCCGGACGACGTGGCCCGCGGACTCCAGGCGCTTCAACAGGGGAGTGAGGGTGCCCGAGTCCAGCCGCAATCGGGCGCCGAGCTCGCCGACGGTGAGCGGCTCCTCGGTCTCCCAGACGGCGAGCATCGTGAGGTACTGCGGGTAGGTCAGTCCGGTGTCGCCCAGCAGCTCGGCGTAGGCGTGCGTGACGGCGCGGGTCGCGGCGTACAAGGGAAAGCAGAGCTGCAGGTCGAGCGAGAGGTGATCGGTCACACAGCCATCATAACTTGCCCAATTCAATTGTGCACAATATTATTGTCCACATGAAGACTCTCTATACGACGACCGCGGTTGCGACGGGCGACGGACGCAACGGCCACATCCAGACCACCGACGGCCTCCTCGCCGCCGACGTGCGCACGCCCGTCGAGCTGGGCGGCGCCGGCGGAGCGACCAACCCGGAGCAGCTCTTCGCGGCCGGGTACGCCGCGTGCTTCCACTCGGCCCTGAAGCTGGTCGCGGGTCAGTACGACGGCGACACCACCGACTCGGAGGTCGTGGCGGACGTCAGCCTGGGAATGCTGGACAGCGGTGGCTTCGGCCTCGCGGTGGCGCTCGAGGTGAGCCTGCCCGCTATGGACCGCGAGTCGGCGCTAGTGCTGGTGAAGGCCGCGCACGAGGTGTGCCCCTACTCGAACGCGACCCGGGGCAACGTCGAGGTCGAGCTCAGCGTCGCCTGAGCCACTCGTCACGAGATGGCCGCGACCGCGTCGGCCAGGTCGGCGACCGCCCGGCCGCGTTCGCGGGTGCCGACATCGAGCGGCAGGTCGAGCTGGAAGCCCATGAATGCCGCGTCGATGATGCTGACGGCACGTCGGGCGAGCGGCCGGCGTACGCCGGAGCGGACCACGTGGTCGACCATCGCTTCGGTCCAGAGTCCGTTGGCCTCCCGCACCACGGACGCGTAGGGCTCCTTGCCGAGCAGGCCGAGAGCCGCCGCCTCGACATAGAGCCGGCTGCAGCGGTCGACCTGCGGGATCAGCATCGCCTCCCACAGGTCGTGCACGGCCGCGTGCAGGTCGGCCGACGGCGCCATTGCTCGCAGGTGCGCGGTGGACCGCTCGTTCGACGTGCGCAGCACCGCGGCGACCAGCTCGTCCTTCGAGCCGAAGTGGTAGAGCAGCATCCGGTCACTCGTGCCGAGCTCCGCGGCGAGTGGGCGCAGGCTGAGCTCGATCAGACCGTTCTCGAGCACGTAGTCGGTGGCCGCCTCGGCCCACTCCGCGCGCCGCTCGGTTTTCGTCGCCATGATCCTCCTGCCGCTGACCCCTCTTATCGCCTTGGCTTTCAGTGTAGCGGTTGCTACAGTGACGTGTAGCAACCGCTACATATCATCGTTGAGAGGACTCCATCATGTTTGCCGCCTTCGGATTGCTGTTCGTGGCGATCTTGACGGAGGTGGCCGCGACGTCGGCCCTGCCGCGGGCTCAGGGGTTCCGCGACCCGTTGTGGACGACGCTCGTGCTGGGCGGCTACGCCATCTCGATCTGGCTGCTCGCAGTCGTCGTGCGCTCGCTCCCCGTGTCGACGACGTACGCCGTCTGGTCCGGCGTCGGCACCGCCGCCGTCGCCGCGGTCGGCGCGCTCTGGCTGGGGGAGAAGCTCGACTGGGTCAGCGTGACCGCGCTGACGATGATTGTGGTCGGCGTGGTCGTGCTCAACCTCAACACCGTCGCCCACTGATCACCTTGGAGGCGTGAGCCAGGCCACATCCTGCTAGCTGGGTTGTATGCGAGACTTCATGTCTCACTAACTCAGGAGGACCCTGTCCCATGACCCAGCCCCAGCTGCTGTCTCGCCTCGTGCACGACCGCACCGGCGACGGCGAGCCCGTCGTGCTCATCCACGGCATCGGCCACCGGCGTCAGGCCTGGGACCCGATCGTGGGACAGCTGGCCGAGCGGTACGAGGTGATCCGGCTCGACCTGGCCGGCTTCGGTGAGTCGCCGGCGTACGACAAGGACACGCCGTACACGATGGAGAACGCCTGCGCCGACCTGGCCGCGAACTTCGCGGAATGGGGCATCGAGCGGCCGCACGTCGTCGGCAACTCGCTCGGCGGCGCGATCTCGCTCGAGCTCGCGGCGCGGGGGCTAGTGTCCAGCGCGACGGTGTTGAGCCCGGCGGGGTTCTTCGGCAGGTTCGACCGTGCCCTGGCCCTGTTCTCACTCTCGCTGATGAAGCTGGGCGCCCTGCTTCCCGACGCGATCCTCCGTCGCGTGGCCGGCACCCGCGCTGGGCGCCGAATGATCGGCTATTCGCTCTACGCCCACCCGGAACGCGCCACAGCCGCATCGACGTACGGCGACACGATCTCCCTGAAACGCTCGACGGCGTTCTTCCCGACGATCAAGGCCGGCCTCAGCTACGAGCCCGACTTCAGCGGCATCGACGTGCCGGTCACGGTGGCGTGGGGGACCAAGGACCGGCTGCTGCCCTACCGCCAGTCGCGAGAGGCGCAGCGCCAGCTGCCGACGGCGCACCACGTGCCGCTCCCTGGCCTGGGGCATGTCCCGATGATCGACGACCCCGACCTCATCGTGAAGGTGATCGAGGAGAACCTCGGTCGGGCCGAGGCCTCCGAAGCGGCCTGACTCAGACCGGCTCGGCCCGGTACTGCCGAGGCGTCTTGTCGAACCAGCGCCGGCAGGACCGGTTGAGCGTGCTCTGCTCGGCGTACCCCAGCAGGCCGGCGATCTGGACGAGATACAGCCGCGGCTCGGCGAGATACTTCGCGCGGCGCATGCTCGCCATGGTCGGCGTCGCGGACGACGGCCTGAGTGGCGGCGTGGGCGGCGCCGGTGCAGGTCGGGGCACGTCGAAATGGGTGAGGCACTGACCACGCTGGCCGCCCTGTTCGCCTTCATGCTCATCTCGGTCTGGATCCCGATGATCGCGGTCATCTCCGGCCGTGCCCTCGATCTCGTCAACGCTCGGCGAGGACAGGGCTGACTCAGGCTGACTCAGCCCTCCATGTTCACGTAGGGGTCCGGCGCCTGCAGCCTGCGAGGCAGCACCATCGTGGCGTTGACCAGGTGGATCTTGAACAGCTTGTTGATCCGGGCGCCGTAAGCGCGCTCGATCTTGGCGCGCTCGATGACCAGACCCTGCTCATCGGACAGACTTGCCAGGCCCGACCAGTTCTCGCTGCCCTGGTAGACCACCCGGGCGTCGCGACGGCCGTCGTAGTGACCGCTGATGGCCATTGCCTTCATGTGCAGGTAGATGTCGTAGGCGCCGTCTCCGTCGCGGTCCTGCACGAGGTGATTGCGGGGGATCCCCTGCACCAGCCGCCACACCTTCTTGCCGAGTTGACTGTAGACCAGCCGGATGTTGCAGTCCTTCCGGTGGAGCTCCCGCAGCTTCTTGGCGATCCGGATGCCACGCTCGCCGAGAATCACGTCCTGCGCGATCCGGATCGAGGTGCGGCCGTTGATGCCGGCGCCCCGGGCGCCCTTGCAGTGCACCGCGTTGAGCATGTTCATGACGATGTCGGGGCGCCCCCTCCGCGGCTGAAACCAGCCGCGGATCTTTCCGTCCCGATAGACGAGCGGCCTCGCCGGGCGGTCTTGGCTGGCCTGGTGGAAAACCCTCTTCGCGGCCCGGTAGGTCTTCTCCTTGCCACGGACCGTGTACATGTCGTTGTACTGGTTGGCCCCTGCCGCTCCGGTCAGGTTCGCCGAGGACGACATCACCACCCTCGGCTGGGCGCCGGTCTTGCTGAACACGTACATCTTGGCGTGCATCGCGCCGCCTTTGCCGCGGCAGGAATTGGAGCAGACGCGGAACCAGCTGCGCCTCTCGGGTTTGCGTTGCTTGTTGTGCTTCTGCAGCGCCCGCTTGAGGGTCCGATAAGGGCCACCCCACCCCTGCTCGTGGGCCAGGCTGCGGGCCATGATGAGCCGCACACTGACACCGCGCTCGTGCGCCTTGCGCAGCGCGCGGACAAAGGTCCAGCTGCTGAAGTTCCAGGTCATCACCCGGATCTTCTCGCCTTTCCAGGTGTGCCGGACCGCGCGCAGCACCTTGTTGTTGACGCCGTAGTCGCCCGGACTGTTGAAGACGACGCCCGCGCTCGGGCGGTAGCGTTTCTGCTCCGCCTGGTCAGCGCTCGCCGGTCCGGCGGACAGTTGGGTCGACAGGGTCACGCTGAGGATGACTGCCGCGATGACGTACCGGGTGGCGCGCACTCTTGGGGGCTCCTGGCTCGGGGACTGGGCAGCGGTGGTCTAGACCGTAACAGCAGGCACGGCACAATTCTGGCACCGGCTCGAATATCGAGTCGACGGTGTCAACAAGAGGGATGACGTTGCAGATGCGCGGTCTGCTGAGCCGGTTCAGTGACTGGGTCGTGGCTCATCCGGTCCTGTGGGGCGTGGGCTCGGGGGTCGTGCTGGTGCTCCTGGGCTTCGCTTTCGATCTCGCACCGGTCGTGGTCGTTGCCGCCGGAGTCGCTGTCGGCGTGCTGAACATCCTCCACGCGAGGAGACGGGGCTACTGCCCAGTTCCGGCAGCGTCGGGTGTCGTTGCTGCTGGCGAGCCGATCAGGAGCGCCGACGCCGAGTGACCGCACGACGCTTCTCCTGCCGTTCGCGCCGCTGTTCCCGCTTCAGCTCGCGGCGCAGCCGCGCAGTCCCGGGCGGGTCTCGGTAGAGCGGCAACATCTCCATCTCTATCGGCACACACACGCGCTCTGGTCGATCAGCCATGTCACGAATGTAGCTGCGAGCTTGCGCCGCCGCCGCCGCCGCCGCGCCATCAGCCGTTGCCCGCTACGCGCGTGTAGGCGATGGTCTCCGTCTGGTCGGACGGATCACCGTCGGGATAGTGCCAGGTGCCGAGGTACTGAGAGTTGTCCTCGTTGAGAGTGGCTTGGAAGTAGGTGTCGGAGCTTTCCTCGCCGAGGCTGACGCGGATGCTCCGGCCCTCCAAGATCCACGTGTACGTCGCCTCGTCACCCATGGTGTCCAGGTACCGAGCTTGCAGGGTGCCCCGGTCCTGGTTGTGAGTGATGTGCTGGATGACCCTGATTCGCAGGTCGCCTATCGTGAAGTCGACGTAGGCGACGAGCAGGTGACCTTCATTCTTGGACAGGTACTCGGCGGTGCCCTTGATATCTGGTCCCTCCACTCGCCAGGTCCCGACCAGGAGGTCGCTCAGCTCAACGAGTGTGGGGTGAGGGTTCGGACGGGCTGCAGCCTCCGAGTTCGACCCGGTTGCCTCGAGCGTTCGAGAGATGGGCTCCAGTAGCGAGATCAGCTCGTCGACCTCGGGCGACTCCAGCCCCTCGTATGGAGCTTCCGCGAGGGCGTCGGTCAGGGACTCGACCCGGTCCTTGACCGCGCGCCCGGAGTCAGTGAGGCGACCGGAGCCATTGAGGAGCCCGCGGTCGCGTAGACCGCCCATGACCTCGGCCAGGCGGACCTCGGGCAGGTGGTGAATCCGGCCGAACGACTCTGCCGGGTAGTGGCCCATGGCAAGTGCGCTGAGCACGTGGGCCTCGGTCCCGCCGATCCGCTCCGAGACCAGGGCAGCGATGTGACCGTCCCCACGGTGCTCACGCAGCATGTTGGCCGCGTGCCAGAGCCGAGCCACCGGCTCGTCGGGCATCGGGAGCGTGCGGAGTGCCGCGTACATGACCCGTCCCTCCGTCGGGGCGCTGGTCGAGGCCTTGGCGAGGAGCTCGGCGGCGCGCGCGAGCTCCGGAGTGTCGACGAGGTCGCCGAGGATCCGTCGCAAGGCCGCCACGCAGCCCTGCTGACGCGCGGCGTGCGCCGCCTGAGGTGTGGTCGTGTCCCAGATCCGGGGGATGTGCCGCGCCACCTCGCCGTCGGCGAAGTTGTAGAAGGTCGCATGGACCACCTCGGCGGGTACCCGACCGAGCGGCGCAGAACGACCCGCGAAGTAGCCGGCCCAGTAGTCGGGGAGACCGAGCGCAGCCATCGAGTCGTTGGGCTCCGGAGAGAAGAAGTTGACGAGCGAGATCGGCTCGGTGAGCTCGAAGAGAAGGCGGGCGACGGGCTCCGGATGCGGCATGTGTGTCATCTCCTGTGGTCGTGACGGCCACTCGTGGGCGGCTCCTCACTACTGCTACGAAGAGGTGGACCGCAATACGACAGTCTCGCCTCGGTCGCCGGGCAGCCCGGGTCTCTCAACGGGTAAGTTGCTCGGTGATTCCAGCATCCGAGTCTCGCGGGCGAAGGAGTGGTGAATGGCAACCGGGATCGGCGAGCGCCTGTCGGGCAAGCATGTCCTGCTCACTGGCGTCACCGGGTTCGTGGGCGAGGCGCTGCTACAGCGCCTGCTCAGCGAGGTGCCTGAAGCCAGGATCACCGTCCTGGTGCGCCCGCGCGGCTCGACCGGCGCCGAGGAGCGAGTCGCTGCGCTGCTGCAGAAGTCGATCTTCGAGGGCTGCGACGCCGCTCGAGTGGGTGTGCTCGAGGGTGACATCGCGGACGTGCCTGCGCTGCCTGATGATATCGACGCGGTCGTGCACTGCGCCGGCGACGTGTCGTTCAACCCGCCGGTCAACGAGGCGTTCACGACCAACGTTGTGGGCACCCGCGGGCTGCTCGACCGGATCAGCGAGATCGGCGACCGGGTTCATTACGTGCACGTGTCGACGGCGTACGTCGCCGGCCGACGCCGCGGCAACATCCCGGAGGGTCCGGTCGACCACGACGTCGACCTGGAGGCCGAGCTCGCCTGGGGACTCGCGCAGGGCCAGCTGGTCGACCAGCGGTCCCGGGACTCCGAGCTGCTCGCGGGATTCCGCAAGGAGGCGGAGCGGTCGCACGGCCGGGCCGGCCTGCTCACCGCAGCCTCGGCGGTCGAGGATCGGCGCAAGGAGTGGGTCAAGGAGGAGCTGGTCCGGCTCGGCACCGAGCGGGCCCGCAGCCTCGGCTGGACCGACTGCTACACGTTCACCAAGGCCATGGGGGAGCGGGTGGTCGAGGCGCACGCGGCCGAGGCCCCGGTCTCGATCGTGCGACCGAGCATCATCGAGTCCGCGCTCGAGCGTCCGCACATCGGGTGGATCGAGGGCTTCAAGATGGCCGAGCCGCTGATCCTCGCTTACGGCCGGGGCGAGCTGCCGGAGTTTCCTGCGGCCGCCGACACGATCGTCGACATCGTGCCGGTCGACCACGTGGTCGCGGCACTGGTCGCGGTGCTCGCGCATCAGCCCGAGGTCGGGGAGCCGGCGTACTTCCACGTCTCCTCGGGCGCTCGCAACCCATTGACGTTCAGTGCCCTCTACGACAACGTGCGCGCCTACTTCGACGAACATCCGTTCGCTGATGGCGACCGTGGTGCGGCCCGGCTCCCCGACTGGCGGTTCCCTGGGGCTCAGTCCGTGGAGCGGCTGCTGTCGACCAGCGAGCGCGCCCACAAGGTGGCCAACTACGTGATCGACCACGCCCCGCGCAGCGAGCGGGCCCGCGACCTGGCTCGCAAGCTCGACCAGCAGGGCCGGCGGCTGGAGTTCCTGCGCCGCTACCTCGACATCTACAACGAGTACACACAGGCGGACCTGCGCTTCTCCGACGACCGGACGATGGCGCTGTTCGAGTCGCTGTCGGCCGAGGACCAAGAGCGCTTCGCGTTCGACACCTCGGTCGTCGACTGGCAGGTCTACCTGTGCGACATTCACTGTCCCGCGGTCACCGAGCCGATCCGCAAGCTCGACGAGCTGCGTCGTGCGCGCGCACCCCGGCCGGTGGGTCTCAAGCAGCCGACAGGAGACCGGGTCGCGGCGTTCTTCGACATGGACGGCACGCTGCTGTCGTCGAACGTCATCGAGACCTACCTGTGGCTGCGACTGCAGGAGATGTCGTCCGCCGAGCGCACCGCCCAGGTCGGCCGGATGAGCGCGCGACTGCCGGGGCTGATCCGCGCCGAGCGATCCGATCGGAGCGCGTTCCTGCGAGCCATCTACCGCGAGTACGCCGGCGCCCGCCTGGCCGGCCTGGACGAGATCGTCGATGAGGTGCTGACCGACCACGTGCTGGCCCGACTCGCGCCCGCCGCCGTACGACGCGTCCGCGAGCATCGGGCCGCCGGGCAACCGACCGTGCTGATCACCGGGGCGATCCGGCCGCTCACCCGGCCGCTGGCGCCGCTGTTCGACCACATCGTGGCCGCCGAGCTGGGCGTCGACGAGCGGGGGATCTGCACGGGCTACCTGGACTCCTCGCCGTTGACCGGCGAATCCCGCTCCGCGTGGATCCGGGACTACGCGCGCCGCAACGACATCGACCTCACCAAGTCCTACGCCTACGCCGACAGCCACTCCGACCTGCCGATGCTCGAGGCCGTTGGCCGCCCGGTGGCGGTGCGGCCGGACGTCACCTTGTTCCGGCACGCTCGCCGGCACCGCTGGGAGATCGTCGACTGGGCCAGTCCGGACGCGACCGGAAGGCCGCTCAACCCGGCGGGAGCGAGTCGCTGATGCTCGCGCTGGAGATGTACCGCTCCTTGCCCCGCCATCTTGCCGGCAGGGCGATCGGCGGACGGGTCCCCGGCCTGCTCTCGGGGTACGCCGCCCCGCTGAGGCTCGTCACCATCGACGAGCCGCGAGTCGACCGGCCCGGCTGGGCCAGGCTGCGGACCCGGCTCTCGGGTGTCTGCGGGTCCGATCTCGGCGCCCTGTCCGGACGGACCAGCCTCTACTTCTCGTCCCTGGTGTCGCTGCCGTTCGTGCCGGGTCACGAGGTGGTGGCCGACCTGCTCGACGACTGCGAGGACCTACCGGCCGGCACCCGGGTCGTCGTCGACCCGGTGCTGACCTGCGCGGCCCGCGACGTCGAGCCGTGCGAGGCGTGCGAGGTGGGGGCCACCAACCGCTGCGGCCGGATCACCGTCGGCGGCCTCAAGCCGGGACTGCAGACCGGCTTCTGCGCCGATACCGGCGGCGGGTGGGGCGAGACCCTGAGCGCCCACCGCAGCCAGCTACACGTAGTGCCCGAGGGCTACTCGGACGAGCAGGCGGTGCTGACCGAGCCGATGGCGTGCGCGGTGCACACCGCGCTCCGCGCCGGCATCCAGCACAACGACCGGGTGCTGGTGAGCGGCGCCGGATCCGTGGGTCTGCTGGCGACGCTGGCCATCCGGAGCCTGACCAGTGCCGGCGAGATCACGGTGGTGGCCAAGCACGGACACCAGAAGGAGCTCGCACTCGCGCTGGGCGCCACCGAGGTGGTCGCGCCCGGTGAGGTGCTGCGCCGACTGCGCCGGGCCACGGGCGCGTTCCTGGTCAAGCCCGAGATGGGGCCGTCGTACCTCCTCGGAGGCGTGGACGTGGCAGTCGATGCGGTGGGCAGCAAGCAGTCCCTCGAGACCGCGGTCAACGCGACCCGGGCCGGTGGCCGGGTGGTGCTCTCCGGAATGCCCGCGGCGGCGGACCTGTCGGCAGCGTGGTTCCGCGAGCTCGCCGTCATCGGCACCTACTCCTCGGCGCAGCGCGAGCCCGGCCTCGACGGCCGGGGTGCGTTCGAGGTTGCGACCGAGCTGCTCGCGGGCGACGCCGTCGGCTCGCTCGCCAAGACCATCGCCGCCTACCCGCTGCACCGCTGGCGGGAAGCACTCGACCACGCCCACGGAGCCGGCCGGCTCGGAACCGTGAAGGTGGCCTTCGACCCGAGGAGCAAGAAATGAGCAGGCCCGGATTCGTTCTCGAGGTGGACGACCGCACCCCGCCGATCGTGGTCCACGAGGGGGAGGGGTTCCGGCTCGAGAACTTCCCGCTCGGGACCCGAGCGATCTACCCACCCGAGTCGCTGCCCGCGATCGACGACGTCGATGGCGCGATCCGTGATGCGCTTCTCCACCCGGTCGACCAGGACCCGTTGCCGACCCAGCTGCGGGCGGGGATGCGGCTGACAGTCGCGTTCGACGACCTGTCGCTGCCGTTGCCGCCGATGCGCGCGCCCGACATCCGCCAGCGGATCATCGAGCAGGTGCTGACGTTGGCCGCCGAAGCCGGCGTCGACGACGTCCAGCTGATCGCCGCCAACGCGCTGCACCGCCGGATGACCCCGGCCGAGCTACGGCACATCGTCGGTGAGCGCGTCTGGCGCTCGTTCGGGCCGCAGGGCATGCTCTACAACCACGACGCCGAGGACCGCGACAACCTGCTGCACATCGGGCTCACCGACCAGGGCGAGGACGTCGAGATCAACAAGCGGGCCGCCGAGTCCGACTTGCTCGTCTACGTCAACGTCAACCTGGTAGCGATGGACGGTGGCCACAAGTCGGTGCCGATCGGGCTGGCGTCGTACAAATCGCTGCGGCACCACCACAACCCCAAGACGATGGTCCGCTCGCACTCGTTCATGGACCACAAGAAGTCGCACCTGCACCATTCGGCCTGGCGGATGGGCAAGCTCCTCAAGGAGCACCTCAACATCTTCCAGATCGAGACCACGCTCAACAACGACGTGTTCCCGGCGCCCTACGACTTCCTGATGAAGCGGGAGTGGGAGTGGTCGGTCAAGGACCAGGCCACGATGCTCGGGATGCGCCGGGCGCTCTCGGTGGCGCCCGCCCGGCTCAAGCACAAGATGTTCCACGACCTGCGGGCCCCGTACGGCCTGACCGGCGTGCACGCCGGCGACACCGAGGCCGTGCACGAGCTGACCATCGCAAACGTGCATCGGCAGCAGCTGGTGGAGGTGCAGGGGCAGTCGGACGTCCTGGTGATGGGGGTGCCCTACCTCGGCCCCTACAACGTCAACAGCACGATGAACCCGATCCTCGCGACCTGCATGGGCCTCGGCTACTACTTCAACTCCTACCGCGGTCAGCCGGTCGTCCGCCGCGGCGGCGCGGTGATCCTGTACCACCCGCTCAACCAGGGCTTCAACCAGCTGCACCACCCGTCGTACGTCGACTTCTACGAGGAGATCCTCGCCGAGTCGACCGACCCGGTGCTGATCGCGGAGAAGTACGAGCAGCAGTTCGCCAGCGATCCCTGGTACATCCACCTGTACCGGACCTCGCACGCCTACCACGGGGTCCACCCCTTCTACATGTGGTACTGGGCGGCACACGCGATGGACCACGTCGACGACGTCGTGTGGGTGGGTGCCGATCGGCGGGCCGCCGCGCGGCTGGGCTTCCGCGCGGCAACGACGCTCCAGGACGCGCTCGAGATGGTGTCCGGCACCGTCGGGACCGACCCCTCGATCACCTACCTCCACAACCCGCCGCACCTGATCGCGGACGTCAAGTAATGGGCTTCCTCACTGATTTCACTTCTGGGAGCGTCGACGACGTCCGCACCATGGCGCGCGGCTGGCGCTGGGGCCGGCGTTCGCAGGTGCCGCGTTCGGCCGAGGAGTTCGTGCCGCCGGCGCGGACCACGGTGTTCCGCACCGAGTGGGCCCGGACCCGCCGCGGCAAGGCCGCGCGCGAGGTCGCGCAGAAGGGCGTTCTCGAACCGCTGATGCGGTCGCAGGTACGCCGTCGGGTCGAGGGGCTCGACGTCCTCTCCCGAATCGACGGGCCGGTCATCTTCGTGGCCAATCACGCCTCGCACCTCGACACCCCGCTGATCCTCCTGTCGCTTCCCGACGAGTGGCGGCGCAAGACCGCGGTGGCCGCCGCCGCCGACTACTTCTTCGACACCTGGTGGCGAGCGGTCGGCTCGGCGATGGTGTTCAACACCTTCCCGATCGACCGTCGCGGCGGCACCCTGGCCACCACGCCCGGCGACCTGCTCGCCGAGGGCTGGAGCCTGGTGATCTACCCCGAAGGCACCCGGTCCAAGGACGGCTGGGTCGGCCGGTTCCAGCTGGGTGCCGCCTACCTCGCCACGCAGTACGGCGTGCCGGTGGTGCCGATCGCGCACCGGGGCACGTTCGCCGCGATGCCGCGCGGTCAGAACTGGCCGAGCCGCGGTCGGCGTCAGCTCACGCTGAGGTTCGGAGAGCCGATCTGGCCGGGCGAGGACGAATCGCCTCGCTCCCTCGCGCC
The DNA here is from genome assembly GCA_963780245.1 of uncultured Actinomycetota bacterium. Classification (GTDB taxonomy): domain Bacteria; phylum Actinomycetota; class Actinomycetes; order Propionibacteriales; family Nocardioidaceae; genus Nocardioides. Next base: position 22,034 of record CAWABG010000022.1, read on the forward strand.
CCGGATCCGGACGGCGGTGGGTGCGCTGATCGACGAGGAGCGAAGCACCTGGTGGGAGGCCCGGCGCCGGGCGGCACAGGACGCGACCCCCGACCCGTCCGGTCCCGACGTCGCCCCGTGGCGGCGGGTCTGGGAGCAGACCGCGACCCTTGATGCCCCGTCGCCCACCGGCCGTCGGCTGCGAGCCTGGCGGCGCTGAGGCCGTCGGTGAGTTGTTTACCGAATCGGCGCCACATTCGGTAACCAGGTCACCGCAGGCCCGTGCCGACGTGGCTCAGCGGTGAGTGAGTTACCGAATCGGCGCCACGAACGGTAACCAGGTCACCGCTGCTCGGCCGCAACACGCGCCGCGTCCAGGACGGCCCGCTCGGGGACGCCCTTGGCCGCGGCCACCCGCGCGATGTCGTCGTACTCGGGGGTGGCGGTGACCACCTCGCCGTCGATTCTCGCGAGCTTCACCCCCACCCGCTCGCCGTAGACCTCGACCTCAACGGTCTCGCGGGGGAGCGCCAGCTTTTCGACGGAGTGCCGGCGCAGCCCGATCGTGCTGGTGTGGGTGAGGATCAGCCGCTCCATGCGGTCCACGAGGTCGGGGGCGGCGAGTACCGAGAGGGTGTGCGCCGGGCGGCCCTTCTTCATCACGATCGGCGTCAGCCAGGCGTCGGCGGCGCCGGCCGCCAGGAGCGCCGTCAGCACGCCTGGCCAAAGTCGGGGGTCGAGGTCGTCGACGTTCGCCTCGAGGACGACCTCGCTGGTGGCGCCGCGAGCACCCATGGGTACACCGACGACCAGCCGGGTCAGGTTGGCGTGCCCGTCGGGCTCGGCCGCGCCGGCACCGGACCCGACCAGCTCCGGTCGCAGCCCGGGAAGCGGACCGAACTCGTCGGCGAGGGTCACCATCAGCGCGACGCCGGTGGGCGTGGCCAGCTCGATGTCCACGGGACCGCCGAAGCCCGGCGCGTCATGAGCCCGCAGCAGCTCGACCACCGCGGGTCCGGGCACCGGGATCGGTCCGTGCTCCGTCTGCGCCCGGCCGCCGCCCAGTGCGATCGGGCTGCACACCAGCCGGTCGAGGTCGAGGGACACGATCGCAGCGACCACGCCGACCACGTCGGCGATGCTGTCCAGCGCCCCGACCTCGTGGAAGTGCACGTTCTCGGCCGCGACCCGGTGCGCTCGGGCCTCCGCGTCCGCGAGCGCACCGAACACCGCTTCGGCGGGGGTCCGTACCTCGGGCTCCACGGCGGCCAGCAACGCGAGAACGTCGGGCAGCGTTCGGCGCTGCCGGGACTCGGCCGTGGTGACGATCGCCCGGGTGGCCCCGATCCCGGCGCGTTCGGTCGGCTCGCTGCCGATCTCGACGTGTTCGGGTAGGTCGAGCCGGTCGATGGCGTCACGGACCATCGCCAGGTCCACGCCGGCGTCCAGGCAGGCGCCGAGCAGCATGTCGCCGCTCACCCCGCCACTCGCGTCGATCCAGCCGACCCGGCCGGTCATGCGCCGAGCGCCTCGTTCATGGACCCGGAGCGGAAGCCGCGGGGATCGACCTCGACCCGGTCGAAGCCGGTAACCGTGCCGAGTAGATCGGGTCGTCGCGCGAGCTCGTCGACGAGCTCGGGATCCACCTCGACCCGAGCCCGGTCGCCGAGGTCGCGCACCCGCAGGTCCCGGACTGGGAGCCCGGCATCGAGCAGAGCGTTCCGCAAATCGGCTTCGGCTTGCTCGATCCGGCCGAGCCGGGCGGGGCTGATCTGGATGCCGTAGGCGACCCGGCTGGACAGGCAGGCCGCGGCCGGCTTGTCGGCGGTGACCAGGCCCCAGGCCCGCGATGCCGCCCGGACCTGGGCCTTCGTGAGCCCCGCGTCGCGCAGCGGGGTGACCGCGCCGGCGAGCGCCGCCGCGCGGATGCCGGGGCGGAAGCCGTCGCGGGCGTCGTCGGCATTGGTGCCCGTCGCGACCGTCTCGATCCCGAGCCGGGCCGCGGTCGGGATGAGTACGTCGAGCAGCTCGGCCTTGCAGTGGAAGCATCGGTCCGGCCCGTTGGCGGCGTACCCCGGTCGGCTCATCTCGTCGGTCGCGGGGGTCAGGTGCCGCACGCCGAGGCTGCGCGCGAACTCCGCCGCCTGGTCGAGCTCGCTCGCCGGCAGCGAGGGGCTGATCGCCGTCCCTGCGACGACCTGCTCGGGGCCGAGCGCTCGCACCGCGGCCGCCAGGAGGAACGCGGAGTCGGCGCCACCGGAGAAGGCGACCACGACCGAGCCGAGGCCGCGAAGCCGCTGGTCCAGGTCCGTGAGCTGATGGTCGAGCGTCATTCGCGCGCCGCCAGGATCCGCACGGCCGCGCACGCGGCACCGAAGCCGTTGTCGATGCCGACCACGGTCACGCCCGGGCTACAGGAGGCCATCATTCCGAGCAACGCGGTGACTCCGGCGAAGCCCGAGCCGTAGCCGGTGCTGGTCGGCACCGCGATCACTGGAGCCTTGGTGAGCCCGGTGACGACGCTCGCCAGGGCGCCTTCCATGCCGGCCACGACCAGGACGACGTCGACGGCCGCGATCCGGTCCTGCTGCTCCAGCACCCGATGCAGTCCGGCGACGCCCACGTCGGCGATCACCTCCGACTCGTGCCCATACGCGGCCAGCACGGCCGCGGCCTCGCGGGCCACGGGCAGGTCGCTGGTGCCGGCCGTCAGCACCAGGGCGGTGCGGCCGGTGGCGGGGAGGGTGCCCCAGGTGAGTGTGCTCAGCGGCGTCCCGGACTCGTCCGTGCCGGCCGCGGTGGTCACCGCTTCCGGGCACTGCGCGATCGCGGCCTGGGTCTGCGGGGCGGTCGCCCTGGTGAGCAGCACCGGACCGGAGCCCGGCCCGGCCAGCAGGCCGGCCACCGCCTCGGCGCACTGGACCGGCGACTTGCCGGGGGCGTAGACAGCCTCGGCCAGGCCGGTGCGCTCGAGGCGCAGGTGGTCCAGGCGCAGGTCCATGCCCCCGATCCTGCCATCCCCCGGTATGTGAGGATCGCCCGATGACTGGACTCCGGGGTCTGCTGTGGCGACTGTTCGCTCTTCTCGCGGCCTTGCTGCTGCCCATCGCCCTCGCCTCGGCGTGGTTGGCCACCGTCGTCGCCGACTCTGACGCCTACGTCGACACCGTCGGCCCGCTCGCCTCGGACGAGAAGGTCCAGGCGGCGGCCGTCGGCGCCCTGGAGGGTGCTGCCGTTACGTCGGTCGAGAACGCCACCGGCACCACCCTGGACGCCGGCCAGCGCGACCTCGTGGCCGCGGCCGTGGGCACCGCCGTCGAGAGCTCCGAGTTCGAGACGGTCTGGCGCGCCGCGAATCGGACGGCCCACCAACAGGCGGTGCGGATCCTGGAGGACGACGGCGATCGTCAGGTGACCGAGAACGGTCGCGTCGTCGTGCAGCTCGGCCCGGTCTACGACTCCATCGCCCAGGGCCTCGACCAACGTGGTCTCGTGGACGCCTCCGCGGTGCCGTCGGTCGAGGCCAGCGTGCCGCTGATCCGGGCGAGCGACCTCGACCAGGTCCGGGCGGCGTACCAGCTCCTCGATGCCGCGGGGTACTGGGTGCCGGCGATCTGGCTGGTGCTGGTCGCGCTGACCATGCTGGCAGCCACGGAACGCCGAAAGGCAGCGGTCTGGCTGGCCGCGAGCTCGATCGGAGGGCTGCTCTCCCTGGTCGTCGCACTGCTGGTGGCCCGCGGCGTGGTGATCAGAGAGTTGGGATCCAGCACCGACTACGAGCTGGTCGGCTCGATCTGGGACGTACTGGTCTCCGGTCTCTATTGGGCGATCGGCATCGGGTTCGTCGTCTGCGTCGCGGTGCTGGTGCTCGTCGCCCTCCTCGGACGACGCCGATTCGGGTGACGTCACTCCCGTCCGGGCCGCACGGACTGGGGCGGTTGGTCCCCCGAGGACCCACCGGGCTCACCCACCCCGGGGAGCGGCGAGCCGGGAGCCTGCCGCTGGGCGTACCCGCTCCCGCTGTACGGCAACTGGAAGCTGCTGACCGGTATCCACCCCAGCCCACGACGTTGCTCGCGCGGCCCATCCATGCCCCGGAGGATCCGGCAATCGAGGTTCGCGGGAGACCAGATCCTGGTGCGCGACGGTCAGGTGGTCGCGCAGACCAGGAAGCGATTTTTCGAGAGGTAGGGAACGAGGACACGCGCGGGCTGGCTGGACACTGCGGCGTGCGCGATTGTGATCTGGTGCTGTGCTTCGGCTAGTTGCTACCCGGCCGCCGCACGTCATGGCGGCGAGGCGGACCATCGTGTCACATCGCGGGTCTGTGAAGGGTGACTCCCTGAAGGGTTCATCGTTGACCCCACCATGCGCATCAAACTCGGCGTCCTGATCGGCTCCCTGACCTTCGCCGGCGTCCTCGCGGCGCCCTCCTCACAAGCGGCGGCACCCACGTGCAAGGGAGTGCCAGCGACGATTGTCGGAACCGTGGCCGACGACGAGTTCGAGGGCACCCCGCTCACCGACGTGGTCTGGCTGGGTCCAGGGAATGACACGTTCTTCGACAGGGGCGGCAATGACGTGATCTGCGGCGGTCGGGGCAACGACACGATCATCGGCGGCGACGGCAACGATTACATCCAGGGCGACGGCGGCAAGGACCAGATCGCCGGTGGAGACGGCCACGACCGAATCCTGGGTGGCGCCGGCAAGGACGCGATTACTCCGGGTGACGGCGACGACACGGTGCGCGGTGGCAAGGGTGACGACTACGTCGCCGAGGGCGCCGGCGACGACCGGATCGCCGGCGGCCGCGGCAAGGACTACGTGACCTACCTGAACGTCGAGGGTTCGATCCGGATCCGCAACGGCCAGGACGTGGTCGGTGCCGGCCGCGACGTGGTGGCGGTCGAGACGATCGAGGGCACCGCCCAGGCCGACGTGATGCGCGGCAGCGACGGAGACGACGACCTGCGCGGTGGAGGTGGCGACGACCGCATCAGCGGTCGTGGCGGCAACGATGTCCTGTTTGCCAGCGGCGGCGTCGTCAACGGCGGCCCCGGGACCGACTACATCCAGGTCACCGGTCGCACCATCGCCAACGGTGGAGCCGACGGCGATCAGATCGCGCTCGGCAAGGGCCCGGTCACGGCCCTGGGTGGTCCCGCAGGCGACCAGTTCAGGGTGATCGACCCGGGGTTCACCGGATCCGTCGACGGACAAGGCGACGCCAACCAGCTCGACTTCAGCAGCCATCGTCGCGCTGTGACGGTCAACATCGGGAAGGGTCGCGCCTCCTGGAAGGGCGGCCACATGCGGCTTCGCAATATCGATAACACGCTGGGCACTCGCCGCGGCGACACGATGATCGGCTCAGCGGCCAACGACTACATGGACGGGCTGCGCGGCCGCGACAACCTGCGCGGGCTCGGCGGCAACGACTTCCTCGTCGGAAAGGGTGGGTTCGACCGAGCCAACGGTGGCCCGGGCTGGGACATCTGCCTCGCCGAGGCGACGATCGCCTGCCCCTAGCGACGTCTGAACACCCTCGCACTCAGCTCGAAGACCCGGCGCTGGCGGGTCGAGGCGTTGGCCAGAGTGATCGTGACCCGGCGCACCCGCTTGGCGTTGAAATGGGTCCGGGCCCGTCCAACGCCGTTGGCGGTCAGCACGATCGGGCGATGGCGGACATCGCGGTTGCGGCCGGTCACCTGGAGGTACGCCGCCGGCCCGGTCTTGCGTGCGGGCGCGTGGATGGTGATCTCGAGCCCCCAGCGGCCGCGCAGCCCCCGAGCCGGCCGCGCCGCGATGCTGCGGGACGCGAGGTGGTTGATGCGCAGTGCGACATGCGCGTGTCTGTCCTTCCGGCCGAGCCGGCCGGTGCCGATCCTGGCGGCCGGCCAGGCGGCCCCTTCGGGGAACGACCGCGCGGGCTTCGTCAGCGCCGCCGCGTACGCCGCGAACGTCGCGGGCAGCCCGCCGTACCGGGCCAGGGTCCGGCGCAGCGCGGCCACGGAGTAGCGGTCCGGCGCGCCGTCGTACGCCGCGGCCCGGCGCCAGACGGCCCGCACCACGTCGGTCCCGAAGCGCTCGCCGAGGTACTCCCAGAACACCCAGTTGCCGTACTGGTTGAAGCCGGAGGGATCGAACCGGTCCAGCGAGGTCCAGGGCTTGGCGACCTGTCCGTAGGGGAGGTAGCGACGGTTGTCGTTGGCGCCGTCGGCCACCTGCTCCTCCATCCACGCGGCGGTCGACTCGAGCAACCAGGGGTCCTCCCGGAAGTCGTAGCCGAACTGGATCGCGTGGAAGAACTCGTGCGCGGCGGTCACCCGCAGACTGACCATCGGTTTCACGCCGTACTGCTTCTTGGCGAAGTCGTCGTCGAGCACGCAGTAGCCGGAGGCGACGTGCCGCTGGCGCCCGACGCGGTACTCGGGTGCGCAGTAGCCGTAGAGCCCCTGCGATCCCGAGCTCCTTGAGGTAGACGTCGAACCGACCGTCTCCACCGTGCCGTCCGTCGCGCGGCGGCGGCCGGAAGCCCATCCGGCGCACCTCGGCGCGCCAGACCCGGCTCATCACCCGCAGCGTCGTGGTCGCCCAGGCCTTGTCGGGGGGCGCGTCGCGGGTGCTGCGGACGTAGTGAACGCAGATCGGTCCGCGACAGGTTCGGGTGGAGGGGACCCGGTAGCCGTCGCCGTACGGGTCGCCCCCTCGGTCACTCGGCCGGGCCAGCATCCGGGTCGCTCGCCACTTCTCGATGTCGTCCATGGTCGGCCGGGCGACGAACACGTCGCGGAGCACCATCGAGGCGTCCAGCCGGTACGACGCGGGGTCACCCGCTCCATCGAGGATCGCGTCCGCGCGGTCGAGCACCGAGTTGGGTCGCGGGCGCGGGTCGGCCGAGGCGGTCGCGGTCGGCAACAGCAGCGCGGCAGCGGCGGTCGCGACCGCGACGGAGCCCAGCAGGAGTCGCCGGGGCATCGACATCAGCTCCAGTGTCGGGCGGAACGGGGAAGGGCCGAACAGGGGCGGATCGGGGGCGGGACTTTGGATCAGTAGGTGCCCGAGATCTTCTCGATCAGAGCCGTCGTGGAGATCGCAGGCGTGCGTGGCAAGTACACCACCTCGCAGACGTCTTCGAACTCATCGAAACGCCCTTTCCAGTCATCTCCCATCACCAGCACGTCGGCGCCGAATCGCTGGATGTACTCGCGCTTGGCCTCCAGGCTCTCCTCGAGGAAGACCTCGTCGACGTCGCGGAGGGCAGCCACGATCGCGAGCCGCTCGGCTTGGCTGAACACCGGGGCGCGGCCCTTCTTTCGGAGGTTGAGGTCGTCGGCCGACACGCCGACGACCAGGCGGTCGCCGAGCTCCGCGGCGCGTTCGATGACCTTCAGGTGCCCCACATGGAAGACGTCGAAGGTCCCGAAGGTGATCACGGTGGACATGGGCGGCAGTGTTCCACGACCCGCTGCACCGGTTGCGCAAGGATGGGCGGTGATGTCGATGCTCGCCGTGGACCCCGCAGCCGACGCCGAGCGTCGGCGCGGGCTGCGTCGGATGCGCACCGTGGCGGTCTCCCTCCTGCTGTTCGCGGCCGCGGTGTACCTCCTCACCCAGGAGCAAGACGGCTTCCTCGGCTTCGTGAACGCCGGAGCGGAGGCCTCGATGGTGGGCGCGATCGCGGACTGGTTCGCGGTCACGGCGCTGTTCAAGCACCCGCTCGGGATCCCGATCCCTCATACCGCCCTGATCCCGAAGCGCAAGGACGACCTCGGTCGCGGGCTGGAGGAGTTCGTGGGAGAGAACTTCCTCCAGGAGGAGATCATCCGCGAGCGGATCGCGGCTGCCACGATCTCGGCGCGGACGGCGACGTGGCTGAACCGCGAGGAGAATGCCCGCCGGGTCGTCGACGAGTTCGCGGAGCTGGCGGCGATCGCGCTGAGCAAGGTGCGCGACGAGCACATCGAGGCGCTGGTCAACGACGCGCTGATCCCTCGCTTCCGCGAGGAGCCGATCGCCCCGCTGCTGGGTGGGCTGCTGGACGAGGCGCTCCTCGATGACCTGCACCACGGTCTCGTCGACCTGGCTCTGGCCGAACTCCATGACTGGCTGAAGGAGAACCCCGACACCGTCCGCGATGTTCTCGGTGAGCGTGCCCCATGGTGGGCGCCCGACCGCCTCAACGAGGCGGTGACAGCGCGCGCCCACCTCGAGATGGTGCGCTGGGTCGGCGACATCCGCTCCGACCCGCGCCACCGGGCTCGACAGGCCCTGGACTCGATGCTGAAGCAGCTGGCCCAGGACCTGCTCACCGAGCCAGACATGCAGACCCGGACGGAGCGGTTCAAGGACCGGCTGCTCGAGCACCCAGCGGTGATCTCCTCGGGCATCTCGCTGTGGAACGCTCTGCGCCGCGCCCTGACCACCTCGCTCGCCGATCCGCAGGGCGCCGTACGACTTCGGCTGATGCAGGAGATGCAGGCCTTCTCCGACCGGCTGGCCGCCGACGACGAGCTGCGTCAGCGGCTGGACGAGATGGCCGCAGACCTCGCGGTCTTCGCCGTCGACCGGTACGGCGCGGAGCTCACCGCGGTCATCACGCACACCATCGAACGGTGGGACGGCAAGCAGGCGGCGGAGCGGATCGAGCTGCATGTGGGCCGCGACCTGCAGTTCATCAGGATCAACGGAACAATTGTCGGCGGTCTCGTCGGCGTGCTCATCCACACAATTGCGGTACTCGTTCACTAGAATTTGGGCATGAGTGACCCGACGAACGTCCGGATAGAGGACGAGAGCATCAAGCTCGGGCAGTTCCTGAAGCTCGCGGACCTGGTCGAGTCAGGGTCCGAGGCCAAGCAGCTGCTCGCCGGTGGCGTTGTCCGGGTCAACGGTGAGATCGAGACCCGCCGCGGCCGGCAGCTGGTGAAGGGCGACCTGGTGAGTGTCGCCAGCGCGTCCGCCCGGGTCGTCGACCCGGAGACGCCCGACGACTTCCCCTGGTAGTTCGGGGCTACTTCACCTCGAGCAGGTCGACCACGAAGATCAGGGTCTCGCCCGGCTTGATCGCGCCGCCCGCACCGCGGTCGCCGTAGCCAAGGTGCGGCGGGATGACCAGCTGACGCCGGCCGCCGACCTTCATGCCCTGGACGCCCTGGTCCCAGCCCGAGATGACCTGACCGATGCCGAGCCGGAACTGCAGCGGCTCGCCGCGGTTGTAGGACGCGTCGAACTCCTCGCCGGTCGAGTGCGCGACGCCGACGTAGTGCACGCTGACGGTGGTGCCCGACGCGGCCTCGGCGCCCTCGCCCTCGGTGAGGTCCGTGACCACCAGGTCGGCCGGCGGGTCGAAGTCGGGAAAGTCGATCTCAGGCTTGTCCATGGGCCACGAGCCTAGCCGGGCTCATTTGTCCGGTGGCCTGAGGATGGTGCCGGTCGGGCCGACGGCGGGCGGTTGCTTCGGAGGCAGTGGCGGCGCCGGCGAGGCGCCCTTCGGCGGGACGTACGGAGGCGGAGGCGGGTACGGCGACGGGGCGTAGTACGGCGGGGGTGCGAACGATGATGCGGCCGCACGAGCGTCGCCCTCGTGGAAGCCGTGCCGCTCCCACCAGCGGGCCAGCGGGCCCGGAGCCCACCAGTTGCGGCTGCCGAGCAGCTGCATGGTCGCGGGCACCATGACCGCCCGGACGATGGTGGCGTCGACCAGCAGGGCGACGAGCATCCCGACGCCGAGGATCTTCGTCAGCACCACGCCACCCGTCGCGAACGCCCCGATCACGACTGCCAACAGGAGGGCGGCGCTGGTGATGATGCCGCCGGTCTTCTTCACGCCGTTCTCGACCGCGAGCGTGTTGGAGCCGGTGAGGTCCCACTGCTCGCGGATCCGCGAGAGCAGGAACACCTCGTAGTCCATCGAGAGGCCGAACAGGACAGCCAGCATCAGGATCGGGGTGTTGGCGTCGAGATACCCCTGCGGAGTGAAGTCGAGCAGGTCTCCCAGGTGCCCGTCGCTGAAGATCCAGGTGATCACGCCGAACGACGCGGTGATCGAGAAGGCGTTCATCACGATCGCCTTCACCGGCAGGACCAGCGACCCGAACGCGATGAAGAGCAGCACGAACATCACCAGGACGACGATCCCGCCCATCCAGGGGAGGTGCGAGCCGACGGAGTCGATCAGGTCGACGGTCTCCGCGCTCAGGCCCCCGACCAGCGCGGTACCGCCCTCGACATCGACTTCGCGCAGATCCCGGACGAATGTCTGTGCCGCCTCGGTCTGATTGCCGCCTGGCCAGGCCACCCGGACCAGCACGTTGTCGCCGTCCTGCGCGATCGCTCCCGCTGCGGCACCGCGACCTAGGTCTGTCACGTCCGCGAGGTACGCCGCGGTCGCGGCGGAGTCGACGCCTTCCAGCAGCACGTTGGCGTAGGACGTCTCGGGACCGAACTCCTCGAGCCGGTCGAACGCGATGTTGGCCTCGGAGTCGGCCGGGAGGACGCGCTGGTCGATGCTTCCCCAGCGGACACCGAGGAACGGCGAGGCGACGGCGAGCAGCAGCACCGCGGTGACCATCAGCACAATGACCGGACGACGCATCACACCGCGGGCCAGGGCCGCCCAGCGGGCGCCGGATTCGGGAGAGGCCACGGGACGGCCGCGGCGCCACGGGAGACGGCCGTTGTCGATCCGCCGCCCGAGCAGCACCAGCACCGCCGGCAGCACCGTGAGCGCGGCCAACATCGCGATCAGGACGGCGGCCACGCCGCCGTACCCCATGCTCTTCAGGAACGTCTGCGGGAAGATCAGCAGGGTGGCCAGGGAGGCGGCCACCGTCAGCGCCGAGAACAGCACGGTTCGGCCGGCCGTCGCCATGGTCCGGCGGATCGCGACCGCCGGCGCCACTGGGTCGTCGATCGGGAGTTCGGCCAGCTCCTCACGGAACCGGCTGACGATGAACAGCGCATAGTCGATCGCGAGCCCGATGCCGATCAGTGAGATCACGTTCGTGGAGAACACCGAGACGTCGGTGACGAGCGCGATCAGCCGGATCACCGCGAGGCTGCCGAGGAGCGCGATGACGCCCACCAGCAGCGGCATCGTCGCGGCAACCAGGCTGCCGAAGATCAGTAGTGCGAGGAGCACGACCACCGGCGCCGAGATCAGCTCGGCGCGCTCGAGATCCTCGCGGGTCTGCTCGTTGAGGTCCGTGTGGATGGCGTACAGACCGGCGACGTGGAGGTCGAGGCCCGCGGCTTCGAGCTGTGGGCGTACGACGTCGCCGCTCTCAAGCAGGTCGTTGAGGTTCTCTCCGTCGAGGGAGATGACGACCTGCGCCGAGTGCTCGTCCGGAGTCACCAGCGGCAGCGCCACGCCCGTCGGCGCCGGCATCGCATCGGCATCGGCCTCCATGGCGCTCACCATCGTGTCGGCCTCGTAGTACGGCAGCACGAAGTCCACCTCGTTCGACGGGAGTCCCTCCACGACGTCGGTCACGGCCGCAACGAACTCCGGATCATCGACCGTGACCTCGTCGCTGGAGTAGATCGCGATGAGGTCGGGACCGCGGTTGCCGAACAGCTCCCGCTCTCCCTGGTACTCGCGGCTGCTCTCGCTGGACTCGTCGGCGAGACCGCCCACCGTCAGCGCGTCGAACACGCCGGCGCCGTAGACCGCGGCGGTGGCGACGACCAGCAGGCCGGCGACCAGCACCGTGCGGGCCCGGCGGGCCACAAAGGCGCCCCAGCGGTCGACCATCGGCGGTCCGCCCTTCCGACTGGAGGCATCTGGCCCCGAATGGCGCCTCAGGTCTGGTGGATGTAGCCGTCCAACTGGTCGCGCTCGAACTGGAGCTGCCCGATCTTGTACTTCACCACGTCGCCGATGCTGATGATCCCGACCAGGGCGCCGTCCTGGACGACGGGGATATGCCGGAACCGGCGCTCGGTCATCGTCTGCATCACCTCGTCGAGGTCGTCGTCGAGGGAGCAGGTCTCGACCACCTCGGTCATGATCGCGGAGACAACGTTGTTGATGACGGTTCCGTCGGTATGCATGTGCCGGACGACGTCGCGCTCGCTCACGATCCCGTCGAGGGTCGTGCCGTCGGAGCTGACGATCAGGGCACCGATGTTGAACTCGGCCAGCTTGGCCACCAGATCCCGGACGCCGGCCTCGGGACTGATCGTGACGACGTCCTGGCTGGGCTTGGACCTGATGATCTCACCGATGCGCATGTCTGGATGGTATTCACGCGATCGGTCCCGACACCAGGGTCAGTCCACTTCGGCGGGGCCATCGTCGTCCGCGGGCGGGCCGCGAAGAGCGCGTAGGTCGGAAACGGAGCCTTCGGATGCCGGCCAGTCCGCGTCGTGGCCGTCCGGAAGCGCGCCGAGGAACGAGAGCGCGGCGTCGTGGAGGTGGCCGTTGGAGGCCAGCGCGTTGCCGCCGAACGGGCCGTCGTTGCCGTCGAGCGAGGTGAACCGGCCGCCGGCCTCGCGGACGATCACGTCCAGCGCCGCCATGTCGTAGACCTGGAGCTCGGGCTCGGCGACCAGGTCGACGGCTCCTTCGGCGAGCAGCATGTAGGACCAGAAGTCGCCGTACGCCCGGGTCCGCCAGCAGCGCCGCATCAGCGAGAGGAAGTCCTCGATCCGGCCACGCTCCTCCCACCCGTGCAGGGAGGCGTAGGCGAACGAGGCGTCCTCGAGCCGGCGGATGTCGGAGACCTGGCAGGCAGTGGCCTTCAGCAGAGAGCGGCCGGTCCAGGCGCCGTTGCCGGCCGACGCCCACCAGCGCCGCTGGAGCAGGGGTGCGGAGACCACGCCCAGCACCACCTCCTCGTCCACCACCAGCGCTATCAGCGTGGCCCACACCGGGACTCCCCGGACGAAGTTCTTGGTGCCGTCGATCGGATCGACGACCCACCGTCGCTGGCTGTGGCCGCTCGAGCCGTGCTCCTCGCCGGTGACCGCGTCGCGGGACCGGACCCGCGACAGCGTGCGTCGGATGCCCTCCTCGACGGCCTGGTCGGCATCGGTCACGGGGGAGAGGTCCGGCTTGCTCATCACGTGCAGGTCGAGGGCTTTGTACCGCCCCTCGGTGATGGAGTCGGCGTCGTCGGCCAGGACGTGCGCGAGGCGCAGGTCGTCGGTGTAATCAATGGTCGACACGCGGCCACCCTATTCACTGAACCTTTCGGGATGGTGGATCGTGTTCCTCGTTATGGAGATCAATGGGCTCCCGCTGCACGCGCTCGTCGTCCACGCGGCGGTCATCTTCGGTCCGCTCGCCGCCCTCTCCGGCATCCTTTACCTCCTCCCGAGCTGGCGCGACCGGCTGCGCTGGCCGATGGTTGCGCTCGTGATCATCGCGGTCGGCGCTATCTGGACGGCGTACCTCTCCGGCGGCTGGGTCGAGGAGGCCAACGGCCCTTACAGCGGAGAGTTCGGCGAGCTCTTCCAGACCCACGAGGATCGGGCCAGAATCCTGCGCTGGGTGGCCTCCGGCTTCGGCATCGTCGCGCTTGCTGCCGCCTGGTGGCACCCGCGGACCGGTGCCGCGCGGGTGGTGCTATCCGGCCTCGTCTTCGTCGGCGCGGTCGCGACCGGCATCTACGTCGTGCTGACCGGTGACGCCGGCGCTCAGGTCGCTTGGTACGGCGTCAACGGCTAGTGCCGGGGCGGGCGGCTCGTTGGGCAGCTCCTTGATCGCGTCCCCGAACGTCTTGATCGTCTCGGCGAGCGCCAGCGCCTCCTCCCCTCCGAGGGAGATCAGCTCCAGCTGCGTGAGCAGCCCGCACCGACGCGGTCCGGCGGCCACCGGTGAAGACCGACACCTCCCCGAAGTGGTCACCCTGCCCAAGAGTGGTCACGAGGGCCTCACCCTCCGGGTTCTCTCGCACGATCTCCGCTTCTCCGGAGGTCACTACGTAGATCTGCTGGCCGACGTCGCCCTGCTTGACGACCAGCTGACCAGGTTCGTAGTGCTCGTGCCGGAGGCCATACGGCTGCTCGACCCGCATGTTGATGATGTTGCGGCCGACCAGTGGCGTCACCAGCCAGTCGGTCGCGATCCGCACCTTCCGGTCCCAGGACGGGACGTAGTACAGGAAGAACGCGCGCCAGAGCACCCAGGCCAGGAATCCGGTCACCCGCACGCCCTTGAGGTGGGAGACCGCCCGGTGCCGGCCGAGGGAGCACGCGTCGCCCAGCCCGGTGAACTTGAACGGCTTCAGGTCCTTGCCGTTGAGCTGCCGACGAATGTTGCGCCCAACCTGCCGTCCGGCGTACATCGCATAGATCGCCAACGGCGGGCAGGTGTCACCTTTCGGGTGTGGCACCGCCGCGCAGTCGCCCGCGGCCCACACGTCCTCGGTGCCGACGACCCGGCAGGTGTCGTCGGTGACCAGGCGGCCGCGCTCGTCACGCGGGTACGGGAGCGTGTCGAGGAGCGGCGAGAGAGCGTTGCCCGCACAGCTGATGATCGTCCGGGTCGAGATCCGGTCGCCGTCGTTGAGGATGGCCTCCTCGCGGGTGGCTGCGGCGATCCGAGTGCCGGTGCGTACCTCCAAGCCGGACTTCGCCAGCCACTTCTCCGCGTAGTCCACGAGCTTCGGCTGGCGGGTGGCGAGCTCGGGCAGGATCCGTGGCCCGGAATGCACCAGGACCACCCGGATCTCCTCCGGGCTGATGCCGCTGTACTCCTTGCGCGCCAGGGACCGGAAGTAGTGCTCCATCTCGGTGGCGACCTCGACGCCGGCGAAGCCCGCCCCCACGACGACGAAGGTGAGCAACCGGGCGCGCTCGACGGGATCTTTCTCGATCTCGGCCATCTCGAGCATCGCGAGCAGGTGGTTGCGCACCTTGAAGTCGTCGGAGTACCGGTTCAGGGTCATCGTGTGCTGGGCGATGCCGGGGTAGCGCGACAGGTCCTCCATCGACCCGAGGCTCACGACCAGGTGGTCGTAGGGGATCTCCTGTTCGCGACCGTCCATCTGCCGACTGGCCGTGATGAGCTTGGCCTCGGTGTCGATGGACCTGATCTCGGCGTTGTGGAAGCGGGCCCCTTTGAAGAGTCGCCGTGACGGGCTGGCGATCTGACCCGGCGCGATCTTGCCGGTGATCATCTCGCCGATGAAGCCATGGAAGGTGTGGAAGTTGTCCCGGCTGATCACCGTCAGCTCGACCTCTCCCGCGCGGATCGCACCGCGCAGCGCTCGAGCGACGTAGATCGCGACCCACCCGCCGCCGAGGCAGACGACACGCGTGGGTGTCGTCGGGATCTCAGCCGGCATCGGCGGCATCGGGGTCGACGAACTGCGCGAGCCGTTTGACGTTCCGGAGGTGGGTGAAGGTGACGTTGTCGGTGGTGGAGTTGCCTCCGAAGGTTCCGCACCCGAGCGTCAGTGACGGCACCAGCCCGGTCGTGACGCCGACGACCCCCTGGCTGCCGGGCGAGTTGACCAGGATCCGGCTGGTCGGCATCGCCGCGCCGAACGCGGCAGTCCGTGCCGGGTCCTGGCTGTGCACGATGGCCGTGTGCCCGCCGCCCATAAATGCCAGCAGCCGCCGGGACAGGTCGATCGCAGCGTCGTCACCGGAGACGGTGAAGAGCGACAGGATCGGCGTCATCTTCTCTCCGGCCATCGGAGTGTCCTCGCCGGCCCATTCGCCCGGCACCACGATCAGCTTGATCTCGTAGGGCCGCGTGATCCCGACGGACTCGGCGATCAGGGCTGCGGACTGTCCCACGGTCTCGAGACGGAAACGGTTCGTCTCCGGATCGACGATCGCCGCCAGAAAGGCGGCCGACTCCTCGTCCGTCAGTACCGCGGCGCCCTCCCGCTCGAGCTCGGCCCGGAAACCCTCCACCACCTGGTCGTCGACCACGAGGTTGTGCTCGGCCCCGCAGATCACGCCGTTGTCGAATGACTTCGACGCCACCACCGCTGCGGCGGCGTGCGCGATGTCGGCGTCGGGCGCGATCCAGCACGGCGCGTTGCCCGGGCCGACGCCGAGAGCCGGCGTTCCGGAGCTGTACGCCGCCGCCACCATCGCGGCCCCACCGGTAGCGAGCACCAGCGCGACCCCCGGATGAGTCATGAACTGCCGGGTGAGCTTTCGGCTCCCTCGTGCCTTGACCCACGTCACGAGGTCGACCGGTGCGCCGTGCTCGGCCAGCACCGATTGCGCCAGCTCACCGACCTGGTTCCCGACTCCGAGCGCCGCGTGATGGAAGCTCAGGATGATCGCGTTGCGAGACTTGAGTGCGATCAGGGTCTTGAAGTACGCCGTCGCCACCGGGTTGGTCATCGGGATCAGCCCGAAGACCACACCGACCGCCGCAGCGATCTCGGTGATCTTGCGATCGTCGTCGACGTTGATGGTGCCGGCGCCGACCTTGCCGACCAAGGACTGGTAAACGCCGAAGGAGGCGATGAAGTTCTTCGCTGTCTTGTCGGCCACGTTGCCGATGTGGGTCTCCGCGACGGTCGCCTCGGCGAACTCCGCGGCCTTTGCCACGAACGCGTCCGTGAGCGCGCCCAGCAGTGCATCGACCTTGTCCTCGGACCAGCCGGCGAACTCGCCCTGAGCACGGGCAGCGCGCCCCACGAGCTCGTCCACCATCGGGTCCGGCGAGTCGACCACCATCATGTCTGAGAGCTGGGTGGTGGCCAGCCGCAGCTTCGCGGTGGCGTCCCGGGCCAGCGCCCGGGTCACGGCGAGCACGGCTGCGGGCTCCTTCTCCGCCAGCGCGTCGAGGTCCCCCGTGGTGATCATCCGGGCCCGGACCGGGGTCTGGGCGACCGCGGTGGCGGACCGAGGCAGCCGGTCCAGCAGGGCCACCTCGCCTACGGCCTGTCCAGGCCCGGTGTAACGCAACACCGACTCGCTGTCGACCTCGGGACGCTCGAGTTGGATGCGCACCTCACCCTCGTCGACGAAGTACGCCGCGTCGCCCGCATCGCCCTCGGTGAAGATGGTTGTCTCCGGCGCGAACTCGACCTCGGTCAGCAGGGCCGCGACGAGCTTCGCCACATCCGGCGGCAGCTCTCCCAGAGCGCTCGGCAAGGCCTGCATAGTGCCTCCAGAAGTTCGAGACTAAGCGCGAACGGCGCCGAGTCTGGAGCCTAGACCTCCGCTGGCCCGACCGGGGAAAAATCTGGCGGCCTGGGTCGTCGCTGTGACGATCACCCTGCGGGAGATCACTGAGGACAACACCGAATCGGTCCTCGCACTGCGAACGACGCCCGAGCGGGAACGGTTCGTGTCATCCGTGGGCGGCTCGTTGCGGGAAGCCGCCAACAACCCGCAGGGGAATCCCTGGTTCCGAGCTGTCTTTGCTGACGAAGAGCCCGCCGGGTTCGTCATGCTGAGTTGGGACGTCGAGTCGCAGCCGCCGGACATCAGCGGACCGTGGTTCCTCTGGAAGCTGCTCATCGATCACCGACAGCAGGGCCAGGGCTACGGCCGAGAGGTCATCCGACAGATCGTGGAACTCGTACGCGGCGAGGGAGCCGCTGAGCTGCTCACCAGCCACACACCTGGGGACGGGGGACCGGCCGGCTTCTCCGCCCGACTGGGATTCGTCCCGACAGGAGAGCTCGACCCGGACGGCGAGATCATTCTGCGCCTCGCCCTGGACGGCTAGTACTCCGAGACGCTCCGGGCGGCGAGCAGCCGCCGGAACGACGCGACCCGGTCGGGGTCGGCCGAGCCCGCAGCGATGGCATCGTCGAGGCCGCACTCGGGCTCGTCCTCGCCGTGGGTACACCCGCGCGGGCAGTCCTCGGTCATCTCGTCGAGGTCGGGGAACGCCTCGATCAGATCCCAGGGCTCGACGTGGGCCAGGCCGAACGACCGGATCCCCGGCGTGTCGATGATCCAGCCCTCGTCATCAGGCAGCCTCAGCATGATCGCCGAGGTGGAGGTGTGCCGACCGCGGCCGGTGACCACGTTGACGTGCCCGATCTCGCGGTCTGCGTCCGGCACCAGCGCGTTGACGAGGGTCGACTTACCCACGCCGCTGTGTCCGATGAGCACGCTCACCCGACCGGCCAGCTGCTCGGTGAGCTCGGACAGGTCACCGCCCTTGCGCGTCACCACCCACTCCACTCCCAGCGAACGGTAGGTGGACAGCAGCGTCTCCGGGTCGGCGAGGTCGGACTTGGTCAGGCACAGCAGTGGCCGCATCCCGGCGTCGTACGCCGCCACCAGGGCGCGGTCGATCAGCCGGGGTCGAGGCTCGGGGTCAGCCAGTGCCGTCACCACGACGAGCTGGTCGGCGTTGGAGACGAGCACGCGTTCGATCGGGTCGTCGTCATCGGCGGTGCGGCGGAGCACCGTCGTACGTTCGTGGAGCTCGACGATCCGGGCCAGCGCACCCTCGGCTCCGGTCACGTCGCCTACGACCCGGACCCGGTCACCCACGACGACGCCCTTGCGGCCCAGCGGCCGCGCCTTGACCGCCCAGACCTTGGTGTCGTCTACGAGCAGCGTGAAGCGGCCGCGGTCGACGGTCACCACGACGCCGTCGACCGCGTCGTCGTACGTCGGGCGCTCCTTGGTGCGCGGACGAGTATGCCGACGCGGACGGTCGTAGTGCTCGACGTCCTGATCGCTGTAGCGACCGGTCGGCCGGCTCACAGCAGCGTCGACCAGGCGTCGGCGAAGTCGGGGAAGGTCTTGCCGGTGGTCGCGACGTTCTCGACCAGCACCCCGTCGATGGCGGCTCCCACGACCACACCGGCGTGCGCCATCCGGTGGTCGGCGTAGGTGTGCCAGAGCCCGCCGGTCAGCGCTGCCGGCCGCAGCGACAGGCCGTCGGGGTGCTCGGTGACGTCGGCGCCGAGGCCGCCGAGCTCCTTGGCCAGCGCGGCGAGGCGGTCGGTCTCATGCCCGCGGATGTGGCCGATCCCGCGCAGGTGCGACGGGGAGGCCGCGAGTGCGCAGAGTGCGGCGACCACGGGAGTCAGCTCACCGACGTCGTGCAGGTCGAGGTCGACACCGCGGAGCTGGTCGGGCCCGGTCACCCGTAGCCCCTCGTCGACGTGGGCGACACGGCAGCCCATCGCGGTCAGGATCTCGCGCAAAGCGTCGCCCGCCTGCGTGGTCTGCCGCGGCCAGTCCCGGACCGTGACCGAGCCGCCGGTCACCGCGGCCAGGGCCAGGAACGGAGCCGCGTTGGAGAGGTCGGGCTCGATCGTGCGGTCGAGTGCCGTGATCGGTCCGGGCGCGACGGCCCACCGGTTGGCGTCACCGTCGTCGACCGAGACCCCGTGCTCACGCAGCATCGCCACGGTCATCTCGATGTGCGGCTGGGACGGCACCGGCTTGCCGTCGTGCCGGATGTCGACGCCGTCGACGAAGCGCGCGCCGGCGAGCAGCAGGGCCGAGACGAACTGCGAGGACGCCGAGGCGTCGATGACCACGGTTCCGCCGGGGACCGTGCCGGTCCCGCGTACGGCGAACGGCAGCGCGCCGCGGCCTCCGTCGTCGACCTCGACGCCGAGTGTCCGCAGCGCATCCAGCACCGGGCCGACCGGGCGCGACCGCATGTGCGCGTCGCCGTCGAAACCGATCGTGCCGGTCGACAGCGCCGCGACGGGAGGCACGAAGCGCATCACCGTGCCGGCGAGGCCGCAGTCGACGGTGGTGTCGACCTCCGCCTCGGCCCGGCGTCACCGTCCAGTCGTCGCCCGAGGTGTCGACTCAGAGCCGAGCTGCGCCAGCGCCGCAGCCATCAGCAGGGTGTCCCGAGAGCGGAGCGCGCCGCGGACCACGGACGGACCGTCAGCCAGCGCCGCCAGGACCAGCGCCCGGTTGGTCTGCGACTTGCTGCCGGGAAGGGAGAGGGTCGCCTCGACCGGACGGGTCGCCCGCGGTGCGGGCCACGGGTCGGCGGGGACGGTCACGTCCGAAGTTTAGGTGAGTTGGGCCTTCGCGAGCTTCGCCTCCCGGCGCGCGGCCTTGGTCAGATGGCGCGCCTCCCGACGAGTGTCCTTGACCGCGCGACGGGCCCGCCACGCCACGCCAGGCTTTCCGTCGGTGTCACCGGCGGCGATGATCAGCCCGCCGGCCAGCGACACGTTCTTGAAGAAGTGCATCTTCTGCGTGCTGCGCTGCGCCTCGTCATCGATCTCCCAGAACCGATGGCCGGCGGCCGTCGTGGGTATCAGCGTCGCCGCGAGCAGCGCCGCTGAAAGCCGAGGTGCCCGGCCGCTGGCGAGCGCCAGTCCGCTCGCCACCTGCGCGCCGGCGTTGATCCGGACCAAGGTCTCGGGGTCCGCTGGTAGCTGCGGCATCACCCGCCGGAGCAGCGGCACCACCCGGTCGGTCACTGGGGCGGCCTTTGCCGCTCGCGCGGACGCGTTCCGGAAGGCGTTGACCCCGCCCACCAGGAAGATAGAGGAAAGCAGCGGACGGGCGACCATGCGGCTGAGGGACATGCCTCAGTAGTACCCGAGAGGGGCTTCTTAGTCACTCATGGATTAGCCGGGAGCTCTACGTACCTGCGCGGTTGTTATCCTCGTCGGGGTCGTTTACACCGAACGGCGTGAGGATGAACGTCACGTTCGCCTCACCAGAGTTCTCGTCCTTGATAATGGTGAATGCCAACGGGGCGCTGTCGGGTGCCACGGGGCAGTCGGTCCAGGACGTGCCGCTCCCGGGGCAGTCGCCAAACACCTCAACAATGCGCTTGCCGGCGGTGACGATCTCGCCAGGGTCCCGCCCTCGGGGAGACTGTCGACAGCCAGCACGACGCGCGTGACGGTCGTGTCCTGGTCCACCTTCTGCGACTGACGAGCGTCAACCTGGTGTCGACCGGCGGCTGCGTCGGAGGCGTGGTGGGCGTGGTGGGCGTGACGATTGTCGGGTCCACGTCCGGCTCGTCGGTCCCCGACGGCTGCGTTGGATCGGACGACGGCGAGCCGCTCGGCACCGACGCGCTAGTTGTCGGAAGCGCGGGCGAGAAGGGATCATCGGGAGTGGAGGTGGGCCCGGGGTTCGTCGGCCCTGAGTTCTCTGACGGGCGGAAAGTATTGCCGAAGGTCGGCGTCGTCAACGGCGGCGTCGTGGCGATCGGCGGGTCGGCGGAGATCGGCGCCTCCTGCTCCGCCGGACCGCGCAACCCGACGAACAGCCCCATGATCACCACGATCGCGGCCGCGACCCCGGTGAGTGCGGTGGCGGTGGAGTGAGCGCTGATGAAGCCGAGGAGGCCACCACCCTGGGCCGCGGCGCCACCAACAGCGGCCGCGATGTAGCCGGCGGCGGCACTGCCGAGCACCAGCGGGCCCAGGACGCCCGACAGGTTGGTGTTGACCTCCGAGAGTTCGAGGTAGATGCCCATGCAGCGCCGGCACTCGTCGATGTGCGCGCGCACCTTGACCGAGTCGCGCTTGCTCGACGCGTTGCGGATGTAGGCGCCGAGGTTGTCCTGGGTCCAGGCGCAGGCGTCGTCCTCCGCGTCCTGGGCATGCATGTTGAGGAACGCCTGGCGCAGGCCCTCACGGGCGCGGTACGCGAGTGCGGAGACCGAGTTGGCAGACATGCCGAGCAGCTTGGCGACGTCGGCGGGCTTCTGGCCCTCCACCTCGGTGTGCCACAGCACCAGCTGCCAGCGCTCGGGCAGGGTCGCGAACGCGCGCGCCGCGGCCTGGTTCTCGAAGCCCTCGACCGCAGTGTCGCGGAACGGGACGCCGCGGTCGAACGGCGTGAAGTCATCGACCGGCCGCAGCCGGGTCGCGCCGCGTACGCTGTCGATGTGCAGGCTGCGCACCGCGGTGAGCAGGTAGGCGCGGAACGCCAGGTCCGGGCCGCCGCCGCGCTGAACGATCGTGAGCACCTTGGCGAACGCCTCCGACACCAGGTCCTCGACGTCACCGGCGGAGGCCAGCTGGCGGGCCAGGCGTCGGGCCGCCTCGACGTGACGCGCGAAAAGCTCGCCGTAGGCCGTCGTGTCCCCGCCACGGACAGCAGAGATGAGCTCGGCATCGCTCGGCTGCTGCTCGGTGGACATAGTGAGACTCACATAGGGAGGACGGTGGTGGTGATCGGACGTGACGCGGCAAGACGGGAAAACTATTGTTCATATCGCGTCATAGGTGGGCGGAATGCGCGTTTTAGGGGTGTACGACGCGCTGCAGCGGGCGTGTCGTGCATACGCACCGCACCAACTCAGCAGGAGGGGTCATGGGGCGCTTCGCGATGAAGAATCGCCCCGGATCCGGCGCTCTGGGCGACCTGACCAACGAGCAGCGGGCGGCTCTGCCGCCCCGGTTCGAAGCGGTCGGTGAAGCCCAGGCGTCGGGTGCGGATGCCACGGAGGCCTGCCGCCATCTCGGCGGCGTACTGGCCGGCGACGGGGTGTCCCTCGACGAAGCGCTCGAGGGGCTGCGCCACACCTCTTCCCTGGTGCGCGGTCGCAACCCGGAGTACCCCGAGCTCGTCGCGCTCTCCACGGCGTGGAGCGAGGCCACCCTCGGCTACCTGCACCGGCTCTCCTGCGACGACCCCCTGACCGGGCTCGCGACCCAGCCGCACCTGCGCAGCCGACTCTCCGAGATCTACCGAGCCCGCGAGCGGGCACCCGAGCGTCCTCTGGACAGCCACGCCCTGGTGGTGCTGGAGATCCATGCCGGCGACGAGGGACTCGAACAGCGGATGACGCTGGCCAAGGTCGGGCGCACCGCGCGCACCGTCTTCGCCGGCACCGAGACGATCGGCGGCATCGGGGCGCGCCGCGTCGTCGTCGTCGCCGACCGCGACGAGTCGCTGCCGCAGCGGGTGACGCTGCTGCGCACCATGACCGAGCGTGAGCAGGCGCGGGTCTGGATCGAGGGCCTGCCGGGCTCCGACGAGGCAGCCGGGGCCCTGCTCGACGAGCTCGCAAGGTAGCCGCAGACCGCGAGGAACGAACGGGCTGCGTGGGCTACCGCAGGTCGAGTGGCCGCACGACCGAGGCTTGTCCTGAGTGCCCGCGAGGGACGAGCGGGTGTATCGAAGGGAACGAGGTCGTGACCGGGCGTATCGAGACCCGGCGAGGTAACAGTCAACAGTCACTAAGGTGGCCGCATGTGCGGCCGGTATGCGTCGTCCCGCAAGCCCGAGGATCTCATCGAGGAGTTCGAGGTCGTCGACGACCGGGTCGAGAAGCCACTCGAGCCCGACTACAACGTGGCCCCCACCAAGGAGGTCTACGCCGTTGTCGAGCGCGCACCCTCCAAGGAGAGCGAGGAGCCGCCGCAGCGCCAGCTGCGGGTGCTGCGGTGGGGCTTGGTGCCGTCCTGGGCGAAGGATCCCTCGATCGGCAACCGGATGATCAACGCCCGGATGGAGACGGTGGCCGAGAAGCCGGCGTACAAACGGGCGTTCGCCGTACGCCGCTGCCTGTTGCCCGCCGACGGCTACTTCGAGTGGTACCCGACCTCGCAGCTCACCAAGGCCGGCAAGCCGCGCAAGCAGCCGTTCTTCATCCGGCCCCAGGACGGCGGGGTGCTGGCGATGGCCGGACTCTACGAGATCTGGCGGGACCCGACACGCGACGAGGACGATCCCGATCGGTTCCGGTGGACCTGCACGGTGCTGACCACCGAGGCCGAGGACGCCGTCGGCCACATCCACGACCGGATGCCGCTGAGCGTCGACCCGGAGCGCTGGGGCGCCTGGCTCGACCCGGAGACCCCGAAGGACTCGCTGCTCGACCTGCTGCGGCCCGCTCAGCAGGGCAACCTCGAGGCATTCCCGGTGTCGACCGCCGTCGGCAACGTGCGCAACAACGGGCCTGAGCTGGTCGAGCCGCTGCCCCTCGAAGAGGCGATCGAATGACGACCGACCTGGTTGTCGAGACCCCGCACGGAGACGGCCGGCTGGTCACCAGCCGGGCCCGCAAGCCGGTGGCGACGCTGCTGCTGGGACACGGGGCCGGCAACGGCATCGAGGCCCGCGACCTCGAGGCGCTCGCCCACTTCCTGCCCCGCAACGGGGTGAGCGTCATCCGGTTCGAGCAACCGTGGCGCCGGGCCGGCCGCAAGGTCGCCACGCCGCCGACGACGCTCGACGCGGCCCTGGTCGCCGCGGCGGCGCGGCTCCGGATCCGGACGCCGCTGATCGTCGGCGGCCGGTCCGCGGGTGCGAGATCGGCGGCCCGCTGCGCCCGCCAGCTGGAGGCCCGCGGCTGCCTCGCGCTGGCCTTCCCGCTGCACCCGCCGGGCCGGCCGGAGAAGTCCCGGCTGGACGAGCTGGTCGGCGCCGGCGTGCCGACGATGGTGGTCCAGGGCGAGAACGACACCATGGGCCGGCCCGCGGAGTTCCCGGAACACCTCGATCTCTGCGTGGTGCCTGGCGGCGACCACGGGTTCAAGGTCCCGGCGAAGGGCCCGATCTCCCAGGACGAGGCGATGGAGATCGTCGTGGAGTCGACGCTGGAGTGGATCGTCCGCGAGATCGTCGGGGAATGACCCGCGCCGGTCCGTGGTTCTTCCCACGTGATCGCCCTGCTCGAACGCCCCACCGACGACGTACGCTGGTCGGCGATGAGTGAAACACCCACTGACGCCGAGGCCGTGGACCTCGCCACCGAGACCGAAGCCGAGCGCACCGCCCGCTTCGAGCGTGACGCCCTGCCGCTGCTCGACCAGCTGTACTCCGCCGGGATGCGGATGACCCGCAACCCCGCCGACGCGGAGGACCTGGTCCAGGAGACCTTCGCGAAGGCTTTCTCGGCGTTCCACCAGTTCAAGCCGGGCACCAACCTCAAGGCCTGGCTCTACAGGATCCTGACCAACACGTTCATCAACTCCTACCGGAAGAAGCAGCGCGAGCCCCAGCAGTCGATGTCCGAGGACGTCGAGGACTGGCAGCTCGCCCGCGCCGAGTCGCACACCTCCACGGGGCTGCGTTCCGCCGAGATGGAGGCGCTCGAGCACCTGCCCGACTCGCAGGTCAAGGACGCGCTACAGCGGCTCCCGGAGGAGTTCCGGCTCGCGGTCTACCTGGCCGACGTCGAGGGCTTCGCCTACAAGGAGATCGCCGAGATCATGGACACCCCGATCGGCACCGTGATGTCCCGTCTGCACCGTGGCCGGCGCCAGCTGCGCGACATGCTCTCCGACTACGTCCGCACCAACGACCTGCTGCCCGCCGCGACCGTGGGAGACAAGTCATGACCGAGCACTCCAAGCAGGAATGTGCTGACTTCCTCGATCGGATCGTCTACCTGCTCGACAACGAGCTCGACGAGGCCGAGTGCGCCGCCGTACGCATCCACCTCGACGAGTGTCACCCGTGCCTGGAGACCTACGACCTCCAGCGGACGGTCAAGCAGGTCGTCGCCCGGTCCTGCTCAGAGGTCGCCCCCGACACCCTGCGCGAGCGGGTGCGGGTGCAGATCCGCGAGATCCAGGTCCGCATCCAGGAGTCCTGACACACAAAGAGCCCCCAGCCTGAGGCCGGGGGCTCAGCTGTGTCAGCGTCAGCTGTTGGGGCGCTTGCCGTGGTTCGCTGCCTTCTTGCGACGCGAACGGCGCTTGCGGCCGGTCTTGCCCATGGTGTCCTCCTGGGTCGTGATCGCCGCCATTCTTCCAGGCGAGGCGTTGTGCACGAAATCGTCAGAGGCGGGAGAGGAAGCGCTCGCGGTCGACGACCACGCGGGTGATCTCGCCGGTACCGACCAGCTTGCCCTCGGTCCCGTCGGCGGCGACGTTGCGCGCGGCGACGGTGAAGCGGTGCAGCCGGCCGTCGACGTACGACGCCCACGCGGTGACCTTCACGAGCTGACCGACGGCGCTGGCGCCGGCGTGCTCGAGGTCGACCCGGGTGCCCACGCTGGTCGAGGCGTCGTCCAGCGTGGGGTCGATCGCCGCGCACGTCGTGGCCTCGCACCAGGCGAGCAGCCGAGGAGTGCCGAGCACCGGCAGGCTGCCCGAACCCACGGCGGCAGCCGTGTCGTCGTCGGTGACCGTGAAGCTGAGGGTGGCCTCCATGACCTAGAGCTCCTTCCGGAAGGCGAGCAGGTCGACGCCAGGGGCGGGGGACCAGTCGCGGTCCGGCAGTCGCACGAATCCCTGGCGCTCGTAGATGCGGTGCGCGGCGGTCATCTCGGCGAGGCTCGACAGCACGATCGCCCGCGCGCCGTCCTCGCGGGCGCGGCTCACGACCAGGTCCATCAGGGCCGACCCGACGCCGCGCCCCTGCGCCGCGGGACTGACCGCGAGCATCCGGAACTCACCTTCGTCGTCGGTGCCGATCTCGCGCCAAGGCGAGCCGATGGGGCACAGGGTCACCGAACCGAGCACCGCGCCGGTCGCCTCGTCCTCGGCCACCCAGAGCTCGGCCTCGCGGTCGCGCGTGGCGGCATCGCGCAGATAGGCGACGTACCCGGCTTCGGCGGCGTCGGTGAAGTCCGCATAAGCCGCCACGGTCACCTCGCCGACCGCCTCGTGGTCGGCCGCCGTCGCTCGCCGCACCCGCATCAGATGCCGAAGGTGTTGCGTGGGTAGGCCGCGTTCACGTCGGTGATCACGTTGACCAGGTAGGGCACGCCGGACGCGAAGGCGCGGTCCATGGCGGCACCGATCTGGCGTGGGTCGGTGACCGTCTCTCCGGCACCACCCAGCGCCTTGACCACCTCGTCGTACTTGGTCTGCGGCGCGAGGTCGGCCACCACGTCGTAGCCGTAGAGCATCTGCATCGGGCCCTTCTCCAGGCCCCAGGCGGAGTTGTTGCCCATCACCATCACGACCGGCAGGCCATGCCGGACCAGCGTGTCGACGTCCATCAGGGAGAACCCGGCGGCGCCATCGCCGAGCAGCAGCACCACCTGCGAGGAGGGGCGCGCGATCCGAGCGGCGATGGCCGCTCCGAGCCCGGCCCCCAGGCAGCCGTAGGGTCCAGGGTCCAGCCAGCCGCCGGGCCGCTTCGGCTCGACGAACTTGCCGGCGAAGCTCACGAAGTCGCCGCCGTCACCGATCACGACCGCGTCCTCGGCCAGCCGGGGCACCAGCTCGCCGTAGATCCGGGCGGGGTGGATCGGGTCCGCCTCCGCGCCGAGCAGCTCGGCGTCGCGCTTGGTCGCCAGGGCCACCGTGTCCTGCAGCGACGCGACCCAGGCCGTCCAGTCGGGCCTGTTTCCTCGCTCGAGCGCGGCCTGCAGCCCGTCGAAGACTGCGGTGAGGTCGCCGGCCGCCGATGCTGCGAGCGTCGCGTGTCCGGAGATCTGGCCGGGGGAGTCGGCGATGTGCACGACCTGGGCAGCTCCCTCAGCCCGGTTGCCGCCGAACGCGCCGTACCCGAGGCGGAAGTCCAGTGGCGTGCCGACGACGACCACGAGGTCGGCACCGCCCAGAGCCTGACCTCGGGCCTTCGTCGCGAGCAGCGGGTGCCCGCCGGGGATCACGCCGCGGCCCATGCCGTTGGTGATCACGGGCACGCCGACGGCATCGACGAGTCGCAGCGCTGCCTCGTCGGCGTGGTCGGCCCAGACGTCGGTGCCGAGGATCAGCACCGGGCGCTCCGCCTGCGCCAGCAGCACAGCGATCCGGGCGATCGCGTCGGGGTCCGGTTCGAGGGCGAGCGACCCGGCGCCGCCCGGGATCTCGCCGGGAGCGCTGTTGAAGAACTCGTCCATCGGGATGTCGACGAAGACCGGACCGCGGTGGGACGAGCGCGCGGCCGTGAACGCCTGGTCCATCCCGGGCAGTACGTCGGCAGCGGTGTGCAGCGTCGTCGCGAGCTTCGAGATCGACTCGAGGATCGGCGGCTGGTCCAGCTCCTGGAGGCTGCCGCTGCCCCAGCGGTTGGCCGGGGCCCGTCCGCCCACGACCACCATCGGTGAACCGGCGAACTGGGCCTGGGCGATTGCGCTGGCCCCGTTGGTCACGCCCGGGCCCGCGGTGAGCACGGCCAGGCCGGGGACCCGGGTGAGCTTGCCGGTGGCCTCTGCGGCGAACGCCGCGGTCTGCTCGTGGCGGACGTCGAGCAGGCGCATCGGGGGGTCGGCCTTGACCGCGCCGTCGTACATCGGGAACACGTGGGCGCCCGAGAGGGTGAACAGGGTCTCCACGCCGTGGGCACGGGCCACGGCGACCGCGAGCTCACCCGAGTGGCCTTCGATGGAAGTCATGCGGGGTCCCCGCGGAAGTGTTCGGAGGAGCGCAGTGAGGGGGAAGAATTTCGGGGGGTGCTCATGGCCGCGAGGTTACTCAGTGCGCGGGCTGGGTCGCTCCGAGGTAGTGGGGGTGGGCGCTCTTGAGGGCGTCTACGACGAGTAGCAGCACGTCGCCACGCACCTCGGGCGGCTTCGGGGCGAACGCAAGCTGGAAGTAGAGCGCCCGCAGGAACGCGTCGGCGTTGCCGCCGTGCAGGTAAGGATCGACGTCCCGGCGGCGGGGCCGACCGGTGGCGTGCTCACCCAGGCGCTCCACCCACGGCTCGATGAGGTCGAACGGCACCCTGTCGCGGCGCAGCACCTGCATGGTTGCCAGCGCCAGCCGGTCGGGCTCGCCCGAGGAGAAGATCCGGTCGGCCGGCTGCATCACCTTCTCGGCGATCACGTCCAGGATCACGGTGAGCTCGCCGATCGAGGCGTGCGGCGATCCGGCCAGTACGCCGAGCGCATCGGCGCCATGGGCGATCGCATGCGCCCACCCCTTGCCGGTCACGTAGCCGCGCAGGTCGCGCTCGGCCAGGAACCAGGTGGCGATCCGGTCGCCCCACTCGAGCACCTTGCCCCCCGGCACCAGCGGCTGGATCGCGTCGCGGGAGATCACCTCGCCGAGGATCAACGCGGAGAAGCTGCGGCGGAACACCTGGTCGCCCTCCGCTTCGCCGAGGCCGACGCCGAGGCCTGCGGCCATACCGTCCCCGAGTCCCTGGAGCAGGTCGTCGTACACACCTCGTTCGATCCAGGTCGCGAGTACGGGGTAGGCGAGCTTGTCGCGGCGCTGCGGGTCGACGTCGCCGAGCAGTCCGGTCAACTCGGCGGTCAGGTCTGCAAGCGGTCGGTCGGTGGGTACGCGGAAGTCGTCGTCATGGACCCGATTCCAATCGACGGACGGCATGGGGGCATCCTGCCAAAGGAATGCGGTATCGCAATTGTCGGGGTGCGGCGGGGCCACCCTCGCCGAGCCCTACGCTTCTTGCGTGCCGTCCCTCGCCGAGCTCGTGCGCAGCCACACCGACCTGGACGCCCAGGACGTGGCGTGGCTGCACCTGCTCCAGGCGGACTGGCAGATCATCGCCGACCTCTCGTTCGCCGACCTGGTGCTGTGGCTGCCGGATCGCGAGGGGAGCGGCTTCTGGGCGGGTGCCCAGATGCGCCCGACCACCGGTCCCACGGCGTACGTCGACGACATCGTCGGCACATTCGTGCCGCTGGGCCGTCGGCCGCTGCTGGACGCGGCGTACGACCAGGGTCGGCTGATCCGCGAGGGTGACCCCGAGTGGCGCGACGACGTCCCGGTCCGGGTCGAGACGATCCCGGTACGCCGCGAGGGTCGGGTGATCGCGGTTATCGCCCGCAATACCAACCTGCTCGGCGTCCGCACCCCGAGCCGCCTCGAGCTGTCCTATCTGCAGACGGCCGCCGACCTGACCCAGATGATCGCGGCCGGCTACTTCCCCGACCCGGGCCCGCGCAGCGACCACGCGGACTCACCCCGGGTCGGCGACGGCTTCCTGCGGATCGACGCCGACGGCCGGGTGGTCTACGCGAGCCCGAACGCGCTGTCGGTCTACCGGCGGCTCGGCCTGAACGGCGACCTGGCCGGGCTCTCGCTGGCCGACCTGACCCGTGAGCTGGTGCCCCCGCGCCGGAGGCCCGACGAGGAGACGCTGAGCGCGGTGCTCGGCGGCCGCATGCACCGCGACACCGAGGTCGGCTCGGACGACGTGGAGCTCATCGTCCGCTCCATCCCGTTGCGGCCGGCGGGGGAGCACATCGGCGGTCTGGTGCTGGTGCGAGACGTCACCGACCTGCGCCGCCGGGACCGCGAGCTGGTCACCAAGGACGCCACCATCCGAGAGATTCACCATCGAGTGAAGAACAACCTGCAGACGGTGGCCGCGCTGCTCCGCCTGCAGGCACGCCGGATCGACTCGGAGTCGGCCAAGGCCGCGCTCGAGGAGGCCGTCCGCCGGGTGGGCTCGATCGCGATCGTGCACGAGACGCTGAGCCAGGCGGTCGAGGAGACCGTGCCGTTCGACGAGGTTGCCGACCGGCTCGGCTCGATGGTGACCGAGGTCAGTGCGCACTCCGGCCAGGTGCGAGTACGACGCGAAGGCAGCTTCGGGGTACTGCCCTCGGAGACGGCGACAGCCCTGGCGATGGTGCTGACCGAGGTGCTGCAGAACGCCGTCGAGCACGGGTACGCCGGCGGCGCACCCGACCAGGCCGGCCAGATCCTGGTCAGCGTGCGCCGGATCGTGGGCCGGCTGCACCTGACGATCGACGACGACGGCGTGGGCCTGCCCGAGGGCTTCACGCTCGACGGATCGACCAACCTCGGACTCTCCATCGTGCGCACGCTCGTGGAGTCCGAGCTGGGCGGGGTCCTGGAACTGGGTCCGGCACCGGCGCAAGGCACTCGCGCGGCGGTCGATCTGCCCCTGGACTAGGTCTTCAGGCGGTGCGGACGCGGGCCCGGGCGTTGCGGCGCTTGAGCGCGCGGCGCTCGTCCTCGCTGAGACCGCCCCACACGCCGTGGTCCTGCCCGGCCTCCAGCGCCCACGCGAGGCACTGTTCGCGCACCTCGCAGCGTCGGCACACCTGCTTGGCCTCCTCGATCTGGAGGATGGCCGGTCCGGTATTACCGATCGGGAAGAACAGTTCCGGGTCCTCGTCGAGGCATTCGGAACGGTGGCGCCAATCCATGGCTGGTGGGTCTCTCTCTTTGTCCTTGCGTACAGGAAGGGGTGCTCCGACCTGCGGGCGCGCGAGTACGTGCAAAAGTGAACGTTTTCACGAGCGCTACCCCAGAGTTTCAACTATCGGCCCAGCAATCAACCCCCTTTGGTGGTCTGTTGGGTCACAAGTGGTGGTCACTCCTAGGCTGCTCATGTGCCGCTGATCCCCGACGACAACCCGCCGCCGTTGATCGTGGCGGCGTCTCTGGTGGTGCTCCAAGGGGGCTGTCTGGTCGCCTTCGGGGTGCTCGAGCTGGCCAATCTGACCTCGGAGCGGCTGGAGATGGGCGTCTCCACGGCGATCTTCTTCATCGTCTACGGCGTCGCGCTGGCGGCCTGCGCCTGGGGCCTCACCCGGCAGCAGGGCTGGACCCGCGGTCCGATGCTGATCACTCAGCTGATCCAGCTCGGGCTGGCGTGGAACCTCCGCGACACGTCCCTTGTCGCCATC
This sequence comes from uncultured Actinomycetota bacterium, assembly GCA_963780245.1. Classification (GTDB taxonomy): domain Bacteria; phylum Actinomycetota; class Actinomycetes; order Propionibacteriales; family Nocardioidaceae; genus Nocardioides. The sequence continues at coordinate 53,370 of CAWABG010000022.1, forward strand.
GCGCTCGCGGTGATGGCGGCCGTCGCCATCGCCGGGATCCTGCACCCGGCGACCCTGAAGGTGCTTCAAGACTGATCTATTCGGTTTCCAGCGAGGTGCGCAGGCGCTGGAGGGTGCGGCTGAGCAGCCGGGACACGTGCATCTGGGAGACGCCGATCTCCTCGGCGATCTGGGACTGGGTCATGTTGCGGAAGAAGCGCAGCAGCAGGATCTTCTTCTCCCGCGGGTCCAGTCGGTCGAGCAGCGGCTTGATCGACTCCCGGATCTCGACATGCTCGAGCGCCTCGTCGTCGATCCCGATCGCGTCGAGCATGCTCGGGGAGCCGTCCTCGGAGTCGTCGGTGGCGTCCAGCGACAGGGTCGAGTAGGCGTTGCTCGACTCGATGCCCTCGACGATCTCCTCGACCGAGCAGCCGATGTGCTCAGCGAGCTCGCGTGGCGTGGGGGATCGCCCGAGCGACTGGGTCAGCTCCGCGGTGGCGGCGCCGATCTGCATCCGCAGCTCCTGGAGGCGCCGGGGCACCCGGATCGCCCAGCCCTTGTCGCGGAAGTAGCGCTTGATCTCGCCGATGATCGTCGGCGTCGCATACGTCGAGAACTCCACGGCCCGGTCGGTGTCGAACCGGTCGATGGACTTGATCAGCCCGATGGTGCCGACCTGCACCAGGTCCTCGAACGGCTCTCCGCGGTTGCGGAACCGGCGGGCGCAGTGCTCGACCAGCGGCAGGTGCAGGTGGACCAGGTCGTCGCGGGCCTGGTCGCGGCTCGGACCGGTGGCCTCGGTGTCGTGAAATCGAACGAAGAACTCCGCGCTCCGTCGGCGCGTGAGCTCGATTCGCGAGGATGGATCAGCTGGCGGCGTTGCCGCATTCTCCCGAGAGATGGGGTCCATCTCAGGTGTCGGCTTCCAGGGTGGAGCGCATCGTCATCGTGACCGTGAACCGGCCGGCGTCCGCCTCGACCTCGGCACTGGTGGCCAGCGTTGTCAGCACCTGCCAGCCGAAGCTGTCGTGGTCAGGCTCACCCGGCGTCTCGGCCGCGACGCTGACCGCTACGGTCATCTCGCCGGGGGAGAGGACGAACGTGCTGACCAGCTCGGTGCCGGGGTCGGCTACCTCCAGGGCCATCGCGGTGGCCTCCGCCACCGCCATTCGCAGGTCCTCGATGTCGTTGATGGTGAAGTCGAGCCTGGCGGCGAGCGCGGCGGTCGTGGTGCGAAGTACCGACGCATAGACGCCGTCGGCGGGAAGTCGCAGCTCGGCGTCAAGGCTGTCGGTCATGTGTTCGCCTCCTGGTGGGTGGCCCCGGATGGACCGACCCTACTTCGCTCTTTACCCACCCAGCCGCGCCCCAAAAGTCGCTGGCCAGGTGTCGTCCACGGCCTGGACTCTCGGAAAGATTCCCAGACACCGCCTGCCTAGAACGGACCTGTGACGAGCCGGCCGACCAAGTGCTCCGAACGAAGACAGGCGGGTCGGACGTGGAGCTCAGGTTCGGTGGTGGAACCAACGTGGTCGTGATCGCCGCGGTCGGCTCGTCGCCGCGGGTGGCCGAGGGCTTTTCGTGTGCCGACAACGACAAGCCCAACCTCAGGTTCTGCGATCTTCAGCACGGCACACATGTCCTAGACGCGAGACGCGGCGCGTGACTTCTGGGTTGGTACGTCGGTGTGCTGCGGGCACCTCAGCCCTGACCAACCTAGGCACACCAAGCGCCGCCTCCACGCATTTTCGCTTGGGTGCACCGCCTGCCCTGGACAGACCTGCTTCTGGCCACCGCACCAGGCCCCGTCGATCAGATGGTCTTGTCCCTGCCTGCGACGGCTTCGGCTGCACCGATCAGCAGCACCGCAGCAACGACTGCGAGCACGAAGCCGATGACATTGGGCTCGAACATCCGCCGGTGTCGAACAGTTGGGGGATGAGGCAGCCGATGAGTGATCCGAGCAGGACGATGCCCAGGGTGGCCGGCAGTCCGAGATTCTGTCTGCCGGGCTTGATGAGGCGCGCGGACGCTCCGATGATGAGGCCGGCTACGAGGAAACCGATCATGGGTGCACCGCTTCCCTGTAGGTCATGTCGGCTGCCTCGGTGGTGGCCGTGGTTCTTCGACTGTCACTGCCTGAGTCCGCTGGCGGCATCCGGGCCCGAGCGTCACCGCGAGGACTAGGGAAGGCCCTGTCGGGTACCGCTGGGGGCCACCACCCCAACGAAGGAGCCCCACATGTCAGACGACAAGCAGGTCGCCAAGGAACTGGTCGAGACGCTGAAGGACGGCGAGCGAGGCTTCGCCACCGCAGCTGAGCAGGTGAGTGAGGGGGACCGAGCCGAGTGGGCCACCACGTTGCAGCGCCTGTCCGAGCAGCGCGCCGGCTTCCACCGCGAGATCGTCGAGTTGGGTGAGGACTACGGCGACGACGTCGACGAGAGCGGGACGGCCGCCGCGGCCCTGCACCGTGGGTGGATCTCGCTCAAGGAGGCCCTGAGTGGCGGTGACGCCGGCAGCATCCTCAAGGCGGCTCTGACCGGCGAGGACCACGCGGTCTCCGAGTACGACAAGGCGCTCGAGCAGGACCTCAGCTCCGGCTTCCGCGAGGTCGTGAGTCGACAGCGCGAGGCGGTCGTCAGTGCCCGCGAGGAGGTCAAGGCCCTACAGGAAGCCGGCTGAACCCAGTCCGGTCGAGGGACCCAGCTCGGACGTAGACGCTGCGGACGGTGCTTCGAACCTCGGGCAAGCGCACCCTGTCGAAGCTGAACGCCTTCGACCTCGTCGACACCGTCGCCTTGCCGTGGCGGTCAGGAGCCGGGGAGGACGTCCCTAACGGCGTCTACGGCTTTGGCCAGCGCAGGACGGTCGTCACCTCCGTCGGCCCAGGCAGGGTCCTGTGGCAGCGGGCCCATCGGATCTGCGTCCTTTGGAGACGATGCGCGAGGTGCCAGCGAGCGACGAAAGGCTTCGTCCAGACCGATCAGTCGGTGCCCGCGCGGCAGCAGCATCTCCAGAAAGTCGTCATCGGCACAGATCATGTCGTGGCGAAGGCTCTCGACGAGTGCTTCGACCGTGCTTCGAGGGACGTCGGTGAGACTGCCGACGAGGGTGCCCACCAGTGCCGTCGGCAGCAAGGGCACCTTCACTTGCGGTCGCTCGAGCCCCGCGTGCTGGGTATAGGTCTCCAGCAGCGCGCCGTAGCGCACCTGATCGGGTCCGCCAACGTCGAAGTGGCGTGACCGACCGGTGTAGTCGAGCGCGCCGGCTAGTGCCACGAGCACGTCGGCGGTAGCGATCGGCTGCACCATGGAGTCCATCCATGACGGCACGGTGTGCACGGGCATCCGTTCGCTGACCTGTCGGATGATCTCGAACGAGGTGGAACCGCTGCCCAGGAGCACCGCGGCCCGCAGCACCACGACGGTGGCAGGCACGTCGCTGAGGACCTGCTCGACCTCGCGTCGCGACGTGATGTGCTCGGAAAGCTCGCCCTGGTCGACGTCGGGGACGAGGCCGGAGAGATACACGATGCGCTCGATGCCGTGGTCGCGGACAGCGTCGGCGAGGTTGGTGGCCGCCTTGCGATCCGCCTCGGCGAAGTCGTCGCCGCCCATGCCGTGGATCAGGTAGTAGACCGCGTCCATGCCTTCGCAGGCGGCGCTGACTTGAACGGGGTCGAGGGCGTCCATGACCACGGTCTCCACGTGTTCGCCCCACCACGGTTGCTCGCGGTCAGGGTCGGACGTGGTGGTACGCACGTCGTGGTCGCGCTCGAGCAGCAACGGCACCAGCCGACCGCCGACGTAGCCCGTTGCGCCGGTCACCAGGATCTGCAAATCGTCCTCAGCTCGTCGTAAGCGCGTCCGCTCGAGTACGGCCCCGCCGTACGGCGGGTGTGATGTCAGCGTAGGACGGAACCAAGTCGACGGCCCAGCCAGCGCGTGCGTCACGTCCCGGCAGACGTCGGAGCCGGCGCCGAGTCCTAACCGCGGGAGCGGATCTGATCAGAACTTGCCCGTGCGCCGTAGCCGACGCGGCCGCCCGTCAGGATCGTGCACAAGGACGTAGGGCAGGGTGGCGATGGCACGGGTCAGCACCCCCAGTGCTGGGGGCTCTATCCTGCGCAGCCGTCCCTGCGGGCGGGTACCGGTGCGGCCGCCCTCGTGCCAGGCGTCGAGGCGTGCGGCGCTGGCTGCGTAGGTAGCGAACATGTCGGCTGGTTCGTGGCAGTCGGCCATCACGTCAGTCGGGTCGCTCGCTCCACGGTCTAGGTGCTCGGCGGCCAAGGTGAGCCGTAGTCGGCGTCCGTACTCACCCTGGCGATCGAGGACGACGGCGGAGAGTTCGGAGTCGTGGGTCCACGAGCGCCGGTTCAAGTTGTCGGAGCCGATCGTGGTCCAGGTGTCATCGATGACGCAGGCCTTGGCGTGCACGTAGATAGGGGTGCCGGCATGGTTCTCCAGGCCATAGATGGCGACTCGATCGGGAGCATTGCGAAGGAGGACCTGCATCGCACGGCGTCGACCCTCCAGCTGCGGCAGCCGCCCCAGCAAGCCCTCCAGGTCGGGGTGCAGGGGTACCACTGCAATGAGGAGGAGCTCAGGATTCTTCGCCAGGACCGCACTGAGCATCTCTCCGAGGTGACGTCCCCACAGGTACTGGTCTTCCACGTAGATCAACCGCCGGGCGCGCTCGATCGCCTTGGTGTAACCGTGCGCGACGCTCCTCTCTCCGGTCCTGGCGAAGGGGTATGCCCTGCTGGGCGGCAGCGCCGGATAGGTCCTCAAAAGCTGCACCACGTGCCTGCCACCAGGAACGGGAGGTGGGGGAGGCGACTGGATCGGCAGCGGGCTCGGCCGGGGACTCCGAGTGACGGGCGGGCGCCACCGCAGTCCCCGCCAGGGACGAGGATTGCCGTCCAGGGGCGCTGGGTCTTCCCAGCGCTCCCGGAAGACCGTCTCCACGTCGTGCACTGCTGGACCGGAGATCTCAGCCTGGACGTCGTGCCAGGGCGGGGTGGCGCCGTATTCCTTTGCCATCCCGTCGGCCTGCGGGTCGCCGCCGTGGTTCTCGTCGTCCCGCCGCGAGTGGCAGAGGTCGATGCCACCCACGTAGGCCACGTCGCGGGTTGGGTCGTCGCGGTGCCGCAGCACGACCAACTTCTGGTGGTGCGAGCCACGATTCCGCACTCTCATGTCGAGCCACGCCTCGACGCCGAGCGCGCGCAATCGAGCACTGAAGTCGGCGTTGTCGCCATCGGCGCCGGCCGCGGCGGCGGCTCGGGAGTGCCATACGAGACCACGCACCGCGACACCGCGGGCGGCGGCTCGGCCCAGGACGTTCAGGACCTCGCTGCCCGGCTCCCCAGTGAGTTGTTCATCGCTGTCGCCCTGCCAGTCGGTGAAGACGATGGTGTCACCGGCGTTGGTCGCCTCGATCCGCTGGTAGAGCTCCTCGAAGTAGGTCGCGCCGTGAACCAGTGGGCGCACCAGGTTGTGCTCTGACCAGGCCTGGCCCGGATGGGCATCGTCGACCCGAGTTTCCTCGTTGCCGCGCCCAGCGCACGTCAGCAGCCACTCGGAGTCGTCGTCCGGGGCAGGCACGCCGACACCATGGCACAAGAAGCGGTCCGGGGAAGTCGTACGCCACGACGACGTTCGCGCAGGACCGGCGTCGCGATGGCGGTCCTGCGGGCTGGCTCTTCGCACCTGTGGCCCGCAGAAGAGGATCGGGTCCGCGACGTAGCAGCCGCCGCTCCCTGTCCGCTTGCGGACTCGTTTGCGGACTGGGGCGGCGACTGCTGGGTGAATTCGCAGGTCCGGGACCTGCCACGGCTCTCAGGCCTTCTTGGTCTCCCAGAAGATCTCGGCGATCTCGTCGATCTTGGCGAGCAGCTCGTCGGCCTTGCCGGCGTCGAGCTCACCCTTGGTGCCACCGGCGCCGGCGAGCTTGGTGGCCTCGTTGACCAGGGTGTGCAGCTGGGGGTACTTCTCGAAGTGCGGGGGCTTGAAGTAGTCGGTCCAGAGGACCCAGAGGTGGTGCTTGACCAGCTCGGAGCGCTGCTCCTTGATCAGGATGGCGCGGGTCCGGAAGTCGGGGTCGTCGTTGTCGGCGACCTTGGCGATGATGGCCTTGACCGACTCGGCCTCGATGCGGGCCTGGGCCGGGTCGTAGACGCCGCAGGGCAGGTCGCAGTGGGCGGAGACCTCGATGGTGGGGGCAAGCAGTCGCGCGAACATGCGGGTCCTTTCGAGAGGGAAGTCCTACGAATCGGGACACTACTCGGTGTGAGGTACCCCCGATCAGGCCCGCCCATCGGCTTCGCGATTGTCCGCGGCGACTCGATGCTGCCGACGCTGCGGGCGGGCGATCGGCTGCTGATCAGCTACCGGCGTACGCCGCGAGAGGGCGACGTAGTGGTCGCCCGATTCGCTGACGGCACCCTCGCTGTGAAGCGGGCCACGGAGCGGCGCGAGCAGGGCTGGTGGCTGCTCAGCGACCACCCGGCGGAGGGTGTCGACTCGCGGCACCGCGGGCCGGTGGCTGACGACGAAGTAGTGGCCGTGGTCATGGCCCGGGTATGGCCGCGACCGCGGCGCCGCCTGTGAGAGCATTGATCCTCGTGGCTGCCGCACACTCCGACCCGACCGTTCCGGCGCACCCGCGCGCGGGTGAGCCGGTCTTCGACCTGCACGTCGGCGGCAAGATGGAGACGGTCTCCACCGTCTCGCTGTCCGGCCGCGACGAGCTCTCGCTTGCCTACACCCCGGGCGTCGCGCTGGTGTGCGAGGCGATCGCCGAGGACCCCTCGCTGACGCAGTACTACACATGGGTGCCCAACACCGTCGCGATCGTCACCGACGGCACCGCGGTGCTCGGCCTCGGCGACATCGGCCCAGCCGCTGCCATGCCGGTGATGGAGGGCAAGGCGGTGCTCTTCAAGCAGTTCGGCGGCGTCGACGCCGTGCCCATCTGCCTGGACACCACCGACGTCGAGGAGATCATCGAGACGGTGGTCCGGCTGGCCCCGAGCTTCGGCGGGATCAACCTCGAGGACATCTCCGCGCCGCGCTGCTTCGAGATCGAGGCCAGGCTCAAGGAGCGCCTCGACATCCCGGTCTTCCACGACGACCAGCACGGTACGGCGGTCGTGGCGCTCGCCGCGCTGACCAATGCCCTGCGGCTCACCGGGCGTAACCCGGAGTCCACCCGCGTCGTGATTTCCGGCGCGGGCGCCGCCGGTGTCGCGGTGGCGAAGATCCTGCTCGAGGCCGGCATCAAGGACCTGGCGGTCACCGACCGCAAGGGCATCCTCAACTCCGTCCGCGGTGACCTGACGCCGGTCAAGCGTGCACTCGCCGTCGACACCGCCGACCACTTCGGTCGGACCGGTTCACTGGCCGACGCGCTGAGCGGGGCCGACGTCTACATCGGCGTCTCCGGCGGCACCGTCCCGGAGGAGGTGGTGGCCACGATGGCGGACGACGCGATCATCTTCGGGCTCGCCAACCCCACGCCCGAGGTGCACCCCGACGTCGCCCACCGGCACGCCCGGGTAGTGGCCACCGGTCGCTCGGACTTCCCCAACCAGATCAACAACGTGTTGGCCTTCCCCGGCATCTTCCGGGGCGCGTTCGACGTGCACGCCACCGCGATCACCGAGCGGATGAAGGTCGCGGCCGCCGAGGCGCTCGCCGGGCTCGTCGGTGACGAGCTGACCGAGGAGATGATCATCCCCTCGCCGTTCGACCCTCGCGTGGGTCCGGCGGTGTCGAGTGCGGTCGCCGACGCGGCGCGCCGCGACGGTGTCGCCCGCCGCTGAGCCACCGGTCTTCGCTCGCTAGCGTGGCCACCATGTTTGCCGTTTACGCCGAGTCCTTCAGCTCCGACGACCCGCTGGCCGGCCTGGTGGTCGGTGAGCGACCGGATCCGGAGGCGCCCGACGGCTGGACGACTGTGACCGTGAAGGCGGCTGCTCTCAACCACCACGACCTGTGGTCGCTGCGCGGTGTCGGCCTCAAGGTGGACGCACTGCCGATGATCCTCGGCTGCGACGCAGCCGGCATCGACGAGGACGGCAACGAGGTGGTCGTGCACGCGGTCGTCTCCGACCCGGCCTGGCGCGGCGACGAGACCTTCGACCCGAAGCGGTCGCTGCTTTCGGAGCGCTACCAGGGCACGTTCGCCGACAAGGTGGCGGTGCCGCGCGTCAACGTGGTGCCCAAGCCCTCGTCGATGTCCTTCGAGGAGGCGGCCTGCCTGCCGACGGCCTGGCTGACGGCGTACCGGATGCTGTTCGGGCAGGGCGACCTGAAGGCCGGTGAGACCGTGCTCGTGCAGGGCGCCGGAGGCGGCGTCGCCACCGCGCTGATCGTTCTCGCCAGGGCGGGGGGCCTCCGGGTGCTGGCCACCAGTCGCGACGAGGGGAAGCGGGCCCGGGCGCTGGAGATCGGGGCGCACGAGGTCTACGAGTCCGGAGCCCGGCTGCCGGTCAAGGTGGACGCGGTGATGGAGACCGTGGGCCGGGCCACGTGGTCGCACTCGATCCGCGCGCTCCGCCCGGGCGGTCGGATCGTGATCTCGGGAACCACGTCGGGCCCGAAGCTCGACGACGCCGAGCTCACCCGGATCTTCTTCCTGCAGCTCAGCGTGATCGGGTCCACGATGGGCACCCGCACCGAGCTCGCCTCGCTGGTCTCGCTGCTGGACGCGACCGGAACCCGCCCGCTCATCGACCAGTCCCTGCCGATGGAGAAGGCCCGCGACGGGTTCGCGGCGATGGCGGCCGGTGACGTGTTCGGCAAGATCGTCTTCACCCGCTGATGGCGACCCACCTGATCACCGGTGCGGGGTCCGGCATCGGCGCGGCCGTGGCCGATCTGCTGGCTTCCCGCGGCGACGACCTGGTCCTGCTGGCCCGCACCGCCCAGCGGGCGACCGAGCTGACGGATCGCTATCCCGGGGCGCAGACGTTCGTCGCCGACCTGGCAGACCCTGCCTCGATCGAGGTGCCGGACCTCGCCCGGTTGGACTCGGTGCTCCACGTCGCCGGGGTCGTCGACCTCGGCCCGGTCGCTGACCAGGCAGTGGCGGAGCTCCGGGAGCAGATCGACGTCAACCTGGTGGCGCCGGCGGTGCTGACCCGGCTGGTGCTGCCGGCCGTACGCCGGGCCCGGGGGACCGTCGTGTTCGTGAACTCCTCGGCCGGCCTGGTCGCCAGCCCTACGTGGTCGGCGTACGCCGCCTCAAAATTCGGCCTGCGCGGGTTCGCCGACTCGCTTCGCGCCGAGGAGATCGAGCACGGCGTGCGGGTGTCTACGGTCTTCCCCAGCCGGACCGCCACGCCGATGCAGGAGAAGGTGCACGAGCAGGAGGGCCGCACCTACGACCCGGCGATGTGGATCGACCCGGCGGTGGTGGCCGACACGATCCGGCACGTTCTCGACCTGCCCGACGGCGTCACCATCCCCGAGGTGACCGTTCGACCGGTGGTCCCGCGACCCGGCTCGTGATCGGACCAACACGGCGACTTTCCGGACATCGGCGCAATATTGGGTTGCCTCGGGAATACCCCTATTGGTGAAGATGGTTGCCCGAACTCCGATGAGTTCGGCTCTTACAGCCGGTCTGCTCCGGCACCAGCCTCGACCGAGACCCGAAGGACCCCACCATGACTGCGCCCGCGTCTGCTCCCGTCGAGACCGGCCGCACGCCGGTGGTGATCCGGTGGCTGGTCATCGCCACGTTCACCGTGATCCTCAACGAGACGATCATGATCAACGCGATTCCGCGGCTCGCCGACGACTTCGACGTCTCCTTCAACGCCGCTCAGTGGTTGTCGACGGCATTCCTGCTCACGATGGCCTCGGTGATCCCGGTGACCGGCTGGTTCCTCCAGCGGGTGAGCACGCGTACCGCGTTCGCGACCGCGATGACCACGTTCGCGATCGGGACCACGCTGGCCATGGTGGCTCCCGTCTTCTGGGTGCTCCTCCTGGCTCGGATCATCCAGGCGAGCGGCACCGCGGTGATGATGCCGCTGCTGATGACGACGCTGATGACAGTGGTGCCCGTCCACGACCGCGGCCGGGTGATGGGCAACGTCACGCTCGCGATCTCTGTGGCTCCGGCCCTGGGGCCGGCCGTCTCCGGGATCCTGCTCCAGCTCGGCTCGTGGCGGCTGATCTTCGCCACCGTGCTGCCGATCGCGGTGGGTGTCACCGTGGCGTCGATGCGCAAGCTCCAGAACGTCGGTGAACCCCAGGCCGGTGAGATCGACTGGATCAGCGTCCCGATCGCCGCCTTCGGCTTCGGCGGGCTCGTCTACGGGCTCAGCGAGTTCGCGAACGGCGACCGGCTCCGGCCGATCCTGTTCGTGGTCGCCGGAGCGATCGCGATCGCCCTGTTCGCGCTGCGCCAGGGATGGCTCATGCGCACCGGCGCCCCGCTGCTCGACCTGCGCGTCCTGCGGCACCGCACCTACCGGCTGTCGCTGATCGTGATGTCGATCGCGTTCATGGCGATGCTCGGCGCGATGATCCTGCTGCCGCTCTACCTACAGGAGGTGCGCGGTCTGTCGCCCCTGGAGACCGGCCTGCTGGTGATGCCGGGCGGCCTGGCCATGGGTCTGATGGGCCCGAGGGTCGGCGCGTTGTTCGACCGCTACGGGTCCCGGCTGCTTGTGATCCCCGGCAGCGTCGCGATCGTGCTGAGCCTGTTCGCGTTCACGCAGGTGGGCGCCGACACGCCGTACCCGCTGATCCTCGGCGTGCACATCCTGATGATGGTCGGCCTCGCCGCGCTGTTCACGCCGGTCTTCACCCTGGGCCTGGGCGACGTGCCGATGAACCTGTACTCGCACGGCAGCTCGATGCTGGGCACCATCCAGCAGGTCGCCGGCGCGTTCGGCACCGCCCTGGTGATCACCTTGATGACCAGCCACGAGAAGAGCCAGATCGCCGACGGCGTGCCGAAGCTGGCCGCTCAGATCGACGGCATGCAGCTGGCGTTCTTGGTGAGCGCCGTGATCGCCGTGGTGGTCATCGTGCTGGTGACGATGCTGCCGAACCGCGCGGCGGTAGACCCGCACGCAGACCTCGATGCCGAGCTGGAGGAGCTCGAGGACGAGGTGGAGGAGCTCAGCCCCGGGACTGCCAGTTGACGGCTCCGACCAGCACCATCCGGAGCTGAGTCCGCGCCGCCTGGGTGACCTGGGCCTCGGCCTGCGGGCTGGCGCTCAGGATCGCCTCGGCGGTGCCGACCATCGCGGTCACGATCAGGCTCGAGAGCACCCGCAGGTCCTCGGCGGACCACGCCTGGGTGCCGGGCAGCCGGGCCAGGTCGGTGGCCAGCTCCTGCTCGAAGAGCTCGATGCCGTGCCGGATCGCCGCGCGTACGGCGGGCGGCCCCGCGTTGCGCTCGCGGGTGATGAACAGGAAGTGCGCCCGCTGCCGATGGACGTGGTCCACAAGGATCTCCACCGAGTTGTCGACGATGTCGTGCAGCGCCGGGTCGCCACGGCGTACGTCGCGCAGCATCGCGCGCAGCGACACGAAGGCCTCGTCCACGAGGGCCAGCCCGAGCTCCTCGATGGACTCGAAGTGCCGGTAGAAGCCGGTCGGTACGATGCCGACCTCCTTGGACACCTGGCGTAGCGACAGCGCCGCCAGGCTGCTCTCCTCGCAGAGCCCCAGCGCTGCGTCGAGGATGGCTCGCCGCGTCCGCGCCTTGCGCTCACCGCGGGTCTCGGTCACCCGGACAGTCTAGGAGTGCACATGTGTGCACGGACACGTCGCGGCGCTCTTGACCCGGACATGCTCCGCTTGGCACAGTTTCGGTGTACAGACGTACACTCAAAACTTTTCAAGGAGTAGCCATGGGCTTCACCGCCACGGTCGGAGGCAGCGTCCTCCGGTCTCGCGCCCTCGCGGCGCTCACCTCACCGCACGGCGTGGACCGCTACCTGGAGCAGATCAACCCGATGTGGGCCGCACATGAGGTGCGCGCCCGAGTTGTGGAGGTCCGCCGCGAGGTCGACGTCCCCGGGCACCCGCCGGTCGCCACGATCACCCTCCAGCCGACCTCGAGCTGGCGCGGCCACCGGGCCGGGCAGCACGTGCAGGTGGGCGTGGAGATCGACGGCAGCCGACGCACCACCCGCGTGTTCACCGTCTCGAGCCCCGACTCGCGCAACGGCGACCGGTTCACGATCACTTTGCGGGCCAACCCGGACGGGCTCGTCTCCCAGTTCCTGGTCGAGCGCGCCGAGCCCGGCACGATGGTGCACCTCTCGCAGGCCGAGGGCGACTTCGTGCTGCCGGACCACGTGCCGGACCACGTCGTGTTCATCTCCGGTGGCTCCGGCATCACACCGGTGATGTCGATGCTGCGCTCGTTGCAGCGCCGTACCCACCGTGGGCGGGTCACGTTCCTGCACTACGCACAGAGCCCGGAGCACCAGATCTACGCGGCCGAGCTCGACGACATCCGGCGCTCCGGCCACGGCATCGACGTGCACCTGCTGCACCCGGAGCTGGGCGACCCGGCGCTGTCGCCGGCCTGGCTCGGGCGACTGGTGCCCGGCTACCGCGACGTCCCGACCTGGGCGTGCGGTCCGGCGCCGCTGATCGAGGCCGTGCAGGCGGCGTACGACGGCTCCGACGCGCTGAGCGTCGAGTACTTCAAGCCGCCGCGGGTGTCGAACGGCGCCGCCGAGGGCGAGGTCGAGTTCGCCCGGTCCGGCAAGGCCGCGGCCAACACCGGCGCGGCGCTGCTCGAGCAGGCCGAGGCGCTGGGGCTCAAGCCCGAGTCCGGCTGCCGGATGGGTATCTGCTTCTCCTGCGTCTCGCGCAAGACCGAAGGCACTGTCCGCAACATCCTCACCGGCGAGACCTCGTCGCTGCCCGATGAAGACATCCGCATCTGCGTCAGCGCCCCTGAGGGCGACTGCGTCGTAGATCTGTGAAAGGACCTGCAATGACTGACACGAAGAAGCTGACCCCCGAACAGCTCGACAAGTTCGGCGAGGAGCTGGACGTCATCCGCCAGCGCGTCATCGCCGACCTGGGCGAGGCCGACGCGGCGTACATCCGCAAGGTGGTGAAGGCTCAGCGCGGCCTCGAGGTCGCCGGCCGGGCGCTGTTCTACCTGCCGCCCGCCTGGCCGCTCGCCGTCGCCGCGCTGAGCGTGTCCAAGATCCTCGACAACATGGAGATCGGGCACAACGTCATGCACGGCCAGTACGACTGGATGGGCGACCCGGGCCTGAACTCCCGGATGTACGAGTGGGACAACGTGTGCCCGAGCGACCAGTGGAAGTACTCGCACAACTACATCCACCACACGTACACCAACATCCTCGGCAAGGACCGCGACATCGGGTACGGCATCCTCCGCATGGACAAGGACCAGCCGTGGCACCCGTACTACCTCGGCAACCCGGTGTACGCGTTCTTGCTGATGGTCTTCTTCGAGTGGGGCGTGGCGATGCACGACCTCGAGGTCGAGAACATCGTCAAGGGCAAACGCAAGCTGGAGGAGAACAAGGCGCTGCACGCCGGGCTGATGCGCAAGGTCAAGCGCCAGGCGTTCAAGGACTACATCCTCTTCCCGGCCCTGACCGGCCCGCTGTTCCCGATGACCATCGCCGGTAACGCCGTGGCCAACCTGGTCCGGAACATCTGGGCGTTCAACATCATCTTCTGCGGTCACTTCCCGGCGGGCGTCGCGACGTTCTCCGAGGAGGAGTGCGAGGACGAGTCACGCGGACACTGGTACTACCGGCAGCTGCTCGGTTCGGCCAACATCACCGGCGGCAAGCTCTTCCACGTGATGACCGGCAACCTGAGCCACCAGATCGAGCACCACCTGTACCCGGACCTGCCCGCCCGCCGTTACCCCGAGCTCGCCGTCGAGGTGCAGGAGATCTGCGAGCGCTACGGCCTGGCCTACAACCAGGGCTCGCTGAGCAAGCAGCTCTTCAGCGTGGCCAGGAAGATCTGCCGGATGGCACTGCCCGACCGCAAGCCCCGCACCGACGGGCCCGGCACTGCCGATGTGACCGAGCCCGCCTTGGCCGCCTGAGCCGGACGGGTCACACTGAAGCCATGAGCGACCACCTGAGCAAGGGCGAAATAGGCAAGGACGCCGTCCAGTCGACGGTCGAGGCCGCCGCCTCCACCGTGGGCGACGTCGCCAAAATCATCACCAAAGCCGTTCAGGACGTCGCCGGCGCGGTCGGCGGGTTCGCGAGCGAGGTCTACGAGATTCGGGACGCCTCACGCAAGGCGGCCGAGGAGCACGTACCGGTGGATCCCGAGGTCTGAGTTGTTTGGCGGCATCGACGTTCCGAACCCGGGGCCAGGTGCGGGGTGCCGGTGCCGGTGAAATGGCGCCTCTGGGCCGTCGGGGGCGTTGTGCACGAATCGCAGCGCCGCGGCTTTCGCCCCGATGGAGGTGGGTGAGAGCCGCACCTGCACGGTGCAGGTGCCAGCCGGTGTGAGCGTGACGCCGGTGCAGTTTTCGGGCAGTGAAGCAATGTTCGGCGGACGACACCATGCAGAATCAGGCACTCGGCCGCCCTTGTTCGCGTTGCCGCTCGACCACCACGACAAGCACGCGCAGGGCTGCGCGCGAGCGATGGTCCAGGCGAACGTACGGCGAACGAAGGGCCGGTCCGTCCAGAGCTGGACACTCAGCGCCTCATTGCCAGATCGGGCCGCGCGAGGCGTCACGTGTACGGCGATCGTGGCTTCCGTAGCCCGTGATCAGCCGAATGACATCCGGAACGCAGCCTGCCGGAACGAGGCGATCTGCCGAGCTCCGCGCAGCCAGCCCAGCGGGCCGTCGGCGGCGAAGTCCCACGATGCGCGGCACGGCGCGGCCTTGGACGAGCCCTGCAGGGTGGCGGTCTTCTCGCCCCCGCCTTCGGGGAGCTCGGGCTGCCAAGTGCCGCCCTTGAACGGCAGTCGCGGAACTGCCTTGGAGATGTCAGTGAACCGCGCGTTCGCGACCGGGTGGCGCTCGATGCTCGCCGACCACTGGGTAGTGGCGAGCGGACCGCGGTGGGACGACTCGAAGGTGAAGTCGCACAGGCCCTTCGGGATCGCCCACAGCTCGCGGCCGCCGGCGACCGACGCGGGGGAGTCGACCCAGATGTCGGTGATCGTGACCCGGCGGCCGTGCTCGTCCGACTTCACCGGGCGGGCGACCAGCAGCTCGGAGTAGGTGAGCGGGCTGCCCTCCTCGTAGGAGACGAACGCGGCGCCGTACACCCCGGCGGGGCGGAGCTCGTCGACGTCTTCCTTGAGCTTGAACAAGGAGAGCCAGAGCGAGCCCACCATCTGCCACGGTGCGGCGGGGTAGGCGACCTTCTCGTACGGCAGGGGGGCGGTCATGCGCCCAGACTAGAACTTGTTACTTCTCCGCGGCCGGCGTCTCGGTCTGCAGTTCGCCGTCGACGAACAGCTTCTCGGACTCGAGGATCTCCGCCTCGAGCGCACCGGTGAGGTCGGAGGCCAGCTCCTCGCGCTCTCCGTAGCGCGGCGCGAGGTTCTTCACCGCCTTGTCGATGGCGCCGGAGACGTCGATGGTGCGGGCCTTGACGACGTACGGCTTCTCGAGCTCGCGGGTGACGTACTTCGACACGAACCGCTTGAGCTCGCCCTCGACGTTGGCGGCGTGCTGGGTGAGCGTCGCGCGCAGCCCCTGCGCCTTGAGCTCACAACCGACCTCGCTGGGCCGCGGCGGGTCCACGTCGATCAGGATCGCCAAATCCTCGCGGGCCCGCGCGGTCAGTTTCAGCGGAATGCTGAGCTCGGCGGTGAACCGGTGGGTGTCGACGCCCAGGTTGATCGCGAACTCCAGTGAGGCCGGGAGGGTGACCGCGAACGTCACTGGGTCGTCGGAGACCTTGTCGCCGAACGCGGTGCCGATCTCGCCCTGCGCGGTGACCTTCACGACCCGACCCGGGCCGACGCCCATCGGTCCGACGTCGATCTGCTGCCCGGCCAAGACGTTGATGCCGGCCAGCACACGCTCGGCGGACACGGCGGAACGGAAGAACCGCTCGCCCCAGTCGGCGTACTCAATGTGGTCGCTCACGCGGTCAGTCTTCCGGATCGTCGAGTCGGGCCAGCCAGGTGGCCAACCGCTCGACGGCCGTCTCGAACTCTGGGTGGGTGTCGGTGAACTCCTGGAGCCGGTCGGCGACCCACGCCAGGGTCACCTCCTCCTCGCCACGACGGCGCTCGAGCTCCTCGATGCCGCGATCGGTGAAGTACATAGTTGCGGTCTCCGTCTTCCTCACCGGGTCTCGACACGACGGTCGCGTCTTCGTCCCTCTGGCGCGTCCTGCTCGACCACCATCACCCGATCCGCTGACGGTCTCGGATCAGCTCAGCGCGCGGTCCAGCAGGTCCTTCTGCTCGGCCGTGTGCCGCTTCATGGTGCCCACGGACGGGGACGACGACGCCTCGCGGGTGATCGGCTCGACGGTCAGATCGAAATCGGGCCACACGTTGAGGGCGTAGTGCGGCCACGGCCCCATGTTGACGGGCTCGTCCTGCACCCAGCGCACCGTCTTCAGGTTGGAGTACTTCGCGATCTCGGCGTCGATCTCCTCGACCGGTCGCGGGTAGAGCTGCTCGATCCGAGCGATCGCGAACCGCTCCGCGTCCTCCTTCTTCGCCCGCTCGACCATCAGGTCCCAGGTGATCCGGCCCGAGCACAGCAGCAGGGTGTCGACCTTCGCCGGGTCGGCGGCTTCATCGCCGATGAACTGCCGGAACGTGGTGTTCTCGGTGAAGTCCTTCGGCTGGGACGCCGCCTCCTTGCGCTTGAGCATCGACTTCGGCGTGAACACGATCAGCGGCCGGTGCTTCTCGCCCAGCGAGTGCTCGCGCAGCAGGTGGAAGTACGACGCCGGCGTGGACGGCTGGGCCACCACGAACGCCTCGTCCGCGGCCATTGTCAGGAACCGCTCGATCCGGGCCGAGGAGTGATCGGGACCCTGGCCCTCGTAGCCGTGCGGAAGCAGCAGTACGACGCCGGACTCCTGCCGCCACTTGGTCTTGCCGGCGGAGATGAACTCGTCGATGACGGTCTGGGCGCCGTTGACGAAGTCGCCGAACTGCGCCTCCCACAGCACCAGGGCCTCGGGGCGGGCCACCGAGTAGCCGTACTCGAAGCCGAGCGCGGCGTACTCGGAGAGCAGCGAGTCGTAGATGTGGAACTTCGCCTGGTCCTCGGTGAGATTGGACAGCGGCGTCCACTCGTCGGCGTTGGTCCGGTCGATGATGGTCGCGAACCGCTGGACGAACGTGCCGCGCCGAGAGTCCTGCCCCGCCAGCCGTACCGGCCGGCCATCCATCAGCAGCGCGCCCAGTGCCAGGATCTCACCGGTGCCCCAGTCGATCGGGCCCTCGGTGATCGCGGTCGCGCGCCGCTGCAGCTGCGGCATCACCTTCGGGTGGACGGTGAAGCCCTCGGGCGGAGTGACGTAGGCGTCCGCGATCCGCTTGAGGAACTCCATCGTGATCGCGGTCTTGGTCTCGCCGGTCGGCTTGTCCGGGTAGTCGGGGACGGTGGTCCACTCCGAGGGCTGGCTGCTCGCCTCGCGCACCTCGGTGAAGACCCGCTCCAGTTGCTGCTGGTAGTCCTTGAGGACCTGCTCGGCCTCCTCGATCGTGATGTCGCCGCGACCGATCAGCGACTCGGTGTAGAGCTTGCGGACCGAGCGCTTCTGCTCGATCAGGTCGTACATCAGCGGCTGGGTGTACGACGGGTCGTCGCCCTCGTTGTGACCGCGGCGGCGGTAGCAGACCAGGTCGATGACGACGTCCTTGTTGAACGCCTGTCGGTACTCGAAGGCCAGCCGGGCCACGCGGATGCAGGCCTCGGGGTCGTCGCCGTTGACGTGGAAGATCGGCGCCTGCACCATCCGGGCGACGTCGGTGCAGTAGAGCGAGGACCGCGAGGAGCCGGGCGAGGTTGTGAAGCCGACCTGGTTGTTGACGACCAGGTGGATCGTGCCGCCGGTGCGGTAGCCGCGCAGCTGGGAGAGGTTGAGGGTCTCCGCCACGACGCCCTGCCCCGCGAACGCCGCGTCTCCGTGCACCAGCAGCGGCAGCACGGGGTAGGCGGCGCCCCGGTCGAGCACGTCCTGCTTGGCTCGGGCGATGCCCTCGAGGACGGGGTCGACGGCTTCGAGGTGCGACGGGTTCGCCGCCACCGAGACCTTGATGTTGGCGCCCTTCTCGGAGGTGAACTCGCCCTCGGCGCCCAGGTGGTACTTCACGTCGCCGGATCCCTGGACGGTTCGCGGGTCGATGTTGCCCTCGAACTCGCGGAAGATTTGCGAGTACTTCTTCCCGACGATGTTGGCCAGCACGTTGAGCCGGCCGCGGTGGGCCATGCCCATCGTGACCTCGTCGAGCCCGGCCTCCGCCGCGGCCTCGCAGATCTCGTCGATCACCGGGATGGTGGTCTCGCCGCCCTCGAGGCTGAACCGCTTCTGGCCGACGAACTTGGTCTGCAGGAACGTCTCGAACGCCTCGGCCTGGTTGAGCTTGAGCAGGATCCGCAGCTGCTCCTCACGGGGCGGCTTCACGTGCGGCTGCTCGACCCGCTCCTGGATCCATCGACGCTGCTCGGGATCCATGATGTGCATGTACTCGATGCCGGTGGTGCGGCAATAGGAGTCGCGCAGGATCCCGAGGATGTGTCGCAGCTTCATGAACCGCCGGCCCTCGCCGCCGAACGAGCCGGTGGCGAACTCGCGGTCGAGATCCCAGAGCGTGAGCGCGTGGCTCTCGACCTCCAGGTCGGGGTGGCTGCGCTGGCGGTACTCGAGCGGGTCGGTGTCGGCCATCATGTGGCCGCGGACCCGGTAGGCGTGGATCAGCTCGAGGATCCGGGCCTGCTTGCTGATCTCGTCGTCGTGCGAGGTGGAGATGTCGTTGCTCCAACGGATCGGCTCGTAGGGGATCCGGAGCGAGCGGAAGATGTCGTCGAGAAGTCGTCCTCGCCCAACAGCAGCTGGTGGATGCGCTTGAGGTATTCGCCCGACTGGGCGCCCTGGATCACCCGGTGGTCGTAGGTGGACGTCAGCGTCATCACCTTGCTGATCGCGTTGCGCGCGATCGCCTCCTCCGAGGCGCCCTGCCACTCGGGCGGGTACTCCATCGCGCCGACGCCGATGATCGCGCCCTGTCCCTTCATCAGCCGCGGTACCGAGTGCACGGTGCCGATGCCGCCGGGGTTGGTGAGCGTGATCGTGGTGCCCTGGAAGTCCTCGACGGCGAGCTTGTTGTCGCGGGTCTTGCGGACGATCTCCTCGTACGCCGTCCAGAACGCCGCGAAGTCCATCGACTCCGCGGCCTTGATGCTCGGCACCAGGAGCTGGCGGGTGCCGTTTTCCTTCTTGACGTCGATGGCGAGACCGAGGTTGATGTGCGCCGGGGTGATCAGGTTGGGCTTGCCGTCCACGACGTCGAAGCCGACGTTCATCTCCGGCATCGCGCGCAGCGCCCGGACCATGGCGTAGCCGATGAGGTGGGTGAACGACACCTTGCCGCCGCGGGCGCGGGCGAGGTGGTTGTTGATGACCGTGCGGTTGTCCCAGAGCAGCTTCACCGGCACCGAGCGGACCGAGGTCGCCGTCGGCACGGTCAGCGAGGCGTCCATGTTGGTGACCGTGCGGGCCGGCGCGCCGCGGAGCACGGTGTACGTC
>CAWABG010000023.1:0-22747 GCA_963780245.1 uncultured Actinomycetota bacterium
TCGGGCCACACGTTGAGGGCGTAGTGCGGCCACGGCCCCATGTTGACGGGCTCGTCCTGCACCCAGCGCACCGTCTTCAGGTTGGAGTACTTCGCGATCTCGGCGTCGATCTCCTCGACCGGTCGCGGGTAGAGCTGCTCGATCCGAGCGATCGCGAACCGCTCCGCGTCCTCCTTCTTCGCCCGCTCGACCATCAGGTCCCAGGTGATCCGGCCCGAGCACAGCAGCAGGGTGTCGACCTTCGCCGGGTCGGCGGCTTCATCGCCGATGAACTGCCGGAACGTGGTGTTCTCGGTGAAGTCCTTCGGCTGGGACGCCGCCTCCTTGCGCTTGAGCATCGACTTCGGCGTGAACACGATCAGCGGCCGGTGCTTCTCGCCCAGCGAGTGCTCGCGCAGCAGGTGGAAGTACGACGCCGGCGTGGACGGCTGGGCCACCACGAACGCCTCGTCCGCGGCCATTGTCAGGAACCGCTCGATCCGGGCCGAGGAGTGATCGGGACCCTGGCCCTCGTAGCCGTGCGGAAGCAGCAGTACGACGCCGGACTCCTGCCGCCACTTGGTCTTGCCGGCGGAGATGAACTCGTCGATGACGGTCTGGGCGCCGTTGACGAAGTCGCCGAACTGCGCCTCCCACAGCACCAGGGCCTCGGGGCGGGCCACCGAGTAGCCGTACTCGAAGCCGAGCGCGGCGTACTCGGAGAGCAGCGAGTCGTAGATGTGGAACTTCGCCTGGTCCTCGGTGAGATTGGACAGCGGCGTCCACTCGTCGGCGTTGGTCCGGTCGATGATGGTCGCGAACCGCTGGACGAACGTGCCGCGCCGAGAGTCCTGCCCCGCCAGCCGTACCGGCCGGCCATCCATCAGCAGCGCGCCCAGTGCCAGGATCTCACCGGTGCCCCAGTCGATCGGGCCCTCGGTGATCGCGGTCGCGCGCCGCTGCAGCTGCGGCATCACCTTCGGGTGGACGGTGAAGCCCTCGGGCGGAGTGACGTAGGCGTCCGCGATCCGCTTGAGGAACTCCATCGTGATCGCGGTCTTGGTCTCGCCGGTCGGCTTGTCCGGGTAGTCGGGGACGGTGGTCCACTCCGAGGGCTGGCTGCTCGCCTCGCGCACCTCGGTGAAGACCCGCTCCAGTTGCTGCTGGTAGTCCTTGAGGACCTGCTCGGCCTCCTCGATCGTGATGTCGCCACGACCGATCAGCGACTCGGTGTAGAGCTTGCGGACCGAGCGCTTCTGCTCGATCAGGTCGTACATCAGCGGCTGGGTGTACGACGGGTCGTCGCCCTCGTTGTGACCGCGGCGGCGGTAGCAGACCAGGTCGATGACGACGTCCTTGTTGAACGCCTGTCGGTACTCGAAGGCCAGCCGGGCCACGCGGATGCAGGCCTCGGGGTCGTCGCCGTTGACGTGGAAGATCGGCGCCTGCACCATCCGGGCGACGTCGGTGCAGTAGAGCGAGGACCGCGAGGAGCCGGGCGAGGTCGTGAAGCCGACCTGGTTGTTGACGACCAGGTGGATCGTGCCGCCGGTGCGGTAGCCGCGCAGCTGGGAGAGGTTGAGGGTCTCCGCCACGACGCCCTGCCCCGCGAACGCCGCGTCTCCGTGCACCAGCAGCGGCAGCACGGGGTAGGCGGCGCCCCGGTCGAGCACGTCCTGCTTGGCTCGGGCGATGCCCTCGAGGACGGGGTCGACGGCTTCGAGGTGCGACGGGTTCGCCGCCACCGAGACCTTGATGTTGGCGCCCTTCTCGGAGGTGAACTCGCCCTCGGCGCCCAGGTGGTACTTCACGTCGCCGGATCCCTGGACGGTTCGCGGGTCGATGTTGCCCTCGAACTCGCGGAAGATTTGCGAGTACTTCTTCCCGACGATGTTGGCCAGCACGTTGAGCCGGCCGCGGTGGGCCATGCCCATCGTGACCTCGTCGAGCCCGGCCTCCGCCGCGGCCTCGCAGATCTCGTCGATCACCGGGATGGTGGTCTCGCCGCCCTCGAGGCTGAACCGCTTCTGGCCGACGAACTTGGTCTGCAGGAACGTCTCGAACGCCTCGGCCTGGTTGAGCTTGAGCAGGATCCGCAGCTGCTCCTCACGGGGCGGCTTCACGTGCGGCTGCTCGACCCGCTCCTGGATCCATCGACGCTGCTCGGGATCCATGATGTGCATGTACTCGATGCCGGTGGTGCGGCAGTAGGAGTCGCGCAGGATCCCGAGGATGTGTCGCAGCTTCATGAACCGCCGGCCCTCGCCGCCGAACGAGCCGGTGGCGAACTCGCGGTCGAGATCCCAGAGCGTGAGCGCGTGGCTCTCGACCTCCAGGTCGGGGTGGCTGCGCTGGCGGTACTCGAGCGGGTCGGTGTCGGCCATCATGTGGCCGCGGACCCGGTAGGCGTGGATCAGCTCGAGGATCCGGGCCTGCTTGCTGATCTCGTCGTCGTGCGAGGTGGAGATGTCGTTGCTCCACCGGATCGGCTCGTAGGGGATCCGGAGCGAGCGGAAGATGTCGTCGAAGAAGTCGTCCTCGCCCAACAGCAGCTGGTGGATGCGCTTGAGGTATTCGCCCGACTGGGCGCCCTGGATCACCCGGTGGTCGTAGGTGGACGTCAGCGTCATCACCTTGCTGATCGCGTTGCGCGCGATCGCCTCCTCCGAGGCGCCCTGCCACTCGGGCGGGTACTCCATCGCGCCGACGCCGATGATCGCGCCCTGTCCCTTCATCAGCCGCGGTACCGAGTGCACGGTGCCGATGCCGCCGGGGTTGGTGAGCGTGATCGTGGTGCCCTGGAAGTCCTCGACGGCGAGCTTGTTGTCGCGGGTCTTGCGGACGATCTCCTCGTACGCCGTCCAGAACGCCGCGAAGTCCATCGACTCCGCGGCCTTGATGCTCGGCACCAGGAGCTGGCGGGTGCCGTTGTCCTTCTTGACGTCGATGGCGAGACCGAGGTTGATGTGCGCCGGGGTGATCAGGTTGGGCTTGCCGTCCACGACGTCGAAGCCGACGTTCATCTCCGGCATCGCGCGCAGCGCCCGGACCATGGCGTAGCCGATGAGGTGGGTGAACGACACCTTGCCGCCGCGGGCGCGGGCGAGGTGGTTGTTGATGACCGTGCGGTTGTCCCAGAGCAGCTTCACCGGCACCGAGCGGACCGAGGTCGCCGTCGGCACGGTCAGCGAGGCGTCCATGTTGGTGACCGTGCGGGCCGGCGCGCCGCGGAGCACGGTGTACGTCGGCTCGTCGCTGGCAGCGGCCGGTGCGGTCGGGCGTGACTCCTTGGGCATCGGGTTCGTGGTGCCCTTGGCCGGCTCGGCGGCCTGGCTCGGCTGCCGTGGCGCGGCCTTCGGCTCGGGCTTGGCCTCGGGACTTGGCCTTTGCTTCGGACTTTGCTTCCGACTTTGCCTCGGATTTCCCCGACTCGCCGCGGACTTGGCTTCTGCCTGCTTCGACTCGCTGGCCGCCGCCTTCTGCTCGGTGGCGGGCGCGCTGTTGGTGGCCTTAGGGGTGTTTTCCCCGCCCGATCCGTTGCTGAAGTAGTCCGCCCACTTCTGGTCGACGCTGCTCGGATCCGCCTTGTAGCGCTCGCGCATCTCGTCCACGAGCCACTCGTTGGCTCCGAAGTCGGACGTGGAGGGTTGGGGTGACTGCGGCACGACTTGCTTCGCCTCTTCCGATGAGCGCGCTGGGGGTACGTATGGTGCGACGTCAAGGCTAGACCCACGGGCCAGCAAATGCGCGGCTGACCTCGGCCTTTCATGCACCCTGTAACCGGAGCCACAGTGAGGGAGCTGCCTGCACATGTACCGAACCGCCCAACGCGCCCGCCATACCGCCCTGGCGACGGTCAGCGCGATCGTGCTCGTCGCGGGCCTCGGAGCCTGCACCAGCTCGGGATCGGACTCCGATGACGCCGACCCGTCCCCGGGCGCCCAGACCAGCAGCCCGCCCGGCATCCGGACCACGGCCACATTCGGCAAGGTCACCGGCAAGCTCCAGCGCGACCAGCGGGCGCCGCTGCGCAAGAAGGTGACCGCGACCTTCGACTCCTGGGTCGACGCGGCGTACCTGAGCGGCGGCGACGGCGACGCGTTCGCAGGGTTCATCAAGGATGCTGCCGCCCTCGCCAAGAAAGACCGGGCTCAGATGAGCAACGCGGCGCTCGGGGACCGCTTCGACTCGGTGACCGCCAAGACGCGCAAGCTGTCGATCGACGTCCTCGCCGACCGCGGTCGACCGGCCGGGGTCACCGGGCGGTTCGTGTTGGTGCTGAAGTTGGACGGTCAGACCACCCGAACCGACCGGATCGCAGGTCGCCTGTTCCTGCGCCGCGGCCACGGCGGGTGGAAGGTCTTCGGCTACGAAGTGAAGCGGGGGACGGTGGCGTGATGCGGAAATATCGCGGACTAGTCAGAGTGGTCCTGCTCGGTCTGGTGCTCGCCGTGACCGGTGCGATCGTGCCGAACAGCACCGTGGCCTCGACCGACGCGGTGCTGGTGAAGTTCGAGCACAGCCGTGGCGTCGACCTCAACCCCGACCTGGTGTGGATCCTGGCGGTGGGCTCGGACGCCCGCCCCGGCGAGAACATGCTGCGCGTCCGCGGGGACGCGCTCCAGCTGATCGGCATGAACACCGAGACCGGGGCCGCCACGAGCATCGGGATCGCCCGAGACTCCTACGTCCCGATCTCCGGGTACGGCTCCAACCGGATCAACGCAGCGCTCTACTTCGGCGGTCCGCAGCTGCTCGGCGAGACGGTCGCCGACCTGATCGGGATCGAGCCGGACTACGTGTTCGTCAGCCGCTTCCCGTTCTTCGAGAACATGATCAACGACATCGGCGGCATCGAGGTCAAGAACCCGACGCCGTTCGCCGACGACAACCTCAAGCCCAAGGGCTTCCGGGCCGGGAAGGTGCGCCTCGACGGCTACAGCGCGATGGCGTTCGCGCGGATCCGGCACGATCTGCCGGGCGGCGACTTCGATCGGTCGGCCAACCAGCAGCGGGTCCTCAAGGGGATCCAGGCGAGGATCGCCGAGCGCGCGCACCAGCCCGGGTTCATCGAGTCCGGGGTGCTAACGGTGATGAAGCACCTGCACACCGACCTCGGTCCCGGTGCGCTGTTCCGGATCGCCCAGGCGGTCGCCCAGGTCGACCCCAAGAAGATCACCGGCTGCGTCGTCACCGGCGGCTTTGCCAACGTCGGCGGCGCCAGCGTGGTGACCCCGAACTACACCGCGGCGCGCAGCTACGGAAACCAGGCGAGGAACGACGCCACCATCGAGAACTGCTGACGTGTGGTCTCGATACGCCCGGCCTCGCCAGCTCGGCCGGGCTACTCGACCAACGACAACGCTGGTCGAGTGGCGCGGGCGGCGATGACGCTGGTCGAGTGGCGCGGGCGGCGATGACGCTGGTCGAGTGGCGCGAGCGGCGATGACGCTGGTCGAGTGGCGCGGGCGGCGATGACGCTGGTCGAGTGGCGCGAGCGGCGATGACGCTGGTCGAGTAGCGCGAGCGACGAAGGAGCGAGCGCGTATCGAGACCACGAGCTCACTCGGACCGCGTGGCCACCAACGTCCGGTGATCCGACGGCGTCGTGACCAGCGTGACCTCGTCGGCCGGGCCCGGACCGTGTACGTCGTCGACCTTGCGAGTGGCCGAGCCGATCGTGCCGGGGTGGTCCTCACGGCCCTCCCAGGCCGAGGTGAGGCCGGCGAGGCGGAGGCCGTCGAAGTTGGAGTCGCCGGCGGCGTACACACCGTGGCCGGCCCGCTGGAGCTCGGCGATGAGCTGCTCGAGTCGTAATACCTCGCTCCGGTGTCGACGCACCAGGCGCGGCCGGTCGGCGCGGTACTCGCCGTCGGCCTGGACGCCGGGAACGAGGTGGTAGCTCAGGATCGCGACCGAACGCTCCAGCGCCCGGTCGCGGAACACGCCGACGGTCACCTCGCGCGGCGGCTCGAGGCCGAGCAACCGGTCCGGTCGATCGGATCGGCCGAGGCAGCTGAGGAACACGACCCGCGCCGAGACCGGGTCGAAGCGATCTGCGCGCGCGCCCACGACGTTGCCGCCGGCGGCGGTGGAGACCCAGTGGTACACCGGGTTCAACGCCCCCATGTTGAATCCGGGAGCGAGCCGCACGCTGCCGAGCTCGCGCAGCAGGCCCAGCCGAGTGATGTACCACTCCTGCAGCGCGACCAGGTCCGGCTCGGTCTCGACGACCTGCGAAAGAGCGGTCCGGGCGTCGTCCCGACCGAGCTCGAACAAGATGTTCGCGGTCGCCACGACGGTCACGCGCATAGTGTGCCGCGCCGATGCGGTGGTTGAGGTGCGAGCGCAAGCGAGCCTCGAAACCGCCACGGAGCGGCATCAGGTCGGCTCGCGCCTCACCGGATCTCGATACGCCGGTCGCGACCTCGTTCCTCGGTCGCGCGGCTACTCGATCTGCGCTGCGCCACGTCGTCTGCTCGTTCCTCGCAGCCGACTGCGCGCTTGGATCTCGATACGCCGGTCGCGACCTCGTTCCTCGGTCGCGCGGCTACTCGATCTGCGCTGCGCCACGTCGTCTGCTCGTTCCTCGCAGCCGACTGCGCGCTTGGATCTCGATACGCCGGTCGCGTCCTCGTTCCTCGGTCGCGCGGCTACTCGATCTGCGCTGCGCGCGCTTGCACCCCCGGTAGGATTCGAACCTACGCTCCCGCCTCCGGAGGGCGGTGCTCTATCCCCTGAGCTACGGGGGCTCGGGTGGACGGAACCTTACCTGTCGCGTCCGCGTGAGGTGAAACCGGTTCGGGGTTCTCGAAGGCGCGCCGATACCCTTTGCCAGTGACCCCCGAAGAGCTCTCCACCGCGATCGTCGGCGCGCTGACGACGCTGTCCGACGACGGGTCGCTGACCCTGCCGGACGGGGTCCCGGCAACCGTGACGGTTGAGCGCCCGCGACAGAAGGGTCACGGCGACTACGCCACCAACGTGGCGATGCAGCTGGCCAAGAAGGCGGGGACCAACCCGCGCGCGCTCGCGGAGCTGATCCGCGCCCAGCTGATGGAGCACGAGGGCGTGGCCGACGTCGAGATCGCCGGCCCGGGCTTCCTCAACATCGCGGTCGCGGCCGACGCGCAAGGCAAGGTGGCGGCCGACATCGTGGCCGCCGGCGAGGCCTACGGCCGCAACGACACCCTCAGCGGTGAGCGGATCAACGTCGAGTTCATCTCGGCCAACCCGACCGGCCCGCTGCACCTCGGCCACACCCGCTGGGCGGTGGTCGGCGACGCGCTCGGCCGGGTGCTGGAGGCAGCGGGCGCGCAGGTGACCCGCGAGTTCTACATCAACGACCGCGGCAACCAGATGAACCTGTTCGGCGCCTCGATCGAGGCGATCGCGCTCGGCCAGCCCGTTCCCGAGGACGGCTACCACGGCGACTACATCGCCGACCTGGCCGCACAGGTGGTCGCCGAGAACCCCGGCATCCTCGAGCTCAGCGGCGAGGAGCGCACCATCGCGTTCCGCGAGGCGGGGTACGCCGTGCAGCTGCAGGAGCAGCAGGACCAGCTCGACGCGTTCAACACCCACTTCGACGTGTGGTTCTCCGAGCGGTCGCTGCATGACTCCGACGACGTCGCGGCTCAGCTCGAGAAGCTCCGAGCCCAGGGACATCTCTTCGATGCCGACGGCGCCCTGTGGATGCGCACCTCGGAGTTCGACGACGACAAGGACCGGGTGCTGATGCGGTCCAACGGCGAGCTCACCTACTTCGCCAGCGACACGGCGTACTACGTCAACAAGCGACAGCGCGGCTTCGACCGGTGCATCTACCTGCTGGGCGCCGACCACCACGGATATGTCAACCGGCTGCGGGCGATGGCCGCCGGCGCCGGCGACGACCCGGACCGCAACATCGAGGTGTTGATCGGTCAGATGGTGAAGATCATGCAGGACGGGGAGGAGCTCAAGCTCTCCAAGCGGGCCGGCACCCTGATCACCCTCCAGGAGCTGGTGGACCTGATCGGCGTCGACGCGCTGCGCTACACCCTGGCCCGCTACCCGTCCGACTCACCGCTGACCCTCGACGCCGCGGAGATGACCCGGCAGAGCAGTGACAACCCGGTCTTCTACGTGCAGTACGCCCACGCCCGGGTCAGCTCCCTGCTCCGGAACGCCGCCGACCTGGGCCTCGAACCCGCGTCGCACCCCGAACTGCTCACCCACGAGAAGGAGGGCGAGCTGCTGCGCGCCCTGGCCGAGCTGCCCGGCGTGGTGGCCACGGCGGCCCAGCTGCGCGAGCCACACCGGGTGGCGCGCTACCTCGAGGAGACGGCCGCTTCCTACCACCGCTTCTACGACAACTGCCGGGTGCTGCCGATGGGCGACGAGGAGCCGACCGATCTGCACCGCGCCCGCCTGCAGCTGGTGGCGGCCACCCGCACAGTGTTCGCCAACGGCCTCCGCCTGCTCGGCGTCTCGGCTCCGGAACGGATGTAGATGTCCCCCTCGCACGAGGCTGGATGGGCGCACGCAGACGGCGCCCTCAAGGGCCCCTCCTGGCTGCGTCAGCCCAGCGACCCCAACGCCCTGGTGCCGTCGCTGTGGTCGTCGACGGCCCACAAGGTCGACGGCGACCTGACCATCGGCGGGGTGGCGGTGGCCGACCTGGTCGCCGAGCACCTGACGCCGGCCTACGTGCTCGACGAGGACGACCTGAGGGCGAGGGCGCGGTCGTTCCGCGACGCGTTCGCCACCTTCGACGTCTTCTACGCCGGCAAGGCGTTCCTGTGCGCGACCGTGGCCCGCTGGATCGACGAGGAGGGGTTGAGCCTGGACGTCTGCTCCGGCGGCGAGCTGACCGTCGCGTTGCGCGCCGGCTTCGACCCGGCCCGGATCGGCTACCACGGCAACAACAAGTCCTACGCCGAGCTGCGCCGCGCCGTCGATGCAGGCGTCGGCCGGATCATCGTCGACAGCTTCGCCGAGATCGACCGGCTCGCCGAGATCGCCAAGGACCTCAAGCGCCCGGCCAAGGTGATGGTGCGGGTCACCGCCGGCGTGGAGGCGCACACCCACGAATACATCGCCACCGCTCACGAGGACCAGAAGTTCGGGTTCTCGATCACCAGCGGCGACGCGTTCGAGGCGGTCAAGCAGGTGCGCGCCGCCAAGCGGCTGGAGCTGCTCGGCCTGCACTCCCACATCGGCAGCCAGATCTTCGACTCCTCCGGGTTCGAGGTGGCCGCCCGACGGGTGCTGGCGCTGCACGCGCGGATCTCCGACGAGCTCGGGGTGACCATGCCCGAGCTCGACCTGGGTGGCGGCTTCGGCATCGCCTACACGACCCAGGACGACCCGTCCGACCCAGCCCAGCTCGCCACCGAGATGAGCAAGATCGTCGAGCACGAGTGCAAGGCGCTCGGCATCGCGCAGCCGCGGCTGTCGATCGAGCCCGGCCGGGCGATCGTCGGCCCCGCGGTCTGCACCGTCTACACGGTCGGCACCGTCAAGCCGGTCGCGCTCGACGGCGGCGCGGTGCGCACCTATGTCTCCGTCGACGGCGGGATGAGCGACAACATCCGCACCGCGTTGTACGACGCCGACTACTCCTGCACGCTGGCCAACCGCGAGTCGGTGGCCGAGTCGGTGCTCTCGCGCGTGGTGGGCAAGCACTGCGAGGCCGGAGACATCGTGGTCAAGGACGAGTTCCTCCCCGGCGACATCGCCCCGGGCGACCTGATCGCCGTACCCGGCACCGGCGCCTATTGCCGCTCGATGTCCTCCAACTACAACCACTCGCTGCGGCCGCCGGTGATCGCGGTGCGGGACGGCGTGGCCCGGGTGATCGTGCGCCGCGAGACTGAGGACGACCTGTTGGCCACCGACGTAGGAGTGACCGAATGACCGAGCAGCCGCTGCGCGTCGCCGTGCTCGGCTGCGGCTCCGTCGGTTCGCAGGTGGTCCGACTGCTCGGCGAGCAGTCAGCCGACCTGGCGGCCCGGGTGGGCGCCCCGGTCGAGCTGGTCGGCGTCGCCGTACGCCGGATCGACGCGCCGCGCGAGGTCGAGGTACCCGCTGGGCTGCTGACCACCGACGCCGCCGGCCTGGTCGCCCGCGCCGACATCGACCTGGTGGTCGAAGTCATCGGCGGCATCGAGCCGGCTCGCTCGCTGATCCTGTCCGCCCTCGACAACGGCGCCAGCGTCGTGACCGCCAACAAGGCGCTGCTCGCCGAGGACGGGCCGACCCTCTTCGAGGCGGCCGAGAAGGCTGGCCGCGACCTCTACTACGAGGCCGCCGTGGCCGGCGCGATCCCGATCGTGCGGCCGTTGCGCGAGTCCCTCGCCGGTGACCGGGTCACCCGGGTGCTCGGCATCGTCAACGGCACCACCAACTTCATCCTCGACCGGATGGACACCTCCGGGGCCGGCTTCGCCGAGGCGCTCGAGGAGGCCCAGGAGCTCGGGTACGCCGAGGCCGACCCGACCGCCGACGTCGAGGGCTTCGACGCCGCGGCGAAGGCGGCGATCCTGGCCAGCCTGGCGTTCCACACGCGCGTGACCGCGTCGGACGTCCATCGCGAGGGCATCGCCGACGTGACCGCAGCCGACGTCCAGTCGGCCCGCGACATGGGCTCCGTCGTCAAGCTGCTCGCGATCGCCGAGCTGCGCGACGGCCCCGACGGCGAGGCGGTCTCGGTCCGCGTGCACCCGGCGATGATCCCGAGGTCGCACCCACTCGCCAGTGTCCGCGAGGCGTTCAACGCGGTGTTCGTGGAGTCGTCCGCGGCGGGACAGCTGATGTTCTACGGCCCCGGTGCCGGCGGCGCCCCCACCGCCAGCGCGGTCCTGGGCGACCTGGTCACGGTGGCGCGCAACCACCGCGCGGGTACCCGGGGCGTCGGCGAGTCGGCGTACGCCGACCGGCCGGTGCTGCCGATGGGCGAGACCCGCACCCGCTACCACGTCGCGATCGACGTCGACGACCGCGCCGGCGTGCTGGCCGCAGTCGCCAACGCGTTCGCCGAGCACGACGTGTCGATCCAGACCGTGCGCCAGGAGGGCCGCGACGACGACGCCCAGCTGGTCGTGGTCTCGCACGAGGCCACCGACGCGCAGCTGAGCGCGACCGTCGAGAGCCTGCGCGGGATGGACATCGTCCGCGAGGTCACCTCGGTGATGCGCGTCGAGGGAGCAGAGGAGTGACCACTCGCACCCACCAGTGGCGCGGGGTCATCGAGGAGTACCGCGATCTGCTGGAGATCCCCGCGGGGACACCGGCAGTGACCCTTGGGGAGGGCGGTACCCCGCTGGTGCGCTCGGAGTGGCTGTGTGGAGTGACCGGCGGCGAGGTCTGGCTGAAGGTCGAGGGCAACAACCCGACCGGCTCCTTCAAGGACCGCGGCATGACCACGGCCATCTCGATCGCCAAGGCCGAGGGCGCACAGGCCGTGGTGTGCGCGTCGACCGGCAACACCTCGGCGTCGATGGCGGCGTACGCCGCGCGGGCTGGGCTCACGCCCGTCGTGCTGGTGCCCGAGGGCAAGATCGCGGCCGGGAAGATGGCTCAAGCGATCGTGCACGCGTCCCGGGTGATCATGGTGCGCGGCAACTTCGACAACTGCCTGGCCCTGGCCCGCCAGCTCGCGTGGGAGTACCCCGTCGCTCTGGTCAACTCGGTCAACCCGGCCCGTCTCCAGGGGCAGAAGACCGCGGCGTTCGAGATCGTCGACCACCTGGGCGACGCGCCCGACTACCACCTGCTCCCGGTCGGCAACGCCGGCAACATCGCGGCGTACTGGATGGGCTGGTGCGAGTACGCGCGGCTCGGCCTGGCCACGAAGACCCCGGTGATCCGCGGCTTCCAGGCCGAGGGCGCCGCCCCACTCGTGACCGGCGAGCCGTTCCCCGACCCGGAGACCAAGGCGACCGCGATCCGGATCGGCAACCCCGCGTCGTGGAAGCTCGCCGAGGTGGCCGCCCACGAGTCCGGAGGCCGGTTCGCGGCGGTGAGCGACGACCAGATCCTGGCGGCCCAGCGAGAGTTGGCCGCCCGCGACGGCGTCTTCGTCGAGCCGGCCTCCGCTGCCGGTATCGCCGGGCTGCTGCAGGAGGTCGCCGCGGGGGAGTCGTACGCCGGCATGACCGTCGCCATCACCGTCACCGGTCACGGGCTCAAGGACACCGCCACCGCACTCGAGGGTTTCGGCCAACTCGTCGACACCGTGATCGACGCCGACGTCAGGGCCGCCGCAGCTGCGGCAGGCCTGGCATGAGCACCGCATGACCGCGTTCGTCGAGGGTCCGGTCCGGCTCTCGGTGCCGGCCACGTCTGCGAACCTCGGCCCCGGCTTCGACTCGCTCGGCCTGGCCCTGGACCTCAGGGACCGGCTCGAGGCCGAGGTGATCGACGAGGGGCTGGTGATCGAGGTCGAGGGGGCCGGCGCCGACGAGGTGCCGCTCGACGAAGCCCACCTCGTGGTCCGCTCGATGCGGGCCGCATTCGAGGCCATGGACGCCCACCCGACGGGGCTCCGGCTCGCCTGCACCAACGCGATCCCGCACGCGCGCGGCCTCGGCTCGTCCTCGGCTGCGATCGTCGGCGGGGTCAGCCTGGCCCGGGCGCTCGTCGCCGGCGGCTCGCTGTTGTTGGACGACGCCGCGTTGTTCGGCCTCGCCGCCCGGATCGAGGGCCACCCCGACAACGTCGCGCCCGCGTTCCACGGCGGGTTCGTCATCTCCGGGCGCGACGACGGCGGTGACTACTACGCCGTACCCAGCGGCGTCGACCCGCGGATCAGCGCGGTCGTGTTGATCCCGCCGGCCCCGGTGTCGACCGAGCTCGCCCGCGGGCTGCTGCCCGCCGAGGTCCCGCATGCCGAGGCGGCCGCCAACGCGGGTCGTACGGCGCTCCTGGTCGCGGCCCTCGGTGGTCAGCCCGACCAGCTGTGGCGGGCGACCCGCGACTACCTGCACCAGCGTCAGCGACGCACGGCCATGCCCGAGTCCTTCGACCTCGTGGAAGAGCTCCGCGCCGACGGAGTACCGGCCGTGATCTCCGGTGCCGGTCCGAGCGTGCTGGCCTTCGCCAACGGACCGAGCGCCCCCGGCACCGCGGACCTGATGGCCCGGTGCCCGGCCGGGTGGACGCCGCTGCACCTCGCCATCGACCCGCACGGCGTGCTGTTCGACTGAGGTGCCAGCGCCGTCCGATCGCGGTGGTACATTGGCGCCGCGCTGAATCGAGGCGCACACCCCCCTTCACCATCGTTCGGATCTCATCCGCACACCCTCCGCATGCTCCTCAACGGTTGCCGCGGCGCAAGGGGCCAGTGTCCAGTAGCCGGCGGCTCGAATCGACCCGCCCGGCCCTGATACGTGGATAGGACCTCACGTGACGGAAACCATCGAACCCACCACCGCCAAGAAGCGCGGTGGCGGGCTCAACTCCATGCTCCTCGCCGATCTCCGGCAGATGGCACGCGGCATGAGCATCTCGGGCACGGCCAGCATGAAGAAGGCCCAGCTCGTCGAAGCCATCAAGGCGGCCCAGGCGGGCGGAAAGCCCGAGCGCAAGGAGCGCAAGGAGCCGAAGCAGGCCGAGCAGGCCGAGGATTCCTCCGACGCCAAGGACCCGAAGGGGTCCAAGGACCGCAAGGAGCCCAAGGGCAACAAGGACTCCAAGGAGTCCAAGGAGTCCAGGGAGTCCAAAGAGTCCGGGGACGAGCGCCGCTCCGACGCGCCCAAGCAGGAGCGCGGCGACGACCGCGACTCCGACCGGGACGCCGACCGCAAGGACGGCCAGGACGGCAACCAGAACCGCAACCAGAACCAGAACCGCAACCGTGAGGGTCAAGGCGGTCAAGGCGGTCAGGGCGGCGAGCAGGGCGAGGCGCGCAACCGCAACCGCCGACGCCGCGGCCGCGACCGCAACCGCCCGGCGGGCGAGGGCGGCGGGCAGCGGAACGAGCCCGACACCACCGTCCTCGAGGACGACGTGCTGGTCCCCGCAGCCGGCATCCTCGACGTACTCGACAACTACGCCTTCGTCCGGACCAGCGGCTACCTGCCCGGCCCGGAGGACGTCTACCTCTCCCTGTCGATGGTCCGGAAGTTCGGCCTTCGTCGGGGCGATGCTGTCGTCGGCCAGGTGCGCCAGCCCCGCGAGGGGGAGCGCAAGGAGAAGTTCAATCCGATGGTCCGTATCGACAGCGTCAACGGCGCGGACCCGGAGCAGGCCAAGACCCGGGTCGAGTTCTCGAAGTTGACCCCGCTGTACCCGAGCGAGCGCCTCCGCCTGGAGACCGAGCCGACCAACCTGATCGGCCGGGTCATCGACATCGCCGCGCCCATCGGCAAGGGCCAGCGCGGCCTGATCGTGTCCCCGTCGAAGGCTGGCAAGACGATGATCATGCAGTCGATCGCCAACTCGATCACGACCAACAACCCCGAGTGCCACTTGATGGTCGTCCTGGTCGACGAGCGTCCGGAGGAGGTCACCGACTTCGAGCGCTCGGTCAAGGGCGAGGTCATCTCGTCGACGTTCGACCGGCCGGCCGCCGACCACACGATCGTCGCTGAGCTCGCCATCGAACGGGCCAAGCGGCTGGTCGAGCTCGGTCACGACGTGGTCGTGCTGCTCGACGGCATCACCCGCCTGGGCCGCGCCTACAACCTGGCCGCACCCGCCTCCGGCCGGATCCTCTCCGGTGGCGTCGACTCGGCGGCGCTCTACCCGCCGAAGAAGTTCTTCGGTGCCGCCCGCAACATCGAGAACGGCGGCTCGCTGACCATCCTGGCGACCGCGTTGATCGAGAGCGGCTCGAAGATGGACGAGGTGATCTTCGAGGAGTTCAAGGGCACCGGCAACATGGAGATCCGGCTGCGGCGCGACTTCGCCGACAAGCGCCTGTTCCCTGCGATCGACGCCATCCAGTCCGGCACCCGCCGCGAGGAGCTCCTGATGAGCCAGGAGGAGCTCGCGATCGTGTGGAAGCTGCGCCGCGTGCTCTCCGCCCTCGACCACCAGCAGGCGCTCGAGCTGCTGCTGGAGCGGCTCAAGAAGTCGAGCACCAACATCGAGTTCCTGATGTCGGTGCAGAAGACCACGCCGACCGCCCCGAGCGGCGGCTCCGAAGACTGACCTTCGATGGTCGAGCAGCCCCGGCCGAGCTTGCGAGGCCGGGGCGTATCGAGACCACGCACGGATGGTCTCGATACGCGTTCGCTCGTTCCTCGCTCGTGCTACTCGACCAACGAAAGCGGCTGGGAATTGGGCACCGCGCCTCAGCGTTACTAGAATCGTTCGCTGGCTCCGGTTCACGCTCCACTCCGTGGGGCGACCCGGCGGCCCGATGAGAGGACACCATGAAGAAGGACATCCACCCCGAGTACGTCGACACCGAGGTCACCTGTACCTGCGGTAACAAGTTCGTCACTCGGAGCACCGCCACTTCGGGCGAGATCCACGCCGACGTGTGCGCGCAGTGCCACCCGTTCTACACGGGCAAGCAGAAGATCCTCGACACCGGCGGTCGCGTGGCCCGGTTCGAGAAGCGGTTCGGCAAGAAGAAGGCCGCCGACGAGGCGGCTGCCGAAGAGTCTGTCCAGGAGACCGCACCTTCCCAGTAGCTCGTTACCGGCGCCGGCCCACGCATTCAGTTGCGGGGCCGGCGTTGTGTCTTTGTGAGCGACTACGACCAGGAGCAACCGATGTTCGAGGCGATCGACGGGCTGCTTGCTGAGCATGCCGAGCTCGAGGGTCGGCTCGGTGCGCCCGAGACCCATGCCGACGCCCGGCTCGCGAAGCGGCTGAACCAGCGCTACGCCGAACTGAGCTCGATCATCGGAACCTGGCGTGAGTGGCAGCAGAATGGCGCGGACCTCGAGGCCGCCCGCGAGCTGGCTGCCGAGGACCCCACGTGGGCCTCCGAGGTCGACTCGCTGACCAAGCAGCGCAGCGAGTCCGAGGAACGTCTCCGCCGGCAGCTGGTCCCGCGCGATCCCACCGACGACAAGGACGCCATCCTCGAGGTGAAGTCGGGGGAGGGCGGCGAGGAGTCGGCGCTGTTCGCCGGCGACCTGCTTCGCATGTACACCCGGTACGCCGAGCAGCACGGCTGGTCGGTCGAGATCCTGGACGCCACCGAGTCCGACCTCGGCGGCTACAAGAGCGTCACGGTCGCCGTGAAGGCGAAGGGCGCCACCGAGCCCGGCCAGGCGCCGTACGGACTGCTGAAGTACGAAGGCGGCGTGCACCGCGTGCAGCGGGTGCCGATCACTGAGTCGCAAGGCCGGGTGCACACCAGCGCGGCCGGCGTACTCGTCCTGCCCGAGGCCGAGCAGGTCGAGGTCACGATCGACGAGAACGACCTGCGCATCGACGTCTTCCGTAGCAGCGGGCCGGGCGGCCAGAGCGTCAACACCACCGACTCCGCGGTCCGGATCACCCACGTCCCGACCGGGATCGTGGTCAGCTGCCAGAACGAGAAGAGCCAGCTGCAGAACAGGGAGCAGGCGCTGCGCATCCTGCGCGCCCGGCTGCTCGCGGCCGCGCAGGAGGAGGCCGACGCCGAGGCGAGCGACGCCCGCCGCTCGCAGGTCCGTACGGTCGACCGCTCCGAGCGGATCCGCACCTACAACTTCCCCGAGAACCGGATCTCGGACCACCGCACCGGCTACAAGTCGCACAACCTCGACCAGGTGCTCGACGGCGCGCTCCAACCGGTGCTCGACTCCTGCCTCGAGGCCGACATGGCCGCTCGGCTCACCTCGCTCGAGGCCTGACTGTGCCCGCTCGCCGGACCCTCCTGGCCGAGGCCACGGCCCGGCTGCGCGGGGCCGGCGTTGCCAGCCCTGACCACGACGCCGCCGAGCTCCTCGCTCATGCGCTCGGCACGGATCGCTCCCAGCTTTCGCTGGTCGACGAGGTGCCACCCCCAGTGGCCTCCGAGTACGACGTCCTGGTCACCCGCCGCGCCGCTCGCGAACCCCTCCAGCACCTCACCGGCACCGCCTACTTCCGCCATGTCTCGGTTGCGGTCGGGCCGGGCGTCTTCGTGCCCCGGCCCGAGACCGAGCTGCTGGCCGGTTGGGCCATCGAGGTGGCACTCGGTCTCGAGGCGCCGGTCGTCGTCGACCTGTGCACCGGCTCAGGTGCGATCGCCCGAGCCGTTGTCGATGAGGCACCGCAGGCGACCGTGCACGCCATCGAGCTCGATCCCGCCGCGCATGCCTGGGCCGAGCGCAACCTGGCCGGCACCAGCGTCGACCTGCGCCGCGGTGACCTGGCCACCGCGTTCCCCGAGCTCGAGGGCGCTGTGGACGTGGTGGTCTGCAACCCGCCGTACATCCCGCTGGAGGCCTGGGAGTCCGTGGCCGCCGAGGCGCGCGACCACGACCCGCACCTCGCCCTGTTCTCCGGGGCCGACGGGCTGGACGCGATCCGGGCGCTCGAGGACCGGGCGGCCGCGCTGCTCCGGCCCGGGGGAGTCGTGGGAGTCGAGCACGCCGACGTCCAGGGGGAGTCCGCTCCTGCGGTGTTCGCTGCGACCGGTCGCTGGGCCGACGTACGCGACCATCGCGACCTGGCCGGTCGGCCGCGCTTCCTGACCGCTCGATCAGTGGTGCAAGGATGACCCGGTGACGGCAGAGCGCTACCAGACCGACACCGAGGAGCAGCGGGAGTCGGCGATCTCCGCGGCCAGCCTCGCGGTCCAGCGCGGCGAGTTGATTGTGCTGCCCACCGACACGGTCTACGGCGTCGCGGCGGACGCCTTCGACCCGGCCGCCGTCAAGGCGCTGCTGCAGGCCAAGGGACGCGGTCGCGAGATGCCGCCCCCGGTGCTCGTTAGCGCCGCCACCACGATCGACGCGCTCGCGGTGAACGTTCCGGCCTACGCCCGGACCCTCGTCGCGAAGTTCTGGCCCGGACCGCTCACGCTGGTCTGCCACCAGCAGACCTCGCTCCAGTGGGACCTCGGCGACACCCGCGGCACGGTCGCCATTCGGATGCCCGACCACGAGATCGCCCGGGAGATCCTGGAGCGCACCGGTCCGCTGGCAGTCAGCTCCGCCAACGCCACGGGCAGCCCGGCGGCCACCGAGCCCGCCGAGGCCATGCGGATGCTGAGCGAGCACGTCTCGGTGGTCGTCGACGCCGGGACGTCTCCGGGTGGCGAGGCCTCCACGATCATCGACGTCACCGGCGAGAACGGCCGGGTGCTGCGTCGCGGCGCGCTGTCTCTGGCGGAGCTGAACGCGGCGCTCGAAGGCTCCGGCGTCACCCTCGTGGACGAGGGCTGATGCGGCTGTGAGGGAGTACCTCGTCGTCTTCCTGGTCGCCGCCGCGGTGACCTACCTGCTCACCGTGGTCGCCCGGGAGATCGCTATCCGCACCGGCGCCGTCGCCCCGGTCCGCGACCGCGACGTGCACGCCGAGCCGATTCCCTATCTGGGTGGCATCGCGATGCTGGGCGGACTCGTGGCGGCGTACCTTGTGGCGCGCGAGCTGCCGTTCCTGTCGACGAGCGGACCGTTCGTGTTCGAGGACGCCCGGGCGGTGATCGTGGCCGGAGCCCTGGTCTGTGGGGTCGGGGTGCTCGACGACATCTTCGACCTCGACGCGCTGACCAAGTTCGGCGGCCAGGTGCTCGCGGTCGGCCTGCTGGTCTACTCGGGCATTCAGTACCGCTACTTCTTCACCAGCACTGATGGCTGGCAGTTCTCCCTCGATACCGCCCAAGGCGCGCTGCTCACGTTGCTGATCGTGGTGGCCACCGTCAACGCGGTGAACTTCGTCGACGGGCTCGACGGGCTCGCGGCCGGGGTGGTCGGCATCAGCGCGGTTGCGTTCTTCGTCTTCTGCTACGGCCTCGCTGATCTGAACGACGCGCCGCTGACCACCACCGGGGCGCTGCTCTCCGCGGCCCTCGCCGGTGCCTGCGTGGGCTTCCTCGCTCACAACTGGCACCCGGCGCGGGTGTTCATGGGGGACAGCGGGTCGATGCTGATCGGGCTGGTGCTCTCGGCCACCGCGGTGACCGTCACCACCCAGTTCAGCACTGCAGATCTGGCCCAGGGGGCCGAAGGCGGCCGGGCAAGCCTGCTGCCGATCTTCCTACCCGTGGCGCTGCCGATCCTGATCTTGATCGTGCCGCTGGCCGATCTGGTGCTCGCCGTCATCAGGAGAACCCGTACCGGCCGCTCCCCGTTCGCCCCCGACAAGCAGCACCTGCACCACCGGCTTCTGGAAATCGGGCACTCGCATCGCCGTGCGGTGCTGATCATGTGGCTCTGGGCGGGCCTGATCGCGTTCGGGACCGTCTTCGCCAGCCTCTACACCGGCCCCAGGGTGTGGATCGGGGTCGGCTTGATGGCGGCGGTCACCTTGGCGCTGACCTTCGTGCTGCCGGTTCTGCACCGGCCGGCGCACCAGCCTCCGGCCCTTGCCCAGGACGACTGAGGACCCGGTTACGTCGCGCCCCGGACCTTGTGCTAGTTTTCACAAGCACCGGAAGTCCCTCGACGAAATGGCCGCCAGAACGATGACGACCTACCTCAGCCGACACCCTCGAGGGACCGGTATGGGCAGGCGTGACCCGCGGTTCGCGAGGCCGTCTCACTGTGGTAGTTTCGCGCCGTCGTCGGGGCCGATCCGGCTTGCTCCTCGGAGAGCTCGAGCCGTCGTCGCTTCCCCTTCCTTTGTCGTATTCTCCGCCGCCGAAAGCCACATGGGTGAATGGTTGATGAGCAGGACCCCGGAGCGACCCTGCGGGGTCGCGACCTCATCGGGCTCGGCGGGCTGCTCGTCGGAGCGGTCGTCGGTGGCCTCGTCCTCGGCATGCTCCTCGACCGGGCTGTCGACTCCTCGCCGGCGTTCACGCTGGCAGGGATCGGACTCGGCATCCTCCTGGGAGGTGTCGGCTTCTGGCTCCGGGTCCGTACCGCACTGCGGGGGTGACCAGCGATGACCGATAGCCTGACGACGCCCATGAGCACTCCGGACCTCGTACCCTCCGGTCGCCGGCCTTCCCCGTGGCGGGTGGTCCGCGACCAGCGCAAGACGCTGCTCGTTGCCGGCGTGATGATGGTCGCCTCGTTCTGGATCTTCGGCCAGCTCGACCGCTGGCAGCTCGCGGCCTGTGTCGCCGGCGGCGTGTTCCTCGGCCTGCTCAACCACCTCTACACCGAGTACTGGCTGCTCAAGATCATCGAGTCCGGCGCCCAGCCGACCCGCAACCAGATGATCGCCGCGACGATCAGTCGGCTCACCGTGCTCACCGTGGTGGCTGTGGGCGTCGCGGTCATGGTCTGGCCCGACGGGATCGGCCTGCTGCTCGGTCTCGCCGTGTTCCGCCTGATCGCCCTGGTGATGACCGGGCTGCCCCTGCTGAAGGAGTTGAAGAGCCAGTGATCAGCCAGCTGATCCTCGCGGCCGCCGAGGAAGAAGATGGCGGCGGCAGTGAGATCGAGATCGGTCACCACGTGGAGCGCGAGTTCCTCGGCTTGACCCTCAACGTCGACACGATCTGGGCCACGGCGATCGCCGGCACGATCCTGATCGTCCTCGGCTTCATCCTGCGGCGTCAGCTGACCAAGAACCCCCATGACCACGTTCCGACCAAGCTTCAGATCATCTGGGAGCTCATTGTCGGGTGGGTCACCGGCCAGGTCGAGGACAACCTCGGTCGCGTCAACCGGACCGTCGTCTCCCTCGCGGTGGCGCTGTTCTTCTTCATCCTGATCGCGAACTGGTTCGAGACGATCCCCAGCAACTACAACGAAGAGACCGGGCACTTGCTGCCCGTGGCGACCGCGGACACCAACCTCACCTACGCGCTGGCGTTCCTGGTCATTATCGGCGTGTGGAGCTACGGCATCCGCGAGAAGGGCGTGCGGGGCTACTTCAAGCACTTCGCCGAGCCGTTCCCCGTGCTGCTGCCGCTCAACATCCTCGAAGAGCTGGTCAAGCCGATCACGCTGGCCCTGCGACTCTTCGGCAACATCTTCGCCGGCGGCATCATGATCGCGCTGATCGGCCTGATGCCGGTCTACGTCTTCTGGGCGCCCGAGGTTCTCTGGAAGCTGTTCGGAATGTTCATCGGTGCGATCCAGGCCTTCATCTTCGCCTTGCTGACGATCCTGTACTTCGGGATGGCCGGCGCCGGGCACGACGAGCACGACGAGCACGACGAGCACGACGAGCACGAAGAAGCAGAAGAGAAGACTCCCGCCGCCGCGTGACCACAGCGCTGCGGCACCACAAACGAGCACCGGGTCCCCGGTGCACAACCAAGGAGAGAGACACAAAATGGCAGTAAGCGACGAGGCAGTCCAGCTCGCCGGTGCGTTCGTCGGCGGTGGCATCGCCCTGGCCGGTGGCGCTATCGGCGCCGGCGTCGGTGACGGCCTGGCCGGTGCGTCCTACATCCAGGGTGTCGCCCGTCAGCCGGAGGCCCAGGGCCGCCTGCAGACGATCTTCTTCCTGACGGTCGGTCTGGTCGAGGCGATGTTCTTCATCAACCTCGCCTTCATGGCGATGTTCGTGTTCGTCCTCAGCTGACCTGATCTGGCACTGAGACAACAACGGAGCAAAGGACCGAATGATGGCTAGCGTCACGAGCCTGCTCGTCCCCATGGAGAGCAACTTCCTCGTCCCGAACGGCACGTTCCTGGTCGAGCTGTTTGCGTTCCTGATCATCGTCCTCATCCTGGGGCGATACGTCATTCCGCCGATCAACAAGGCGATGACGGCGCGGCAGGACGCGATCCGCAAGGAGTTCGCCGACCTCGAGGAGGCCAAGTCCGAGGCCAACGAGGCCAAGGAGGAGTTCACCTCGCAGATCGCGGACGCCCGGCACGAGGCGGCGCGGATCCGCGAGGAGGCCCGTGAGCAGGGTGCGGCGATCATCGCCGAGCTGCGCGAGCAGGCCCAGACCGAGGCGACCCGGATCGTGGAGCATGCCCAAGCGCAGATCCAGGCCGAACGCCAGCAGGCGGTCACCACACTCCGGGCCGAGATCGGCACCCTGGCAACCACGCTCGCCGGGCGGATCGTGGGCGAGAGCCTGGACGACGACGCGCGCAGCGGACGGGTCGTCGACCGGTTCCTCGCCGACCTCGAGACGCTGGAGACCTCCAAGGCCGCACGCAAGGACGGGACCAACTGATGGTCTCGACCACCGCAGGGGAGACCCTGGCCGAGCTCGGGGGGCTGCTCGACAAGGCCAGCACCCTCGAGGCGACCGCGACCGCGGGTGAGGAGCTGTTCTTCGTCGCCCAGACGCTGCGCAGCGAGCCCGCGCTCCGACGGGTCGCCACCGACACCTCCGTGGAGGAGTCGGCCAAGGTCGAGCTGGCCACCAACGTCTTCGGCCCTGCCGTAGGCGACGTGGCTCTCGCGGTGGTCACCGAGGCCGTACGCCGCCGCTGGCCGGTGTCGTCCAGGCTGCCGGCCATGATCGAGCAGCTCGGCGTGGTTGCGCTGGTCCGTTCCGCCGGCGCCCGCAGCGACCAGATCACCGACGAGCTGTTCGCACTGGGCCGGCTGATCGAGGCCAACCCCGAGCTGCGCGGGGCGCTCGCCGACTCGTCGCGCTCGGCCGCCGACAAGGTCGGACTGCTCCAGGGGCTGCTCGACGGCAAGGTGTTGCCGGCGACGCTGACTCTCGTGGAGCACGCGGTCAGCACGGCGACCGGCACCGTGGAGCGGGCGATCGCCGGCTTCCAGAAGGTGGCCGCCGATGTCCAGGGCGAGCTGCTGGCCACGGTGC
>CAWABG010000024.1:0-17611 GCA_963780245.1 uncultured Actinomycetota bacterium
CCCGGCAGCTACGGCGGTACGAAGAGCCCTCATCCGGGCGGCCACGTGAAGGAACGACCCGCGAGCACGTGCAGGTGGGCGGCGAAGACCGTCTGGTGCGCGTCGGCCCCGGTGTTGTAGACCAACCGGTAGGAGTCGAACCTCTCGGCCGCGGCGACAGCGGCGGCCGTCTGCACCATCTCGACAGCCGCGTCCGGGTCACCGGACGCGACCGCGGCGGCGTTGGGGTAGTGGTCCCGCGGGACCACCAACACGTGCAGCGGCGCCTGTGGGTTGACGTCGCGGAACGCCAGCGTCCGCTCGGTCGTGTGCACGACCTCCCCCGGGATGTCGCCGGCGACGATCTTGCAGAAGAGACAGTCCTCCATGGGTAAACCGTAGGCCGGGGTCGTGCGTCCTACTAGCGTGACCGCACATGCGACCGCACCGGGCCGGCTGATGGCCGACGGCTCCTGGACCGCCGACGAGGCGCTGGAGCGGCTGTACGCCGCCCACTGGCGCCAGCTGGTCCGGCTTTCGGTGCTGCTCGTGCGCGACGTCGGCACCGCCGAAGAGGTCGTGCAGGACGCGTTCATCGCCGTGCACCGCCGCTGGGACCGGTTGCGCGACCACGACAAGGCCCTCGCGTACCTGCGCCAGGCGGTCGTCAACCAGTCGCGGTCGACGCTGCGACACCGGATGGTGGTCGCCCGGCACGTCGAACGGGGACCGGATCCCGCGCTGCCGAGCGCCTCCGAACCGGCCGACGGTTTCGCCCGCCGGGTCGCTGTACTCGAGGCGATGCGTGCCCTGCCGGCACGCCAGCGCGAAGTGCTGGCGCTGCGCTACTACCTCGACCTCTCCGAGGCCGAGATCGCCGACACGCTCGGGATCAGCCGGGGTGCGGTCAAGAGCCATGCCTCGCGCGGCGCCGCTGCGCTGCGCGAGCTTCTGACGGGAGACGAGCGGTGACTCTGCACGACGACCGGGACGACGAGCTGCGCGACCTGCTCACCGACGCCGTGGCGGACGTGGAGCCGGAGTATCGGCTC
Source organism: uncultured Actinomycetota bacterium (assembly GCA_963780245.1). Classification (GTDB taxonomy): domain Bacteria; phylum Actinomycetota; class Actinomycetes; order Propionibacteriales; family Nocardioidaceae; genus Nocardioides. Next base: position 1,032 of record CAWABG010000024.1, read on the forward strand.
GACACCATCAAGACCCGCACCCAGCGCCCGCACCGGCGGCGGGGCTGGTATCTCACTGGCGGCGCCATCCTGGCTGCCGCGTCCCTGGTGACTGCGGTCAACCTCGCCCAGGACGACGGGAAGGACCGCAACAAGGTCATGCCGGCCGCGCCCCCCGAACACACGGCCGCGCTGTACTTCGTCGGGGACTCGCCCGTCGGTCCGAGGCTGTACCGGGAGTTCCAGCAGGTGTCAGGAGGTCCGGTCGCAGATCTCGCGGGAATCACCCAAGAACACGGCCCCACCGATCCCGACTACTCGACGCTGTGGCCGGCCGACGTGTTCACCTCGGTGGCGGTACGGGGCGACGTGATCGAGATCGGACTGGGTACGTGGCCGCCTATGGACTATGACATCGACCCGGCGTACATCCGTGCCTACCTGCAGGCAGTCGTCTACACCGCGCAGGCGGCCACGGGTGCGGACCTTCCGGTTCAGTTCCTCCGCGATGGTGAGCCGACCGGCGATCCGTTCGGCGTGATCCCGGGCAGCGGGCCGATCGAGCGCGAGCCTCAGAACGAGATCCTGGCTCTGGTCAACATCAGCGATCCGGGCGAGGGGGCCACCGTCACAGGAGCGTTCGTCGCGCGGGGGCGCGCGAACTCCTTCGAAGCAACCGTGCCGTGGCAGATCACCACCGAGCAGGTCGTGGTCAAGGAAGGCTTCGCAACCGCTCTCGGCCAGGGTGACCGCCTCTACGAGTGGGAGACCACCGTGGACGTCTCGGACCTGGCGCCCGGCCACTACACGTTCGTGGCGATGACGTCCGACCCGTCCGGGGGCGCGGAAGGCTCCGGACCGTTCACCGACACGCGCACGATCATCGTCGAATAGCCGCAGTAGGCGAGAAGGATGGCTGCCATGAAACGCTTCACGACCCTGCTGGCCACCGGCGCGCTCGCGCTGGCGCTCGCCGGCTGCGGCGATGACCCCGAACCGGTGGCCGACGACCCCGGAACCGGCGAGACCTCCGACGGCGAGCCGACCGACAAGCCCACCGATGAGCCCGACTCGACGGAAGGCTCCGAGCCGCCGGCGGACACGGCGACGGTTCCGGTCTACTTCGTCGGCGCCACCCCGCAGGGGCCGCGGCTGTTCCGGGAGTTCCGCCGGGTCGAGGCCGACAACCCGCTCGCGGAGGCGGCCGCACTGATGACGGCGGGCGACGTCGCCGACCGCGACTACCGCACGCTCTACCCCAGCGGCACCTTCAAGAGCATCGTGTACGACGATGCCGCCGCCTCGTTCGTCGTGGAGCTGCAGGACGACGCCTGGAAGACGCGCACCGGGGGCATGTCGGCGGCCGCCGCCAAGCTCGCCGTGCAGCAGCTCGTCTACACGCTGCAGGGAGTCCAGCAGGAGCGCGCTCCGGTGGTCGTGCGGCTCGGTGGCACGTCGACCACACTGTTCGGCATCGACACCTCCAGTGGCGTGCAGGCAGCGCCGCAGCTCGACGTGCTCGGCCTGGTCAACATCACCACGCCTGAGGAAGCCCAGACGGTCAGCGGCACGTTCAGCGCCGAAGGCGTCGCCAGCTCCTTCGAGGCCACCGTCCCGTGGCAGATCCGCCGGGGCGACACGGTCGTCAAGGAGGGCTTCTCCACCGCCAGCGGCTGGATCGACAAGCTCTATCCCTGGCAGACCGATGTGGACGTGGCCGACCTGGAGCCGGGTGAATACACCTTCGTGGCGATGACCGATGACCCCTCGGGCGGCGCAGAAGGCGCTGGACCCACCGAGGACACCAAGACGATCATCGTGCAGTGAGGCTGAGCCGACAGGTCCTGAATCGCACCCTGCTCCACCGGCAACACCTGCTCGAGCGCGTCGCCGCGACGCCGTCCGAGATGGCGGAGCACCTGATCGGGCTGCAGGCCCAGGACAACCTGCCGCCGCACCTGTCGCTGTCGGCACGGCTCACCGACTTCGATCCGTATGACGTCACCCGCGGGCTTGAGGACAAGAGCCTGGTCCGGCTACTGGTGATGCGCGGCACCATCCATCTGCTCACTCGCGACGACGCGCTGACGCTTCGGCAGTGGACGGCCCCGGTGCACGAGCGCGAGATCAAGGTCAGCCAGAGCATCGGCCCGGCCCGCGAGATCGACCGCGACTCGTTCGTTGCCGCCCTCAACGAGCTGTTCGCTGACGGGCCGGTCCCGCAGAAGGCCCTGGGGCTGGCGCTGGCCGAGCGGTTCCCCGACTATCCACCGACCCAGCTCGGTCAGCTGGCGCGCTCGACCCAGCCGCTCGCCCAGCTTCCCCCGCGCGGCACCTGGAAGGGCTCTGGGACCGTGATCTACCAGCGAGTCGACCGGTGGCTGGAGGGCGAGCTCGCGGAGCCCGACGTACCCGCCATCCTGCGGCGGTACCTCCGCGCCTTCGGGCCTGCGTCCGCCGCCGACGCGACCGCTTGGTCCGCCATCACGGGTCTGGCCGCGCTGATGAAGGGCATGGACGACCTCGAACGGCACGAGGACGAGAACGGCAGGGTGCTCTACGACCTGCCGGGATCAACGATCGTCGAGGGCGACGCGCCCGCCCCGGTGCGCCTTTTCGGCCTCTACGACAACGTCTGGCTCTCGCACGCCGGCCGCGACCGGGTCACCGAGCCCGACAAGCGAACGCACTGGATGGGTCCGAACGGCGGCATGGCCCCCCCGATCTTCGTGGACGGCTGGCTCGAGGGCCTCTGGCGGGCGGAGAACGGCAAGGTCGAGATCGTGAGCCTGCTGCGAAAGCTCACCAAGACGGAGCAGGCCGAGCTCGACGAGGAGATCGCCCGGGTCGAGGCGCTGCTGGCGCTCTAGGCCCAGCGGGGGGTCCGGGCCAGGATCGCGGCGGTGGCAGCGACACCTGCTGTGGAGGTGCGGAGCACCTCGGCGCCGAGCCGTACGGCGTGCGCACCGGCGTCGACGAACGACGACACTTCTTCGTCGGTGAGCCCACCCTCGGGCCCGACGACCAGAACGATCGCGCCCGTCTCCGGCACCGGCACGCTGCAGAGCGCGGCGTCGGCCTCTTCGTGCAGCACCAGGGCCACGTCCGCGGCACCGATCAGCTCGAGAACGTCGTCGTTCGAGGCCAGGTCCGTGACCTCGGGGTGCCAGGCACGGCGGGACTGCTTCGCCGCCTCGCGAGCGGTGGATCGCCACTTCGCCAGCGACTTGGCCTCTCGCTCGCCCTTCCACATCGCGATGCTGCGGGCCGCTGCCCAGGGCACGATCCGGCCAACGCCGATCTCGGTGAGCGCTTCGACCGCCCGCTCGCCGCGGTCGCCCTTGGCCAGCGCCTGGACCACCGTGATCGCAGGGTCAGGCTCCGCCACCGCGTCGTACGACGTCACCCGGACGTCGAGGGTCCGCTTGCCGGTGGCCTCCACCACGCCGACAGCCAACCCGCCGCGGCCGTCCGTGATCACGAGCGATTCACCGAGCCGCATCCGGCGCACCGCGACGGCGTGGTGTGCCTCGTCGCCCTCGACCCGGACCACCGCGCCGGGCGCGGCCTCGTCGAGGGCCGGGACCAGGTGGACGGGCAGCGACATCAGTGCGGGTTGGGGTTGAACGCGTCGCGCAGCCGGCCGAAGACCGACTTCTGGCTGGGGCGGAGCTGGACGGTCGGCCGCTCCTCGTCGCGGATCGCGGCGAGCTCCCGGAGCAGCTCCTCCTGGCGCGGGTCGAGCCGGTTCGGTGTCTCGACGCTCACGGTGACCACCAGGTCGCCGCGACCGCCGCGCAGGCCCGGGACGCCTCGACCGCGGAGCACCTGCTCGGTGCCGGACTGGGTGCCGGGAGCGAGTTCCAGCTCGAAGCTGGTCTCCACGCCCGAGTCGGCACCCGCCTCCACGTCGGCCTCCAGCGTCGGCAACGTCAACGTGGTGCCGAGCGCTGCGGCGGTCATCGGGACGGTGACGGTGCAGTGCAGGTCGTTGCCGTGCCGGGTGAAGATCTCGTGCTGGGCCACGTGGATCTCGACGTACAGGTCACCGGCCGGTCCGCCGCCGGGGCCGACCTCGCCCTGCTCGCTGAGCTGGACCCGGGTGCCGTCGTCGACGCCGGCCGGGATCTTCACGGTCAGCGTGCGCCGCGAACGGACCCGCCCCTCACCGGAGCACTCCCGGCACGGGTCGGGGATGATCGAGCCGAAGCCGCGACAGGCGGGGCACGGCCGCAGGGTGCGGATCTCGCCGAGGAACGACCGCTGCACGTGCGCCACCTCGCCCTGGCCGTGGCAGGTCTCGCAGGGCACAGGATGCGAGCCCGGCGCGGCGCCCTCTCCATGGCAGGTCGCGCAGACCACGGCGGTGTCGACCTTGAGCTCGCGGGCGACGCCGAACGCCGCCTCTGCCAGGTCGATATCGAGCCGGATCAACGCGTCCTGACCGCGGCGTACCCGCGATCGCGGTCCGCGGCCGCCCTGGCCGCCCACCCCCTGGCCGCCGAAGAACGCGTCCATGATGTCGGTGAACGAGAAGCCCGCGCCCTGGCCGAAGCCTGCGGCGCCGCCGAACGGGTCGCCGCCGCGGTCGTACGCCGCCCGCTTCTGCGGGTCCGACAGCACCTCGTAGGCCCGCGAGATCTCCTTGAACCGGTCCTGCGCCTCGGGGTCCGGGTTGACGTCGGGGTGGTACTGCCGAGCAAGCCGCCGGTAGGCCTTCTTGATGGCGTCGGCGTCCGCGTCGCGGGCCACACCGAGGAGGTCGTACAGGTCCTGGCTCAACGTGCTGCTTCCTTAAGTTCGTTCTTTGGTTGGTCGACGCCGGCCGGCTCAGGCCTCGTCGAGGATCCGGGAGACGTAGCGGGCGACCGCTCGCACCGCCGACATCGTGCCGGGGTAGTCCATCCTGGTCGGCCCCACGATGCCGAGGGTGGCGACCGCCTCGTCGCGCGGTCCGTAGCCGGTGGCGACCACGCTGGTCGAGGACAGCTCCTGGACCGTGCCCTCGGCGCCGATCCGGACCGTGACCATGCCCCCCTGGGTGGCCTCGCCGAGCAGCTTGAGGAGTACGACGTGCTCCTCGAGCGCCTCCAGCAGCGGCCGCACCGAGGACTCGAAGCTGTCGCCGAACCGGGCCAGGTTGGCGGTGCCTCCGACAGCGACGCGTTCGTCGGACCGGTGGTCGCTCATCGCCTCGATCAGCTCGTCGATCACTGCCTGCGTCGGCGCGGGCGCGGCCGTCCTGAGACCGCGCAGCGCGGACGCCGCGTCGGAGATCTGCTCACCGGTCGCCGCCCGGTTGACCTGGGTGCGCAGCGCCGCGAGCTCGTCTTCGGTCAGGTCATCGTCGAGCTCGACGACACGCTGCTCGACCCGGCCGGTACTGAGGATCACGACGACCAGCAGTCGGTGCGGTGCCAGCGCGACCAGCTCGACGTGCCGGACGGTCGAGCGCGAGAGCGTGGGGTACTGCACCACGGCGACCTGGTGGGTCAGCTGGGACAGCACGCGCACGGACCGGTTGACGACGTCGTCGAGGTCGACCGCGCCGTCGAGGAACGACGAGATGGCCCGCTTCTCGGCCGGGCTCATCGGCTTGACGGTGGTGAGCCGGTCGACGAACAGCCGATAGCCCTTGTCGGTCGGCACCCGCCCCGCGCTGGTGTGCGGTTGGGTGATGTAGCCCTCGTCCTCGAGCGCGGCCATGTCGTTGCGGACCGTGGCCGGCGAGACGTTCAGTCCGTGTCGCTCGACCAGCGTCTTGGAGCCGACCGGCTCCTCCGTGGCGACGAAGTCCTCGACGATGGCGCGGAGTACGGCGAGCCTGCGCTCCTCCTGCATCCTCGCCCCCTCGCCCGTCGTCGTACTGCCCTGGCACTCGTTCCTTGCGAGTGCCAATGGTACTAGGCAGCTCTCGCCCGGACGGACACCCCGAGTCCCGGGTCGGCCAGATAGGTTAGGCTTGCCTAACTCGACGAGAGACTCTACGTACGCACCTCGGCAGCGGCGCCGTTGCCCGCAGCATCCTGTCCTGCCCCGCCGACGTGAACCTTGTGGTCGAGGGTGTCGACGAGCTGCTCGCCGACCGCGTCGAGATCGCCTGGGTCGACGTCGACGGAGCTCGATCGCGCACGATCCACTTCGGTCGGGCCGCGAGCACCACCGAGGAGCTCGGCAACCTGCTCCGCGCCCGCCTGCACGCCGGCCTCTGCCGACGCCTACCCTCGGGGCGTGGCGTTCGTCGAGGTGGCCGATCGGGTCTGGGTGGCCCGGTACGAGTGGTTCGACGTGAACTGCACGCTGGTCCGCGGCGAGGCCGGCCTGCTGGTCGTCGACACCCACGCCTCCGCGGTCGCGGCGCGTGAAGTGCTGGACGATGTACGTCGGCTCGGCGTGGGCGACGTGGTCGCCGCCGTCAACACCCACGAGCACTTCGACCACACTTTCGGGAACGCCGAGTTCCGTCGCGCGTACGGCGCCGGCCTGCCGATCCACGCCCACGAGACCGCCGCCGAGCGCACCGTGTCCGCAGGCGAGCGGATCAAGGAGCTGTACCGGGCCGAGGTCGACGACCCGCACCGCGACGAAGTGCTCGCCACCGAGATCCTGGCCGCCGACCGCACGTTCTCCTCGGCGGCCGTGGTCGACCTGGGCGACCGGATGGTCGAGCTGGTGCACCCGGGGCGCGGCCACACCGGCGGCGATCTGGTGGTCCGGCTTCCGGATGTCGATGTGCTGCTGGCCGGGGATCTGGTCGAGGAGTCGGCGATGCGCAACGGCGTACCAGGGTTCGGCGGCGACTGCTACCCGATGGAGTGGCCGCTCACCCTCGACATCGTGCTCGGCCTGACCACTTCGGCTTCGGTGGTGGTGCCGGGACACGGCGCCCCGGTCGACCGCGAGTTCGTCGAACAGCAACGAAACGACATCGGGATCGTCGCAGAGACGATCCGGGACCTGGCCGGTCGCGGCGTACCCGTCGAGGACGCGCTCGCAGCCGGGGAGTGGCCCTTCCCCCGCGAGGAGCTCGCCAGCGCCGTACGCCGTGGCTATGAGCAGCTGCCGCGGAGCCAGAAGCGATTACCGCTGATCTGAGCGGGTTACCTGGGCGCATGAGCAACTCCGAGGAAGAGATCGGCATCACCGACGAGCAGCTGCCCGAGGATCTGCAGCCGAACGAGGACAACCCGCTCGCCGAGGGCCTCGATCAGGGCGAGACCGCCGGCGACCTGCTCGAGGAGGGCAAGGACGCCGAGGTCGAAGAAGGTGACCAGGCTGCCGAGGGTGCCGAGGGTGCCGACAACGAGGACGTCGACGACTCCGAGGACTGACGGCGCGCCGTCGCTATCAGTGTCGGTCGCGACGCTTAGCGTCGGAGGCGTGGCAGATAGATACGGCACCGACGTCCTCGCCGGCGACTGGCGCGCGCCCAAACGTGGCCGCGCCGTCGAGGTCCCGGCCGAAAAGGGCGCCGTGGTCGAGGAGGTCACCACCGATTGGTGCGGCGAGGTGGTGGCGATCGACCGTGACCTGCACACGCTGACGTTGGAGGACCGCCGCGGCCGCCGGCGTACCTTCCCGCTCGGTCCCGGGTTCCTGCTCGAGGGCCGGCCGGTGATCCTCACCGCTCCAGCGACGAATCCCGCCCCGGCAAAGCCGACCCGCACCGCGTCCGGGTCGCGCGCGATCGACGGCGCCCGGGCCAAGGTGGCCCGCGCCAGCCGGATCTTCGTGGAGGGCCGGCACGACGCCGAGTTGGTCGAGAAGGTCTGGGGCGCCGACCTACGGATCGAGGGCGTCGTGGTCGAGCTGCTGGACGGCGTCGATCGACTGCCCGAGGTGCTCGCCGCGTTCGGGCCCGGCCCGTCCCGCCGCGCCGGTGTGCTGGTCGATCACCTGGTGCCGGGCTCCAAGGAGAGCCGGGTCGCGGCCGAGGTCGCCCGTTCGCCGCTCGGCCGGCACGTGCTGGTCGTCGGGCATCCGTTCGTCGACATCTGGGCGGCGGTCAAACCCGACCGGATCGGGCTGCAGCGGTGGCCCGACATCCCGCGCGACGTGGAGTGGAAGATCGGTGTCTGCCAACACCTCGGCTGGCCGCATGACGACCAGGCCGACATCGCGCGCGCCTGGAAGCAGGTCCTGTCGCGGGTGAGTTCCTACGTCGACTGCGAGACCGAGCTGCTGGGTAGGGTCGAAGAACTGATCGACTTCGTCACCACCGAGGAGCCCGCACGATGAGCGAGACCCCACCGCCCCACGGCGCCCAACAGCCGTACGCCGCTCCTCCCCCGCCGCCTCCGGCCCCGGGTGGCTACCAGCTGGGTGGCGGCGACGAGCGCATGTGGGCGACCGCTGCGCACTGGTCCGCACTCGTGGCTGCGTTCGTGGCGCTGGCCTTCCTCGGCCCACTGGTCGTGCTCTTCACCAAGGGCAACTCGTCCGGCTATGTGCGCCGGCACGCGGTCGAGTCGCTCAACTTCCAGCTCTCGATGCTGATCTACGGCGTCGCCGGCACCATCGTCGGAATCGTCCTGGTGGTCGCGACGCTCGGCATCGGGCTCCTGGTGTTCCTGCCGCTGATGATCGCCTTCAGCATCTTCTGGCTGGTCATGACGATCATGGGGGCGATGAAGGCCGGCAACGGCGAAGACTACCGCTACCCGTTGACGATCCGGATGGTCAGCTGAGAGTGCCCTGAGCCCGGCGTCGTTACGGGCCTGGCGTGTTCAAGGTGTGGAACGCAGGCATGCGTGGCGCACGTCCGGCGACGCCAACGCAGCGAGGTGCGAGCCATGGGCGCGCGAAGCGCGCACCGATATCGGGCTCAGGGCACTAGCTCCCGCACCACGCCGTCGGCCAGCAGCCTGCCCGGACGGGTCAGCACCAGCCTGTCTTCGTCAATGATGGCCAACCCGCGGTCCACGATCCCCGGCACCGCCTCGCGGCCCGCCGCGTCCAGCGCATCGAGGTCGAGGCCCTCGATGAGCCGCAGCTCCAGCAGGACCCGCTCGACCCGCCGGGTCTCGGTGTCCAGGAGCTCTCGGGCGTGCGCCGGGCTGGCGCCCGTCGCGAGCCGGTCGGCGTACGCGGCCGGGTGCTTGACGTTCCACCAGCGCACCCCGCCGACGTGTGAGTGTGCTCCCGGGCCGGCGCCCCACCAGTCCGCGCCGCGCCAGTAGCCGAGGTTGTGCCGGCACCACGCCGCCTCGTCCAGCGCCCAGTTCGACACCTCATACCACCCGTAGCCAGCGGATCCGAGCCGCTCGTCGGCCAGCAGGTACTTGTCGGCCAGGTCGTCCTCGTCGGGCATCGGCAGCTCGCCTCGGCGGACCCTGCGGGCCAGGGCGGTGCCCTCCTCCACGATCAGCGAGTACGCCGACAGGTGGTCGGGCGAGCAGCCCAGGGCGGCCTCGATCGATGCCTCCCAGTCGGCGATGCTCTCCCCCGGGGTGCCGTAGATGAGGTCCAGGCTCACTTGGCCGAAGCCCGCCTCGCGGGCCTCGGCGACGACGATCGGTACCCGCGCGGGGTCGTGGGTGCGGTCCAGGGTGTGGAGCACGTGGTCTACGGCGGACTGCATGCCGAACGAGATCCGGTTCAGGCCGCCCGCGAGCAGCTTCTCGAGATCCCCAGGGCGCACCGAGTCGGGGTTGGACTCCGTCGTGACCTCGGCCTCGGGCGCGAGCCCGAACTCGTCGGCGACGAATCCGACGATCGAGCCCAGGTCGGCGGGGTTCAGCAGGGTCGGCGTACCGCCTCCGAAGAAGATCGTCGAGACCGGGAGGTCCCGATCACCCAGTACCTCCCTGGCCAGGCGGAGCTCGGCGATCACCGTCGCCGCGTAGCCGGCCCGAGAAGCCCCGGGACCCAGTTCCTCGGCGGTGTAGGTGTTGAAGTCGCAGTACCCGCATCGCACGGCGCAGAACGGCACGTGCACGTAGATCCCGAACGGTCGCTCACCGAGACCGCCCAGCGCCGCCTCCGGGAGGGTGCCGTCGATCGGGGCGGGATCCCCCTCAGGAAGCGTCGACGGCATCCGCCGATTGTCGCCTACGAGTGGGGGCGGCCGGACAGCCGTACGCTCACGGCCATGAGCGCCTATCTCCGCCTGCTCGACGCCCACGCCAAGATCTACAAGGCGACCAACGGGCGCCTCGGCCACCGGCTGCTGTGGGTGCCCACGCTCTTGCTGCACACCAAGGGCCGCAAGTCCGGCCTCGCACGCAGCTCGGCCCTGGTCTATGCCCGCGACGGCGCGGACCTGCTCGTGGTCGCGTCCAACGGCGGCAGCGACCGGCCCCCGGCCTGGCTGCTCAACCTGACCGCCGACAGCAACGTCGAGGCCCAGGTCGGCAGGGACCGGAAGCCGGCCACCGCCCGCGTCATCCTCCCCGACGACACGGACTACGAGCGGCTGATGGCGCTGTGCAACGCCAACAACAGCAACCGCTACGCCGAGTACCGCAGGCGGACCGACCGTCCGATCCCGGTCGTCGCGCTCACACCGGGACGTTGAGCGTCACGGTGTAGCCGTCGGCGACCGAGCCCGTGACCTTGGCCAGCTGCGACGTACGCAGCTTGTTGTCGGCGCTGGTGGCCTTGTCGAGGCTCTCGTAGACCTCGAAGTGCATGTGCGGCCAGCGCCCGGAGTAGCAGGCCGGGAAGACCGTGGTGAACTCCAGCCGGCCCTCGGCGTCGGCCTCCTGGACGCCGCGTAGGTAGTTCTCATCGGTGACCCCGTGGGGAAATCCATCGAGTAGCGGCCCTCGCGGTCGCAGTCCCACAGGTACACCGCCGCGCCTGCGAACGCCGTGGCGTCGTCGCCGTCCAGGTTGATGATCTTCAGCTTGAGCGTCGTCGGCACGCCCTCGGCCACGCCGGACGCGGAACCGAAGCTGGACCTGATGTCTCTGCGGACGACACCCGACTCCCCCAATGCATCGGGGCCGTTGGTGCCGTCGCCCGGGTACGGCCCAGCCGAGTCGTCACCGCATCCGGCCAGCGCGACCAGGCCCACCCCGCCGGCGACCGCGAACAGGCCACGGCGGCATCCGGTTGCGCTCGATGATGCGGGGCAGGTCGTAGTCGAGGCCGCGGTCGTGCTCGTGATCGTGTTGGACGGTCAGGCACAGAGACAACCAGCCGACCCTGTGGGTCCGCTGTGCGCGGACTAGCCCAGACCGAAAGATCAGGAGTAGAAGGCCGCGATCCGATCCTTGTTGTTGTCCTCGACGACGTTGCGCTTCACCTTCATGGACGGGGTGAGCTCACCGGTCTCGATCGAGAGGTCGTGGTCGAGGATCTCCCACTTCTTGATCGTCTCCCAGCGGTTCAGCTTGCCGTTGAGCTCGTCGACGTACCCCTGGATCATCTCGTGCACCTTGTCGGAGGCCACGATGTCGGCGTACGACGACCCGGACATGCCGTTCTCCTCGGCCCAGGAGGTCATCGCGTCGGGGTCGAGGGTGATCAACGCGACCACGAAGTTGCGGTCGTTGCCGAACACCACGAACTGGCTCGCGTAGGGACAGATCGCCTTGAACTTAGACTCGATCGCCGACGGCGCGATGTACTTGCCGCCGGAGGTCTTGAACAGATCCTTGATCCGGCCGGTGATCGTGAGGAACCCGTCGCTGTCGAGGGAGCCCTTGTCACCAGTGCGCAGCCAGCCGTCCTCGGTGATGGTCTTCGCGGTCTCCTCGGGGAGGTTGTGGTAGCCGGCCATGACGTGCGGGCCGCGAACCAGCACCTCGTCGCCCTCACCGATCTTGACCTCGGCACCCGGCAGCGCCGGGCCGACGGTGCCCATCTTGTAGTCGTCGGGGTGGTTGACGGTCGCGCCGGCGGCGTTCTCGGTCAGACCGTAGCCCTCGAGGATCAGGATGCCGGCGGCGTGGAACCACTGCGCGATCTCGGCGTTGAGCGCCGCCGAGCCGGAGATGAAGAACCGGACCCGGCCCCCGAACCGCTCCCGCACCTTGCTGAACACCAGCCGGTCGAACAAGGCGTGCTGGAGCTTCAGCGGCAGCGGCACGGACTTGCCCTGCAGCTTGAGCTCGTCGACCTTCAGACCGACCTCGAAGGCCTTCTTGAAGAGCTTCTCCTTCGCGCCGCCCTCGGCCTCCTGCATCATCACGATCCGGGCGTGTGCCTTCTCGAAGATCCGCGGTGCGGCACCCATGAAGGTCGGCTTCACGATCCCCAGGTTGTCGACGATCCTCTCGACGCGGCCGTCGATGGCGGTGGCGAAACCGCAGGCCAGCTGGGCCGACTCGAGCACCTTGCCGAACGAGTGGGCCAGGGGCAGCCACAGGAACTGGAGGTCGGTCTCGTCGAGGATGCCTTGGGCCTTGATAGCCGCGCCCTCGTAGACCCAGGCCCGGTGCAGCAGGCGTACGCCCTTGGGCCGGCCGGTGGTGCCGGAGGTGTAGATGAGCGTGGCCAGCTGGTCGGGGGCGATCGCCTTCGCGGTGGTCTCGATGATCTCGGGGTGCTCGGCCAGGAACTTGTCGCCCAGGTCGGCGAGCGTGTCCATGTTGATCACCCAGTCGCCGTCAGCCTCGCCACCGAACGTGACGACCTTCTCCAGCCGGGGTAGCTCCGCGCGGTTCTCCTGGAGCTTCGCGAGCTGGTCGTCGTCCTCCGCGAAGACCACCCGGCACTCGGAGTCGCCGAGGATGTACCCCGTGTCCTCAGAGTTGGTGCTCGGGTAGACCGTCGTGGTGGCACCGCCGGCGCACATGATCGCCAGATCGGCGACGATCCACTCGTAGCGGGTGCTGGACGCGATGCCGACGCGCTGCTCGGACTCCAGGCCCAGCGAGAGCAGGCCCGCAGCCAGGCTGCGGACCCGGTCACCGGTCTGCCTCCAGGTCACCGACTCCCACGCTTCGCCGCGCGGATAGCGGAACGCCTCGTTGTCGCCGGACTCGGTCACCCGGTCCCAGAACAGCACTGCAACGTTCTGCGGCATGGTGTCGACGAAGCTGGTGTCGCGGTTGACGGGCATAGCACTCCTGCTGAGCGGCCGAGAGGGGATTTTCTCCGCTAGTAACTTAGATCACCCGCCAGCGCCGGGGTAGCAGTCCCCCCATCCGGGCGGGTTTCAGCCGGGCGGCGCGGCGACGTACGCCTCCGCCTTGGCGCGAGCCTTGGCGGCGAGCCCGTCGATGCCCACAAGCCGCGGCAGCAGCGCCTTCTCGACGGTCAGCGCTCGGAACAGCAGCTTGACGGTGACGCCGTGCCCCGGCCGGTGGACGACCGAGATCTCGTCGCCGGCGGCGATCACCCCCGGCCTGGTGACGCGGAGGTACGGGCCGGGCCGTCCGTCGGCTGCGAAGCGCTTCACCCAGGCCGCGTTGTCGTGGCCGGAGAGGCCCATCCACTCCTTGAAGTCGTTGCACGGGATCCGGACGGCGGACACCTCGAGCTCGGCGGTGCCGATCTGCCAGCGCTCGCCCACCTCGGACTCGTTGACGTCGATTCCGACCGTGGTGAGGTTCTCCGCGAACTGACCGTCGCGGATCTCCGTGCCGAGGATCTCGACCCAGCGGTCCAGGTCCTCGCGGGCGTAGGCGTAGACGGCCTGGTCGACCCCGCCGTGGTGCATCACATCGGACACCTGGTCGCCGTCGAGTCCCTGCGCGTCGACGCTGACCGGGCCGGAGACCGGATGCTTGTCGATCGAGGTGAACCCGATCTCGGCCCACGGCGCGTCCTTCGGCTGACCGACGTTGACGCTGCGGAGCACGGGCATGGAGCCATCCTCCCAAGGGGTGTCCTCGGCAACGAACCATTTCGGCGCGGCCCGCATCACAACCCAGCAGCCCCAAGTAGAGCCCGGCCTCCATCTCGCACGCTTCGAGCCTCCGCCCAGGCAGGCCCGCGCTCGGCGAAGGCCAGCACTCCCGGGGGGAGTTGGATCACTTCTTGGGCTTGTCGCCGGCCGGGCCGGAGGTGGACAGCGCGGCAATGAAGGCCTCCTGCGGCACCTCGACGCGGCCGACCATCTTCATCCGCTTCTTGCCTTCCTTCTGCTTCTCCAGCAGCTTGCGCTTGCGGGTGATGTCGCCGCCGTAGCACTTTGCGAGCACGTCCTTGCGCATCGCGCGGATGTTCTCGCGGGCGATGACCCGGGCGCCGATCGCGGCCTGGATCGGCACCTCGAACTGCTGCCGCGGAATCAGCTCCTTGAGCTTGCCGGCCAGCATCACGCCATAGGAGTACGCCGCGTCGCGGTGCACGATCGCCGAGAACGCGTCCACCGGCTCGCCCTGGAGCAGGATATCGACCTTGACCAGGTCGGCGGTCTGCTCGCCGGAGCGTTCGTAGTCGAGGGAGGCGTAGCCCTTGGTGCGCGACTTCAGCTGGTCGAAGAAGTCGAAGACGATCTCGCCCATCGGCAGCGTGTAGCGCATCTCGACGCGGTCCTCGGAGATGTAGTCCATCCCCTGCAGGTTGCCGCGTTTGCTCTGGCAGAGCTCCATGATCGTGCCGATGTAGTCGGCCGGACTCAGGATCGTGGCCCGGACCATGGGCTCGCGGACCTCGGCAATCTTGCCCTCGGGGTACTCGCTGGGGTTGGTCACCTCGTGGACGGACCCGTCCTCCATCAGCACCTCGTAGACCACGTTAGGTGCGGTCGAGATCAGGTCGAGGTTGAACTCGCGCTCGAGACGCTCCCGCACGATCTCCATGTGCAGCAGGCCGAGGAAGCCGCACCGGAACCCGAAGCCCAGCGCGCCGGAGGTCTCGGGCTCGTAGGCCAGGGCGGCATCGTTGAGCTGCAGCCGCTCGAGCGCGTCACGCAGGTTGGGGTACTCGTCGCCGTCGATGGGGTAGAGGCCGGAGTAGACCATCGGGTTGGGGTGCTTGTAGCCGCCCAGCGGCTCGGTCGCGCCATGGTGCTGCGAGGTCACGGTGTCACCCACGCGGGACTGGCGGACGTCCTTCACCCCGGTGATCAGGTAGCCCACCTCGCCCACGCTGATCTCGCCGGCCTTCACGGGCTCGGGGCTGATCACGCCGACCTCGAGCATCTCGTGGACGGTGCCGTTGGACATCATCTTGATCCGGTCGCGGTGGGACAGCTTTCCGTCGACGACGCGGACGTAGGTGACGACGCCGCGGTAGGTGTCGTAGACGGAGTCGAAGATCAATGCCCGGGCCGGCTGGTCGGCCCGCCCGACCGGCGGTGGGGTCTGCTTGACGATCTCGTTGAGGAGCGTCTCGACGCCGAGCCCGGTCTTCGCCGAGGTCATCAGCACGTCGGAGACGTCGCAGCCGATGATGCCGGCCAGCTCCGCGGCGTACTTCTCGGGCTGGGCGGACGGCAGGTCGATCTTGTTGAGCACCGGAATGATGTGCAGGTCCGCACCCAGGGCGAGGTAGAGGTTGGCCAGCGTCTGAGCCTCGATGCCCTGCGCCGCGTCGACCAGCAGCACAGCGGCCTCGCAGGCCTCGAGGGAGCGGGAGACTTCGTAGGTGAAGTCGACGTGGCCCGGGGTGTCGATCATGTTCAGGACGTAGGTGCCGGGCACGGCTCCCTCGGCGTTGTCGGCCGGCACGGTCCAGGGCATCCGCACGGCCTGGCTCTTGATGGTGATCCCGCGCTCGCGCTCGATGTCCATCCGGTCGAGGTACTGCGCCCGAGCCGCCCGCTCGTCCACCACGCCGGTCAGCTGGAGCATCCGGTCCGCGAGCGTCGACTTGCCGTGGTCGATGTGGGCGATGATGCAGAAGTTCCGGATGATCGAGGGGTCGGTGTTGCCCGGACGGGGGGAGGGACCTGCGGCGGGGGACATGATGCGCCCATTCTCCCAGGGACACCCGGCATCGCCGAATCCGTCACCACGGTTGAATGTCCGCGTGACGCCGTCGACGATCCCCTTTGGCAAGACCGCGCGCCGCCTGCAATGGGCGCACCTGCCGCCGAACGTACGAGCCCTCGTCGAGGACCGCTGCGGGTCTCCCGTCGCTGACGCGGCCTCGCGGGACTCCGGCTTCACTCCCGGCTTCGCCTCCGTCCTCACCTGCGAGGACGGCTCGCGACACTTCGTGAAGGCGGCCTCGGTGAAGGCTCAGAAAGTTTTCGCGCACTCCTACCGCGAAGAGGCGCGCAAGCTGGCCGCGCTCCCGGACGCCGCCCCGGCCGCAAAGCTGCTCTGGGTCCACGACGATGACGAGTGGGTGGTGCTCGGGTTCGAGTACGTCGAGGGCCAGACCCCACGCCGACCCTGGCGGCGGGACGAGCTGGACGCGGTGCTGGCCTCGCTGGCGGTGGCTGCCGAAGTACTCACCCCGCCCCCGGCGGACCTGCACCTGGAGACGTTCGCCGAGGACTACGCGCCCCTGCCGGGATTCTGGGACCATGTCCGGCAGCGGTATCCCCACCTCGAGCATGCCGACGAGGCGGCCGCGATGGCGGCCCGCTTCCCCGAGGTCACCGCCGGCGACACCGTCGTGCACACCGACGTCCGCGACGACAACATCCTGCTCCGGCCGTCGGGCGAGGCCGTGCTGTGCGACTGGAACTGGCCGTGCCTCGGTGCGCCCTGGTTGGACACCGCGATGCTGATGATCGGCCCGCGGGGCGACGGGCT
>CAWABG010000025.1:0-34145 GCA_963780245.1 uncultured Actinomycetota bacterium
ATCCATCTACTCCGGTACCTGATACGGCCGGGGAGAATCGAGAGAAGCAATGCCCAAGCCCACCAAGGGCGCCCGCCTCGGCGGTAGCCCGGCTCATCAGCGGCTGATCCTGGCCAACCTGGCGACGGCGCTCTTCGAGCATGGCCGGATCACCACGACCGAGGCCAAGGCGCGTGCACTGCGCCCCCACGCCGAGAAGCTGATCACCAAGGCGAAGAACGCGCACAACGGCGAGAACCCGCTGCACAACCGTCGCGAGGTCCTCAAGACCATTCGCGACAAGGGCGTCGTACACCACCTCTTCACCGAGATCGGGCCGACGTTCGCGGAGCGCCCGGGCGGCTACACCCGGATCACCAAGATCGGCCCCCGCAAGGGCGACAACGCCCCGATGGCGGTGATCGAGCTGGTGACCGAGGAGTACAAGCCGTCGGCCCCGAAGGCGAAGAAGAAGGTCGAGAAGAAGTCCCCGGCCCCAGTCGCGACCGAGGAGGCGGAGGTCGAGGAGACCGCCGTCGAGGACGTCGTTGTCGAGGACGCGGTCGAGGGGACCCCGACCGAGCTTGCCGAGGAGGCGTCGACGGAGGAGTCGGTCGTCGCCGAGGCGGAGCCGACCGAGGACGAGGCGCCGGCTGAGGAGCCCGAGGCCGCCGCTGAGGTGACCGAGGGCGAGGACGAGGCCGAGAAGGCCTGATCCGCAGCCATACGAAGGCCCGTCACCCGTGAGGGTGGCGGGCCTTCGCGCTTTGCTCAGGTCCACAAGCTGTCGGCGAGGTTACTGGCGGTGGGTGGCTTCAGGATGTCCGATCGCGCGCAGCGTCGACCAGAGCCTGGGCGGCTCGTCGCGCGGCGGTTCGCTGACGAGAACTGAGCAACGTATTGCCGTAGTGCGCTCCTGGCTTGAGAGCGATGAGGGACTTCAACTTGTCGCCGAGGGATCGGTCCACTCGGCCGAGCAACGTTGCTGCCGTGACGTGGTCGGTTCCTGAATAGCGCTCGCCAAGCGCGGCAGCGCATATCGCGTCGCCGGCCGCAATGCCGGCCAATACGCAAAGGCCGACGCAGACGTTGATTGCTTCGCCGTCTTCGGCAGCGGCAACGTTGGCCACCTCGAGGTACTTCTCGCCAACTTTGCGTCGTCCCCTCGCCCAGGTTTGTCGGCGGGCTTGGTCGTCAGCTTTGCCGGACTCATGTTCTGGCCCGCGCAGGTCTTTGGCGCTTGGCTGTTGACAGCATTGCGTCGACTTCAGGCCCGCGCAGCGTTATTGCCTCGGCGTGAAGGGACTTGATCACGGGTTCGCCGACGGCTGCGGCATCAGCCAACTGGCGGACGGTGAGCACTAGTACCTCCAAGCGGTTGCCTGTCCAGGCGAGCGTTCGGTCTTCGAGTCGCCTGAGTTGCTCATCCCAAGCCCCATCTGGCTTGTCGTATCCCTTGGGCATGACTAGGAACAGGTCGATGTCGCTTTGTTCCGTACCTGCTCCGCGGGCAAGTGAGCCAAACACCGACGCGTGGTCAGGCTCTGGGTCCAATCCCGCGACTGCGCTGCTGAGTCGCCGGAGCAACTCACCGCGCACAGCAACGGCGCCGAGGACGGCTGGCGCGAGTAAGTGGTCGCGGTTCAAGCGGTACGTGAAGCCCTTGTTGGTCGGTTCGCTGAGCACGAGGCCCTGCTCAACGAGGCGGTCTAGCACCTTCTGGTGGCCGGTCCAGGACCCACGATCGGCCAGGCGTTGGATCTGACTAGTTCCCAATCCAGACTCTGTCCCGGCAAGCACCTCCAGTACGGCCGAGTCGAGGCTCGGCACCAGAGACCGCAGGGGATGGCTCAAGTCCATGGTACCGAGTGTCCATACTATTGTGTGGATTTACAACTATTGTGTGGATATCACTCAATAGTGTGAACGATGTAGCGTGACACCTGCCGTGAATGATCACTTTCGTTCTCGCGCGAACAACTCCAGGTGCTGGCAGTTGCCGCAGCGCCAGGCCTCGACGATCCAGCGTTCCTTGCGGAACTTCTTCGCGGTGCCGAAGACTCCGCGCTCGAGGGCGCCCGGGATCCACCGCGCATAACCAGCATCGCTGGAGTCGTCCAGGAAGCCGGGTTCGAGCGCCTCCGCGCCGCACGCACTGCAGGTCGGGTAGTGCGGGGGCTGCTCGGTCACGCCGCAGACGCTAATCGATGGCGATTTCGAGACAGGTCGCTCAGCTCCTCGCTGCCCTCGGATCTGAGCCGACCCCCTCAATCTCCCGCCCTGAACCGGACCTCGCAAGCTCGGTCCGGGGGCGTGAAATCGTGACCCTGGGCGGGCGTCCGTAGACTCGGGGCCATGAGCACCGACCTCGGTACGCCCGCGATCCTCAGCCCCGAGGAGGCCGAGCGAGCCGTCCTGCTGGCGGCCCCTCGCGGCTACTGCGCGGGCGTCGACCGAGCCGTGGTGACCGTGGAGCAGGCGCTCGAGCTGTACGGCGCTCCGGTCTACGTGCGCAAGCAGATCGTGCACAACAAGCACGTGGTGTCCGACCTCGAGTCGCGCGGAGCGATCTTCGTCGAGGAGCTCGACGAGGTGCCGACCGGCAAGACTGTGGTCTTCTCCGCGCACGGCGTCTCGCCGGAGGTGCACCGCCAGGCGGAGGAACGCGAGCTCAAGACGATCGATGCGACCTGCCCGCTGGTCACGAAGGTGCACCACGAGGCCAAGCGGTTCGCCAGCGACGACTACGACATCTTGCTGATCGGGCACGAGGGTCACGAAGAGGTCGAGGGCACCGCCGGCGAGGCGCCCGAGCACATCCAGCTGGTCCAGGGTCCCGACGACGTGGCGAACATCGTCGTGCGCGACCCGTCCCGGGTCGCCTGGCTCTCCCAGACGACGCTGTCGGTCGACGAGACCCTGGAGACCGTGGCCGCGATCCGGGAGCGCTTCCCGGAGCTGCTCGACCCGCCCAGCGACGACATCTGCTACGCCACCCAGAACCGGCAGCTGGCGGTCAAGGAGATCGCCATCGATGCCGACCTGGTGATCGTTGTCGGCTCGGGCAACTCCTCCAACTCGGTGCGGCTGGTCGAGGTCGCCCTGGAGGCCGGCGCCAAGACGGCGTACCGCGTCGACGACGCCTCCGAGATCGACGAGGCCTGGCTCGACGGTGTGGACAACGTCAGCGTCACCTCGGGTGCGAGCGTGCCCGAGGAGCTGGTGGACGGCGTGCTGGCATTCCTGGCCGAGCGCGGCTACCCGGACGCCCGAGCTGTGCACAGTGCCGAGGAGTCCCTGATCTTCTCGCTGCCGAAGGAGCTGCGCCGCGACCTCAAGGCCGCCGGCCGGCACTGACCCGTACGATGGCCAAATTCGTCGTGCTCCACCCGGACAACCCACAGCCTCGACTGCTCGAGCAGGTCGCGGAGGCGCTGCGCGACGACGCGCTGATCGCCTACCCGACGGACTCCGGCTACGCGCTCGGCTCGCGGGTCGGCAACCGCGATGGCCGCGACCGGATCCTGAAGATCCGCGGGCTCGACGAGCGGCACCACTTCACGCTGGTCTGCAAGGACTTCTCCCAGCTGGGCCAGCTGGTGCGCGTCGACAACTCGGCGTTCCGGGCGATCAAGGCCTCGACCCCCGGCCCCTACACGTTCGTCCTCCCGGCGATGCCCGAGGTGCCGCGCCGGCTGCTGCACCCCAAGAAGCGCACGGTGGGCGTGCGGATCCCTGACCACGTCGTGGTGCAGGCGCTCCTCGAAGTCCTAGGCGAACCGCTGCTCAGCAGCTCGCTGATCCTCCCCGGCGAGATGGAGCCCCGCACCCTGGGCTGGGAGATCAAGGAGGACCTCGACCACGAGGTCGACCTGGTGATCGAGGCCGGGGATACGCCCGCTGAGCCGACGACGGTCGTGGACTGGTCATCCGGCGAACCCGAGGTGCTCAGGCGTGGAGCCGGGGATCCCGATCGTTTCGTTTGATCTGACTCCGTGTGAGGACCTGGGCTCGGATCAGCAGGGCTGCCAGGCAGAGCAGGTAGCCGCCGACCAGCGCCTCGCTGTGGTGGGACAGTCCGGTGACGACGGCCTGCACGGCGCCGTCGTCCCGATCGGCGATGGTGGCGGGTTCGACGAACGCGAGGAACGTGAAGACCCCGACCATCAGCAACGGAGGGAGCACCCCGGCGGTGAAGAAGTCGTCGGGTCGGACGACGAGCGCGAGCAGGATGCAGAGCAGTACGAAGGCGACGTCGAACAGCAGGCCGACGGCGTCGGTGAACATCAGGTCGGCCAGCACCGCGGTGAGCGCAACGGCGGTCCCGAGCGCGACGACCTGATGGCCGGGCTCCCGGCCTTCCTCCCACACGGTTCGCGCGTGGCTCATATAGCGACCGTAGGATCCGCATCCTGGTCGTCGACGGTGCCGCGCCGGTCGACCGCGCGCAGGGTCACCGGGCGCGGGGCCGGCAGCTCGTCATCGGTGACGGAGAGCTCGCTGAATCGGCGCGCGCTCACCAGGACGCGCGACTCCAAGGACCCCATCGCCTGGTTGTAGGTGCCTACGGCGCTGTTGAGCGACCGGCCGACCCGGTCCAGGTGGCCGCTGAGCGTGGCCAGCCGGGTGTGCAGCTCGCGGCCGAGCAGGTGGATGTCACGGGCCTGCTGGGCGAGCGCTTCGTGGCTCCACCCGTGCGCGACCGTGCGCAGCAGCGCGATCAGGGTGGTCGGGCTGGCCAGCACGACCCGGCGGCCGGCGGCGTGCTCGAGCAGCGCCGGGTCGGTCTCCAGGGCCGCTGCCAGGAAGGGTTCGGCGGGCACGAACAGCACCACGAACTCGGGCGTCTCGGGCAGCGCCCGCCAGTAGGCCTTGGAGGAGAGCGCGTCGACGTGGGTACGCAGCTGCCGCGCGTGCCGCGCTAGGTGCGCCTCGCGCGCGGCGGACTCCTCGGTCGAGGTGGCATCGAGGTAGGCGTCCAGCGGAACCTTGGCGTCGACAACGATGCTCCGGCCCCCCACCAGGTTGACCACGAGGTCGGGTCGCAGCGCTCCGCTGTCGAGGCGGACCTGCTCCGAGAAGTCGCACCGGTCCACGAGACCTGCGAGCTCCACGGTGCGGCGCAGGTGCAGCTCGCCCCACCGGCCGCGGACGTGTGGCTTGCGCAGCGCCGTGGACAGCGTGTGGGTCTCGCGCTGGAGCGCCGACACGTGCTCGTGGAACTCGCCCTGCCACGCGGCCCGCTGCCGGTCGAGGTGGTGCATCTGGTCGCTCAGCCGGTCGAGACCCTGCATCACCTCGGCCTGGTCGACCAGCCCGCCGGCGTACGACGGCCGCGAGCGCGCCCAGAGCACGCCGACCACTCCGCCGAGCGCGAGCCCGACGACGAGGCTGAGCAGTACCGTGATCGTGTCCATGACACCAGCATGGATATGACCACCGACATCAGGTCTACTTGCGGCGGTTCTTCACGATCAGCCGTGCTGTGGCGTCGGCGACGGTGACTACTGTTTTGTTCGTCCGGGTCAACCGAAATTTCGAGGGCACCCGCCGCTGATCAAGAACGTAGGTGTGACCGCCCGGGAGGCGCCCCAGCTTCAGCACGCCGTCCTTCTTCTGGTCCTGGTCTCCCGCCGGTCCGTTGCGGGAGCCGTCGCAGAATGTCCCGAGCCCGGCACCCAGGGTGCGGTCGGTCACCTTGTAGCAGGCGCCCGCCACCAGGCGCCGGGGTCGTTTCGCATCGACTGTCCGTACCGTGATGCCGGCGCTGCCGAGCATCTGGATGGTGTGGGTGACGACGTCGCCCGTCTCGGCGGGAGGCGCAGCCAGGTCGACCGGTGTCGGCCTGAGGTATCCGGTCGGCAGGCCCGCAGTGCTGGTGGTGACCGTGTAGGTGCCTGCCTTGGGAAGCCGTCGTGTCTCCACCACTCCGTTGCCGGACCCGTCCTGGTCGCCGGCGCCACCGGCCGCATTGCCGTCGCACCCCGCGTAGACGGCTCCACCGAGGCCGGTCTCGTTGATCCCGAGGCATGCGCCCCGTAGGAGTGCACCGGTGTGCGCGTCCCGGTAGCCCACCTGCAAGTAGGGCTTGAGGTAGTTGTCGAACCTGTAGGACTGCCAGCCGCCGTCCTGAGGTGGCGCGACCAGATGAGCCGTCGGCACCCCCGGCGAGAGGTTGGGCAGTGTTTGGTGGATGCGGCACTGGGTGCACTCGTCGTCGGTGCTGAGCAGCACCGCACCGTCGTGATCCTCGTCGCAGCCGCCGGCGATGGTTCCGCCCCTCCCCACATCCTGAACGGCGTAGCACGCACCGGGAACCGGCGCCTCGCTCCCGCGTTCGTAGGCATGCACGGTCATCGTCGTGACCGCATGGGCGGGGGACGGCGTGAGCACGGTGCCGAAGGGCACCATCAGCACCAGCCAGGCGAACGCGAGCGACGATCGAGTGCGTGAGCAGCGAGGGAGCGCCATGTCGGCCGCCTCCAGACGGTTCGGGAGCGAATGGTCGGGCCATCACAGCATTCCGGAGGTGCGCTGTCCCGATTTCACATCAGTGGACCAGAGCACTTCAGTCGTCGAGGTCGACCACCACGGGTGCGTGGTCGGAGGTGCCTTTGGCGGCGCGCTCCAACCGATCTACGAATGCGTGGGTGACCCGCGAGGCGACCTCGGGCGAGCCCAGCAGGAAGTCGATGCGCATGCCGCGGTTGCGCTCGAAGCGCTGCCGGTAGTAGTCCCAGTAGGTGAAGCCGTCGGGGCCTGCGACGTGCGGTCGCACCAGGTCGACGTAACCGCTGTCCAGGAACCGCTGGAAGGCGGCTCGCTCCGGCGGCGTGACGTGGGTCGAGGTGGCGAACCGGGTGATGTCGAAGACGTCCTCGTCGGTGGGGGCGATGTTCCAGTCGCCCGCGAGGACGGCCGGCTCGCTCAGCCAAGGCGCGGCGGCGGCGTGCAGGCGGTCCAGCCAGGCGAGCTTGTAGTCGTAGTGCGGGTCGGCGGGCTTGCGGCCGTTGGGCACGTACAGCGACCACAGCCGGATGCCTCCGCAGGTCGCCCCGATCGCCCGGGCCTCGGTCTCCAGCGGGTCCCCCCAGCCGGGGGCGCCCTCGAAGCCGACGGTGATGTCGTCCAGGCCGAGTCGGCTGATGATCGCGACCCCGTTCCACTGGTTGAAGCCGGAAGCGGCGACCTCGTAGCCCATGGACTGGAGCCCCATCAGCGGCAGCTGGTCCTCGCGCGCCTTCGTCTCCTGGACGGCGAGCACGTCGATGTCGTGCCGTTGGAGCAGCCCCTCCACCCGGTCGATGCGCGAGCGCAGGGAGTTGACGTTCCAGGTGGCCAGGCGCATCCCATGAGCCTAGGTGCCGCGAGGCGGAAGTCGTTGCGCGCTTCGCGCGCTCATGGCACGCACCTTGCTTCGTTGGCGTCGCTCGACGTGCGCCCAGCATGCCTGCGCTCCGCCGCCTTGCCATGCACACACCCTGAACCCGCCAAGCCCATAACGACTCCCGACTCACGGCACTAGGCTGCGCCGATGAGCCGTGTGTGGCCGGGAATCGGCCCGGCCGCGGTCCTGACCGCCGCGCTCGGCGCGGCGGTGGTAGGCGCGATCGTCGGGGAGTTCCCGGACTTGCACGTCTACCGGTACGCCGGCGAGTCGGTCGTCGACCAGCACGCGGTCTACGCGTTCGACGACCCGGTCACCGGCTACCCGTTCACCTACCCGCCGTTCGCGGCGGTGCTGATGGTGCCACTGGCCGTGGTGCCCGGATGGGTCGCTGCGGGGCTGGTGACCGCTGCCTCCGTGGGGTGTCTCGCCGCCACGGTCGTCGTCGTACGTCGCGCGCTCGGCCGACCGGCTCCCTGGTGGCTCATCGTGCTGGTGTCGGGCGCGGCGCTGGGGCTGGAGCCGGTGTGGCAGAACCTGTCGTTCGGGCAGGTCAACCTGATCCTGATGCTCGCGGTGCTGGTCGACCTGATCCATCCCGATCGGCGCTTCGCAGGGGTCCTCGTCGGCATCGCGGCCGGGATCAAGCTGACGCCTCTCGTGTTCGTGGTGCTGCTGGTCCTGGTCGGTCGCACGGCGGCGGCCCGGCGCGCGGTCCTGGTGTTCGCCGGGACGGTCGCCGTGGGCTTCGCCGCGCTGCCGGGGTCGGCGCCGACGTACTGGACCGACGGGCTGTTCGAGCCGGGACGCGTAGGCCCGCCGGCGCTGGCGCACAACCAGTCGGTGACCGGGACCCTGACCCGGCTGTTCGACCAGACGCCAGGGCCGCTGCTGTGGCTCGCGGTCGCCGGACCGGTGGCACTCGCGGCGGTGCTGGCCGCCGCAGCGGTGTACCGCCGCGGCGACCGGGTTCTCGGCACCTGCCTCGGCGCGGTCGCGATGCTGCTCGCGTCGCCGGTGTCGTGGTCGCACCACTGGGTCTGGGCGGTGCCCGTGGTGCTGGTGCTGTGGGAGAGGCAGCGACTGGCGGCGGCGGTATGGACCCTGGTGTTCGTTGCCCGGCCGATCATCTGGCCGCCCTGGGGAGAGGGCCGCGAGTACGACTGGGGCGCGATCGACCACGTCGTCGGCAACGCCTACCTGATCGCCGCACTGGCCTTCGTCGGCTGGTGCGCGGTGAACCGAGAGCGGGTCCAGTCCGTGTCAATGGTCGGGAGGTGCGGATGACCGACGATCCGGCCGTGGCCATGAAGGAGCTGCACGACGACCATGCGTCGGCGCTCTGGGGCTTCTGCCTGCACCTCACCGGCAACGATCGGGCCCGGGCCGAGGACGTCGCGCAGGAGACCATGCTGCGGGCATGGCGCAACGCGGACGTGCTCACCGAGAAGCGCGGGTCGGTCCGGTCCTGGCTGTTCACGGTGGCCCGCAACATCGTGATCGACGAGTGGCGCACCCGCCGGAGCACCCGCGAGTTCCCGACCGCCGAGCCCCCGGAGACCGACCCCACCGCCGACGGGACCGACGAGCTGCTGTTGTCCTGGGTGGTCGCCGACGCCCTGAGCACGCTCTCCGTCGAGCACCGCACGGTCCTCGTCGAGTGCTACTACCGGGGCCGGTCGGTGGCCGAGGCCGCCCGCCGCCTGGAGATCCCGGAGGGCACTGTGAAGTCCCGCACCCACTACGCGTTGCGCGCGCTGCGCTTGGCACTCGAAGAGCTGGGAGTCGTGGCATGACCTGCGAGTTCGCCCACCTCGACGGCGCCTACGTGCTCGGCTCGCTTGCGGCGTCGGAGCGGGCGGAGTACGAGCGTCACCTGCGCGACTGCGACGAGTGCTCTCGCGCCGTACGCGACATGGCCGGCCTCCCGGGGCTGCTCGGCCGGGTGCCGGCCGAGGTCCTCGAGCTGTCGGGCGAGCCGGAGCCGCCGCCGGCGACACTGCTCCCCGCCGTGGTCTACGAGGTGCGCCGGTCCGGTCGTCGCCGCGCTGTCGTGGCCACTCTGTTGAGCGCTGCCGCCGTGGTCCTGGTCCTGGGCGCGGTCGGCGTGACCGTCTCCGTGCTCGACGACGATGACCGACCGTCGGCTGCACCGGCGTCGCCGGTCAGCACCGCCCCGTCCGAGCAGATGGAGAGCGTCGACGAGGCCGTGGTGTCGGGCTGGGTCTCCCTCACCGAGCGGAGGTGGGGCACGCAGATCGACCTGACCTGCACCTACAACGGCGACGACAGCGGCTGGGTCTGGTACGCACTGCTCGTGCGCTCTGCCGGCGGCGACCTCGAGCAGGTCGGCACCTGGCGCGCCGAGTCGGGCCAAGAGGCGCACGTGACGATGGCGGCTTCGGCGCTGCCGGAGGACATCGTGTCCGTCGTGGTCGAGACCGCTAGCGATCAGCCGGTACTCCGTCTGGACCGTACGCCGTAAGCAGCCGGTCCCGGACGCTGTCCATCCGCCATACCGGGGCAGCCGGCCGGGGGTGCAGGCCCGGCTGCCAGTGCCAGTCGTCGATCCGCCGGATCACGTCAGGGTCCTGCGCGATCACGGTGATCGGTACGTCGTGGCCCGGGTCGTCGCCGCTGACGAACGAGTGCGGCTGGTGGTCGCCGGCCACGATCACCACCCGGTCGGGATCGGGGTACCTGGTGAGGAACTGGAGCAGGATCCGCCAGGTGTACTCGACCGACTCGCCGTAGAGGTGCTGAGCCGTGCCCGGGTCTTCGTCGCCGTCCACCGATCGGTCTCCCCGCACGGGCATCCCGTCGAAGACCGATCCGTCGCCGACGGCTGCCCACGGGACCGGCTCGGGCAGGGGTGCCCACGGGTGGTGGCTCGAGACCAGGTCGATCTCCGCGAACACCGGCTCCCGCTTGCCGGGGGAGAGCTCGGTGCGCTGGAGGAACTCCAACGTGTACTGGTCCGGCATCGAGGCGTACCCGAACTCCGGGCCGGCGTATCCCACGTTGCGGGAGTCGTACAGCTCGTCGAAGCCGTAGAACGCCGCCCCTTCCGGCCAGTCGCGGGTGTTCGCCGGCACCGAGAACACGGTGCGCCAGCCGGCACGCCCGAACGCGTCGGTGAGCGTCAGTCGATCGCTCTCGAGGAGCTGGCCGTACCGCTGTTCGCTGTCCGCCCACACTCCGGCCTGCAGCGTGGCGTGCGCCAGCCAGCTCCCGGCCCCGAAGGTGGGCGAGGTCAGGAACGCGCTCCTGGTGCGGTAGCCCGCCGCGGCCAGGTCGTGGTCACCCTGCCGGAGGACCTCGGCGATCGCCGACGCGAAGGACGATCCCTCCAACGCCACCCGGCCGTAGCTCTCGAACCAGACGAGCAGCACGTCCTTGCCGCGCAGCCCGGTGAGCAGCTCGTCTGCCGGGGTGTCCGCGAACGCGTCGGCCGCGATCTCCTCCTCGAAGACGTCGATGTCCCGGTAGTCGTCGCGTAGCTGCTCGACCGTGTCGACCACGAGCCCGGCGGAGCCGGACGCGGCCAGCTGTCCCGCCGGGCCGCCGAACACGGCAGCCACCGCCCAGGCGGTGCCGAGTGCGGCGATCACCTGGACGGAAAGGCGCGGGTGGTCCGCTGCGGTGCGACTGACCCGGAGTGCGGCCCAGATCAACCCGGCCGCCAGCCCGACCGTCAGCGCCACGGCACCGAGGACCAGCAGGACGGCCAGGATGCCGCCCTCGGTGTCGCGGACGACCTCGTAGCCCTTCGGCAGCAGGGACCAGTCGCCCAGCACGTGGAACGGCCGGTCCAGGTAGAGGTCGAAACCGAGGCCGAGCGCGCGCAGTACGGCGAGCATCGCCGCCACCAGCCCGAGCGCGATGGCGAGCACCCGTCGCGGCCGCAAGGGCAGTACGACGGCAAGCCCGACCAACGCCAGACCCTCGAGCGGGATCCGGGCGAAGTCGCCGGGCGCCAGGCCGTCGACCACGCGCGGCGGGGCGAGGGCGATCCAGAGACCTGCCACGGCGGCGACGGTGAGTGGCCAGGAAGGGGTGGGGGACTCTCGATGTCGCCACTGCCACCCGATGTCCCGGCCGAACGACTCCACCAGCAGCATCAGCGCGAGGGCCAGAGCCACGCGGGACAGGGAGTCCGGCAGCAGCCGAGAGGCGGCGACCGTCAACACGATCCCCTGGATCGCGGCGACCACCTTGGCCCAGTAGCGCGGCGGCGCTGGCCGGCGCAGCCAGGGCAGAGCCCGGCCGGCGGCGACGTACACGTAGCGCATCGCGCCGATGGCGAGCACCCACCAGCCGAGCGTCGGCGCGACGTGGACGCTGAGCACCGCGATCAGGAACGCGTCGACCTCCATGTCGAACTGCGCGCCGAAGGGGGTAGCGGTGCCGGTCCGCCTGGCGACGTAGCCGTCGACCGCGTCCAGAGCCAGCGCAACGACGCTGATCGCGACGATGGCAGCCACCTGGGGGTCGCCGAAGAGTCCGTGGACGGTGAGTCCCCCGACGCCGCACGCCAGCGCGGCGCGGATGGCCGTCACCCGGTCCGCTGGACCCAGGTGAACCCGACTCATCGCGCCTCCGTGTCCTAGGTTGTATCACCAGTGCTACGGCAGCGGCAGGGTGTGAGTTCAACCGTGCGCGAGAGGAGCCAGCTTGGTCGAGGAGGCACTCGCGTACTGGCTCGCCGAGCCGGGCAGGGGAGAGATCCGTGCGGTCCCGCTGCCCGAGCCGCGCGAGGGCGAGGTGCGGGTGCGGACGCTGCGCTCCGGCATCAGCCGCGGCACCGAGTCGCTGGTGTTCGCGGGCCGGGTCCCTGCCGGTGAGTTCGAGACCATGCGCGCGCCGTTCCAGGAGGGTGACTTCCCCGGGCCGGTGAAGTACGGCTACCTCAGCGTGGGCCGCGTCGAGCACGGGCCGGCGGAGCTGCGCGGTCGCACCGTCTTCTGCCTCTACCCCCACCAGACGGCGTACGTCGTCCCGGCCGGCGCCGTCGTCCCGCTGCCCGACGGCGTACCGTCGAGCGGGCGGTGCTCGCGGGCACCGTCGAGACCGCCGTGAACGCGCTCTGGGACGCAGCTCCACTGGTCGGTGATCGAGTCGCGGTGGTCGGCGCCGGCATGGTGGGCTGCTGCGTGGCCCGGCTGCTGACCCGCATCCCCGGCGTCCAGGTCACGCTCGTCGACACCGACCCGGCGCGGGCGGGCGTCGCGGAGGCACTGGGCGTGGCTTTCGCTGCCCCGGACGCCGCCTCCGACGGCTGCGACCTCGTGGTGCACACGAGCGCGACCGAGGCCGGGCTCCGGCGGTCGCTGGAGCTGCTCGGTCCCGAGGGCACGGTCCTGGACCTCTCCTGGTACGGCGATGCCTCGGTCTCGCTGCCGCTCGGCGGTGCGTTCCACTCGTCGCGGCTCTCCATCCGGGCCAGCCAGGTCGGGTCCGTCGCGCCGGCGCGGCGCAGCTCCCGGACCCGTCGCGACCGGTTGGTCCTGGCCCTGGACCTGCTCCGGGACCCGGCGTTCGATGCGCTGCTCACCGGGTGCGCGCCGTTCGCGGAGCTGCCGCAGGTGATGGCCGCGATCGCCTCCGGATCGCTCCCCGGGCTGTGCCATTCGATCGACTACGGCACTCTGGTCGACGAGGAGGCGTGATGTACCGGGTGACCGTTCGAGACCACATCATGATCGCGCACAGCCTGCGCGGCGAGGTGTTCGGACCGGCGCAGGGCCTGCACGGCGCGACGTACGTCGTGGACGCGACGTTCGCCGGCCCCGATCTCGACGTCCACGGGATCCTCGTCGACATCGGCCGGGCCGCCGAGGAACTGCGCGGCGTGCTTGGCGCGCTCAACTACCGCAACCTCGATGAGGACCCGGCGCTGTCGGGCCAGAACAGCTCGACCGAAGTGCTCGCGCGTCTGGTCGCCGACCGGCTCGCCGAGCGAGTCCAGGGAGGTCACCTCGGACCCGGCGCCAGCGGGCTCACCGGGCTCGAGGTCACTCTGCGCGAGTCCCACATCGCTTGGGCGAGCTACGAGCGTCTGTTGTGACCGTCCACTTCCTGGTCCCTGAGGGCGTCGACGATCATCGCCGGCCGAGCGGCGGCAACGTCTACGACCGTCGGCTGTCGGTCGAGCTGGCGAGGCTCGGCTGGACGGTGCGTGAGCACGGCGTCACCGTTCGCTCGCTCGCCGGGACTCTCGCTGCGCTGCCGGACGGGGCCGTCGCGGTCGTCGACGGCCTGGTGGCCTCCGCGTCGGCGATGCAGGCCGAGGTCGGCCGGCTGCGGCTCGTCGTACTCCTGCACATGCCGGTGGGCGGTGCGACCGAGCGGGCCGTGCTCGCGGCCGCCGATGCGGTCGTGGCCACGAGCCGATGGACGCGGGCGTGGGTCCTGCGCCATCACGAGCTACCGGCGGACCGGGTGCGCGTGGCCGTCCCCGGCATGGACCGCGGACCCCGGGTCGTCGGATCGACCAGCGGCGGGAGCCTGCTGTGCGTGGGTCCGGCGACGGCCGACAAGGGGTACGACGTCCTGCTCGACGCGCTGCACGAGGTGCGCGACCTGGACTGGCACTGCCGCTGCGTCGGCGCGCTCGACCTCGAACCCGAGTTCGTCAGTGGCCTCACGACGGTCGCCGAACGCCACGGGATCGCCGACCGGTTGTCGTTTACCGGCCCGGTGTCGTTCGAGCGCCTCGACCTGCTGCGGTCGACCACCGACTTGGTCGTCTCGCCCTCTCGGCGGGAGTCGTTCGGCATGGCTGTCGCCGAGGGTCTGGCTCGAGGGATCCCCGTCATCGCGACGGCGATCGGTGGTCATCCGGAGGCGGTGGGTGTCGCAGACGACGGGTCCCGCCCGGGGTTGCTGGTTCCTCCGGACGACGCCGCTGCGCTGGCGGCGGCGCTGCGTCGATGGCTGACCGAGCCCGAGCTGCGGGATCAGTGGCGCGGGGGGGCGGCCAACCGTCGCCGCAGTCTCACCGCCTGGGCCGACACCGCGCGCACCGTCGGGGACGTCCTGATGCAGGTGGCTCGGGTGAACCTGACGGCGCCCAGTCCCGTATCCCCGGGCAGCAGACACCGGGCCGGAGGGTAGGGGGCGACACCATCACCAGCACCACGTTCTGGGCCTGGGCCCGCCCGCTGACTGGCGTGGCGATCATCGTCGCCCTCGGGCTCCAGGTCGGGGCGGATCCGTTCGTGGACGGACTGCGCCACCTTGACGTGAGCGCGCTCGCGCTGGCCCTCGGGATCACCGCGCTCACCACCGCCTGCTGCGCCCGGCGCTGGAGCCTGCTGGCCGAGGGTCTCGAAGTCGCGGTGCCGTTCGGCACGGCGTACCGGGCCTGCTATCGGGCACAGCTCCTGAACGCCACCCTCCCCGGAGGAATCCTCGGGGACGTGCACCGCGGCGTCCGGCACGGCCGCGAC
This sequence comes from uncultured Actinomycetota bacterium, assembly GCA_963780245.1. Classification (GTDB taxonomy): domain Bacteria; phylum Actinomycetota; class Actinomycetes; order Propionibacteriales; family Nocardioidaceae; genus Nocardioides. Next base: position 14,818 of record CAWABG010000025.1, read on the forward strand.
TCCGGTGCGCTGGTCAGGGGTCTGAGGTCGGTCGTCTGGGACCGGGTCTCGGGCCAGGTGGTGCAGGCGGGGCTGGTCGTGATCGCCCTGCCGTTCCTGCCGGACCCACTGCGGGGCTGGGGGCTCGGGGTGCTGGCCGTCGTCGTGGCCGTCGCCTTCCTCGCACGCAAGTGGCTGCGCGAGCAGGTGCGTGGCCTCGGGAGCGCCCCCGGAGTGTGGCCGCAGGTGGTCCTGCTCTCCGCGGTCGCGGCCATCGGTCACGTGGTCGTCTTCGTCGTTGCCGCGCGGACAGCGGGCGTCGACCTGGCGACGTACGAACTGGTCCCGCTCGGCCTGGCCGTGCTGCTGGCCTCGGCGATCCCGCTGAGCTTCGCCGGCTGGGGACCACGAGAGGGTGCCGCTGCCTGGGTCTTCGCTGCCTCCGGCCTCGGCGTGGCGGCCGGGGTCGAGGTCGCGGTGATCTACGGCGTGATGTCGCTCGTCGCGACCCTGCCGGGGCTCCTCGTGCCGGTCAGCGCCCGAGTGGCGAGGGGAGGTTCGGCATGGGCGAGCGTCCCTACATCCTCCTGAGCTGCAGCATGTCGCTGGACGGCTACCTCGACAGCGCCAACGAGGGTCGGCTGCTGCTGTCGAACGACGCCGACTTCGACCGGGTCGACGAGGTGCGCTCGGAGAGCGACGCGATCCTGGTGGGGGCGGCGACCGTGCGCAACGACAACCCGGCGCTTCTGGTGCGATCCGAGCAGCGGCGGCAGCGTCGGATCGACGAGGGCCGGCCGGTCACGCCGGCCAAGGTGACGCTGACGTCCGCAGGTGACCTGAGCCCGCGGGCCCGATTCTTCACGACGGGCGACGGTGAGCGCTACATCTACGCCCCGACCCGGACGGCCGCGAGGCTCGAACCCCGGCTGGGAACGCTCGCCACCGTTGTCGATCGGGGCGACCGCGTGCGGATGTGCGAAATCGCCGAGGACCTGGGTTCCCGCGGCGTCCGCCGCCTGATGGTCGAGGGAGGCGGCACGGTGCACACGCAGTTCCTCACCGAGGGGCTGGCCGACGAGCTGCACCTCGTCGTGGCGCCGTTCTTCGTCGGCGACTCGCGGGCCCGTCGGTTCGTGAGCGACGGCAGGTTCCCGTGGGGCGCGGACCGCCGGGCCACCTTGGTCGAGGCCCGGCCGATCGGCGATGTGGTGCTGATGCGCTACGCGCTGTCGGACCGGTTCGAGGCGTGACCCGGTTGAGCGAGAGTTGGGACGCCGAGGCGCCTGCCTTCGACGAGGAGCCGGACCACGGCCTGCGTGACCCAACCACCAGGGAGGCCTGGCGGAAGCTGTTGCTGCGTCACCTGCCACCGGCCCCTGCGCGCGTTGCCGACCTCGGTTCCGGGACCGGCACCCTCAGCGTGCTCCTGGCCGATGAGGGATACGCGGTGGACGGCGTCGACTTCTCCGCAGCCATGGTCGAGCTGGCGCGCATCAAGGCGGGCGACCGCGAGGCTGTGTCGTTCGTAGTGGGCGACGCGGCAGACCCGCCGCTCGCCGACGGCGGGTACGACGTCGTGCTCTGCCGTCACGTTCTGTGGGCGCTGCCGAGTCCCACTGCCGCCTTGAGTAGGTGGGTCGACTTGTTGACGCCGACTGGTCGGATGTTGCTGATCGAGGGCCGGTGGCACACCGGAGGCGGGCTCGCACCCGAGGAGACAGTCAGGCTCGTCGACGGCACCGGCCGTGGGGCAGCTCTCCACGCTCTCGACGATCCCGTCCTTTGGGGCGGCGACACCTCGGACGTGCGTTACCTCGTGCTGAGCACGTCGCTGCGCGAGTAGTGCCCGGCCACGTCGAAGTACCGCTTGGCGGCCAGCGCGGAGGCGAGATCGCAGTCGGCGGTGACCATGCCCTCCTCGTCGTACAGCGGGCCAGCGATGACGTCACCGGTCGGACCGACGATGCAGGCGCCGCCGCGGCCGAACACCTCCACCCCCTCGGGGAGCTCCAACGGGAAGTCGTCGGGGAACGCCGAGGCCGGGATGTACTGCGGCGCGCTCACGACGAAGACACCACCCTCGATCGCGATGTGCCGCATCGAGGCGAGCCAGCCGTCACTGTCGTCGGCGGTCGGGGCGACCCAGATCTGGGGGCCACCCTCGTAGACCCGGTAGCGGGCGAGCGGCATCCGGTTCTCCCAGCAGATCAGCCCGCCCACGCGCGGCCCGCCCGGCAGCTCTACCACGCCGAGGTCGTCGCCGCTGCCCTGACCATGGAAGACCCGCTCGTGCATGGTCGGCATCAGCTTGCGGTGGCGGTGGACGACGCCTGATGGACCGACGATCAGCAGCGTGTTGTAGAGCGTGCCGGGGCGGTCATCCTCGCGTTCGTTGACGCCGATGGCGACGTGCACGTCCAGCCCGGCGCATGCGTCCACGAGCTGTTGAACGAGCGGGCCACGGACATCCACGCTGGAGGACCACATCCGTTCCCAGAGCTCGCCGCTTCCTCTCGCCCAGGTCGCTGCGGCGTACGCCCAGCCGCCCGAGGGGTAGAGGGAGACGAACGTCTCCGGGAACACCACCAGGGTGGCGCCGTCGGCGGCCGCCTTGTGCAGCAGCTCGACCGCCTTGTCCATCGTCGCCTCGGCGTTCAGGACGACCGGGGTCGCCTGCACCGCGGCTACTCGCACGGTCTCCAGACTTGTCATGAATCGAGCGTAGGGACGCTCGGGCCCGGTGTCTGGTCCAGAAAGTGGACTACTGATCCAGGACTGCGAGATGCCGGGGCTCCGCCCGTAGACTGCCCGCCCGTGGCACTCACCATCGGCATCGTCGGGCTCCCCAACGCGGGCAAGTCGACGCTCTTCAACGCGTTGACCAAGAACGACGTCCTCGCGGCGAACTATCCGTTCGCCACCATCGAGCCCAACATCGGCGTCGTGGGGGTGCCGGACGACCGGCTGCCGCGGCTGGCCGAGGTGTTCGAGTCGGCGCGGATCCTGCCCGCCACGGTGGAGTTCGTCGACATCGCGGGCATCGTCCGTGGCGCCTCCGAGGGTGAGGGGCTCGGCAACAAGTTCCTCTCCCACATCCGCGAGTCGGCTGCAATCTGCCAGGTGACCCGGGTGTTCCGCGACGAGGACGTCACCCACGTCGACGGCGAGGTTAACCCCGCCAATGACATCTCCACGATCCAGACCGAGCTGATCCTGGCCGACCTGCAGACGGTCGAGAAGGCGATCCCGCGGATGGAGAAGGAGGCCAAGGGCAACAAGGCCTTGGTCCCGGCGGTCGCCGCCGCGAAGGAGGCGCTGGCCGCGCTCGAGGCCGGTACGCCGATCATCGCGACGTCCATCGACCGCACCCTGATCCGCGAGCTGTCCCTGCTCACCGCGAAGCCCTCCATCTACGTGTTCAACTGCGACGCCGACGAGCTCGCCGATGACGTCCTCAAGCAGCGGATGCGCGAGGTCGTCGCGCCCAGTGAGGCGATCTTCCTGGACGCCAAGTTCGAGGCCGAGCTGGTCGAGCTCGGCGACGACGACGAGGCCCGCGAGATGCTCGCGGAGATGGGCGTCGACGAGCCGGGACTCGACGTACTCGCCCGGGTCGGCTTCGAGACCCTCGGCCTGCAGACCTACCTCACCGCCGGCCCCAAGGAGACGAGGGCCTGGACCATCCGCAAGGGCGCGACCGCCCCGGAGGCCGCCGGCGTCATCCACACCGACTTCCAGCGCGGTTTCATCAAGGCCGAGATCATCTCCTTCGACGAGCTGATGTCCACCGGCTCCATGCTCAAGGCCAAGGAGGCCGGCAAGGTGCGGATGGAGGGCAAGGACTACGTCATGCAGGACGGCGACGTGGTGGAGTTCCGCTTCAACGTGTAAACGTGCAGTTCAGAGGCGCTTTAGCCGCCATCTGCCCTCACGGTGCCCTCAGCAGCGCCGAGGACCTCGGCCGCGAGACGAGCAGACGCGTCCCTCACCCGGCTCTCGGCGTTGGGCCACAGGTGCGCGTACGTCGTCAGGGTGGTCGTGGACCTGGCGTGCCCGAGTGCCCGCTGGACGGCAACCACGTCGCATCCCGAGGCGATCAGTCCGGACGCGTAGAAATGACGAAGGTCGTGCAGCCGCACCCCGCTCACTCCGGCCCGTGACAGAGTCGTGCGCCATCGGTGGCCGACGGTGTTCTTTTGGGGCGGAAGCTTGGCATTGCCTTCGAACACCCACTCGTTGGTGAGGCCGAGCGCGACGTGTTCGGCGAGCATGTCGATGAGTGCCTGGGCGGCGTGGATGGTCCGCTCGGAGTTGTACTTCGGCAGCCGGATCTCGACCTCTCCGCTGTTGACCCGCTGCGCCGGGCGACGGACGTGGATCTCGCGGCGCAGGAAGTCGATGTCGGTGACCTGGAGCGCGGCCGCCTCGCCGAGCCGCAGGCCGGCAAGAGCGCAGAGCCCGACGAAGGCACGAAAGCGCGGATCGGCGGCCTCGAGCATCTGACGCACAGTCTCGGGAGTCGGGATCGTCATCGCCACATCCCGCTTGCGCTGACGGGGGAGACGCACCCGTGCGGTCGGATCGGTCGCGATCATCCCGTCGCGAACAGCCGCGCGAAAGACCGAGCGCACGTTCACGAACCGGGTCTTGATGGTGCCCGGCGCCAATGGCGCGGATCGCTCGGGGGAGGCGACCGTCATCGACTTCACCCACGCCTCGACGTGGCTGGGCCGGATCTTCCGCAGGTCCATGTCGGCGAACGTCGCCGACCGGACCGCGAGCGACATCGCCTTTCGGGGGTGCCCTCGGTCCAGTGCCGCGTCTCGTGATTCCCTCGGGCTTTGAACTCCCTCTCCAAGTCCTTCGAGAGTAGGTCCCGGCCCGACGCCGGTCGAGGCAATCCGCCCGTCGCTAGCGGTGTGTTGTGGTTGTTGCCGAATGTTCCGTTGGCGGGCTGATGGATGCGGCCATGACGCGCCGGTGGGTGGGAAACCGTGTCCGTCGTGGGCCGGGCGGATAGCGGCGGGTTATTGCGGTTCTTGGGGTCCATTGACATGGAGGTGCGCCTGCATTTCACTCACCTCGCAAGCAGCGCATCAACCGCTATCGAGAGCCGAGGTACGAGAGCACGGCAAGCACCCTGCGGTGGTCATCGCGGGCCTCTTCGAGCGCCAGTTTCACGAAAATGTTGCCAATGTGGGTTTCGACCGTGCGCGCCCCTACGTGCAACGTTTCAGCGATGGCGGCGTTAGAGCGGCCGGCGGCCATCAGCTCCAAGATCTCGTGCTCACGTTCACTGAGGTCGGCAACCAGGTCGCGATTCCGAAAATCCCCCACAACACGGCGCACAATCGCCCGGTCGACGACGGACTCTCCGGCAGCTATCCGGCCGATCGCGTCGAAGAATGCGTCAAGGTCAGTAACGGTCTCCTTGAGAAGGTACCCGCGGCCAGGCATCCCGGCCTCCAACAACCGTGCGGCATATCGCGGCTCGAGGTAGTCGGAGAGCACGAGCACGCCCACCCGGGGGTACCGCTCGCCCAACTCGTCCGCGGCACGAAGGCCTTCGTCGGTCCCCGTCGGGGGCATCCTGATGTCGACAACCGCGACGTCGGGCTGGTCACGATCGACGGATCGGAGCAGAGCCTCCCCATCACCAACTTGGTCGATCACGTCGATGCCGCGCGAGGCGAGCAATTTCGCGACGCCCTCGCGGAGTAACAGCGAATCGTCAGCGAGTACCACTCGCAACGGTCTCACTGCGTCGTCGCTCACGCGGGCAACGTTAGATCACGACGACTGTTGGCGCTCTGTCTTTCGGGCGAGGTCAATCGGCTCCACGACGCATCGGAGCGGATGCTGCCAGTCACGGAATATTGCTACGTCCAATGGATGTACGCCGCTGAGCACAGCGAGCACGTCAACCGTGGCCGATGAGTGCTTCCAGCGTTCCGCGGGACAGGTCGTGTTTGCTGATGAATCCGGCGGCCGATGCCTCGTCGACGCGGCTTCCATAGTCGGCGCGCTCGCGACTGGAGATCAGCACGACGGTCGGCGCCTGCTCCTCGCTGGCGAGCTGGTCGGCGAGCGTGAAACCGTCGCCGTCCGGGAGCTGGATGTCGAGCAAAACGACGTCCGGGTGCAGCGCGTGCGCTTCCGCGATGGCACCGGCAAGGTCTCCAGCCTCGCCGATGACGTTGTACCCCGCGGCCTGCACTACGGCGCGCGCGCTGGAGCGGAACACGTCGTTGTCGTCAACAATCAGCACAGTCATTGCCACTGATGGCTACCCTCTCGGTCCACGGCGGAATTCTCCGGTACTCCACCGTAGGGCTGCTCGGGTGCGTCCGGTTCCGGGCTAGCACGGAGTCCTTCGGAGGAGTCGGTCGTGGCGTCCGGGATCGGGAGCTCGACGGTCACTGTTGTTCCGACCCCGGCTGGGCTGTCGACGGAGAGGGTTCCGTTGAGGGCGGCGATGCGGTCGACGAGGCCGGTGAGCCCTGACCCGGTTTTGGGGTCGGCTCCACCGATACCGTCGTCGCTGACCTGGAGGCACACGCGGCCGTCCCGTTGCTCGATACGGACCGCAGTCTCGGTCGCCTCGGCGTACTTGGCGACGTTCGCCAACGCCTCAGCAACCGTGAAGTAGCACGCCGTCTCCACGACTTCAGGGAACCGCGAGTCCGTGACATCCACCGCCACCGGGATCGACGACCGCGACGCCAACTGTTCCACCGCCGGCACCAAGCCGTCAGTCGTCAACACCGAAGGGTGCAACCCCCGGGCCAGTTCGCGCAGTTCAGAAAGTGCGGCCTTCAGGTCGTCACCCATTCGTCGATGCGCCGCCGCCAGTTCATCAGTTGACAACCGTGGTGCCTGCTCCTCAAGCAATCGCATATCAAGCGCTAGCGCCACCAATCGCTGCTGCGCACCGTCGTGAATGTTGCGTTCGATCCGCTTCCGACTCTCATCGGCCGCCGCGACGATGCGTGAACGCGATGCCCGCACTTCCGCCGCCAAATGCTGCCGGTCAGCCATCCCCTCCATCGCTTCGTTGAGAGTCCGGGCAAGTACGCCGAATTCGTCGAACGCGAGTTCGGGCACCGGCGTGCCGAAGTCGGCATGCTTGAGCCGTCCGGCCCCGTCGGTCAACTCGCGAATTGGAAGGGTCACAGACCGGGCAAATAGCGGCGCCGCAAGACACAGGAATCCGAAGATAACGGCCTTCATGACGACAACTCGCGCAAGCAGATCTCCATGGGAAACGTTGGGCTGAACGAAGAGCAACATGCCCAAGCTCGACCCTGCAAGCGCCGGCGGAGCAACCGCACAAACCATCCTGGTCCGTACGGTCCACCTCGTCACGACCGAGACCTTCCGACCAGTCACGGACTGCACACGGTGTCGAACCACGCGGCCGTACCAGGGCAAAAACATCAACGCAAACCACGCAACGGTCAATCCGAGCTCGACGCCTGCGATCGCGAGGAGGATCAACGTCGGAAGATCGGGGTGCAAGCTCCACACCAGCAAGACCAGGTGTGACGGCACCACAAAGACCGCAACGACGGCGAAACTTACGCTGAGGATGCGGTCGATGACTCCTTCCGCGCGCTGCTGCTGGATCTCCGAACTGAGTGGCGAAATCCTTGTCAAGGGACGGGCTACCCGAGCCGCGATCGCAACCGTCATGACCTGTGACGCGATCAGCAGCCCGCCCGACCACGCCACGATGGGGGCCCAGGGAACCTCGAGATATCGGCACACAAGTACCTCAGCGATAGCGGCAATCGCCCAGCTGATGGACTGCCCGACGACGATCAGGACAATGATGAGCCGGAGGCCATTTCGCCCCCACAATCGATCCAGCGCCCGGTCGACCGCCTCCCTCTCGGGCAAGGCACCGTCAGCGGTAGCCCGGCTCATGACGGCACCTCGTCGGTGAAGAGCAGGTCCACGATGATCGTGGTTTCCACGCCGGGCCGGCCGTCGAGGGCGACGTCGATGACGCCGATGGCGCCGAAAGTCGGCTGGCTGGCCTCTTGGGCGGACACGCTTTTGATGCTAGAGCTCGCGACACATGGTGCGCTCCGGGTTGGCACGGAGGAAATTTCCGGGCTCTCCCGGACGTACACCGTCACGAATGCGAGCACGCTGGCTGCCGTGAGCCTTGTGCGAACCGCCACCATCGTCTTCACCGACATCGTCGACTCGACGGCGTTCGCAGCCTCGATGCCCGAACCGGGGGAGGCCTTCACAGCGCATCTCACCGAACTCACATGGCACGTCGAGCGTGTCGGCGGGCAGGTGGTGAAGTCGATGGGTGACGGATTGATGGCGTCGTTCGACTCAGCGACGGCAGCCGTCGAGTGCGCCGCCGCTATGCAGCGCGCGACTAGAGAGCCCAGTACGGACCGGCCCCTCTCCATCCGGGTCGGCATCAGCAGCGGCGACGTCAACGAGCACGACGACGACTTTCATGGGCTGCCTGTCGTCGAGGCAGCCCGACTGTGCGCACACGCGTCCGGCGGCCAGATCCTCGTCGCCGAACGGACACGACTCTTGGCACCCGAAAGCGTGCCCATGACCGAAATCGGCGCTGTGCAGCTCAAAGGCCTCCCCGAGCCGACCGGTGCCTGGGAGGCGACGTGGCGGGCAGCTCAGACCAAGCTTCGCGCGGTCCTGGCCGACGACGCGGTTCTCGTCCGCGAGGGCATCGCTCGTCTGCTGACGTCGGCGGGCATTGAGGTCGTCGGGCAAGCGAGCGATCCGGCTGAGCTTGAGCTGCTTCTGGCTGGCCTGCACCCCGACATCGCCATTGTCGACGTCCGGATGCCGCCGACCTTCTCCACCGAGGGCATCGACATCTCCGAGCGGATGGTCGAGCTGGCTCCGCATACTGCGGTTCTGGTGCTCACTCAAGATCCACAACCAGGTCACGTGGCTCGGCTGACAGCTGCGTCGCCGCGAGGGCTCGGCTACCTGCTGAAGGAACGGATCACCGATCTCCACGACTTCACCGACATCGTGCGCCGTGTGTCCGCCGGTGCCACCGTCCTTGATGTAACCGGCTGAGTACTGAATCGAGGCAGACCAATGACAACAGAAGACTCAAGCGGCCACATGTCGCGTAGACGCTTCGTACGCGACGCCGGCCTCGCCACGGTCGCTGTGGCTGGTCTCGGCGCTCACCCTGCATACGCGGCTCCGCGGCGACGCGTGCAAAAGCGCCCCACGGTCGCGGTGTTCGGCGGCGGGATCGCCGGTCTGACCGCCGCGCACGAACTCGCTGAACGGGGTTTCAGCGTTTCGGTTTACGAGCGGCGAGCGTGGGGCGGCAAGGCCCGCAGTACCCAAGTCCCGGGGTCGGCAGCTGGCGGGCGGATGTCGCTGCCCGGCGAGCATGCATGGCGGGTCTTCTTCGGCTTCTACCAGCACACCGCCGACACGATGCGTCGGATTCCGTTCGGCTCGAATCCGAATGGCGTGTTCGACAACCTGGTTGGCGCGCCACAGTCGCTGCTCGCCCGCTCCGGGGGTCGCGAGGATCTGGTCCTACCGTTGGGCGCGCCCGACCCGACGCCGTACACGCCGACTGATGTCGTCAATGCCCTCATCGCCCTGGTCGTGCAGACCCATCTGCCGCCAGAAGCTCTCGCACACTTTGTCCGCCGTGTGGTCGTGTTTCTGTCCAGCTCGGACGCCCGTCGCCTCGGCGAGTGGGAAAAGGTTAGTTGGGCTGAATTCATCCGCTCCAATGATTTCGGCGATGACTACAACAAGATTCTGGGTCGCCTGTTCACCGAGTTCACCCAGGCGTCTCGCACCGAGATAACGAGCGCGGGATACACCGGCAAGGTCGTCCAGTCGATTCTCTACAACGAGATCGGGCGCTACTGCAACGGGCCGACCTTCCGCGTCCTGAACGGGCCGACAAACGAAGCGTTCATCGATCCGTGGTTGACAACGATCGCGGGTCATGGCGCCAACCTTCGTCTCGGACATGAGCTTGTTGGCTGGCAAACGAGCCGAGGACGAATCGAAGCGGCAACCGTGCGGACCGGCGCAGGCACATCGATCGTCCAAGCGGACTGGTACGTGTCGGCTCTGCCGGTCGAACGCACACGTTCGCTGTGGACCACGCCGATCCTCCGGTTGGATCCCTCGTTGCGCCTGATGGACAAGCTCAGCACCGGATGGATGACCGGGCTGCAGTATTACCTCGACCGAAAACTCACTTTCAACCGAGGGCACATTTTCGCCCTCGACGCGCCTTGGGCAATCGAAGCCATCAGCCAGGCACAGTTCTGGACCACCGACTTTTCCGCCAGGTACGGCGACGGCAGAGCACGCGACTGCCTGTCCGCGATCATCGCCAACTGGGACAATCCCGGCGTCATCTACGGAAAGCCGGCCCGAGAATGCACCCCCACTGAAATGGCCGATGAGGTCTGGGAACAACTCAAACAAGCGGTCGCAGACACCGCGAGCACCTCCACAAACCTGATTGATGACATGCGACTCGCCCACTACATCGATCCAGGAGTCATCTGGAGCAACGGAGCGTGGCAGAACGAGGATCCGCTGGTTCTGCCCGCCTATGGCCAGTACGTATCTCGGCCCGACGTCACGACCGCAATCCCCAACCTGATCCTCGCAGGCGACTATCTCAAGAGTGATTGGGAAGTCGCCAACATGGAAACGGCCAACCACAACGGACGGCGCGCCGCGAACGCGATCCTGCGACGTTCGGGGTCCGATGCTCCCGCGGCCGCAGTCGTCGAGTACCCCCAACCGCCGGAGTGGGAACCGCTCAGGGCAGTTGACGCCACCCGCTACGCGCTGGGCCAACCCAATCTGTTCGACGCAGAGCTCACCCTGCCCCAGCTTCGGGCCCTCCTGAAGCAACCCAAGTCCCTTACAGGGATCCTCACGGGCTGACCAGGTTTCCCGCGCCGATCGGCAAGGGCCGTAGCGGATGGCCGCCGAACGAGCGCGTCTTTCTCGGGCTTGCCCGGACCCACCGCATTCATAGGCTCCGAAACTCAGGTCCCGAAAATGGACCGCGAATCCGGCGTAACTTCGGCAGATGAGAGCGTTTCGCGTGGATCGCCGGACTGCCCGCCCAGTAACCCGAACCGACCCAGGAGAGGCGCTCCACTAGGGCGTACCAGCTCCACTGCTCGAGCCAGGAGCCCAAGCTCGAGCGAGCCGTGCCGAAGGACGCAATCCGGTGCTCGGAAAGGCCGCGCAGATCTCGACGCGCCCCCCGATTTCAACGACCTTCGAAGCCCCGCACACCTAGTGCACTACCGGCAGAGATGCGTCCCGACGAATCTCGCTCTGCCCGTCGACCGCGAGGGTCCCCCCAGGTGGAGACCCCGTCCGCGAGCGCAAAGGCTCGGCCGGGGCGATCGCTGCCGCCGCCCGCTCCTCGCACATAGGTGACTGAAGAACGACCATCAGCTACCGAAGGAAGGCTGTCATGAGCCTCAACGCCCTCACGCAGGGAGGCCGGAGCCCATATGCCAGCACGGCAGAAATGGCCGCGAAGGCAAAGACGGTATCGGCGCGCACTCTGGGATGGTGTCAAGTTGTCTTAGGTTCGAGCTCGACTCTCAGCTGACCCGGACGCTCCGCGACAGGACAAGGTCGAGAACGGCACGGGTCTCGGCAGCGCCGGTGGGATGCGACAAGAGGCCCTCGACCGCAAGAGTGGTGAGTCTGGCTGTCGCTGTTCGGTCCGGCTCGGGTACGCCTTGCGTGTCGAGGTAGGCGGTGACGAGCCTGTCCATCAGGGCGTGGAAACCGTCGTGCCAGGTGGCAACGACTGTTGACCGCTCGCTACGGGCGTGCACGACGCTGATCAGGGTGCGGTGGCGCTTGAGTTGCTCTAGTGCCCACAGCACCTGATCTACGAGCGAGGCACCGGCCTGCTGGTCGAACTCCTGTAGCGCGTCCGCGAGCAAGTGGTCCAGGGCAGCGACGAGGAGTGCGTCCTTGTCGGCGACGTACCAGTAGATCGTGGTGGGGGTGACGCCGGCGGCCTGGGCGATGCGCGCCATCGACGTCTGCTCGAACCCAGCCTCACTGAAGAGTTCTGCCGCGGCAGTCACGATCTCGCTCAACTTCTCGTCGCGGTCCTGGGGACGTCTGTTGCGCGGCACACACCGACCTTATCTTGACTCTCATTCAAGAGGCCACCTATCGTCTTGTACGACAGTCAAGAAGCGAGCATCGGAGACACGACGCGGGTCACGGACAATGCGCGGACGCTGGGCCGTTCACGCACTGACCCGCGCGCACATGCTCGTTTCCACGCGCCACTCTGCAGTCCAGAAGGAAACCCATGCCCGAGATTCCCAACCCGCTCTTCACCACCGAGCGTGGCTCCTTCACCTCGCACGGGGTCAGCTGCGCCGCGACCGTCTACCGCCCCAAAGCGAGCGCTGATGCGCCGACTCCCGTGATCGTGATGGCCCACGGGTTCGGCGCCGTGCGAGCCCTGCGCCTGCCCGCGTACGCCGAACGCTTCGCCGCCGAGGGCTACATCGTCGTCACCTTCGACTATCGGGGGTTCGGCGACAGCGACGGCACACCACGACAGGTGCTGGACGTATCGATGCAGCACGCGGACTGGACCGCAGCGCTCGCGTTCGCCCGCACCTTGAACGGAGTCGACCCGACGAAAGCAGTGGCCTGGGGCACGTCGTTCGCCGGCGGCCACGTCATCAGCCTTGCGGGGCAAGGGGAGCCGCTCGCGGCGATCATCGCCCAGGTCCCCCACGTCAGCGGCCCCGCAGCAGTCCGCTCCACCGGCCTCGTGCCCAGCCTGCGCGTCTCCCGCGTGGGCTTCCGCGACCAGCTCAGAGCCTGGACCGGACGAACGCCCGTCTACGTCGACTCGACCGGCGCCCCCGGCCAGACCGCCGTGATGACCTCCCCCGACGCCGTCCCCGGCATGGACAAGCTCATCGCTGAGTCCGGGCTCAAGCTCGGCGACTACCCGACCAACGTTGCCGCCAGGATCGTTCTCAAGATCGGCCTCTACTCCCCGAGGCGATGGGCGGCAGGAGTCCGCTGCCCTGCACTCGTCCAGATCGTCGACGCTGATGCCATCACTCCACGCCGCATCGCGGAGACGACTGCCGCGCGGATGTCCGCCCCGACCGTCCGCGTCTACCCCGGCGGCCACTTCGACCCCTACGTCGAACCCTTGTTCACCAGTGTCATCGCCGACCAGCTCAGCTTCCTACGCGAGCACGTCCCAGTCGCACTCACCCACAAGTAGCGCCCGACCATCCACTTCGAATACGCGCGCTCGCAGCGCCCGACCATGCAGCGCCGAGCACGCGCTGGTCATAGGCCAGAGTCCACCCCGCCTAAGCGCTGATCGTCAGGCACCCTGACGGCATTCGCACCTGCGGAATCAAGGTCTCTGATGCTAAGGAGTAGGGGGGACCCGCGAGCCGATGTGCGTCCGTGAACATTGCTCCTTGTTCGGAGAGGCAACGCGGTGGAGCTCCGCTTCAACGTGTGAGGTGCGGATACCGCGTCCGGAGCGTGATCGGAGAGCGCGTGCGAAGCCGTTCTCTCATATCGGTGCCATGTTGTGACGGCGGTGCCGGGCCGCAGCGAGGCGGGTTTGAGCGACGAACCCGATGCTTCAGTCGTGAGCGAAGGTGATGTTCGGCAGCACCTTGCGCAGCCAGGCGGGGGTGTACCAGGCGGCCCGGCCGGTGAGCCGGAGAAGCACGGGCAGCAGGACGAGCCGAACCAGGAAGGCGTCGAGCAGGACGGCGAGCCCGAGTACGACGCCCATCTCCTTCGGCGGGATCGGACCGGAGAGCGCGAAGGTGAAGAACACCGCGACCATGACCGCGCCAGCGGCGAAGATGACCCGGCCGGAGTGGGCCAGCGCGCCCACCATCGCCTCCTTCGGGTCACCGCTGCGCTCGTAGTGCTCCTTGGCCGAGGCGAGCAGGAACACGGTGTAGTCCATGGCGATGGCGAAGATCATCGCGAAGAAGAACACCGGGGCCCACGCGTCAACGAAGCCCTGGGACTCGAAACCGAGCAGGTCGGCGCCGTGGCCCTCCTGGAAGATCAGCCTCGCGACACCGAAGGCTGCCGCAGTGGACAGCAGGCTGGCCAGGGTGCCGAGCAAAGAGATCAGCGGCGCCTGCAGGGCGATGAGCAACAGCAGGAAGCCGAGTACCAGCACGACGCCGATGACCAACGGGGTCGACTCGTCGAGCTGCGCCTTGAGGTCGAGATTCTCCACGGCGGCTCCGCCGACGACGGCGGAGTCAGGGAGGTCGGCTCGCAGCCGGTCGACGGTGTCGCCGAGGGTGGGGTCGGAGGGGTCGACGGTGGGGACCGCCTGGATCAGCACCAGGCCGCTGGCGTCGGCAGCGGGCACCGGCTGCATCGCGGCGGCGATGCCGCGGTCCTCCTGGAGCGCCGTGACCGCGGCTGGGGCGTCAGCTTCGTCGGCGACGATCTGGAGGGTGCCCGGCGCGCCGGTGCCGAAGGCGTCCTGGACCTGGTGGTAGCCCACGCGGGCGGAGGAGTCGTCGGGCAGAACCTTGATCGAGGGCATGGCGGTCCTCAGGCCGAGGATCGGGGCGGCCAGCGCCAGCAGGATGACCAGGGACGCGAGGCCCCAGGCGACGGGCCGCTTCCAGAGTCGCTCGCCCCAGGCGGCGAACTTCGGTGACCGATGCTCCATCGAGCGAGACCAGGGCAGAGCGAGCTTGTTGATCCGGTCGTCCAGCTTGAACAACACCAGCGGCAGAAGGGTCAGGGTGGCGGCGAGGACGAAGACGACCGAGAGCATGATGCCTCCGGCCATGGAGCGGAACGAGGGTGATGGAACGAGCATCACCGCGGACAGCGAGATCAGCACGGTGAGGCCGGAGAGCAGGACTGCCTTGCCGGCGGTGTCCATGGTCTGGGCGATGGCCCGCTGTCGGTCCTCGCGGCCGTCGGGCCGGTCGATGACGCGGTTGGCTTCGCGACGGGCGGCCCGGGCGGCGCGGTAGCGAACGACCAGGAAGAGGGCGTAGTCGATGCCCAGCGCGAGGGCGAACATCATCGCGAAGTTCATCGCCCAGATCGAGACCGGCACCAGCTCGTTGATGAGGACCAGGGACCCGGCGGAGGCGACCAGTCCGGCCAGGGTCAGGATCAGCGGCAGCCCGGCAGCCACCAGGGCGCCGAAGGCGAGCACCAGGATGGCCAGGGTGACCGGCCAGGACATGAACTCCGACTTCAGCATCGCGTCGAGGTTGGCCTCGTTGAAGTCGCTCCACAGCAGCGAGGAACCGGTCGGGTTGACCTCGACGGTGTCGGTGGAGAGGTTCTGCAGCTCGGCCTTGAGGTCGGTGGCGACGCGGACCATCTCATCGGTGTCGGCACCGGCGCCGGCCAGCACGATCGCGGTGGATCCGTCCTGGGAAAGGGTGGCGCCCGGGGTCGGTGCGACGACGTCGGCGATGCGGGGCTCGGCCTGAAGGATGTCGGCGACCTCGGCGAGGACCCGTTGGCCCTCGCCCGCCGGTGACGGGGCCGTCGGTGGAGCGGACGACCACCTGGATGGCGGAGGAGGCGTTGCCGCCGAAGTGGTCGCGCGCAAGCTCGCGGGCCTGGACGGACTCCGAGCCGTTGGCCTGCCAGCCGGCGCCGGAGAGGTTGTGCTCGACCTGGGGGGCGAAGGCGCCGAGGCCGACGATGGCCAGCAGCCAGACGACGGTGACGACCCTGGCGTGGTCGGTGACCCAGACGCCGAGGCGGCCGAGGGGACCGGCGGGCGTGGGCGCCGTGGTCAAAGGCGCGGGTGGGGGACTGGGCGGCGAGGTGGTGCTCATGTCGGTGTGGGTTCCGTTTCGTTGTGCGTGGTGGAGATGCGTGGGAGGTGAGGTGATGCTCAAGCGAGCGCGGGTAGTGCTCGCACTGCGGTGTAGAGCGCCACGATCATCACGAGGGTGGTGAAGGCGGTCTGGAGACGAGCGGTGTCGATCCGGTCGGCCAGCCGGGCTCCGGCGACGGCGGCTACCGCGGAGGCGGCCGTCAGGGCGAGCACCGGCGACCAGTCGGGACCAGCCCCGGCGTCGGCGCGCACCGCCAGGGCGGCCGCGCTGGTGATGGTGATGACGACGAGCGAGGTGCCGGCGGCATACCGCATGGGCAGGGCGAGCCCCAACAACAGCGCGGGGACCACGAGAAAGCCGCCTCCCACTCCGAGGAAGCCGGTCAACAGCCCGACCACGGTCGCAGTGATCAGCACCTTGAGCGCCCGGGGGCAGGCACAGGCGAAGGTGGGGCTGAACGTGAGAATCGGGTCGTCGAGGCTCGGGCGAGCCGCGTGCTGTGCGCGGTGACCCTTGCCGTCGCGGAGTTGCCGCCAGGCCATCAGGCCGCCGACCACGAGGAGCAGGAGTGAGAACGACGCCAGCAGCACCTCGTCCCGGACCTGGGTGGAGGCCCGCGCACCCAGGGCCGCGCCGCCGATCGCGACGGCGCCGAAGGCAACGCCACGCCCGAGCAGCAGGTTGCCGGTCGCGTGGGCGGCGACCGCTCCGATCATCGAGGTGACGCCGACGACCACCAGCGACCCGGTCGTCGCCTGGGTGGCCGACTGGTCGAGTAGGTACACCAGCACCGGCACGGCCAGGATGGAGCCGCCGCCACCGAGCGCCCCGAGGGACAGGCCGATGAGCACGCCGGCGGCGACGGCGACGAGCAGGGTCATCTCAGGCTTCGGCCCCGTCGTCGCCGTTCCCGGGGCTGACCAGGTGCAGTCCCACCTTCTCGGCGTTCTCGAAGGAGTCGTCGACCGCGACTGGGGTACGGCCCGCGGCGGCGATGAAAGAGGCGGCGATCGAGGCGCGATAGCCGCTGGCGCAGTGCACCCACACCTCACCGTTCGGCACCTCGGCAACCCGGCGGGGAAGCTCGTGGATGGGGATGTTGACCGCTCCGGCGATCGCCGCTCCCTCGAACTCGTCGGCCCGGCGAACATCGAGCACGACGACCTCGCGGTGGTGGCGCACCTGTGCCAGGTCGGAGAACGTGGCGGTGGAAAAGTTCGCCGAGCTCGCCCGCGGCCCACTGATGTGGGTCGCCCGTTGCCTGGGCGGCCGGGCGATCGATGCCGATCCGGACCAGCTCGCGCTGGGCGGTGGCAACGTCGTCGGCGGTCTCGCCGAGCAGCGTCACCGGAGTGCCCCACTCGATCAACCAGCCCAGGTACGTCGCGAACGCTCCGTCCAGCCCGAAGTTGAACGTGCCCGGAGCATGGCCAGCGGCGAACGCCTTGCGACTGCGCAGGTCCACAACCCACTCCCCGGCATCGATCCTGCGGCGCAGCTCGGTCGCGTCGGCTTCGTGCGCCGGCGACAGGTCCGGCGCGGCTGGGCCGGCGGCGTTGGCCGGGTCAGGTGCACGTAGTAGGCCGGCCAGGCACCCAGTCCGTCGAGAAGCTCGCGGACGTAGGTCTCCTCGTCCTGGGTGAGCACGGGGTTGGACCGCTTCTCCTCGCCGATGGTGGAGGCGGTGGCGTCGGACTGGGTGGCGGAGCAGAACGACCCGAACCCATGGGTGGGGTAGACCTCGGCCTGGTCCGGCAGCGTGGACGCGAGCTTGTGCGCAGAAGCGTGCTGGTGGCGCACCAAGGCTCGGTGTGCTCCTCCCCGAGAAGGTCCGGTCGGCCGGTGGCGCCGTAGAGCAGCGACCCGCCCGTGAACACGGCGTACGGCTCATCTCGGTCGGTGAGCGCGTAGGACAGGTGGGTGAAGGTGTGACCGGGGGTAGCGATCGCGCGGACTCGCATCCGTGAGCCGACCGCAACGACGTCGCCGTCCGCGATCGGGGTGCGGTCGAAGGCGACCTCGTCATCCCCATTGACCAGGTACGACGCGCCGGTCACCTGGGCCAGGGCCAGGCCACCGGTGACGTAGTCGTTGTGGATGTGGGTCTCGAAGACGTGCGTGAGGCGGACCCCGTCCGACGTGAGGACGTCCAGCACTCGGTCGATGTCGCGCTGCGGGTCGATGACAAGGGCGGTCTCACCGGTGCGTGCACGACGTAGGTGCGGTCGCCCGATGACGGGGTCTCGAGCGTGCGGACGGTCAGCCCTGGTGCCGGGTGCTGCTGCGCCTCCTCGGTGGCGGAGGCGGGTGCGATGGTCTCTTCCTTGGTCACTCTCAGCCTCACTTCTCGATCGCGCGCCCGGAACGGACCCAGGCGCTGGTGCCGCCGGCGACGTTGATCGCGTCGTAGCCGCTGGCGGTCAGGACGTCGGTCATCGCGCTGCTGCGGTTGCCCGAGGCGCACACCAGGTGCACCGGGCGGTCGCGGTCGATCTCGCCGAGCCGGGCAGTAGCTCAGCCATCGGGATGTTGCGGGCACGGGGCACGTGGCCCTGGCGAAACTCCGCAGGCTCGCGGACATCGACCACAGCCGCGCCCTGATCGAGCGCCGAAGCGAGCTGCTCGACGGTGGTCTCACGCATGAGGGGACCTCCCTTGTTGTCTGGTCGCTCTACGGACGAGGTGGAACCCCCTGGGGGGTTATGTCCGAAACGTAGCATAACCCCCAGGGGGGTTGTACAGTGGTGACGAGGTCAGCCGCACCGGCCATCGGTACCCCGGCAGGGAAGATCCCATGACGGACTACACGCTCCGGACGACGGTGCGTCGGCCCTACGCTGAGACCGTCACGGCGGTGCGCGGCGAGCTCGCCGACGCGGGCTTCGGGGTACTCACCGAGATCGACATCAAGGCGACGCTGAAGCAAAATTCGACGTCGATGTCGCGCCGCAGATCATTCCTCGGTGCCTGCCGGCCGAGCTGGCCCACCGCGCCCTCGAGGTCGACCCTTCGATCGCCGCGATGCTGCCGTGCAACGTGGTCGTGCGCGCCACCGACGACGACCACACTGTCGTCGAGGCCTTCGACCCCGACGTGATGATGGGCTTCGCTGGAGACGACGCCGGCGGCGAGGCCCTCCGCACCGTGGCCGCTGACGCACGCCAGCGTCTCACCGCGGCCCTCACCGCTCTGGAAGGTCGACTCTGATGGAGCTCGAGCCCATCGAGATCAAGGCCATCATCACCCGCATGAAGCGGGCCAACGGCCACCTCGCCAGCGTGATCCGGATGATGGAGGAAGGCTCGGACTGCGAGTCGGGTCGCGCCCAGCTGGCCGCGGTGCTGGACCGAGCGCTCTACCGTGCGGGCTACGCGATCGTGGCCACCGGTCTTGCAGCAGTGCCTCGCCGAGACGGACGACGGTCCTCGACGGCGTCGACGTCAAGAAGCTGGAGAAGCTCTTCCTCGCCCTCGC
>CAWABG010000026.1:0-19081 GCA_963780245.1 uncultured Actinomycetota bacterium
CCGGCGCCCGCGTGGTCGCCCAGCTGACCGAGCTGGGCTGGCGCCGGCAGGAGGCCGAGGGCGGGTTCGCGGCCGGCCAGCCGCAGTACGTCTTCCAGATCCCGCTCGCCGGGCGCACCGAGGACGACGTACTCGCCGGCATGAACCAGCTCTGGAGACGCAACATCAAGAAGGCGGCCAAGTCCGGCGTCGAGGTCACCCACAGCAGCGGCGACGAGGACCTCAAGGCCTTCCACGACCTCTACGTGCACACCGCCGGACGCGACCACTTCACCCCGCGCCCCCTGGGCTACTTCGCCACCATGCTCGAGGCGCTGCGCGCGGAGAGCCCCGACCGGATCCGGCTGTGGTTCGCGCGGCACGAGGGCGACCTGGTCGCGGCCACGATCGCGATCCGGGTGGGCGCACACTCCTGGTACTCCTACGGCGCTTCCTCCACCGAGAAGCGCGACGTGCGTGGGTCCAACGCGATCCAGTGGGCGATGATCCAGGACGCGCTCGCGGCCGGCGCCGACCTCTACGACCTGCGCGGCATCACCGACACCCTCGACCCCAACGACCCGCACGTGGGTCTGATCCAGTTCAAGGTCGGCACCGGCGGCGAGGCCGTCGAGTACGCCGGCGAGTGGGACCTGCCGCTCAACCGCGTGCTCTACAAGGCGTTCGACACCTACATGCGGCGACGCTGATGGCGCTCACCCTCACCGTCGACGGCGACCGCTGGCGGGCCCACCTGCGCGGCTACGCCGACCGGCATCCGGGGCTGGTGCCGGTGGCCAAGGGCAACGGCTACGGCTTCACGCTGGGCCGGTTGGCGCGCAAGACGAAGTGGCTCGGCCTGGACACCCTCGCGGTCGGCACCTACGAAGAGCTGCCGGAGGTCGCCACCCGGTTCGAAGGTGACCTGCTCGTGCTCACCCCCTGGCGGCCGTTCGTCGACGGGCTCGACCCGGCCCTCGCTGACCGGGTGATCCACACGGTCAGCCGCCCCGCTGACGTCGACGCGCTGGTCGCCCGGCAACCAGGGGCCCGGCTGGTAGTGGAGCGGATGACCAGCATGCAGCGACACGGGTTCACCGCCCGCGAGCTCTGGGACGAGGGGCTGCGCCGCGCGCTCGGGGGCGTTCGGTTCGAGGGCATCGCCCTGCACCTCCCGCTGGCACAGGGTTCCCATCTGGCCGAGGTGACCCGGCTGCTCAACGACGTCGTCGGCATGGAGCTCGAACGACCGCCGGCGATCTGGGTGAGCCACCTGACCGACGACGAGCTCGACAAGCTGCGCGCGTCGTACGCCGACTTCACGTTCCGGCCGCGCGTCGGCACCGCTCTGTGGCTCGGCGACCGCGAGGCGCTCAGGGTCACCGCGACCGTCCTCGACGTGCACGAGGTGGCCCGAGGTGACGCGTTCGGCTACCGCAGCCGGACCGCCCCGAAGTCCGGGCAGCTGCTGATCGTCAGCGGCGGGACCGCGCATGGGATCGGGCTGGAGTCGCCGACCGGGGAGTCGTCGCTGAAGGCGCGCGCCGCGACCCTGGCGCGCGGCGGCCTGGACGCGGCCGGCTTCGTGCGGTCGCCGTTCTCGATCGACGGCAAGCAGCGGCTGTTCGCCGAGCCACCGCACATGCAGGCCTCGATGCTGTTCCTGCCCGGCGGCGCCCGGGTGCCCGAGGTGGGCGACGAGATCGACGTGAGGGTCCGCTACACCGCGACGACGTTCGACCGCGTCGACATCAGCTGAGCAGCCGCCAGCCGAACCGACGCGCCGCGTCGCGGTCGAAGGTCACGACCTCGTCGCAGCCGTAGAGGCGAAGTGTCTCTGCGATCAATGCGTCGTTGAGGTCGGCGCCCCTGCCTGCGTGCATGACCGCCTCCCAGAGGATCTCGCCATCATCGAACTCGAGCTCGTCTGCGCGAAGCAGCCCATCCAGGACGTTCAGGATGTCGGGTGCTGAGAAGCCGTAGCCCGAACGCAGCACCCAGGCCAGCTCCATCACCGTGACCTGGGTGACAAAGCCAGGTCGGGTTGGCGTGAGTGAGGACATGAGCACGGCTGCGGCCGCCGCCTGGTCGGGGTTGTTGTCATCAAGGACCCAGCGCAGCAGGACGTTGGTGTCCAGGCCGATCACGGGCGGTACTTCTCGGCCAGCGCCTCGCCCACCCGCCGTTCGATCTCCTCGTCGGAGATTGGCGGTCCGTCGTACTTCAACATGCCCTTCAGATCCATCAGGTTCAGGTTGCGCGGCTTGAGCAAATAGCCCATCGGCGTCCGGACGAACCACACCCTGGTCCCCGTCTTGATACCGAGCTCGTCGCGGACTTCCTTGGGGATGGTGATCTGGCCCTTGCTGGTGACCGTCGCCTGGCTCATTCCTTACTCCAATGCTGGTGCCTTATTTTCAGCGTCGATCACAGGAATGGGTCTCGCAGCGGGGTCGCGGTCCGGCCGCAGGATGTCGCGCACGATGACGGCGGCCAGGTAGAGCTCGGCCAGCATCCGCAGCACGATCGCCACCCAGTAGAACCCGGCGTCCGAGCCGCTGCTCGGGTTGAGGAAGCCGCCGAGGTACCACCAGATCGCCGCGAAGTAGAGGAGCTCGCCCGACTGCCACACGATCTGGTCTCGCCACCGGGGCCGGGCCAACGCGGCCAGCGGCAGCAGCCACAGCACGTACTGCGGCGAGTACACCTTGTTCACCAGCAGGAACCCCACCACGATCAGGAACCCGAGCTGCGCGAGCCGCGGCGTCTCCGGCGCCCGCAGTCCGATCACCAGGACCCCGAGGCACCAGGCGCCGAACACCAGCCAGGACCAGGTGTTCACGGTTTCGTGAGAGATTGCCTTGTCAGAGGCTTGCGCGAGCACGCTCCAGATCGAGCCGAGGTCGGGTCCACGGTCGGCGTTGAAGCTCCAGAAGACCTTCCACTGCTCCTTGCCGGTGAGGTACGCCGGCGCGTTGGCCACCAGCCAGGCGGCGACCGCCCACACCGCGGTGAGCGCGAGGTCGGCGTAGCGGCGACGGCGGATGCAGATGATCAGGATCCCGCCGAGAAGGAACAGCGGGTACAGCTTGCTGGCGGTGCCCAGGCCGATCAGGATGCCGGTCAGCACCGGCCGGTCTCTCGACCACGCCCAGAGCGCGCCGGCGATCAGCCCGACCGCGAGCAGGTCCCAGTTGATCAGCCCGGTCAGCGCCAGCGTCGGTGACAGCGCGAAGATCGCGGCATCCCACGGCCGGCGCGGGTTGACCTGGCTGAGCAGCCACGCCGCCAGCAGCGCGATTGCCGCGAAGCCGACGGCGTTGACCCAGGTGAAGAGCTCCACCTCGCGGCGTACCTCGTCGGTGCCGGAGAGATCGCCGACCGACTGGCGGGACCGCTCGTCGAGGTCGGGGGAGCCGTTGAGCCAGTGGGTGACCCAGGAAGCGCCCCAGGCCCAATAGGCGATGCCGACCGGGTACTCCATCACGTCGTAGCGGGCCCGCACCTGCTCGTCGTCGGAGAACGGCCACTCGTGCTGCACCAGCCCACGCAGCGTGTAGAGCGGCGGCAGGTCGGAGTAGCACATGTGCGAGTAGCGATAGTTCTGGTCGCTCGGCTCGCCGGAGATGCACGGCGCCTTCTGCACCATGCCCAGCGCACAGGTCACAGCGGTCATCGCCAGGATCACCCGCACCGGCGTCCACCAGCGGGCGCGACCGGCGCGGGGCCCGACTGGCCCGCCCACGCCCTCGCTGAGGGTCGCCACCACGTTGTCGTCCTGGGTGGGGTGGGCGTGGCCCTCCTCACCAGCCGGACGAGTCACCGGACGGTGCTCACGCTCGCCGGCCGCCCGCGGTTTCCCGAGTAGCCTCGATGCTGCGCCCGCCTAGGCCACCGCCACCGTCGGACGGCTCATCGCTCGGGCAGTTGCTGGGGTTGAGGAAGCAGCTGTCGCTCGGCGTCGTCGGCTCCGTTGGCGTCGTCGGCTCCGTGGGCTCGGTCGGCTCCGTGGGCTCGGTCTTCGTCGACTCCGTCTCCGTCGGCTCGGTTTCCTTGGTCGTCTTCGGCGGCGGGGGCGGCGGAGTGTACGGCGCGTGCTCGTCGGACGGCGGGTCCTCCTCGTCGAGCAGAGCCGGCTCCGGGAACTCCTCGATCGGGAGCCCCTCCATCTCGATCTTCATGATCTCGGTCCAGGTCTTCGCCGGATAGTTGCCGCCGAAGTAGCCGAGCTTGCCGTCGCTCGAGGTCGGCAGCCAGCCATCGAGCTGCCCGTTTCCGACACCGCGGACGTACATCACCGCGGTCGACATCTGAGGTGTGAAGCCCGCGAACCACGACGACGACACCGCGCCGCCGGTCTTGGTGGCGGTGCCGGTCTTGCCGGCAGCCGGCCGGCCGAGGTTCAGCGCCTCGGTGCCCGAGCCGGTCTTCACGACCTGTTGCAGGGCATAGGAGACGTCGGCGGCCTGGTCCTCGGTGATCGCCTCGTTCGTGATCACCTCGTGCTGCTCGACGCCGTCGTCGGACTCGACCTTCTCGATGATGTACGGCTCCGCGGCCATGCCGCCGTTCGCGATGGTGGCGTAGGCGTTGGCCATGTTGATCGGGCTGACGGTCTGGGACCCGAGGGCGATCCGCAAGCCCTGATCGGTCGTGAGGGCTGGGCTGCGATTGGGGAAGCCCGGGGTCTTCTTGGTCGGATCGTCCGGAGGGATGCCCATCGCGTTGGCCTTCTCGATCACCGCCTGCGGCCCGTCGTCGAGAGCGTCGACCATGTCCACGTAGGCGGTGTTGACGGAGTCCTCGGTGGCCCTGAGCAGGCTGATCCGGGAGCCGTAGTCCACGTCGCCCTGGTTCTCGACCTCGGAGTCGTCGTCGAGCACGAGGGGAGAGTTCCCGTCGAACGTGGACTTCAGTGAGAACCCCTGCTCGAGGGCCTCGGAGAGCGCGAACGGTTTGAACGTGGAACCGGCCTGCCCTCCCAGCACCGCCCAGTTGAGCTGGGACTTGAGGAAGTCCTGGCCGCCGAAGAAGCCGCGTACTGCGCCGGTGCCGGGCTCGACCGAGGCGGCACCAATGTGCAGGTACGTGTCACCGAACCCCTCGGGCTTGGCGGCCTTCACGCCCGCTGCGACCGCGTCCATGTCCTTCTTCGTGAACGTCGTGGTGACCCGGAGCCCGCCGCGATCGATCTCGTCTTGGCTGTAACCCAGCCTCATCAGCTCCTTGCGGACCATCGTCAGCACGAAACCGTTCTGACCGCCGTACGCGTCTTGGACAGTTTCCCTCTTGAACGGCGGGAGCTTGCGTGCCGCCTTCTCCGACTCGGACTCGGTGATGGCGCCGATGTCGGCCATGCTGCCCAGGGTGTACTCGTAGCGATCGCGCAGGTCGGCTCGAGCGTCCTTGCCGTCGGCCGGGTCCAGGTCGTTCGGGTCGTTGAGCACGCTGGCGAGCACCGCGGCTTGGCGCAGGTTGAGCTGCTCCGCCGAGATGTCGAAGTAGGCCTGAGACGCGGCCTCGATGCCGTAGGCGCCACGGCCGAAGTAGATCGTGTTGAGGTAGTCGGTGAGGACCTCCTCCTTGCTGAGCGATCGCTGGATCTTCAAGGCGAGGATCGCCTCTTTGACCTTGCGCGTGTAGGACTGTTCCTGGTTGAGGTAGAGGATCTTCACCAGCTGCTGGGTGATCGTCGAGGCGCCCTCGGTGGAGCCACCGGACGCGTTGTTGAGCGCGGCCCGGATGATGCCCTTCACGTCGACACCGTTGTCGGTCCAGAACGACCGGTTCTCCGCGGCGACCACGGCGTCCTTGATGTTCTGCGGCATCTCGTTGTAGGAGATGGCGTCGCGATCCTGGATGGCGAACTTGCCGAGCGTGGTCTTCCCGTCGGCGTAGTAGACGATGGTGCTCTGGGCCTCGAAGTCGGCGTCAGCGTCCGGGATGTCGATCGCGCGATACAGGAAGATGAAGCCGCCGACCGCGATCAGGGTCAGTACCAGGAACGTGATGCCGCTCCACTTGAGCACCTTGAGCACGCGCTGCTTGGCGGTCAGCGGCTCCGTGGGCTTCCCGTTCTTGCCGTTCTTGGAGGTCTTCGAGGGTCGGCTGGATGCCGGTGCGTCTGCCCTGCGCTTGCCAGCCAAACTTCATCACTCCGGGACTCGGGAACTTCGACGGCCGGGGCGGGCGGGAATCGCCGCCGCTCCCCCAGCGCTTGCCCAGAGTACGCAACGGCCGGTGCTTACACCGATTCGGCACGGCGGGGCGTACCCGTTCGGGATGCCAAGAATTCACGTACAGCAGATATATCGCTACGATAGGTCGCATGGCACGTCGTGGAGAGACCATTGAGCTAGCAGTGCTCGGGCTGCTGCACGAGGGTCCCATGCACGGCTACGAGCTGCGGAAGCGACTGAACCTCATGCTCGGCTGGGGGCGCGTGCTCTCCTATGGCTCGCTCTACCCGGCGCTGAAGAAGATGCTGCGGGGCAACCTCATCGAGGAAGCCACCACGACATTGACCGCGGTCTCGCGTCGACCGCGGATCGTTTATCAGGTCACCGAGCGGGGCACGGACGAGTTCGAGCGGCTGATGTCGGAGGTCGGTCCCACTGCGTGGGAGGACGACAACTTCGACATCCGCTTCGCGTTCTTCGGCCGCACCGACATGGAGATCCGGCTGCGCGTGCTCGAGGGCCGTCGTACCCGACTCCAGGAGCGTCTGGACCGCGTCCAGTCGCAGCTCTCGTTGACCGAGAAGGAGGTCGACCGGTACTCGGCCGAACTCCAGCGGCACGGCGTCGAGTCGGCACAGCGCGAAGTGCAGTGGCTGTCCGACCTGATCAACGCCGAGCGCAACGCGCCCACCGAGCAGGCACAGCAGTGACCGAAATGACACAGAAGACCACGATGAAGGGACGGCCGATGGGTTCGGTTCGAGTAGCAATCGTGGGAGTGGGCAACTGCGCCACCTCCCTGATCCAAGGCGTCGAGTACTACCGGAACGCCGACCCAGCGGGCAACGTGCCCGGGCTGATGCACGTCGAGTTCGGCCCGTATCACGTCTCCGACGTGGAGTTCGTCGCGGCGTTCGACGTCGACGCGAAGAAGGTCGGCTTCGACCTCTCCGAGGCGACCGCGGCGTCCGAGAACAACACCATCAAGATCTGCGACGTACCGCCGCTCGGTGTGACCGTGCAGCGCGGCCCGACCCTCGACGGCCTGGGCAAGTACTACCGCGAGACCATCGACGAGGCCGACGCTGAGCCGGTCGACGTCGTACAGGCGCTGAAGGACTCGCGCGCCGATGTTCTCGTCTCCTACCTCCCGGTGGGCTCCGAGGTGGCCGACAAGTTCTACGCCCAGTGCGCGATCGACGCCGGCGTGGCGTTCGTCAACGCGCTGCCGGTGTTCATCGCCTCCGACCCCGTGTGGGCGAAGAAGTTCGAGGACGCGGGCGTCCCGATCGTCGGCGACGACATCAAGAGCCAGGTCGGCGCCACCATCACCCACCGGGTGATGGCGAAGCTGTTCGAGGACCGCGGCGTGGTGCTGGACCGCACCTACCAGCTCAACGTCGGCGGCAACATGGACTTCAAGAACATGCTCGAGCGCGAGCGCCTGGAGTCCAAGAAGGTCTCCAAGACCCAGGCCGTCACCTCCAACATCGGCCACGACATGGGTGCCCGCAACGTGCACATCGGCCCGTCCGACTACGTCGCCTGGCTCGATGACCGCAAGTGGGCCTACGTCCGCCTCGAGGCGCGTGCCTTCGGCGACGTCCCGCTGAACATGGAGTACAAGCTCGAGGTCTGGGACTCCCCCAACTCCGCGGGCATCATCATCGACGCGATCCGCGCCGCCAAGATCGCCCTCGACCGAGGCATCGGCGGCCCGATCATCAGCGCGTCGTCGTACCTCATGAAGTCCCCGCCGGTGCAGCTCCCCGACGACGAGGGCCGCGACCGCGTCGAAGCCTTCATCCGCGGCGAGGAGTAAGCGCCGACCCGTCGCAAACTCACGCTGAACAACGCTGACCCGTCGCAAAGTTTGCGACGGGTCAGCGTCGTTTTCAGGTCAGAGCGTAGGCGCGCTGCGAGCCGAGGCCCTTGAGCTCGAGCCCGTCGACCGGTTCGCAGGTGGCCACACCGTCCAGCTCGGCGTACGTCGCGTGGTCCATCAGGACCTGCCCGGCCCCAGCCTTGTCGCACAACCGGGCGGCGAGGTTCACCACGCCGCCCATCGGGGTGTAGTCGAAGCGACCATCGAACCCCACGACTCCCAGCGTCGCGTAGCCGTAGGAGAGGCCGATGCCGTAACTGAGGTCGTGACCCCGGTGCTGCCACTCGGCCACCAGCGCGGCCAGGTCGCCGCGCAGTTCGGTCACCATCTGCACGGCTGCCTTCGCCGGTTCCGGGTGCGGGACCGGGTCACCCAGGTAGGCCATGATCCCGTCGCCGGCATAGCCACCGATCGTCGCGCCGTGCCGTTGCAGCACCTCGCCGACGGTCCGGTAGTACTGGTCGAGGTTGGCGATGACATCCTCGGGCTCGGAGTCGCGTGTGAACGCCGTGAACCCACGCAGGTCGCAGAAGAACACCGCGATCCGCCGACGGTGCGGGCGGGTCATCGCCTCGGCGTCCGCCGACATCACGGCGTCCGCGACTTGCGGTGTCAGGAACCGTCGCAGCTCGCCGAGCCGTTCGATCTCGGTCACCTGGTTCGCCACGCGGTCCTCCAGCGTGTGGTTGACCTCGGCCAGCTCCACCCTTGCCTCGTGCTCGGACTCGGCCATCGCTTCCGCGCGCTCGGCGAGGAAGCCGAGGATCCAGGCCATGGCAACGAGCGTCGTGACCACGAGCAGCCAGGTCAGCACCGGCTCACGCCAGCCGTCCTGCAGGAGCAGGACGAGCCCACAGCCGACGGCAGCGTTAGCGGCCGCGAGCAGGGCCCACGCGAGCCGAAACAGGTAGAACGCGAAGGGCAGCGCCTCGAAGTAGAAGACCACGGCAAAGGCGAACTCCGGTCCCGCGGACCAGATGCCGACGGTCGAGGCCAGGCCCATGGACATCACGATCGCGGTCCCCGAGAGCGGCGCCTGCCTCCGGAACGTGCTCGCCGTGAGGCCAGCCAGGCCGGCCGGGAGAACCAGGCTCATACCGAGCAGAAGCACCCCAAGAATCCGGAGCACGATGGGATGCGCGATCTCTTCCTCCGCCGCGTAGCTCATGACGACGGCCGCGATTCCGGACTGCACGGCAAGCGCGGTCCCGGCGACGTAGAGACGCGTCAGCACCCGGATCGAGACCGGGCGCACAGTCCCGGAGAGCAGGCCGTCCCACGGCTCCGCATCGGCAGCCGCGATGGCGGGGTCGGCCGGATCCCAGAACCGCATGGTGGAGGTTAGCGCTCGGCCTCGGCCTTGAGCCGTTCCAACGTCTCGCGCATGCCGGCGCGCTGGCGCTCGGTGAACGCCTCGACGCCGCCGAGGTAGGCCTCGGTGTAGTGGATCGAGAGATCCGTGATGCCGTCTGGAGACTCACGGCGCTGGGTGACTCGGGTCCGGTCACCGGGCAGCGGCTCGAGCAGGAACGACCAGATCAGCCGGTTCTCCTTGACCTTGAACGCGAACTCGCGTGGCGGCTCGAAGCGCTCGACCCTCGCGTTCGTCGGCCACTCCACGTCGTCCTGCCGGTTCTCGTTGGCGAACGTCGTACCCAGCGCGATCGTGTCGCCGTTGACAGTGCTGCGCACCACCTGCGGACTCCAGGACGACATCCGCTCGATGTCGGAGACCAGCGCCCACACCTTCTCGGGCGGTGCGTCGATCTCGATGGTGGCCACCAGCTCGGGGGCCCGAGGGTCGTCGGTCATCCGGTCAGGATGCCTCAGCGGCGGCCTTGATCTTGCTCGAGGGTCCGGTGCATGCCCTGCTGCAGCTCACCGGTGAACTTGGGTACGCCGCCCATGGCGATCGCCGTCGACTTCAAGGAGAGCTGCGAGATGCCCTTCGGCGTCTCCCGGCGGTGGACGACCCGGGTGCCGCCGGCGGCGGTCGGCTCGAGCGCGAACGACCAGATCGTGTAGTTCTCCTTGATCCGGAACGCGAAGTCCGCGTGCGGCTCGCAGCGCACCACCATCGCCTGGGTCGGCCAGAACACCGGGCCGCGGTGGTTGATGTTGACGAACTTGGTGCCCTTGGTCACCGGACCGCTGCCGCGCACGAAGGTCTTGACGACCTGCGGGCTGAACGCCGCGATCCGGCGCGGGTCGCTGATCAGGGCCCACACCTGGGCGGGGGCAGCGTCGATCTCGATGCTCGCCTCGAGCTGGGCGGGCTTCTGGTCCGTCGTCATGTCCGGGAGCCTACTTATGTCTGCGACACGGTGTCACCGCGGTCCATGGGTGTTCAGCCAGAGCACGGGTCCGGGCAGCGTCGGTCCGAGCTCGCGGACCGCGGCCAGCGCCTTGCCGGTGTAGACGGGCTCGAGCACCAACCCCTCGGCCGCCGCCCGGTCCACCTCGGCCATCGAGGCAGGGGTGGGGTCGCCGTACATCGCGCCCAGCCAGTCGGGACGGAGGTCGAAGTCGCTCTCCGCGAGCACCGGCACGTCGGCATGCCCGCGCTCGGTCAGCAGCTTCGTGGTCTTCGCGGCCAGCCGCGCCATCGCCGGCGCGTCGAGCCGCATCATGTCGTTGACGACGACCCCGAGCACCGCGGTGTCCAGGCCCGCCATCCGCAGCCCGAGCGTGAGTCCGGTGACGGTGCCACCGGAGCCGACCGGCACCACGATGGTCGCGGGCTCCGGCAGGACTCCGGAGGCGACCTGCTCGGCGATCTCCAGGGCGACGTCGACATAGGCCAAGGTGCCGAAGGCATTGGAGCCGCCGGCGGGCAGGTACCACGGCCGGTGCCGGGCCAAGATGTACGGCGCCACGAGCTTCAGCCGCAGCGGCGAGGCGAACCGGTAGAGCTTCGCGTCCGACGCCTCGAGCCGCGCAAGCTGCTCGCGGACGTGGTCGTCGACCGGCTGGTCGACCAGGCCCAGCACGGTCTCGAGGCCCGTGCCGGCCGGCGTACAGCGCGCAGGCCAGGCCCCAGTGGGTGCCGATGCCACCGACCGTGAACAGCGTCGAGACCCCGCGGCGCTGTGCCTCCGGGATGATCCACTCGAGCTTCCGGACCTTGTTGCCGCCCCAGTCGCCGTCGCCGAAGACCGACTCGTCCTTGAGCCAGGTCTCCACGCCGAGGTCGAGGTCGAGCGGCCGCACCGGGGTCGGCCCACTGCCGAGCGCGACGTGCTCCACCCCAGGGCAGCGCTCGGCGAGCCGGGTCACGGTTTTCGGGGTCCCCGCGGAAAGGGGAGCGCAGCGAGTCTTTCGTGGGGTGTTCCGCGTGGCCCACCAGTCCTCCAGCGCGGCCCGCGCACCCGCCTCGGTCATCGGTCCATTGTCCATCCGCAGCTCGAGCAGGAACTTGTAGGCCTCGCCCACGTCGCGACCCGGTCCGATGCCGAGGATCTCCATGATCTGGTTGCCGTCGAGGTCGGGCCGGATCGAGGCCAGCTCCTCCTGCTCCGAGAGGCGCGCGATCCGCTCCTCCAGGTCGTCATAGGTGCGACGTAGCCGCTCGGCCTTCTTCTGGTTACGAGTGGTGCAGTCCGCCCGCGTGAGCACGTGCAGCCGTTCGAGCTGGTCGCCCGCATCCCGCACGTAGCGGCGTACCGCGGAGTCGGTCCACTCACCCGAGCCGTAGCCGTGGAAGCGCAGGTGCAGCTCGACCAGCGCGCTCACCGCGTCGATGTCGTCGTTGGAGAACCGCAACGCCTTCATCCGCCGACGTGTGAGCTTGGCGCCGACCACGTCGTGATGGTGGAAAGTGACCGTGCCGTCCTCGATGAAACGGCGGGTCTTGGGCTTGCCGACGTCGTGCATCAGAGCCGCGAACCGAGACACGAAATCGGGAGTAGGGGTGCCTTCAGGGTTCAGCCGCGACTCGAGGTCGATCGACTGCTCGAGCACCTGCAGCGTGTGGTCGTAGACGTCCTTGTGCCGATGGTGCTCGTCGCGCTCCAGGGCCAGCGCCGGCAGCTCCGGCAGCACGATGTCGGCGAGACCGGTGTCGACCAGCAGGGTCAGACCGAGCCGGGGGTACGCCGCGCAGACCAGCTTGACCAGCTCGTCGCGCACCCGCTCCGCGGAGATGATCTCGATCCGCTGGGCCATGTCGCGCATCGCGCCAACCACGCCACTGTCGACGGCGAAGCCCAGCTGCGCCGCGAACCGGGCGGCCCGCATCATCCGCAGCGGGTCGTCGGAGAACGAGTCCTCCGGCCGGCCCGGTGTCTTGATCACTCGATGAGCGAGGTCGACCACGCCGCCGTACGGATCCTCGAAGTCGCGGCTCGGCACCCGCACCGCCATCGCGTTGACCGTGAAGTCCCGGCGGCCGAGGTCACCGGCCAGTGAGTCACCGAAGTCCACGACCGGTTTGCGGGAGGTGGGGTCGTAGGACTCCGAGCGGTACGTCGTCACCTCGACGATCCACTCGTCCCTGCGGCAGCCGATGGTGCCGAAGTCGCGGCCCATGTCCCAGGTGGCGTCGCCCCACTTCTTGAGGATCTTCTCGGTCTCCTCGGGCCGGGCCGACGTCGCGAAGTCGAGGTCGTTGTGCTGGCGACCGAGCATCGCATCGCGCACCGGCCCACCGACCAGTGCTAGTTCGTGCTCGGCGTCCTCGAACAGCCGGCCGAGCTCGTCGATCACCGGCGCGATCCGGTCCAGCTCCGCACTCACGGCCCGCTGCACGTCGGCGATCTGCAGCGGCGGCGGCGGGGACTCGGGCACGACCGAGCAGTCTAGGTGTGGACAGGTCCCGCCCCGTAGCGGGCCGGCCCGACGGTTAGGCTCGCCTCCGTGGTCCGACGCCCGATGTTCACGCGCGCCCTGGCGCTGCTGATCGGGCTCCCGATGCTGTTGGTCGCCTGGCCGGCGACGGCCTCGGCGAGATCAGCGCCCGGCCTTGCGACCGCCCTCGTGGACACTCCGCTGCTGGTCAACATCGACTCGATGACCCCGTCGTCGGTCCCCGTGCGCGGGCCGATCCGGATCGAAGGCACGGTGACCAACCAGGACAGCGTGGCCTGGGAGGCGATCAACCTCGCTCCGTTCATCTCGAGCAGCCCGATCACCTCTCGGTCCGAGCTCGCTGAGGCGGCGGCGCTGTCGGACGAGGAGCCCGTCGGTGACCGGCTCACCGACTACCTCGACCAAGTCGAGGAGCTCCAGCCAGGCGCCTCCGCTACGTTCTCGATCACGGTGCCGCGCAACGCCCTCG
This sequence comes from uncultured Actinomycetota bacterium, assembly GCA_963780245.1. Taxonomy (GTDB): domain Bacteria; phylum Actinomycetota; class Actinomycetes; order Propionibacteriales; family Nocardioidaceae; genus Nocardioides. The sequence continues at coordinate 13,319 of CAWABG010000026.1, forward strand.
CCACCGAGATCGGCACCGGCGACCCCGGGGTCTACTGGTTCGGCGTCCACGCCACAGGCGAGAGCGTCGAGGTGCCGCGCGACACGTTCGCCGACGGCCGCGCCCGTACCTTTCTGCCGCTGATACCGGAGACGACGAAGCGGGCGGTGCAGGCCTCGCTGGTGCTACCCCTGCGCCGGTTCCTGGGCCATGAGCCGGACGGGTCGCTCTCCGACCCCGAGGCCTGGCACCGGTCCCTCAGCGAGGGTGGCCGGTTGCGCGAAGCAGTGGAGTTCGCCGGAGCGGCCGGACCGGGCGAGCTCAGCTGGCTGGTCGATCCCGCGCTGCTCGACGCCGTTCGCAGGCTCGCAACCGGCAACCCGCCACGATCACTCGCGCCGACGATCGTGCCGGCGGACCCCGGCGAGGACCCGTCCGAGTCTCCTACCGAGGATCCGGACGAGGGCGAGGAGCCCGACGAGGCGGAGCTCGTCACGCCCGAACAGCAGACCGCCGCCGACTGGCTCACCGAGCTGGAGCCGCTGCTCCGGGCGCAGCAGCTGCTCACGCTTCCGTACGCCGACATCGACCTCGCCGGCGCCGCCGACCACGACCCCGAGCTGATCGAGCTCGCCGGGACCCAGGCGAGTGCCGTCCTGGAGGAGTGGGGGATCACCGGCACGCCGGTGATCGGCTCCCCGAGCGGCTACATGGATGTCGGAACCATCGACGCCAGCGATGTCGAGACGCCGGTGCTGATGTCGGACGCGGCGTTCGTCGGCGATCCACCCACGGTCGCCGACCTCGACGGACACAAGCTGGTCGTCGCCTCTTCCGCGGCCGCGAGCGGTGGGCCGGGACCGGGGGCTCGGATCGGGGGTATCGCGCTGCGGCAGCGGATCCTCAGCGAGGCGGCGCTGCGGATGCTCGAGCCCGACCAGGACCCGCTCGTGGTCGTGCTGCCGAGCCGGCTGCCTGCCGAGGACGCCGCGGACTTCTTCGCCGGCCTCGACGCGTCCTGGCTCGATCTCACCACCCTGACCCGCGCGACCGCTCGCGTCGGCGAGGTCGTCGACGCCGACGCCATCGACTACCCCGTGCGCCAGGACGAGTTCGAGCTGGACTCCGACACGTTCCTGGCCGCCGACGAGCTGATCGCCGACGGCAACGCCCTGCAGAACCTGCTGACCCTCAACGACCGGGTCGGTGGCGAGCTGACCGAAGAGGCGCTGACCGGGACGTCGTACGCCGCCCGGCAGTCGCAGTTCGTCGCCCGTTCCGGACTCAACCGGGCCGGCGACTGGGTCCAGGACAAGCTGCGCGCGGTAGAGATCGGCGCGCCCCCCGGGGTGACCCTGTCCAGCGCCAGCGGTGAGTTCGTCGCCACCATCACCAACCGGCTCAACGAGCCGGTCACCGTCTCGGTGCTCGCCCGGTCCGGCGACGGCATCGAGATCACTCCCACCGCGCCGGTCGAGCTCGAGGCCAGGAGCCGGACGTCGGTGCTACTCCAGGCCCGTACCACGGAGGCGTCGGTCAACAACGTCACCCTGCTCCTCACCGATGCGGACGGAACGCCGCTCGGCTCGACGGACACCTTGCCGATCCGTTCGGCCCAGGTGAGCGACGTGATCTGGGTGATCATGGGTGCCGGCCTGCTGCTGATGTTCGTCGCGATCGTGCTCCGGCTGGTGCGCCGGATCCGCGGCCGGCACGACCGACCCGAGGTGGAAGCGGACGCGGCCGAGCCGGCGGCGTTGCCATGACCACGGCCGACGACGATCGGGTACTCGCCTCCAGCACGGTGATGGCCGCGGGGACGGTGGTGTCGCGACTCAGCGGGTTCGTCCGCTCCACGCTGCTCGTCGCGGCGCTCGGCGTCTCGCTGCACGCCGACGTGTTCACGATCGCCAACACGATCCCGAACATGCTCTACATCCTGTTGGCCGGCGGCGTCTTCAACGCCGTCCTGGTGCCCCAGCTGGTCCGGGCCATGCGCAACGACCCCGATGGCGGCGAGGCCTACACCAACCGGGTGATCACGCTGGCCGGGATGTTCCTCGCGGTGGTCACCGTCGTACTCGTCGTCGCGGCCCCGCTGGTGATGGCGGTGATGCTGAACCAGGAGTACGGCGACGCCGACCTCGCCGAGCAGCGCCAGTCGGCGATCGACTTCGCGCGTTACTGCCTGCCCCAGGTGTTCTTCTACGGGATGTTCGTGCTGGTCGGTCAGATCCTCAACTCCCGCGGCAAGTTCGGGCCGATGATGTGGGCGCCGATCGCCAACAACGTGATCGCCGTCGGGGTGCTGGTCGTCTACCTCGTCTCGTTCGGCCCCGCGACCACCGCCGAGCAGGTCGGCCCGTTCAGCACCAACCAAGAGCTGCTGCTCGGCCTCGGGTCCACGGCCGGCATCGTGGCGCAGCTGCTGATCCTGCTGCCGTACCTGCGTGCGGCGGGCTTCCACTACCGGCCGCGCTTCGACTTCCGGCACACCGGTCTCGGCCACACGTTCCGGCTGGGGATCTGGACGGTGCTGTTCGTGATCGTCAACCAGGCGGCGTACGTCGTGGTGGTCCGGCTGGCCTCGGGAGGTACCGCCGGCGGCGGCGACGGCACCGGCATCACCATCTACTCCAACGCGTTCCTGATCATGATGGTCCCGCACTCGATCATCACGGTCTCCCTCGCCACGGCGATACTGCCCCGGCTCTCCGCGCTGGCCGCCGACAGCGACCTCGCGGGGCTGGCCCGCTCGCTGTCGTCGACGCTGCGCGCCGCGCTCGTGGTGATCGTCCCGTTTGCAGCGCTGCTGCCGGTGATCGCCGACGACGTCTCCAACGTGATCTGGGGACACGGCGCCGGTGCCGATCTCTACCACCGGTACGTGCCGACCCTGTCGCTGTTCGGCGGCGGACTGGTCTTCTTCACGGTCCACTACCTGATGCTGCGCGGGTTCTACGCGCTCGAGGCGACCCGCACGGTGTTCTGGATCCAGTGCGGTGTCGCGGCCACCAACATCGTGGTCGCGGTGGTGTTCGTGGCCCAGGCCGACGCCGAGGACACCTCGCCGGCGCTGGTGCTCGCCTACACCGCGGCGTACGCCGTCGGGTCGGCGCTGTCGTACGCCGTCCTCCGCGGCCGGCTCGGCGGGCTCGGTACCGCCGGGTCGCTGCCGTTCCTCGGCCGCCTCGTCATCGCGGTCGGGGCGTCGACCGCCGCTGCGCTCGGGGTCGCCGCGGCGCTGCACTCCTGGCTGGACCATCCGCACTGGGTCACGTCCGCCGGGATCGCCGGCGTGATCACCGCCGCCGACGCCGTCCTGTTCGTCGTGCTCGCACGGGCGATGCAGATGCGCGAGGTGACCGCCGTACTCGACGCCGTGACGCGCCGCCTCGCACGTTCCCGAGACGCCTGATCCGGCGCCCTCGCCCGACTAGCATGAAACACGCACTGAGGACCGACTCATGGCAGAGAGGAACAGGTGCCGCACTCGATCCGGCCCGGTGAGGTCCTCGCCGGTCGCTATCGACTGATCGACCTGCTCACCGAGAGCAAGGGTGGCCGCTTCTGGCGAGCCCACGACCGAGTCCTCGAACGGCACGTCGCCCTGCACGTGATCGACGCCGAGGACCCGCGAGCGCCCGGACTGCAGGAGGCTGCCCGCGCATCGGCCACCGTCCTGGACCGCCGGATCCTTCGCGTCCTGGACGTCGAGACCCGCGACGGCATCTGCTACGTCGTCAACGAGTGGGGCTCCGGGATCTCGCTCGACATCCTGGTGGCAGGCTCCGGCCCGCTCGGCCCGCGGCGCTCGGCCTGGCTGGTCTCCGAGGTGGCCGACTCGATCGCCCACGCGCATGCCGCCGGCGTCGCCCACGGCCGGCTGGCGCCGGAGAACGTGCTGATCGACAAGTCCGGGGAGGTGCGGATCATCGGCTTCTGCGTGGAGGCCGCCCTGCATGGGCTACCCCCGGGACGCAAGCAGGTCGACATCGTCGACCTGGCCGGACTGCTCTACTGCTCGCTGACCACGAAGTGGGCCGGCGCGTCGGGCTCGGCGGTCGCGTCCGCACCCACCCACCACGGCCGGGTGCTCCGACCGCGGCGCGTCCGGGCCGGAGTGCCCCGGCCGCTGGACGAGCTCTGCGACCAGGTGCTCCACGACCCGGCCGACGATTCGGGGGCGCCGGTGCACACCGCGCGTGGCATCGCCGCCTACCTCACCGAGGTCGTCGGCGACCCGACCGGGCTCCAGGCGGCGCTGATCGCCAGCCTGCCGAAGCTCAGCCCCGACGAGCTGATCGTGCTTCCCCAGGTGCCGGAGATCCCGGCGCGCGACACGTCCGACCTGATCCCGCAGGTCACCGTTGAGCCTGAACCCGAGCCCGCGTCGGAACCGGAACCGCCGACGACGTCGACGGCCGAACCCGAGGACCTGCCCACCGAAGCCGGGATGCCGATCTTCGACGACGACGAGGACGAGGTCGAGTGGTTCAAGGCGCGCCGCACCCCGGCGCCGCCACCGCCGCCGTTCGAGGAGCCGCCCGAGCGCCCACTGTTTGCACCTCCGCCCGAAGAAGGCTCACCGGTGCGCCGGTCCCGGGTTCTCCCACCGGGCTCCACGCCGCCTCACGGACCGGAGTACTGGCCGTGGGAGACGAGCACCGGACGCGGCACCGGAACTGGGCTTCAGGCGGTCGGCGAGGAGGAAGAGGTGCCTGGCCGGAGCTCGTTCCGGCTGGCCCTCGGCATCGCCGCCGGCGTGCTCCTTCTGCTCGCCGTCGTGGTCGCGTTCAATCTCGGCCGGGGAAAGACCCTGCTCGGCCAGGAACCCGACAACGACGGGGCACCACGACCCCGAGCCGATCCACGATCAGCCCGTCCGCCGCCGCGTTGACCGGCCTGGTCGCCGCGGACTTCGACCCGCAGGGCCAGCCACCCGAGGAGAACCCCGCTGACGCCCGGCTCGCCGTCGACGGTGATCTCGGGACCGCCTGGTCCACGTCGTCGTACAACGACCAACTCGGGCCGCCCCCCGGCCTCAAGACCGGCGTGGGCCTGGTCATCGACCTCGGCGAGAACCGCAGGGTGACCGAGGTCGACCTCGCCCTCGGCGGCAGTCCTACCGATGTCAGCCTCTACCTCACCGACGACCCACCCAACGGGGTCGTCGGACTCACCCCGATCGCCAGCGAGACCGCCGGCGACGACCAGGTCGCGATCCCCGTGAGCCGTCCGGCGCAGGGGCGGTACCTCATCGTCTGGTTGACTTCCCTTCCCCCCTCGGGCGATCAGTTCCGGGGCTCGGTGGCGGAGGTGGTGGTGCGTGGTGCTTGAGGACCATCGTCCCGACGCCAAGTCCGACGCCGAACTCCTGGCCGCGCACGTCGCAGGCGACCACGAGGCGTTCGGCGAGCTCTTCTCGCGGCATCGCGATCGGCTGTGGGCGGTTGCGCTACGCACCATGAGCAACCCCGAGGACGCCGCCGACGGGCTGCAGGACGGCATGGTCGCGGCCTTCCGCCGGGCCGGGTCGTTCCGCGGTGAGGCGGCGGTCACCACTTGGCTGCACCGGGTCGTGGTCAACGCGTGCCTCGACCGGATCCGGGCCGCCAAGGTGCGACGCGCCGACGTCCTGCCCGATGACCTGGAGGAGTACGGCGACCGCGGCTCGTCGATCTCGGCCACCGACGACACCGAGGACCCGTCCGACCTCACCGAGCGCGGCGAGCGGGAGCGACAGGTCCTGGGCGCTCTGCGCACCCTGCCCGAGGAGCAGCG
>CAWABG010000027.1:0-22546 GCA_963780245.1 uncultured Actinomycetota bacterium
GGCACCCGAGAGTGCGTGGCTGTCGGTCATACTGCTACTCCCATCGTGTCACGGAGCCGGATCAGGCCGTCTCGAATGCGGGTCTTGGCGGTGCCCAGCGGAAGGTCGAGCATGGTCGCCACTTCGGTATGTGTGTAGCCGCCGAAGTAGGCGAGCTCGAGGGCTTCGCGCTGCACGTCGGTGAGGCTGGTGAGTGCCCCGCGCACCCGGTGCGCCTCCATGGAGGCGTGTGCTGCTTCGGCAGTCGTGTCGTGCTCGACCGTACTGTTCTTCTGGTGGTACGAGGTGTCCCTGCGGCTGGAGGCCTCGGCCGAGCGGACCCGGTCGACCGCCTTGCGGTGCACGATCGTCAGGATCCAGGCGATGGCGCTGCCGCGGTCCGGGTCGAACCGGGCCGAGCCGCGCCACAGCTCGAGGTAGGACTCCTGCGCCACTTCCTCGGCCTGAGCCGGGTCGCGGACCACTCGCACCGCGAGTCCGAAGACCCGGGCAGACGTGGCGTCGTACAGCTCGGCGAACGCGTCCTTGTCGCCGCGGCCGGCCCGCTTCAGCAGAGCGGCCAGCCCGCTCGCTTGGTCGGTGGCAGGCACCGGCGCCTCCTCGGAGTTGGAGGCGCCGGTACCCACCGGCCCGATGTACGTCACGGGCTGATCCTCGTCATTCTGAGTGCGATTGGGAAGCGGCTCAGCCGTCGGCGGGGTTGAGGACCCCGTCGATCACGTACACCGTGGCGTTGGCGGTCGGGATGTTGCCGCACAGGACGCTGGCGCCGTTGACGGTCATGCCGGACTCGTCACCCTCGACGGTCAGGTTGCCGCCCTGGAGGGAGGTCTGGTCGCCGACCACGGACGCGGGGTCGAGCTGACCCGCGATGACGTGGTAGGTCAGCGTGGTCGCCAGGTCGCTCTTCATGCCGTCCTTGGCAGCGCCCTCGAGCAGCGCGTTGAGGTCGTCCGCGGGGATCTCGGCGAAGGCCGGGTCGGCCGGCGCGAAGACGGTCAGGCCCTCGGCGCTGTTGAGCGTGTCACCGAGGCCCTCGACCGCGCCGACGGCGGCGGTCAGGGTCTTGAGCAGCGGGTTGGTGCTCGCCGCGGTGCCGACCGGGTCCTGGACCATGCCGCTGAAGGAGCCGTCACCCGAAGACGGGATCTGCGAGCAGCCGTCGCCAAAGGTCTGCGCGGCCGGGTCCGCGCCCTCGGCGCCCGAGTTGTCGGCCGGGGCCGACGAGGGGGTGTCGCCGCTGGCGTCGCTGCCGCTGTCGTCGTCGTTGCCACAGGCAGCGAGGCCCAGGGAGAGCGCGAACACGGCGGTCACGATGCCGGTGTTGCGGCGGAGAGTGTGGAGCTTCATGGGTGGTGCCTTCCGTAGAGGGGTACTGATGTGAGTGCTTCGGTGCCGCCCGCGCTCCGGATGGCCCGGATCGCGAGAAGTTTTTGGGGTCAGGCGACGGTCACGGCGTACTGGTGGATGCCGCTGGCGCCGTCGGGGAACGGGTTGGCCCGGGCCGGGCTCTGGACCTGGCCGTCGGCGGTGGTCACTCGCGCGGAGATGCTGCGCGGGCCGGGCTTCGCGTCCCACTTGTAGAACCACTGCCGCCAGTAGTCGTTGCCGCCGTCGGGGCCGAGCGTGGCCTCCTGCCAGCCGGCGCCGTCGATCTGCACCTCGACCTTGCCCACGCCGCCGGCCTGCTGGCACCACGCGACCCCGCCGATGAGGGTCTCGCCCGCGTTGACGGTCGACAGCGAGCGTGGTGTGTCGATCCGTGCGGAGATCTTGATCGGGGCGTCGGTCGCCCAGTCGCGCTCGGTCCAGTACGCCTCGGCGTCGTCGTACGTCGTCAGGGTGAGCTTCGTCAGCCATTTGGTCGCGCTGATGAAGCCGTAGAGCCCGGGGATCACCATCCGCACCGGGAAGCCGTGCTCGCGGGGGAGCTGTTCGCCGTTCATCCCGACGCAGATCATCGCGTCACGACCGTCGGTGGCCAGGTCGAGCGGGGTGCTGATCGTCATCCCGTCGAAGTCGGTGCTGAGGAGCTGGTTGGCTGTGCTGCCCACGCCGGCCAGGTCGAGCAGATCCTGGAGGGGTACGCCGAGCCACCGGGCGCCGCCGACGAACTCTCCCCCGACGCTGTTCGAGACGCAGGTCAGGGTGATGTCGCGCTCGATCATCGCCATCTCGAGTAGCTCGTCGAAGGAGATCGTGAGCTCGTTCTCGACGTCGCCGTCGATCGTCAGGGTCCAGTCGTCGGAGCTGATGACGGGAGTGTCCAGGCGAGTGTCGACCCGGTAGAAGTCGTCGTTGGAGGTGACCCAAGGCGTGATCCCCGGCACCTGCTTGTCGAGCCCGCGGGGAAGCGCCGGGGCAGGGTCCGCGGCAGCGGGCAGGGCGATGTCCTCGGCCTTTGCCCGCAGTTGCTGGATCCAGCGACCGGTCCCACCGAACGCCGCGGCCAGGCCCGCCAGCACGCCCATGGCGACGACGACCCCACGCCGGCTCGGGCCGGTGACGTCGTCCGGCACCTGGTTCGCCTGAGGCGAGGCGCGGCGATCCAGCAGCCACAGCGCGGCCACACCGGTGATGGCAGTGACCAGGCTCGGGACCACGTCGACGAGCTCCACCGTGGGCCGGGTGAGCACGGCGAGGGCGGCCACGGCCACCAGGCCGACGAGCAGCGCCGCGCCGTGCCGGAAGCGACGGCGCGCGATCAGGCCTGCGACAGCCGCCAGTGTGAGCACCCCGAGAAACACCGAGCCGATCAGGATCGGCTTGTCCTTGGTGCCGAACTGCGCGATCGCCCACTCCTTGACCGGCGTGGGCGTCAGGTCGATGACGGCGGACCCGACCGCGAGCACCGGCGACGACGCGGGGTCGAGGAGGGAGGCGACGAAGTGCCCGACCGCCGTCCCGACCAGCGCCGCGAGCAGACCGAACAGGGCGTAGAGAGGTCGGGATCGCATGGCGGTGGTTCGGCGCCGACCTCTCGGCGGATGGGTACGGTGACGCCCATGCCTGACACCGAGCTGGTCCACCTCGCGGTCGCCGACAGGGTCGCGACGATCACCCTGGACTCCCCGCACAACCGCAACGCGCTGTCCCGTCAGCTCGTCACCGAGCTGTTCACCCACCTCGAGACGGCGGACGCCGACGATGCGGTCACGGTGGTGGTCCTCCGGGCCGAGGGCAAGGTGTTCTGCTCGGGCGCGGACCTATCCGAGGCGACGGGTGAGGGCATGGAGGAGGGTGCCCGGGCGATGGTCCGGATGCAGCGTCAGATCGTGGGGTTGGGCAAGCCGGTGGTGACCCGGCTTCAGGGTGCGGTGCGCGCCGGCGGCATCGGAATCGTGGCCGCCTCCGACATCGCGATCTCGGCGGACACGACGACGTACGCGCTGACCGAGGTCAAGCTCGGCCTGGCGCCCGCCGTCATCTCGCTCACCGTGCTGCCACGGCTGACCTCCCGAGCGGCCGCGCTCGCCTGCCTCGGCGGCGAGGCGTTCGACGGCGCGCAGGCGGCGGAGATGGGGCTGGTCACCCGGGCAGTTCCCGAGTCCGAGCTGGACGGCGCGGTCGACGCCGTCGTCGCCTCACTCCTGACCGGCGCGGCTCAGGGGCTGCGCGAGACCAAGGCGCTTCTGACGCGCGACCTGCTCGACCGGATCGACGCCCGCGACGACGAGGTCGCCGCGCTCAGCGCACGACTGTTCGGCTCCGACGAGGCCCGCGAGGCAATGCTCGCGTTCCTCGCTCGAAAGAAGTAGGGGTCTGTTTTTCGCCTCACCGGGTCTCGACCCGCGGTCACGACTTCGTCGCTCAGTCGCGCGCTCGCTCGACCTCTTCGCGTAGCGACCCTGCTCGTGCCCTCGCAGGCTCGCTGCTCAGACGTCGTACAGCGGGCGGGCGGGCTGGCGCTTGGCGACGTACACCAGGCCACCACCGGAGCCTACGAGCATCAGGCCGAGGATCAGCCACATGAGGTTCGGTCCACCGGTGTCGGGCAGCAGACCGTCCGGGTTGTCGATCCCCGGGTCCGGGCCAGGGCCGTCGGTGTCGGGGCCTGCGCCAGCGCGAACGTTGAATTCCGCGTTGCTGTGGCAGGACTTGAAGACCGTGCCGTCGGCGGTGCGGAACGTGGCACGCACGACGTAGCGACCAGTCTGGGTCAGCACCGGTCCGACGACGGTCACGGGTCGACCTTCGTAGGGGACGGTCCGCGAGAAGATGTTCGTGCCAGCCTTGATGATATTGATCTCGACAGTGCCGGTGGGCTGGTCAGCACGCTGGGCCGCAGCGCGTTTGCCGGCCGCAGCCTCCGGGGCGTTCGGGCGGACCGTGACCGTGACTCGCGGCGCGCTCTTGGCCTCGACAACGGCGGGAACGTCGATGTTGCACGATGTCTGCACGGCTGCTGTGTAGTCGTCGGCGGCGTTCGCGGGCGCGAAAAGGACCGGCGTCACGACGAACATCGACATGACAAGTGCTAGCACCGCTGCGAGCCTGTTCACAGTTCCTCCTCCGAGTAACAATTCCAACGACAGGTTGCCCTATCGGTCACGCCTGAAACCATGACACGACCCGCGCCGGGTTGATGGGCTAGACCGGACGGTGGATCCGCCTCGGGCCGCGCTCTCTCCCATGTACCCCCATGCTCATGTCAACTCGGTCCGGAACAGCGTATCGTCTTTCCCCGTTCCGGCTACTCACGGTTTCGCCGCGGACTCGACCAGGTGCCCGAAGGCGACGCTGCGGTTGTCGGTGTGGAAGATCTCGGAGCACGTCACGAGCGTGATGATCTGGTCCCCGGGCTGGCCGACGGGGTTGACTCCGCCTGCCTCGGGATTGACCGGGAAGATCGGATCGAGGACCCAGTCGGCCGTGAACGGGACGATCAGGTCCGTGCCGCCGTTGTCGAGCTCGTAGGTGTAGTTGGCGTTCACCGTCTCGATGAGCACGAGGTCGCCGTCGCGCAGCTCCGGGAAGTCGGCGAACGGCTCGCCGTGGGTGACGCGGTGCGCGGCGAGCGCGAAGTTGCCGTGCTCTCCCACCCCCGCGGTGTCCTCCACGTGGCCGACACCCGCGGCCAGCACCTCGTCGGTGGTCCCCTCCAGGATCGGCACCTCGTAGTCCGCACCGAACCGAGGGATCCGGATGATGCCGGTGGCCTTGCCGAAGTCGGTCTCGACGGTGCCCCGGCCGTCGCTCCACTCCTCCTGCAGGTCTGCGACCACCTCGGCCTGACGGCCTTTCGAGACCCAGTTGGTCCCCCAGAACTGCCAGGCCAGCCAGCCGAGGACGATCGCTCCCACGGTGATCAGGGCGATGCCGCCGACCAGCAGCACGCGGCGTGACTTCTTGTTGGAGGTCGAGCGCCGGCGACGTACGACCGATGGCGCGCTGCCGGGGTCTGGCCGGTTGCTCTCGGTGTCGGTGGAGGTGGTCACGATCTTTAAACGGAATGAACCCCGAACCGTCACGCGAGATAGACTGATGAACTTGTCCGAGCCCGCTCCCGGGCCCGGACATCGTGCTGAGGAGACGCATCGTTGAGTGAGCCAGTGGTCGAGCGAGAGATCGCTCGCGAACAGGCGTTCGTGGACCGGGTCCACCAGCAGCTGCGGGTATCCGCCAAGGCCGCTGGGGAGCTGGCCAAGGAGGGTCACGAGCGCGGTCGGCTGGGCCATGAGGGCGGACTGGTCGAGCGCGACGCCATGGTCTTCCAGGCCGCGAAGCGGATCGCCCAGCTCGACGCTGCTCACGAGGGCCTGGTGTTCGGGCGCCTCGACCTGGATCGCGAGACCGACCCGGAGCCGCGCTACATCGGCCGGATCGGGCTGCGCGACACCAACCGCGACTCGCTGCTGATCGACTGGCGAGCACCTGCCGCGGCCGTGTTCTACCAGGCCACCGCCGCCGAGCCGCGGAGCGTCGTACGCCGCCGGGTGCTGCGCTGCTCCGGCGTCAGCGTCCTTGGAGTGGAGGACGAGCTGCTGGATCCCGACAACCCCGCGGCCGAGTCACTGCCGGTGATCGGCGACGGCGCATTGATGGCCCAGCTGTCCCGCGCCCGCGACCGGTCGATGCACTCCATCGTGGCCACCATCCAGGCCGAGCAGGACCTGGCGATCCGAGCGCCCGGCAAGGGCGTGGTCTCGATCTCCGGCGGACCGGGCACCGGCAAGACCGTGGTGGCGCTGCACCGGGCGGCGTACCTGCTCTACACCGACCGCCGCCGCTACGAGGGTGGCGGCGTGCTGATCGTCGGCCCGAGCGGAGTGTTCATGCGCTACATCGAGCGGGTGCTGCCCAGCCTCGGTGAGACCGCGGTCGCGCTGCGCTCCGTGGGCGAGGTGGTCGACGGGGTCCGCGCCAGCCGGCACGACGAGCCCGCCGTCGCCGACGTCAAGGGCTCGGCTCGGATGGCCGAGCTGATGCGGCGTACCTCCCGGCAGCATGCACCCGGCGCTCCCAGCGAGTTCCGGATCTTCTGGCGCGACGACCGGATCGTGCTCGACCGTGGCTCGCTCGGCCGGCTCCGGCGACAGCTGATGTCGCAGGGTCGTCGCAACCGGCAGCTGCCCCGGATCGCGCCCACCCTGCTCGACGCGATGTGGCGGCAGGTGCGTGGAGAGCGCGGCCGGGAGCGCGGCCGCGAGGCGTTCGACGAGGAGATGCTGTCCAACCAGGCGTTCCTCGACTTCGCGCTGGCCTGGTGGCCGCCGCTGGATGCGCCGACGGTGCTGTCCTGGCTTCGGGACCCCGAGTTTCTGGCCCGGGTCGCCGAGGGCGTCGTGAGCAGCGAGGAGCAGGCGCTGCTCACCAAGTCGTGGGACGCCGCCACCGGGCTGTCGGTGGAGGACATCCCGTTGCTCGACGAGCTGCGCTACGCGCTGGGCGACGTGCCGGCCCGCACCGAGGACGAGCGGGACGACCCGTTCACGCTGGTCGAGGGCGCGGTCGACATCCAGGAGCTGATGACCGCCGCGGACCGGGAGTACGCGCCAACCGGCCGAGCCTGGACCCCGCCGACCTACAGCATCGAGGACGACGGCTTCGCGCACGTGCTGATCGACGAGGCGCAGGACCTCACGCCGATGCAGTGGCGGATGGTCGGGCGGCGCGGCCGCGGGGCGTCCTGGACGATCGTCGGCGACCCGGCGCAGTCGTCCTGGCCCGCTCCGGAGGAGTCGGCGGCCGCACGGGCGGCGGCCCTCGAGGGCAAGTCCGTCCACGAGTTCCACCTGTCCAAGAACTACCGGAACTCCGCCGAGATCTACGCCTTCGCAGCGGCGTACGCCGAGCGGGTCGGGCTCGAGGCCGACCTGCCAGAGGCGGTCCGCGCAACGGGGGTGGGCCCCCTCGAACGGACCGCCTCGCCCGACCTCGAGACCGCTACTCGGGACGCGGTGCTCGAGGTGGCCGGGCAGGTGCCCGGCACCGTCGGGATCGTGGTGCCCTCGGCCCGCCGCTCGGAGGTGAACTCCTGGCTGGCGTCGTGGCCGGAGCTGGAGGCCGACGCCTCGGGCGCCCGCGCCGCCGCTGCGGATGCCGCCGTCGCCCCCTCGGGCGACGACCGGGTCGTCGTGCTGACCGGCCTCGACACCAAGGGCCTGGAGTTCGACGGGATCGTCGTCGTCCGGCCCTCGGAGATCGAGGCCGAGTCGGTCACCGGCGCCGCGACGCTGTACGTCGTACTCACTCGCGCGACGCGGCTGCTGACGACCGTCGGCTAAGCCACCGTCGAGAGGTGCTCGGCGGACTTCGACGGCACCGCCACGAACTTGTCCAGGATCCGCAGCACGGCGGCGTGGTCGTTCATCAGCTTCCGGTGCCGCTCCTGGATCTCCTCGTCGGAGAGGTGCGCCTCGAGCTGCGCCTCGCAGGTCCGCTGCCAGCGCTGCCGCAGGGCGGCGACGAGGACCTCGGGGGTGGCGAACGACGCGGCGTACTCGACGCGCCAGGGCAGGGTGCCGGTCGGGTCGGCCTCGGCGGCGGCCACGACCTCGCGAATGATGCGGTAACGCTCGTGAGTCTCGCTCCAGGTCATCGTTCTGTCCTCTCGGTGGCGGCTGTTGCTGCCGCGGTTGCCAGGACAGAGGGCTCGAGGGGTGCCGGAGATACCCAGAAACTCGATGTATCTCGGTGCTGGCTGAGCGCTCTGTACTACGAGACCATTGCTGCGTTCCGGCGGCCGATCCGCCGGGAGGAGGAGGTCGGCGATGGACCCGTCGTACTCCCTCCAGGCATTGGTCTCCTCGGCAAGCGAGGGAGACCAACGTGCGTGGAACGCGATCGTCGAGCGCTTCCTACCGCTGGTGTGCGCGCTGGTGCGCAGGCATCGGCTCTCGGATACCGACGGCGATGACGTGTGCCAGACCGTGTGGCTGCGGCTCGTCGAGCACCTCGACGACCTCCGCGAGCCGGCGGCTCTGCCGGGCTGGATCTCGACGACCACCCGCAACGAGTGCCTGCGGCTCATCGCGGCGCGCAAGCGGATGACCCCGGTGGACCCCATGGACTCCCGCTCTCTCGAAGGCGTGACAGACGACGTATCGGCCGACGAGCTGGTCGCGATCGAGCAGCGTCAGGCGCTGCGCGACGCGCTGGCCGAGCTGCCGTCCGGACGACGTGACCTGCTGGTGCTGCTGTCCGCCGACCCGCCGATCCCGTACGCCGACATCAGCGAGCGCCTCGGCATCCCCGTCGGCAGCATCGGTCCGACCCGGGCGCGCGCGCTGGATCAGCTGCGCAACACCAACGCCTTGCGGGTCATGCTCGCCACCGAGCGGGAGCTGGGAGGGGAGCTGCGATGACCGACTGGTCCGACGACGACGAGCTGAGGGCGATGTTGGCCGAGGCGGTATCCGAGGCCGACGCGGTCACCGACCGCCGCCGCGAAGCCGCCCAGGCTGCGTTCAGCTGGCGCACGATTGACGCCGAGCTGATGGAGCTGCTGCACGACTCGGCGCTGGAGGCGGGTGCCGCCGTTCGCGGCGCCGGCGACCCCGGCCGGCTGCTCTCCTTCGGCCGCGGCGACCTCTCGATCGAGGTGGAGGTCGGCGCGGGCGTGATCATCGGCCAGGTGCTTCCCGCCCAGGACGCCACCGTGATGCTGCAGCACAACGGCGCCGACGACCGTACCGTCGCCGCCGACGGTGCCGGGTTCTTCCGGATCGAGGAGGTCGGCTCCGGGCCGGTCCGGTTCGTGGTGACGACGTCGTCCGCCACGCTGACGACGGCCTGGGTGACGCTCTAGTTCTGAGGGACGAACGGCGGGCCGAGTGCCTTCAGGTCGCCATGCGTCGGGTCGGTGACGGGTTTCGCGTTTCCGATCAGAGCGTCTCTGGCCTGCCGTGCGGTGCTCCCTGGGTTGTCGCTCATGAACGCCGCGATCGCTCCAGTCACGATCGGGGTGGCGAACGAAGTGCCGCTCCACTGAGCGAGGCCGGTGAAGTCCTGCTTCGTTCCCAACAGCGCGCCGCTCGCCGGTTCGACGTACTCGTAGGTGCCGGTCGGGAATGCGTTCAGCAGGTCACGGCCGTGCGCGTAGACGTTGACCCAGTCTCCGAAGTTGGAGAAGTCGGACCGGCGACCGTCACGGTCGAGCGATCCCACGCCCAGGACCCAGTCGAACGCAGCCGGGTAGAAGCGCTTGTCCTTGCCTTCGTTGCCGGCGGCGGCGACGACAAGGGGCCCGCCGTCCTCGGTCCACCGATACAGCAGCGCCAGGATCTCGAACCCGAGAAGGCCGGCGTCGTTTCGCGTGTGGGTGCCTGCCGAGATCGAGATCAGGTCCGGCAGACGGGGATCGACCCTGCGCGTGCGTGGGTCGTCCTCGTAGTCGGTCATCGCTTCGTTCAGCTCCCGGGTGATGTCGGATTCCCAGATCGCCCCGCCCTGAGTCAGAAACCCCTCGATCTCGATGTCCGCCGCAGGCGCCACGCACTTGAGTACGCCGGCAACGAACGTGCCGTGCCCGGCGTACTCGTGGATGACGGTGGTGTTCCCGACCTTCGCGAGCAGCTCCTCGTCTCCTTCCACGCCGACGGCCACCCATGGCGTGTCGCCGTCCTTGGCCGCGGGGGAGTACCAGCCGGTGTCCACCACTGAGACACGGACGTTTCGTCCGGCGTTGGCGTTTTGGTTCAAAGCGGGCACCGGGTCGCTCGACGGCGGCTTCAACGGCTCGGTCGCAGGGCACGGCTTACCAGGGCTGGCGACCACGTAGAGGATGTGGTCCGGGGTGGCGATGCCTGGGCGAACATCCCGATCGAGCTCCTCGAGCGTGACCAGTACGTCACCATCGTCGCGACGTCGGGGGACTTGATAGAGGTTGAGACCTCCGATGACCTCGTCAGCAGAGCCGGTGCCGTCGTAGTCGTCCGAGTCGCCGAAGAACCTCTCCAGCTCCCCGACGTCCTCTGTTCGCACCAACGCGCGTGCCGGGTGGTAGATGTACTCGAACTCGCCATCGGCGTTGTACGCGACGGCCATCTCCCCGTCGAAGGCTCGACGAATGATGTCGATCTGAATCTCGAGAGTCTCGGCCTCGAGATCTCGAACAGGTGGATCGAGGGGTAGCCGGGGGGTCCTCGGCCGGAAGATGTCGCGGAGCCATGACAGCGGTCCGCGAGGTCGCTCATTGCCCTGATCGTTCATGGGAGCACTCCTGGCTCGAGTCACCGACGCATCCGAGCGTGGCCGTTACGGTAGTGGCGGGAGAGGTAGAGGTAAAGGCGCGAGGCGAAGATGACGGCGGAGCTGCTGGAGCTGGCCATGGCCGATGCCACTGCCGCGTGGGAGACCTCCGGGAGGGTGCTCGCGGCCGAGACGGACCCCTGCGCCAGATCGTTCGCCCACCACGCAAGGGGGATCGTCCTTCGCGACTGGGGTCGCGTAGCCGAGGCGCTGGCCGAGCTGCGGACAGCAATTGGCCATGCCCGCCGTGTCGATCAGGCGCGTGAGGCCGACGTGCGCGCCACGTACGGGATCACGCTCTTCCTTGCCGGACAGACGCGGGCAGGACTTCGCGCCCTGGACCACGCTGCGGCCCAAGCAACAGGCGAGCTTTGGGCGAAGGTGTTGATGCGACGCGCGTGGGTCCTGATGGTCGTGGGTCGCTATGAGGCGGCGTTGGCGGATCTCGGTCCCGCGCTCGCTGGCATCCGTGGGAACGACCGGCCTTGGGAGGCGCGCACCCTCAACAACATCGGGTTCGCGCAGGTGGCGCTGGGTCGGGCGGCGGAGGCCGAGGAATCCTTCTCGGAGGCTGAGCAGCTGTTCCGCGCCGAGAATCTTGCTCAGGAAGCCATACACGCTTTGGCAAACGTCGCCTCGGCTGTCCTCGCCCGCGGTGACCTACCGCGGGCGCTGGAGATCTACTCGCGGGTGGAACCGCAACTCGTTAGCGACGGCCGCCTGCGTCTCGGTCTGGTCACGGACAAATGCGATGCGTTCGTGGCCGCGGGTCTGATCCCCGAGGCCGTCAGTACGTTCGAGGAGTCCCTTGCCGCAGTCGATCTGCCTCAAGGGGCGCGTGCGGACATGCAGTACTCGCTGGCGAGCCTGCGACTTGCGTCCGGCGATGCCGCGGCTGCGCTACCTGCAGCCGCGGAAGCGTGCGAAGCCTTTCGTCGGCAGGGTCGGGACTGGTTCGAGCTGCGAGCACGGCTGCTTCTCGTTCGAGCGCGTCATGAGACGGGACAGCGACGCGGACTGGCGGTGGCTGCGCGAGAGGTGGCCCGCCGTTTGCATGAGGAAGGGGCCGCCGAGGCACCAGCGGCCTTGATCCTGGCCGCGCGTCTCGCAACCGGCCCCGAACGCTCGACCCTCTGGAGAGCTGGTGCGGCCTACCAGGACCACCCCGGAGCATTGGTCCGCGCCACTGCTCTGCTCGCGGCGGCGTTCGCGTCCGAGGAAGGGCACGATCGCCGAGGCGTCCTCGGCGCTTGCGCGCGCGGTCTCGATGCGCTCGACGAACACCGTCGCACGCTGGGAAGCTCTGAGCTCCGGGCGCTGGCGACGTCGCACGGTCGTGAATTGGCCGAACTGGCGCACCGGCACGCCGCGACAGACGGGCGCACCCTGCTTCGGTGGAGTGAGCGTTGGCGCGCGACGTCACTGGCTGAGCCGCCCGCGCAAGGCGGCGACATGGTGACACCCGAACTGGCCGCGCTACGTGACAATGGTCGTCGGCTGGCGGAAGCACGTATCGACGGTGACCCCACCGAACAGCTCGAAGCAGAGCGTGCCCGCCTGGAGCGGGCGGTGCGCTCCGAGCATCACCGACGGGCCGGACGTGGCTACGACGACGAGGGGCGGTTCGAAGTCGCCCGGCTCGTCGCCGACATCGGTGCCGGTTGCCTGGTCGAGCTCGTCGACGTCGATGGCGCCCTCCATGTGCTGGTTGTCCAGGGCGGCCAGGTGAGGCGGCGGGTCGCTGGGTCGACGGAGGGCGCGCTCCAGCTCGCGGCGAATGCCAGATCCGCGCTTCGACGCGCGGCTCACGGTCGATCGTACGATCCGGGCGACCTCGGCGCTCGACTTCAAGAGACGCTGTTGGGCTCTGCCGTCGACCTGCTGCCGGATGGGCCGGTGGTGCTGTCTCCCACCGGACGCCTGCACGCGGTGCCATGGTCGCTGCTCCCGACCCTCACTGACCGACCCTTTTCGATCGTGCCGTCGGCGGCGCAGTGGCAGCGGGCTCGCGCGGTGTCGAAGCCGAGTCGAAGGAAGGTCCTGCTACTCGCTGCGCCCGGCCTCGGTAGCGGCGGTTCGGAGGTACCGAAGCTCGCCAAGCTGAACCGGGGAGCAACGGTGCTGCGAGGCAAGAATGCGACGGTCGAGGCCGCGATGGCGGGACTCGACGGCGTGAGCCTCGCGCACGTCGCGGCGCACGGTCACTTCCGTCCGGACAGCCCACTGTTCTCTTCGCTCGACATGGCTGATGGGCCGCTGAGCGTGTACGAGTTGGAACGGCTGAAGCGGGCGCCGTACCGGCTGATCCTCTCGGCGTGCGAGTCCGGCGTGCTCGCGCCGGTGGGCGCCGACGAACTGCTTGGATTGGCATCCGCGCTGTTCTCGATGGGCACGGCCGGCCTGGTGTGCAGCATCGCCGACGTCAACGATGACGCGACCGCGGCGCTGATGCTCGACCTGCACGAGCACCTCGCCGAGTACCCGAACGAGGGGCTGGCCGGGGCACTGCTGGCCGCTCGACGTGCGGCCCTAGGCGACCCAACGCGGGAAGCGACCGCGGCGGCGTTCCTCGCGCTCGGCGTGTGAGCGGTGAGTTGGGACCGATTTCCCTGTTCGCAATCGGTCATAGCTCACCGCCGCCGGCTCGAGTCACCCGTTGAGCGGTGACCTAGGACCGGTCCGGGCCTCGCACACCGGTCCTAACTCACCGCTCCCCGGTCAGCGCCAGCCCGACGCTCGGCGCCGACCGCGACGTGCAGCTTCTCGTAGCCCCGGAGGACACGTGTGCCGCGCCGGATCGGCGGGCCGACGGGGGTGAGGTCGGGGAAGCGGTCGTAGAGCGCCTGCAGTCCGACGCTCGCCTCCATCCGGGCGAGGCTGGCGCCGAGGCAGAAGTGGATGCCGGAGGAGAAGGCGAGGTGGGCGCTCGCGTTCTCGCGTCGTACGTCGAAAACGTCCGGGTTCTCGAACATCGCCGGGTCGCGGTTGGCGCCGCCGAGCATGAGGAGCATTGCCTCCTCGCGCTTGATCGGTACGCCGGCGACCTCAGTGTCGCGCAGCGGCATCCGGACCGTCACCTGGACGGGCGAGTCGTAGCGGAGTACCTCCTCGACGGCATTGCCCCAGAGCGATGGGTCCTCGCGGAGCAGGTCGAGCTGCTCGGGGTGCTGGCCAAGCTGGTGGACCGCGTTGCCGATCAGGTTCACGGTGGTCTCGAAGCCGGCGGCGAGCACGAGCAGCGCGGTGGAGTGCAGCTCCACGTCGGTGAGCTTGTCGTCGCCCTCGAGGTGGACCAGCTTGCTGAACAGGTCTTCGCCGGGGTTCCGGCGCAGCTCGGCGACATGCTCGTCGAACCACCGGTGCAGTGCGCGCACGTTGCGCTCGGCCGCGCGGTACTGCCGGAAGGTCAGCGCCGGGTCGAGGGTGACCGCGGCGCCGTTGCCCCACTCGAGCAGCTGCTGGTGCAGGTGGCGGGGTACGCCGAGTATCTCGGCGATCACCACGACGGGGAGCTGGGCGGCGTACGCCTCGACGATCTCCACCCGGTCGCGTCCGCTGGCCGCGATCGCGTCGAGCAGCTCGTCAGCGGTTGCGCGCGCTTTGTCCTCGAGTCCCTTGATCGCCTTCGCGGTGAAGGCCCGCGACACCAGCTTGCGGTAGCGGGTGTGTGCGGGCGGGTCCACCGACAGCATCGACGGCGGGTCAACAGGCCCGCGGGCCTCGTCGTCGTAGACCTTGGCGAGCAGCCGGCGCAGCGGCCTCGGCAGCTCGCCGTGGCCACCGGCCACGCCGAAGTCGTCGCTGCGCAGGATCTCGGTGCAGGCCGCGTGGTCGACGGTGGCGAGGATGAACTTGTGCTTGGAGATCGGCCCGTCGCCGCGCAGCTCCTCGTAGCCCGGGAACGGGTTGTCACGGAGCACGGGGTCGAGCTCGAGCCGGCCGACCATGTCGCCACTGCGATGGGCTTGCTTGATCACCGTGCGGCCGAGACCGAAGGCCAGCACCCACGTCAAGAACGAGCGGGTCGACTGCCCGAGGCCGCCCTCAGGAGGCATGCGCCAGAGCCTCCCGCGACTTCTCGGCGGCGTGACGTTCGAGGATGCGGAGTACGCCGGCGTCTCGCACCTGCAGGTCGCAGAGCCGCTCCTCCAGGATCGGCTCGGTGAGGAACATGTCGAGCTGGGCGCGCTGCGCGTTGGTCCACCGGTAGCGGAGCGCCGCCACCAGGGAGTCGCGGTCGCCGAACACCTCGGCGTACTCGTCGTTCCACGGCAGCTCGCCTGACGTGTCGCGCTGCGACGTCTCGGCGATCTCCCGCAGGATCTGCCAGCGGGCGCGGGTCTCGTGCCAGGTCATCGCGATCCTCCTGCTCTCGTACCAGTGAAGCTCGGTGACTTCACGCTAGAGAGCAGGGGCTCGCGAGACATCGGGCCGTGGAGTGAACCTGGCTTACGACCCTGGTAGGAGGAGCAGCCCCCCGAGAATGCAAAGAGCTGAACCCCTGAGGGTCCAGCTCTCGGCGTGGTCGGGCTGACAGGATTTGAACCTGCGGCCTCCTCGTCCCGAACGAGGCGCGCTACCAAGCTGCGCCACAGCCCGTTGGCCACCTGAGCGGCCAGCGGAGGGGAACATTACCCCAGCCTTCGGCACCTTCCCCAATCGGTATCAGGCCGGTTGGGAGTCCCGCGGGACCAGCGTCAGCAGCGTCGCTTCGGGTCGGCAGTTCAGCCGGATCCGGGTGTACGGATTGGTGCCCAGGCCGGCCGAGACATGCAGCCACGACGACCCCGGATCGCCCGGCCGCGAGTCGGCTGGGTGCCGGTGCAGGCCGCGGGCCCGGGCCGGCTCGAGGTCGCAGTTCGTGGTGAGGGCACGGCCGCCCGGCAGGCACACCTGACCGCCGTGGGTGTGCCCGGCGAGCACCGCGTCGTACCCGTCGGCGGCGTACTGATCCAGCACCCGGAGGTACGGCGCGTGCGCGATGCCCAGCCGGAGGTCGGCCGTCGGATCTGCCGGGCCGGCCACCTCGTCCAGGCGGTCATAGCCCAGGTGCGGGTCGTCGACCCCGGCGAACGCCAGCGTCGTCTCGCCGACCGTCAGCGACTGCCGGCGGTTGGTGAGGTCGAGCCAGCCGGCCGCGACGAGGGTGCGGGTGAGGTCCGCCCAGGGCAGCTGCGGGGAGTGCACGTGACGGACGCCGCTGTCGGGTAACAGGTAGCGCAACGGGTTGCGCATGGTCGGCGCGAAGTAGTCGTTGGAGCCGTGCACGAAGACCCCGGGGCAGTCGAGCAGCTGGCCCAGGCAGTCCCGCACGATGGGAACGGCGTCTCGGTGCGCGAGGTTGTCGCCGGTGTCGATCACCAGGTCCGGGGCGAGTAGCCCGAGGCCGGCGAGCCACTCCTGCTTGGCGCGCTGACCTGGCGTCATGTGGATGTCGCTGAGGTGCAGCACCCGCAGCGGCCGCTGTCCCGGCGGCAGAATCGGTACCTCGATCCGGCGCATCCGGAACTGCCGCGTCTCGCGCACGGCGTACGCCGTCAGCGCGACGCCGGAGACCGCGCCGGCACCGAGCAGGGCACGGAGAAGGGGCAGGGGGCGCACCACGCCAGGCTGCCACAATGGCCCACATGAGCACTCTGAAGGACCGCCTGCGCGCCGACCTGACTGCCGCGATCAAGTCCCGCGACGAGCTCCGGTCCTCGACGCTGCGGATGGTGCTGACCGCCGTCACCAACGCCGAGGTCGCCGGCAAGGAGGCGAAGGTGCTGTCCGACGAGGAGGTCGTCGGGGTGCTCTCCACCGAGGCCAAGAAGCGCCGGGAGGCGGCGATCGCGTTCGACGAGGGCGGCCGGGTCGAGATGGCCGCCAAGGAGCGCGCCGAGGCCGTGGTGCTGGCCGACTACCTGCCCGAGCAGCTCAGCCCGGAGGAGATCTCGAAGGTCGTCATCGATGCGGTCGAGAAGCTCGGCGTCGCCGGCGCCGGGCCGAAGGCGATGGGCCAGGTGATGGGCGTCGTACAGCCGCAGGTCAAGGGCAAGGCCGACGGCGCCGCGGTGGCAGCGGAGGTACGCCGCCAGCTCGGTGGTGCCTGAGTAGCCGAGGGACGAGGCGTATCGAAGGGTTAGTCGTTGCCGCGGCCGTTGTTGCCGTCGCCGCCGCCGCCGGCGCCGTCGGTGTCCGGGATGCCGAAGCCGTCGTCGCGATCGCCCCTCTTGGGTGGCTTGGGCTGCGCAACGTACGTCTGGCCCGCTCCGGGCACAGTCGCCGGGTAGACGAAGTCCTCGTATTCGAGGTGGTCGTCGATCGCCTTCATCGCGTCGCCCCAGATGGGAGCGGCGAACGCGGAGCCAGAGGAACCGAAGCGCTGGAAGCCGCCGATGACGAGGCCGTCGAGCTCGATGCCGATGCCGAACTCGTTGACGCCGGCGATCATCGCCGCGGCCGCGCGCTGTGGGGTGTAGCCGACGAACCACACGGCCTTGCCGCCCTGCGTGGTGCCCGTCTTGCCGGCGGCCGGTTGATCGAGCGCCTGAGCCGACGCGAACCCACCTTGGATCACGCCGCGCAGGATGTCGTTGACCGCGTCCGCGGTCGACTCCTCCATCACCCGGTTGCAGTCGGTGGGGTACTCCTTGAGCACGTTCTTCTTCGAGTCCAGGATCGCGGTCACCGGGCGTGAGGCGCAGTGCATGCCGCGGGCGGCGAACGTCGCGTAGGCCTCGGAGAGCTCGAGCGGGCTGGCGTCGGCGATGCCCAGGGGGAAGGACGGCACTCGCTCCGGACCATTGCCATTGCGGTCACCGGTCGGCTTGGTCAGCCGGATGCCCATCTCCTTGGCCAGCTCGAACGGTTTGCAGATGCCGGTCTTCTGCTCCAACTGCGCGAAGAACGTGTTGATCGAGAGTCGGGTGCCGGTGTAGAGGTTGGCCCGGTGGGTGGCGAAGTCGTAGTTGTCGGGTTCCCAGACGTTGTAGCCATAGGGCTCGCCGTCGCAGTCCTCGTACTTCTCCTCCGGGATCGACATGCTCCCTGGGGACACGATCACTTTGTCGAGCGGGATCCCCTGCTCGATAGCTGCGGTCAACACGAAGACCTTGAACGTCGAGCCGGCCTGGAAGCCGTTGGCGTCGCCGTACTCCTTGGGCACGGTGTAGTTGAGGAACGTCTGGCCGGCGCCGCGGTCGCGGCCCATCGGCCGGGACTGGGCGAGCGCTTTTACCTCGCCGGTGCCGGGCTGGACGACGGCCAACCCGCCGATCGCCGATTCCTTCGGGTACACGTGCGCGGCCACCGCTCGGTCCGCCGCCACCTGTTCGCGCAGGTCGATCGTGGTCTTGATGACGAGGCCGCCGGACTTGATCAGCTCCAGCCGATCGTCGGGCGTCTTGCCGAGCTCGGGGTCCTTCTTCAGGTAGTTCACGACGTAGTCGCAGAAGAACGGCGCCCGTGAGTAGACGCATCCGTTCTCGGTCGGCTGGACGTCGAGCTGAAGGCCTTTGTCCTTGATCTGCTCGGCCTTGTCGCGGGTGATCACGTTGAGCTGGGCCATCCGGTCGAGCACCACGTCGCGGCGCGCGATGGTCCGGTCCGGGAAGTTGGTGGGGTCGAACTTCGTCGGGTTCTGCACCAGCCCGGCCAGGATCGCCGACTGGTTGTGACCGAGGTCCTTGGCGTTGACGCCGAAGTAGTGCTGAGCCGCGGCCTGGACGCCGTAGGCGCCGTCACCGAAGTAGGCGATGTTGAGGTAGCGCTCCAGGATCCAGTCCTTGGAGTACTTCTGCTCCAGCGCGATCGCGTAGCGCAGCTCCTTGAGCTTGCGCGCATAGGTGTCGTCCTGGGCGGCCTCGCGTTCCTCGTCGGAGTCGGCCTGGTCGATCAGGGTCAGCTTGACCATCTGCTGGGTGATCGACGAGCCACCCTGGACCACGTCGGCGTTCGCCTGGTTGGTGAGGAGGGCGCGTACCGTGCCGCGCAGGTCGAGGGCACCGTGCTCGTAGAAGCGGTAGTCCTCGATCGAGACGATCGCCTTGACCATCGTGCGCGAGACCTGGTTGAGCTGCACGTTGACCCGGTTCTCGTCGTAGATCGTCGCGATGACGTTGCCGGCGGCGTCGACGACCGTGCTCTTCTCGGCCAGCGGCTCGGTCTCGAGCTCGGTGGGTAGGTCGTCCATCGCGTTCGCCAGCTCGCGGGTGGTGAACCCGACCAGGCCCGCGAACGGGATCGCCAGCCCGGACACGACCACGCCCATCACGGCAGCCACCGTGATCATCACGCCGAGGTGCGAGAGCACCTTGGGCGCGGAGGGACGCTCTGACGCGGGACGAGGCACGCGCCAAATGTACGTGAGGCGCGGTGTAGAGCACATTTTCGACGATTTCGCCCGGAGTAGGGATGGTTGGTCCCACCCGTCTAGTCATTTCGGACTAGACAAGCTGGGTCGAAAGAGCCTGTTACTCAGACCGCCCTGTCTTTACCTTTAACCCTGAGAAGACGGAGTGGGGCGTCATGGGGACGCGAACCTTCTCAGACTGGGGACATAGACATGTGGGTTGAGGATTGGGCGCCGCGGGCTGCCTGTCGAACTGAAGCACCGGACCAGTTGTTCGTACGTGGGGCCGAGCAGAACAAGGCCAAGCAACTGTGCTCGGGATGCCCGGTTCGCACCGAGTGTCTCGCTGAGGCACTGGACCACCAGATCGAATGGGGCGTCTGGGGTGGCATGACCGAGCGCGAGCGTCGAGCGCTGCTGCGGCGGCACCCGAACGCCTCGTGGCGAGCGGTGCTCGAGAAGGCTCGCGAGAGGAGCGGCCGGTCAACACCGGCCGTCGTCACCGCCTGATCCTCAGCTCACGCCTTCGGTAGCTGGCTAGCTCAAATCTTTTGCTGACCATTCAGAAGCTCACCCACGCGGCGCAGGCCTTCTAGGTCGTGTACGTCGCCGGCCAGGGCCGGCACCACCGCGGTGGCCACCTGCGGGTGCGCCGTCGCGAACCGGTCGCGGAGCAGCGCCTCCCGCTCAACCAGCCGACTGCGGTCGGCGTGCAGCCGCAGCAGCCCAGCCGCGAGTGAGTCCGGCTCCTTCTTGCGCAGGCGCCCGGCTGCCGCCATCGCCTCGTCGGCATCGAGATCGCCGGCCGGCGTCGGGCTGGCCCGGTTGACGATCAGCCCGGCCAGCGGCATCCGGTCCTCGCTGAGCCGCTCGACGAAGTACGCCGCCTCGCGCAGCGCGTCCGGCTCCGGGGCCGCCACCACGAGGAACGCCGTACCGTCGGCCTGCAGCAGCGCGTAGGTCTTCTGGGCCCGCTGGCGGAACCCGCCGAAGACGGTGTCCAGCGCGGTCACGAACGTCTGCAGGTCCTTGAGCACCTGACCGCCCAGGATCTTGTTGAGCGCGTTGGTGATCATGCTGAATCCGGCGGTCATCAGCTTGGCCGGGCCGCGAGCCGGGGCCAGCATCAGCCGGATGAACCGCCCGTCGAGGAAGCTCGACAGCCGTTCGGGGGCGTCCAGGAAGTCCAGGGCCGAGCGCGAGGGCGGGGTGTCCACGACGATCAGGTCGTAGCCGCCGTTCTTGCGGGCGTCGGCGTGGATCTGGCCGAGCTTCTCCATTGCCATGTACTCCTGGGTGCCCGCGAACGAGCTGGAGAGCGCGATGTAGAAGGGGTTCTCCAGGATCTGCTTCGCCTTCTCGGGGGTGGCCTGGGTCTCGACCACCTCGTCGAAGGTGCGCTTCATGTCAAGCATCATCGCGTCGAGCGACCCACCGGAAGCGGGGTCGACGTCGGACACCGGGCGCGGGGTGTTGTCGAGCTCCTCGATGCCCATGGACTGCGCGAGCCGCCGGGCCGGGTCGATGGTGAGGACCACGACCTTGCGGCCGCGCTCGGCGGCGCGGAGCGCGAGCGCCGCCGACGTCGTGGTCTTGCCGACACCGCCGGAGCCGCAGCACACGATGATGCCGGTCTGGGGGTCGTCGATGAGCGCGTCGACGTCGAGCATCGGCGCCTTGCCGGTCGACAGCGGGCCCACCCGGGCCCGGGACTTCATGCCATCCCCTGTTCGCGCAGCAGGCCGGCGATCTCGTAGAGCGCGCCGAGGTCGATGCCCTGCGGCAGCCTGGGGAGCTCGTACGCCGGCACCTCGAGCTTCTCGACCAGCGCCCGCTGGGAGTCCTCGAGCGCGCGGCGCTCGGCGTGGTCGTGGGCCTCGGCGAACAGGCCGTCGACCAGCGTCAGGTCCGCCGCGATGCCGCCGGCCTTGAGCTGCTTCTGGATCGCACGTCGGTCCAGGGTGCCCGCGCGGGCAGCGGCCAGGTCGTCAGCCGCCAGGTCCTGCGGACGGACCAGGTTGACGACGATGCCGCCGACCGGAAGGCCGATCCGGCGCAGCTCGGCGATGCCGTCGGCGGTCTCCTGCACCGGCATCTCCTCGAGCACAGTCACCAGGTGCACGGCGGTCTGCGGCGAGCGGAACAGCGTCATCATCGTGTCCGACTGCGCCTTGATCGGGCCCATCTTGGCCAGCCCGGCGAGCTCGTTGCTGACGTTGAGGAACTGGCTGATCCGGCCGGTCGGCGGAGCGTCGAGCACCACGGCGTCGTACTGGATCGCCCGCTTGTTGCGGCTGTTGCGGCGTACCGCCTCGAAGACCTTGCCGGTCAGCAGCACGTCGCGCACCCCGGGAGCGATGGTGGTCGCGAACTCGATCACCCCGAACCGGTCGAGCGCCCGGCCGGCGCGGCCGAGCTTGTAGTACATCGAGAGGTACTCCAGCAGGGCGGACTCCGGGTCGATGTGCAGGGCGTGGACGACGCCGGTGCGGCCGCTCTCGTCGGGCAGGCCGGTCGTCAGCCGCCGCTCCTCGTAGGGCAGCGGGTCGACGTCGAACATCCGGGCGATGCCCTGTCGGCCCTCCACCTCGCACAGGAGCACCGTCTTGCCGTCGCTCGCGAGCGCCAGGGCGAGCGCGGCGGCGACGGTCGACTTGCCGGTGCCGCCCTTGCCTGTGACGACGTGCAGTCGCACCTTGGGCCAGTCGCTCATCCCACGAACAGTAGTGGTGGCCTGCGCAGCTAAGGTGCCGAGCATGGACAAGGTGGTCGCATCCGCCGCGGAAGCTGTGGCGGACATCGCATCGGGGTCGACGTTGTCAGTGGGCGGGTTCGGGCTCTGCGGGATCCCGTCGGTCCTCATCACGGCGCTGCTGGAGGCCGGGGTCACCGACCTCGAGGCGGTCTCCAACAACTGCGGCGTGGACGAGTGGGGGCTCGGGATGCTCCTGGGCGCCAAGCGGATCCGCCGGATGATCTCCTCCTACGTGGGGGAGAACAAGGAGTTCGCGCGGCAGTACCTGTCCGGTGAGCTCGAGGTGGAGCTGACCCCGCAGGGCACGCTCGCCGAGCGGATGCGGGCGGGCGGCTCCGGGATTCCCGCGTTCTACACCGCGACCGGCGGCGGGACCCAGGTGGCCGAGGGCGGGCTGCCGTGGAAGTACGACGACGCCGGCAACGTCACCGTCTCGTCCCCGCCGAAGGACACCCGGACGTTCGAGACCGCAGACGGACCCAAGGAGTTCGTGCTCGAGGAGGCAATCCAGGCAGACTTCGGCCTGGTCCGGGCCTCGATCGGCGACCGGCACGGCAATCTCGTCTACCGCGACTCCGCGCGCAACTTCAACCCGCTGGCCGCGATGTGCGGACGGGTGACGATCGCGGAGGTCGAGCAGCTCGTCGAACCCGGCGAGATCGATCCCAACCACGTGCACACTCCGGGCGTCTTCGTGCAGCGCGTCGTACCGCTGACTCCGGAGCAGGCGGCCGACAAGCGGATCGAGAAGCGGACGGTGACCCCCC
>CAWABG010000028.1:0-23121 GCA_963780245.1 uncultured Actinomycetota bacterium
CGCGTTCCTCCTCGACCAGTTCGGGATCGTCGGCGCAGAGCTGGTGGATGAGGGCGTACTGCGCGTGGTTGGTGTCTTGGTACTCATCCACGAGCACGTGCCGGAACCGTCGGCGATAGACCTCCCGGACCTCGGGGAACCCCTGGAACAGGTGCACCGTGAACATGATCAGGTCGTCAAAGTCGAGCGCGTTGGCCTCGCGCAACCGCCGTTGATAGGCGGTGTAGGCCGCGGAGTAGGTCTCCTCGATCCCGTTGCGCGCGTCGGAAGCGACCTCCTCGTGGTCGCGCAGCTCGTTCTTGTGGTTGCTGACCCAGTGCAGGACCGGGCCCGGCTGAAAGCGTCGCGGGTCCAGGTCGAGGTCACGGATCACGAGCGACATCAGCCGCTTCTGGTCCTGGGCGTCGTAGATCGAGAAGTTCGACTTGAAGCCGATCTTGTCGATCTCCTTGCGCAGGATCCGCACGCACGCGGAGTGGAACGTGCTCACCCACATCACTCGCGCCCGCCGTCCGACCAGCTCCTCGACGCGTTCCTTCATCTCGGCCGCGGCCTTGTTGGTGAACGTGATCGCCAGGATTGACCCGGGGTGTGCCTTGCGCTCGGAGATCAGCCAAGCGATCCGTCGGGTCAGCACCCGGGTCTTGCCGGAGCCTGCGCCGGCCACGACGAGCAGCGGCGCACCCGCATGTCGAACCGCCGCCTTCTGAGGGTCGTTGAGACCCTCGAGCAGCTCGTCGGGGGTGGGTCCACGACGACTGGTCCGGGGCTCCTCGGTGGCCTGGTCGAAGCCGGGCAGCGGCAGGGTGCTCATGCTGCCACCACCCTACGGAGGAACGGGGACAGCGGCGGGCGAGGCCTGCGGCTCAGGCGTGCACCGAGGACCAGAGCACCGCGACGCAGACGTTCGCGATCGACAGCAGAACGAGGCCGGCCCACAGGCCCTGCGGGATCCGTTCCTTGCGGGCGTTGGCCATGATCAGGATCAGCAGCAGCAGACCGATCATGCCCTTGACCGCGATCTTGGTGTTGTTGACCTCGACGTCATCGGCCTGGAGCACTCCGACCAGGGCGATGCCGGCGACGAACGCCGTACCGACTCCGTCGCGCATCGTCGAGTTGACGACCTTCTCGGGGCTCTTGGCCTGTACGAGCAGCCCACCGATCAGGGCCGCGAATCCGAGGATGTGGATCACCAGCAGGATCTGGCGCAGCGTCTCCATGGGCGAAGACTAGCCAGCCTCGTCAGCTGTCGGGTGTGAGGTAGCGCTCGATGAGGAAGAGCACCACGCCGACCGCGATCAGCGCCCCGCACCAGAGCAGCGAGCTCGGGTCGTCGTAGACCGACCAGCCCAGGATCGCCGCGTTGCCGAGAAGGCCGACGTACAGCAACGGGGTGTTGGCCCGGAACGTCTCCTCCGTCTCGTCCTGACCACGCAGCTTCAGTGCCGACACGATCACCAGCATGTAGATGAACAGCAAGAACAGCACTGTGACCAGGGCCAGCCGCTCCACGAGGAGAAGCTTCGCGCCCGCCTCGCTGATCAGCGTGCCGGCAACCAACAGGCTCCCGACGACCGTGGCGCTGAACAGCAACCCCACCCACGGGCTGCGGCGGCGCGAGTGGATCTTCGCGAAGACGTCCGGCACGACGTCCTCGTTGGCCATGCCGTAGAGGATCCGGGGCTGGGTCACGACCGCCACCAAGGTGGTGTTGGTGATCGCGATCATCGCGATCACCACGAACAGGTCGGACATGAAGCCGGTGTCGATCGGGAGGATCCCCGTCTCCACCACCTCCAGCAGGGCCGCGTCGGAGCCCGCAAGCGTGCCGGTGTCGACGGTGAGCGCCGCCGCGACCGACACCAGCACATAGACGATCCCGGCCACGAGCATGCCGCCGATCAGGGATCGCGGGAACGAGCGGTGCGGGTCGATGACCTCCTCCGCGACGTTGGCGGTGTTCTCGAAGCCGGTCATCGCGAAGAACGACAGCGCCACACCGGCGAGTATGGCGAGACCGATGTTGCCGTCCGCGCTGACGTCGACCAGCGTTCCGAAGTCGGCGTCGCCCTCGGCGATGTACCAGATCCCGATGACCAGCACGATCAGCAGACCGGCGATCTCGACGAACGCCATCAGCATGTTCACCACCACCGACTCGGTGATGCCGATGAAGTTGATGACTGTCAGTACGAGCACGAACAGCAGCGTCACCAGCAGGGCTGGCGGTCCAGCCCACAGCTCGGCGAAGTACGCGGAGAATCCGCTCGCGAGCGAGCCGGCAGCCGCGAAGCTGGCCGAGAGGAACGACACGGTGATCAGGAAGGTGAGCGTCTTGCTGCCGAAGGCCTTGTTGACGTAGAGCGATGCGCCGGCAGCCTGCGGGTACTTCGTCACCAACTCGGCGTACGCCGTGCCGGTGATCGCCGCGACCGAGATCCCGACCGCGAACGCGATCCAGAACGCGCCACCCACCGCGGCCGCCACCAGCCCGATCAGGACGTAGATGCCGGAGCCGAGGACGTCGCCCAGCGTGTAGAAGAAGAGCTGCCGGCCGGTGATGGACCGTTTGAGAGCGCCCTCGTCTACCTCGGCCGGTGGGGTCTCGGTTGCGCTCACGGCCCGCAGTACCCCTCGCGGGCGAGGCGGAAACGGCAGGTCAGAGAAGCCGGCGGTCCGAGGCCCATCGGGTGAGCTCGTGACGCGAGGAGAGCTGGAGCTTGCGCAGCACCGACGACATGTGGGTCTCGACGGTCTTGATCGAGATGAACAGCTCCTTCGCGACCTCCTTGTAGGCATAGCCGCGCGCGATCAGTCGCATCACCTCGCGCTCGCGCTCGGTGAGCCGGTCGAGGTCCTCGTCGACGGCGGCCACCTCGATCGACCCCGCGAACGCGTCCAGCACGAACCCGGCCAGCCGCGGCGAGAAGACCGCGTCGCCGTCGGACACGCGCCGGATCGCGGAGACCAGCTCGGGGCCGGTGATCGTCTTGGTGACGTAGCCGCGGGCGCCGCCGCGGATGGTCCCGATCACGTCCTCCGCGGCATCACTGACAGACAGCGCCAGGAACTTGGCGTCGGGCACAGTCGTGCGTCGCATGACTTCCGCGCCACCGCCGCCGGGCAGGTGTACGTCGAGGAGTACGACGTCGGGCCGGTGCTCGGCGACCGCTCGGACTGCCTCGTCCACGTCGGCCGCCTCGGCCAGGACCGTCACCACACCCGCGCCCGCCGCCTCCAGCTCGGCGCGCACCCCGCGCCGGAACATCGCGTGGTCATCGACGATCACCACCGAGATCATCCCGGCCTCCGTTGTGTTCATTCGTCGTCGCCTTCCTGGTCTGTGGGGCGGGGCAGGTGCAGATGCACCTCGGTGCCCTCGCCGACGGTGGACCGGATCTCGCCGGTGCCGCCGTGCCGCTGCATGCGGTCGATGATGCTGTTCCGGACGCCGTACCGATCCTCGGGGGTGACCGACGGATCGAAGCCGCGGCCACGGTCCCGGACGAACACGTCCACGGCGGCCTCGGTGATCTCGGCGTAGACGTCGACCTGGGGCACCCCGGAGTGCTTGGCCGCGTTGGTCACCGCCTCGCGGGTCGCCGCGACCACCGGCCGGAGCCCATCGGCGAAGTCCCGGTCGCCCACGGTCACCACGTCGACGGTGACGCCGTGCGCGTCCTCGACCTCCGCGGACACGCCGCGCAGAGCGCTGGCCACGGTGCGGTCGTCCGTGGACTCGCCGACGTACAACCACGCCCGCAGGTCCCGCTCCTGGGCCCGCGCGAGCCGCGCGACCGTCGAAGCGTTCGCGGAGTTCTTCTGGATCAGGGCCAGGGTCTGCAGGACCGAGTCGTGCAGGTGAGCGGCCACGTCGGCGCGTTCCTGGGTCCGCACCCGCTCGGCGCGCTCGTCAGTCAGCTCCGTGGCGAGCCGGAAGATCCACGGGCCGACCACGATGCCGATGCCGACCACTCCGACCAGGGCCGCGAAGGTCACGTCGAGTGCCACGCCCACCGAGCCGCTGCGCAGCGCGAACACGAGCAGCGCCAGGATGATCAGGCCCACGCCGGCGGCCAGACGGGCGTACGACGCCCACCCGCCGTCGCCAAGGATCACCCGCGACGGGTTGATCCGGCCGGTGGAGTCGAGCCAGCGCTCGCGCTGCGCCTCGTCGGCCTGCCGCCACAGCAGCGCGATGCCGGCCAGCGCGATCGCGATCGGCCAGATCAGCGCGCCCCGGCCGAACAGCGCCTCCAGCACGAAGACCAGGCCGAGCCCGAGTGCCGCAAGTGCCACGACCGGGCCGACGTCGGTCAGCCGCCGGATCCGGCCCGGGCGGCGCCCGCCGCGGGTCGCACTCTCCAAGCCGGGTGCCGCGGTCTCGAACTGGTCGCCCGCCGGCAGCATCAGCCACAGCGCGGCGTAGAACGCGATCCCCAGCCCGCCGATCGCCCCGGCCACCACGAAGGCGACCCGGATCCACAGCACCGGCAGCGCCAGGTGGCGGGCGAGCCCGGACGCCACGCCGCCGATGATCGGCTCGCGGAGGTCTCGGGTGGCCCGGCGCGGCGCGCGGGCGGCATGGGCGGACGGGATGCTCATCGTGGCCTCAATCGTCACACAGCGGCAGGTGCGCAACCATGAGGACGAACCCCGGTCGGACCCTGAGGGCAGACGGTCGCTGGGTCGAGCAGAACCAGGGTGCTCCCCGATGGTGCGGGATCCCGTGAGACCACAGTCTGGATGACATGACAACGAACCCTCCCGAGGCCCCGGCCGAGCACCCGTCGGACCCCGGCGCCGCTGCCAGTCCGGACACCGGTCCCCGCGTGACCCGCGACGAGATCCGCGACCTCGGCCGGCTGCGCCGTACCCGTGACGACCGCAAGATCGCCGGCGTCGCGGGCGGCCTGGCCCGGCACCTCGACATCGACCCGATCATCACCCGCGTGGCACTGGTCGTCCTTATCTTCTTCGGCGGCGCCGGACTGCTGATCTACGGCGCCTGCTGGCTGCTGGTGCCCGAGCAGCACACCGAGTCCGCGAAGCTGCGGGTCGATGAGCGCAGCCGCGGCGTGGCGCTGATCATCGTCGGCGTGCTCGCCGCGCTCGCCGTCATCGGCGACTCGATGGGCGACTGGGGCTTCCCCTGGCCGCTGGCGATCCTCGGCCTGATCGCGCTGCTGATCGTGAGCGTCCGCGGTGACTCGCGGCCGCACCCGCCCGCACCGACGGCGCCCCCCACACCCGGCGTCACGTATCCCGGCGCGCCGCACCTGCCGACGTACCAGGCGCCGCCGCGCAACCCCAGGAAGCGCGGACCCGTCCTGTTCTGGTTCACGATGGCGCTCACGGCGCTCGCCGAAGGCACGCTCGGCATCATCGACCTCGCCGGCGGCGATATCACCGACTCCGCGTACCCCGCGCTCGCGTTGGGGATCATCGGCACGATGCTGCTGGTCGGCGCGTTCTACGGACGGGCCGGCGGCCTGATCGCGGTCGGTCTGGTGGCCGCAGTGGCGACCGC
Organism: uncultured Actinomycetota bacterium; assembly: GCA_963780245.1. GTDB lineage: Bacteria > Actinomycetota > Actinomycetes > Propionibacteriales > Nocardioidaceae > Nocardioides. The sequence continues at coordinate 5,534 of CAWABG010000028.1, forward strand.
CGGTGCGACCGCGGCCCACGAGGTCGACGCCGGCAAGATCACCGAGTCGCCGACACGTGCAGTCGACCTCGACGACACCTACGACCTGTTCGCCGGCAAGATCGAGCTCGACCTGAGCGACATCGAGGACATCGAGAACCTTGACGGGCGGACCGTCGACGTCGACGTCGTGTTCGGCCAGATCGTGATCACCGTTCCCGACGGCGTGGACATCGACGTCGACGCCTCCGTCGATGGCGGTGAGACCCGGCTGTTCGGCGACGACCAGGACAACTCCAACAGCGCGCGGCTCAACGTCCCGACCACGGACGCGCCGACGCTGAACCTCGACATCGACCTCGTCTTCGGCGAGATCACCGTCGACACCGCTGAAAGGATCGACCGATGAGCGACACCACCACTGCTACTGCCACCGAGAACGAGCGCGAAAGCGGTCGGCACCCCGTCAACGTGGGTCACCTCGTGATGGGGATCGCCCTGCTCGGCCTGGTCGCGATCTGGGCCCTGATCATCGGCGACGTGGTCGAGGGCGACGACGTCCGCTGGCTGCTGCCCACCCCGTGGGTGCTCGCCGGCGCCGCCGGCCTGATCGCGCTGGCGGTCAACGGACACCGCGGCCACGAGAACCGCCAGGTCGGCTGGGTCGCCCCCGCCGAGACCGAGACTTCCGACACCACCACCGAGGAGAACGTATGAACTCCGCCAGTACCGGCAAGCGCCTGACCCGACGTACCCACGACAAGACCCTGGGCGGCGTCTGCTCCGGGCTGGCCGACTACTTCGGCATCGACGCCACCCTCGTACGGGTGCTCACGGTGATCGCGGCGGTCTTCAGCCTGGGCACCGCGGTCGTCGCGTACGTCGTGGCGTGGGCGCTGATGCCCACGGGCTAGGGCAGTACCGCAGAATCGGTGCCGTGACCCTTCCCGAGATCGGCACCCTGACCTCACTACCAGTGCTCGACCATCCCGAGCTCCTCGCGCCGCCGGTCGTGGCCGCTCTTGCAGCCTGGCCGGCGGCGCCTGACGTTGCGGTGGTGGAGATCGATCCGGACCACGCCGACACGGCGGCGATGAGCGCCGCCTACGAGCTCCCGATGGATACCGGCGCCAACTGCGTCGTCATCGCGGGGAGCCGGGCCGGCGAGGAGCGGATCGCGGCCTGCGTGGTCCGGGCCGACACCCGGGCGGACGTCAACAACCGGGTCCGCCGGCTGCTCGACGTCCGCAAGGCGTCGTTCCTGTCGATGGACCGCGCGGTCGAGGAGTCCGGGATGGAGTACGGCGGGATCACGCCGCTCGGCCTGCCCGATGGCTGGCGGGTGCTGGTCGACCCGCGCTGCCTGGCCATCGACGTCGCGATCATCGGCTCGGGCATCCGGCGGTCCAAGATCGTGCTCGCGGGCCGGCTCCTGGGCCAGCTGCCCGGTGCCGAGGTCGTGGATGAACTAGCGATCTGAGGGGGACTGGGCGCCATGAACAACTACGGACCGGACGGCCGCAACGAGTCCCCACAGGAGAAGGCCGACCGCAAGTGGGGCGACATCCTCCAAGAGCTCCGGGTCATGCAGACCGGGGTGCAGCTGCTCGCGGGCTTCCTGCTCACGCTGCCGTTCCAGGACAAGTTCGAGGAGCTCGAGGAGTACCAGCGCGACTTCTACCTCGGTCTCGTCGTGCTGGCCGGCGTGACCACCGCGCTGGTGCTGACGCCCGTGGCCGCGCACCGCACGCTCTCCGGGCGCCAGGTGAAGGACAAGCTGGTCCGTGCTGCCGGCCGGGTGGCGAGCCTCGCTCTCGGCGGGGTCGCCCTGCTCGTCGTCGGCATCACGACGTTCGTGTTCGACGTGGTCGTCGACCGCACCTGGTCGCTGGTGGTAGGCGGGCTGATGGCGGCCGTGCTGATCGGGCTGCTCGTGGTGTTCCCCCGCCGGCTGGTCCGCAGCCAGGCGGAGTAATTCGGTCGAAGTCGCACCCCCGTCATCCGTAGCGTGGCCGGGTGCGGCGCCTTCCTCTTGATCACCCCGGCACCGCGGACCACCGGTCCGCGGTGCGCTATCTGTGGTGGCTGGCCAAGGGCCAGAAGCGCACGCTGCTGCTCGGCATGTCCTTCGGCATCGTCTGGATGAGCAGCCAGGCGGTGCTCCCGTTCGTGATCGGCCGGGCCATCGACGATGGCGTCGCCGCCAAGGACACCGATGCCCTGCTGAAGTACGCCGGCCTGCTGTTCGCCATCGGGCTGCTCCAGGCGGGCAGCGGGATCATGCGGCACCGGTTCGCGGTCACGAACTGGCTGACCACGGCGTACCGCACGGTCCAGCTGGTCGGCCGGCACGCCGTACACCTCGGCGCCACCCTGCCGCGCAAGGTCTCGACGGGCGAGGTCGTGGCGATCGGCACGAGCGACATCTCCCACCTCGGCCAGGTGATGGACGTGTCCGCGCGGTTCGCCGGCGCGATCGTGTCGTTCCTGCTGGTCTCGGTGATCCTGCTCCAGACCTCGGTGACCCTCGGGCTGGTGGTGCTGATCGGCGTCCCCGCCCTGATGCTGCTCGTGGGGCCGCTGCTGGCTCCACTGCAGCGCCGCAGCGCGCGGCAGCGCGAGCTGACCGGCGACCTGGCCAACACCGCCAACGACATCGTGGGCGGGCTGCGGGTGCTGCGCGGCATCGGCGGCGAGCAGGTATTTCACGACCGCTACCGCCGCGAGTCGCAGTCCACCAGGCACGCCGGCGTCGAAGTGGCCAAGCTGCAGTCGGTGCTCGACGCGCTCCAGGTGTTCCTACCGGGCGTCTTCGTCGTCGTGGTGGTCTGGATCGGGGCGCGGTACGCCGTCTCCGGTCGGATCACGCCCGGTGAGCTGGTGGCGTTCTACGGCTACGCGGCGTTCCTGATGATCCCGTTGCGCACCGCCACGGAGTACGCCAACAAGTTCATCCGGGGCCGGGTCTCCGCCGCTCGCGTCTGTCGCGTGCTGTCAGTGACCCCCGAGATGACCGATCCCGAGCAGCCGGCCGATCTGCCACCGCCCGGCGCCGCCCTGTACGACGCCCGGTCGGGGCTTCGCGTCCGCCCCGGTGCGATCACCGCGATCGTGAGCGACGATCCCGACGAGTCGGCGCGGCTCGCCGACCGGCTCGGCATGTGCGCCCCGGAGCCTGACGACGACGTGACCCTGGGCGACCTACCCCTGACCGCGATGGCGCGCCTGGACGTACGTCGGCGGATCGTCGTGTCGGACACCACCGCAGCACTCTTCTCCGGGCGGCTCGGCGACCGGCTCGACGTGACCGGCACCGGCGACCTGGGCCCCGCCCTGGACACCGCCTCCGCCGACGACATCCTCGACGCACTGCCCGAGGGCCTGGACGCGATCGTCACCGAGCGCGGCCGAAGCTTCTCCGGCGGCCAGCGGCAGCGGCTGGTGCTGGTGCGGGCGCTCACCGCCGACCCCGAGATCCTGATCCTGGTCGAGCCCACGTCCGCGGTCGACGCGCACACCGAGGCCCGGATCGCCGCCCGGCTGCAGCAGCACCGGGCGGGGCGCACCACCGTGGTCACCTCGACCAGCCCGCTGATGCTGGATGCCGTCGACGAGGTCGCGTTGCTCCGCGACGGCCGCATCGTGGCCACCGGCACCCACGGCGAGCTGCTGCGCTCGCACCCCGACTACCGCGCCGTGGTCACGCGGGAGACCGAGCTCCAGCCGTCGGAGGCGACGCGATGAGCACCACCATTCTTCCGGTGGCCGACGGGCCGGCGATGCGGGGCTACGTCAAGACGCTGGCCCGGCGCTACCCGCGGCTGCTCGGCGGCGCCGTACTCCTCCACGGTCTCGCCGCCGTCGCCGCGCTGGCAGCGCCCCGACTGCTCGGCGATCTGGTCCAGGCCGTCGAGCAGGGCACCACCACCGCGTACGTCGACCGGGTGATCGCGCTGCTCGCGGGGTTCCTGATCATCCAGACCGTGCTCACGCGTTACGCCCGCTATGTCAGCCAGGTGCTCGGCGAGCGGGTGCTGGCCGAGCTGCGCGAGGACTTCGTGGGCAACGCGCTGGCGCTGCCCGTCGGCGTCGTCGAGTCGGCCGGCTCCGGCGACCTACTCACCCGGACCAGCCGCGACGTGGAGCAGCTCGGCTGGTCGGTGCGCTGGGCGCTGCCCGAGTGGACGATCGCGGTGATCACCGCCATCCTCACGTTCGCGGCGGCGCTCAGCGTCGGCTGGTGGGTCCTGATCCCGTGCGCGCTCGGCGTGCCGCCGCTGGTCATCGGGTTGCGCTGGTACCTCGCCCGGGCCAAGGCCGGCTACCTACGCGAAAGCGCGTCGTACTCGGACATCAACGCGACGCTGACCGAGACCGTCGAGGGCGCCCGCAGTGTGGAGGCACTCGGCCTCGCCGACGAGAGGATCGACAGCCTCGATCGCGACATCAAGGAGTCGTTCGACGCCGAGCGCTACACGCTCTTCCTGCGCACGGTGTTCTTCCCGAACATGGAGATCGCCTACCTGATCCCGACGGTGTGCACGCTGCTGTTCGGCGGCTACCTCTACACGCAGGGCCAGGTCTCGCTCGGCGACGTCACCGCCGCGACGCTGTACGTGCAGATGCTGATCGACCCGGTCGACCGGATCGTGTCGATCCTCGACGAGCTACAGATGGGCGCGGCCTCGCTGGCCCGGCTGCTCGGCGTGGCCCAGGTCCCTGACGACCGCGAGGTCTCCGGCCGGACGCCGAGCGGCGAGAAGATCGATGCCGACGACGTGCGCTTCGCGTACGTCGAGGGTCGCGACGTACTCCACGGGGTCGACCTGTCGGTCGGCGTCGGCGAGCGGATCGCGATGGTCGGTCCATCGGGTGCCGGGAAGTCGACGCTGGGCCGGCTGCTGGCCGGCATCCATCCGCCGCGGACCGGCGAGGTGACCGTGGGCGGCGTCGGCCTGGTCGAGCTACCGCTCGGCGACCTGCGCGGCCATGTCGCGCTGGTGACGCAGGAGCATCACGTGTTCGTCGGCACACTGCGCGAGAACCTCGCGCTGGCCGCACCGACCGACGCCAGCGATGCCGACATCCGGGCCGCCCTCGACGCCGTCGACGCGCTGGAGTGGGTCGAGGGGCTGCCCGAGGGCCTGGACACTGTGGTCGGCTCCGGTGGCCGCACTCTGGCCGCCGCGCAGGCCCAGCAGATCGCGCTGGCCCGACTGGTGCTGGCCGACCCACACACGCTGGTGCTCGACGAGGCCACCTCGCTGATCGACCCGCGTGCGGCTCGGCACCTGGAGCGCTCGCTGGCCGCGGTACTCGAGGGCCGGACCGTGATCGCGATCGCGCACCGGCTGTTTTCAGCCCACGACGCCGATCGGGTGGCCGTGGTCGAGGACGGGGTGATCTCCGAGTTCGGCTCGCACGACGAGCTGGTCGCCGCCGGCGGTCCCTACGCAGCGCTCTGGGACAGCTGGAACGGGCAAGCGAGCCGCGGCGCACGAGGTACGAGCGCGGCGCGCGCGCGAGCGCAGGTTGAGTAGCCGCGCGACCGAGGAACGAGGTCGCGACCGGCGTATCGAAACCCGGTGAGTTATGAGGAGCGCTCAACCACCATGGTGGTTTCGAGGTTCGCTGGCGCTCGCACCTCAACCAGCGAGTGTCAGAGCGCTTCCTTGACGGCCATCACGTCGCGCTCGAACAGCTGCGCGAGCTCGGGATCGCCGTCGAGCCGACCTTTCCAGACCGAGCTGATGGCCAGCCAGGTGTACGGCCGCACGCCGTACTGCTGTGCGACCTTGTCCTCGCCGCCCGGTGCCGGGGGATGGACCTGGAGGTGAGCGCTCACGGCGACGTATGTCTCCCAGGTGATGCCGTCGACCGACTCCCGCCGGGGGTCGCTCACCGACAGAGGTGACTGCTCCGGGTTCGCCTTGCCGGTGATGGCGTCGCGGATCGCGCCCGCCGTCTCGGCCATCCCCTGCAGGGCCGGGTCGACGGCGAAGCCCGGGCGGATCTTGTCGGCCTCTGCCTTGCGTCCCGCGAGCTCCTCGGTGAGCTGCTTGGAGGCGACCTTGGTGATCGCGCCGGTGCTCAGGTCGCGCTCGACCGGGATGTCGAGGCCGGGCTCGAGCAAGGTGGCCACCCACGAGCTGACCGAGGCCTTGACCGTCACCTCGTCACCGAGCGTGCCCTCGGGGCCGCGTGGGCGGAGCCGCACGTGTACGCGCATCCGGCCGATGCGTTCGCCGTCCTCAAGCACCTGATGGCGGCTGCCGAGCATGATCGCGCGGATCGGTCCCGGACCCTGGAGCAGGCGGTCGACCTCCTCCTGCGGCCACGGCGCGACGAACTCGGGGATGTCGGAGGCCGGCCCAACGCCGGCCATCGCGTTGCCGGCTGCCTGCGCCGCCTCGACCTGCGCCTTCAGCCTCGAGAAGAGACCCATGGGCCGAGCCTGCCTCAGATGCCGGAGATCCGCACTCCCGAGTGGGTCTTGTACTTCTTGTTGATCGAGATCAGTACGGCGGTCAGCGGCTCGAGCTGACGGGCCAGTCGCAGCCGGCCAGCGTCGATGCCGTCGCGGCCGGTCACGCAGCGGGCCAGATCGATCACGACCTGCTTGGCCTCGTCGCTGTCGCCGCAGACCAGCACGTCCTCGTCGGCGAGGTAGTCCTCGTCCCCCCACAGGGTCACGGCAGAGACGTGGTGGAAGGCGCCAACCACGGCCGCGTCGGGGGCGATCCGCTGCGCGGACTCGGCCGCCGAGCCCTCGCCGCCGTCGATGACCCGGCCCGAGGGCCCGGCCTTGTCGAACGCCAACGGGTTCACGCACGAGACCACGACCTTGTCGGCCAACGGCAGGGTCGCGACCAGCTCGTCGTGGCCGTCGTACGGCACCGCGAGCAGCACCACGTCGGCGTCCGCGCAGGCCTCCGCGTTCGCTGCGCCGGTCACCTCGCCGGCGCCGGAGACCCCGGCCAGCCGCTCGCTGACCTCGGCCGCCACGGGAACCGCCTTCTCCGCGGCGCGGGAGCCGAGCACCACGGTGTGCCCGTGCCGGGCGAACCGGTAGCCCAGTCCCTTGCCCTGCGGTCCGGTGCCACCGATCACGGCGATGCGGTACGTCACGACAGGGCTCACTCCTCGGTGCGAACGGGTACGTCACAGACACTTGCGATCTTGACAGTGATCTTGTCACAGTGACCACGACCGCCCGCCCACCCGACAGGGGATGAAACGTGAAGCTCTCGATGCCACTGGTGTACGCCGGCAACCCGCGGGAGACCGCCGACCAGGTCGCCGGGCTGGAGAAGGCGGGGCTGGACACCATCTGGGTCGCGGAGCCCTACGGCTTCGACGCGCCCACGCTGATGGGCTACCTCGCGGCGAAGACCGAGACGGTCGAGATCGGCGCGGCCATCCTCAACGTCTACTCCCGTACCCCAGGCGCCCTGCTGCAGACGGTGGCCGGCCTGGACAACGTCTCCGGTGGCCGGGCCGTGATCGGCCTCGGCGCCTCGGGCCCGCAGGTGATCGAGGGCTTCCACGGCATTCCTTACGAGAAGCCGATCGCCCGCACCCGCGAGGTCATCGAGATCATCCGGAAGGGCCTGCGCCACGAGCGGCTGACCAGCGACGGGATCTTCACGCTGCCCCTGCCCGCCGACCAGGGGCTCGGACTCGGCAAGGCGCTCAAGCTGCTCAACAAGCCCGAGCGGTCCGCCGTACCGCTGTGGGTGGCGGCGCTCGGAGACAAGAACGTCGAGATGACCGCCGAGGTCGCCGACGGATGGCTGCCCTGGCTCTTCTACCCCGAGAAGGCCAAGGAGGTGTGGGGCGACGCCCTGGCCAAGGGCACCGCGAAGCGCTCCTCCGACCTGGCCCCGCTCGAGGTGAACGCCGGCGGCCTGGTCGCCATCGGTGAGGACGTGAAGGGAATGCTCGACCTGATGCGCCCGGTCTATGCGCTGTACGTCGGGGGCATGGGCGCCCGAGGCAAGAACTTCTACAACGACCTCGCCTGCCAGTACGGCTATGAGAAGGAGGCCAAGGAGATCCAGGACCTCTACCTCGACGGCAACAAGCGCGACGCCGAGGCCCTGATCCCGATGGAGTGGCTCGAGGCCGGCAACCTGGTAGGTCCCGAGTCCTACGTCAAGGAGCGGATCGCGGCGTTCAAGGAGGCCGGCATCACCAACCTCTCGGTCGCGCCGGCCACCGACGACCCCGCGGCTACCGTGGCGCAGGTCAAGGAGTGGGTCAGCTGACATGGCGACCGTCCTCGCGATCGTCACGGGCGCCCTCTTCCTGGTGACGGGCGGCGTGAAGGTGCTCGGGGTCAAGCAGAGCCTGGAGATCCGGGACCACTTCGGGATGCAGCCCGGGCTCTGGCGGGTCATCGGGACGCTCGAGACGGCCGGGGCTGTCGGCGTACTCACCGGACCCGCGGTGCCCGGCCTCGGCGTCAACGGCCACGTTGGGTTCGCCTGCCTCATGCTGGGTGCCATCGCCAGCCGGGTGAAGGTGAAGGACTCGGCGCTGATGATCGCCGGCGACGTCGTGGTGCTCGGCCTGGTCGTGGTGACCGGGCTGGCGCTGCTCTCAGAGATCTAGTCAGTCCCTCGCGGCGAGCGACCGGGTGATCACCGCGTTCGCCGCCTGCTGGAAACCACCGACCACCGCCTCGAGCGTGAGCTGACGCAGCTGCGGCAGCGTCTCCCGGATCCGCTCCGCCTCGGCAGGGTTCTCACCCTGCTCGCGGAACGGCTGCAGCATGAACGTGCGCAGGATGTCGGTGAGCTCCTCGACCAGTGCCTCCATGTGCCGGCGGATCGCCTCACCCGCGGCGTTGAGGCTCTCCTCGGGTACGTCGAGGTCCAGCAGGCCGAGCCCGACCTCGAGGGTGGGCAGCGCGACGTACGACTTGCCCCGGCGTTGCACCGAGCCCAGCACCACCAGTAGACGCAGGTCGTCGGCGGAGAGCTTGCGGCCGGCTCGCTCCTCGAGCTCGCGACGATTCAGCTCCACCGGGGGCTGCGGCGTCCAGGAAGTCAGCATGGCGCGCTGGAGGGCGAGCTGCTCGACGGTCGCGTCGGCGGGGAGGGTGCCTACGAACCCCTCGATCGCCTGCAGCGTGAAGCCGTGCTGCTGGAGCGCGCGGACGAGTTCGAGCCGGGCCCGGTGCACGTCGTCGTAGTAGGCCACCCTGCCGCGCCGGATCGGCGCCGGCATCAATCCGAGGCTCGCGTAGTAGCGGGTGTTGCGCACCGTCATCCCCACCGCGACGGCCAGCTCGTCGATCGTGAGCAGCCCGTCGGGGGCGTCGTCAGGGAGCGCGGTCATGTGTCCGATCGTACACTTGTATTGTGACAGTATCGCTGTAACAGTAGCCCCGGACCCGACCCCGCTACCCGGAGGAACCGATGCCCGAGAGGCCGTCGATCTACGAGCAGGAGCACGAGGACTTCCGCGCCACCGCGCGGGCCTTCATGGAGAAGGAAGTCGTCCCGTACCACGACCAGTGGGAGAAGGACGGCCAGGTCAGCCGTGAGGTCTGGACCCGCGCGGGCGAGCAGGGTCTGCTCTGCTTCGACGTCGAGGAGGAGTACGGCGGGGCCGGGGTCAAGGACTTCCGCTACAACGCGATCATCGCCGAGGAGATCACTCGGGTCGGCGCCGGCGGGCTCGGGTTCACGCTGCACACCGACGTGGTCGTGCCCTACATCAGCAACCTCGCCAATGAAGAGCAGAAGCGTCGCTGGCTGCCCGGGCTCGTCTCCGGCGAGCTGATCTCCGCGATCGCGATGACCGAGCCCGGCGCCGGCAGCGACCTGCAGGGCATCCGCACCACCGCGGTCGACAAGGGCGACCACTACGTCGTCAACGGCTCCAAGACCTTCATCAGCAACGGGATCATCTCCGACCTGGTCATCGTGGTCGCCCGCACCGATCCCGACGCCGGTCACCAGGGGATCAGCCTCCTGGTCGTCGAGCGGGGGATGCCGGGCTTCGAGCGCGGCCGCAACCTCGAGAAGATCGGCCTCAAGGCCCAGGACACCTCCGAGCTGTTCTTCGACAACGTCGCGGTGCCGAAGGAGAACCTCCTCGGCGAGGAGGGCTCCGGCTTCATCTCGCTGATGATGAACCTGCCTCAGGAGCGCCTCTCGATCGCCGCGATCGCGGTTGCCGCGATCGAGCACGTCTTGGACCTGTCGCTCGCCTACGCCAAGGAGCGCGAGGCGTTCGGCAAGCCGATCGGCAAGTTCCAGCACAACCGCTTCATGCTCGCGGAGATGGCCACCGAGGCCCACATCGCCCGGGTCTTCGTCAACGACTGCATCCTCAAGCTGAACGCCGGCGAGGTCGACGCGAGCCTCGCGTCGATGGCGAAGTGGTGGACCACCGAGCTGCAGAAGAAGGTCGTCGACCAGGGCCTGCAGCTGCACGGCGGCTACGGCTACATGCTCGAGTACCCCATCGCGAAGGCCTACGCCGACAGCCGGATCCAGACGATCTACGGCGGCACGACCGAGATCCAGAAGGAGATCATCGGGCGCAGCCTCGGACTCTGAACAGTTCCTTGTGGCCGACCGGTGATCGCGGTCACACTGCTCCCTATCCCCGACACCGGCACCTGCCACGAGGAGTAGCACGATGACCGACATCGCGACCGACCGGGCCCGGATCGAACAGGAAGTCGGGCGTCGCACGCTCATCGACGTCCTCAGCGACACCGTGGCCGCGCACGCCGACCTGCCGGCGTACTCCGACAAGCACCAGGTGCCCGAGGGCGAGGCCTGGCGCACCTACACCTGGACCGACGTCCGCGAGCGCGGGCTCGACGTGGCCGCCGGGCTGATCGGTCTCGGTGCCCAGGTGGGCGACACGGTCGCGATCATGGCCACCAACCGGATCGAGCACTACATCGCCGACATCGGCGGAGTGCACGCCGCACTCACCCCGATGTCTATCTACAACACGCTCTCCCCCGAGCAGGTGGCCTACGTCGCCGGGGAGTCCACGCCGGTCGTCGCGGTGCTCGAAGGTGCCGATCAGCTGGCGCGCTGGACCCGGGCATTGGAAGAGGGCCACACCCAGCACGTCGTGCTGATCGACGCCGACGCCGTACCGGAGGGAGACGAGCGCTTCCTGAGCTGGGACGACCTGGTCGCAGCCGGCGCCGCGCGTCGCGCGGACAACCCGGACGAGCTCGACCAGCGGCACGGTGACCTGGACCCCGATGCACCGGCGACGATCATCTACACGTCCGGCACCACGGGGAATCCGAAGGGCGTGGTGCTCACCCACCACAACGTCCTGTACGAAGCGGTCAGCACGCTGGAGGCGGCCGGCCTCGACGGCGTACAACGGATGGTCAGCTACCTGCCTCTCGCACACATCGCCGAGCGGGTGCTCGGGCTCTACGGCCCGATGATGACCGGGACCCACGCGCATGCCATCGGAGACCCGTCCGAACTGCTCGCGACCCTCGGCGAGGTGCATCCGACCGGGTTCTTCGGCGTCCCCCGCGTGTGGGAGAAGATCAAGACCGGCATCTCCGCCAAGCTCGCGGCCGACGACAACCCCGACAACGTGAAGATGGTGCAGGACTCGATGGCCGCCGCCTTGGCCTGGGTCGAGGCGCAGGAGGTCGGCGGCACGATGACGCCCGAGATCGAGGAGGCCTACCGCCAGGCCGACGAGGCGATCCTGGGATTTCTCAAGCTGATGCTGGGGCTCGACCAGGTCACCTGGGCGGGGTCCGCGGCGGCCCCGATGCCGATCGAGGTGGCCCGCTTCATGGCCGGCCTCGGCCTGAAGGTCTACGACGTCTACGGCATGACCGAGACCTGCGGCGCGGTCACGGCCAACGGGCCAGGTGGCTTCCGCCTCGGCACTGTCGGCCGAGCCAACCCGGGCATGGAGGTCAAGCTGGCCGACGACGGCGAGGTGCTGGTGCGCGGCCCGGTGATAACACCGGGTTACCACAAGCAGGAGGAGGCCACTCGGGCGCTCATCGACGATAAAGGGTGGGTGCACACCGGTGACATCGGCACCCTCGACGACGACGGCTTCTTCGCGATCGTCGACCGCAAGAAGGAGCTGATCATCACCTCCGCGGGCAAGAACATCGCGCCGTCCAACATCGAGAACTACCTCAAGGAGTCCCCGATCGTCGGCCACGCGATGGCGATCGGCGACAACCGGTCGTACGTCGTCGCCCTGCTGACCCTCGACGGCGAGATCGCGCCGCTGGTCGCCCAGAAGCTGGGAGTGGAGTTCACCGACCTCGCCGACCTGGCCCAGAAACCGGAGATCCAGGCGATGGCGCAGCAGGCCGTCGACGCGGCCAACGAGCGACTGTCCCGTCCCGAGCAGGTCAAGGCCTTCGAGCTGCTGCCGGTCGAGTGGACGGCGGAGTCCGAGGAGCTGACGCCGACGCTGAAGCTCAAGCGCCGGGTCGTGAACTCGAAGTACTCCGACGTCGTGGACCGCCTTTACGGCTGAATCTCGATACCGGTCGCTCAGTTCCTCGCTCCGCTCGGATCTGAGCCGAGCCCTACTCGATCTCCCGCCCCGTTCGCCTTCCTCGCGAGCTCGGGCCGCGGGGCGTGAATTTTCAACTGGTCCAGACCGGCTGGGCTGTCACAAACAGGGCACCCGCGTCGTCACCGATGAGAAAGGTCGGTGACCGCGGTCTCCTCAGGGAAATCCCGGATGCGGACTGTCCCCACCCCCTGAAAGGGTTACCCCCATGCATCTTCAAGTTGCCGGCAAACTCACCGGCCGGATCACCAAATGGGTCGTTCTTGTCGCCGTCATCGTGCTCACGGGCATTCTCGGCTTCCTCGGCGGCAAGTTGGGGGACGTCAAGGACAACGAGCAATCCTCGTGGGTCCCCGCCTCCGCGGACTCGACCAAGGTCGCCGACGAGCTGTCCGACGACGTCAACCCCAACGACATTCCGACACTCGTCGTCTACCACCGCACCGGTGGGCTCACCGAGGCTGACCTCGCGGCGATGGACGAGCACGCGACTGAGATCGCCCAGCTCGACGGCGTCACCGAGGAGGGAGCGCTGAGCCCCAACGCGGCCACAGCGTTGCGCGCCCAAGGGCAGAACGTGCCCGATCTCGTGTCAGAGGACGGCGAAGTGGCCTACGTCTACTTCACGTTCAACTTCGGCAAGGACGGATGGAACAAGGTTCCCGACCCGGTCAACGAGATCCGTGACTTCGCGAAGATCGAGGGCGGAGATGTCTACGTCGGCGGGTTCGGCGGTCAGGCCTCGGACTTCGCCGAGTCGTTCGAGGGCTCCCACGTCGTGCTGATCATGAGCACCTTGGGCGTGGTCATCCTGATCCTCCTCTTCACCTACCGCAGCCCCATCCTGTGGCTGCTTCCGATCATCAGCGCGGTCGTCGCATTCCAGATGTCCGGTGGAGTGGTCTACCTGTTGGCGAAGTACGCCGACGTGACGGTCAACGACCAGAGTCAATACATCCTCGGCATCCTGGTGATCGGCGCCGGCACCGACTACGCGCTCCTCCTGGTGGCGAGATATCGAGAAGAGCTCCGGCGGCACGAGGACCGGCACGAGGCCATGGCCTTCGCGCTTCACCGGGCGGCGCCGGCGCTGTTCGCGAGCGCTGCGACAGTCGTGGTCGGCCTGATGTGCCTGACCCTTGCCGACCTCAACTCCACGTCAGGTCTGGGCCCGGTACTTGCCGCAGGTGTGGCAGTGACCGTCGTGGTCATGCTCACGCTGCTGCCGGCACTGCTGGTGATCTTCGGTCGGTGGTTCTTCTGGCCCAAGCGGCCGGCGTTCGGATCCGACGAGCCGACGCAGCGTGGTCTCTGGGCTCGCGTGGGCAACCGAATCAGCGTGCGCCCACGTGCAGTGTGGGCGGTCACGGCCGGCGTGCTCATGATCGCCTGCCTCGGCATCTTCAAGCTGGACGCCACGGGCCTGTCCACGGAGGACTCGTTCACCGAGGAGTTCGACTCGATCACGGCCCAGAAGCTCATGGAGTCCCATGACCTGGCGGACAACTCCAACACCCTCCAGGTGGTAGCGGACGCCAACACCATGCCGGCGGTCCAAGAGTCGCTGGCCGACATCGGCGCTCTCGGCAAACCGTCCGATGCGAGGCCGCTCGGAGACGACCGGGCCTGGGTCGAGTACCCGATGACGCTCGACCTTGCGTCTCACGCCGCGTGGGACGTCGTGGAGGACGCTCGTGACAATGTCGACGGCGTCGATGGGGCCGATGCGCTGGTCGGAGGCGGAGCGGCGTTCTACCTGGACACCAAGATCGCTTCTGACCGGGACAACAAGGTGATCATCCCCGTCGTCCTGGTGGTCGTGTTGCTCATCCTGATCCTGCTCCTGCGCGCCTTGGTGGCGCCTCTCATCCTCCTGGCCACCGTGGTCCTGTCGTTCGGGGCGGCCCTGGGTCTGTCGGCGCTGATCTTCAAGTACATCCTCGGTTTCGAGGGCGCCGACGCGGGCTTCCCGTTGTTCGCGTTCGTGTTCCTCGTGGCGCTGGGCATCGACTACAACATCTTCCTGATGACCAGAGTGAGAGAGGAGACCCAGCAGCACGGGACCCGCAGGGGATCGCTGATCGCGCTGGCCTCGACGGGTGGCGTGATCACCTCCGCTGGTCTGGTGCTGGCTGCGACGTTCCTCGTGCTCGGCCAACTGCCATTCGTGTTCCTAGCAGAGTTGGGAGTGGCAGTCGCGCTGGGGGTTCTGCTCGACACCATGATCGTGCGTTCGGTGTTGGTCACCGCCATCAATCTCGACCTCGGGAGCAAGATCTGGTGGCCGAGCAAGCTCGACCAGCAGAGTGACGACACGGCGCCGCCGGGTCCGGCCGCCGAGGAGGAGAAGGTCCTGGTCTGACCTTGATCTGACTGCCGTTCACCGCGTGGGCCGGGGAATTCCTCCGGCCCACGCGCGGTTAGCCTGAGCGCGATGATCGAGGCGCCCACCCCCCAGCAGGTACGCCGTGCCTTGGCGCGGGCCGAGCGTGGCGCAGCTCTGGACGTTGCCGAGGCCGCGGCCCTGCTCGGCGCCACCGGTGTGGAACTGGACCGGCTCACCGCGGCAGCCGCGAAGGTCCGCGACGCCGGGCTGGTCGCGGCCGGACGCCAGGACGTCGTGACCTACTCCCCGAAAGTGTTCATCCCGGTGACCCGGCTCTGCCGAGACCGGTGCCACTACTGCACGTTCGTGGAGACGCCGGGCCAGGCGGAGCGGGACGGCCGCTCGCCCTACCTCTCCCCTGACGAGATCCTCGACATCGCCCGCCAGGGCGCCGAGCTCGGCTGCCTGGAGGCGCTGTTCACGCTGGGCGACCGGCCGGAGGACCGCTGGCCCCAGGCCCGGGCGTGGCTCGACGAGCAGGGCTACGACTCCACACTCGCCTACGTCCGCGCGATGGCGGTGCGGGTGCTGGAGGAGACCGGGCTGCTGCCGCACCTGAACCCCGGCGTGATGACGTGGGAGGAGCTGAACCGACTCAAGCCCGTCTCCCCCTCGATGGGGATGATGCTGGAGACCACGTCGCGGCGGCTCTACGAGACGAAGGGCGAGGCGCACTACGGCTCCCCCGACAAGGACCCGGAAGTGCGGTTGCGGGTCCTGGAGGACGCTGGCCGGCTCTCGATCCCGTTCACCACCGGACTGCTCGTCGGCATCGGCGAGACGCTGACCGAGCGGGCCGAGACGATCTTCGCGCTCCGCGAGACCTCCCGCCGCTACTCCGCGGTGCAGGAAGTGATCGTGCAGAACTTCCGCGCCAAGCCCGACACGGCGATGCGGCACACCGATGACCTCGACCTCGACGAGTACCGAGCCGCGATCGCGGTCACTCGCCTGGTCCTGGGCCCGAAGGCGCGGGTGCAGGCACCCCCCAACCTGGTCGACCTGGCTGAGTGCCGCGCCCTGCTCGAGGCGGGCGTCGATGACTGGGGCGGGGTGTCGCCGCTGACCCCGGACCACGTCAACCCCGAGCGACCGTGGCCCTCACTCGACCGCCTGCGCGCAGTCACCTCCGAGTGCGGCTTGGAGCTGAAGGCCCGGCTCACCGTCCATCCGGAGTACGTCGTCGCCGGCGAGCCCTGGCTGGACCCGCGGGTCTCGGCTCACGTCGCGGCGCTCGCCGGGCCCGACGGTCTGGCCGTGCCCGACGTACGCCCGTCCGGCCTGCCCTGGCAGGAGCCCGACGGCGGGTTCGCGTCCGTGGGTCGCACCGACCTGCACGCTGCGGTCGACACCGAGGGCCGCACCAACGACCGGCGCGACGACTTCGCGACCGTCTACGGCGACTGGGCATCGGTCAAGGACGCAGCATCAAGCACCGGCACCCCCGCCGTGTTGCACGCGCACGGCGCGGATGCGCTGAAGGCGGCCGAGAAGGACCCCCGCAACCTCACCGACGAGCATGCACTGACCCTGATGACAGCGGAGGGCGAGCTCCTGGAGCAGGTGTGCCGGCTCGCCGACGACCTGCGCAAGGAAACGGTCGGCGACGACGTCACCTACGTCGTCAACCGGAACATCAACTTCACCAACGTCTGTTATGTCGGGTGCCGGTTCTGCGCGTTCGCCCAGCGGCGTACCGACGCCGACGCCTACTCCCTCTCCCTCGACGAGGTCGCCGACCGGGCGGAGGAGGCCTGGGCGCTGGGCGCCACCGAGGTCTGCATGCAGGGCGGCATCGACCCCGAACTGCCGGCCGACGCCTACTTCGAGCTCGTGACGGCCGTGAAGCAGCGGGTGCCCGACATGCATGTGCACGCGTTCAGTCCGATGGAGGTCGTCAACGGCACCGCCCGCACCGGGCTGTCCATCGAGGACTTCCTATTGAAGGCGCGCGAAGCCGGCCTCGGATCGCTGCCGGGCACCGCCGCCGAGATCCTGGATGACGAAGTGCGTTGGGTGCTCACCAAGGGCAAGCTGCCGGCCCGCACGTGGATCGAGGTCGTCAGCACCGCACACCGGCTCGGCATCCCGACCACCTCGACGATGATGTACGGCCACGTCGACAACCCGCGGCATTGGGTCGGCCATCTCTCGCGTGCTGGCGGACATCCAGGACACAGCATTGGATTTCGGGGCGAGCGGTTTCACCGAGTTCGTGCCGCTGCCGTTCGTGCACACGTCGGCACCCATCTACCTCGCCGGCGTCGCCCGCCCCGGCCCGACGCTGCGGGACAACCTGGCGGTGCACGTGATGTCGCGGATCCTGCTGCACGGGCGGATCCGCAACATCCAGACCTCGTGGGTCAAGCTCGGCGTCGACGGCACCCGCGCCATGCTTCGGGCCGGTGCGAACGACGTGGGCGGCACCCTGATGGAGGAGACGATCTCTCGGATGGCGGGTTCCGAGCACGGGTCCGCCAAAACGGTCGCCGAGCTCGTCGATATCGGGGCGGGTATCGGCCGCCCGGTGCGGGAACGGACCACGACGTACGGCGTACCCGAAGCACGCTGACGACCACTACGGTGACGGCATGGCAGCCATCACCGTCTCCGGCCCGCAGGTCGAGCGCTCCGAGGAGATCCTGACCGACGAGGCACTCGCGTTCATCGCCGATCT